>NZ_JNXY01000026.1 GCF_000717135.1 Catenuloplanes japonicus
GGGTGAGGGGGAGGGTGGGCGGCATGACGAGGGCGAAGGTGAAGAGGAAGCGGCGGGCGGCGGGGTATGGGGGCGTGGCGAAGGTGGGTGGGGTGGACGGGTTTCCGGTGGCGGGGCTGGTGCGGCGGGCGCGGCGGATGTCGGACATGAGTCAGCGGGACCTGGCGCGGGAGGCGAGCGTGTCGCCGGCGGCGGTGGCGCGGGTGGAGACGGAAGGGCTGGCGCCGAGTGTGGCGCTGCTGCAGCGGATCCTGGCGGTGGCGGGGCTGCACCTGGTGGTCGTTGATCCGGACGGGCACATTGTGCAGCCGATGCGGGTGTGGGACGAGACCTATGACGGGGCGGAGCGGCGCTACCCGGCGCACCTGTCGACGATTCTGGACCCGCGGGCAGGGGACTGGTGGGGTGACCAGTATGGGCTGGCGCGGCCGCCGGAGACGTTCCACCGGTCGCGTGAGCTGCGGGAGCGGCAGCGGCGGCGCAGCCAGTGGGAGGTGCGGGTGGCGAAGTACCGCAACGATCCCCCGCCGCCGCTGTGCACGGTCTGGGTGGACGAGGCGGGCGAGAACGGGAGGCCCGCCACCGGGGTCGGTGACGGGCCTCCTCCCTATGCGCTGTTCGGTGAGGTCAGTCGTCGTTGAGGATGGTGCCGATCGCGATCGGGTCGGCCTGGCGAAGGCCGGGAATGCCGGCGACGAGCAGCGTGAGCTTCTCGTCCGCCTCCTTCGTGCGGTCGCCGTTGACCAGGACCGTGAACGTGGTGGCGGTCTGGCCGGCGGCGATCGTGCCGCAGCGGATCAGCGGCGTGTAGTCCGTACCGGCCGAGGCGGTGATGCCCAGCGTGGTGGCGCAGACGACGACCGCCCGATTGGTGGCGCGGGACAGCGACACCGTGAACGTCAGCGGGGTCGTGCCCCTGTCGCCCTCCTCGGCCTGCGCGTCCGTGACGGTCAGCGCGGGACGGGTGTGGAAGCGGGCGACCTGCGGATCGTGGTCGCTGCTGCCGCGGGAGCCGTTCGTCTCGTCCTCGGCGGACCAGTCCGCGTTGATGTGGGCGGCGCGCATCTCGATCAGGTCGGCGTAGAGCGCGTCGTTCACGAACAGGTGGTCCAGCGTCTGCGTCTGACCCTCGTAGGAGTACGAGTAGGCCGACGACGGCACGTCGGCCAGCAGGTCGTCGTACAGGTTGTGCAGGCCGGACGTGTAGAGCGGGCCGAGCTGGTCCGAGACGGCCGGATTCGCGGCGGTGGCGATCGGGTCGTCGGGGCGGGGGAACACGTTCAGGTCGCCGCCGTAGACGACCTTGGCGTTGGCGTCCCCGGCCTCGATCGCGTCCACGATCGCGGCACCGTACGCGGCCTGCTCACGGCGCTGCCCGACCCGGCTGTCCGGACCGGACGAGTAGTGGTTCGCCACCGCCCACAGCGTGTACGTGTCGGACGAGCCGGGCGCGGCCTTCACGGTGAACCTGCCGACCTGCGGGGCGCGGGTGAACACGTTCGCACCGTCGGTGCCGGTGGACGTGTCCACGTCCGCGGGGAGCAGCGCGTTGAGCGTCTTCGGGTTCTGCACGTCCGCGTTGGTGGCCAGGCCCGCGCTGCGGTACCGGACGGCGGGGGACGCGCCGAGCACCGGGTCGGCCGCGGTCGCGGGGGCCAGGGACAGCCGGTCCGTACGGTAGAGGAACGCGGTCGTGATGCCCCGGGCGTCCGCGCCGTTCCGGTCGTAGGCGGTGGCGTAGGCGGGTCCGCCGGCCCTGGTGATGGTCAGCGCCAGTTCCTGGAGCGTGTCCGGCGCGCCGTCCGCGTTGTTCGTCGTGCCGCAGACCAGCTCACCACCGGCGACCGTGCAGATGTCCTGGTCCTCGGCCTCCTCGACCAGGATCAGGTCCGGCGAGTGCAGATCCCGGGTGATCTGGTCGGCGAGGTTGGCCAGCTGGGTGTCGTACTCGGCCTGGCTCGCCGGCACGTAGTCGAACGGCGGGGAGACGCCGGCGCAACCGGTGTTGCCGGTGAAGTCGCAGCCGTCGAACGGGTCGTCGCGGTAGTCGTAGAGGTTCTCCACGTTGTACGACGAGATCGCCAGCTCGGAGGCGCGGTCGGCGGCCTTCGGCGGGTTGTTCCTCGACGGGTCGGCGCCGTTGGTGAACGAGACGGCCGCGGCCTGCACCACGTACTTCTCGAACGTGTAGTAGAGGCCGCCGACCGCGTCGGCGGCGAGCGCGTCGAACGTCTTGGCGCCGGGAAGCAGCGCGGTGCTGTCGTTCGCGGCTGCCTTCACGCCCATGCCTGCGATCATGATGCGGCTGCCGTTGCCGTTGTCGAACAGCTCGCCGGGCACGTCGTCCAGCGGGTGCGCGTCCCGGAAGACGCGGCGCGCGTACTGGTCGTTGCGCTTCAGGATCGGGTCGTCGCGGTCGAGCAGCCACACCTCGGAGTCCGCGGTCGACGGGAACACGTTCCGGCCGCTGACCGTCCTGGAACCGGACCGGACGCGGACCTGCTCGCCCTCGTGCCGCTCCCAGAAGCGGTCCGCGGCGGCCAGGTCGGCCGGCGGGCGCGCGTCGGTGGTGGCGACCACGGCGTTCACGTCCAGGCCGGACGCGACGGTGCGGACCAGCGAGGCGCCGGCCAGCTGCGTGTAGTCGTAGTACTCGGAGACGCGGGCGCGCAGCACGACCTCGTCGCCGGCGACCGGCACGTACCCGCCGATCAGCGACGTGAACGTGCTCATGAAGACGAAGATGCCGTCCGCGCTGCGCGGGTCGCCGTCGGTGGCGCCGAGCCGGCTCTGCAGGAAGAAGCCGTAGGTGGTGGCGCCGGCCGAGGTCCGTGCCTGGGCCGGCTGCGTGATCACGCCCTGCACGAAGTGGTAGCCGGTGCTGCTGCCGTTCCCGGACGCGGGGGCCAGCGGCGAGCGGTGGGCGCGGGCGTTTCCGGTGTCCGGGGTCGCGCCCTGCACCTCGCCCACGGTCAGCACCTCGGCGACCGTCACGCTCACCGTGCAGGTCGCGGCGCCGCCGTCGGCGTCGGCCGCGGTGACCGTGACCGGGTAGGTGCCGGCCGGCACGTCCGCGGCCACGCCGACGGTCGCGGACGCGGTGCCGCCCGCGGTGACCGCCGGTGTGAACGCGGTCCGGGTGATGCCGGGCGTGCCGGTCGCGACGGCCAGGTCCACGATCACGTCGTCCGCGTCGGTCGCGGTGACCGTGCCGCTGCCGGCCGTGCCGACCACGGTCGAGATCGGAGCACAGGACAGCACCGGGGGTACGTCCACCGGCCCGCCCCCGTCGGCCACGTGGAAGCCCAGCCCGTCCACGGTGTCCGTGGCGAACCCGGTCCACTGTGCCGCCGGGTCGAACGCGTCGTCGATCACGGTGTCGCCCGCGGTCACGCCCGGCAGACGGCGCAGCGTGTTGTCGGCGGTGCTGGTCAGCCCGGCGCCCCACTCGGTGCCCGGGTCCACCCCTGCCTGACCGAGCGAGTCGACCACGGTCGTGCCCTTGGCCAGCACGATCGCGTCGTCGCCGTTGAAGAAACTGGCGCTGGACGTCTGGTCCGCGACGGCCAGGATCGTCGCGTTCGCGGACGCGTGGGCCAGCACGAACACGTCGTCGACGGCGACGGTGCCGGTCAGTGGCACGCTGCTGAACGAGGTGGCGCCGTTGAAGTAGAACCGCAACGCGTACGCGGACAGGTCCACCGCCGCGCCCGTACCGTTGTAGATCTCGACAGCCTTGTTGTTGCTGCTGCCCTCGACGTATTCCGAAATGAACAGATCAGGCGACGCGGCGGTCGCCACACCGGGCACCAGGCCGACCGCCGCGACGGCGGTGACCGTGCCGGCCAGCGTGGCGCGCCAGAGTCGTTGACGCATGAATCCTCCAGAGAGGGAGATCAGGATCAACGCACGGTAAGGCGCCACACCGGCCGTCGTCTATCGCCCGGCAGTCGTCGCTGTTAACTTTTGGTGCGCGGAGAAGCGCTTCGGGTCAGATGCCCTCAAGCCGGTGCACGAGCTCGCCGACGTCCGCGCCGTACTCGCACCACTCCCGGTCGGGCTGGAAACCGAGCTCCGCGTTGACCTTGAGCATCGGCTCGTTGGACTGTGCGTTCCACGTCTGCACCTCGGTCAGGCGCGGCGCGGCGGACCGCAGCTCGAACAGCATGCGCGCCTTGATCGCCCGGTCGATGCCGTACCCCCGGTGGTCCTGCACGACGATCGTGTCGTACTGGTCCGCACGCGTCGGGTGCTGTGCCGGGACCACCACCTCGGTCAGGCCCGCGACCGCGCCGGTCTTCTCGTGCACGGCCAGCACGATGTGCGGGGTCATGCCGCGGCGGTGCAGCGTGTTCAGGCTCTCCCGGAGGCGGCGGGCGTCGTACGAGCTGGGGCGCAACTCCAGGTCGCCGCTGTCGTTGTCGCGCAGCTCGGCCTTGGCCACCGCGTACGCCTCCAGCATGTCGTCCGGCGGGCCGCCCGGGTAGTACGCCATCCGGTAGCCGGCCGCGATCCCGCCCGCCATCTCGCCGAGCGCCAGCCAGTCCACCGTGGACAGGTGCAGGACGCTGCGGGTCTCCACGTACTCCCGGGCGAAGCCGAGGGACTCGAAGAACGCGATCGCCGGGGTGCCGCCGACCACCTCCACCCCGACCGAGGAGAAGCCCTCGGCGAAGAGGCGGCGTGCGGCCGTGGCGACCAGGCGGCGGGCCAGTCCGGTGCGGCGAGCCCTCGGATGGACCAGCACCTCCAGCACGCCGATGCCGCCCAGGAGCAGCACGTTCACCATGCCGTCCAGCCGGCCGTCACCGTCCTCGGAGACCCAGGAGACGCGGCGCTCGCTCGGCATGGTCTCGGTGAGATACGCCCGTAGATGGTCGTTCTGCCACGGCGGGTCGTCCGGCAGATCGGCCGCGAGCACCGCGTTCAGCGTCTCCAGCAGGGACTGGAGCTCGCTGTCCGGCGCCGTCCGGGGGTCCCACTCGCGCACTGTCACGCCTACAGCTTGCCGTGATCGCCCGCCGCACGGAAGACACCGCTCCTCCAATGTGCGTATGTCGTCACTCTACGTGCGACTCCGGACGCCGAAGTCGTTCGCCGCCTCGTACACCGACTGGGCGTAAGGCTCCACGTTGTTGTAGGTGAGGATCGCGTTCCACCAGTCCTCGGTGGTCGACAGGTCTTTCCCGTTCGCGCACAGATAGTTACCGGCCGCGAGCGCCGCATCGTCGATGTCGTTCGGGTCGGTGACGCCGTCGTTGTCCGCGTCGACCTTCCAGATCGCCCAGGTGGTCGGGATGAACTGCATCGACCCGACCGCCCTGTCGTACGTGCTGTCGCCGTCCAGCCGGCCCTGGTCCGTGTCCGGGATCAGCTTGCGGTCGCCCTTGCCGTCCAGCGGCAGTCCCTGGATCGGCGGGCTGGACTGGCCGTCCGGCATCAGCGTGGCGCCGTTCGCCCGGCCGTGGTTGGACTCGACCTTGCCGATCGCGGCCAGCGTGGTCCAGGTCAGGTGGCAGTTCGGCTGGCGCTGGCCGACCACCCACTCCGCGTACCCGTAGGCCTGCATCGCGGTCAGCGGGATGCCGGACTTCGTGCTGACCCCCTGCGCCCAGCTCGCCAGCGCGTCCGCAGGGCGGGCACCCGCGGCCGGCGCGGTCGGGGTGGCGCCCGCGGTCGGGTCGATCGGGAACTCCGGCAGGCCGGTGACCAGCGGCGGCACCGGGAACTCCGGCCCCGGGGCGGCCGCGGTCGGGTCGATCGCGCCGGGCGCGGGCTCGGTGCCGGGCGAGGCCTGCGGGGCTGCCCGGGTGCCGGCGACGGCCGGGACCAGGAGGCCGCCGGTCGCACCCGCGGCGCCGAGCAGGCCGAGCAGCAGCAGGCCGGGCAGGGTCAGCCGGCCCCATCGGCCGCGTCGCCAGGCGGCCGCGCCGTCGAAAGAACGCTGCGCCATCCCGTGTACGGCCGGGAAGCGGCGCAGCACCGGGTTGAGCGGCACGGCGGCGTGCCGTGCGGTGCCCGGCGGGCGCAGGCGTCGCCGGGTGAGCCGGGCCAGCCCGTAGGCGGCCTTGACGGCCGGCTCGCCCTCGGCGGGCTTGTCCGCGCCGACCGGGGGAAGGTCGGCCTTGGTGGCGGTCAGGTCGTCGTTCTTGCCGGTCGGGGTGGCGGGCTTGCCCGGAACGGCAGGCTCGGTTGCCGCTGCGGCGGGCACGGCCGTGGCCTCTCCGGCCGGTGCCGGGGCTTTCGTCGTCTCGGCCGGCGTGGTGCCGCCTGCCGGGGCCGCGCCGACGGCCGTCGACTCCGTGCCGGGCGTTGCCGTGGTGCCGGGGGCCGCCGTGCCGGAGGTCGCCGTGGCTGGGGTCGCCGTGGTGCCGGACGCTGCCGTGCCGGGGGCGGCCGTGCCGGACGCTGCCGGGCTGGACGTCGCCGTGGTGGCGCCAGACGCACCCGCGGTGTTCGGCGCGGAGTCGGTCGGCGTGCCCGCCTCGGGAGCGTCCTCCGCCTTGCCGACGTCCGGGGTGGTCTTCCCGGCAGGCTTCGCCGGGGCCGGGGCTGCCTGCTTCTCCGGGCCGGCCGACTGTGCCGGGGCGGCCGGTGCCGGTGCCGTCCGGGCATGACGAGGGCCTTCGTGCATCCCGCTATCGGGTGAATCGACCTCGATCACGGAAGTCCCGTTCCCGCGTGGCGCGGCGTCGGCCTCGCGCGAGACCCGTCCCGCGGCTCCGGCCGTACCCTCGTGGGATTGATCTGTTTTGGGGTTTTTGTCCGAAGGTGGCTCGGGCTGCTCGATCGAATCGCTGGCCACGCCCCACGAACGAGGCCCAGGAATGGCGCCTTTATCGGCATTTGTCGGCTTTGTCGCCGACGGCGCCGTTGCGGGGGATGATGGTTCCTTGCTCGGACTGTCCATATTCGGCATCACTGACTCCGGCCGGCCGTCCCCGTCCATCACGGTCCGAACGATACCCATGTCCGCGCGGCTGCCGGAACCGGCGCGCGCCGCCGTACCCTCTCCTCATGCCACGCTACGACTTCCGCTGCCGAGCCTGCGGCGCAACCTTCGAGGTCAACCGCCCGATGACCGAGGCCGGTCGTCCCGCATCGTGCCCGGACGGACACGATGACACCGTGAAATTGCTCTCCACCGTCGCGGTCACCGGGCGCGTCGGGGGTGCCCCGGCACCGTCCGGGGGCGGCGGTTGCTGCGGCGGCTCCTGCGGTTGCGGTTAAACCGCAAAAGTCCTATATATCCGCACATGACGGTGGTTTAAACCGTGCGGCGGGGCCTTTCGGATGATCATCCGGATGGTCCTCAGCTCTGACCTGTCGTGCCACAACCGGCCCCGGTCGGTCTCGTTAGCCCAGCCGTAGTCGCCCGGACGACCCCGGTGCGGCCGAAACGGCGGCTCGATGACCTCACCCACGGCTACTACCTTGGGGGAGCCGGGGCCATCCGTTTCGAGGATGTACCTGGTCGAGCGGGTACGGCAGCATGATTCGCGACTTCCAGGGGGGCGGAGGTTCCACGCGTGCCGGCAATGGATCACCTGCCAAGCGGCCTGGTGACGTTCTTGTTCACCGACATCGAGGGTTCAACCCGGTTGGCCCAGATGCTCGGCGGCGGATATCGCCCGGTGCTCGAAGAGCATCGGCGGCTGCTTCGCGACATCATCGCGGCACACAACGGCACCGAGCTGTTCACCGAGGGTGACTCCTTCTTCGTCGCGTTCGCGGACGCGTCCGACGCCGTCAAGGCCTGCCTGACGGCCCAGCGCGCGCTCGCCGCCCACATCTGGCCCGCGCCCGGCATCGCGCCCAAGGTCCGGATGGGCCTGCACAGCGGCTACGCCACGCCGATCGGCCGGGAGTACGCGAGCCCGGAGGTGCACCGCGCCGCCCGGGTCGCCGCGGCCGCGCACGGTGGCCAGGTGCTCTGCTCGGCCGCGACCGCCCGCCTCGCCGCCGCGATACCGCCCGAGACGTCGATGCTCGACCTCGGCCTGCACCGGCTGCGCGGCTTCGACGGCCGCGAGCGCCTGTTCCAGCTGGCCGCGCCCGGCCTGGAGACCGACTTCCCCCGGCCCCGCACCGAGGCGGCCGCGCACAACCTCCCGCACCAGGCGACCACGTTCGTCGGCCGCGGTGCCGAGTGCATCGAGCTCGCCACGCTCGTCGAGACCCACCGCCTGGTCACCGTGGTCGGCCCCGGCGGCGCGGGAAAGAGCCGGCTCGCGGTCGAGACCGCCGGCGGCCTGGTCGAGCGCTTCCCGGACGGTGTCTGGTACGTCGACGTCGCCCCGGTCACCGACTCCGGACTGGTCGCGTTCGCGGTCGCCGCCGTCCTCGGCCTGCGCCCCGAGCCGGGCCGGCCGATCCTGGACACGCTGGTCGAGTCCGCCGCGGGCCGCCGCATGCTGCTCGTCCTGGACACCGGCGACGCCCAGCTCGCCGCGGCCGCCGAGGTCATCTCCTCGCTGCTGACCGGCGGCACCGGCGCGAAGGTGCTGGCCACCAGCCGCGAGCCGTTCCGGGTCGCCGGCGAGGTCGTCTGGCGCATCCCGCCGCTCTCCGTCGCGCCCGGCCCCGGCGGCGCCCCCTCCGACGCGGTCGCGCTGCTCATGGACCGCACCTCGCTGGCCCGCGGCGGCCGCGCCCCCAGCCCCGCCGAGGTCACCCACCTGGCCCGGGTCGCCGGGCGCCTCAACGGCCTGCCGCTCGCGATCGAGCTGGCCGCGGCCCGCCTGCGCCTGCTCTCCGCCAGCCAGCTCGCCGAGCGGCTCGACGACCTGCTCGGCGTGCTCGACGCCGGCTCCGGCGACTCGGACGCCACGGTCGCGATCGGCCCGGCCGCACGCGCCGCGTCCGCCGCCTCCCGCAACCAGACCATGCAGGCCACGGTCACCTGGTCGTACCGGACGCTCGGCCCGCGCGCCGCCCGCCTGCTGCGCTGGCTGTCCGTCTTCGCCGGCCCGGTCGACCTGCCGACGGTCGAGTGGGTGCTCAAGGACGACCCGCTCGACCCCCTCGCGGTGCTGGTCGACAAGTCGATGGTCCAGGTCGAGCCGCACGCGTCCGGCACGCTCTACCGCATCCTCGACCCGATCAAGGCGTACGGCGCGCGCCGCCTGGCCGACGCCGGCGAGGAGAACTTCGCCCGTGACCAGCACGTCGACTGGTCCATGCAGGCGCTCCAGCGTGCCCACCTCGACCAGGGCGGCCTGCCGATCACGCTGTCCCTCTACGCGCTCGACCCGCTCGCCGACGAGGTCCGCGCCGCGCTGCGCTGGACCTCGACCGGCGGCAGCGCCCGCTCCGGCCTGCACCTGGCCCAGGGCCTGGACCAGTGGTGGCGCGAGCGCGGTCTCGCCCGCGAGGGCCGCCTGTGGCTGTTCCGCATGTACGGCAGGATGGCCGAGACCGGCGAGCCGATCCCGGACGCCGAGCTCGCCCTGGCCTACCACATGCACTCCCTGCACGCCGGCGCCGACGGCGAGTCCGCCGAGGAACAGCGCTTCGCCCAGCGCGCCGAGGCCCACGCCCGCCGCTCCGGCGACCCCGGCCTGCTGGTCCGCGTGCTCTCCACCCGCGGCGGCCCGCTGATCTTCCAGGGCCAGTACGCGGAGGCCGAGCGCCACTGCTGCGAGGTCATCGAGTGGGCCACCGCCAACGGCGTGCCCGGCGACGCGCTCTACGCCATCTACAGCCTCGCCGAGCTGCTCTGGCGCCGCGGCGCACTCGACGAGGCCGCCGAACTGCTCGGCGCCGCCCGCAACGTCGAGGCCGGCCGCCCGCTGGAGCGCGGCCGCCGCGGCGTCGACATGCTCCTCGGCATGATCGCGCTCGGCCGCGGTGACCTGGTCGCCGCGCACGAGCACCTGGTGGTCGCGCTCCGCTCCCGGATGGGCCACGGCTTCCACCGCCGCGCCTGCGACACGATCAACGCCATGGCCGTCCGCTGCGCCGTGGGCGGAGACCCGGTCAACGCCGCCCGCCTCTTCGGCGCGACCGCCGCCATGCGCTCGTCGCTGCGCAGCTCACCCGGCATCTTCGCCAACTACTGGACCGAGCACCAGCAGTTCGTCCGCGCCGTCATCGGCGACACCGCCTTCGACCGCGCCTACGCCGAGGGCAACGACCTCTCCCTCCCCGAGGCCGCCGCCGCCGCGCTCGCCATCGAGCACCCGGACCTCACCTCCGACACCGGCCGCTTCCTCGACGCCGGCCGCCTCCTCACGCTCGACACCCGCACCATCGAGCTGCCTCCCGGCCGCCGCCCCTGACAACCGAAGATCAATTTCCTCTTCCCGCTTCCAGCGTGGTGCAGCCCGCATGCTCCCGCGGGCAAACCTCGCGGCGGGCTCCACCTCCGCTGGCTCCGTTCCGCACGCCGCATCGGAGCCGGTCCCGCCGCTGGTCCCGAAACCCCCGTACGCGCGTGCCGCCGCCCCCTCACGCCCCCACACAGCGTCACCTTCGCGCCACCCGCACCGAGCGCTCCACGCCCGAAATTTCGCACTATCAGACCATGGGCGCCCTCTGCCCCGCTCCACCCCACCCTCCCTTGAAGTCAGACTATTCGCGCAAAACTGAGGACTCGTTGTGGTGACTCGTCGGTAACCATGCGGCGGGCTGCCGGAACGGCAGAGATGCCGGACGCCCCGCGGCACCCCGCGGGCCCACCGTTCAGGAGCCCTGGATGTTCCTCTCGCTCTCGGCTGAATCCACCCTCAAGAGGGCCGGCACCGTCCTGGTGTCGATGCTGGCCGTACTGGCGATCGCCAGCCCCGCCGCGGCGGCCGTGACGCCGCAGCAGAAGGCCACGACGCTCGCCGGCTTCACCCAGACCAGCGCGACCAGCTACAACACCTGGAACTCGGCGCGGCAGAACCAGGACGCGTGGGCGGAGTACGGGTTCGACTGGTCCACCGACTACTGCTCGTCGAGCCCGGACAACCCGCTCGGGTTCGACTTCACGCTCTCCTGCTACCGGCACGACTTCGGGTACCGGAACTACAAGGCGGCCGGCACGTTCTCCGCGAACAAGAGCCGGCTCGACTCCGCGTTCTACGCGGACCTGAAGCGCAAGTGCGCGACCTACTCGACCGCGACCCGCCCGGCCTGCTACAGCCTGGCCTGGGTCTACTACCAGGCAGTGTCGATCTTCGGGTCGATCTCCGCGGTGAGGCAGTCGGACCTGGACGCGGCCGCGGAGCTGAAGGCACAGGGACTGAAGGCCGAGGCCAACGCGGCCTGACCGGTGAGGTGCGGGGCCTCCACGGCGGAGGCCCCACGCGCTAGATCGTCCAGGTGTCGCCGGCGTGCAGCAAGCCGGCCAGCTGTTCCTCGGGCGTGCCGGTGGCGGCGGCCTGCGCGTCCGCCACCTGCTGCTGCAGCACCTCGTCGTAGGTCGGCCGGGTCACGGCACGGAACACGCCGATCGGGGTGTTCCGCAGGTCGAGCGCGGGCAGGCGGGAGAGCGCGAACGCGTACGCCGGATCCGCCACGCCCTGGTCGTGCACCACGATCTCGGCGGGGTCGACGGACGCGGTAGGCCGCACGGAGAGGCCGAAGCCGCCGGGCGGGTGGACCACGCAGGAGTCGCCGAACGTGATCGGCTGCCCGTGCTCCAGCCGGATCAGGTACTCGTCCCGCGTACCCGCGTCCTTGAGGGTCTCGAATGCGCCGTCGTTGAAGATGTTGCAGTTCTGGTAGATCTCCACGAACGCGGAGCCCCGGTGCGCGGCGGCGGCGCGGAGCACGGACTGCAGGTGCTTGCGGTCGGAGTCGATGGTGCGGGCCACGAAGCCGGCCTCCGCGCCGAGCGCCAGCGACAGCGGGTTGAACGGCGCGTCCGCGGAACCGACCGGCGTCGACTTGGTGATCTTCCCCAGCTCGGACGTCGGCGAGTACTGCCCCTTGGTGAGCCCGTAGATCCGGTTGTTGAACAGCAGGATCTTCACGTTGACGTTGCGGCGCAGCGCGTGGATCAGGTGGTTGCCGCCGATGGAGAGCGCGTCGCCGTCGCCGGTCACCACCCAGATGGACAGGTCGGGGCGGCTGGCGGCGAGCCCGGTCGCGATCGCGGGGGCGCGGCCGTGGATGGAGTGCAGGCCGTACGTGTTCATGTAGTACGGGAAGCGGGACGAGCAGCCGATGCCGGAGATGAAGACGATCCGCTCGCGCGGGATGTTCAGCTCCGGCATGAAGCCCTGCACGGCGGCGAGGATCGCGTAGTCCCCGCAGCCGGGGCACCAGCGGACCTCCTGGTCGGACTTGAAGTCCTTCGCGGTGAGTTTGAGCAGCTCAGCCATTCTTTACCACGTCCTCCAGCATGGACTCCAGCTCACCGGCCGTGAACGGGAGGCCGTTGACCTTGTTGTACGGGACGGCGTCGATCAGGAACCGGCCGCGGATCACGTGGTGGAGCTGGCCCAGGTTCATCTCCGGGATGACCACCCGGTCGTAGCGGGCGAGGACCGCGCCGAGGTCGGCCGGCATCGGGTGCAGGTGCCGCAGGTGCGCCTGCGCGATGGTCAGCCCGCGCTGCCGTAGCGCCCGGCAGGCCGCCCCGATCGGCCCGTACGTCGAGCCCCAGCCGAGCACCAGCACGCGGGCCTCGCCGTCCGGGTCGTCGACGGCCAGGTCCGGCACCGGGATCGACTCGATGCGCTGCGCCCGGGTCCGCACCATCAGGTCGTGGTTCGCCGGGTCGTACGAGATGTCGCCGGTCTTGTCCGCCTTCTCCAGGCCGCCGATCCGGTGCTCCAGACCGGGCGTGCCCGGGACCGCCCACGGCCGCGCCATCGTCTCCGGATCCCGCAGGTACGGCAGGAAGCGGCCGTCCGGCGCGTTGGCCGCGGAGGCGAACTCCACGGTCAGGTCCGGCAGCGACTCGACGGACGGCAGCAGCCAGGGCTCCGACCCGTTCGCCACGTAGTTGTCGGACAGCAGGATCACCGGCGTGCGGTAGGTGAGCGCGATCCGTGCCGCCTCGATCGCGGCGTGGAAGCAGTCCGACGGCGACTGCGGCGCGACCACCGCGACCGGGGCCTCGCCGTGCCGGCCGAACAACGCCATGTTCAGGTCGGCCTGCTCGGTCTTGGTCGGCATACCGGTCGACGGGCCGGCGCGCTGCACGTCCACGATGACGAGCGGCAGCTCCAGCGCCACGGCCAGCGAGATGGTCTCGCCCTTGAGCGCCACGCCCGGACCGCTGGTGGTGGTGACGCCGAGCGCGCCGCCGTAGGACGCGCCCAGCGCGGCACCGATCGCCGCGATCTCGTCCTCGGCCTGCATGGTGGTGATGCCGAACCGCTTGTGCTTGGACAGCTCGTGCAGGATGTCCGAGGCCGGCGTGATCGGGTACGCCCCGAGGAACACCGGCAGCTTCGCCCGCACGCCGGCGGCGACCAGGCCCAGCGCGAGCGCGGCGTTCCCGGTGATGTTGCGGTACGTCCCGGAGGCCATCGGCGCGGGGCCGATCTCGTACCGCACCGCGAAGTCCTCGGTCGTCTCGCCGAAGTTCCACCCGGCGCGGAACGCGGTCTGGTTCGCCGCGACCAGCTCGGGCCGGGCCGCGAACTTGCGCTCCAGGAACCGCAGCGTGGACTCGTAGGGCCGGGAGTACATCCAGCTCAGCAGCCCGAGCGCGAACATGTTCTTGGCCCGCTCGGCGTCCTTCTTCGACACACCGGTGCCGGCCAGCGCGGCCACGGTCATCGAGGTGAGCGCCACCGGATGCACCGCGAACCGGTCGAGCGAGCCGTCGTCCAGCGGACTCTCCGCGTACCCCACCTTGGTCAGGTTTCGTTTGCTGAACTCGTCGGTGTTGACGATGATCTCGGCGCCGGAGGGGAGCTCCGGCAGGTTCGCCTTGAGCGCGGCCGGGTTCATCGCGACCAGCACGTCCGGCGCGTCGCCCGGCGTCAGGATGTCGTAGTCGGCGAAATGGACCTGGAAGCTGGAGACGCCGGGCAGGGTGCCGGCCGGCGCCCTGATCTCGGCGGGGAAGTTGGGGAGCGTGGAGATGTCGTTGCCGAGCTGCGCCGTCTCCGACGTGAACCGGTCTCCGGTGAGCTGCATGCCGTCACCGGAGTCGCCCGCGAAGCGGATGACCACCCGATCCAGCCGGCGCACCTGCTTGCTCATTGACCCACCCTTCGATCACGTCAAAGGCCCGATCTCCTCAGGAGCCGATGTGGTCAAGGCCACACCACACCAGAGCCTACGTCGATTCCGCGACGATCGGCTGTCGTGGCGATGACCCAGCGTGGCGGCAACGGGCTGACGAGCACCGGAAGCGCCCCCGGGTTGACAGGAGTGAATCCGCTGATTCATGTCGCGCCCGGTTCGCTCACCGATCAGGCAGATCATCCGTGGGTACGTGTGCGCCGCCCGCGCAGCGATTAGGCTCGGCGGACGTGGAGGGATATCTGGGCTCCTACGCCACGCTCGGCCTGCTCCTGCTGGCCGGCGTGCTGTTCTTCACGGCCGCGTTCGGGGCGAACAGGGTGCTGCGCCCGTCCGCGCCCGCCGACCCGTTCGGCAAGCGTGAGCCGTACGAGTGCGGCCTCGACCCGGTCGGCGGCGACTGGGCCCAGGCGCAGATCAGGTACTACGTCTACGCGTACCTCTACGTGCTCTTCGCCGTGGAGAGCGTGTTTCTCTTCCCGTGGGCGGTGGTCTTCGACCGGCCCGGTTTCGGCGTCACCACGGTGGTGGAAATGGCCGTGTTCGTCGCGGTTCTGGCGCTCGGCATCCTGTACGCCTGGCGCAAGAACGTCCTTCGCTGGAGCTGACGCACGGGGTGGCGGTCTCGCCATGATCAGTCCGCCATGCCACGATCGCCGCTATGGGTCTGTTCATCACTCTCATCACGGCGCTCGTCGTCGCGGCGATCATCTTCGGCGTCACGGTCCTGGTCGGCGGCGGCGATCCCGCGCTGTCGACGGCGGAGCCGGACGGCCGTGCCGTCCCGCTCCCGGGCAGCCGCCCGCTGCTGGAGGCGGACATCGCCGACGTCCGCTTCGACACCGCGCTGCGGGGATACCGGATGGCCCAGGTGGACCAGGCGCTGCGCCGTGCCGCCTACGACATCGGGTACAAGGAGGAGCTGATCAGCGTGCTCGAGGCCGAGGTCACCGCGCTGCGCGACGGCCGGCTCGAGGACGCGGACGCGCTCCGCAAGGCCCGCGAGGAGGCGCTCGCCCCGGCCGCCCCCGTTCCCTCGGTGTCCCCATCGACACCATCCGAAAACAACGACAAATCCGACGGTACGACCGTGGAGCCCGAGGTTGACGCAAAGGCCGACGAGCCGGCGGCGACCGACTCTACGGTGAAGGCATGACCCAGCCCGACCCGGCCGAGAACCTCCGGGAGGCCGCCACCCCCGGCGCCGGTGAGGTGACCGCGACCGTGATCGTCAACGCGCCCGCCCGGACGGTCTTCGCCGCGTTCACCGCCTGGACCAAGCAGTCCGAGTGGATCCCGTTCACCCGGGTCCGGGTGGTCGAGGGCGACGGCGGCGAGGGCAGCCTGGTCGAGGCGATCACCGCGATCGGCCCCGCCGTGCTCAAGGACGAGATGCGCGTGGTCCGCCTCGACGCGCCGTACGAGGTGCGGGTGGTCCACTGCGGCAAACTGCTGCGCGGCCCCGGCGTGCTGCGCTGCACCCCGATGGAGAACGACCGCACCCAGGTCGTCTGGCACGAGTGGTTCCACCTGCCGAACGGCGCCGCCGGCAAGCTCACCTGGCCGCTGCTCTGGCCCGGCTCCAAGGTCAGCCTCAAACAGGCGCTGAAGCGGTTCGCCACCATGGTCGAGAGCGGTCGCCTGCCGTAACCGGTGTCGTACCCCGCGCCTAGGGTTGCCGCATGTCTGACCTGGTCATGGGCGAGGACGGCCTCGCCCGCTGCATGTGGGGCGCCAGCACGCCCGATTACGCGCTCTACCACGACGGCGAGTGGGGCCGCCCGGTGCGCGGCGACGACGCGCTCTTCGAACGGCTCACGCTGGAGGCGTTCCAGTCCGGGCTGTCCTGGCTGACGATCCTGCGCAAGCGCCCCGCGTTCCGTACCGCGTTCGCCGGCTTCTCGATCGCGCGCGTCGCCGAGTTCGGCCCCGCCGACGAGGCACGCCTGATGGCCGACGCCGGCATCGTCCGCAACCGGATGAAGATCGAGGCCGCGCTGGCGAACGCGCGGGCCGCGCTCGACCTGCCCGAGGGCCTGTCCGCGCTGCTCTGGTCGTTCGCCCCGCCGGCCCGCCCGCGCCCCGCCACCTTCGCCGAGGTCCCCGCCGTCACGCCGGAGTCGACCGCGATGGCGAAGGCGCTGAAGAAGCGCGGTTTCCGCTTCGTCGGCCCCACCACGGCGTACGCGTTGATGCAGGCCACCGGCATGGTCAACGACCACCTCCGCGGCTGCCACGTCGAGCTGGAGCCCGCCGGGCTGTGACGCGTGCCCGCGTGCGCGGGGTCTCGGCTCCGGCCGCGCGACGTCGTGATGAGATGGGCACATGGTGCAGCAATGGGCGATTGTGCTTCCGGACGAGCGGCTGAGGCAGGAGCGGCTCTACCACCACGACTTCGTGGAGCTCACGGACGTGCTGGCCGGGAGCCCCGCGTCGGCGCACCCGGAGCTCGGCGACGAGGTCGTGCTGGTCACGGACGAGCCGAAGCCGCGCGCGGTCGCGGTCGGCCACATCGGCGGCCTGGCGAACCACGACGAGAACGCCCGCCAGGTCGTCTACTCCCGTCGCGCCTTCGACCATCCGCAGCCCGCCGGCACGCTGACGCTCGACGGTCCCGCCACCCGCATCACCGGCGACGAGTTCGCGTCGCTGGTCGGCCGCTTCGGCCCGCCGCTCGACCGCCGTACCTGGCTGGTCAGCGTCGACCTCCCGATCGAGGCCACCACCCAGGCCGAGGCGGTCCGGCTCTTCTGGTCCTACGTGCGCGAGCTCGGCCCCGCCGAGCTCCCCGCGTTCGTCTCCCCGTCCGGCGACGAGCTGGCCATGCAGGCCTTCGTCCTCGGCGAGGAGACCAACCTCGACCCCGAGGAAGAGGACGAGGACTGACCCCCTCCTGACCGCGGCACCCGCCCGGTCCCGGCCGCGTTCCCACCCCGCCGCCGGCCGCCTCCAAGATCACTTTCGCTCCGGCCCGCACCCGTGTTTCCGCAGGCTTTGCTCTGCTTACCTATCCGTCGGCGGCCGGTCCGCGGCGCCGCCGGCCGCCGGTGCACGGGCCGTGTGCCGGTTTCGGCGGCCGCCGGACCACGACGCCGCCGTCCGCTGCGGTGCGAGGTGAGGCGCCGGTTCCACCGGGCCGCGCCGGCGGCATCCACTGCGGCGCGGAGGCGATACGCCGGTTCCGCCGGACCGCACCGCCGGACCGCACCGCCGGACCGCACCGCCGGACCGCACCGCCGGACCGCACCGGCGGCGTCCGGTGCGGCGCGCGGACGATTGCCGGTTCCGTCGGCCGCCGATCCGTGGCGCCGCGGATCGTGCGGCGACGTGCTGGCCGCCGGTCGTCGGCCGACCGCCTGCGGCGGTGAGGATGCCCCGTCGGCTGACCATGCGCTGCGGTGCGGACGCCCATCGGCTCAGTTCGCTGCCGCCCGCCCGCCGCGGTGCGCGGTTTGCCCGTCGGCCCGCACGACCACGGACCTGAGCAGCACATACATGCGCCCTCGCCACAACTTTGACCCCTTGTAAGCAGAGCAAAGGCGGGCGGAGGGAGGCTGCGGGGCGAGCGGATTCTTGATCTTCGGGCGACGGTGGGGAGGAGTCGGGGGCGGCGGGCGCGGTGACGGAGCCGCCGCCCGGGAAGACAGTGGGCGGCGGCTCGGCGGGTGGGTCAGCGGCCCTCGAAGACCGGCTTCTCCTTCTTCACGAAGGCGACGGTGGCGTTGCGGTGGTCCGAGGTGCCGCCGGTGATCGCCTGGGCCTGGGCCTCGGCGGCCAGCGCGTCGGAGAGCGTGCCGGCCGTGCCCACGGACAGCTCGCGTTTGATCGCGCCGTAGGCGACGGTCGGGCCGGCGGCCAGGCGCGCGGCCAGTTCCTGAGCGACCGGCAGCACCTGCTCGTCGGTGTCGAGGAGGCGGGTGAGCATGCCGAGCTGGAACGCGTCCGCGGCGCCCACCGGCTCGGCCAGGAGCAGCAGTTCGACGGCCTTGGCGTGGCCGACGATGCGCGGGAGCGACCAGGAGATGCCGGTGTCGCCGGCCAGGCCGACGTTCGCGAAGGCCATCAGGAACGTGGTGGCGGGGCCGCCGATCCGGAAGTCGGCCAGCATGGCCAGGGAGGCGCCGGCGCCGGCGGCGGTGCCGCGGACGGCCGCGATCACGGGCTTGGGCAGGTTCGCCAGGCGCTGGGCGATCGGGTTGTAGTGGGCGCGGACCGTGGAGAGCGGGTCGGCGCCGCGGGTCTCCAGCGTGGCCACGTGCTCGCGCAGATCCTGGCCGACGCAGAACGCCTTTCCGGCGCCGGTGATCACGACGGCGCGGACGGTCCGGTCCGTCTCGATCTCCAGGAGCGTGTCCCGCAGGGCCTCCTTCAGCGCCACGTCCAGTGAGTTCATCGACTCGGGACGGTTCAGGACGAGCGTCAGGACGCCCTCGGAGCGCTCGATCAGCAACGGTTCGGTCACGATGCGCGGGCCTTTCTGTGGTGGATGGAGCGGGTCCAGCGTGCGGTCCGGCGTCAAGCCGTACCGCGTCCGGACTGCGCAAGACAATGCTCGACGTATCGGTCCGCCGCGGGGCGCAGCCGGGACGCGTGTCGGTCGAAGAACGTGGCGGCGGACGTGCCGGGCCACCCGTCCGGGAGAAGCGTGGGCGGCAGTTGCGGATCGCGGAACAGGAACTGCCGCCAGGAGTGGACGAGCCGGAACCGGGCCGCGTACGCCTCCAGGTCCTGGCTGCGCGTCGTCACGCCGGACACCAGCGGCGTCAGGTCGGTGACGAACCGCTCGTACGCCCTGCCGATCTCGCCCAGGTCCCAGGCCCGGCGCACCAGTGAGCTGGCCCCGGCCGTGCCGCCGGTGTGCGCGGAGCTGAACCGCTCGTAGCTCACGCCGGCCTCGGTGATCAGGCGATCCACGTCCTCGCCGGGCCGCGGGGCCACCCAGGTCTGTTCGTCCAGCGCGCCGTACCCGAGGTAGGAGAGCGTGTCGGCGAGGCGCTGACGGTCCCGCCGCTGGGCCGGAAGCCGTAAGATGATCAAGTCGAAGCGCCCGTCCCACGCGGGGCGGCCGGTGCGGTAGATCCGGACGGCCGCGTCGTCCAGGCGGCGCACGGCCTTCGGGGTCAGCTGATACCCGGGGCCGGAGGCGAGGCGGAGCGGATGCAGCCAGCCCTGCCGGACCATGCGGGACACGGCGGTACGCACGGCGGGTGCGGCGATCTCGAGGGGGGCGAGCAGTCTGACCAGGGCGGCGATGGGGGCGCGTCCGCCCCGGGCGCGGAGATGGTCCCCGTAGAGGTCGAAGAGGGCAGACCGTGCCTGCATGACCGCACATTGTGACAGCCAAAAAACGTATAAGCTAGAGACTGTCATAAGTCTGCAGCCTCGGTTTGGGTCTTGAGGCGTTCATCAGGGAAAATCGTTGGTCGGCAGCGTGGGCTGGGCCGGTCAGATGGGAAATCAGGCATGTTCCGGCCCGCAAACCGGGTGGCGCAGGGCGGGCAGCGGTCCGCCCGGTGACCCGGGCCGTCGCCGGTGCGGGCTGTGCGTGCCGGCGGTGATGGGAAGTGGCTGTGGGGCAACCCATTGACCCTGGTGTAGGTCTGAGGGGAGACAACATGGCGGCGATGAAGCCGCGGACGGGCGACGGTCCGCTGGAGGTCACCAAGGAAGGCCGGGGGATCGTCATGCGGGTTCCACTGGAGGGTGGTGGGCGGCTCGTCGTCGAGATGACCCCGGACGAGGCAAATGCGCTCGGCGACGCGCTGAAGGCCGCCGCCGGCTGATTGTTTTCGCACCCGCCGGTACGGGATCCCGTACCGGCGGGTCTTTGCTGCCACGATCACCGATGATCTCGGTGGTCGACCGCATGGAACGCCTGGAGGGTGAGAAGAGCATGCCGAACGTCCGCCTGGTCGCTGCGCCGGATCTGACCGGGGTGGTGGTGCTGCCGGTCCGGCCGGTGGCCGAGCCCGCCGAGGACGGTCCCGCGGCCGAGCTGGTGGAGGCCGGCGGCGCGCTTCCGGCCGAGGTGATCGCGGAGGCGACCGCGTTCCTGGCCGAGGCCGAGGCGACCGGCACGGCGGGGAGCACGGCGATCCTGCCGCGCCCGGCCCGTACCCCCGGGAAATTGATCTTTGTCGGGGTCGGCGACGCGGACGAGGCGGGGTGGCGTGCGGCGGGTGCGGCCGTGACCCGCGCGCTGGGCAAGGGGCCGGCCGCGACCGTGCTGCTGCCCGCCGGCGCGACCGGTGACGTGGTGCGTGGCCTGGCGGAGGGGCTGCATCTCGGCGCCTACCGGTTCACCGTGCCGGCCGGGTTCAACGAGGCGGGCCCGGAGCCGGCCGACATCGCGCTGGCGACCGGCGGGGACTTCGCGGCGGAGCTGACCACCGCGTCCGTGGTGGCGGCCGCGACGAGCCTGGCCCGCGACTGGACCAACGCGCCGTCGTCCGTGAAGAGCCCGGAGTGGCTGGCCGGCGTGATGGCGTCCGCCGGCGACCGGCCCGGACTGGACGGTGTCGGCGGCCGTGCCGAGGTCACGGTCCGGGACGAGGCGTGGCTGACCGCGGAGGGCTTCGGCGGCGTGCTGGCCGTCGGCGGCGGGTCCGTGAACCGCCCGCGCCTGGTCGAGGCGTCCTGGAACCCGGAGGGCGCGACCACGCACGTCGTGCTGGTCGGCAAGGGCATCACGTTCGACACCGGCGGCATCTCGATCAAGCCGGTCGCGTTCATGAAGCTGATGCGCAAGGACATGGGTGGTGCCGCGGCGGTGATCGCGGCCGTGCACGCGGCGGCGGCGCTGCGGCTGCCGGTCAGGGTGACCGCGCTCGCGCCGCTCGCGGAGAACATGGTGAGCGGGTCCGCGTTCCGGCCGGGCGACATCGTGCGCCACTACGGCGGCCTGACCAGCGAGACCACGAACAGCGACGCCGAGGGACGGCTGGTGCTGGCCGACGCGATGGCGTACGCGGTGGACCGGCTCGCCCCCGACCAGCTGATCGACCTCGCCACGCTGACCGGCGCGGCCGCGGTGGCGCTGGGCAAGACCATGGCCGCGCTGTTCAGCCCGGACGACGCGCTGGCCACCGCGCTCGCGGACGCGGCCGAGGCGGCCGGCGAGCGCACCTGGCGGATGCCGCTGGCCGACGAGTACGCGGACGGCCTGCACAGCGACATCGCGGACCTCTACAGCGCGCCGCCCGCGGTCGGCACGATCTCGGCCGCGCTGTTCCTGCGCGAGTTCGCCGGCGACCTGCGGGACCGCTGGGCGCACCTGGACATGTCCCCGCCGTCCTGGTCGGACAGCGTGGACGGCGTGCTGGCCAAGGGCGCGACCGGCTGGGGCGTGCGCACGCTGGTGCGCTACCTCACGACGCTCGCCTGACGGCGGTGAGCAGGCCCGCGCCGACCGGGAGCAGCGCGGGCACCCAGTCCTCCGACTCCCGGATCGCCTTCACCAGCTCGCGGATCGTGACGGTGGCCAGGTCGCGTGCGGCCGGGTCGCCGATCCGACCGCCGGCCAGCGCGTTGTTGATCGCCAGCACGCCGCCGGGCCGGAGCAGGCGCAGGGCCGCGGACGTGCAGGCCGCGTACTCGGCCACGTCCGCGTCGACGAACACCATGTCGTAGACGCCGTCCGCGAGCCGGGGCAGCACGTCCAGCGCCCGGCCGGTGATGATCCTGGTCCGGCCGGACGGGTAGCCGCTCTCCACGAAGATCCGCCGGGCGATCCGCTGGTACTCGCTCTCCACGTCGATCGTGGTCAGCACGCCGTCGCGCCGCATGCCGCGCAGCAGCCAGAGCCCGCTGACGCCGATGCCGGTGCCGATCTCCACCACCGCCTTCGCGTTGCCGGCGGCGGCGAGCAGGCGCAGCGCGGCCCCGGCCCCGGGCGTGACCGCGCCGAGCCCGACCTCGTGGGCCAGGCTGCGTGCCGTCTGCAGGATGAGATCCTCCGTGACGTACCCCTCGCTGAACTGCATGGCCTGCCCACCGGGGGTGTCAGCCGATCTGGCGACCGTGGCGATGACGCACCTCCTGGGCGGCTGGCGTGGATATGAGCGTAAGGCGGGGCGGTACACGGGTGGTGATGAGGCCCTGCATCGACGGTCGCGGCCCCCGCGCGATCCATTCCCGCCGATCGACGGGCCGCACGCCCGTCGCCCGCTGTGACCTGCGTCGCTCGTAGTGTGCCGATCGATCCGGCGGTCCCGGCTTTCGCAGGTATGGAAGGGTGGAGGCCGGGCGGATCCGTGTAATCCTGGACGGGTGACGCTGGCGCGATTCCGGCGAGATGCGGAGGCACCGAACGTGACCGACGGCGGGATTCCGCCCCAGCCGGGCGCACACGGCACGACGGCCCCGCCCGGTTCCGCGTGGTGGTCCGACGCCATGTCCGACCCCTGGCGGAATCCGTATACGCAGGCGGCCGTGGTGCTGCCCGCGGAGCCGGCCACCGACGGCGACCCCGAGCCGGTCCTCGATCCGGACGCACCCCGGGACCGGGTCTGGCGTCCGGTCGTGCTGCTCTGCGTGCTCAGCGCCCTGCTGGCCGGCCTGCTCGGCGGCGCGCTCGGCGCCCTGTTCGTGATGCGTGGCGCCGCCGGTGGCGGTTACGCCGCCGGGCCGGGCGCGCTCGCCGTGCCGTCCGCCGCGGTCCGGCCGCCGGAGTCGCTGGCCGGGGTCGCGGCCCGGGTCGGCCCGAGCGTGGTCACGATCCGGGTCAGCGGCCCGCAGGGCGGCATCGGGTCCGGCTTCGTCGTCAGCCAGGACGGCTACGTGATCACCAACCACCACGTGGTCGAGGGCGCCTCGGGAAACGTGTTGTCCGTGGTCTTCTCCGACGGCTCCGCGACGCCGGCCACGCTGGTCGGCCAGGACCCGGAGTCGGACCTTGCGGTGCTGCGCGTGGCGAAGGAGGGCCTGCTCCCGGTCGAGCTGGGCGACTCCGACTCGGTAGCGGTCGGTGACCCGCTGCTCGCGTTCGGTTCGCCGCTGGCGCTGAGTGGCACCGTGACGCAGGGGATCGTCAGCGCGCTCGACCGCCCCATCCAGTCGGACCAGTCCGGTCAGGTGCGCTACTACGCGGCGATCCAGACCGACGCGGCCGTCAACCAGGGCAACTCCGGCGGCCCGCTGGTCGACGCGGCCGGCCGGGTGGTCGGCGTGAACGCGGTGATCAAGTCCGTGGCCGGGAACCAGGAGATGGCCGGCAACATCGGCATCGCCTTCGCCATCCCGATCAACCAGGCGAAACGCGTCAGCCAGGAGATCATCGCGACCGGCAAGGCCCGGCGGACCGTGATCGGCGCCGAGGTCGGCAACGCGCCGACCGGGCTGACCGGCGGCGTGCGCCTGGGCAGCGTGCAGGAGAACGGGCCGGCCTCGGCCGCGGGCCTGCTCGCCGGCGACGTGGTCACCCGGCTGGACAACCACCCGCTCGGTGACGCGATCGACCTGGTCGCGCTGGTCCGCAAGTACGCGCCCGGCTCCGTCGTCACCGTGGAGTACCGTCGCGGGTCGACCGTCGCGACCGCGTCGGTGACCTTGGCCGCAGACGCCCAGTAACTGTTCGCCGGGCCCCTGCCAATGTCACCGGTCCGTGCGTACTCTTGCCGGGGATGGTCGTAGGAGGGGCACTGTGTTCGAGAACCTCAACTGGTGGGAAATCGGGGCGCTGATCCTGCTCGCCCTGCTGATCTTCGGTGATCGTCTTCCGCAGGTCATCCAGGACGGTCTGCGCCTGATCCGCAATCTGCGCAACATGGCGAGGGATGCCACCAGCGATCTCAGCCGCGAGCTCGGCACCGACATCCAGCTCGAGGATCTGCACCCCAAGGCGTTCATCCGCAAGCATCTGCTCAGCGAGGAGGACGAGGCCGCGCTGCGCAACCCGATCCAGGGCCTGGTCGACTCCGTGAAGCGCGACGTGTCCGGCATCAACGACGGGCTCAAGGACGTCGCCACCGCCGTCGACCCGCGCCGTCCCGACCCGGCCCCGGCCGTCACGCCCGCCACCCCGGCCGCCGCGTCTCCGGCCAACAAGCCGGCCACGTTCGACTTCGACGCGACCTGAGATCACACCCGAAAAGCAGAAACGCCGGCGAGGGTACGCGCGCCCGGCGCTCCTGCTTTCGGGAAAGATCCGTGTGCGGGACGGCTCAGTGGCCCGTGCGGGTCAGCGGCGACCGCTCGGCGTGAGACCCAGCGGCTTGCCGAGCAGCGACTCCCGGCGCACGGCCAGCTTCGACGCGACCCCGAGCAGCGCCTGCGCCGCGGGCGTCTCCGGCGCGGAGACCACGATCGGCGCGCCGCTGTCCCCGGCCTCGCGCACGCGCGTGTCCAGCGGGATCTGGCCGAGCAGCGGCACCTGCGCACCGATCGTCTTCGTCAGCGACTCCGCCACGGCCGCGCCGCCGCCGGAGCCGAAGATCTCCATCCGCTCGCCGGTCGGCAGCTCCAGCCAGGACATGTTCTCCACCACGCCGACCAGCCGCTGGTGGGTCTGCAGCGCGATCGCGCCGGCCCGCTCCGCCACCTCCGCGGCCGCGGCCTGCGGCGTGGTGACGACCAGGATCTCCGCGTTCGGCAGGAGCTGGGCGAGGGAGATCGCCACGTCGCCGGTGCCCGGCGGCAGGTCGAGCAGCAGCACGTCCAGGTCGCCCCAGTAGACGTCCGCCAGGAACTGCTCCAGCGCGCGGTGCAGCATCGGCCCGCGCCAGACCACGGCCGCGTTGCCGTCCGTGAACATGCCGATCGAGATGACCTTCACGCCGTGCGCCTGCGGCGGCATGATCATGTCCTCGACGCGGGTGGGCCGGCCGTCCGCGCCGAGCATGCGCGGCACCGAGTGGCCGTAGATGTCCGCGTCGATCACGCCGACGCTCAGGCCCTTGGCCGCGAGCGCGGCCGCGAGGTTGACGGTGACGCTGGACTTGCCGACGCCGCCCTTGCCGCTGGCGACCGCGTAGACCCGGGTGCGCGACCCGGGCTGCGCGAACGGGATGACCGCCTGCTGCTGGCCGCCGGCGCCGCGCAGCTTCTGCTGCAGCTCCTGGCGCTGCTCCGGGCTCATCACGCCGAAGTCGATCGCGACCGAGGTGATGCCCGGGACCGCGCCGACCGCGGCGGTGATGTCATTGGTCAGTTTGTCGCGCAGCGGGCAGCCGGACACGGTGAGCAGGATGCCCACCAGCACCCCGCCGGAGTCGTCGATCTTCAGCGAGCCGACCATGCCGAGGTCGGTGATCGGGCGGCGGATCTCCGGGTCGTCGACCGTGGCCAGCGCGGCCCGAACGGCGTCTTCGACGGTGGTGACGGGGACAGACATGTGCCCATGCTACGTCCCGCCGTGGCGTGCCCGACCGGCCGCCGGTCCGGTAACCCGGAGACGTTGGTTACGCGCGGCAACCGACCATTGTAGGCCGATAAGCCGATAAATGATGCTTCTTCCCAATTATCCGCATCTCGACTGGACGGGACCGCGGCCGGGGTGTCACGATCACAGGGCGCGGCCGCGCGCCCAGCCCCTTGGGGCGCGCGGCTCACCGCTGCCCTGACCTGCCCCGATCCGCTCAGAGCGGTTCCGCGTGCTCCGGGTCGTATGAGTCGGCGTCGATCGGCTCGTCCAGCTTCGCCGGCTTCCGCTGCTTGGACGTCTTCTTCTCCAGCTTCTCGGACACCTTCTCCGCGGCCTTCTCCAGCCGCCGCTGCCGGCGGTTGGCCTGCTCGTCCAGCTCCTCGGCCAGCCGTGCCAGCTCGGTCCGGACGAAGTCGCGCGTCGCCACCTCACCCAGCGCCACCCGCAGCGACGCGATCTCCCGCGCCAGATACTCGGTGTCCGCCTTCTGCATCGTGGCCCGGCGCCGGTCCTCCTCGGAGGCGATCCGGTCCCGGTCGGTCTGCCGGTTCTGCGCGAGCAGGATCAGCGGCGCCGAATAGGACGCCTGCAGCGACAGGAACAGCGTCAGGAACATGAACGGGAACGGGTCGAACGGCAGCGCCAGCGCGTTCCACCCGATCCACACCACGATCACGACCGTCATGTAGACCAGGAACTTCGCGGTGCCCATGTACCGCGCGATCCCCTCGGACCACTGGCCGAAGACCTCCGGGTCGAACTTCGGCAGCCGGATCCGTCCGGGCTCCTGCGGCTGGTCCAGCCGGTCTCGCCGCCGAATCTCAGGCACCGTTGTCTCCCGTCGGGTTGCGCGCCGGTCCCGGCTCCCGCTCGCGCCAGTCCTCCGGCAGCGAGTGGTCCAGCACGTCGTCGACCGTGACGGCGCCGACCAGCCGCTGCTGCTCGTCCACCACCGGCATCGCCACCAGGTCGTAGGTCGCCATCCGCCGCGTCACCTCGGACATCACCATGTCCGGGTGCAGCGGCGTGATGTCGTTGTCCACCACACCGCCGAGGATCCGGGACGGCGGCTCCCGCAGCAGCCGCTGGAAGAAGGCCACGCCCAGGTATTTCCCGGTCGGCGTCGCCATCGGGCCGCGCGTCACGAAGACCTGCGCCGCCACCGCCGGCGACAGCTCCGGCTCGCGGATCCGGGCCAGCGCCTCCGCGACCGTGGCGTCCGGCGGCATGATCACCGGCTCGGACGTCATCACCGAACCGGCCGTGCCCTCGCCGTACGCCATCAGCTGCCGCACCGGATCGGCCTCGTTCGGCTCCATCAGGTCCAGCAGCTCCTCCTGCTCCGTCGGCGGCAGCTCGGCCAGCAGGTCCGCCGCGTCGTCCGGATCCATCTCCTCCAGAATGTGCGCGGCCCGCTCCCGGTCCAGTGCGGACACGATCTCCACCTGGTCGTGCTCGGGCAGCTCACCGAGCACGTCCGCCAGCCGCTCGTCGTCGAGCGCGGCCGCGACCTCGTTGCGCCGCGCGTCCGGCAGATCCTGCAACGCGTTCGCCAGGTCGGCCGGGCGCATCTTCTCCAGCATCGCCAGCATGGTGGCGGTGGCATGCGCGCCGCTCTGCGCGATCAGGCCGCGGACCTCGTCCCAGTCGACCTGCTCCAGGTGGATGCGGCGGGCGAGCCGGATCGTCTGGTCGCGGACCGCCACCCGGCTCATCGTCCACTCGCCCAGCCGGTTCGCGTCCATCGCCACGTCGACCACGACCGCGTGCCGTCCCTCCGGCGCGATCGTCACCGGGCGGCGCAGCAGGTCGTGCAGGACCAGCAGCTCACTGGCCCGTTTCTCGAACCGCCGCAGGTTCAGCGAGCCGGTGCCGAGCACCACCGCGTCCGCCGTGATCTCGATCCGGCTGATCGGCAGGAAGATCCGGCGGCGGACCGGCACCTCCGCGACCACGCCCACGACCTGCGGCGGACGGCTGGAGGTGCGCAGCCGGGCGACCACGTCCCGGACCCGGCCGACCTGGTCGCCGTTCGGATCGAAGACGGGCAGCCCGTTGAGCCGGGCCAGGTATACCCGCGTCGCCGTCTGCACGCCCACAGCCTAGTTGCCGGGACCCGCCCCGGCGCGCCGGTGATCGAAACGCCGGTCCGGCCCCGCGCCCGCCTACCGTGCTGCCTATGACGACAGTGACGTACGAGATCGTGGACGTCTTCACCGACCGCCCGTTTGCCGGGAACCCGCTGGCCGTGGTCTTCGGCGCGGAGGCGCTCGGCGGCGACCAGATGCAGACGCTGGCCCGCGAGTTCAACCTCTCGGAGACGGTCTTCGTGCTGCCACCGTCCGTGCCGGACGCGACGTACCGTGCGCGGATCTTCACGCCGGTCACGGAGCTGCCGTTCGCCGGCCATCCCAGCGTGGGCGCCGCGGTCACCGTGGTCCGGCGCGGCGACGCGAAGCCCGGCACCATCCGCCAGGAGTGCGGCGCCGGCGTGCTGCCGATCGAGGTGACCGCGCACGGCGAGGCCCGGCTGACCGGCGGCACGCCCACGCTCGGCGCCCCGCAGGATCCCGCGCCGCTGCTGGAGATCGCGGGCCTGACCGCCGCGGACCTCGACGGCCCACCGCCGCGTACCGCCGGTTGCGGCCTGGAGCACCTCTTCCTGTCCGTCCGCCCGGACGCGGTCTCCCGGGCCCGCCCCGACGCCGCCGCGGCCGCCCGGCACGGCGTGCGGAAGCTGACCGTGCTGGCCTGGGACGCGGACGCACGCGCCGCCCACCTGCGGATGTTCGCCCCCGGCGTCGGCGTCACCGAGGACCCGGCGACCGGCTCGGCCGCACTCGGCCTCGGCGTCTGGCTGGTCGCCTCGGGCCTGCTCCCGGCCGACGGCGAGGCCGCCTACATGGTCCACCAGGGAGCCGAGATCCACCGCCCGTCCACGCTGGACTGCACCGTCACCGCCGCCTCCGGCGCCGCCCTCTCCGCCACCGTCGCCGGCCACGTCGTCAAGATCGCCCGCGGCGAGATCGCCGTCCCGCCCTTCATCGGCTGACCCGCACCTTTGCTCTGCTTACCTATCTGGTGCCGCCAGATTCGCGGTGGAATGTCCGGTGGGTGATTCGCGGCTTTGTCGAGGTCGCCGGCGACCGCTGCCGCCGGATTCGCGGCGGATGCCGGAATGCCGAAATGCGGGGTTTGTCAGCTTTTGCCCCGGCGGTGATGCCACCGGATACGCGGCATATGTCCGGCCGATGATTTGCGGCTTTTGTCAATGTAAGCAGAGCAAAGGCTGCTGGTGGGGGCGCCGGGGGCTCGGGCGCCGATGATCTTGAGGGCTGCCGGTCAGCGGCGGCGGACGCGGTGCAGACGGAAGGGCTTGCGGGCCGGGCGGGCGGCCGGGGACTCGCGGGGCGGGGCGGCCTGGGAGGAGGCGGGGAGCGCGGCACCGGTCAGCGCCTCGTCCGGGACCGGGGTGAGGCGGCTGATCGCGCACTCCTTCGCCCAGCGCGCGACCAGCTCGGCGGCGGAGCCGGAGGCGTTCAGCCGCTTGCCGGCCAGCTGGGTCGCGACGTCGTCCCACGCCGGGTCCGCGGGGGTGAGGCGGGAGACCGCGGCCTCCCACTCGACCACCGCGCCGCCGTGGTCGCCGCGCAGCGTGACGCGGGCGGTCGCGGCGTCGGCCAGGCCGGGCGCGGCCTGCTCGCCCGCGCCGCTGACCACGTGCAGCACGCCGTCCACGGCCAGGCACCAGACCGCGGACGCCGGGCGCCCGCCGGCCGAGACCCAGGCCACCGCGGCCTTCTTCAGCACCTCGTCCACGAGCGGGTGGGCAGCCATACCGGACACTCTAGGCCGGTTCCAGCACCCGGTCGACGAGTCCGATCGTGTCATCCAGGCCGGTGATGTCCGCGCCGGACCAGGCGGTGTCCGGGTTGAACGTGAGGTGCCCGGCGAGGTCCGGCGCGCGCAGCCGGACCGCGGTCATCCCGACCGCCTCCGCGCCGGTGAGCTCGCGGCTGCCGCCGTCGCCGACGTAGAGGCACTCCTCCGGGCGCGCGCCGACCAGGGCCGCGGCGGAGAGGAACATGGCGGGCTCGGGCTTGCAGACGCCCATCTCGACGGAGAGGACCCGGGCGTCGAGCAGCCCGTGCAGGGGGAGCCGGGGCAGCACCTCGGGCAGTTCGTGCGTGCAGTCGCTGACCACGGCCGTGCGCAGGCCGCGGCGGCGCAGCGCGCGCAGCGTGGGCACCGCCTCCGGGCGCAGGGTGGTGTCCGCCCAGATGGCCTCGCGGCGAGCGGCGGCGGCGGTGCGCAGCGTGCGGTCGCTGGGGTGGGCGCCGGCCTCGGCCGCGACCCAGCGGAGCGTCTCCTCCGCGGTGCCGAACCGGCCGCGGGCGCGTGCGTGGTAGGAGCGGTCGAGCACCTCGACGAGCGCGGCCGGGTCGCAGCCGAGCAGCCGCGCTATCCCGGCGTGGGCCGGCCCGCGCCGGACCGCCCGGGTGAGGGTGCCGAAGAAGTCGAACAGCACCGCACGGTACGCGGACATAGTTAATCAATCCCTCTCGAAAGGTGGGAAAGGGCGAGCGCCCGATGTCGGAGCGTAGCCGTTATATGACATTCCGTCTGTGGAAGATGCACAAGCCGTAGCCGCTGCAGTGCAAGAAGCGACGTGTAAGGATGAAACACCGTGAGCCCAGATGATCAGCCGGATCGGCCTGGCTCACCCCTCGGCGCGGGGACCGTAACCGCACTTGCGGTGGCGGTTGCCGCGATCACCACGTCGTCGCCGCTGATCGCGTTCGCAGCCGCGCCGGGGCTCGCCATCGCGTTCTGGCGCAACGCGCTCGCTGTGGGCGTTCTCACTCCGCTGGCGATCGTCCGGCGCCGCGCCGAGCTTCGCGCGCTCGCCGGGCCGTACCGCCGGCAGTTGATCTTCTGTGTGTTGTCCGGCGTGGCGCTGGCCGCGCACTTCGGCACCTGGGTGCCGAGCATCAAGCTCACCTCGGTCGCGGCCTCGACGGCGCTGGTCTGCACGCAGCCGGTCTGGCAGGGCCTGATCGCGCTCGGTCAGGGCCGCCGGCTCCCGTGGGTGACCTGGGCGGGCATCGGCATGGCGGTGGCCGGCGCGGCGGCCGCGACCGGTGCGGACCTCGGCGTCTCCGGCCGGGCCGTGCTCGGCGACCTGATGGCGATCGCGGGCGGCGTCTGCGCGGCCGCCTACACCGCGCTCGGCGAGCGGGCCCGCACCACGCTCAGCACCACGGTCTACACGACCGTCTGTTACGGCGTCTGCGCGCTGGTCCTGCTGGTGGTGTGCCTGGCCGCGGGCACCCCGCTCGGCGGCTATCCGGCCTCGACCTGGCTGGCGATCCTCGGCCTGGTCGCGGGCGCGCAGCTGCTCGGGCACACCATGTTCAACTTCGCGCTGCGCCGCGTCTCGGCGACCACGGTCAGCATCCTGATTCTGCTGGAGGTGCCCGGCTCCGCGCTGCTGGCCTGGGCGTGGCTCGGCCAGGCGCCGCCGGCGGCCACCGTGCCGGGCGTGCTGCTGATCGTGGCCGGGGTGACGGTGGTCGTGCTGGGCGGCGCGCGGGCCGGACGACGTACGGTTGCGCTGACCACATCGACCGGCGCCGAGGTGTGACCCTCGGCCGACGAGGAGGCCTGCATGGCGGAGTGGCGGACCGGAGGGTGCGGCGTGCGGCGCGCGCCGGAGCGGGTCCAGGCGGTCACCGGCGCGCTGCTGGTGACGCCGGCGGACCTGGCGGCCGTGCTGGCCAGGGTGGAGTCGGCGGGCCGCGCGGACTTCCCGGACAGCTACGCCGGGCTGGAGGTGGACCAGGCCGCCGTGCTCGGGATCGTCCACCGGGTGCCGTCCGCGGACTTCGACGCGTTCCTGCGCGCCGAGGGTGCCGAGGTCTGCCTGGTGGTCCGCGACGCCCGGCACGACCTGCGCACGCTGCTGACGCTGCAGGAACGCATCGTGGCCGACCTCGGACACTGGCACGCCGCCGGCATCGACATCGGTGTGGTGTCCTGCCGGCACGACGGTTCCGGCGTCGAGGTCAGCACGCGTCAGGTGGCGGAGGCAGAAGATCAACTACCGCGGCGGTACGGCCCGGAGGTCCCGATCTTCGTCCGCGACGAGGCCCCGCCCCGCCCGCTCGTCGCCCGCTGATCTCCGCTGCCGTGGGTAACGTGGTGCCCATGCGCCTCCGCCGCTCCTGCCTCGCCGTCCCCGGATCGAGTCTCAAGATGCTCGGCAAGGCCCAGGGCCTCCCCGCCGACCAGGTCTTCCTCGACCTGGAGGACGCGGTGGCCCCGCTGGCCAAGGCGGACGCGCGGAAGAACGTGGTGGCCGCGCTGACCGAGGGCGACTGGGCCGGCAAGACGCGCGTGGTCCGGGTCAACGACCTCACCACCCCGTGGACGTACCGGGACGTCGTCGACGTGGTGGAGGGCGCCGGCCCGCATCTCGACTGCGTGATGCTGCCGAAGGTGCAGAGCGCGAGCCACATCGAGTGGCTGGACCTGACGCTCACCCAGATCGAGCGCACGCTCGGCCTGGAGGTCGGCGCGATCGGCATCGAGGCCCAGATCGAGAACGCGGCCGGCCTGGTGAACGTGGATGCGATCGCCGCCGCGTCACCCCGGGTGGAGACGATCATCTTCGGCCCGGCCGACTTCATGGCCAGCATCAACATGCGGTCGCTGGTGGTCGGCGGGCTGATCCCGGCCTACCCCGGCGATCCGTACCACTACATTCTGATGCGCCTGCTGATGGCCGCGCGCATGCACGGCAAACAGGTGATCGACGGGCCGTACCTGCAGATCAGGGACGTGGACGGCTTCCGGGAGGTGGCCGGGCGCTCGGCCGCGCTCGGCTTCGACGGCAAGTGGGTGCTGCATCCCGGCCAGATCGAGGCCGCGAACGAGGTCTACTCACCCGCCCAGGACGACTACGACCGGGCCGAGCGGATCCTGGACGCGTACGCGCACGCCACCTCCGACGCCGGCGGCCGCGTCGGCGCGGTGATGCTCGGCGACGAGATGATCGACGAGGCGTCCCGGAAGATGGCGCTGGTCATCGCCGCGAAGGGCCGCGCCGCCGGCCTGACCCGGACCTCCGAGGGCTAGGACCGCGCGGCGCGGCCAGCCAGATCAGGACCGCGCGGCGCGGCCAGGATCAGGACTGCGCGGCGCTGCCGGCCAGGATCAGGCCGAAGAAGGCGAAGTAGGCGACCAGGACCAGCAGCGACAGCGCGACGAGCGCCAGCGACACCCAGCCGGTGATGATGCCGGCCAGCGCCAGGCCGTCGCCGTCCTCACCGCTGGCCCGGATCTCGGCGCGGGCCCGGTTGCCGCAGATGATCGCGCCGATGCCGATCAGCTGGCAGCTGAAGACCGAGACGATGCCGAGGACGATCGCGACGATCGCCATCGAGTTGGTCGGCCGGCGCGGTGGCATCTGCGGCGGGTACGCGTACGCCTTGTCCGTCACAGCAGGTGGCCCTTCCTAGTAGTACGGGCCCCCGGTGCCGGGGTCCGTCGTGCCCGAGGTCGCCCAGATGGTGACGAAGAGGAACACCATCAAACCGATGATCAGCACGCCGAGCGCGGTCCCGATCCAGCCGGTGATGATGCCGGCCAGCGCCAGGCCGTCGCCGTCGTCGCCGTTCGTGCGTATCTGGCGGCGGGCCACGTGGCCGAGGATCGCGCCGATCGCGGCCGGGAGCACGCCGGCGCCGTAGCAGGCCAGCGAGAACACGCCGAGGATCGAGACGACCAGCGAGGCGATCGCCATCCCGTTCGTCCTGCGCTGCTCCGGCCACCCGTAGCCGTAGCCGTAACCGGGCTGCCCCGGGTAGCCGGGCGCGTACGGATAACCGCCGCCCTTGTCCGCCGGGTACGCCTCGGGCTGCGGGTTCGGGTAGGGGTTCGGGTTCGCCGGGTCGGGGATCAGGGGGTAGCCGGGCATGGCCGGGCCGGAGACCGGCGGCTGGCCCGGCAGGCCACTGGCGGGGTGCGTGGCCGGGGGATATGCCGGATACGCCGGGTCGCTCCAGCCCTCGGGCTGCTGCGGCGGGTATGTCATTCGCGATCTCCGTCTGGGCGCGGGTAGACCATGAGGGTAGACGCCCCACGCTCGCACCGCCGAGCCCCGGTCGTTGCCCCGTTCGCGGTGACCGGGCAGGATTTCGGCTATGACACCCGACTCCGATCCAGTGCCCGCCGACCTTCCCTCGCTCGAGTCGACCACGCTGCGGCTGGACGGCCGCGTCGCGCTCGTCACCGGCGCGGGCAGCCCGGACGGCATCGGCTACGCCACAGCGCGCCGCCTGCGGGACCTGGGCGCGAAGGTCGCGATCGTCTCCACCACCCGCCGCATCCACGAGCGCGCGGACGAGCTCTCGGTCACCGGCTTCGTCGCGGATCTGACCGACGAGTCCGAGGTCGGCGCGCTCGCCGACGCGGTCGCGGACACGCTCGGCGACGTGGAGGTGCTGGTCAACAACGCCGGCCTGACCAGCCGGGCGAGCCCGGAGGTGCTGCGGCCGGTCGCCCAGCTCACCTACGAGGAGTGGCGCACCGAGATCGACCGCAACCTGACCACCGCGTTCCTGTGCAGCCGCGCGTTCGTCGGCGGCATGGCCGAGCGCGGCTGGGGCCGGATCGTGAACCTGGCCGCGACCACCGGCCCGGTGAACGCGCTGCCGACCGAGGCGGCGTACGCGGCCGCGAAGGCCGGCGTGGTCGGCCTGACCCGTGCGCTGGCCATGGAGGTCGTGGCGGACGGCGTGAACGTGAACGCGGTCGCGCCCGGCACGATCTACACGGCCGCGTCCACGGTCGCGGAGCTGAAGCAGGGCCTGGACACGCCGATGCGGCGTCCGGGCACGCCGGAGGAGGTGGCGGCCGCGATCACGTTCCTCTGCTCGCCCGCGGCCTCGTACATCACCGGCCAGATGCTGGTGGTCGACGGCGGCAACAGCGTGCGCGAGTCGCAGTACAACCGCTAGACCCGGATGGCGGACTTCGCGAACTCGATCGCGGCGTCCGCCTCCGGGCTGCCCGGCTCGTTCTTCACCAGCGCCTGGTTGAGCTCGGCGAACGGCCGCATGCGGGTCTCGTAGGCCGCCGGCGCCGCGTCGACCGGCAGCCGGCCCAGCTCCTCGGCCAGGATCCACGCGCCGATCAGCGCCAGGCTGGTGCCCTGGCCGGAGAGCGGCGACGCGCAGTACCCGGCGTCGCCGAGCAGCGTCACCCGTCCGCGTGACCAGGTGTCCATTTTCACCTGGGCCATCGCGTCGCAGTAGAAGTCCGGCGCGGCCAGGGCGCCCTCGATCAGCCGGGGGAACTCCCAGCCCAGACCCGCGTACCGCCGGGCGAGCTCGGCGCGCTGCGCCTGCCGGTCGCGGTGGAAGCCCTCGATCGGCCCGGACTCGAAGCCCAGGTTGACGCGCAGCTCGGTGTTGCCGCGGGCCGGGTAGATGCCGCCGCCCGCGCCCGGCGCCTGCACCCACACCTGCCACTCGTCCAGGCCGAGAATGTTCTCCATGGTGTAGACGGCCACGTAGACGCCGAGGTGGTGGACGAACGCCTCCTCCGGGCCGAAGACCAGCCGCCGGGTGGCCGAGTGCAGCCCGTCCGCGCCTACCACCAGGTCGAACTCGCGCGCCGCGCCGTGCTGGAACTCGGCCCGCACGCCGTGGTCAAGCGGGGTCAGCGCGGTGACGGTGTCGTCGAAGACGTACTCCACGCCGGCCTCGGCCGAGCGCCGGTGCAGCAGCCCGGTCAGGTCCTCGCGGAGCACCTCCAGGTCCGGGCTGTCCAGGCGGCCGCTGCTGGCCGCGTACTCCTCGGAGCGGAACAGCTCGTTGCCGTCCGCGTCCAGCATCGACATGCCGCGCATCCGGGTCCGCATGGCCTGCAGTTGCGGCAGGATGCCCATCCGGTCCGCGACGTCGAGCGCGGCGCCGCGCACGTCGACCGCGTGGCCGCCGGGCCGCAGCGCCGGGGCGCGCTCGACGACGGTGACGTCGAAGCCGTGGGCGCGCAGGTTCAGGGCCAGCGCGGGTCCGGCGACGCTCGCGCCGGAGATGAGAACAGTGGTCATGTCGGCCTCCTCGTTCGTACTGTGTACGCATCTGACTGTACGACGTACATACAGCTTTGAACAGCAGAAATGTGCCCTAGTGCAGCTAGCATGTGCACTAGTGCAGAGGGAGGCAGCAGTGACCGAGGAACCCCCGTTCCAGCGCATCGTCACCGAGATCGGCCGCCGGATCCGGAAGGGCGAGCTGGCCCCGGGCGACCGCGTCCCGTCCACCCGGCGGATCGCGAAGGACTACGGCGTCGCGATGGCCACCGCCACCAAGGCGCTCACCACGCTGCGCCACCTCGGCCTGGTCCGCACGGAGCCGCGCTCCGGCACGATCGTGGCCGACCTGACGGACGCGCGGCCGGCCCGCGCCGCGACCGGGGAGCTCACCCGCGAGCGCCTGGTCCGGGCCGCGATAGAGCTCGCCGACGCGGAGGGGCTGGACGCGCTGTCCATGCGCGCGCTCGGCGCCCGGCTCGGCGCCGCCACCATGTCCACCTACCGGCACGTCGCGGACAAGGAGGAGCTGGTCGCGCTGATGGCCGACGCGGCGTACGGCGAGATCGGCTACCCCGCGGACGAGCCGCCGCTCGCCTGGCGCCCCCGGATCGAGCGGGCGGCCCGCGCGCTCTGGACGCTCTACCGCCGTCACCCCTGGCTGGCCCACGTCGACTCGCTCTACCGCCCGCTGCCGCTGCCGCACCTGCTGGCCCACGACGAGCAGATCCTGCGCGGCCTGGAGGGGCACGGGCTGGCGCCGGAGGAGATGCTCAACTACTCGATCATGTTCTACAACCAGGTCCAGAGCCTGGCGATGAACATCGAGCGTGAGGCGCAGGCCCAGGCCGCGAGCGGCATCTCCGGTGACGAGTGGGTCGAGCGCACCTCACCGGCGATGACCGCGCTGCTCGACGACGACCGGCACCCGGTCTGGTCCGCGATGATGGCCGTGATCACGGCGGACGGCTTCGACCTCGACCTGGACGCGCTCTTCGAACTAGGGCTCCGGACCACCCTCGACGGCCTCACGTGGCGCCTCACCGGCACCGGGGAGGACGGTCGCGCCGCGCGGGTCGACCGGTGAGCGCAGCTCGGCCCGCCGCTGCGGCGCGTGCAGATAGGTGAGCACGGCCACCCGCAGCTCGCGCGGGTCGATCATCGAGCCGGCCGGCAGCAGGTCGACGGCGCGTCCGCCCGCCACCCGCAGCTCCACGCCGCCCTCGTCCTCGTCGTCGGCGGGCGGCACCGCGCGTACCCCCTCGATCTCCGACCACGGGATCAGCCGGCCGCGGGCCAGCACACCGTCCTCGACGATCGCGATCCGGTACAGGTCCGGGAGGTCGTCCCACAGCCGGTGCAGCGCCCACAGCGCCGCGAGCGCGGCCGCCGCGCCGAGCGTCAGGCCCAGCCACCCGCCGGGGCGGGCCAGCCGGCCGGCCACCGCGCCGAGACCGACCGTGCCGCCCGCGGCCAGGAGCAGCCACCACACCGCCTCGGTCCGGGACAGCGGCGCGACCAGCCCGGCCGCGGTCCCGCCGCCGGGCAGCCGGACCGCCGGCAGCCAGCGCATCGGCCGGTTCCGGTCCCGCTGCCCCAGCGCCCACGCCACACCGGACAGCACCACCACGACGAGCGCACCGCCGGACAGGTCCGTACCGTTCCGGGCGGACCAGCCGGCCGGCACGCTCACGCCGAGCACGATCAGCGCCACCACGAGACGCACCACCACGGACACGCGCGGCAGTGTAGGAGGTCAGCGCTCGAACGCCTCACGGAACGTGCGCAGCACCGGCTGCCGGGCGGAAGGATCGAAGATCGAGAAGACCACCAGGGGGTACGCCCCGGCGAACGGGCCGTCGAGCGCCTCCGCGAAGAGCGAGGCCACGGTCGCGGGGTCGTTGCCGAACACGCCGCAGCCCCAGGCGCCGAGCACCAGCGCGTCGTGCCCGTGCCGCAGCCCGGCCGCCAGCACGCCGGTGATCCGCCGCCGCATGACCTCCGCGATCTCCGCCCGCGCCCGGTCCCACCCGTCCGGCGGCGTCCGCTGCAGGACCACGCCCGCGTTCACGGCCGCGCAGGTCAGGAACGCGCACAGGTACGGCTCGTCCAGCCATCCGCCCCGGTCGTCCCGGAACACCGGCACGCCCGGCGAGTAGATCACCGAGTCGGTGTAGACGGGGTCGCCGGACGCCCGGTTCGCCGCGTACATCGCGTTCCCCGCCAGGCACGGGTAGAGCGCGGACGACCGGGCCAGCGTCTCCTCCTGGGCGATCGCGCCGCGCAGGAAACCGCCGCCCGGGTTCCGCCCGGACGCGAAGTTGAGCGCCGCCACCCGGTGACCGGCCGCGGCCAGCCGTCGCGTCGCGGCCAGCGTGGTCTCACCGCGCACCTCGACCGTCCCGGGCGGCCCGGCCGCCGGAAGATCCACAGGCCCCGGTGGGTACGTCACGGTCCCGTCGATCGCACGCTGCACCGCCCCGGTCAGGTCGACCCGGTGCCCGTCCAGCCCGTAGTGGCCGGTCTCGAGCGCGTGCAACGTCTCGGCCGCGATGGCGGCGGCCCACTGCCGGTCGTTCGGCACGGCCGGCCCCTCAGCCGCTCACCCGGGAGAGTCTGCCGACGGCCCGCTCCACCGCGAGGCAACGGTCCTCCACGTACTCGATCCCGGCCTCACCGGCCAGCCGCCGCGCCTCCGCGTTGACGATGCCGAGCTGCAGCCAGATCGACCGCGCGCCGATCGACACCGCCTGCCGCACCACCTCCAGCGCGTCCGCGGACGGCCGGAACACGTTCACCATGTCCAGCGGCTCGGGCACGTCGGCCAGGCTCGGGTAGGCCTGGACGCCGAAGATCTCGTCCACGAAAGGGTTGACCGGGATGATCCGCCAGCCGTGCCGCATCATCTGCAACGGCACGCTGTGCGACGGCTTCTCCGGATCGCGCGAGGCGCCGACCACCACGATCGTGGACGCCTCCGCCAGAATCTGCTTCGGGTCTCTCACCCCTCGACTCTATGCCGGTCGGCCTCTACAGCAGAGTGAGCTGCTCCACGGCGGCCACGATCGGGCCGGGCGCCGGGACCGCGCGGGCCTCGCCGGACCCGGCCCGGTCGAGCCCGTGCCGTCGCGCCGCGGTCCGTACCAGCGCCGCCACCTCACGCTGGTACGCCGTCGGCGCGTACGACCCGGACCGGTACAACTCCCGGTAGCGCGGCACCAGGTGCGGATGGTCGCGCCCGATCCACCGCGCGTACCACTCCCGGGCGCCGGGCCGCAGGTGCAGTGCCAGCGGCGTCACGCTGACCGCGCCGCTGCCCGCGATCGCGGCCACGGTCTCCTCGATCGACGCGGCCGTGTCCGTCAGGCCGGGCAGGATCGGGGCCATCAGCACGCCCACGTCGAAGCCGGCGTCGGTCAGCGCCTTCACCGCGTCCAGCCGGCGGCGCGGGCTCGGCGTGCCGGGCTCGGCCGACCGCCACACGCCCTCGTCCACGAACCCGACGGACAGCGAGATGCCGACCGAGGTCACGGACGCGGCCTCGCGCAGCAGCGGCAGGTCGCGCAGGATCAGCGTGCCCTTGGTCAGGATCGAGAACGGGTTCGCGAAGTCGCGCAGCGCCGCGATGATCTGCGGCATCAGCCGGTAGCGGCCCTCGGCGCGCTGGTAGCAGTCCACGTTGGTGCCCATGGCGATGTGCTGCCCCTGCCACCGCGGCGCGGCCAGCTCGCGCCGGACCAGCTCACCCGCGTTGACCTTGACCACCACGCGGCTGTCGAAGTCGGCGCCCGCGTCCAGGTCCAGGTAGGTGTGCGTGTTGCGGGCGAAACAGTACGTGCAGGCGTGGCTGCAGCCGCGGTACGGGTTGACGGTCCACTCGAACGGCACGTGCGACGTGCCGGGCACCCGGTTGATGATCGACTTGGCCTGGACCTCGTAGAACGTCATGCCGGCAAAACCGGGCGTGTCGAACGTCCGGACGACGGCGCTGGGCAGCGCCAGCGGCAGGGGTGGTGCCGCCGGCGCCGCCTCCAGGGGCTCCTGAAGGGAACGGCCGTCGGGGGGAGCCGACAAGTTCGCCCAGCGCATGACCAGTATTCGAACACATGTTCGACACGTTGTCCAGCAACGACACGACGCGCGTCCCACCTGCTCGCGACCGCACCGCCACCCTGACCCAGGCGTCATTCCGGCGTGAACGACACCTGGATCACCAGGGCGCGGGGCCGGCTAGCGCGGGGCCGGGCCGGCGCTGTCGCGGAGGACCAGCTCCGCGCCGACCTCCTCGATCCGGTTCCCGCCGCCCCCGACGCCGTCCAGCGCCAGCGTCATCGCCCGCGCGCCCATCTCCGCCAGCGGCAGCCGCACCGTGGTCAGCGCCGGCGTCACGTCGCGCGCCACCGGCATGTCGTCGAACCCGGTCACGCTGACCTGCCCCGGCACGTCCACGCCCCGGCTGCGCAGCAGCGCCAGCGCGCCGATCGCCATCGAGTCGTTCAGCGCCGCGATCGCGGTCAGGCCCGGCTCCGCGTCCAGCAGCGCGGCCGCGGCGGCGGCGCCGCTGTCCCGGGTGAAGTCCGCGTAGGCGATGCGCCGGGCCGGCAGCGTGCGCCCCCGCTCGCGGGCCGCGCGGCGCAGCCCGGTAAGCCGGTCCGTGGTGGTGGTCAGCAGCTTCGGGCCGGCGATCACGCCGATCCGGTCGTGGCCGCGCGCGTAGAGCTCCGCGCCGATCAGATAGCCGCCCATCTCGTTGTCCGGCACCACGGCGTCGCCGGCGTGCTGGTGCCGTCCGATCACCGCGACCCGCCCGCCGCCCTGCTCGTAGACCTGGAGCTTGCCGGTGAGTGCCCTGGTGAAGTCCTCGTCGTGGTACCCGGAGCCGGCCAGCACCAGCGCGGCCACCTGGTGCGCGCGCAGCAGCTCCACGTACTCCAGCTCACGGGCCGGGTCGCGGTAGCTGTTGCAGATGATCACCAGCCGGCCGTGCTCGGTCGCCACCCGCTGGAGCCCCCGGGTGATCTCCGCGAAGTACGGGTCGGAGACGTCGTGCACGATCACCCCGATCGCGCTGCGGTTCGCCCTGGCCAGCGACTGCGCGTGCGCGTGCGGCACGTACTGGAGCTCCTCGACCGCGGCCAGCACACGCTCCCGCAACGCCTCGGTGACCGGCTTGGGGCTGCCGTTGATGATCCTGGAGGCGGTCGCGGGTGAGACGCCCGCCCGCTTCGCGACCTCGGCCAACGTCGCCATGGACGGTCCGTCCCTTCGTCAGAAGCTGCGCGAGCAGAATATCGACACCGGCGGCGGCGATGGTTACCGGAAAGCCCTTGCCCGCCTGCTGGGAGCGACAGTAGGGTGCCCAGGAAAGCGCTTACCTGGGAAGCTCGGAGGACTGCGACCATGGCGCGAAGGACGATCGGCATCGTGCTCAACGGCGTGACCGGCCGGATGGGCTATCGGCAGCACCTGGTCCGCTCGCTGCTGGCGCTCCGCGAGCAGGGCGGCCTGCCGCTGGCGAACGGTGACCGCCTCTACCCCGAGCTGGTCCTGGTCGGGCGGAACGAGGCGAAGCTGCGCGAGATCGCGGAGCGGCACGGGCTCACCGACTGGACCACGGACCTGTCCGCCGCGCTGGCCCGGCCGGACGTCGAGATCTACTTCGACTCCCAGGTCACCGCGCAGCGGGAGAAGGCGCTGCGGCTCGCGATCGACGCCGGCAAGCACATCTACACGGAGAAGCCGACCGCGGAGGACCTGGCCGGCGCCGTCGACCTGGCCCGCCTCGCGGACGCGGCCGGGATCAAGCACGGCGTGGTGCAGGACAAGCTCTTCCTGCCCGGCCTGCTCAAGCTGAAGCGGCTGGTCGACGGCGGTTTCTTCGGCCGCATCCTGTCGATCCGCGGCGAGTTCGGCTACTGGGTCTTCGAGGGCGACTGGCAGGCCGCGCAGCGCCCCTCGTGGAACTACCGGTCGCAGGACGGCGGCGGCATCGTGGTCGACATGTTCCCGCACTGGCACTACGTGCTGGAGCAGATCTTCGGCGAGGTCAGGTCCGTGACCGCGCAGATCCGCACGCACGTGCCGACGCGCTGGGACGAGTCAGGCGCCGCCTACGACGCGACCGCGGACGACGCCGCCTACGGCATCTTCGAGCTGGACAACGGCGTGATCGCCCAGATCAACTCGTCCTGGGCGGTGCGCGTCTACCGCGACGAGCTGGTCGAGTTCCAGGTGGACGGCACCGAGGGCAGCGCGGTCGCGGGCCTGCGCAACTGCCGCATCCAGCACCGCGCGTCCACGCCCAAGCCGGTGTGGAACCCGGACCTGCCGGCCACCGAGGACTTCCGCGCCCAGTGGCAGACCGTGCCGGACAACGCGGAGTTCGACAACGGCTTCAAGGCGCAGTGGGAGCTGTTCCTGCGGCACGTCGCCGAGGACGAGCCCTACACCTGGGACCTGTGGGCCGGCGCGCGCGGCGTGCAGCTGGCCGAGCTGGGCCTGCAGTCCGCCCGTGAGGGCCGCCGGGTCGAGATCCCGGAGCTGTCGTGACCCGGGAGCGCTTCTCGCTCAACTCGGCCACCACCAAGTACTGGCCGGTGGACGCGCTGCTGCGAGGCTGCGCCGAGGCCGGCATCGGGGGTGCCGGGCTGTGGCGCGAGGAGACCCGGGCGTACGGCGTGGAGAAGGCGGCCGCGCTCGCCCGCGACCTGGGCCTGCCGATCACCACGCTCTGCCGCGGCGGCTTCTTCCAGCAGGCGGACTGGTTCGACGACAACCGCCGCGCGATCGACGAGGCGCACACGCTCGGCGCGCCGGTCCTGGTGCTGGTCTCCGGCGGCCTGCCGGACGGCTCGCGCGACGTCGACGCGGCCCGGCGGCACGTGGGCGACGCGATCGGTGAGCTGGTCCCCTACGCGCAGGCGGCCGGCGTGCAGCTGGCGATCGAGCCGCTGCACCCGATGTTCGCCTCCGACCGGTGCGTGGTCTCCACGCTCGGCCAGGCGCTCGACCTGGCCCGGCCGTACCCGGCGGCGTCCGTGGGTGTGTGCATCGACACATATCACCTCTGGTGGGACCCGGAGGTCTGGGAGCAGATCGCCCGCGCCGGCGCGGAGGGCCGGATCGCCACGTTCCAGGCCGCGGACTGGATCACGCCGCTGCCCGAGGGCGTGCTGCTCGGCCGCGGCCTGCCCGGCGAGGGCGTGATCGAGCTGCGGCGCTTCCGTGAGGCGGTCGACGCGGCCGGCTACACCGGCCCGGTCGAGGTCGAGGTCTTCGACGCCGACGTCTGGTCCCGCCCCGGCGCCCAGGTGCTCGCCGAGGCCCTGGAGGGCTACCTCACCCACGTGGCCTGAGAAGACCTTTCGAGGGTACGGAGGAGAGAACCTCTCGTCCGTACCCTCGAAGTCCTATGAAGTTGATCTTTTAGCTCTGCGCGGCGAGCTGGGCCTTGACCTCGTCCATGTCGAGCGCGCGCACCTGCTCGATGATGGAGTCGAGCGCGGAGGACGGCAGCGCGCCCGGCTGCGAGAACACGATCACGCCGTCGCGGATGGCCATGATGGTCGGGATCGAGCGGATGCCGAACTTCGCGGCGATCATCTGCTCGGCCTCGGTGTCCACCTTGCCGAACGTGATGTCCTCGTTCTTGGCGGACGCGGCCTCGTACGTCGGGGCGAACTTCAGGCACGGGCCGCACCAACTGGCCCAGAAGTCGACGAGCACGATGCCGTCCTTGCTCGTCACGTCGTCGAAGTTCGCGTCGGTCAGCGCAACGGTCGCCATGTGATGTCTCCGATCTGGGGCAATCTGGCGGGCAGAGGTTCCGGTCATCGGAACGAAACCCTGGCGGCGGGCATTCCCGCGGGGGAGTGGCGCCCGCCTCACCTGGGTCGTTACCCGTTCCGGGGCGGATTCAGTCGGGAGCGCCGGTGCAGATTCCCTGTGTGCAATTCCCACACGATTCCTCTCCGCAACGGTGTCAGTTGAGAACGAGGATCTTTCACGCGTCACCCACAGTGGTGGGAGCGGTTCCGGACGAGTGTCCTCGCACAACCTGTCCGACCTGCAGTGTGAGGCTGAGGTAGGGATTTCCCTTGCGGTGACACTGTGTTATCCCTCACTTAAAAATACGATAAGTAACATCTCGAATAGATAACTGTCGCCCAAACAACTAGCCCGAGCCCTTCCCTTCAATACGGACGGTGAGGCAAAATCTTCTCCAACAGAGCGTGGGCGGCGGGTGCCGGGGAGGGCCCCGCCGCTCATTGCGTCCAGGGAAAGTTTGAGCGTGAGGATCCCGCTCCGCCCTCAGGACGTGCGATTTCCCCGCGGCGCGGTAACGACTGTCACACCCGGCCGCCTCTTTCCGTACCCGCGACGGGGTCTGATCTCAGGGTTTGGTCGCGGGGCGGGGCTCGCGCGGTCCTATGCTGACCGTGGGAGGTCGTCGCCATGCCGAGCCCGTCCGCTTCCGAACGCCGCCGGTTCGCCGCACGTGCGCCCGCGTCGCCGATACCGGCCGCGCAGTGGACCCTCCTGGTGAGGCTGCCCGGCCGCGTGGTGATCGCGGCCACCTCCGCGGAGCACGACTCACCCGGCCGCACTGTCGCCGAAGGGCTCTCCGGGCTCGCCGCCATCGCGGCCGGCCGCGCCTCGGACAGCGACCTGGTCCGCGCCGTGGTGTCCGCGGTCTACGCGGAGACGGACGGCGACGGCCCGGACGCGGAGGAGTTCACCGACCGGGACGCCGGGCTCGCCGCCGTGCTGGCCGCGTGCCGGGAGGCGGCCCGGGTGCTGGCCGAGCACGCGGACCCGGCCGACTCCGCCGCGTACCGGCAGTGGATCCAGGCGATCGCCGCGAAGGTCTGCGCCGCCTCCCGCTCCGGCCACTTCGCCGGTCCTCGCGTCTCCGGTGACGAACGGCGCTTCCTGACCGACCTGGGGGCCGCGCTGGGCCTGGTCTAATGTCTGGACTCCGTGGAGCCCGTTGAAGAACCCGTCCTCGAGGTCGGCGTCGGTCCCTGGCCGGGGCCGTGGCCGGACGACGCGCGGTACGACCCCGAGCTGCTGGCCGAGGGCGACCGGCGCAACGTCGTGGACCGCTACCGCTACTGGCGGCGCGAGGCGATCGTGGCCGACCTGGACCGGCACCGGCACGGTTTCCACGTCGCGATCGAGAACTGGCAGCACGACCTGAACATCGGCACCGTGGTCCGCAACGCGAACGCGTTCCTCGCCGCGGAGGTCCACATCGTCGGCCGCCGCCGCTGGAACCGGCGTGGCGCCATGGTCACCGATCGTTACCAGCACGTGCGGCACCACCCCACGATCGAGGAGTTCGTGGCCTGGGCGCACGCGGGCGACCTGCCGGTGATCGGCATCGACAACCTGCCCGGCGCGCGCCCGATGGAGTCCGAGGTGCTGCCGCGGCGCTGCGTGCTGCTCTTCGGACAGGAGGGCCCCGGGCTGTCCGATGTCGCACGTGACGGCTGCGACCAGCTGTTCTCCATCGCACAGTACGGCTCGACCCGGTCGATCAACGCCGGAGTGGCCAGCGGGATCGCCATGCACGCCTGGATCCGCGCCCATGCCGTCCCGGTCGGGGGTGAAAAACCCGATTCGCTTGACGCCGGGGGCGGCGGGCACGCACCGTAGTCCTGTGGGCGTGACAGTGAGTTGTCCTCGATGCGGAGGCTCGGTCAGGCCGCCGGACCTGATGAACCCGGACTGGCGGTGTGACGGCTGTGGCCCGGTCGCGCCCCTGCACGTGGCCGAGCACATCGGTCCGGAGATAGTGGAGAGCGTGACCGCGCACACGGCGAACGGTCACTCGCGCATCCCGCTCTGGTGCCCGTGGCCGCTGCTGCCGGGGTGGACCGTGACCGGCGTCGGCTGGGCCGGCGACGAACGGACCGGGGTGCGCGCGACCGCGCTGGCGTACAGCGGGCCGGCCCCGCTCGGCGACGGACCGGCCGACATCGTGCTGGTGGCGGAGGAGCCCGGCGTGGGCCTGGGCAACCGGCTGGCCGGCCTGCCCGGCCTCGACCTGGGTGACCTGATCGGCACCGCGATGGCGGACTGCTCCGGCTCGCACGCCAAGATCAAGGTGGGCGGGCATCCGACTCCACTGTGGTCGGTGAAGTCCCCGGCGGACCGCAGCGCCTACGCCGGAGAGGCCCGGGGGATGTGGCTGTATGCGGTAGCCTGGCCGGCGAGTGCGGGTTACCTGTTCGCCGAGCACGTCGTCCTGCACGACCTGTCGGAGTGGGTCCCACCCGAGCTTGTGTACGGTGCCCCGTCTCCGTACCTTCATGGACGGGCGTGAGTGCCCTGAGTGAATGGTCCGGGCTTGGGTCATTCGTTCACAGCCAGATGCACAGCTGATACTCTGAGTGCGCGGCGCACACGGTTTCTCGACAGCCGCAGAGGGGGATGGCCCGCAATGTCGCCCAAGAAGATCCTCACTTGGCTCGGAATCGCTTTCTTGATCTTCTTCGTTGCGTTCCGGCCAAACTCGGCAGCCGACGTGTTCCAGTCTCTGGGCAGCACGATCGGCGACATCGCACAGGGATTCAGCGAGTTCTTCACCAGCCTGGTCGCCTGAGTCGGTCATGACGACGGCATCGAGGCCCACCGGCCCCGACGAGGGGTATGTCGCCCCGGAGTTCGAGGCCGAGGAGTTCGAAGGGCTGCGCGTCGACGCCTCCGGCATGCCGCTGGGGTCCGCCCGGCGCGTCCTGCCGCTGGAGGACGAGCCGACCACCCTGGTCGCGCGCTACCTCTTCCCCACCGAGCGATACCGGGGGGAGTGGAAGCGGCACTGGGTCCACCTGTGGACACCGCTGCTGATCGGCGCCGGCGCCACGTTCGTGCTCGGGTACCTCTCCGGCTTCCTGGCCAAACAGGAGTCGGCGAGCGGGTTCACCACGGTGGCCGTCATCGTCTGGCTCGGCGTCATGGGCTTCGTGGCGTGGAAGGTCGCGGACTGGTATTTCGACCGGTTCATCCTGACCAACAAGCGGGTGATGGTCGTCAACGGCATCATCACGCGCAAGGTCGCCATGATGCCGCTCGCCCGCGTCACCGACATGAAGTACGAGCAGTCCCCGGTGGGACGCATGCTCAACTACGGCACGTTCGTGCTGGAGTCCGCAGGTCAGGACCAGGCACTCCGCGAGGTCAAGCACCTGCCGAACCCGAACGAGCTGTACCTGCGCGTCGTCGAGGAGATGTACGAGCCTCAGGCCGTCGAGGCCCGCCTCGGCAAGAACGCCGACCCCGGCGACGACGCGTGACGACGCGTATTTCAACCGTTCGCCGATAGCTATCACCCTCCATGTCGTGTGAGTCTGATCGGGACTGCTGCGACGCGGGGGGAGAGTGACGCGTGGAAGGCGACTCGGAGGCGGCGCCGGTCAGCGCCGATCGAGACCTGCACACGATCGCGAACAGCATCGACGACGAGTTCCGCGACTTCGTCTCCGCCCGGTCCAGTGCGCTGCTGCGCACCGCGTACCTGCTGGCCGGTGACTGGGCGACCGCGGAGGACCTGCTGCAGACCGCGCTCACCAAGACGTACCTGGCCTGGCGCCGGCTCGGGCAGATCGAGGCCGTCGAGCCGTACGCGCGCCGGGTCCTGGTCAACACGGCCACCAGCTGGTGGCGCCGCCGCTGGCACGGCGAGCGCCCCACCGAGGTGCTGCCGGAACGCGCCGCGCCGGACGAGATCGAGGCACAGCTGGAGCGGGACGCGCTCTGGCGTCACGTGCGCGAACTGCCCGCCCGGCAGCGGGCCGTGCTGGTGCTCCGGTTCTACGAGGACATGTCCGAGGCGCAGACCGCCGCGATGCTGAACATCTCGCCCGGCACCGTGAAGAGCCAGACGTTCCGGGCGCTGAACGCGTTGCGCCAGCGTCTGGCCGCCGAGGGCATCGACCCGGACTCGGGCGTGCCGGTCCCCGCCGCGACGCCGGAGCCGGCGCTGCGCCCCGAGCCGGTCATCCCGACCCGGCCGCTGCCCGCGCGCCCCGTGCCGGTCGCCCGCCCGCAGCCGGCCCGGGAGGCACAGCCGGCCCGGGAGGGGCAGCTCGCCCGGGAGGGGCGGTGAGCCCGATGCTGGAGGACCGGCTCCGTGACCTCTTCGCGGCCACCACGCAGAACACGCGCTCCGCGGACGACCCCGCGACCCGCGCCATCGCCCGTGCCCGCGTCGTCCGCAAACGGCGGCTGACGCTCGCGTCCGCGGCCGCGGTGCTGCTGACCGGCGCATCCGTGCTCGGGCTGGGCGCGCTCCGGCCCGGCGTGGGCATGTCGCCCACGGCCATGCTGCCCAACGGCGCGCTGGTCGAGCCGAGCAGTCAGGCGCCGCCGCTGCCGCCGGCCGTGGCCGAGGTCGAGCACGGCCCCGGCGACACCGGCCTCGACCTGGACCTCCGGGCCGGGGACCAGCTCTGGACGACCGGCGGGTCCGTGGTGACGCTGTCCGGCGTGGGCGCGGTCACCCGGGCGTACCGGGTGCCGATCGGCTGGGTCTACGGCGGCGAGCACGGCGTCCGGCTGCTGCTGCGGTCCGACGGCACCACCAAGGCGCTCACCGGCGAGGGCGACGACTGGGCGCTCGACCCGGAGGGCGGGCGGATCACGTTCGTCGCGGACGGGCGGCTGCACGTCGCCGCCGTGACCGCGAAGGGCCTGGCCGTCACCGGTGGCGGGCCGGTCGGCGCGCACGTGCGCCCGGTCGGCTTCGTCGGCGACCGGGTGCTGATCCGCACCGGCGACGCCGGGTACGCGTTGTTCGACCCGGCCGCGCCGGCCGAGCCCGCGGCCAACGCGCGCGTGCTCGCCGTGTTCGGGCCGCGGGCCGGCGGCGCGGTCACCGCGCTGGTCCGCGAGGAGGACGGCGACCGGATCTGCCTGGCCCGGCTGACCGCGGCCGGGGCGGAGCTGGCGATCGGTGAGACCACCGGATGCGAGCTGGGCCTGACCCGGGACGGCGACGCGGGCGCGCGCCTGTCCGCCGACGGCAGCCACCTCTACCAGGCCGGCGTGGGCGCGCTCCGGATGATCGACGTCGACAGCGGGCGGGAGACCGCGCAGTGCGCGGCCCGCACCGCCACGACCGCGGTCTGGGCCACCGGCGACCTGCTGCTGGCCGGCTCGGACCGGCTGTCGATCAGCTGCCGGGCCGACGGCGGGCGGGAGACGGCCGCGCTGCCGGCGGGCGTGCCGGACGGATGGCAGTACGTGCCGTGGCTCGGGCCGACGGACGACCTCGGGACGAAGTAGGACACACTCGATCAGTGACGCGTATCGACCTGCACACCCACTCTACCGCCAGCGACGGCACACTGCGCCCGGCCGAGCTGGTCCGGGCCGGGGCCGAGGCCGGGCTGACCGTGATGGCGATCACCGACCACGACACCACGGCCGGCTGGGCCGAGGCGGAGCGGGCCCGGCCGGACGGGCTGACGCTGATCCGGGGCGCGGAGATCTCCTGCCGGTGGCACGGCGCGGAGCAGGGGATCGGGCTGCACCTGCTGGCGTACCTGATCGATCCCGCGGACGCGGCGCTCACCACCGAGCTGGCCCGGGTACGCACCGACCGGGAACGGCGCGGCGAGGCGATCGTCGACCTGCTGCGCGCGGACGGCGTGGACGTGAGCTGGGCCGAGGTGATGGAGTACGCGGCCGGCGGCGCGGTCGGACGCCCGCACATCGCACAGGCGCTGATCCGGCTCGGCCTGGTCACCACCACGTCCGAGGCGTTCGGGCCGCAGTGGCTGGGCCGCCGCTACCGGCTGCCCAAGGCGGACATCGACGTGTTCACCGCGGTACGGCTGGTCCGTGACGCCGGCGGCGTACCGGTCTTCGCCCACCCCCGCGCCAGCCGCCGCGGCCGGATCGTGCCGGACTCGATGATCGTGGAGCTGGCCGCGGCCGGGCTGTTCGGCCTGGAGGCGGACCACGAGGACCACTCGCCGGAGGAGCGGGAGCACGTGCGCGCGCTCGCGGACCGGCTCGGCCTGGTGGTGACCGGCTCGTCCGACTTCCACGGCGCGCACAAGACCGTACGGCTCGGCGCGTTCACCACCGCGCCGGAGGTGCTGGACCGGATCGTCGCGGCCGGTCACGGAGTCCCGCCGCTCTGACCGAAGTTGATCACGCTACCGTGATCACGTGGATCTCAAACTGTTCGGCGAGGTCTTCGTGACCCTGCTGGTCATCGTGGACCCACCCGGCATGGTGCCGATCTTCCTGGCACTCACCGGAACACTGCCCGTGCGCGAGCGCCGCAAGGCCGGGCGGCAGGCGGTCGCGCTGGCGTTCGGTGTCATCGTGGTCTTCGCGCTGCTCGGCCAGACGCTGCTCGACTACCTGCACGTCGACCTGCCCGCGCTCCAGGGCGCCGGCGGCCTGCTGCTGATCCTGATCGCGCTCGAACTGCTCACCGGCAAGACCGACGCCACGCCCGACCGTCAGGTCACCTCGAACGTGGCGCTGGTGCCGCTCGGCGTGCCGCTGCTGGCCGGTCCCGGCGCGATCGTGGCCACCATGCTGTTCGTCAAGAACGCGTCGAATGCGGCCGACTACGTCTCCATCGCGCTCGGCGTCGTCGCCGTGATGGGCGTGGTCCTGCTGGTCCTGCGCTTCTCCGGCGGGATCGTGAAGGTGCTCCGGCCGGGCGGCATCGAGGTGCTCACCCGCATCGCCGGCCTGCTGCTGGCCGCGATCGCGGTGCAGCTGATCGCGGACTCGGTGGCCGCGTTCGTGACCGAATACACCCGCCACGCGCTGTAGGTCCGGTCGCCTCCTGGCAGGATCGGGGGGTGCGCAGGTCTTCGTCGTCGTCCACCGGCCGTTCCGCCGTGCCCGAGCAGCTCGGCTTCCCCGGCATGCCGCAGCGGCTCTTCGTCTGCACACCCAGCAAGCTGGGGTCATACGCGGACTGCCCGAGGCGGTACCGGTACTCGTACGTCGACCGCCCCACCCCGCCCAAGGGGCCGCCGTGGGCGCACAACTCGCTCGGCGCCAGCGTGCACACCGCGCTGAAGAACTGGTTCGGCCTGCCCGCCGACCGCCGCCGCCCCGAGGCACTGGCCACACTGCTCAAGGCCACGTGGGTACGGGAGGGCTACCGCGACGTGGAGCAGGAGCGCGAGGCCTGGCGGAAGGCGCTGGGCTGGCTGGAGGGCTACGTCTCCGGTCTCGACCCCGCGTCCGAGCCCGTCGGTGTGGAGCGCGTGGTCGCGGCCCGCACCGCCGTGCTGGCGCTGAGCGGCCGCGCCGACCGGATCGACGCCCGCGTGATGCCGGACGGGCGCCGTGAGCTGGTGATCGTCGACTACAAGACCGGCCGGTCCGGCTCCGAGCCGGACGAGGCGCGCGGCTCCCAGGCGCTGGCGCTCTACGCGTTCGCCGCGGAGAAGGTCTTCCACCAGCCGTGCCACCGCGTCGAGTTGCACCACCTGCCGAGCGGTGCCGTGGCCGCCCACGAGCACACGGACGACTCGCTGGCCCGCCAGGTCCGGCGCGCCGAGGACACCGCCCAGGACATCATGGCCGCGGAGCAGGCGATCGCGGACGGCGCCGACCCCGACACCGCGTTCCCCACCGCGCCCGGCCGTCTCTGCTCCTGGTGCGACTTCCGCGCCTCCTGCCCGGACGGCGCCACCGCCGAGCCGAAGGACCCGTGGTCCGCGATGGAGGCGACGCTGCGGACCGATCCCGCACCCCGCCCGCGCGAGGGCGACCAGGCCTGACGGCCCGCCCGCCACCACCCTCCCCGCGCACCCTCCCCTCATCGTCGAAGGGCCGGGCGGGTCTTGACCGTGCGCCCACGGCACTGGCAGGAAGGTCGGTCAACGACCGACCGGTGTCGCCGGGAGGCCTCGGCAGGTGATGCGAGACCAACCGGGTAGATCAAGATCTTGAATTTTCCCGGCTGCAGGCCGATGGCTCTCCTCCGCCCGCCTTTGCTCTGCTTACCTGACACAAAACGGATCGGGAGCGGCGAAACGGCGCAGTAGCGGTGAAGTGGCGCAGAACCGCACGGCGCCGCGTAGGTAAGCAGAGCAAAGCGCGTAGGTAAGCAGAGCAAAGGCGGGCGGAAAGGGGGGATAACGGGCCTGCGGGGGATGGGGCGGCGGCGCTATCGGTCGGCGGCGCGGCGGGACTGGCAGGCGGGGCAGAGGCCCCAGAACGTGACCTCGGCCTCGTCGACCGCGAAGCCGGCGGCGGAGTGCGGCTCCAGGCAGGGGGCGCGGCCGACGACGCAGTCGACGTCGGCGATCTCGCCGCAGCCGCGGCAGACGATGTGATGGTGGTTGTCGCCGGTGCGGGCCTCGTAGCGGGCGGGGCTGCCGGCCGGCTCCAGGCGGCGGGCCAGGCCGGCCCGGGAGAGCGCGCCGAGCACGTCGTAGACCGCCTGGGTGGAGACCGAGTCGAGACGCAGCCGGACCTGGCGGGCGATCTCCTCGACCTCCAGGTGACCGCCGCCGGACAGCACGTCCAGCACGGCGAGGCGAGGGCGGGTGACCCTCAGGCCGTGCTCCCGGAGCTGGTCATCGGCGGTGGGCATTCAACTATGACAACACGTCACCGCACGGCACTCAAGGTCACGGACCGGACAGGCTCCCAGGTGGTGGTGACGAACACAGAAGCAGATTGGGGGCAAACATCGGGAACCGGACCGATCAGGCAGTGACTGTGTTGACGTAGTCATCGAGGGAACGGCCTGAGGAGTCATCGTGTTCGAGACCATCAACGGGATGCCCGCGCACGTGCTGCTGGTGCACGCCGCGGTCGTGTTCGTGCCGCTGCTCGCGCTGGGCGCGATCGTCTTCGCGGTCTGGCCGGCGGTACGGCACCGCATCGACTGGGCCGTGGCGATGCTGGCGGTGGTGGCACCGCTCGCCGCGCTGTTCTCGATGCTCTCCGGCAACGCGTTCTACAAGATGCGCGAGGAGGACGGCACGCCCGAGGAGTTCCTCGACCAGATCGGGGTGCACGCCTCGTACGGGCAGCGTACGTTCTTCTTCTCGCTCGGCCTCGGGCTGGTCACCGGCGCGCTGCTCCTGCTGGTCCGCCGGGCCGGCACGCCGAAGGCGGTCACCATCGGGCTGAGCGTGGTCGCGGTGCTCCTGGCGCTGGTCACCGGCTACTTCGTGGTGATGACCGGCGACACCGGCGCGTCGATGAACTGGAAGATCTCCTAGAAGAGGAACCGTCCGCAGACGGTGCAGAGCGCGACCGTCATGACCACCAGCGCGCAGATCCCGACGCCGTAGCTGAGCTGTCGTGCGCGGGACTCGGCCGCGTCCAGCGCGCCCAGGTTCTGGCCGGGCAGCTGCCGCGGCGGCGGGGACGGCCGCAGCACCGGCGGCCGCCAGCCCGGCGCGGGCGGGGTCTGCGGCGGCGGGCCGGTGTAGCCGGTCTCCTCGGCGGACGGGGGAGGGCCGGAGACGTCCCGCCAGGGGCTGTGGTCGTCCGGGGCACCGCTGGGGGTCGTCACGCCATCTGACGCTACCAACGCGCCATCCGGGCGACCCACCTGCGGGGGATGCCGGTCATCTGCGGGTGGGTACGCTGGTTCGCGTGAACCCGGAGCTTGAGCCCCGTGCCGGCATCGATGACGAGCGCACCGTCGACCTGGTCGACGACGACCTGCCCGTGCTGCCGGACCAGACCTCGGACGACACCGATCGCGGCTGGGGCGACTACACCGCCGGCGGCGGGAACGATGCCCGTCTGCTGGAGGACCGCCCGCCGCACTGGTAGGCCGGACAAAAAGTTATCCACAGGCTGAGGATTCCGGCCTGTGGATAACCCGTAGATCTGTGGATAACTCGCGCGTTCTGTGGACGACGGGTTACGAGGCTGTGGATGTCGTGCTGCTGGACGACGTCGAGGAAGCGGCGGGCGCGGCGGCGGGCTTGCTGTCCGCCCCGCTCTTCGACGAGCTCTGCGTCTCCGCGGGCTTCTTCGTCTCGGCCGGCTTCGACTCCGAGGAGCTGGCGCCGGACGCCTCGGACGACGTGCTGCCGCCGCGCGAGTCGGTCCGGTAGAACCCGGAACCCTTGAACACGATGCCCACCGAGTTGAACAGCTTGCGCAGGCGCCCCTGGCAGACCGGGCACTCGGACAGCGGCGCGTCGCTGAACGACTGCACCGCCTCGAGCTGGTGGCCGCACTCGGTGCAGGCGTACTGGTAGGTGGGCACGTTCCCCTCCGGAGGATCTTCGGCGGCGCTCTTGTGATGCTCAGTGCGAGACAACGCGCGGTTGGCACTCGGGAATTCCGAGTGCCAATGATCCGCCATCGGGGCGCCATCCGTCCAGCGAGGTGGTGCTCACCCGAGCCGGAGCAGCCCGCCGCCCGGGGTGATCACGGCCTGCACCCGCCGGTCGTGCGGTTCCGCGGGCAGCTCGTCGACCAGCTCGTCGTCGTGCAGCAGCGCCACCACCAGCGCGGACGGGCATCGGGCGAGCGCCCGGTCGTAGGAGCCGCCGCCCCGGCCGAGCCGCACGCCGCGCCGGTCGACCGCGAGCGCGGGCACCACGACCAGCGCCGCGTCCGCGACCGAGTCCGGCCCGCGGCGGCGCCCGCTGGGTTCGCGGAGTCCGCGTCCGGTGGCGGTGAGTGACGCGGGTCCGGCGTACACGGCCCAATCAAGATCAAGATCCGGCAGGAGTACGGGGAGCAGCAGCGTCCCGCCGGGGTGGAGCATGCGGGCCAGCGCGTCCGGCAGGTCGGTGCCGCCGGGTTCGGCACCGACCGGCACGTACGCCGTGGCCACCGCCGGTCGTTCGGCCTCGATCAGCGCACCCAGCGCCCGGCGCACCGCGGCGGCGGCCTGACGGCGCCGATCCTCCGGCAGCGCCCGTCGCGCGGCCAGCAGCCGGCCCCGGACCGTGGTCTTCCGCGCCCGGTCGTCCGGCTCTCGTACAAACTCGTCCTGATCCGAAAAATCCGGCACGCAACACTCCAGCCACAACCCCGGCAATCGGGTCGTCCTATGCCAGCATCGCAGCTAACGGGCCCGGCGTCATGGGGGGAGAGGCGGTGACCCTGCGCGGACGGTTGACCTCCGCCTTCCTCGCGGTCGTGCTCGGCCCGGTGCTGCTCGGCGCCGTCTTCGTGGGCGGCGCGGTGGACGCGCTCGGCCGCGACCGCGCACACGAGCGGCTGGACACCGCGGCCGGCGCGGTCCGTACCGCGATCGGCGAGCTCTGCGCCCGGCTCTCCGCCAGCGCGGACGCGCTCGCGGTGCTGCCCGACCCGGCCCAGCGCGCGGTCCTGGCGGACCTGGTCGTCGCGCGCGGCCTGGCCACCGCGGTCCAGGTGGTGGACGCGACCGGCGCACCGGAGCTGACCAGTGCGAACGCGCCCGCGACACCGTGGGCGGACTGCGCGGCACCCTCGCCGCAGGGGCCGCCGCGCGCGCTCGCGGCCCGGGTGGAGATCCGGGACGGCACCGGCGCCCGGGTGGCCGCGGTCTACGTGACCCAGGCCGTCGACGAGAGCCTGGTCCGGCGGCTCGCGGCCGCGACCGGCGGCGGCGTCACGCTGCTGGACGACGCGGGCGCGGCCGTGCGCAGCACCGAGACCACGGCGGACCGGGCCGGCGTGACCACGTCCGTGCGCTGGCTGACCGGCGAGGGCACCGCGGTCGCGGACGGCGGCCGGTACGTGCGCCGCCTCGGCCCCGCGCCCGGCCAGCCGCTCCCGCTGGCCGTCTCCGTCCCCGGCCCGGACCGCCGCGACCTGTTCGCCGTGCTGTCCGGCATCGTGCTGCTGGCCGGCGCGCTGGCCGTGCTGACCGCGGCCTGGCTGGCCCGGTCCACCACCCGCCCGCTGGCCGAGCTGGCCCTGGCCGCGGACCGGGTGGCCGGTGGTGACCTGGACGTGCGCGTGCCGGTCCGCGGGCACGACGAGGTGGCCCGGCTCGGCGGCGCGTTCAACCGGATGACCCGGGAGACGCAGGCCTACGTGCAGGCGCTCACCGCTGGCCGCGACCAGCTGCGCCGCAATCTGCGCATCCTCGGCGAGACACTGTCCGGCACGCACGACCTGGACCGGATCCTGCGCGTGCTGCTGCGCACCGCGATGGCGGCCACCGGCGCACGGGCCGGCCTGGTGCTGCTGCACGACCCGGACACCGGCCACCTGGTCGGCCGCTGCGCGGACGGGCTGGGCGAGCGCGCGCCGCACGCGGAGCCGGCCGCGCTGCGGATCGCGGTCGGGCGTGGCCTGCTCGGATCGGTGGCCGCCACCGCGGAGCCGCGCCGGGGCCGGGTGCACCCGGACGGCGCGCCGCTCTGCCCGGAGGAGCCGCGCTGCCTGACCTACGTGGCCGTGCCGTTCTGCCCGCCGGGCGACGACGCCGCGGGCGAGACCGGGCCGGCCGCGACCGGCGTGCTGGCGCTCTACGACCGGCTCGGTGCGGACGACTTCGACGACGTGGACCTGGGGACGCTGCGCACGTTCGCCGGGCAGGCCGCGGTCGCGGTGGAGAACGTGCGCGTGCACGAGGAGGCGCAGCGGCTCTCGCTCACCGACCCGGTCACCGGGCTGTGGAACTACCGCTACCTGCAGGAATCGATCCGGCGTGAGGTGGAGCGGGCCAGCCGGTTCGGGCGCACGCTGGCCGTGCTGGTGCTGGACCTGGACCACTTCAAGGCCGTCAACGACACGTACGGCCACGCGGTCGGCGACGCGGTGCTGGTCGAGTTCGCCCGGCGGGTGCGGGCCGGGCTGCGCGAGGTCGACCTGGCGTTCCGGCAGGGCGGCGAGGAGTTCGTGGTGCTGCTGCCGGAGACGGACACCGACGGCGCCGCCACCGTGGCGGAACGGCTGGGCGCGGCCGTGCGGGACAGCCCGGTGCCGGTGGCGGACCGGCTGCGGGTGCCGGTGACGGTCTCGATCGGCATCGCGGTCTACCCGCGGCACGGCGCGAGCGCGCAGCGGGTGCTGGACGCGGCGGACGAGGCGGTCTACGCGGCGAAGGCGGGCGGCCGGGACACGTACCGGCTGTGCGCGCCGGCGCCTGTCCTTGCCGGTGGCGTGAGAAAGACCATTCCGGCCGTACCGCTGATGGAACTTGATCTTAATTCTGAGCTTGATGTCCGTCTTAATCCTGTTTCGGTGGCGGGTGAGGCTGATGGGGCAGATGATGAGGAGGCAGCCGCGACCGCAACCGGCGTGCCGTATGGACCAGCGACGCCGCGGCAGACCCGTGGCCGATAGTCTCGCGGCATGTCGGACCCCACCCTCAGCGAAGGTGCCGTGACCCGAGCCATGACCACGTCAGACTCACCGCAGGCCACCCCCGGCCGCAGAGCCGTCAAGGCGGTCATCCCCGCCGCCGGGCTCGCGACCAGGTTCCTGCCCGCGACCAAGGCCGTGCCCAAGGAACTCTTGCCGGTGGTCGACCGTCCGGTGCTGCAGTTCATCGTGGAGGAGGCCGCGGCGGCCGGCATCACCGACGTGCTGCTGGTGACCGGCCGCGGCAAGACCTCCATGGTGGACCACTTCGACCGGCGCCCGGACATCGAGGAGCGGCTGCGCTCCAAGGGTGACGACAAACGGCTCAACGAGGTGCGGCGCACCAGCGAGCTGGCGGACATCTACACGGTGCGCCAGGGCGAGGCGCTCGGTCTCGGCCACGCGGTCGGCACCGCGGCCGCGCACGTCGGTGACCAGCCGTTCGCGGTGCTGCTCGGCGACGAGTTCGTCGAGGAGGACAAGCCGCTGCTGCCGTCGATGCTGGAGCTGCAGGCGCGTACCGGCGGGATCGTGCTCGCGTTCATCGAGGTGCCCGACGACGAGGTCTCCCGGTACGGCATCGCCTCGGTCGCGCCGGCCGAGGGCTTCGACGAGCTCGGCGAGGTGGTCCGGGTGACCGGCCTCGTGGAGAAGCCGTCGAAGGAGGAGTCGCCGAGCAACTACGCGGTCGTCGGGCGGTACGTGCTGCCCGGGAAGATCTTCGACGTGATCAGGGAGACGAAGCCCGGCAGCGGCGGCGAGATCCAGCTGACCGACGCCATGGCCACGCTCCTCGCCGAGGGCACGCCGGTGCACGGCATCGTCTACCGCGGCGTCCGCTACGACACCGGGATGCCGCTCGGCTACCTGCAGACCGTGGTCCAGCTCGCGGCCGAGCGAGACGACATCGGGCCGGCGTTCCGCGCCTGGCTCGGCGACTACGTCGGAGGACAAACCGGATGACTGCGACGGCCGACGCCGAGGCGGCCGCTAACGAGCTGACGCCACTCGCCGACTACCTGGGCAGCGTGCTGCGCAGGCTACGGCCGTTGCCGCCGCTCGACCTCGACCTCACCCAGGCGTACGGCAACGTGCTCGCCGAGGACGTCGTCGGCCCGCACCCGGTGCCGGCCTTCGACCAGGCGGCCATCGACGGGTACGCGGCGCGCTGGGAGGACATCGCGGCAGCCGGCCGCAGCGGCTCGCACCCGGCCTTCGGCATGCACGAGGGCCGGGTGCCGGACCCGCGGCCGGTGCGCCTCAACGTCGTTGGCGACCTCGGCGCGGCCAGCTGGCGGCCGGTCCGGCTCACCCCGGGCGCGTGCTTCTCGGTCGCGGCCGGCTCGCCGCTGCCGATGGGCGCGGACGTGGTGGTGCCGGTCCCGTGGACCGACCAGGGCATGGCCGCGGTCGAGATCTACCAGGCCCCCAAACGGGGGTACGGCCTGCGCCGCGCCGGTGAGGAGTTGCCGGCCGGTGCGGTGCTGGCGCGGGCCGGCACCTACGTCAGCCCGGCGCTGGTCGCGGTGTTCGCCGCGTCCGGCATCGGGCACGTGGTGGTGCGGCCCAGCCCGCGCGTGGTCCTGGTGGCCACCGGCGACGAGCTGGTCGAGGTCGGCCGCGCCAGCCAGCCCGGCCAGGTGGTGGACGCCAACTCGCACGCGCTGACCGCGGCCGCGGTGGAGGCGGGCGCGCTGGCGTACCGGCTGGGGATCTGCGACGACGACCCGGAGGGCCTGCGCACGCTGCTGGAGGACCAGACGCTGCGCGCCGACCTGCTGATCACCACGGGCGGCACCGGGATCGGGCCCGGCGACATGGTCCGGCGGATACTCTCCCGGCGTGACGTCGGGCGCACCGGGCCGGTCACGTTCACCGATGTGGCGCTCTATCCCGGAACGGCGCTGGGATTCGGTACGGTCGGTGCCGAGGAGGTGCCGATCATATGTCTGCCCGGGGATCCAGGCGCCGCACTGGTGGGTTTCGAGGTGCTCGCCAGGCCGGCCATCCAGCTGCTCGCGGGCGCGGAGCCGGTGTTCCGGCCGAGCGTGCGGGCGCACCTGCTGGAGACCGTGTCGTCGCCGGCGGGCCTGCGCGAGTTCCGGCCCGCACACGTGGCCGAGCGGCGCGGCGGTGGCTACACGGTCCAGCCCCTGGCCGGCGGTCCCTACACGCTCTCCGGCATGGCCGAGGCGAACGGGCTGCTGGTGCTCGGCGAGCGGGTGACGAGCGCGGCCGCGGGCTCCACCGTGGATGTGTTGCTGCTCGACCGCCGGCGGTGACCGCGTGATCTGGGGGGACACTCCCGGGTGGCCGGTCGTGCTGGCGGACGGGCCGGTGCTGCTGCGGCCGTACCGGCGCTCCGACGCGGCCGCCTGGTCCGAGGTCCGGATCGCGAACCGGCAGTGGCTGGCGCCGTGGGAGTCCGCGCCACCCGGGCCGTGGGAGGAGCTCAACTCCACCCGCGCCTACCGGTACGTCTACGCGGACATGCGGCGGTCCGGGCGGCGCGGCGAGAGCATGCCGTTCGCGGTCTGCCTGCGCGAGAACGGCGCGGAACGCGTGGTCGGCCACATCAACCTGGGCAACATCGTGCGGCGCGCGTTCTGCTCCGCGTACGCGGGCTACTGGGTCGACTCGCGGGTGGCCGGCCGGGGCATCATCCCGACCGCGCTCGCGCTCACCGTGGACCATGCGTTCGGCGCGGCCGGCCTGCACCGCATCGAGGTCAACATCCGCCCGGAGAACCGGCCGTCCCGGCGCGTCGTGGAGAAGCTCGGTTTTCGTGAGGAGGCTTACCACGCGCGCTACATGCACATCGACGGCAACTGGCGCGATCACATCGGATACACGCTGACCAGCGAAGATGTGGCCGCGGAGGGTGGTCTGCTGCGGCGGTGGCATCGACTGCGGCAGCACACGGCATGATCTTTTCTACGGAGTTCGGTCGGCGTGCCGTCCTAATTTGCCCCTGACGCCCCCGTAACCTCGAAGAACTGGGACTTGACGGCGGCCTGGGCGGTCGTCGATGGGGTGACGGGAGGGTTGAGGGTGCCGACCTCGGTGCTCCTCGCCGTCCTCGCTGCCGCCGGGCTGCTCGCCCTTGCGCCGGCGCTTGTCCGCCGGTACGACGCAACCGAGCGCCAGGTGGCGGAGCGGGCGCAGTCGACGGCCAGGGTGCTCGAGCGCCGCCGCCGTCGCCGCACCGTGCCCGGACGACGCCCGATCAACCCGCCACGCCACATGATGCCGCCGACTTCTGAGAAGTCTGTGCCATCTTCGCCTGATCATGCCGGTTTGTCCAGCTCTGCGGCATCTCCGGGTCGGCGTGGCCGCCGGCGCACGCTCCGCGCGGTGCCCGACGGCGCCCGGCGCCGCCGCCCCCGCGCCCGTCGCGGCCACGCCACCGCCGTCACCCGCCGCCGCCGCGTCCTCGCCTCACTCGTCCTGCTCAACGGCGTCGAGCTGCTCGGCGTCGCGGTCGTCGGCCCCGGCTTCTGGATCAGCGTCTCCGTCACCGGGCTGCTCCTCGCGGTCTATGTCGTACACCTGCGCAACCGGGCCATAGCGGACCGCCGGCGACGCCGCCAGCAGGCGCGGGAGGCGCTGTGGCTGGCCCGCCGCCAGGCCGAGGTGCGGCGCGAGCAGGAGCGGCGGGCCGCGGCCCGCCGCGAGGACCGGCGACGTCTCGCCGCCCAGCGGGAGGCGGTGCGGCGCGCGGCGATGGGGCTGGACCGGGGACCGGACACCGAGCTGCCGGCCGCAGCGGACGGGACCGCCGGACCACCGGTGCCACCCCCGAAGCCACGCGGCGGATCGGTGTCGTACCGGCCGTCACCGGGGCTGCGCGGGCGGCCGTACCAGGCCGGCGGCGGGGCCAACCAGGGCCGCCGCCCCGACTCCGCCTGACACGCCGGGGGCGATTCGCGCGGCGCTCGTGCCACCTGTTAATGTTGTCCACGTTCCGCCAGCGGGGTGACCTGCGGCGGAGGGTTGGGGCTGTGGCGCAGTCTGGTAGCGCACCTCGTTCGCATCGAGGGGGTCTGGGGTTCAAATCCCCACAGCTCCACCAACAAGACTCAAAGGTCAAGGGCGGTCACCGAAATTTCGGTGACCGCCCTTGACCTTTTGGTGTCCGAATTTGGGAGCGAGATGGGAGTGGATCTCTGTCTAGCCCCGGTTGGCCTCTATCGACGGGGTGCCCCAAGGACGTCCGCTGTTGCTCGGTGCGCTCTAGGGCTGACGGTCTGCGGCGTGACCCAGCCTCCGCCTGGCCGCACGGGACAAAGCCCACATGCAACACCGGTATGAGGGCTTCCGCCGCGCACACCCAGACGACACCTGGGCTTCACCTCGGCTCGCCCAGATCCACCAAACACGCCCTAGTTGGTTCGGACTCGTCGGGTGGTGCGTGCCTCTGTGGGTCCAGCGTTAAGGTGGTTAGTGCTTGGGCTGCATTCCGTTGCGTTTCAGTACGTTATCGATAGTTTTCTGCTGGCGCGTGTGCTCGATTGAATCGATAACCTGTGCGGTTTCTGTAACGCTCCATTCGTAGTCTCTTGTTGCCGCGGTGATGCGTAGCATTACTTCACGGCCATCGGGATCTGTGCCTTCTGGCCATTCGACTTTCCAGTTGGCGGTTTCGCCGACTTCCAACCTTGCTGGCTTGCGTTTATCCGTAGCCCATAGTGCGGAGGTTTGGGGGTCGTTGGGTGTGGTCGAGACGCCGTTCTGATTGGCGGTGAATCTAACAGGATCTGGCGGAAGGAGCTTAACCTCGACTTTTTCGAAGTCATTGGGCTCAAGTAGGACAAGGTTCAGCGTTGGTTTGCCTTGCTCGTTTGGGTGAGCCTTCTCGACGAACGCCTTAAATTTTGGAGAGTGTGCGCGATATGCATTTTGTTGAGCCGCCTGCGACGATCGATATGCAGAATATGCTGCAAAGAGTGAAACTCCTACCGTGAGAAACTGCGTGAAGCTGGTTGTGCACATTTTTGCTTCTGCCTCCTCCATGCTGGCGTTAATGCTGCGTATAGGCTAGCAGTGGAATCCGAACGGGAGCGTCGTCCGAGTGCTTCTTTGCGTGTATGTCTTCTTCTGTTGGGCGCACTTGAACAAAACTTGTATTTGATGTGCTATTGCCTCGGGGGTGCAGAAGTCTATTGAGAATCGGGACTGAGGACTGTGGCGATAGTTGGGATCGCAAACGGAGCGAGTCGCCCCACAGTCGCTCCATTGCGCTGATGAGAGCTGAGCGCATCATCGGACTGACGTGGTTGTATACGCCCCGCATGCCAGGAACCTCATGCCCCATGCGCTCCGACTGGAGCACGTACGACACTCCCGCCTCATCCATCCACGTGTGATGCCCGTGGCGGAGCCCGTGTGGCGTCAGATCGGGCAGGATCGGCAGCCAGGATGCCACCGGCATCTCGGCCGGAACCGGCACGATGCCGCGCCCCCGTGGCTCCCGGAAGGGCTCTCCCGATATCGCCGCCGGCCACGGTGCCAACGGGCTCCCCGGCCACGGTTGGCTCGCGTCAACGAGGACCGGCTTCCGGGCGCGTGGACTACTGCCTCTGCGCGCCGGATGCCAGCCATCCGCCGCCGGCCGGAAGACGCGCTCGCTGTAGTTGGATCGGCGGAAGTGGCCGCGTTGCGCACCAAGGAAGACGTACGCGTCTCCGGCGCACCATGGAATCTCACCCGTGTCCGTCGCCTTCAGCGAGCATGAACAGGTCCGTGGCGGATTGAGGCGCATGTACTCGCTGAGCATCGTGCTGAGGAACGGCGGGAGATCCAGCGTGCGCATTGAGCCGTCCTTCGGCCGGCCCCGGTAGAAGCGCCCGTTCAGTTCGTACAGCTTCCAGTGCACGTCGATCTTGTTCTTCCCGACGCAGTCCGGCATTAGGCCGATCGCCTCGCCCCACCGCATACCGGTGTAAGCGATCGTGATCGCCATGACGAAGTCGGTGTCCTGCCCGGAGAGCGCTGCCGCGCGCTCCGCGATCAGGAGCGCGTCTAGCGGTGACGCCCATACCTTCTGCCGCTGCTGCATCTTCTCGATCCGGCGTGTGCCCTTCCGCCCGGTCCCCTTCTTTCGCGCCGCCGGGTTGATCTGGATGTACCGCGGAACCGCGCTCGCGAGGATCGTCGCGAACGTCGACCGCGCGTCGCTGGCCGAGCGCCGGCTGAGCCCGCCCGTCACCAACTCCCGCTCCCAGATCGGCATCTCATGCTCGGTGAGCGACGCGACCGCCCGGTCCCCGAACTTCGGCAAGATGTAGACCTCGGTCATGTACCGGTAGTTGCTCATCGTGGTCGGCTCCAGGTCCAGCCCCGAATACCAGGCGTTCGCGATCTCCGCGACGGTCACCTGACCGGCCCGGACATCCACGTACGTGTTCTTCCTGACGGACGATTCCTTATCGTTCGCGTAATCCTCCGCAGCCTTGCGTGTCTTGAAACCAGACTGCGATTCGAGCTTGCCGCTCGGGCTCACCCACCGGGCGCGCCAGAGATTCCCGCGCTTTTCCGCGTACGCCATCGTTCCTCCGGATCGTGGGGGTGGGGTTAGGCGGCGTTCTGCCGTGAGGAGTTCTTGCGTGGTCTCGCTTGCAGCGGCTCACGACCGGAGGCGCTGGCCTGGCGGTTGCTCCGGCGCGGGGTGATCACCGTGACCTCAGCGGGTCCGGCCGCTGGCGCGGGTGCCTGTTCAAAGATCCGGATGATCTCCCGGATATGGACCGCAGTGAACCTGTAGGAGCCGCCAAGGAGCGTGAACGGAATCCGCCGTGATCCCGCCTGCCGTTCGAGCCAGCTCCTCCGAACGCGGAGGATCACGGCGGCTTCGGCGGCGGTGAAGATGGTGCCCACGGCGATCATCGGAGTGCCGTGGGCTGTGGTGTCGTCGTTCTCGGTGGGGTGCACTCGGGAGCCCTTCCGGCCGATGGGCGAGATCGAAGCGAGACCAGGGGAGCCGACAGCGCAGAGGCGGTCCTCGTCGGCGGAGACATCCGGCACCCGCGCGGCCCAGGACGGCGGTGACAGAACTGCCAGAACTGACAGAACCTCTGCGGTACGGGGGTTGTGGCGGTTCTGTCAGTTGTGTCAGCACCCTCATGCCGTCCGCCGCGCGTCGCGGATCGGGTGGACGGTGGCGGCGGGTTGGTGCACCTCGGGGTTCACGAGGAAGGTCGGCGACGACGGCCGGCCGCCCGTCCGGGGCCGCGCCGGTGGGTCGACCTGGCGGAGGTAGCCGTGGGCGTCCAGCACGCTCAGCGCCGGCTCCAGATCGGCTACGGCCCGGATCGTGGCGGACTTCGTGGCCCGGAACAGGTCGCGCTTGGTGAACGTGGTCGACCCGGTGCGCTCGATCCAGGCGAGGATGTGTCGGGCGTTGCGGGTGGCCTGGTCGGTGCCCATGTCGTCGAACGCGGCCAGGGCGTGAGCGGCGTAGTAGTCGCCCAGTTGGGCCGCCCGGTCGACCGTGACCGCCTCGACAGCGCGTCCCCACCCGTCGCACAAATGCTCGGCCAGGTGGATCAGGCCGGCCATGCGGATGACGGCTCCGGTGTACTTGCTGCCCCAGTCCACGACGTGTCCCCACGCCCCACCAGGCGCAAGCCGTGGCTCCACCGCCCGCTCGATGTCGAGCACCCGCGCGTTGGCATCCTCGGTGAGCGGTAGTACGACCGGGTCGGTCCGCTCTGCGAGCGCCAAGACCAGCGCACCCAAGGTCTCCCGGTATGCGTCCGCGACCTCGGCCGGCACCGGGTCAGCGCCGATCTTGCGGAACCCGACTGTGTTCTCTGGCAGCGCGAACAGGATGCGCGCGAGCAGACCGAGTCCGCGGAATCCCGGCATCGACGCGATGTCCCGCAGCACGTCCGGCTGCACGGCCAGGCCGAGCGTCAGCGCTGGCTTGGGGATGTGCAGCGCGTCGCGGGACAGCCGGCCGACCCGCATCATGTCCCCGGCGTGGCCTTTGAGGAACACCTCCAGGTTCGGCGTGCCCGAGTAGCGGCCGGCGATCGTGGCGAAGATCCCGCCCTCCGGCGACAGGACCGCCAACCGGCCGCCCTGCTCCGCGAGCAACTGCGCCACCGCTTCGCTGGTCACGTCATCGGCCACCAGTTGAGGCAAACGCGGCACGCTGATTGCCTCGGCCTGCATCGCGGCGGCCGACGCCTCCGCGAGCAGTGCGTCCCGTCCGGACGCGTCCGCGTTCGCGGCAGCCATCGCGGCCTTGTCGGCGGCTTTCCCTGCGACCCGCGCCGCCAACTCGGCCTCGACGATCGCGGGCTTGATCCGTTCCGTCAGCGCCGATTCAGCGGCCAGCAGCGGCCCGGTGATCGCCGCGAACACCGCCGATTTCCGCGATCCCGGCGGGAGCACGACGACCGTGAACAGGTTCGTGGGCTCCCGCCAGGACCCGCGCACCTCCACCTCGGCCCGCCCACCGGCGGCTGTCGACAGCGCCGCGAGCGCGATGCTCCCGGCCAGGTCGACCGGGGTTTGCGTGAACTCCGCGACGGCGTTCACCATGTCCGCCACCCACCCCGGCAGCACGTGTGCCGGAAAGACCGGTAGATGCCGCCCGGTGCCCAGCGGGATCAGCGGCGGCCACGCCGCGCCGGCGTTGGTGTCGTCCAGCAGCGCGCGGCCGGTGGCGAGCAGGTCAGCCGTGTCCGTGCCGGAATCGGCGAGCTGCGTGAGACGGAGCCCGAGCGTGGAGACCTCACGGCGTTTGGCGTGCCCTGCCACGATCTCCGCGTAATAGCCGGCGCTCCCGACGCTCGGCACCTCGGAGATCAGCGTGTGCAGGTACGGCGCGCCACCGACCCGCGCCAGGTCTCCCGTCTCGGCCAGGTGCGCCGCGAGCGTGATCGGATCGGCCGGAGTACCGGCGTCGGTGAGTCGGCAGATCGCGGCCCACAGCGCGCCATGGTTGGGCCGGTAGAAGTCCCCGGGGTTGAGCGTGGCCGCAAGCTCGGCAACGGTCGCTGGCGCGAGCAGCGCCGCGCCGATGACGGCTCGTTCAGCGCCCAGGTCATGCGCGGGGCTGGTCATGATGCGGCCTCCTTTCGAGTTGAGCGGCGGATCAGCGATGCGGCCGTGGTGCCGGCCGCGCGGCCAACGCGACCCGGCCGAGCAGGACACGCAAACCGGTGAGCATGGCGAGCAACTGCCGTCGCGCTCGCGTCTCGTGGGGAGCGAGCGCCACCCACAGCCGGACCTCGGCGTACTCGCGGCCGTTGTCGGTTCGTGTGCGCCAGACGACCGCCCGGCCATGCCGCGCCAGGTCGACCACGATCTCCGCGCCCCGGTGCTCCCCGAGCCCGCAGCGATGGTCAGCGGCGCACCATGCGGTGTGCGGGCTCATCGGTGGCCGTCCCGGTGCACGCGCCGGTACTCGTTCCACACGTGCCGCCCGATCCGGATGCGCCGCCCGGTGCCGTCGCAGCGGCGGCAGAGCCGGAAGACACGGCCGAACGGGCTCTTGATCCGCCCGGTGCCGTGGCAGGTTGCGCACGCTTTCCAGGGCCAGATCGCGCAGCTAGCGGCGTAGCAGAGCGTGACGGGCGGTAGAGCGAAGCAGAGGAAGCTAGCAATCAGGGCGGGGGTGTCCACGAACGCCTCCAGGGGCGGTTTTCGAGTGCACGGGGCCAGGGCCGCTAGCGTGCTAGCGTCCTGGCAGGGCATTGATTCGTGTGCTAGCGGAGGTGCTAGCGCTAGCAGGCTCAGGTGCTAGCGCCAGCACCCTCCGGATGGCCTATGCGGCAGCCTTCGACTGGTTACGCTCGGCAACTTTCGCGGCGATGTCCGCGCGGGTGATGCCGCGCCGGTTGACGGTCTTCCCGTCAACGCGCCGGCCGATCTGGTCGACCTCGATCCCGTACGGCTTGAGTGCCGCCGTCAACTGCTCCGGCGCCCACCCGTCGTAGGCGTCCGGCCGGAGATCGGCCAACCGCGCCACCACGGTCTCGTTCCACACCCGTAGCTCCGCGACCGGCACCACGGACAGGATGTCGTCCAGCAGGTGATACGTCGTGGCCTGCGCCACCTCGGCCCTCTCCCCGAGCGCGAACCCGGACAACCGCCCCGCACGCTCCCGCAACGCCCGCGCTTTCTCCGCGAGGACGTTCGCGGCCGGCCCGTCGATGAACACCGTGGACACGATCCGCGCGTCCGCTCCCTCACCGACGAAGTAGCCGATCCCCTTGTCCTCCCACGCGAACATCGTCGCCCGGACGCCGTTGCGGTAGCGGCTGGTCCCGAGCACCATGTCGTTCTCCATCTGGCCCATGACCTTCAGACAGAACCGCGTGGACGCGTTCGCGGAGATCCCGGTCGGCAGGCTCTTCGCGTCCGGCCGCTGGGTCGCCAGGATCAGCACGATCCCGGTAGCTGGCCCCCGCTTCACCAGGTCCGTGCAGATCTCCTCCAGCTCGGCCCCGTACTCCGGGTGCTCGAACCACACCTGACACTCATCGACCCCGACCACGATCGGATGCAGCCCGAGAGAGCGCCGGGTCGCCAGCTCGGGCGTGACCTTGTTCTCCGGGCACAGGTCCGGCGGCAGGTCCCGGATCACCCGCGCCCGGCGGCGCAGCTCGGCCCGCAGCTCCCGCATTGCGTGGACCGCGTAGAGCACGTCCTCATCGTCTTCTCCGGCCCGGCACCGGTGCGCGACCTTCCCCAGCGCCGACAGATCACCGGTGCCCTTCAGGTCGTACGCGTGGATCTCCGCCCGCGGATCGAGCGCCGCGATGAGCAGCGCCTCACGCAGCGCGAACGTCTTGCCCATCCGCGGAATCGACCCGATCACCATCGCGATGAACATCAACGTCAGGCTCACCCACCGCCCGCGCTGGTCCGTCCCGTACGGCTGAGGCTTGAACAGGTCGATCGGCCCGCCCTTGAGCAGCGGCCACGCGGGTTTGCGCGCTTTGGACATGTCCTGGTCCCCGACCCAGAGGATCAGCCGGCCGGGGTGGACTTGCGCGTTGCCCTCCGGCCACACGCAGCCCAGCGGCCGGGTCAGCGCGCCGGCCAGCTTCTCCCGACGCTCGATCACCTCGGTTGCTGTGACGCCCGGCGGCAGGTCGACATCGGCACGCCAGCCGGGTCCGTCGCGGGTGATCGGCGCGGGGAACCCGATCGCCTTGTCGCCGAGCTTGGACACCGCCTGGTTGATCCCCGCGAGCCCGAGCACCGACAGTGCGAGCGTGACCTGATTCGAGGTCAGCTCCTGGACGTGCGTCGGGACCACAGCGCGGGAGACCAACGGCCGATCCGCCCGCGCCCCGCCGAGCCCGAACGCGGCCACCAGACCCGCGAGCGTCGCCCAGTGCGCCCAGCTCGGCGCGAGCACCGCGAGCACGAACGTCCCGGTCACCCCGAGCACCGCCACCGACGCCGCGATCAGCGTCCGGAGGCGCACACGGCCGTCACGCTGCCGGGACAGCCGGAGGTACTGCTCCGCGTCCTCCCGCCGGACCGCCGCAAGCCGTACCGGCAGGCCCTCAAGATCCAGCACCCACCGCGTACCCCCGGAAATGAATCTCCACAGGCCGCGCGGCGAGCGCAGTGCGAGTTTTCCGCCGTAGACCGGCATCCGGACCGCGTGATACGCGGAGACGTGCAGGTAGTGGGCCGCGATCCACCGGCACGTGTGGCGGAAGTCCGATCCGGACAGCATCCACGCGGGCAGGATCGGCTTGCGCTGCGCGGCCTGCCGCGCCAACTCGGTCAGCCACTCGTCATCGGTGCCGGCGCGAGGCTGGTCGACCATGACCACCTCACCCACCAGCACCTCATCCGGCCGGCCGGTGTGTTCCGTGTCTGTCTCTGCGAGCATGAGGGTTCTTCCTCCTGAAGCCTCACCAGGCGAATGGAGCAGAAGGGGCCGGCGGCGCGGCGCAGGTTTCCAGGCCAGAGGGCCGCGCCGCCGGGCAGAGCTAGGAACGGGTGTCGTGGTTCAGGTGCGCCAGCGCCGCGCCCATCCCGAGGACCGCCACCGGCAGGCACGCGACAACGGTCGTGATCTGCCACGGCGCGTGTGTGACGCCCGCGGCCTCCATGTGGTGGTAGGCGACCTGGCCGAGCGCGCCGAGGACCAGCGACCCGATCGCGGACCACTTGGCGAACCGCCGGGCCACCCTCGTGCCGTGTCCGGCGAGCCAGACCCGCAGGGCGTACGCCGCGTAGGTCTCGACCCCGATCGGGAGCGTGATCGCGGTGTTCAGGCTGAACCCGTCCGCGATCCCCGGAAGCGGGTGCACCACCCCGAACCCGGTCATCTCCCCGAGCCCCACCCACCCCGACCACACCGCCGCGAACGCGGGCAGCGCCAGAATCAGCACCGGCCACGACGCGACCGACCGGGACGTGGCGGACGTGCCCGGGTCCGCGACCTCCTCACGCAGCACCGACGCCTCCTCGGCCACCGGCACGTCGTCCGCGATCGGCTCCGCCACGCTGACCACCGGGTCCGCCTCGGAAACCGGGTCCGGCAGCGCCTCCGACTCCAGCGCTTTCCGGATCGCCTTGGCCTTGGGCCGACCCACGTTCAGCTCATTCTTGAGCCGGTTCTCGGAGGGGATGAACCCGAGCGCCGAGACCAGTTCCGCAGCGCGGGGCAGAAGATCCTCAATCTGGCGGGGGTACGCGGAGACGGTCATCGCAGGACTCCTTCAAGCTCGGTGGTGCTGGGCTGGACGTAGAGAAACCCGAAGAGGCTCTTCTGGAGCCGGAGCAGGTCCGCCCCGGCCTCGACCGGCGGGTAACCGTGCTGCTCCAGCACCTTGGCCAGGTCCAGCAGCAGGCCGAACGTGAAGCGCGCGTCCTCGGCCGGCGCGGCGATCGGGAAGGCAGAGGTCATCACGCCACCCACCCGAGGTCCGCGCTGATCCGCCGCTTCCGGTGCAGCGCCAGCGCCTCCCTGGCGACCCGCTTCTCCGCGATCCGGAGCCGGTGCCAGTCCAGATCCGTCGGCCCGTCCTCCGCGCACAGCACGCGGATCTCCGCATCCACCAACGCGACCTCCGCGCTGATCAGCGGCTCCTCAGCCCTGATCTCCGCGAGTTCGGCCGGTGAAGGCCCGTCGATGTCGTTGAGCCAGTCGTTCGGTGCCAAGACGCACTCCTCTTGTGGCTTCTTCGATCTCCGTCGTTGTGACGGCGATCTCTGTGCCACGAAGCTAACAGTTGATATGTAAACAGGTCAACTGTTAGATCGAGAAGTTTCTTGAGAAGGGCGCTGAGCTGCCAAAACGAGAGCTAACAGCATGACTGGCGTCCAAAACACCTGATATTTTTGGATACCAGTTGCACGGCATCGAGTTAAGGAGACCACATGTCGGCCCCCCGTCCACCGCTCTCACGGGCGGAATCGCTGCATCAGCAGGTCGCCCGGAACATCCGCAACGACATCGAGGCCGGCGTACTCCGCGACGGAGACGTGCTCCCGTCCACCCGTGAGCTGGCCGAGCGCTGGGATGTCAGCGTCTTCACGATCAGCGAGGCCATGCGCCTGCTGGCTGAGGAAGGCTTGGTGATCAGCAAGTCCCGCTCCAAGCGCTACGTGCACGCGCCCGGCCAGGACCGCAAAGCCGACGTCCGCCCCCGCCAGCCCAGGGTGCTCGTGGTCGGCGGCTACGCCGGAAGCGGCAAGACCGAGCTGGGCCGCATACTCGCCCGCGAAACCGGCTGGTCGATGCTCGACAAGGACACCCTGACCCGCCCCGTCGTCGAGGCCGCCCTGGAAACCATCGGCCACTCACCCCACGACCGCGAGTCCGACGAATACTTCACCCTGATCCGCCCCCGCGAGTACGAGGCCCTGATCGCCGCCGCCACCGAGAACCTGGCCTGCGGCAACAGCGTCATCCTGACCGCCCCGTTCATCCGCGAACTCAGCGACCCCGCCTGGATTGAGCGCACCCAGGCCACGTTCACCGAGCTGAACGCCACGGTGACCTACGTGTGGGTCTACTGCGACGAAGCGACCATGCACACCTACGTCCGCCATCGCGGAGCCGCCCGCGACGCGGCCAAACTCGCGGACTGGTCCGGCTACCTGTCGAAGTTCGACACCAGCTTCCGCCCGCCGGTGCCCCACAAGGTGATCGACAACTCCGCGTCCAGCCGCCCCCTGCAAGCCCAGGCCAAAGACCTGATCAAAACCATCCTCGGCGGTACGGCATGAGCCGCGCGATCATCCTCTACGGCCCACCCGCCAGCGGCAAAGACACGGTTACTCACGCCCTGGCCGAGCTGGACCCCGCCGTCAGTCTCTTCCGCAGGCTCAAGGCCGGCCCCGGCCGCACCGGCACATACCGCATGACCACCGAGCCCGAGATCGACCGCCTCCGCGCGACCGGTGACGTGCTCTGGGAGAACCGCCGATACGACGCCCTCTACGTCATCGACCGCCCCGGCCTGACCGACGCTCTCGCCACCGGCATCCCGGTCATCCACCTCGGCCAGGTCCCCGCGATCGACGCGCTGGTGAGCGCCACCCCCGGCACCCGCTGGACGGTCGTTTACCTCTGGTGCCCCCGCGACGTGGCCGAGTCCCGCATCATCGCCCGCGCCACCGGCGACACGACCGCCCGCCTCCGCGCGTGGGAAGAGACCGAGCCCGTTCCCGAGCCCGATCTCTTCCTCAACACCGCCGAGACCCCGCCGGCCGACGCCGCCCGCGCCATCCACGACGCGATGAGCCTCAGCCCCGCCTAAACCTCAGCCTCTTCACGCCTCAGGGAATCCTTATGCACGATGAAAAGGCTCTGAGGCCCCTTTTCCGTACCGCCGTCCATCTCGACACCGAGAACTCGGACCCACTGCACATCCGGCACAGACCACAGCAGATGCGAGATATGCAGAATCCGAATCTCCACATCTCGCTCACCATCTTTCACATTGAACCTGTCGAGGTGAACGATGTCCCCCACGGCACGGAAATCATCGGGACTGGCACGACGACCGCGCTCACCGGTCATGGCCTACAACTCCAGTCCGGTGAGAGGCCGCACCGGTAGCGATTCTTCGATAATCGCTCGGACCATGAGCGAGAGCGTCAGCCTGTTCATCCTCGCCAGTCCCTGCAGACTGATGATCGCCTTGTGCTCCGGCTCGTCCTCGCCTTCCCATCGCACGTCGACCTCGAACCCCAGAGCCCCCGGCGTAAACACCGACTCCGTCATCCTCGCGTCCAGCCAAGCGCCGGTCAGGTCGTTACACAGCTCCAGCGTCATCGGCGCAGACCGGTGCCGGTACGGCACCGGCAGACCTCCGGCCATGCACTCCTTTGGATCGCACCACTCCGGATGCTCATCCACGTCCACCACGGCTGGACCATTCGTCGGCTCAGGCACGGAGACCTCCTCGGGCGCCGGCGCCCGATCGCGTGCCTCAGGCCCGACGCCACCTGCGTTGTCGTCGGCCATCAACTACGCCATCTCCCGCACGACGAATTCGGCCGCGTCGACCGCCATCGGTTGCCCGATGTGCATGAGACCGAAAAGGAAATCGATTATCATGAGCATGTTGTGGGAGGTGAACCGCAACTCGGCAACTGGGTCGTCCTCATCCGCCGCATACACGTCGACCTCCAGATACGGCACCCCCGGCTCCAACAGCGCCTCCGTCACGCGGGTGACGAACCGCGTGCCCAACATGTCGTCCTTGAGAGTCATGCTGCGAGGTGCCGACCGATGCCGCTCGAACTCCACCCCAGTCGCCCCCACCAGGCACTCGCCCGGATCGCAGAACGATGGATGTTCGGCAATCGCCGAAACCTCTTCGTCTTTGCTTCCAGCCCTCACGGAAATCTCCTCCTCAGCAGTCGGTGAGCGGTCGTGCGAGCCCGAGTCACCTTGTGGCACAACGCCTATCCGCCCGTTTGTTACAAGGACTATTTCCGAGTCGGGAGTAGAAGAGAACCGATTTGATGCCTCGCCTGGCCGCTGTGGAAAGGGCGAAATGACGGCGGGAGTCTGGGACGCTTGTTGTGGAATGGCTGAGGAACGCCATGATCACTGACCACATGAGCGGTGCTCACCCGATTCTGATTGCCCTCGGTAGAGAGCTGAAGATCGCGCGCGAATACAAGGACATCACGCAGCAGGAACTCGCCAAAGAGATCCACTTCTCGGACAGCCAGATATCCGCCGTCGAGACCGGCAAACGCCCACCGAGCGACGCCTTCGTCCAGCGCGCGGACGACGTGCTCAGCACCGGGGGACTACTCGGCCGGCTCCTGGAGACAGCGCAGGCAACCGCCACCCACGAGGTCATGCCGGAATGGTTTCGTCCTTGGGCGGAAGTCGAGGCAACCGCCACCGCGCTCCGCTCCTACCAGCCCTTAGTGCTGGATGGGCTGCTCCAGACCCCCGCCTACGCCCGCGCCATGCTCCAGGCCGGCGACCCCGCAGCCAACGAGGAAACCCTGACGCGCGCGGTAGAGACCCGCATTCGGCGTCAGCAGACCCTCAGCCGGCCCAACCCGCCCCGCCTCATCACGATCCTCGAAGAGTCCATCCTCCACCGCCCCATCGGCGACGCTCCCAGCCTGATGCGCGAGCAACTGGACCACCTGATCACCGCAGCCACCACCGGCACCGCCGAACTCCACGTCCTCCGCACCGAGGTAGGCGCACATCGAGGCTTAGCTGGCGCTTTCGTCCTGGCCACCCTCCCCGGCCACACCGAGGTCACCTACATCGACACCCAACTCCGCGGCCTGGTCATCGAGACCCCCACAGACGTTGATGCCACCCGCCGCATCTGGGAAGGTCTCCTAGGAGAAGCCCTCCCCAAACGCCAGTCCCTCAAACTCATCCAGGAGGCCGCACACTCATGGAAGCCCTAACCTGGCGCAAGTCCTCTCGCTCCAGCCCCAACGGCGGCCAGTGTGTAGAGGTGGCCTTGAATAGTCTCGCTGGGGTGTTCGTTCGAGATAGTAAGGATCCGCACGGCGGTCAGCTCCAATTTCCGAAGGCTGACTGGAATGTCTTCCTTCTACAGCTCAGGGCTGAAGATCTCCATCGCGCCGAGCCCTTCCGTGCCGGAGTTTTCCTAACTAAAAGCAAATGAATGGCAGGTAAGTCTAGACCTTTAGTTGCCCTGCCGAGAATTTGGTTGGCGCTGCCTCAGTGGGCCGTCAGGATCTAACTCTGACGCCATGAGGTCGATGTGGCTATCGTCGATTGTAGGATTCCATAGAATTGTCGGCTCAGAGACTCGCAGGCTGGTTCCGTCGAGATGGCCGTAGGGGAAACCTTTGTCGCGTGTGATCAGATAATCGGCCTTGCGCCGGATGGCCGTTGCGAGATGCGCGGCGTCGGCGCCCCGCATCCTGTAGCGATCACATAGCTTTCGCGCATCGTAAGTGACGAAAAGGTCGAGCTCCGCCCATTCTACCGGCAAGTTTTCGAGGTAGTCGGACAGGACCTTGTCACGCGTGATCGGATCGACCTCCCCGTTCCAGGAGGCAATTTCCGTCATCAGGAGCGTGGATGCGATCAGGCGGATGTCGCCGCGTTCCGCCGCCCTTAGAATCTTCAAGGAATCGGGCCAGAGGCCAGCTTCCCGCTTGATTACATTTAGGAAGACGCAGGTGTCTACGTACACTTTCGGCGCGGAAGAAGCCTTAGACACTACGAACCTGCCGCATAAATTCCTCGGTACTTAGATCTCCAGTCCAATTAGGTGAAATGCCGAGTATGTCAAACGTCGAAGTAGCGCTCCTCTCGGGTAAAACTTGTAGCTCGGTCATGTCGAGGCGTACCGCTTGACCTAGAACGTTCCTGTGCAACTCGCCTCCGACCAGCACCCTTTTCCCCCAAGCATCCCTGAGCGTGTTAGCTTGATCGGCAGACGCTCTGACAGTGATTGCTCTGCGAGTGCCTTCAATGAGAACTTGCGCTCGTGGGCCAGATCTTGTATTGGCTTTGATGACATCAAGTTGACCTTGAATGCTGCCCCAGGACCGCCTTGAAACATTAATAGCCTGCCTAGCATTGCTGACGGTCTCGAAATCCACTACTGCACTCACGGAACCGTGAGATAGTGGTCTGATTTCTACTCTTTCGATGCCGTTGTCTCCAACTGGGCGGCCAATCTGCTCAACTCGCTCGACGATTCCAGGGGAGAAGAATTGAGGAATTTCTGGCGTGGCGTGAAGATTTTTGATTCCGCTAACCAGGCTCAATGCGGGAGTTGACACCGTCCCGAAAGGCCGTAGGCGTGGCACTTTGCGGGGCGCGATAACGGCTTTCAGTCCGCCTTTAAACGAGAGATCTTCTACTGCCCACTCTAAGCGAGCAACTCGTCCTGGCAGGGCGACGCGATCGACCTCTTCGAGAGACAAAAGAACCTGGTCTAGAAGGCGGGTGTATGCCCGTACGCCGACAGCGCGGCGCGGGCCGTCGATGGAGACCTCCACGCTCACATCTGAGTCCGCCCAGGCGGTACTTGTCGATGCCATGATCCATCACCTCCCCTGCGTCCGTAACTCTAGGTTGAGTCTTCGCTACGAAGCCCCTTGGGGCAAGCCACGTCGCCGTTATGCCCCTAAATAATCCCATTGGGGAAGAATTTCATTCTTGTAGTGTGCTTAAGCTCTGGAGGGTCTGAGAGATTATTATCGTCATACGTTGCTGCCTAGGTGAGTTTTGCTGACTTTTAGTGTAGGGATATCTCGGCTAGGCCGCCGATAAATGCCCACATCAAGTCCGCTTAATTGTATGCAGTTCGCGCCAACGCAGGGGACCGCTGAGGCTGGTTTGTGCTAATGTTGGATCTATGTTTGCGGTCGCCGGGACCCTCGTTTTTTCTTTGTAGATTCAATGGCGCCTTCCAGGGCCGAGGTGGCCCGTTCGCGCAAGAGTTCGGCAAGCTTGTGTCGGATGCCGGGCAGCGGGGTTATGCGGATACTCTCTGCCGGGACAAAGATTTGCTTGCCGTAAAGGTTCTCTCTAGTGACTCCAACTATGTTCTGCAGAAGGCAAGCGTAGAGTAGCTGATTGGCCTCCTTGGTTCGTCGGGCGCCTGCCGCGTAGATAATTAGCGCGACGACAAAAGAAACGGTCGCTGCGGCCAGGGTGATTTCGTCAAGCCTCTGTGCTGCGAACGCTTTCGCGAGCGACGCTGAGACTGCTGTTAATAGGGCGGCAATGGGAAAGCAGATGCCCTTTCTGAATTCGCCTTCAGCTCTGGTGCGGTCGATCTCATCGTGAAGCTCTCGAAAATTAGCTCGTAGCGCAATCTCTGCCTGGCTCATTCGATTCTTGAGACGCGCCCGCATTTCGTCGATTGGAAAGACTGTCTGCGCGAAGGTGAATCGCGATTGAGGGTCTACATTGAGGCGGTCCCGTAAGGCTTCACGTGCGGCCTCTGCAATTTCTTCGTTATCCCGAACGTAATATGCTAGTAAAGCTGGTGTAGTAGCTTTCCTTAACTTCTCCTGGCTAGATTCTCCTACCTTGTTGTAAAGGTCGCTGGCCGAGAGGTAGACTGCTTCTGAAACTCTGCTTAGTACCCTCACATTGAGCTGTTCTACGGCTTCGGGGATGATTCCTTTATCATCTCCGAACGTTCGTTCGATGTCTTCCCTTAGTAGCTCTTGGAAGACTTCAAAGTCGGGTTCGGCCGCCGTGCGCACCTTTCGATATAGGTCGGAGATCGCGGCACCGGAACTCTCCAAAGAGGTCATCATTGCGTCTGCTGCTAACGTGCTATATGGCTCATCCGGTAGTTGCCTCTGCATCTGAGCCGCCCTTAGAAGGCTGTAGAGCGTAAAAATCGTAGCCGCGAGGATTAGCATGCCAGTTGTTGCGGCCGTTGATGTGAATCCGAAAAATATGATAGCGGCGAGGCCAAGAAACAATACCGTAAGCATGAGCGGGTAGAATATCTTTCCGATAGCCTCCAGCAGAATTCCTAAGATGTAGACTACGAGAATTGCAATAGAAATCAGAATCTCGTCGGGTATGACGGACAGAGGCTTTGTGACGTTTTCAACGTAGGTATTATCCCAATTTTTCTCTGGGAGCAAAAAGTAACAAAGCCAGCCTGTTGTCAGCCATAGGGTGCCAATGGCAAGTGGGGCGCGGGTTTCTCGCAGGCCGGGAATGATCTGTGAAAGAAGGTTCATCGAGGCTGCCCAAAGCTAGTTGGGCTGACCGATGCTTTGTTAGCTTTTTCCTGAGGCGCTACCAACTCTCCCCCTCTGCCTGCGTAGCCGTGAGCGTATCGAGCATTGATGATCAAAGCTGCCCCGTGTGTCGAGGATGCGCTCGGTGGGGCGAGGGATAGCCAGCCAGCCGTGCGGGGGTTTGGCGTTCGCTTCAGTGGGAGCCGAGTGGGAGTGGGTGATGGGGGCGAGGCGTAGCTAGATGCGGTTGGGGGACCTCATCGAGGTAGTGTGACCTGCTGGGCAGCGAGTTGCGCGACCTCGACCAAGAAGTGAACTTTGTTCGCATCGAGGGGGTCTGGGGTTCAAATCCCCACAGCTCCACGAGACTCTTGGACGCTCTATGTTCGCGGAAAGCGCGAACGTAGAGCGTCTCGTCATTTCTGCTCCGGGGCCGAGCCCCGGAAACCCCACGGTCCGGTGGGCGCGGCACGTCGTGTTGGTGCGTTGCCCGGGGGTGCACCTCCGTCGTGTTGGTGCGTTGCCCGGTGGGCGCGGCACGTCGTGTTGGTGCGTTGCCTGGGGGCGCACCTCCGTCGTGTTGGTGCACTCCGTCGTGTTGGCGGTTCGTGGGTCAGTTGGTGGCGGCGGTGATGCGGTAGGTGGTGGGGCGGCCTTGGCCGCCGTCCTGGTGGGCGAGGCCGCGATTGCGCAGATTGCGGAGTGCTTTGCGGATGTTGGGGGCGGACAGGCCGAGGGCTGCCTGGAGGCCGGCGACGGTCTGCGGGGCGGGTGTGAGGGCTTCGAGGATGCGCAGCTCGGTGGCGCCGAGAGGCGGGCGTGATCGCGCGGCGCCGGTGGTGGGGCGCAGCAGCACGGTGAATCTGATGCCGGCGTCGATGAACTGTGCGGGGGGCAGCGCGTGACTCGACAGTTCCTGGGTGATCGTGGGGATGCCGCCGGCGAGGGCCTCGATGACCCGGCCGCCCGAGCCGGGCGTACGGACGTGCTGGCAGATGCCGACGAGGAGTCCGTTGCGGGCGGAGGTGACCGCATCGTGTCCGAGACGGTCGACGGTGATGCCGTGCAGGCCGCCGGGGTTGGTGACGACGAGCCGGTCGCGGCGTAGCCGTACCTCGACTGCGAAGGCCTGTGACCAGTCGTCGAGGTCGCGGTGGATGAGCGCGTTGGCGATGATCTCGCGGAAGGCGAGCAGCGGGTACGCGGGTTCGTCCGTGACGCTGCCGCCGGGGTTCTCGACGATCTTCGTGTCGAAGGTGCGGCGAGCCCAGTCGAGAGCGGCGTCGAGCATCCGTGGAATGGGGCCGGTGATGGTGACCTGGTTACGCGCGCGTACCGCCGACGAATCCTGAGGCCGGGGTTCCGCCGCGGCCCGGATGACGAAGCGCGGGAAGAACTGCTGTGGATGCAGGCCCAGCGCGAGGAGTCCGGCCGTCGTCGGTTGCCCTCCCGCGACCGTCACGCCGGCGCGGCGCAGCAGCTCCGCGTCGTCGGTGAACCGGCCGAGGCCGGTCGAGTCCCGCGCGCGCACGGTGGTCAGGTAGGAGGCGATCAGGTCGGGGTCGAGGTCGTCCGGGTCGGCGCCGTCGACGGGGCGGCGGTCGAACAGCGGCGGTCGGCGTGCGGCGAGGAAACCCTGGACCTCCACGTCGGAGAGCAGGAAGTCGCCGTCGTAACCGCGCAGGTATCCGTCGCCGCTTGCGGTCACCCGGCACGGTTTGGCAGACGGGTCGCACTCCTGTACGCGGGCCACGATCACCGGCTGCCCGTCGACCATGCCGTCCTCGATCGACAGGCGCACCGGCGGTGTGTAAGCGCGTGCCTTCGCGGCGAGGCCCTGCTTGAGCGCCTGCGGGTCGGCCAGGGGTACGGGGCGGAAGCCGGCACGTTCGTCCAAACCGAGGATGATCGTTCCGCCGCCCGCGAGGTTGGCGAGCGCGCTCAACGAAGAAGTCAGCGAGATGGGCAGGCCGCCGGCGGCCGACGTGACCTCGACGGCCGCGGTGTCCCCGCCCGAGGCGCGCAGGGTGCGTACGAGGCTGTCCAGATCCCTGTTCACCGTGCGAATGTAACTGGCCGCTAGTTACATTTCAACGGTTGTAGTTACATTTGGAGTTACATTTGACGCCTCGCCCAAGGGGGCTTTCGTCCGATATGCCGAAAGCTGGGAAATCGAATTCAGGGCTAACAAGGTGAACGGCGTGTGCGGGTGGGTGGACGGGGTCTGGTTGCGCTCAGTGATCGGTTCGGTGGTCGGCGGGTGGCGGTCTATCAGCTGATTCCGAGGTTTCGATGAGTTGCGCGGACGCTGAGGCGGCCACTGTGGACGACTGAATCGTCACGCTGAGTGGTGAGGTGGTGGGGAGCGAACTGCCATTGAGGCTTCCGGTTCAGTTCATCTTTGAACGTTCAACTGTCTATAGAGTCTCCGCCGCACGTCGCCGAAGAGCTGCGGAAAATTGGAGATTCGATGAGTCAGGCCACGGACGTCCCCGCGTACATCGTGGGGGAGGAGCCGCTGTGGCGGAGCATCGCCGGGCAGGCGGTGCGGCGGCCGGCGGCACCGGCGGTGGTCGACGGCGACGGTGAGGTCAGCTACGCCGAGCTTGTTGCGCGGGTGGGTGTGGTCGCGGCAGAGCTGGCGGCGGCGGGTGTGCGTCGCGGGGATCTCGTCGCTCTCCGGATGCGGCGCGGGCGGGGCGCGATCGTGGCGATGCTCGCGTGCCGGCGGCTGGGGGCGGGGTACGTGCCGGTGGATCCGGCCTATCCGGCGGCCCGGCAGGAGCTGATCCTGGAGGACGCCCGGCCGCGCGCGATCGTGACCGATCAGGGGATCGAAACCGCAGGCTTCCTGCCCGCGACATTCCGCGGCGCGAGTGCCGGCGACCCGCACGTCGACGTCCCGCACGTCGACGTCCCGCACGTCGACGTCCCGCACTCGCACGTCGACGCCTCCGGCATGCGGATCGACGCCGCGACGGCCGGGAACGGCGGTGTGCATGACGATCCGGGCTACGTCATCTACACCTCGGGGTCCACGGGGCGGCCGAAAGGCGTGCTGGTCCCGGGGCGGGCGCTGGCGGCGTTCTGTGTGGCGGCGGTGGAGCGCTATGAGCTCACCGGGACGGACCGGGTGCTGCAGTTCGCGTCGCTGGGGTTCGACGCGAGCGTGGAGGAGATCTTCCCGTCGTTGACCTGCGGGGCGGCCGTGGTGCTGCGGGACGACGACATGATCAGCCGGCCGGACCTGTTCCTGGACCGGTGCGCGGCGCTCGGGATCACGGTGCTGGACCTGCCGACCGCGTACTGGCACGAGCTGGCGGTGGCGGTCGCCCGCGGTGAGGCGGCGGTGCCGGCGACGGTGCGGCTGACGATCATCGGCGGGGAGGCGGCGCAGCCGGAGGCGGTGCGGCACTGGCCACGCGGCGGCGCGACGCGGCTGGTCAACACCTACGGGCCGACCGAGACCACGGTGGTGGCGACCACGGCGGACCTGACCGGCTGGGACGGCGGCCCGGTGCCGATCGGCCGGCCGCTGTCCGGCGTGACCTGCCGGATCCTGGATGCGGACGGGCACGAGGCGCAGACCGGTGAGCTGCTGATCGGTGGTGCGCAGGTCGCGGCCGGCTACCTGCACCGGGACGACCTGACGGCGGAGCGGTTCACGGCGGACGGCGAGTACCGGACCGGGGACCGCGTACGGCGTACCCCCGATGGCGCTCTTGAATTTCTGGGTCGTCTGGACGATCAGATCAAGATCCGCGGCTTCCGGGTGGAGCCGGGGGAGATCGAGGCGGTGCTCCGCGGCGTCGCCGGGATCGTGGACGCGGTCGTGGTGGCGGCCGATGCGGACGGGCACCTGCGACTCGTCGGGCACGTGATCACAAACCAAGATCAAGATCTTTCCACGGTACGGCCGGAACTCGCACACCTGCTGCCGTCTCACCTGGTCCCGGCCGTTCTGGTCCGGCACGACCGCTTCCCGCTGACGCCGCAGGGCAAGGTGGACCGGCGGGCGCTGGCCGCGACGCACGTGCCGGTCGCTGCCGCGTCCGACGGCCTGACCCCGGCGCAGACCACGGTCGCGGAGATCTGGACCCGGCTGATCGGTGCCACCGACGTGCACCCGGACGACGACTTCACGGCGCTCGGCGGCGACTCCCTCGACGCGGTACGCCTGATCAGCGAACTCCGCCACCGCCACGGCGTGACCCTCACACTCGGCGAGCTCTACGCGGACCCGTCCCTGCACACGATCGCGGCGAAGATCGACGACGCGGCCGATCGTGGCGCTGGCCGGGGTGCGGTCGGCGATGATGGCGCGGCCGATCGGGCCGGGAGCGTAGCGGGCGAAGGCGGCGTGGCTGAGCACGGCGCTGGCGGCCGGGCCGCCGCTGAGGAGAGCGGCTGGGCAGGGAGCCGAGCGACCGCGGAGGCACGGAACCGCGCGATCGTGCGCGGCCCGGGTGAGAGCGGCGTGACCGGCGACGACGCGGTCATGGCCGGGCTTCCCGAGGGGGTTGAGCTGCCGCTCAGCCCGATGCAGCGGGACTTCTGGATCGCGGAACAGGTCTGTGCAGGGCTTCCCGCGCACACGCTCGGCATCCGCTACCGCTTCGATCGCGCCGCGGACGAGAAGACGCTGGTCACGGCGCTGTCCGCGCTGGTGAGGAAGCATCCGCTGCTGCGCGCCCGCTTCCCCGACAACGGCACCGAGCCGCACATGGTGATCGACCCCGAGGGCACGATCGGGCTGACCGTGGGTGAGCCGGTCAAGGGGAAGTTCGACCTGGCGGCCGGACCGCTGGCCCGCGCCTACCTCACGCCGGACCGCACCGAGCTGGTGCTGGTCGTGCACCACCTGATCTTCGACGGCTGGTCCGCCGCGGTGGTCGGCGACGACCTCGCCGCGCTCTACCGAGGCGCGACCCAGGCCGTCGCGCCGGGTCAGGCCGACGCGACCGGCCAGGCCGCGACGGCTGGTCCGGGCGACGCGCCGACTCCCGCCGACGCGACTGCTCCGGCCGGCAGGACTGCTACGGCCGGCGCGGTGATCCCGGTCGCCGGGACCGCGCCGGACATCGCCGCCCGGGACGCGGCCGCGCGCGCCGACGAGACGCTGCGTGACTACTGGCGACAGCGTTTCGCCGATGCGGATCTCGACCTGGAGCTGCCCGCGGACCGTCCCCGCCCGGCAGCCCGCTCGTTCACGTCCGCGCGGATCAGCCGCCCGCTCGACCCCGCGCTGCTCGATCAACTCCGCGCGCTCGGCCGGGAACAGCGGGCCAGCCTGTTCATGGTGATGCTGGCGGGGCTGCAGGCCGTGCTGTCGCGCTACACCGGGCGTACCGACGTGACGGTGTTGTCGCCTGTCGCGGGGCGGACCGGGCCGCACCTGGAGTCGGCGGTCGGGCCGCTGCTCAACATCCTGCCGCTGCGCGGTGACCTGAGCGGCGCGCCCACGTTCGCGCAGCTGGTGGCGCGCGTGCGGGACGGGCTGCTGGCCGACCTCGACCACCGGGCGCTCGCGCTGCCGGACCTGCTGGACGCGATGGCCCGCCCGCAGAAAGGCAACCGGAACCGGATCAGCCCGGTGATGCTGACCGTGCACAACACGCCCGCGCCGGCCGAGCCGGGCATCGCCTACGCGGGCGAGCTGGCGCCGGCCGCCACCATGGTGGATCTCGCGGTCGGCCTGGACTTCCCGGTCGACGGGCCGGTGCTGAGCATCGACTACGCGACCGAGCTGTTCCACGCGCCGCGCGTCGGCGCGCTGCTGGACCACCTGCTGACGCTGCTCGGCGCGGCCGTGGCCGACCCGGGCGCGCAGATCACCCGGCTGCCGATGCTCACCGGCGCGGAACGGCACCGGATCCTGCACGAGTGGAACGCGTTCGAGGCCCCGCTGCCGGACGCGGCCACGCTGCCGGAGCTGTTCGAACGGCACGCCACCGCGACGCCGGACGCGCCCGCGCTGACGTTCCGCGGCGAGACGCTCAGCTACGGGCAGCTGAACGCGCGGGCGAACCGGATCGCACGACGGCTGCGCGCGGAGGGCGTACGGCCGGGGGATCAGGTGGCGATCTGCCTGGACCGCGGGCTGGACCTGTTCGCCGCGATGTGGGGCGTGCTGAAGGCCGGTGGCGCGTACGTGCCGCTGGACCCGGCCTACCCGCGCGACCGGCTGGACTACATGCTGTCGGACAGCGGCGCCGCGGTGCTGGTGGACGCGGCCTACCTCGACGTCCTCCCGGCAGAGGACACCGACCTGCCGGGACTTGCCACGGAGGACGATCCGGCGTACGTCATCTACACCTCCGGGTCGACCGGCAAGGCCAAGGGCGTCGTGGTCACGCACGGGAACCTGGTGCACGCGGCCGGCATGTGGCAGCGCGCCTACCGGCTGCGGAGCGAGTGGACGTACCAGCAGGCTGCCAGCTTCTCGTTCGACATGTTCGTGGGCGAGACGCTGCGGGCGCACACCACCGGCGGCCGGCTCGTCGTGGTGCCGCGGGAGACGCTGCTCGACCCGGCCGAGCTGTACGCGCTGATGCGCGCCGAGCGCGTCGAATGCACCGAGCTGGTCCCGGCCGTGCTCCGCGGGCTGCTCGGGCACGCGGACCGTACCGGCGAGGGGCTGCCCTGGGTCAAGCTCCTGATCGGCGGCGGCGAGAAGTGGCACGTGCACGAGTACGAGCTGGCCCGCCGCCTGGTCGGGCCGGCCGGCAGCGTGGTCAACGCCTACGGCGTGACCGAGGTGACCGTCGACAACGTGTGGTTCGACGGGTCCGCCGCGCACCTGCCCGCGGACGCGCCGCTGCCGATCGGCCGCCCGTTCCCGAACAACCGGGTGTACGTGCTGGACGCGCACCGCGAGCCGGTCCCGGCCGGCGTGGCCGGCGAGATGTACCTGGGCGGGCTGGGCGTGGCGCCCGGCTACCACGAGCGCCCGGAGCTGACCGCGGACCGCTTCCTGCCCGACCCGTTCGTGCCGGGACGGAAGATGTACCGCACCGGCGACTCGGCCCGCTTCCACCTCGACGGCACGGTCGACTTCCTCGGCCGGCTCGACGACCAGGTGAAGGTCAACGGCTACCGGATCGAGCTGGGCGAGGTCGAGGCCGCGCTCGGCGCGCTGCCCGGCGTGGTCTCCTGCGCGGTCGCGGTGCACGACACCCGGCTCATCGGATACGTGGTGACCGGCGGCGACGTGGACGAGACCGCCATCCGGGACGCGATGCAGGCAGGGCTGCCCGTGCACATGATCCCGGCCCGGGTGCTCACGCTGGACGCGCTGCCGCTCACCCCGAACGGCAAGCTCGACCGGAAGCGGCTGCCCGCGCCGCCGGACACGCCCGCGGCGGCCTCCGGCCCGGCGCCGTCCACGCCGCGCGAGCGCGAGGTCGCGGCCGTCTGGTCCGAGGTGCTCGGCGTGCCGGAGATCGGCGTGGACGACAGCTTCTTCGCGCTCGGCGGCGACTCGTTCGCGGTGCTCAAGGTGGTCCGCAGGCTCTCGCCGCAGCCGACGCTGCTGGACTTCTACCAGCATGCGACGGTACGGCGGCTGGCCGCGTTCCTGGGCGCCGGCGTCGAGAAGACCCGGACGATGCTGCACCGGCTCACCGCGAGCGACGCGGGCCCGGACGGCGTGACCGTGGTCGCGGTGCCGTTCTCCGGCGGCAGCGCGATCGCCTACCAGCCGCTCGCGGACGCGCTCCCGGACGGCTGGGCGCTGCGCGCGGTCGAGCTGCCCGGCCACGATTACGCCCGGCCGGACGAGCCGCTGCTCACCGCGTCCGTGATCGCGGACAAGGTGGTGGCGGAGATGCGGGCGATCCGCGGCCCGATCCTGCTCTACGGCCACTGCCTCGGCGTCGCCACCACCGTGGAGATCGCGCGGCGGGCCGAGGCGGAGGGGCTGCCGCTGACCGGCGTCGCGCTCGGCGCCGGCTTCCCGACCGCGCGGCTTCCCGGACGCTTCTTCGACTGGTTCTACCGGCTGGTGCCGACCGACCGGTTCACCTCGGACCGGGAGTACCTGGCGTACCTGCGGGGCCGGGGCGGGTTCACCGACCTGGACGACGCGGACCAGCAGGCGTTCGTGCTGCGCAACGTGCGGCACGACGCCCGCGACGCGGAGGAGTACTTCACCGGCGCGTACCGGGACGCGGCCGAACGGCTGTCCGTGCCGGTCCTCGCGGTCGTCGGCGCCCGCGACCGGGTCACCGAGCACTACCAGGAACGGCACCGGGAGTGGGAGCACTTCACGGACGGCGGCGTGAGCCTGGCGGTGCTGCCGAAGGCCGGCCACTTCTTCGTCAAGTCGCACGCGGAACCGCTGGCGGCGGCGCTGACGTCCTTCGCGGCCGGACCCGAGCCCGTCGAGCCGGTGCGGGAGGCCGAGGGGCCACCGCCCAGCCTCGGCCGGTTCGCGATCGTCGCGATCGGACAGTTCCTGTCCATGGTCGGCAGCGGGCTCAGCTCGCTGGTGCTGAGCATCTGGGTGTTCCAGCGGACCGGATCCGTCACCGACTTCGCGGTGGTGAACGCGATCGGCCTGCTGCCCGGCATCGTGGCCGGTCCGGTGGCCGGCGCGGTCGCGGACCGCTTCGACCGCCGGCGCGTGATGCTGACCAGCGACGCGGTCGCCGGGCTCGCCATGGCCGCGCTCGCGGTCCTCGTGTTCACCGGCGGCGACCTGCGACTCTGGCAGATCTACCTGGTCGTCTCCGTCACCTCGATCGCCGGCGCGTTCCAGCGGCCCGCCTACCTGGCCGCGGTCGCGCAGCTCGTACCGAAGCGGTTCCTGGGGCATGCGAACGGCATCAGCCAGCTCGGCGTCGCGGTCGGCACGGTCTTCGCGCCGCTGCTCGGCGCCGGACTGATCGCGAGCATCGGCGTGCCCGGGGTGCTGCTGCTGGACGTCGGCACGTTCACGGCCGGCGTGCTGACGTTGCTGCTGGTCCGGTTCCCGGACCTGATGTTCCACCGCCGCGAGGAAACCTTCACCACCGAGATCAGGAACGGCTGGCGGTACGTCACGCGCCGGCCGGGCATGCGGGCCGCGCTGCGCTTCTTCGTGGTGGACCACGCGTTCTACACGCTCGGCTTCGCGGTCATCACGCCGATGCTGCTGATCGAGCACAGCCCGGCCACGCTCGGCGCCGCGCTCGGGGCCGGTGGTCTCGGCGGGCTCGCGGCCGCCGTCACCATGGGCCTGTGGGGAGGGACGCTACGGCGTACCCACGGACTGTTGCTCTTCATGGGCCTGGCCAGCGTCTCGATGACCGTGGTCGGGATCGGTGCCGGGCCGGCCTGGGTGATCGCCGGCATGTTCCTGCTGACGTTCGGCGAGGTGATGGCCGAGGGGCACTGGATCGCGATCGTGCAGCGCAAGGTCGGCTTCGAGCTGCAGGGCCGGGTGCTGTCGATCTTCATCACGCTGATGATGCTGACCATGCCGATCGGCTACCTGGTCGTCGGGCCGCCGGCCGAGCGGTTCGTCCGGCCGCTGCTGGCGGACGGCGGCGCGCTGGCCGGCTCCGTCGGCGCGGTGATCGGCACCGGGCCGGGGCGCGGGCTGGCGCTGCTGGTGATCCTCAGCGGCGTGCTGCAACTGGCCTGGGCGGTCCGCGGCTGGTTCACGCCACGGCTGCGGCGCATCGAGGACGAGCTGCCGGACGCGCTGCCACCGGCCGAGATCGGCTCCCGTGACGAGTTGCAACGGCAGGCCGATGCGGCCCTGACCCACTCACCCTCTTAAGGAATCGCTGTGCCCACCTCCGTTTCGTACCCCATCAATGCTTTTGAGACTCCGCTCATCGACGCGGGGGAGCTGGTCCCCGGCGCGCGCATCCTGATCAAGGACGAGACGCGGTACGCCTCCGGCAGCCACAAGGAGCCCGCGGCCCGCGCCGTGGTCGCCCGCGCGATCGCCGAGGGCAAACGGCGCATCGTGATCGCCACCTGCGGCAACTACGGCCGGGCGATGGCGATGGGCGCCGGCGCGCTCGGCATGCCCTGCACCGTGGTGCTGCCGGCCGGCTGGAGCGACGGCGGCGCGTTCATGCGCGAGGCCGGCGCGGACGTGGTGCTGGTCGACGGCGCCTACGAGGACGCGGTCGACGAGTCGAAGCGGCTCGCCCAGGCCGACGGCGCGGTGGACGGCAACGTGGACGGGCCCTACGTCGCGGACGTCTTCGCCGGTCACGGGCTGGTCGCGGTGGCTTTGCACGCCGCGCTCGGCGGAGAGCCGCCGGCCGCGCTGTGGGTGCCGGTCGGCAACGGCACCACCGTGATCGCCATTGCGCGCCGTTTCCGGGACCTGGGCTGGGACGTGCCGATCCACGGCGTCGGGTCGGCCGGGAACAACCCGATCGTCACCAGCTGGCCCGGCGAGTACCGGATGCTCGGACCGGACGAGGTGACCACCACCGACCACAACCAGCCGCTGGTCAACTGGCATGCGCTGCAGGGCGCGGAGGCGATGGCGGCGATCGCGGCCACCGGCGGCGCGGTGCACGCGGCCACCGACGAACAGCTGCTGGCCGCGCAGACGGTCCTGCACGCGCACGGCGCGCACCCGACCGCGGGCGGCTCCGTCGCGATGGCCGGGCTGCTGGCCGCCACCGAATTGTCCGGAACCCACGTCGTCCTGCTCAGCGGCCGCTGAGCCCTTCTGTCTCCCGGAGAAACCGATGACCGCCACCGCCACCGCGCCCGCGCCGGTCCTGCTGTTCGCCCGTGCCCGCACCACGGCCGCGGACGAACGCGTCTACCTGGGCAAACTCGCCCTCCTCGCTCTGCTTACCTGTCTCGGCGCGGTGCTTGCGCTGAGCCCTTCACCGGTCGCGGCTGTCGCCGGCGTGCTGCTGCTCGCTGCGATGTATACGCACGCGGTCGAACTCCAGCACCAGGCGCTGCACCACTCCGCGTTCACGAAGTCCTGGCCGCACCGGCTGGTCGGGGTGCCGCTCGGCCTGCCGCTGTTCGTGGTCTACAGCCACTACCGGGTCCGGCACCTGCAGCACCACCGCGCGCTCGGCACGCCGGACGACACCGAGTTCTTCGGCTTCGACACCCGCAAGCCGCTGACGTTCGGGCTGCTGGCCCGCGGTCTCTTCGACTACCCGCGGCTGGTGTCGGTGCTGTGGGAGGTGGTGCAGTCCGCGCTGGGCCGGTGGACCTACCGGTACGGCGACATCAGCCCCAAGATGCGCCGCAAGGTGGTGCAGGAACACCTGATCCTGGGGTTCGTCGTGCTCGCGGCCGTGGGACTGAGCGTGGCCGGCTTCGGAAAGTATGTGCTCCTGCTCTGGGTGCTGCCGCTGATCGCGGCCGTCCCGATGCACTTCCTGGTCGAGCTGCCCGAGCACATCCTCTGCGACACCGAGACCACGGACGTGCTGCGCAACACCCGCTCGATCCGCGGCGGACGGCTGAGCACCTGGTTCACCAACGGCAACAACCTGCACATCGAGCACCACGCCGCGATGAGCGTCCCGATCAACCAGCTCCCGTCGCGTCACGAGGAGGTCAAACAGTTCGCGACGCACGTGGAGCGTACGTACGCGGACTTCTACGCCAAGCTCTGGCAGCAGCTGCGCGGCTGATTCGCCTTTGTCCCCGGGCGCCTTCCACCTGCCGAGGTGGAAGGCGTCTTCTATGTGACGGCCTGCAAAGCACATCTGAACAGGTCTTCGGGCAATGAAAGTTCATCGGGTCCGAAGGAATCGACGAGGGGCGATCTGCGTCTCGACAGGGAGTGCATGGGGACCGCGGGAGAGTCGCGACTGCGGATACGTCGGAGGTCCGCCCACTCGGGCCTGCGGTTCCTGCGCGGATTCGGCCGTTTCAGAACTCCTACTTGCCATCTTCATGTAGCAGGGGCGTCGAAGTGGCGGGCGCTCGAAGCCCGGGACACGGAATCGTGCCACCGGACTTCGAGCGCTTGCACGTCGTTTCCGGCCCGATGACTTGCGAAGCTGCCACCGGGCCGTTGCCCGAGAAACTATGTGCGTCGCGCGTTTACTTAAAATTCCTGAGAATATCGGTGTATCTCAACACGGGCAGGCCTAGTGACACTATGGGCGAAAATCCAATATAGACCGCCATGAGCGAATATTGAACCCATAGCGGGACGGTTATGGTTGTAACGAGAATTCCAAAAAGGATTGCCGCAAACGTAGTCATTGCGGCCCATATCAGGAACGCGATGGCAAGGCATCTGATTACCAAGTCTAGGTTTGTTTTACTGTCCATTTCTCCTCGCGTGGAAGTCGTTACTGTGATCCTTGTGTTGACATTCATTCTTCAAGTTAGGGGGTGGGGTCTACCCACCTGAGCTGAGGTTGATTCTGACGTGCCTTCCACCAGTCCTGTACGTCGGATAGGGCTTGCGACCACGTCCCAGCCTGCCAGCCTGCCAGAAAGCCGACCGCCATTCCTATTGGAGCGCCTGTGCAGCCGATTGGGAGTGTAATGAAGCATGCGACACCCGCTCCAATGAAGGTGCCTGCTTCGCCGTAGTCGAGCCCTCTGCTGATGGCTTTGTCGAGCGCTTCGCGCTGTGGATCCTTCTTTTCTCCGCTGTCCTGTCCTCCGGGTGATTGATTGATGATGCAGGCGCCAGGGACATTGCACTGATAGATATTGCAGGAGTTGGGGGCGTTGCAATTGAAAATAGTTCCGGGCGGTTGAGGTGTGGGATTTGACACTAGTTTGGTCTTGGGTGCGGATGTGTTGATCTTTCCGGACCCGGTCGTCGACTTCTTGGCAATGCTGCCGCCGACCTTTTTCTTGACGGGGGTAGCAGCGGTCTTCTTGGTGCCGATCTTGCCGCCGGTCTTCTTGGTGCCGATCTTGGCGACCGGCTTGGCGGCCGCTTTTTTGGCGATGGTGGCAGTGGCCTTTTTGACGACGCGCTTGGTGACGACGTCGGTGGAGCGGAGGCCGTCGGGGTCGGAGAAGGTGGCAGGGCTGTTGTTGGAGTAGGCGTAGCCGTTCATCTGCTGGGGGTCGTGGACGTCGATGACCGGGTCCTGGCTGATGAAACGGCCGGTTCTCGCGTCGTATTCGCGGGCGCCGAGGTGGACCAGGCCGGTCGGGTCCTTGGTGCCGCCGACGAAACCCTTGTCGCCTGCCCAGGCGGGGTCGGTGCCGCGGGGCTCGCCGAACGGCAGGGAGCGGCGGCGGGTGACGACGTTGTCCGCGGTGGCGCTGACCGAGCTGGTGCCGTGGTGGTCGGCGGTCTGGCGGGTCAGGCCGGTGATGGTGCGGACGCCGACCGTCTCGCCGTTGTGGGCGTAGTAGCGGGTGCCGTCGACCTGGCCGGTGGCGGTGGCGAGCGTGAGCTCGGTGCCGTCGGGCAGGTAGAGCGTCACCGCGCCGGGTGTGCGGCGGAGCAGGCGGTTGCCGGCCGCGTCGTAGACGTACCCGTGCTGGTCGGTGCCCTGGGTGGCGGTGGCCAGGCGGCCCTCGGCGTCCCAGGTCAGGGTCTGGGAGACGCCGCCGACCGTACGACCGGTGGTGTTTCCGGCGTTGTCGTAGGTGAACGTGTCCGCGCCGATGCTGCTGACCGCGTGCGGCCTGGGGCCACCGGCGGCCGGGTAGACGTAGGTGTCGGTGGTCGTCGCCGAGGCGCCGTGGACCGTCTGGGTGGTGCGGTTGCCGGTCTTGTCGTAGGACCAGGACAGCCGGTACGGGTCGGTGCCGGCGCGCTGCGGGGTGGCGCAGCCCCAGTCCGCTTCCGTCCAGGCCTGGGTCAGCCGTCGCAGGTAGTCGTAGCTGTAGCACTCGACCTGGTCGCGGGCGCCGGAGGTCTTGCCGCCGATCCCGGTGACGTTGCCGGTCTGGTCGTAGCGGTACTCGGTGGTGAACCTGTCGTCCCAGACGTTGGCGGTGGTGGCGTTCTCGGTGTCGATCTGCCGGTTCGTCAGCCGCCGGGTGGCCGCGTCGTACGCGTTGGAGACGCGCAGCCGCTTGTTCGCCGTACTGCCGAGCACCTGCTGGGCGACGAGCCCGTCGAAGGTGAACGTGGTGCCGGAGACGTAGCTGCCGGCGCCGGAGGCGAGCGTGGTCGTGTTGCCGGCGTTGTCGTAGCCGTACTGCACGGTCTCCAGCGGCAGACCGCCCACGGACGCGCCCGCGACGGCCGCGGTGACGACCGTGTTCGGCGAGCCGTCCGGCTTGTAGGTGAACTGGTTGGTGTAGGTGCCCGCCAGCGCGCCCTCGGCAGCCGGAACCGTCACTGTCGTCGACAGTGGACGATAGCCGTTGTCATAGCTGGTGATGGCGCTAGTGTAGGCGTTCCCGTTGCTGTACCGGGTGCTGGTCGACGGCCGTCCCTTCGCCACGGTGTCGTAGGTGGCGGAGGTGAGCAGCGTCCCGGTGGTGCCGCCCTGGTAGCGGGCGGTGACCCGGCCGAGGCTGTCGTGGACATCGGTGAGCGTGATGTTCCGTGCGTCGGTGCGGGTGACGACCTGGTCGGCGTTGTCGTAGGTGAGCGTCGTGGTGCCGGAGTCCGGTGTGGTCCTGGTCAGCGCGCGGCCACGGAGGTCGTAGGTGCTGGTCCAGGCGTTTCCGGCCGGGTCGGTGACGGTGACGAGCTGGTTCAGCCGGTCGTACGTGTAGGTCGTCGTGTCGTAGGACGTGCCGGTCGGCGCGTCGCCGGTGTACTGGCGCAGCGCGGTGGGGTTGCCCGCGGTGTCCAGCAGCGTGGTGGTGGGGTGCCGCCGGCCGGCGGGTCCACGCTCACCCGGTCGCCGTCGTAGGTGGTCACGATCGCCGACTGCTCGGCGTTGAGCGACCACAGCGACTCACGGCTGATCCGGCCCAGCCCGTCGTAGGCGTACCGGGTCTGCGACCCCACGTCCGCGTCGGAGTAGCTGAGCAGCGTGTTCGCCGGTACGGCCGCGTTGTAGAACTCGGACGTCCTCGCCCGGTGCCCGGCCGAGTTGTAGCGCACGTCGGACACGGTGCGGTTGCCGTCCGGCGCGGTCGTCTGCGTCTGGCGCAGGCGCAACTGGCCGTCGTAGATCTCGTAGGTGCCGATCTGGTTGCCGTTCGGGCCGAGTTCGCGGGTCAGCACCCAGTTGGCCGTGGTCCGGTTGCCGCCGTAGACGTACTCCACGTTCGGTGTGGCGGTGGTGGCCTGACCGGGCAGCCAGACCTTGGTGATCCGCCCGAGCGCGTCGTACTGCGTGGTGGTGGTCTTGGTGTTCTCGTCGACGACGGTGGTCGCCTGGCCGCGGACGTTGAGGTTCGTGACGACCTCGTGCTCGGCCGGGTTCTTGACCTTGATCGAGGTCGTCGGGCTCGCACCCGACGGCGTGTAGGTGGTCTCCGTCTTGAAGTTGAGGCCGTCGAGCTCGGTCAGCGGGCGGCCGAGCGCGTCGTAGGTCGCCTGTGAGGTCGTCTCCCACGTCTGGCCCGTGGTCAGCTGCTCGACCCGGGTCGGGTTGCCCGCGGTGGGCGCCGCGTGCAGGCCGAGCCCGTCGTACGAGGTGCGGGTGCCGGACAGCGTGTTCCCGGCGCAGTCGCCGGTGATCTCCTCGGAGACGTAGTCCAGGTGCCAGGTGGTGGTGTTGCGCGCGTAGGCGTAGGTGGTGCAGGTGTCGTCGTCGCCGGTCGACACGTCGCCCAGGTCGGTGGTCTTCGTCTTCTGCCCGTACGTGGTGTCGAACTCGTGCCGGACCTCCGACTTCCGCCAGGCGCCGGTCGCGGCGACGTAGTCGTACGTCTCCTCGATCCCGGTCTCCAGGTAGAACGACCTGAACACGCTGGGCGCGGAGTTCGCCTGGTTGCGCTGCGCGGTCTGCGAGATCCAGGGCTGGAACCGCGTCTTGCTGATCGGCGTGGTGGCGGAGGCGGTGGGATAGACCCGTTCCTCCAGCAGGTGCCCGGCGTAGGCGGGCTCGTCGTTCCAGACCGTGCCGAGGCTGTCGGTCTGGGTGACGACGCGGGTGAACTCGCCGGTGCCGGTGCGGTCGGTGTGCAGGCCGCGGAGGTAGGTGCGGACCGTCTTCTCCTGCGTCTCGCCGGTGGCGCCGGTCGTCTCGGTCACGGTGGGCCAGCCGCGGAAGTCCGACCAGCTGCGGAACGGCAGCGACGAGCTCCAGGACGCGTCGTTGTGGTGCCAGAGCACCGCGCTGGAGGTGGTGCTGTCGACCCCGTAGCCGTAGGTGTGGACGACGTCCGGCGAGCCGCCGACCAGGTCGCCCTCGCGGACCTCGCTGACCCGGTACTTGTTCCACCAGGACCAGCCGCCGGCGCTGGCCGGTGGCGCGTAGTACTGCGGGAAGCACCGCATGGTGTTGTTCGAGGAGTCGTCCGGCAGGTTGGTCGGGGAGCAGTCCGAGCCCTCGTACGTGACCTTGATCGATCCGCCGGTCTCGTCCTGGAGTTCGGTGATCCGGTACTTGTTCGTCCTCGGCACGGCCGTGGTGGTGTTGAAGTCCGTGCGGTTGGCGAACCGGGTGCCGCCGAACGCGACCTCCGGGTAGGTGATCGTCCCATTGGTCAGACCCTGACGCGAGATCCTCGCCAGCCACAGCGACGGGCTGGTGAGCGTGGTGTCCTCATCGGTGGACGGGAACTGGTGGGTCAGCGTCCACCTGTCGACCTGCTGGTAGCTCGACCCGCTGAGAACCTCGGTCGTGATGGTCGACAGCCGGCGCGCGGACCAGAACGTCGGCACGCCGTTGTTCGCGCAGGTGGCGCTGTTGCACTGCAGGTCCCAGGGCGTCTCCGGCCAGTTGGCGGTGACCGGGGCGGCCTCCGTCCCGCAGGAACTGGCGAGGCAGCGCACGTCGGTGCCGAACAGGACCCGCATCGGCGGGTTCGCCGGCTGAGGTGCCCGCGCGCCGTACTCGATGCGCGCGAGGCTTCCGCCACGGTCGTAGCCGGAGACCACGTTCGCCACGTTCCCGAGCGCGGTGTTGTTGACCTCCTTGGAGTAGAAGTACGTGATCGCGTTCCCGTTCGGGTCCTCGACCAGGTCGAGGTTCCAGCGGTACGCCATGGAGCACCACGATGCCGCGAACGTGGTCTGGATGCAGGGGTCGCCGGTGTGGTTGCCGAAGACCGGCGCGCCGAAGACCGACGACGTCGACTTACCGTCGATCTTGCTCCAGCCGAAGTGGTACTTCGTGCCGTCGGGCGTGGTGATCCGCCACCGCTCGTTGTGCCAGTTGTCGGTGATGTCCTTGTTGGCGTCGCTGAGGTAGTCGACCTTCGACCCGTCGTCGCTCATCAGGCGCCACTGACCGCTGGTGCTGTCCCGCACCAGCTCCGTCGACGTGCCGTTGAGCACCATCGTCAGGTTGTAGTCACGCCAGCACAGGTCGGACGTGGCGTTGGTGTGCACCGGCGCCGGGGTACCGGCGAGGTCGTCCTTGCACGCCCGGTAGGACCGCTCGACGTACCCGGGGGAGTAGCTCCAGCCCTCGCCGAGCCAGCCCGTCTGGGTGTTCTCGCCGTTGGTCTGCCCGTCGATCGCGCCCGAGTTGTAGCTGAGCGCGATCTGCGGGTTGAAGCCGCCCGGCGCCGGCGGCACCGTGATCGGGTACGACCAGCTGAAGTCGCCCGCGGACTCGCCGGCCGCCCAGTTGTAGGACTGCGCCAGCGACGTCTTGGCGAACGTGCCGGTCTGCGAGGACACGCCGGCGACCAGCGCCACCATCGTGTCCCGCGCGGATGCGGCGGTGGCCCCGGCCAGCTCGACGTCGGCCGAGATCGTGCGCGCCGCCCGGTCCTGCGCGGCGCCCTTCAGTTCGGTGATCGTGCAGCCGCCGGTCGCGAGCGCCTGTTCGGTGCAGTCCGGGAGCTGCACCAGGCGCAGCCGGTCGGCCCAGGAGGCGCCGTAGGCCTGCGCGAACGCGTCGTACGACATGGTCAGCCGGACCGAGCCCGTGGCCGAGTCCCCGTCCGCACGGCTCACCCGCACGGCGGTGACGGCACCGGCCCGCTTCGCGATCGCGGTGTCGACGACGGTCACCCGGGCCGTGGACGGCTGCCGGCCTGCTGCCGCGGCCGCGCGCCGGTCGGTCGTGTCCGCCGCCGCGCCGGTGGTGGCCGGGCTCAGCGTCACGGGCAGCCCGCCCACCGCGACGGTCTTCCGGTCGCCCGAGACCGCGATCTCCGCGGTGCCGGCCTTCGGCAGCGCGACCGTGCCGGGCCGCCAGAGGTCCGTGTCGCTCTGGGCCGGTGGGGAGGTCTTGACCGGCACCGGCGAGACCGCGACCGAGCGGTCACCGATAGCGGGGTCCGACGACGGCGGGGCTGCCAGTACGGGGGTGGCGGTGAGGAGGGTCGAGGCCAGTACCGCCACGGTCAGCGGGACGAGCCGGGAGGGCGCGGGTCTCCGTCGCTGGAAATACGCAGACGAGCGGAATGTTGGTTTCACAAGGCTCCTTTCAGGGGCCTGCAAGGGAATCCCGAGGCACCTTAAAGACGGTGATCAACATTCCGCAACGTCGATATACAACTGGTTAGCGCATTTCGGGCCTAGGCCACCAAATGCCGCGAGAAATGACCCATTGTGATGCTGGACCTACTTATGGTAATGCCGCAAATCGGCTATTCCTCCGATATCGGGCAGGGTGGCGGGCGTCTCATAAGATCTGTTAAAGCTTTGTTTCGGCGCCGAAAATGGGGCTGGGAATGGTGGGGAGTCCCATTCTTTGCGGGTGTAAAGTGCCATTTCCGGGCTTAGGGTTTTCTTGCTTCTTTGACGATTGGATGACAAGATTCTCGGCATCGGCCCCACCGGGGCCGGGGCGAGGTGTTGATCCACCGGGCGAGTTGGTCGCCCATGTCCGGTGGGGAGCCAGAGGCGAAACCGACGTCCTTGGGGTCATCCAAGGAGATCGCTCATGTTCTGTCGTCACTGCAGCTCCCGGAGCCGGGTGCTCGCACGTCACAGGTTCGGCGCGCTGACCTCTCCACGCGCATCGGCGTCTTTCCGCTAGACCGCTGAGTCGTCGGCGGCAGCGTTGCCACCGGCCGGACCTTCTTTCCGCGTAACAGCATTCCCGCGTTCTCGCGCCTGCGGCGCTTGAGGACGTGGCGATGGGTGCTGCGCGGCGTGTGAGCACCTTCGCTTGACCGCGCCCGGCGCGGGGTACTAGGGAGCCGAATCGTGTCGGAAGTATTCGACGTCGTCTGGTCGTGGATCGTGCAGGCGGTGGGCCAGACCTCGTGGCGTGACCTCATGCCGCTGGGGATCGCCGGCATCTTCGTGTGGTGCCTGTGGCTCTACCGTGCGGTGCTGTCGCGGTTCGCGGTGCCGGTGGTGAACGACTTCCGGACCACCACCAGCGTGGTGGTGCCGGCCTACCGGGAGGACCCGGACATCCTGCTCGAGTGCCTGGACAGCTGGCTGGCCCAGGACCCGACCGAGATCATCATCGTGCCGGACCTGCAGGACACCGAGGTGATCCGCCGGCTGCGCGCGGTGGAGGACCCGCGGGTGCGGGTGATCCCGTTCGCCCACAAGGGAAAGCGGTCCGCGCTCGGGGTCGGCATCCGGGCCGCGCACGGCGAGGTCGTGGTGCTGGTCGACTCCGACACCCGGTGGCTGCCGGGCCTGCTGGACGCGGTGCAGATGCCGTTCGCGGACCCGGAGGTCGGCGGCGTCGGCACCCAGCAGAACGTCTACCAGCGCACCACCAGCGTGTGGCGCCGGATCGCGGACTGGCTGGTCAACCTGCGCTACTACGACTACGTGCCGGCGATGGGCCGGGCCGGGGCGGTGGCCTGCCTCTCCGGGCGGACGGCGGCGTACCGGCGCTCCGCGATCCTGCCCGTGGTGCCGAACCTGGAGGACGAGTTCTTTCTGGGACGGCGCTGCGTGGCCGGCGACGACGGCCGGCTGACCTGGCTGGTGCTGGCGTCCGGCTACAAGACGGTGCACCAGTCCTCGGCCCGCGCGCTGTCGATGTTCCCGTCCTCGTTCCGGGCGTTCGTGAAGCAGCGGGTGCGGTGGAGCCGGAACTCGTACCGGACGTACCTGACCGCGCTGTGGAAGGGCTGGCTGTGGCGGGTGCCGATGGTCACCAAGATCACCGTGCTGCAGATCCTGCTGACGCCGGTGACCATGGGCATGGCGCTCGGCTACCTGCTCTTCAGCCGGCTGGAGCTCACCGGCCACTCGATCATGCTGGCGCTGATCTGGCTGCTGCTCGGCCGCGGCATCCGCGGGTACTCCCACCTGCGCCGCCACCCGCAGGAGATCCTGCTGCTGCCGGTCACCGCGCTGGTGGTCATCTTCATCGCGCTGCCGATCAAGCTCTACGCCTTCGTGACCATGAACAAGCAGGGCTGGCTGACCCGGACCAGCGAGTCGATCGGCGGCGAGGGCCAGGGCGCCACCACGCTCACCACGCCGGCCGCGCCGGCTCCCGTGCTCGTCGAGGAGACGGTATGAAGCACCGCATCGCGGCCGTGATCGGCGCCGCGCTCATCGGCGCCACCGCGCTCCAGACCCCGGCCGCGGCAGAGGACAACACCGGCCCCACCACCGCCGCGGGTACGACCGAAGCCGCCGAACGCCAGGCCGCGCTCGTCGTCGGCGAGGACACCCGGCTGAACGCGGTGCGCGCGGTGACCGGCGTCGCCCGGATGAAGGGCGGCGACTGGAACAAGCCGTACCGGCTGAACACCGGCGACGGCTACACGCTGGTACTGACCCAGCAGAAGGAGCCGTACACCGTCGCGGACCTGCTCAAGCTCGCGCCGCAGACGTTCGTGCGCCAGTCGGACGGCAGCTACCTGCTGACCGAGAACATCTACCTGAGCATGGGCGCGAAGCTGCGACTGTCCAACCCGGGCGGTCTCACGCTGAAGCTGGCCAGCAGCGCGAACGGCTTCGTCTCCATCGTGTCGTTCGGCGGCGAGCTGATCATCGACGGCTCCGCGCAGGCGCCGACGAAGATCATGAGCTGGGATCCGCGGACCAGCACGACGGACACGCTGGTCGACGACGGCCGCGCGTACCTCCGGGCGATCGGCGGGCAGTTCTCCATGACGTACGCGTCGATCGAGAATCTGGGTTTCTGGAGCGGCCGGACCGGCGGGCTCAGCCTGACCGGCACGGACCGCCCGAACACCGGCGGCGTCGAGCAGACCAAGGTCAGCGGCAACGCGGCCCGGGACAAGGCCAAGGCGGACCGGCAGAAGGGCGTGAACGTGGCGCCCGGCGCCGGCGACGTCTACGCCTCGCCGACCGGTGACCTGGTCGCGCCGGACACCCGGTTCGACGTGCCCGGCCTCTCCTACGTCTCCGGCTCGATCGACCACGCCACGATCAGCGGCAACGCGTTCGGCATCTTCATCTCCAGCGCGACCGGCGTGAACCTCACCGACTCCACGGTCCGCGACAGCCTGGAGGACGGCGTGGTCATGCACCGCTTCGCGTCCAGCCTGGTGATCGAGAAGGTCGTGTCGGAGAACAACGGCGGCGACGGGTTCGTGCTGTCCCGCGCGGCGCAGCAGGTCCGGATCAGCAACGCCACCTCGGACCACAACGGCGGCAACGGCATCACGGTCAACGGGCTGCCGCTGGCCGACGACGCGTCCGCCTCCGGGCAGTTCGTCGGCGCGTACGGCTCGAACACGGTCGCGAACAGCAAGGTCACCCGCAACGGCCGGTACGGCATCGAGGTGATCGGCGGCCTCAACGTCGACGTGCAGAACAACGAGGTGGTCGGCGGTGAGGCCGGCATCGTGGCCCGCCAGGGCGCGGACCGGGTGACCATCACCGGCAACCGGGTGCACGGCCAGACGCGGCACGGCATCGCGGTCCGCGACCAGGTGACGGCCGCGACCGTGACCGGCAACATCATCACGGACGTCGAGAACGGCCTGTACGTGCGCGACTCGTCCGCGGAGATCCGCGGCAACACGGTCGAGGAGGCGAAGAACCACGGCATCGCGCTGGTCGGCGCGATCGGCGGCTCGATCGTCTCGCACAACGTGATCTCCGGGGTCGGGCCGAGCGCGGTGGACACCTCGCGGGCCGACGGCGATCTGACGACCGAGGACAACCAGTCCAGCGCCTGGTACGACACCAGCTCGTTCTGGATCAAGTTCCGGCACTACGCCAGCCCGATGACCATGCTGTGGGCCGCGATCGTCCTGATCATCGCGTTCTCCGCGGTCCAGGGCGTGCGCCGGCGCCGGACCGGGTTCCACCACCCGTACGAGAACACGAAGACGCTGCGGGCCACGGTCGTCCCGGCCGAGCAGCGGCAGCCGGCCCTGCAGGGAGCGTCCTGGTGACACCGAAGACCCCCGGCGTCTGGCTCGGCGGTGCCGCGGTCGGGATCTCGCTGATCGCGCTGGTCGCGGCGCTGCACGGCGGCGCGGACGGCACACCGGTCGCGGCCCCGTCCGGGACCACCGCCGTGCCGGAGCCGATCAGCACCGCGGACCCGCTCGCGACCGGCCCGGTCGGCACCGGCGCCGGCAGCGGCACCGGGACCGCGCCGGCGGCCGCGAACTGCCCGGCCCCCACCGTCACCGACGCGGCCGGGCTCACCGCGGCGCTGGCCGCGGCGACGCCGGGCACGGTGATCTCGCTGCGGGACGGCGTCTACGAGGGCCGGTTCGTCGCCACGACGCCCGGCACCGCGGACGCGCCGATCACGCTCTGCGGCGGCGCCGGCGCGGTCCTGGACGGCGGCGGCGTCAAGAAGGGCTACGGCCTGCACCTGAACGGTGCCAGCCACTGGCGGGTGCAGGGCTTCACGGTCCGCAACGCGCAGAAGGGCGTGATGGCGGACGGCGTCAGCGGCACCACGATCGCCGGCCTGACGGTCGAGCAGATCGGCGACGAGGCCGTGCACCTGCGGAAGTTCAGCTCGGACAACGTGGTCGAGGGCAACACCATCCGCGGTACGGGACAGCGCAAGCCGCAGTTCGGCGAGGGCGTCTACATCGGCACCGCGGAGTCGAACTGGTGCGAGATCACCGCCTGCGCGCCGGACACCAGCGACCGCAACGTGGTCCGGGACAACACGATCACCGCGGTCACCGCGGAGAACATCGACGTCAAGGAGGGGACGACCGGCGGCATCATCGCCGGGAACACCTTCGACGGCGGCGCGCTCTCCGGCGGCAACGCCGACTCCTGGGTCGACGTGAAAGGCAACGGCTACACCATTTCCGGTAACACGGGGACGAATTCCGGGCTCGACGGCTTCCAGACGCATGTGGTCGTGGACGGCTGGGGTAAGGGAAACGTCTTCACCCGTAACGTCGCGCACGTCAACGGGCCCGGTTACGGCTTCCACCTCACCCCGGTCGAAGACAACCGGGTCGCCTGCGACAACGAGGTCACCGGCGCTGCTCAGGGCACATCCAACACCCCCTGCTCGTGAAGACCCCTCGGGAGACTGCTGTGAACACCCCCCGCCTCACCGTCATCGGCACCGGCTACCTCGGCGCGACGCACGCGATCTGCATGGCCGTCCTCGGCTTCGAGGTACTCGGCGTGGACGTGGACCAGGCCAAGATCGACCGGCTGGCCTCCGGCGAGGTGCCGTTCTTCGAGCCCGGCCTGCCGGAGCTGCTGGCCAAGGCGCTCGAGTCCGGCCGGCTGCGCTTCACCACCTCGTTCGAGGAGGCGGCCGCGTTCGGCGACGTGCACTTCATCTGCGTGGGCACCCCGCAGAAGCAGGGCTCGCACGCGGCGGACATGACCTACGTCGACGCGTCCGTCGCCGCGCTGGCGAAACACCTGACCCGCAAGGCACTGGTCGTCGGCAAGTCCACGGTCCCGGTCGGCACCGCGGCGCGGCTGACCGCCATGGTCAAGGAGCTGGCCCCGGCCGGCGACGAGATCGAGCTGGCGTGGAACCCGGAGTTCCTGCGCGAGGGCTTCGCGGTCGAGGACACCATGCGTCCGGACCGCCTGGTCTTCGGCGTCGCGTCCGCCTGGGCCGAGGAGCGGCTGCGCGCCGCGTTCGAGCCCGTGCTGGCCCAGGACGTGCCGGTCAAGGTCACCGACCTCGCCACGGCCGAGCTGGTCAAGGTGGCGGCGAACTCGTTCCTGGCCACCAAGATCTCCTACATCAACGCGATGGCCGAGGTCTGCGAGGCGACCGGCGCGGACGTGAGCGACCTGGCCGAGGCGCTGGCGTTCGACACCCGGATCGGCGGCCGGTTCCTGCGGCCCGGCCTCGGCTTCGGCGGCGGCTGCCTGCCCAAGGACATCCGCGCGTTCATGGCCCGCGCGGAGGAACTCGGCGTCGGCCAGGCCGTCGGCTTCCTGCGCGAGATCGACGGCATCAACCAGCGGCGTCGCGCCCGGACCGTGGACCTGGTCACGGAGCTGGCCGGCGGCGACGTGAGGGGCAAGAAGATCGCGGCGCTGGGCGCGGCGTTCAAGCCGAACTCCGACGACATCCGCGACGCGCCCGCGCTGGACGTGGCGAGCACGCTGCACCGGCTCGGCGCCGAGGTCACGGTCTTCGACCCGGCCGCGATGGAGAACGCCAAGCGCGTCCACCCGGAGCTGACCTACGGCGAGAACGCGCTGGACGCCGCCGCCGGCGCGGACGTGGTCGTGCTGCTCACCGAGTGGACCGAGTTCCGCGAGATCGACCCGGCCGCCATGGCCGCGGTGGTCGGCACGGCCGCGATCGTGGACGGCCGGCACGCGCTGGAGCCGGCCGAGTGGCGCGCGGCGGGCTGGGAGTACCGGGCGCTCGGCCGCCCCTGACGTCGTACCGTGGCGGGATCTTGATCTGGATCTTGATCTTCGGCCGGGCGGCCCCGACGAGAAACATGCTCGAACGGGCCGTCCGGCTCTCCTAGACTCGGGTTCCACGGGACACGGGGAGAGGAGCATCGATGGACATCGCCCAGACGGCCGTCATCGGCACACCGGAGGAGCTGCGCGCGCTGCTCGGCGCACCGATGCCGCGCGCGGTCACCAAGGAACGCGTCACGCTGCACGAACGGGACCGGGAGTGGCTGGCCGCCTCCCCGTTCTGCGTGATCTCCACCGCGGCGGCGGACGGCACCTGCGACGCCTCGCCCAAGGGCGACCCGGCCGGCTTCACGCTGGTGCTGGACGACGCCACGATCGCGATCCCGGAGCGGCCGGGCAACCGCCGCGCCGACGGGTACCTGAACGTGCTGAGCAACCCGCACGTCGGCCTGCTGTTCCTCATCCCGGGCCGCACCGAGACGCTGCGGATCAACGGGCGGGCCCGGCTGGTCAGCGACGCGCCCTACTTCGACCGGATGGTCGTCAAGGGACACCGGCCGATCCTGGCGCTGGAGGTGGAGATCGAGCAGATCTTCTTCCACTGCTCCAAGGCGTTCCTCCGCTCCGCGCTGTGGAAGCAGGAGACCTGGGACCCGGACGTGCTGCCGAGCACCGCCCGGCTGACCAAGGACGTCCAGCCGCAGGCGACGGAGTCGCTGGAGGAGCTGGAGGCCTACTACGGCCCCAGCTACCTCGACGGGCTCTACCGCGCGCGCTGAGGCGGCGTCACCTCGCCAGACGTGAGAACCGGTCGCGGGCCCACCGGAGCGCCCGCGGCCCGGTGCGGGACAGCAGGAGCAGCACCAGCAGCCAGACGACCACGGCCGGCACCGTGATGCTCTTCGGGATCGGCGAGAAGAGCAGCATCACCAGCCGGATCCCGACGTAGATCAGGCCGGCGCGGGCCAGCCAGCGAATCGTCGGCGAGATCCCGTCGATCGCGTTCGCGGACCGGTTCGCGGCCACCGCGAGTGCCCGGCCCGCCCGGCGGCGCGCCCGCCGGAGCCGGGACGGCGGCCGCGGGATCTCGCCCGGCTCGCGGGCCGGCAGGTCGACCCGGAGCTCCGCGGGCACGGCCGCGTCGATCAGGGTCAGCGCGGCCGCGTCCACCGCGAACAGACCCGGCTCCACGTGGGCGATCACGGCGTCGTGGCCGATCAGGCGGCGGGCGCCGTCCGGCCAGGCCAGCATCAGCGCGGTCTCGGCGTACCGCACGGTGACCAGGCTCCGGGAGCCCTGCAGCGAGACGCCGTCCGGGCCCAGGATCAGCGCCTGGCTCCGGTCGGCCAGCAGCGGGTGCCGGCGGCCGGTGACCGCCTCCTCGGACTCCGTCGGCGCGGCCGTGAAACCGGCCCAGTCCGCGCCCCGGCCGTCCGGGACCATGAGCAGCGCCGTGGCGTGCGCCTCGCCGGCGATCCGGGCCACGTCCGCGGGCGTGACCGCGCGCAGCTCCGCCCGCAGCTCCTCCGCCTCCAGGTTGCGGTAGCCGAGCAGGTCGTTGTGCACGACGGAGTGCAGCCGCCGCGCGTCCCGGTCCGCGCCGGACATGCCCGCCTCGGTCTTCGTCACCACCGCGGCGACGTCCGCGGGATCGATGACGCCGTAGCGGACCGCGGCCAGCACGTCGACGAACTCGCCGAGCATCGGGTCGTGCTTCTCCGGCAGCGCGTCCGCGACCGCGACCACGGTGGCGTGGCTGCCGTCCCGGGGCGCGTACTCGGCCCCGACCTGGTACGAGTAGCCGCCCTCCTGCCGCAGCGCCCGGAACAGCATCCGCTCCAGCACGCCGGCGTAGACACCGGCGGCCGTGCTGCGCGGCACGATCGCCTCGTAGGCGACCGCGCGATCGCTCGGCCCGCAGAAGAACGCTGGCGTCACCGGCAGCGCGGACGTGACCGCGGGCACGGGCATCCGGGAGCCGCCGTCCGGCAGCGCCAGCCGCAGCCCGGCCGGGACGCCCTCGCCGGCGATCCACAGCATCGCGTTCTCACGCGTGAAGTACCGGGCGACCCAGGCGCGCAGGTCGTCCGGCGTGAACGCGGACAGGCCGTACTCCGGGTAGCCGATCGTGCCGAAGCCGCGGGCGCCGTACCGCCAGATCGCCAGCGGCTCGGCCAGCCCGGCACGCCCGGCCGCCTCGGTGCGCAGGATCTCCTTCTCCACCGCCATCCGGTCCGTCGGCAGGTCCGCGAGCGCGGCACAGACACCGTTCAGGAACGTCACCACGTCGCCCTCGGTGCCCTCCAGGTGGAACGTGGTGGTGAGCGGCGACGTGGCGCCGTTGTAGTGGTAGTCGGTCAGGCCGAGACCGTGCAGCGCCAAGTGCTCGATCAGGTGGGTGATGCCGGCCCGCGCCAGCGGCTCGTCCGCCCGCCCGACGCGGAACACCAGCCCGGCCGCGACCGGGCCGTCCTTCGGCGCGATCACGGTCGGCACGCCGTCGATGTCGGTCCGCTTGATCGTCACTTCGCCGCCCCGTTGATCGCCATGCTCCGCCGCCACATGAACGTCTCGCCCTCGTCCCGGCCGATGTACGACCAGGGGAACCTGCTGGCCAGCGGCCCGAGCGCGGCGAACTGGCCGGCCGCCGCACGCTGGTCCTCCAGCAGCGAGAAGATGCCGGCGAAGACGTTCGTCACGTAGACCCAGCCGATCGTGCGCCGGAACGCCGGATGCCACACCGACCGGTGCGCGGCCTCGTAGATCTCGTCCCGGACCGCCTTCGACCTGAGGTAGGCGGTGTCCTCCTCCTCGCTCAGCTCCAGCCAGTGCTCCAGGTGCGCGACCGGCACCAGCACCGCGTTGAGCGCGCCCTCCGGGGCGGCCAGCATCCGCTCGCGGGAGAACGCGTGCAGCAGCTCCCACGAGCCGTCCCACTTAGGACAGACCATCTGCTGGTACGACAGCTCCGTGTCCAGGTGGTGCGGGTCGATCCTGGCCGCCTTGTCGTACCGGCGGCGGGCCTCCGCGAGGCCCACCTGCAGGCCGCGGGCGATCGTCACGCGCGCCTGCCAGGCGGTCACGTTTCCCGGGTTGCGCGCGGTCGCCTCGATCAGCACCTCCTCGGCGCGACGCAGCTCCGCGTGGAAGCGCGCGAACCGGTCGCCGGAGACGTACTGGGCGCGCGCCCCGCTGCGGATCCGCCACGCGGCCGCGATCAGGTGCCGGCCGAGCAGCGCGCCGGCGGCCGGATCGGCGGCGTCGGCCTGCAGCGCGGCCCGGAGCACGGTGACGAGGTGCTCGGTCTCGCCGGGGCGCTCGACGTCGCCGGCCGCGTGGGCCAGCTCCCCGCGACCGGCCCAGTCGAGCGAGTCCCAGAGGCGGCGGACGGCGGGCCAGTCACCGGCGGCCAGCGCCGCGCGGAGCACGCCGACTTCGGGGTACGCGGTGGCGGCGTCGAAATCGGGCACCGGAAGCATGCCGCGGATACTAGATGATCTTCAAGTTGTTGCGCAGCCTTGTTTTCAGGCAGGGTTCAGCGTCCGATGAGGTGGATGTGGAGGGGCTTTGACAAAGTCCCCTCCACGGCGGAAGACCCGAAGATCCAGCGGGGGTACGGGGTCAGGCCGTCGCCTCCTGGCCGGACTGTGCGGTCCCGTTCTGCTGCGGGGCACCGTCCTGAGTGGAGTCGCCGGTGCCGCCGTTCTGGCCGCCGGGGAACTGACCACCGCCGTTCTGCCCTCCGCCGGGGAAGCCGCCCTGCCCGCCGCCCGGGAAACCGCCGCCGCCCGGCCCCTGCTGCGTCGTCCCGGTGCCGCTCGTACCGCCGCCGAACGCCTGCCCGGCCAGGAACCCGCCGCCGCCCGCCACCAGCGCGGTCACGGTCAGCGCGATCAGCACGGTCTTGAGCGTCCACCGGCCGCCGTCCTTCGCCGGCGCGCCCCAGCCCGCGGACGTGTCGCTCACGCCGGGATCGACCGCGGCGGGCGCGAACGGCGCCGCGTTCGACGTGGTGGTGGCGACCGTGGCCGGCTGCATCAGCGTGCCCTCGACCACGCCGGTCCGGGGCCGGTCGGGGGTCATCTGCTCCGTCGTCATCGCTGCGTCCCTCCGTGCTGCCCCGCGGTCGCGTGGCGTGCCTGGAGCACCAGCCTGTAAGCCGCACCTGTCCACAGCCTGTGCACCGCCTCAGGACTCGCTAGGACCCCGCCGCGCTCAACTCAGCCACCCAGGACCGTGGAAGTCTCCCCTGACCCGTGGCCTGCCGGACCACGTCGTGAGACGCGGTCGACCAGAGAAGGTCGCGCAGCGGCAGACACGCTCTTCGCCTGCCGTTACGGGGCCTTCGCCGGGAGTGGCGGCGAGCCCGGAGGAGCGGAGCGACGACCGGAAGCAGAGTGCGCGCGGGTCATCCGGCGGTGGGCGACGACCGTGTTCCGCACCGAGCGCAGCCGCACCGCGCCCCAGAACCCGGACAGCCAGGACATGCCGAACAGCGTGACCGGCCACGAGGTCGCGCCGGGCGTGATGGCCAGCGTCATGCTGCCCCAGGCCAGCACCCAGGCGATCAGGCCCATCAGCAGCGCGCCCGCACCGCCGTAGCGGACCGCCTGCTCGCCGCGCGGCCGGGGGATCGGGATCGCGTCCGCCTCGCGCGCGGGCAGTGGCACGTGCCGGTCGGCGGGCACGGCCGCGTCGATGGCCGGGACCACGTCCGGCGCGGTCTCGTGCAGCGTCGGCTCGACGTCCACGTGCCGTGCGTCCGGGCCGATCAGCCGCCGCCCGCCGTCCGGCCACTTGAGCAGCACGGCGGCGGACGCGAACGGCACGGTCACCGGGCGGCTGCGGGGCCAGGTCCGGGTGATCGCGGTCTTGTCCATGGTCAGCGCGGCCCGGCGGTTCTCCAGCGACCGGAAACGGCGGCCCGCGACCGGCGCGGCGCCGGCCGGGGACGGCCCGATCAGCCCGTTCCACGAGGTGAGCAGCAACTCCGCGGCCTGGGACGAGGCCGCGAGCGTGCCGACCTCATCGGCCGTGACCGCGCGCAGCCGGGCCCGCAGCTCCGCGAGCGGCGGTTCGGGGTGGCCGGTGAGCAGCGCGAACGCCTGCTCGGGAAGCCGGGCACCGGAGCGGAGCAGCGTACGGTCGGTCTCGGCCACCACGGCCGCCACGTGCTCCTCGCGGATCGGGTGCGCGCGCAGCTCGGCCAGCGCGTCCAGGAACTCGCCGGCCACCGGGCCGGGGTTGCCGGCGAACACCTCGGCCAGCACGGTCACGGCCGCGAGCCCGTCGCCGCGCGGCCGGTAGCGCGCCTCGACCCGGTGCGCGCCGTCACCGGCCACCCGGCCGGTGGCGTGGAAGACGGCCCGTTCCAGCACGCCGGCGTAGACCGCGGTGACGATGCCGGCCGGCTGCACCTCGTCGCGGACGATCGTGTCGTGCGCGGGCGGTCGGAACTCGCCGAACGGCCCGGTCTCGGTCGTCGCGTCCGGCACCGGTTTCCGGACGCCGGGCGGCAGCGCCAGCCGCAGCCCGGACGGCAGTTCCGGCCCGGTCACCCACAGGACCGCGTTCTGACCGGTGAAGTACTCGGCGGCCCAGGCGCGTACGTCGTCGGCGGTGAGCGTGTGCAGGCCCCACTCCGGCATCCCGGCCAGCCCGTGATGGTGCACGCCGTGCCGGACCACGGCCAGCGAGTCGAAGACCGTGGGCGTGCGCGCGGCCGCCTCGGCCCGCAGTTCGGCCCGCGCGTCGTCCAGGGTGGACGGCAGGTCGGCCAGCGCGGCGCAGACGCCCGTGAGGAACGCCGAGACCTCGGTCGCCGTGCCCTGCGTGGCGAACGTGGTGAGCACCGGCGCACCGCCGCCGCAGCTGCCGGGCGCGGCCCGCAGCCGGCGCAGCACCAGGTGCTCGATCAGGTGCGTGACGCCCGCGGTGGCCGGCGTCTCGTCCGCCCGCCCGGCCCGGAAGGCCAGCCCGGCGCGGGCCGGTCCGGGTCCGGTCGCGCGCAGCAGCGGCACTCCGTCGATCTCCATCAGGCGCGCGGGCATGGCGCGCATCATAGATCTCCGCGGCGCCGATCCGCGCGTGACGTGGATCACCGCAGCCCACAGCGGGTGCACAGGAAACGCCGAGCCCTCCGAAAGGCCCGCCGTCGATCGTTTCCGGCATGACCACCACCTTCGCCACCGCGCACGCGCCCCGCACCGAGGAGTCCATCGCCGAGCCGGCAGGCGCTCGTGCGCCGGTCCTCGATGTGGTCATCCCGGTCTACAACGAGGAGGGCGACCTGGAGCGGTCCGTCCGCCGGGTGCACGCGCACCTGGCCGGCGCGTTCCCGTACCCGTTCCGGATCACCGTCGCGGACAACGCCAGCGTCGATGCGACGCCGGCGATCGCGGCCCGGCTGGCCCGGCAGATCCCCGGCGTGCGGCACGTGCGCCTGGAGCAGAAGGGGCGCGGCCGGGCGCTGCACGCGGTCTGGTCCGCCTCGGACGCGCCGATCCTGGCCTACCTGGACGTGGACCTCTCCACCGACCTCGCCGGGCTGCTGCCGCTGGTGGCGCCGCTGATCTCCGGGCACAGCGACGTGGCGATCGGGTCGCGGCTGGCCCGGGGCGCGCGCGTGGTCCGCGGGCCGAAGCGGGAGTTCATCTCGCGCTGCTACAACCTGATCCTCCGCCTGGGCCTGCGCGTGCGCTTCACGGACGCCCAGTGCGGTTTCAAGGCGATCCGCCGCGACGTCGCCACCCAGTTGCTGCCGATGGTGCAGGACACCGGGTGGTTCTTCGACACCGAGATGCTGGTCCTTGCGGAGCGCGCCGGCCTGCGCATCCACGAGGTGCCGGTCGACTGGGTCGACGACCCGGACAGCCGCGTCGACATCGTCCGGACCGCCGCCGACGACCTGCGCGGCATCGTCCGGATGTGGCGCGCGTTCGCCGCCGGAACGCTGCCGATCGCGGCGCTGCGCAGCCGCTACGGCCGCGTCGCCTGACGCCTCTCACTCACCCCACACCCCACGACGCGGAGACGACAACGATGACGCTGGCACCCCCGAGACCGCCGAAACACGCCGGACGGCCCGTGGCCGTCGAGCCGGAACGGCCACGGCGCAGGCCGAGGAACGAGCACCTGGCGCTGGCCGCGCTGCTGGCCGGCACCGCGCTGCTCTACCTGTGGGACCTGAGCGCGTCCGGCTACGCGAACAGCTTCTACGCCGCCGCGGTCCAGGCCGGCTCGCAGAGCTGGAAGGCGCTGCTGTTCGGCTCGCTCGACGCCGGCAACGCGATCACCGTGGACAAGCCGCCCGCCTCGCTGTGGGTGATGGGCCTGTCCGCGCGGATCTTCGGCTTCAACAGCTGGAGCCTGCTGGTCCCGCAGGCGCTGATGGGCGTGGCGAGCGTCGCCCTGCTGCACGCGACCGTGCGCCGCCGCTTCGGCGCGGTCGCCGGCCTGATCGCGGGCGCGACGCTGGCGCTGACGCCGGTCGCGGTGCTGATGTTCCGCTTCGACAACCCGGACGCGCTGCTGGTGCTGCTGATGGTCGCGGCCGCCTACGCCGTGGTCCGCGCCACCGAGACCGCGAGCCTGCGCTGGCTGGCGCTCTGCGGCGTCGCGATCGGCTTCGCGTTCCTGACCAAGATGCTGCAGGGATTCCTGGTGCTGCCCGGCTTCGCGCTGGTCTACCTGATCGCCGCGCCGGCCACGATGTGGAAGCGGATCCGGCACCTGCTCGTCGCCGCGCTCAGCGTGACCGTCTCGGCCGGCTGGTTCATCGCGCTGGTGGAGATCTGGCCCAAGGACTCCCGCCCGTTCATCGGCGGCTCGGAGGGCGACAGCCTGCTGGAGCTCGCGCTCGGCTACAACGGCCTGGGCCGCATCCTCGGCGGCAGCGGCAACGGGGGTGGCGGTGGCGGCGGCATGGGCGGCGGCAACACCGGCTTCGGCGGCTCGCCCGGCATCACCCGGCTCTTCGGTGACAGCATGGGCACGGAGATCTCCTGGTTGCTCCCGGCCGCGCTGATCGCGCTGGTCGCCGGCCTCTGGTTCACCCGCCGCGCGCCGCGCACCGACGGCACCCGCGCGCAGCTGATCGTCTGGGGCACCTGGCTGCTCGTCACCGGCCTGGTGTTCAGCTTCATGAGCGGCACCATGCACCCGTACTACACGGTCGCGCTGGCCCCGGCGATCGCGGCGCTGACCGGCATCGGCACGGTCCAGCTGTGGCGCGGCCGCGACGCGATCGGCGCACGTGCCGCGCTGGCGCTGATGGCGTTCGCGACCGGCGTGTGGAGCTTCGTGCTGCTGTCCTCGGACGCGAGCTGGCTGCCCTGGCTACGCTGGGTCGTGCCGGCCACCGGCCTGATCGCCGCGATCGGACTGCTCGCCGGCGCCGCCCGCCTCACGCGCGCCGCGGTGGTGCTGGCGCTGGCCGGCATCCTCACCGGTGCCGGCGGCACCGCCGCGTGGGCCGTGGCCACCGCGGGCCAGCCGCACACCGGTTCCATCCCGGCCTCCGGCCCGTCCGGCGCCGGCGGCATGGGCGGCACGGGCACGGGCGGAAGATCAAATTCAAATTCCGCCAACGGTACGCCCGACGCGCCCGACGCCGCGGCGCAGGCACCGGGCACCGACGGCACCCAGGACGGCGGCCAGACCCAGGGCAACGGCCAGACGCAGGGTGGCGACGGCGGTCAGGCGCAGGGAGACGGTCAGGCCCAGGGCGGGCAGACAGGGGGCGGCGACGGCGGTCAGACGCGGGGCGGCGGCATGGGCATGGGCGGCCAGACCAGCGCCGAACTCACCGCACTGCTCACCGGCACCACGACCACCTGGTCCGCCGCGGTCAACGGCTCCCAGTCCGCGGCCGAGATCGAGCTCGCCACCGGCACCGCCGTGATCGCGATCGGTGGCTGGTCGAGCAGCGACGACGCCCCGACGCTCGCCGAGTTCCAGCAGTACGTGGCCGAGGGCCGGGTCAGCTACTACATCTCCGGCGGCGGCATGGGTGGCGGCGGCGCGGGCGGTCCCGGCGGCGACGGCACCGAGAGCGCCGCCGCCCAGATCTCCGCCTGGGTCGAGGCCACGTTCACCGCGACGACCGTCGGCACGAGCACGGTCTACGCCTTGCACGGCTGACCTCGTACCCCCGGAAAGGTTTGGGAAAGCACGAAAGCCGTGGTCACCGGCCCGATCCGGTGGCCACGGCCTTCGTGGGTCACTATCTGATGATGGCGTGGACGCCGGTGCCGTTGGTCAGTGCCGACCGGTTGGCCGGATGCACGATGAGGTCGGCGCTCTCGTTGTCGGCCTCCATGTGCATCATGCCCTCGCTGTGCAGGTAGCGCCCGTACGCGTGCATGCCGTCCACCAGCCGGAGCACGTCCTCCGGCGGGCGGACCACGAAGCGCAGGTACTGGCTGGTCATGCCGAGCTTGTTGCCGCACTCGCGGACGTAGATGCCGTAGCGCGAGATCAGGAAGTCGCGCAGCTCCACGCCGTCCCAGCCGGGACCGAGCTTGACCAGCAGGAAGTTGCCCTGGGACGGCCAGACCGTGAGGCCGGGGACGCGGGTCAGCTCGTCCGCCATCCGCATCCGGTCACGGGACAGGCGGCGCAGGCTCTCCCGGTACTCGGACTCGTGGTCCTTGATCATGTGGACCACGGTCTCGGCCAGCGAGTTCAGGTTCCACTTGGGCAGCGCGCCGCCGATCTTCGTGGCCAGCGCCGGGTTCGCCACCATGTAGCCGAACCGGATGCCGTGCAGCCCGAAGTTCTTGCCCAGGCTCTTCAGCACCAGCATGTTCGACCGGATGCCGGCCTCGGCCGCCACGGACGGCTGCCGCTCCTGGTCCACGAAGTCGATGAACGACTCGTCGATCACCACCAGGTCCAGGTCGTGCAGCATGTCGACGAACCGCAGGATCTCGCGGCGCGGGATGTAGCCGCCGTCCGGGTTGTTCGGGTTGCAGATGACCGCGACCCGGGAGCCGCGCTGCCGGATGAAGCGCGCGTAGTCGTCCAGGTCGAGCTGGTAGTTGTCCGCCTCCTGCAGCGGGTACATGTCGACCCGCTTGCCGGTCTCCAGCGGCTGGTCCGTCCACCGGCCGAACGTCGGGATCGGGATCGCGACGCTCTCCTTGATCAGGAGGTGGTCGATCCAGGTGATCAGCTCGGTGGAGCCGTTCGCCATCGCCACGGTCTGCGGGTGCAGCCCGAGCGCGGTGCACAGCTGCTTGGTGATCGTCTCCGCGCTGCTCGGGTAGTACTTGAGAATGCTCTCCAGATTGGCGGAGAGCTCCGCGAACATCTCCGGTGTCGGGAAGTACGGGTTGCAGGGGATGCAGAAGTCGACGATCCGCGCTCCCTCGCCCATGTTCCGCTGCAGCGTCGCGATGGACGCGCTGTGCGCACCCTGCCGCAGAAGACTCAGGTCGATGCTGCTGCCGTGTCGCAATGCACCCTCCAGCTGTCGTTCGCCAGGCCCTAACCCCGCGTGTCTCGCCGCCCGTGTCCGGCAACAAGTACGCACGCCAGCACAGCTTGGATCAAACGATCAACAAAAAGCCGTCCCGGCATTGATATATAGCGAAATTTCGGGACATCTGGTGGTGGGTGGCGGCTTGGCCGGGTGCGCGGCGCGCTTGAGGATGCGCGGCGGAGTGGCTGCAGCAGAGGCGGGGCGGGCGCGTGAGGGCGGCGCGCGGAGCGGCGGGGCGGGGCGTGTGAGGGCGGCGCGCGGAGCGGCGGGGTGGCTGCGGTGGGCCGGCGCGCAGAAAAGCGGCGCGGTCGGCCGCGGCGGAGCGGTGGGGCGGCCGCGGTGAGACCGGCGTGCGGTGGAGCGGTGCGGTCAGACGCACGGTGGGGCGGCCACGGTGGGGCCGGCGTGCGGTGGAGCGGCGCGGTCAGGCGCTCGGCGGGGCGGTGGAGCAGCCGCGGTGGGACCGGCGTGCGGTGGAGCGGCGCCGTCAGGCGCGCGGCGGGGCGGTGGAGCGGCGCACCACGAGCGTCGGCGGGACCACCGAGGCGCCCACCTCCTCGTCCGCCTCGCCGCCGTCCTCGGAGGACTCACCGACCTGCGGGCCGCGGCTGTCCGGGCCACCGTGCGAGCCGCCGCCGTTCGGACCGCCGCCTCGGCGGGCGCTGTTGATGAGGCGGAGCAGCGCGGCCATGCTGCGGCGGCCGACCTCGTCGAAGTCCTGGCGGACCGTGGTCAGCGGCGGCAGCATGAACTCCGACTCCGGGATGTCGTCGAAACCGACCACGCTGATGTCGTCCGGCACGCGGACGCCGCGCTCGTGCAGCGCGCGGAGCAGGCCGAGCGCCATCTGGTCGTTCGCGGTGAAGACGGCGGTCACCTCGCGGCGGCCGGCCAGCGCGGCGCCGGCCGTGAAGCCGGAGCGTGCACCCCAGTCGCCCGAGATCACCGGCGGCACGGGCGCGCCCGCCTCCTCCAGCGCGGCGCGCCAGCCGTGCACGCGGTCGCGCGCCTCCAGCCAGTCGCCGGGGCCGGCCACGTGCCAGACCGTGGTGTGGCCCAGCTCCAGCAGGTGCCGGACCGCGAGCGTGGCGCCGGCGGCCTGGTCGACCGAGACCGCGGGCAGCACGCCCTCCGGGCCGGTCTCGACCGCGACCGCGGGCATGCCGCGCGGCAGGCTGTGCAGCGCGGCCGCGGCGGCCATCTGCGGCGCGATGATGATGACGCCGTCCACGCCCTGCGCGGCCAGGCCGTCGACGGCGGAGAGCACGCCGGCGCGGTCGACGCGCTCCAGCGCGACGATGCTCACGCCGTAACCCGCGCGGCGGGCGGCCCGTTCGATGCCGAGCAGCGTGGAGGCCGGACCGTACAGAATGGTGTCGAAGCTGACCACGCCCAGCACGCGCGAGCGGCGGCTGGCCAGGCCGCGGGCCATGGCGTTGGGGCGGTAGCTCAGCTCGGTGACCGCGCGCAGCACGCGCTCACGCGTGTCCGGCCGGACGCTGGGGTGGTTGTTGAGCACCCGGGAGACGGTCTGGTGCGAGACACCGGCCAGCCGGGCGACGTCGGTCATGACCGCCGGCCGCGCCGCTTCGGGTGTCGATGTCACGGCCCTAGGTTATCGCCCACGTACGCAACGGTGATTGCGCTGGTAGACCGATTTCTTGGCCCGACCTGTAGACATTTGTGATCATCGTGGCCAAGTTGTGACCCCGAGCACCCCTTGACTCATCGATTGTTAGCGCTAACACTACTGCGCAACGTCCCTGTAACCAGGCCGTGACAGCAAGGCCGCAAAGCCGGGCAGGCACCTCCGGCGTGTGCGGTCGCGTCCGGCCGAGCCCTTGCACCACGGCACATGGCACCAAAGCACATGGCACCTGGTTCACGCAATGCGGCACCACACGTTCCCCACCTTCACGGCCCCCGCTCCTAGGGGTCACGACCGGACGCCGGCGCGCGGCGATGGTCGGCGGTCATCGGCAGAGGAGTAATTGCTATGCACGTAAGCAGGAGGAAGATCTTCGCGGTCGTCGCGGCGGCCGGTCTCGTCACCAGCGGGCTGGCGGCCTGCGGTGACGGCACGAAGGACGATGCCGCCGGCGGCGACGACGGCAAGATCGTCCTCGGTTTCGCGCAGGTCGGCGCGGAGTCCGGGTGGCGTACGGCGAACACGAAGTCCATCCAGGACTCGGCCAAGGCCGCCGGGATCGAGCTGCAGTTCTCCGACGCTCAGCAGAAGCAGGAGAACCAGATCAAGGCGATCCGGGGCTACATCCAGCAGAAGGTCGACGTCATCGCGTTCTCGCCGGTGGTCAACACCGGGTGGGACCCGGTGCTGAAGGAGGCGAAGGCCGCGGGCATCCCGGTCATCCTGACCGACCGCGCCGTCGACTCGACCGACACCTCGCTCTACGTCACGTTCATCGGTTCGGACTTCATCGTCGAGGGCCAGCGCGCCGCCGACTGGCTGCTCAAGCAGTACGAGGGCAAGAACGAGCAGGTCAACATCGTGGAGCTGCAGGGCTCCCCGGGTGCGGCGCCGGCGATCGACCGGAAGAAGGGCTTCGGCGACGCGATCGCCGCGAACCCGAACTTCAAGATCATCGCGTCGCAGACCGGCGAGTTCACCCGGGCCAAGGGCAAGGAGGTCATGACCGCCTTCCTGCAGTCCAACCCGGACATCGACGTGCTCTACGCGCACAACGACGACATGGCGCTCGGCGCGATCCAGGCGATCGAGGAGGCCGGCAAGAAGCCCGGCGTCGACATCAAGATCATCTCGATCGACGGCGTCAAGGACGCGTTCCAGGCCATGGTGGACGGCAAGATCAACGTCGTGGTCGAGTGCAACCCGCTCCTCGGCCCGCAGCTGATGGAGCTGGTCCAGAAGGTCACGAAGGGCGAGACCATCGAGAAGCGCATCCTCACCGAGGAGGGCGTCTTCACGCAGGACCAGGCCGCCGCCGCGCTCCCGACCCGGGAGTACTGAGCCTTCGGGCACCCGCCCGGGGCGGCACCGCTCCGGCAGCACGGAGCCGCTGGAACCGGCCGGCGCGACACCGCTCCGGCCGGCACAGGCGGTATCGCTCCCGGAACCGGCGGCGCGACACCGTTCAGCCGGCACCGGCAGTACTGAGCGTCCGGAACCGGCCGGTGCGAAGCCGCGCCGGCCGGCCCCGGCGGCACTCGAGCCCTCCCGGAGCCCGGCCCGCGCGGCAACGCCCGGCCGGCCCGGAGGGCTCATCGAAACGCAGCGCCAGTCGCGCGTGCCGCCGGCCCGTCCACCGGGCCGGCGGCATCGCCGCGATCAGCAAGGAGAGGAGCACGGCGCGATGCCGGACCCCCAGCCGATTCTGCAGATGAAGGGCATTACCAAGGAGTTCCCCGGCGTCACCGCGCTGGCCGACGTCGACTTCCGCCTGTTCCCCGGCGAGGTGCACGCCCTGATGGGCGAGAACGGCGCCGGTAAATCCACCCTGATCAAGGTGCTCACCGGCGTCTACCAGGCCGAGGCCGGCGAGGCCGTGCTGGCCGGGGAGCGGGTGCACTTCAGCAGCCCGCTCAAGGCCCAGCAGGCCGGCGTCAGCACCGTGTACCAGGAGGTCAACCTCTGCCCCAATCTCTCGGTGGCGGAGAACATCTTCATCGGCCGTGAGCCGCGCCTGTTCGGGCTGATCAACAACTACCCGGAGATGCGGCGCCGCGCGCGCGAACTGCTCGCCCGCGTCGAGCTCGACATCGACGTGACCGCGCCGCTGGCCAGCTACTCGCTGGCGATCCAGCAGCTGATCGCGATCGTCCGGGCCGTGGACATCTCCGCCAAGGTGGTGATCCTGGACGAGCCCACGTCCAGCCTGGACACCGGCGAGGTGGCGCAGCTGTTCCGGGTGATGCGCCGGCTCAAGGAGGACGGCGTCGCGCTGCTGTTCGTGTCGCACTTCCTGGAGCAGATCTACGAGATCTCCGACCGGATGACGATCCTGCGCAACGGGCGCCTGGTCGGCGAGTGGCGCACCAGCGAACTGAGCCGCATCGAGCTGGTCTCCCGCATGATCGGCACGGAGCTGTCCGTGCTGGAGGCGCTGGAGGAGCAGCCGAAGCGGGAGCTGGCGGCGCTGGAGCGGCAGGAGCCGTTCCTGCAGGCCGCGCAGGTGGGCAAGACCGGGCTGGTGGCACCGTTCGACCTGGCGATCCACCGGGGCGAGGTGGTCGGGCTGGCCGGGTTGCTGGGCTCCGGGCGTACCGAGGTGGCGCGGTTGATCTTCGGGGCGGACCGGGCGGAGAGCGGGACCGTCACGATCGACGGCACACCGCTGTCCGTGAAGACGCCGCGCACCGCGATCGGTCGGAACATCGCGTTCTGCCCGGAGAACCGCAAGACCGAGGGCCTGGTCGAGGACCTCACCGTCCGGGAGAACATCATCCTGGCCATGCAGGCCGCGCGCGGCTGGCTGCGCCCGGTGCCGGCGCGCCGGCGTGACGAGCTGGTCGGGAAGTACATCGAGGCGCTGAGCATCCGGCCGGCCAACCCGGAGGCGCTGGTCCGCAACCTCAGCGGCGGCAACCAGCAGAAGGTGCTGCTCGCCCGCTGGCTGATCACGCAGCCCAAGCTGCTGATCCTGGACGAGCCCACGCGCGGTATCGACGTCGGCGCGAAGGCGGAGATCCAGCGGCTGGTGGTCTCGCTGGCCGAGGAGGGCATGTCGGTGCTGTTCATCTCCGCGGAGCTGGAGGAGGTGCTGCGGCTCAGCCACAAGGTCGGCGTGCTGCGCGACCGCCGTCTGGTGGCGGAGCTGGCCAACGACGAGTCGCTGACCGCGGACCGCATCATGCAGACCATCGCGAGCGGAGAAGGGGGCGCGGCATGATCACCCTGACGAGACATCGTCTCTTCTGGCCGGTCGTGGTGCTGGTGGTGCTGCTGCTCGGCAACCTGCTCGAGAAGCCGGACTTCTTCGCGATCAGGATCCAGGACGGCCACCTGTACGGCAGCGTGATCGACATCCTCCGGTTCGGCGCACCGCTGATGCTGGTCGCGCTCGGCATGACGCTGGTCATCGCGACCGGCGGCATCGACCTCTCCGTCGGGTCCGTGGTCGCCATCGCCGGCGCGGTCGCCTGCCTGCACATCAGCAAGCAGCCGGACCAGAACGCGATAGGCGGCGTGCTGATCGCCGTGGTGATGGCGCTCGGCGCCGCGCTGCTGTTCGGCGCGTTCAACGGCATCATGGTGTCCCGGATCGGCATCCAGCCGATCATCGCGACGCTGATCCTGATGGTGGCCGGCCGCGGCATCGCCCAGCTGATCATGGACGGGCAGATCATCACGATCAACAGCACGCCGTACAAGTGGATCGGTGCGGGCTGGCTCTTCACGCTCCCGGCCGCGGTGCTGATCGCGCTCGCCATGATCGCCGTCACCGCGCTGATCATGCGCAGGTCAGCGCTCGGCCTGCTGCTGGAGTCCGTCGGCGGTAACGCGGAGGCGAGCCGGCTGGTCGGCATCCAGTCGCGCAGCCTGGTGCTGCTGGTCTACGCGATCTGCGGGCTCTGCGCGGGCCTGGCCGGCCTGATGATCAGCTCGAACGTCTCGTCCGCGGACGGCAACAACGCCGGCCTGCTCATCGAGCTGGACGCGATCCTCGCGGTGGTGATCGGCGGCACCGCGCTGACCGGTGGCCGCTTCTCGATCGGCGGCACCGTGATCGGCGCGCTGGTGATCCAGACGCTGTCCACCACGGTCTACACGCTGGGCGTGCCGCCGGAGACCACGCTGATCTTCAAGGCGGTCGTGGTGACCATCGTCTGCCTGCTCCAGTCCCCGGCGTTCCGCCGCAAGGTCTTCGGCCGATGGGGCCCGCGCCGCACGCCACCCGCGTCCGGCAGCGCGCCGTCCGAGCCGACGAACGTGAAGGTGCCGGCATGACGACCATTACCTCTCCGACCGGCACGCGACTGGCGAAGGTCTTCAACAGCCGCCAGCGGTACGTCCCGATCCTCGCCACCGCGGCCGTGCTGCTGCTGATGTGGATCGGCGGCTCGATCCGGTACGAGAACTTCGCGGACCTCCAGGTGCTGCTGAACGTGTTCAAGGACAACGCGTTCCTGCTCGTGCTCGCGGTCGGCATGACGTTCGTGATCGTGAGCGGCGGCATCGACCTGTCCGTCGGCTCGATGCTGGCGCTCTCCACCATGCTCTGCGCCTGGCTGATCACCGAGGAGGGCTGGTCGCCCGGCGTGGTGATCCCGCTGGTCCTGGTGGTCGGCGCGGTGAGCGGCAGCGCGATGGGCGCGATCATCCACTTCTTCGAGGTGCCGCCGTTCATCGCCACGCTGGCCGGCATGTTCCTGGCCCGCGGCCTCTGCTACGTGATCAGCACGGACTCGATCCGGATCAGCCACCCGTTCTTCACCGAGACCGCGACGCAGATGGTCCCGCTCGGCGACTACCGGATCGATCCCAGCGTGGTGACGTCGCTGATCGTGGTCGCGCTCGCGTTCGGCGTGCTGCACTACACGCGGTTCGGCCGCAACGTCTACGCGATCGGCGGCAACGAGCAGTCCGCGCTGCTGATGGGCCTGCCGGTCGCGGCCACGAAGGTCGGCGTCTACGCGGTCAGCGGCCTGTGCGCGACCGGCGCGGGCGTGCTCTACACGTTCTACACCGGCGCCGGGTACAGCAACACCGGCATCGGCATGGAGCTGGACGCGATCGCGGCCGTGGTGATCGGCGGCACGCTGCTGACCGGCGGCTCCGGCTTCGTGCTCGGCACGGTGCTGGGCGTGCTGGTGTTCGGCGTGATCCAGACGATCATCCAGTTCCAGGGCCTGCTGTCCTGGTGGACGCGGATCGCGGTCGGCGCGCTGCTGCTGGTCTTCATCGTGCTCCAGCGCGTGATCGGCGCCCGCAAGACTTGAGTTTCTGGTCGTCGCTCCGCTCCTCCGGGCTCGGCGCCACGCTCTGCTTGCTGGTCGTCGCTTCGCTCCTCCGGGCTCGGCGCCACTCCCGGCGAAGGCACCGCTCTGCCGAACAGGGGACCGGAAATTTCGGGATCCCGGAACGTGCGCCGCTGGGGCAAGATAGGCGGGACAGCCGCGTGCGTAGAGGGAGGGCTCCGTGACCGTCGGGGAGGGCCGCAGGGTCACCATCACCGCGATCGCCGCGGAGGCGGGCGTGTCGGTGCCGACCGTCTCGCGCGTGCTCAACGGCCGGTCGGACGTGTCGCCGCAGACCCGGGAGCGCGTCGAGGAGCTGCTGCGCCGGCACGGTTACCGGCGCCGCGCCGCCCGCAGCCGCGTCTCCGCCAGCCTGATCGACCTGGTCTTCAACGATCTGGACAGCCCGTGGGCCGTCGAGATCATCCGCGGTGTGGAGGACGTGGCGCACGCGGCCGGCGTCGGCACCGTGGTCTCCGCGATCCACCAGCGCTCCACCTCGGCCCGCCAGTGGTTGCAGAACCTGCGGGCCCGCGCCACCGACGGCGTCATCTTCGTGGTCTCCGACCTGTCGCCGCCGCTGCTGGCCGAGCTCCGGCGGCTGAACATCGCGATGGTGGTGGTCGACCCGGCCGGCGTCCCGGCGATGGACATCCCGACCATCGGCGCGACGAACTGGGCGGGCGGCCTGAGCGCCACCGAGCACCTGCTCTCGCTCGGGCACCGGCGGATCGGCTTCATCGCGGGCCCGAAACGGCTGCTCTGCTCGCGCGCCCGGCTGGACGGTTACCGCGCCGGCCTGGAGGCGGCCGGCATCGAGATGCGGGAGGAGCTGCTCTTCCAGGGCGACTTCTACCACGAGTCCGGGTTCGCGGGCGGCACCGCGCTGCTGGAGCTGGACGATCCGCCGACCGCGATCTTCGCGTCCAGCGACCAGATGGCCTTCGGGGTGTACGAGGCGGTCCGCCGCCGTGGCCTGCGTGTGCCGGACGACGTCAGCGTGGTCGGTTTCGACGATCTTCCGGAGACGCAGTGGGCCTCGCCGCCGCTGACCACGGTGCGTCAGCCGCTGGCCGAGATGGGGCTGCTGGCCGCGCGTACGGTGTTGCGCCTGGCCCAGGGCGAGGACATCGACACGCCGCGCATCGAGCTGGCCACCCACCTGGTGGTCCGGGACAGCACCGCGGCCATCTGATCTATTTCCGGGACATTTCCGGTAACGCATTGACGCCGTCGCGCGGCCCGGCCAATACTTGGGATCGCTCCCATCGATACGCATCAACGTAAACGGCGCCTCCACCGCCGGGATCGGGAGCTTCCCCACCAGAGAGGACCGAGCCCCGATGACCGACGACTCGAAGCGCCCGCCGAGACGTCACCGCCGCCCGCTGTCCGTCGCGGCCGCCGTGCTGCTCGCGGCCGGCGCCGCGATCGCGATCCCGCAGCTCGCCGAGGCGGCCACCACGTTGCAGAGCCTGGCCGCGGCGAAGGGAAAGACCGTGGGCTTCGCGCTCACGTCGAGCTACCTGAGCGAGTCCGCGTACAAGAACATCGCCGACACCGAGTTCAACCTGGTCGTGGCCGAGAACGCGATGAAGTGGTCCTCGACCGAGCCGTCCCGCAACTCGTTCACCTACGCGGCCGGTGACCAGGTCGCCGACTACGCCGCGTCCGGCGGCAAGCAGCTCTACGGGCACACGCTGGTCTGGCACCAGCAGTACCCGAGCTGGGTGGACGGCATCAGCAGCGGCACCGACCTGCTCGCGGCCATGAAGAACCACGTGACGAACGTTGCCCAGCACTACGCCGGCAAGGTCACCGCGTGGGACGTGGTGAACGAGGCGTTCGAGGACAACGGCTCCCGGCGTCAGTCGATCTTCCAGACCCGGATCGGCAACACGTACATCGAGGAGGCGTTCAAGGCCGCGCGCGCCGCCGACCCGGCCGCGAAGCTCTGCATCAACGACTACTCCACGGACGCGGTCAACGCGAAGAGCACCGCGATCTACAACCTGGTGCAGGACTTCAAGGCGCGCGGCATCCCGATCGACTGCGTCGGGTTCCAGGCGCACCTGATCCTCGGGCAGGTCCCGTCCGACCTGCAGGCCAACCTGCAGCGCTTCGCGAACCTCGGCGTGGACGTGCGCATCACCGAGCTGGACGTGCGGATGACCACGCCGTCCGACGCGTCCGAACTGGCCACGCAGAAGAGCGACTTCCAGAAGGTCTTCACCGCCTGCGCGAACGTCACCCGCTGCACCGGCGTCACGGTCTGGGGCCTCACGGACAAGTACTCGTGGGTGCCGGACGTGTTCTCCGGCTACGGCGCGGCGCTGATCTGGGACGAGAACTACGGCAAGAAGCCTGCCTATGACGGCGCGGCCGCGGGCTTCGGCGGCACCACGACCACACCGACACCGACGACCCCGGGCCCGACCACGCCGGCCCCCGCCGGTGCGTGCGCGGTGAGCTATGCGGTGAATCAGTGGAACACCGGCTTCACCGCCACCGTGACCGTGCGGAACACCGGCAGCAGCGCGATCAACGGCTGGACTCTGACGTGGAGTTACACCGCGGGCCAGACCGTGACGCAGGCGTGGAGCGCCACGGTGACGCAGTCCGGCAGCGCGGTCACCGCGACGAACGCCGCATGGAACGCGGCGCTCCCGGCCGGCGGCAGCACGTCGTTCGGCTTCAACGGCACGCACGGCGGCAGCAACCCGGCGCCGGCCGCGTACACGTTGAACGGTGCGGCCTGCACGGTCGCCTGACGGCGCCCGAAGATCAAGAGCATGGATTAACGCAGATTCAGGGGGTACGGTCACGCCGTACCCCCTGGTCGATCTCTGAGGTTTTCAGGAGACTCTCATCGGCGCCTTTCGGAACCCCGTCGTCCCCGGATTCTTCCCCGACCCGAGCGTGTGCCGGGCCGGTGGGGACTACTACCTCGCCTGCTCCAGTTTCGAGTACGTGCCGGGGGTGCCGATCCTGCACAGCCGCGACCTCGTGCACTGGCGGCAGATCGGCAACGCGCTGAGCGAGGAGCACCTGGGGTTCGGTGCGACGGTCCCGGCGTCCGGCGGCGTCTACGCGCCCACGCTGCGGTACCACGACGGGCTGTTCTGGCTGATCACCACGAACGTCTCCGGCGGCGGCAACGTGATCGTGACCGCGACCGACCCGGCCGGCCCGTGGTCCGACCCGGTGCGGCTGCCCGGCATCACCGGCATCGACCCGGACCTGGCCTGGGACGACGACGGCAACTGCTGGTGCACGTTCGCCGGGATCGCGCAGGCGAGGATCGACCCGAAGACCGGCGAGGTGCTGGAGACGCCGCGGCGGATCTGGTCCGGCACGCCCGGTGCGCAGTACCCGGAGGCGCCGCACCTCTACCGGATCGGCGAGTGGTGGTACCTGCTGATCGCGGAGGGCGGCACCGAGCGCGGGCACGGCATCTCGATCGCGCGCGGACCCCGGCCGGACGGCCCGTTCGCGCCCTGCCCGGCCAACCCGATCCTCACCCACCGCAGCACGGACCGGCCGATCCAGAACACCGGCCACGGCGACCTGATCCAGGCGCACGACGGCAGCTGGTGGCTGCTGTTCCTCGGCGTCCGCCCGCGCGGCGGCAGCCCCGGCTTCCACGTGCTCGGCCGCGAGACGTTCCTCGCGCCGGTGACCTGGGTGGACGGCTGGCCGGTGATCGGCGAGGTCGCGCCGGTGACCGAGGGGCCGATACTGCCCGCCGCGCCCTGGCCGGACGAGGACGAGCGTGACGACTTCCGCGCGCCGCGGCTGCACCCGCGCTGGATCCAGCCGCGCGCCGCCACCGCCCGGCTGGACGTGCGCGAGGACTGGCTGACCGTGCCCGAGGGCGGCTTCGCCGGGCGCCGCCAGCAGCACCTGAGCTGCCGCGTGCAGACGCTGGCCGACGCGGAGCCCGGCGCGGCCGGCGGCCTGATGGTCCGGCTGGACGAACGCCACTGGTACGGCGTGCACATCGACGGCGACCAGGTGATCGCGGAGGCCCGGATCGGCCCGCTGCGCCAGGTGCTCGGCATGCACCGCCGCCCGGACGGCCCGGTGCTGCTCACGGTCGCGATCGACGGCGCCGGCCCGGACCCGGACTCGCCGACGGACTCGCCGGACCTGGTGCGGCTCGGGCTGGTGACGGACGGCGCGTTCGTGTCGCTGGCCGAGCTGGACGGCCGCTACGTGTCGACGGAGGTGGCCGGCGGCTTCACCGGCCGGGTGATCGGCATGTCCGCGATGCGCGGCACCGTCCACTTCGACTGGTTCAGCTACGTGGGCGCCTAGCGGCCTGCCCGGCCACGGTCACGCCCTGGTGAGCACGAGCCGGCCCGGGACGCCGCCCTTCGCCACGCGCCGATGGGCCTCGGCCGCCTCGGTCATCGGCAGCGTCGCGCTGATCACCGGCCGGATCGCGCCCTGCTCGACCAGCGCGGTGAGCTGCGCGATCCGGGCCGCGGGCGGGTTGTTGCTGAACGCCACCACGCCGGGCAGCAGGCCGGCCAGCAGGCTCCGGAGCAGGTGGTCCGGGTCGGCGACCAGCGCGATCAGGCGGCCCTTCGGGGAGAGCAGCCGGCGGTACGCACGCAGCTGTGTTCCCACCAGGTCCAGGACCACGTCGAAGCGGCCGAGATCCGCGGGCGACGTGGTGCGGTAGTCCAGCGCCTCGTCCGCGCCAAGCTCGCGCACCAGGTCCAGGGCGCGCGCACCGGCCAGCGCGGTGACGTGCGCGCCGACCGCGCGGCCGTACTGCACCGCGACCACGCCGACCGCGCCGGCGGCGCCCCGGACCAGCAGGCGGTCGCCCCTGCGCAGCGTGATCCGGTCGTCCAGCGCGGTCAGCACGGTGGTGCCGCTGACCGGGAGCGCGGCGGCCTCGGTCAGCGTCAGGTTCGCCGGTGCCGGGGCCAGGCGGGCGGCCGGGAGCGCGATCCGCTCCGCGGTGGCGCCGAACGTCCGCCACGGCAGCACGCCCCACACCCGGTCACCGGCGTGGAAGCCGCCGGCGTCGTGCACGACCACGCCGGCGAAGTCGTTGCCGATGCCGCGCGGGAGCTTTCCGGGCATGACCGTGCGCAGCCGGCCCTCGCGGATCGCCACCTCGCCGAGGCCCGCGCCGGACGCGTGCACGTCGACCAGCACCTCGCCCGGCGTCGCGACCGGATCCGGCACGTCCGCGACGTGCAGCACCTCGGGTGGTCCGTACCGGTCGTACCGTACTGCGCGCATGGCTCCGCCTCTGGCTCGCAAAAATGGGGTGGCCCCCCGTATGACTGATCGCCACGATACGGAGGGGTACCCCACTTTGCTAGTGCGGTCTGGGTCACTCGATGCGGACGCCGGTGGTGAGGTGCCGGTCCGGGCCGAGGACGCGCTCCGGGCCGGTCAGCGTGACGCGGGCCGTGTGGCGCACGTCCGTGCTGGAGGCGGCCAGCAGCAGGTGGAGCTCGCCGGGCTCGACGATGCGGCGTCCGTCGCGGCCGGTGAAGCCGGCCAGGTCGGCCGGGACCGTGAACGTGACGGTGCGGGCCTCGCCGGGCGCGAGCGCGACGCGGGCGTAGCCGACGAGCCGGCGCACCGGCTGGGACACCTGCGTCACCGGGTCGTGCAGGTAGAGCTGCACGATCTCGGCGCCGGCCCGGCCGCCGGTGTTCCGGACGGTGACCGCGACCGTGGCCTCCCCGTCCGTACCCAAAGATTGATCTTGATCTGGGGTGGTCCAGGCGAACGTGGTGTAGGACAGGCCGTGCCCGAACGGGAACAGCGGCGTCGGATCCACCGTGCTCACGTCCGTGCGGTGCCCGAGCAGTGGCGCGAGATAGGTCGACGGCTGGCCGCCGGTCGAGGCCGGGTGGCTGACCGGCAGGCGCCCGGACGGGTTGACCACGCCGGTGAGCACGCCCGCCACCGCCGGGCCGCCCTCCTCGCCCGGGAAGAACGCCTGGACCACCGCGGCCAGCCGGTCCGCGTAGGCGCCGAGCGCGTACGGCCGGCCGGAGAGCAGCACCAGCACCACCGGCCGCCCGGTGGCGAGCAGCAGCTCCAGCAGCTCGGACTGACGGCCGGGAAGGCGCAGGTCCGGCACGTCGCAGCCCTCACCGGAGGTGCCCACGCCGAAGATCCCGGAGCGGTCGCCGAGCACGGCCACGATCACGTCCGCGTCCGCGGCGTCGCCGATCGACGGCTCCTCGTCGCCGTCGATCGTGCAGCCGGGGATCGCCGCCCGGTCCAGCGCCGCGGCCAGCGTCGGGATCGGCACGCCCAGCTCCAGGCCGGGGTGGTGCGGGCCGACGTGCCGGGGGAACGTGTAACAGCCGAGCATCCCGGCCGGATCGTCGGCCAGCGGCCCGACCAGCGCGATCCGGGTCTCCGGCGCCAGCGGCAGCACGCCGTCGTTCGCGCACAGCACCACGGACCGCTCGGCCAGCGTGCGGGCGAGCGCGCGGGCCTCCGGCGGGTCCAGATCCGGGACCGCGGCCGCGGGCGCGGGCGACCAGTCCGGGTCGAGCAGGCCGAGCTCGCACTTCTGGGTCAGCACCCGGGTGGCCGCGCGGTCGACCAGCGACTCCGGGATCACGCCGGCCCGGACCGCGTCCACCAGCGGCGGGCCGTAGCAGCGGATGCCGGGCAGCTCCGTGTCGACGCCGGCGGCCAGCGCCAGCCCGGCCGCGCCCGCGTCGTCGGCCGCGGCGTGGTGCAGCATCCGCAGGTGGGACACGCCGAAGTAGTCGGAGACCACGGTGCCGGTGAAGCCCCACTCGTCGCGGAGCAGCGTGGTGAACAGCACCGGGTCGGCCGCGACCGGCACGCCGTCCAGCGCGACGTAGGCGGCCATGACGGACCGCGCGCCGCCGTCGCGCAGCGCCATCTCGAACGGCGGGAGCAGCACGTCCGCCACCTCGCGCGGGCCGATCGAGACCGGGCCGAAGTTGCGGCCGGCGGCCGAGGCGGAGTAGCCCACGAAGTGTTTCAGCGTGGCCACGACGCCGGCGTTCTCCAGACCGCGCACGTACGCCGCGCCGATCGTGCCCACCAGGTACGGATCCTCGCCGATGGTCTCCTCGACGCGACCCCACCGCAGGTCGCGTGCCACGTCCACGACCGGCGCGAGCCCCTGGTGCACGCCGACCGCGCGCAGTGATCGGCCGATCTGCCCGGCCATCCGCTCGACCAGCTCCGCGTCGAACGCGGCGCCCCAGGCCAGCGGCGTCGGATAGACCGTGGCCTGCCAGGTGAGGAAGCCGGTCAGGCACTCCTCGTGCGCGACCGCCGGGATGCCGAGCCGGCTCGCGGCGACGATCTCGGCCTGCAGCGCGGCCAGCGCGGCCGCGCCGTCCGCCGGACCGATCGGCGCGGTGCCGAACGCGCGGGTGATCTGCCCGAGCCCGGTGCGGGTCACGGCGGGCCAGTCCGGCTCGTCGAGCAGGTCGTGCTGGTGCGGCGCCATGTCGCCGTCCGTCGCGGTCGCGCCCATCCAGACGGAGCAGAGCTGCGCCGTCTTCTCCTCCAGCGTCATCGCGGCCAGCAGCGCCGCGACGCGCTCGCCGACGGGGCGGGACGGGTCCCGCCAGGGCTCGGCGACCACGGTTGCGGGGCCGGCCGACTCGCCTCGCTCGGTCACGAGCGACCTCCTGAGAGTCTTGGTGCGCAAGTTCCGATGTGTTTCCGGAAAGCTCTGGAGCCCGTGAGGCGCCAAGGTCACTACAAAGTAACGCGTGCGGCCACACATAGACAGGGGTTGACCGGGTATTCACGCCGTCGTAGCGTGCGGAACATCACCTGAATTACCGATGATCTTCCGAAAGTTTCGGCCCGTGAGGTCAAGGGGCTCGCAGCGCGACAATAGCAAGAAGTTCATCGATGTATGGAGAGTTTCGGACGTCCCTGTACCTGAAGTGGCCGGGTTCGCACCTTTCGCCTGCTAGATCTTGAGGACCAGATCTCGGCGATCGGACCGGAGGTGACCAGATGAAGGCGGCGCTCCCCGAGAACGAGGCCGGCCGGCTCGCCACCCTCCACGACCTGGAGGTGCTGGACACCGACCCGGAGCAGGAGTTCAACGACATCGTCGCGCTCGCGTCGCAGGTCTGCGGCGTCCCGATGTCGCTGGTCAGCCTGGTCGACGCGGACCGGCAGTGGTTCAAGGCCAAGGTCGGCATGGACCTGACCGAGACCTCGCGCGAGCTGTCGTTCTGCGCGCACGCGATCCTCGGCAAGGACCTGCTGGTCGTGCCGGACGTGCAGGAGGACCGGCGGTTCGCGGACAACCCGATGGCGCTCGGTGACCCCGGCGTGCGCTTCTACGCCGGCGCGCCACTGGTCACCAGCGACGGCTTCGCGCTGGGCACGCTCTGCGTGGTCGACTCCGAGCCCCGGCGGCTCAACCTGGACCAGCTCCAGGCGCTGCGCGCGCTCTCCCGGCAGGTCACCGCGCAACTGGAGCTCCGGCGGTACGCGAAGGCGCTCAACAAGACCGTGGCCCGGCTGCAGGACATCGAGCGCCGCCACGACGACTTCGCGAACCTGCTCGCCGGCGACCTGCGCGCGCCGCTGCACGAGTTCGGGGCGTACCTGGAGAGCGTCAGCGCGGGCCAGGAACCGGACCCGGTGCTGGCCGAGGCGCTGGTCCGCACCACCCGGCACCACCTCGACCCGATGCGGCAGCTGGTCGCGCACCTGCTCACCATGGCCGACCCGGAGAACGAGGGCTACGAGGCGCTGCACATGCGTGAGGTCGACCTCACCCGGATCACCGAGCGCGCGGTGCAGGCGGTCCGGCCGATCGCGGCCACCAAGGAGATCTGGATCCTGCACGGCCAGGGCCCGTCGCTGCCGATCTACGCGGACCCCGTACGGCTGGAACAGGTCTTCATGCACCTGCTCTTCGCGACCGTGAAATACACGCCGGCCGGCGGACGGGTACGGGTGACGACCGAGGCGGAGGGCGGGCCGGCCGTGCGCCTGGACGACCTCGACCAGCCCGGCGCCGAACGACCGAGCCTCTTCACGCACCTCTACTACAGCGCGATAGCGCAGCTCGACGACCGCGGCGGGCCGGACCGCGGCCTCTCCGTGGCGAAGCGGATCCTCGACGTCCACCACGCCACGCTCGCGCTCACCGACCGGCCGGGCGAGGGCACCTCGATGCGCGTGGTGTTCCCGCCGGTCACGGCCGGTCTGGAGACGCCGGCGGGCGCCGCTCCACGCTGAGCGGCGCCCACACCGGCTACGACTTCGCGGACCCGACCAGCGCGTCGCCGGTGCGCTGCAGCTTGTGCCAGCGCAGCCGTGCCCCGGTCAGCGCCGTCACCGCGGACTGGATCAGGACCAGGTACATCAGCTGCCGGTACGCGAACTGCTGCAACGGGATCGTCCACAGCGGCTTCATCGACTCGCGGTCCAGCTTGAACGCCACCACCGCGGTCAGCAGTTGCATGATCAGCATCGCGACCCAGCCGATCAGCGTCTCGGTGCGGCCCAGGAACAGCAGGCCGTAGAGCGTCAGCAGGTCGATCACGGGCGCGAGCAGCGGCAGCGTCACGCCGAACAGCGCCAGGATCGGCAGTCCCACCCGGCCGAACCGGCCCGACGAACCGGACTCCACCAGCGCCTTCCGGTGCTTCCACATCGCCTGCATCGTGCCGTACGACCAGCGGTACCGCTGCTTCCACAGCTGGCTCAGCTTCGACGGCGCCTCGGTCCAGGCGCGTGCGTTCTCCTCGTACACCACGTGCCAGCCGTTGCGCAGGAACGCCATCGTCACGTCGGTGTCCTCGGCCAGCGTCTCGTCGCTCATCCCGCCCGCCTCGCGCAGCGCCTGCCGGCGGAACGCGCCGATCGCGCCCGGCACGGTCGGCATGCAGCGCAGCGTCTCGTAGAGCCGGCGGTCCAGGTTGAAGCCGATCACGTACTCGATGTGCTGCCAGCGGGCCACCAGGCTGTTCCGGTTGCCGACCTTCACGTTGCCGGCCACCGCGCCCACGGTCGGGTCCGCGAACGGCTGCACCAGCGTCCGGATCGAGTCCGGCTCGAAGATCGTGTCGCCGTCCACCATCACGATCAGGTCGTGGCTGGCGAACGCGACGCCGGTGTTCAGCGCGTTCGGCTTGCCGCCGTTCGGGATCCGGACCACGCGCACGTTCGGCAGGCCCAGCCCGTCCGCGATCGCGGCGGTGTCGTCCGACGAACCGTCGTCGACCACCACCACCTCGATCTCGGGGTAATCGCCGCCGGCCAGTGAGCGCACGGCCGCCTCGATGCCCTCCTTCTCGTTGTAGGCCGGGACGATCACCGACACCGGGTCGGTCACCTCCGGGCCCCAGCGGAAGTCCTTCGCCCTCCGCTTCCGGGCGTGACGACCAGCCAGGACAAGCATCAGGAGGGTACGGATGAGCGTCAGCGCGCCCGCGATCACGAACAGCACGCCGAGCCCGTCGACCGTGGTGTCCGCGATCCGGATCGCCCACACCAGCGCGGAGCCACGCCACACCTCGCCGTCCGTGGCCGGCTGCTCCGTCCGCGCGGTCACGTTCCCGGCCGGCGCCGCCTTCTCCATCGCCTGGGTCAGGCCCTCGGAGACCGTGACGAACCGGTAACCGCGCTCCTTCATCGCCGGGATGAACCGGTCCAGCGCGGCCACGGTCTGCGCGCGGTCACCACCGGCGTCGTGGAACAGGATGATCGCGCCCTTGGTGCCCTCCGGCGTCGAGTTCTCCACGATCTGCGCCACGCCCGGCTTGGCCCAGTCCTGGCTGTCCGTGTCGTTCAGCACCGACAGATAGCCCAGCTCACCGGCCTCCCGGTAGAGCGGCCAGTTCTCGTCGTCGATCGCGTACGCCTTCGACGAGTACGGGAACCGGATCAGCGAGGTCTTCACGCCGGTCGCGCTCGCGATCGCCATCTGCGTCTGCGAGTACTCCGCGCGCCGCTGCCACTCCGGCATCTGCGTCAGGTCCGGGTGCGTGAACGTGTGCACGCCCAGCTCGTGGCCCTCGGCCGCGATCTGCCGGACCAGGTCCGGGTGCCGCGCCGCCCCGCTGCCCACCACGAAGAACGTGGCGTCCACGTCGTGCTTCGCCAGCGAGGCCAGCACCTTCCCGGTCCACCACGGGTCCGGGCCGTCGTCGAACGTGAGCGCGATGGTCTTGTCCGGCAGCCGGTACGACTGTGCGCCGCCCTGCGCGGTGTTGATGATCGGTCCGCCCTCGACGATCTCCGTCGGGACGGCGTCCTGTTCGCCGGAGCTCTCGTGCAGCCCGTCGGGCGAGAGCGCGGATCCGGCGTAGGCACGCACCATGAGCACACTGACCAGCAGCAACAGCAGCGTGGCCGCGACCAGCAGGCGCGGGCGCGGGACGATGCGCCGGGCCGGGGTCGCGGTGCGGGCGTGCCGGCGGGGCTGCTGGGTGGTGTCCGAGCGGGGCGGCGTCACTATCACGTGTCGATCTCCGGGCTCTCGTCGTCGGTCTCGGCGGTCCGCGCGGTCGCGTCCCCGGCCTGCTCCTCCGTGGTCACCTCGACGGGGGCGGCGGGGCGGGGCACGTCGATCGGGGGGAGGTACTCGGGAGCGGGCTGGACCGGCGCGGGCTCGACCGGGGCGGGCGGGACGTAGGCGGACTCGGGCTGGGCCGGCGCCGGCTCCACCGGGGCGGGCGCGGCGTAGGTGGGCTCGGGCTGGACGGGGGCCACGTAGGTGGACTCGGGCTGCGGCTGCGCGACCTCGCCGCCCCCGCCGGTGCCGCCGGCCGGGGGCTGCTGCACGACGGGGGTCGTGACGCCGCCGCTGCCACCGGTGCCGGTGCCCGTGCCGCTGCCGGTTTCGGTGCCTGGGCCTCCGTTGTTGGAGCCGCCGGTGCTGGTGCCGCCGCCGTTGGAGCCGCCGGTGGTGCCGCCGCCGGTGGTGCCGCCGCCGTTGGAGCCGCCGCTGGTGGTGCCGCCGGACTCCGGGACCGGGACCGGGACCGGCACGCCCGCGCCGGCACCCACGCCGCCGCCGGGGCCCGGGACCGGCGGGATCGACGGGCTCGGCGTGACCGGCGGGACCGCCGTGCCGCTCGGCGCCGGAGCGCTCGGCGTCGCGTCGGCCGGCTTCGACGGCGTCGGCGTCACCGCGGCCGACTCGAGCGGCCGTGGCGACGTGGTCGGGACCGGCGTCGGCGCCGTGCCCAGCCCGACGCCGACGGTCTGCGTCGGGACCGGCGGGAGCTGCGGGGCCGCGTCCGGCTGCGGGAACGCCTGGTACGGCCCGGTCGGGTTCTGCTGCGGTTCGGCGGACCGGTTCGGCTGCGCCGGGGTCTGTGTCGGCTCCGGCGGGAGCAGGCCGGGCAGCACGTTCTCCAGCGCTTCGGGGAACGGCAGCAGCGCGTGCGGGCTGACCGGGCCGCCGGCCAGACTGACGCCGACCATTCCGGTGTAGACCATGCAGAGCGCGCCGACCGCGAACGCGACGCGCCGCACCCGCTTCCGGCGACGGCCGGTCACGTCGACGAAGACCGGTCCGGCCGACGAGGAATTGATCGGCAGCGCCTCCGTCACGAGCGTGAGGTCGCCCGGGTCGATGGAGTCCGTGGACAGGTCCGGAGAATTGATTTTCGTGTAGCCGAGTTCGATGTTCACGGTGTCCGCGTGCGCCATTCCGGCCAGCGGAAGATCGTTCTCCTCGTGCAGGAGCGTGCGGTCGTGCCCCCGGTCCGCGGGGGCGGTGCGGGTGTCGTCGGGGCCGCTCGGGCCGTTCGACCGGTCAGTGGGGGGATCGTGCTGAGTCACCCTGCGAGATTATGAAAAGTGCGGATACAAATCCCTCTCTCGTCACTCGCCCGGATGATGGCCGATCGCATGATGGAATAGACCGAATTGCCGATGATCGCACCGGTGACACCGTTCGGGCATTTGCCGATTATGATTTCTTAAGCGATTGACGTGGGGTGCCGTCGCGTTTCCGAAAAGGTTACGGCGTACCGTGCGATGCTTCGCTGTCCGCAAGGTGACTGAGGGAAAAGTCAGCAGGCGCCCGGTTTGCCGGGCGGAACCGAAGATCCACTGTGTTCCCGGGCCCGGAATTCGTGCCGTGAGCTGTCCGGTTTGTCCACTATGGTCGTTAACGCCCAAAAAGGTGATTTATAGCGGCGAATCTGTTGACGGCCCACCCGTTGTGCGTGCGATGCCGTGTGGTTAACATCGTTGGTGCGCGCTCCTATCGCCCGCTTCCCCCGTGGCAGGCGATCGGAGCGCGCCCTTATTTTCAGGGCTTTACATTAAAGAACCTTTACGGTTCGTATTGCAGCCCCTTCCGAGGCCATCTGTCTCGAAGATCAACTGTCGCGCGACGTTCTGTCGTTTCCTATTCAGCGCTGTTGACACCCCCTCCACCCGAATGAAGGCTGATCGGCAACGGGGGGCGCTCTACCTCTCACGGGTGGGGTTCCGGCCCGAGACATCGGGGTGGCAACGGGAACGCAGGGCGCGCGGCTCGGCCCGCCACAAAGATCTGGGGGCCCATCCCGATCAGGATGAGCCCCCAGGTCACACGCCCGCCGCGCTGGATCCAGCGGCTTCCCAGCGCTCTAAATCCAGCGGCTTCCCAGCCACATGCGCGCGGACCAGTCCGCGTAGGGGATCGGCTGGCCCACGAAGATCGGGTAGAAGTACCAGAAGCAGACCGCCACCAGGATCAGGTAGACGCCCAGCACCACCGCGCCCACCTTGCGCCGTTCCAGCGACAGCTCCGCGTCCGCGCGTTGCGCGGCGAACGTGGGCGTCATGATCGCGCCGAGGACGTAGACCACGGCCAGCACGAAGAACGGCACAGACGGCAGGATGTAGAACGAGAACATCGTCCGGCCCTCGGCGATGGCGAAGTAGAACCACGGTGCGTAGTTCGCCATCGCGCCGGCCAGGATGAACAGCGCCCGCCAGTCGCGCCGCGCGATGCCGAACCAGATCAGCGCCAGCGTCGCCGGGACGAACGACCACCACAGGATCGGCGTGCCGAGCAGCAGCACCTCGGACGCGCAGGACGGCGCGTCGCACGGCAGGTCGCCGGACCAGAAGAACGCCACCGGACGGCCCAGCAGCAGCCACTGCCACGGCCAGGACTGGTACGGGTGCTTGGTCACCAGCTGGTTGTGGAAGCCGAACGCCTCCTGGTGGTAGTGCCACAGGTTGATCAGCGCGCCGATCACCGGCGGCTCGGACCGGTTGCTGTCCGCCAGCCAGTGCCGGAAGTAGCCGTCGTCCGTGATGAACCACCCGGACCAGGCGGCCAGGTACGTCGCCAGGATGATCACTGCGGCGATCAGGCTCCAGCCGAACGCGTAGGGCAGCGACTTGACGTACCCCCAGCGGATGCCGGCCGTGCGCTGCGCGCCGCCCTCCCAGAGCCAGACCAGCAGGAAGAAGACCGGCAGCACGTACAGCGCGCTCCACTTGACGCCGACCGCGCAGCCCAGCATGAGTGCGGCGGCCAAGCGCCACCACGGCACGCCGCCCGGGAACGCGAAGACCACGCGGCCGGTCGCCTGGACCCTGCCCTTCGCGATCGCGCCGAGCCAGTGCCGGCGGCGATGGTCGCGGTCCAGGACCAGCGCGGCGAACGCGGCCAGGATGAACAGCTGCAGGAAGATGTCCAGCAGCGAGGTGCGGGACATGACCACGTGGAAGCCGTCCAGCGCCAGCAGCAGGCCGGCCGCGCAGCCGAGGATCACGGAGCCGAACAGGCGGGTCGCCAGCCGGGTCAGGATCAGCACGGACAGGATGCCGGCCACGGCCGCGGAGATCCGCCAGCCGAACTCGTTGTTGCCGAAGACCGCCTCGCCGAGCGCGATCGCCCACTTGCCCAGCGGGGGATGCACCACGTAGGCCGGGCCGCCGGTCTTCTCGTCCCACTCGATGCCGCGGGAGAGCATGTCGTACGCGTCGGTCGCGTAGTAGACCTCGTCGAAGACCAGGCCCTTCGGATCCGCGAGCCCGACCAGCCGGACCAGCGCGGCGATCGCCACCACGAAGCCGGTCGCCAGCCAGGAGTACCCGTCGAAGCGGTCGTCCCACGGGACCAGGCGCCGCCGGACGATGGCGGGGACCCCGCCACCGTCGTCCCCGGTCGTGGGGGTGGCCTGCGCGATCGCGGGGGACGCGAGGCCGTCTGTCTGCGCTGTTGCCGCCGAGGTCACCGCACGATCGTAGGCTGCCGGAGGGGGCGAGGGGGTAACCCGCCCCCACTTCCCATCGATGGTCGAGCTGATGTGGAGCAGATTCTCAGATCCAGCGGTTGCCGAGCCACAGACGCGCCGACCACTCCGAGTACGTGATCGTCTGTGCGGTGAAGATCGGATAGAAGTACCAGAAGCAGACCGCGACCAGGACGAGATAGACGCCCAGCACGATCGCGCCGAACGTCAGCCGATCCGGTGACGGGTCCAGGGCGCGCGCCGGCGCGAGCGTGGGCGTCATGATCGCGCCGAACACGTAGACCACGGCCAGCACCAGGAACGGCACCGAGGGCAGGATGTAGAACGCGAACATCGTCCGGTTCTCGGTCACGGCGAACCAGAACCACGGCACCCAGTTCGCCGCGGCGCCGAGCAGGATGAACAGCGCCCGCCAGTCGCGCCGCGCGATGCCGAGCCAGACCAGCGCGATCAGCGCCGGGACGAACGACCACCACAGGATCGGCGTGCCGAGCAGCAGCACCTCCTCGGCCAGCTCCGGCGGCAGGTCGGGATTCCAGTGGACCGCGACCGGGCGGCCCAGGATCAGCCACTGCCACGGCCACGACTGGTACCGGTGGGCCTGCTCCAGCTGGTTGTGGAAGCCGTACGCCTGCTCGTGGTAGTGCCACAGGTTCTGCAGCGCGCCCAGCACCGGCGTCTCGGTGTGGCCGGTGTCCGCCAGCCAGTGCCGGTAGAAGCCGTCGTCGGTGACCAGCCAGCCGGTCCAGGTCGCCAGGTACACCACGGCGATGATCACGGCGGCGACCACGCTCCAGCCGACCGCGTAGGGCAGCGACTTGACGTACCCCCAGCGGATGCCGGCCGTGCGCTGCGCCCCGCCCTCCCAGAGCCAGACCAGGAGAAACACCACCGGGAGTACGTAGAGTGCGCTCCACTTGACGCCGCAGGCGAGCCCGATCAGCACCGCGGCGGCCAGTCGCCACCACGGCACGCCGCCCGGGAACGCGAACACCACGTGGCCGGTCGTCGGCACGCTGCCCCGCGCGACGGCCCGCAGCCAGTGCCGTCGCCGATGGTCGCGGTCCAGGACCAGCGCGGCGAACGCGGCCAGGATGAACAGCTGCAGGAAGATGTCCAGCAGCGCGACCCGCGACATGACCAGGTGGAACCCGTCCAGCGCCAGCAGCAGCCCGGCCGCGCAGCCGAGGATCACGGAGCCGAACAGCCGGATGGCCAGCCGCGTCAGGATCAGCACGGACAGGATGCCGGCCACCGCGGCCGCGATCCGCCAGCCGACCGCGTTGTACCCGAAGATCGCCTCGCCGCCCGCGATCAGCCACTTGCCCAGCGGCGGGTGCACCACGTAGGCCGGGCCGCCGGTCTCCTCGTCCCACTCGATGCCGCGGGAGAGCATGTCGTACGCGTCGGTCGCGTAGTAGACCTCGTCGAACATCAGCTTCCCCGGCGTGCCGAGCCCGACCAGGCGCAGCAGCGCGGCGATCGCCACCACGAAGCCGGTCGCGGCCCAGGACCGGCCGCCGGGCACCTCCGGGGGGATCAGCCGGCGCCGCACGATCGCGGGCACGCCACGATCGTCGGCCCCGGTGGCCCGCTCGATCGTGGGGGACGCCAGGCTGTCCGTCTGCGCGGTTGCCGCCGTGATCACCGGGCGATCGTAGGCTGCGTGGGTGGCCGGGTGGGTGACGCACCCTCCCCGCCGATCGATGTACGACCGGATTCTGGGGTGAGCTCGTGGTGGACGCTGGACGGCTGATCTTGTTGGGCGCGCCGTTGGGAAACGTCGGGGACGCGTCCACGCGGCTCCGGGACGTGCTCGGCTCCGCGGACATCGTGGCGGCCGAGGACACGCGACGGCTGGTCAGGCTCGCGCGCGACCTGGACGTGACGGTACCCGGCAAGATCATTTCCTACTTCGAGGGGAACGAGGAACGGCGTACCCCCGAACTGGTCTCCGCTCTTGAGGGCGGCGCCGTGGTGGCGATCGTGACGGACGGCGGCATGCCCAGCGTGTCCGACCCCGGCTACCGGCTGGTCCGGGCCGCGCTGGACGCCGGCATCCCGGTCACCGCCGCACCCGGCCCGAGCGCGGTGACCACCGCGCTGGCGCTGTCCGGGCTGCCCAGCGACCGGTTCTGCTTCGAAGGCTTCCTCCCGCGCTCCGGGTCCGCGCGCCGGTCCCGGCTGCGCGAGCTCGCCCAGGAGCCCCGCACGCTGGTCTTCTTCGAGGCGCCGCATCGCATCACGGACACGCTGGCCGACCTGTCCGCGGTCTTCGGCACGGACCGGGAGGCCGCGGTCTGCCGCGAACTGACCAAGACCTATGAGGAGGTACGCCGCGGTGCGCTGGCCACGCTGGCCGCGTGGTCCGCGGAGTCCTCACCGCGCGGCGAGATCACGGTCGTGGTCGCGGGCGCGGCGCCCTCGGCGAACGAGCGCCCCTCGGACGAGCAGCTCAAGGCCGAGGTGGCCGAGGAGGAGGCGACCGGCGTGTCCCGCCGCGACGCGGTCACCGCCGTGGCCACGCTGCACGGCCTGCGCCGCCGCGAGGTCTACAACCTGGTGATGTGAGCTCTCTGTTTCTGGTCGTCGCTTCGCTCCTCCGGGCTCGGCGCCACGCTCTGCTTGCTGGTCGTCGCTTCGCTCCTCCGGGCTCGGCGCCACTCCCGGCGAAGGCACCGCTCTGCCGAACAGCGACGCTGAGCAGGACGGCCTGGGCGCGGTTGCGGCGGGTCTCCAGGCGGGTGGCGCCGGTGGCCCAGGCGATGCCGAGGCCGCACAGGAACACCAGCGTCAGGCCCAGTGACCAGCGCAGGTGCAGGCCGAGGCCGCCGAAACTGGCGTGCGCGCGGCCGGCGTCCCGGTCCACCATCCGGGCCGGGAGCTCGGTGCCGTCCGCGCGGCTGCCGGACGGCACGCCGAGGACCGCGACGTCCTTCACGGTGAAGTCGCGGGCGGTGAACGTGCCCTCGCACCGCTGGAACGACGTGGGCCCGGAGCAGTGCGCGACGGTCACCGTGCCCGGGGTGCCGTGGCCGACCGCGAGCCAGAGCGGCTCCGCGCTGACCCAGCCGAAGAACGCGGCCAGCAGCGCCAGCAGCACCAGCAGCGGCAGGCTGGTGGCGGGGTTGCGTGGGAGCCGGTCCGCGGGGCGCGGCGGCGTGACCGCGGGGGCGTCGTAGCCGGCCGGCCGGCCCATCCGCATCGCGGGCGAGGGCCACTCGGCGTACTGGACGGTCCGCGGCTCGGCCTGCGCGATCCTCGGTTCCGCCGGCATCGCGCGCGGATCGTCCTGCACGGTGCGCGGCTCGGCCGGGTTGAGCCAGGTGGCGCGCTCGCGCGGTGCCGCGACCGTGTGCGCGTCGGCGGCGGCCGCGGACGGGAAGAACGCGGGCGGGACCGCGACCGGCGCGGCGGGGGAGACCGGGTGGTCGGTGTTCGGCTGGACCGGCGGCGAGGCGGGCGCCGAGGGCGAGGCGGGCGCCGAGGGCGAGGCGGGCGCCGAGGGTGGGTCGAGCGGTGCGGGTGAGCCGAGCGGCGCGTGCTCGGCGGACGGCGCGGGTGAGGTGGGTGGCGCGGGCGTGTTGCCGGTCGGCCCGGCCAGGATCTCGAAACCGGCCTGGCTCTCGGTGCCGAGCGCGGCGTCCGCGCTGGACAGTGGCGACGCCCCGGAGACCGGCTCTGCGGTCCTGCCCGAGGCAGATTCCGCGGCCGTCATCGCCGCCCGGCCGGGAACCGCCTCCACCGCAGTGCTGGAGACCGGCTCCGCCGCAGTGCTGGAGGCCAGCTCCCCGGCCGGGCCGGAGACCGGCTCTGCCTCCCGGGCGGCGGTGTCCTCCTCGGGCGGCCCGGCCGCGTCCGTGGTGGAGTCCGCCGCGAGGTCGGGGAGGCCGTGGCGGGGGCGGCGGATGACCGGGATGCTCTCGGTGATGCGGTTCCGGCCCGGGTCCGCGGGCTCGGCGGCCGGCGGCGCGGGACGGTGCAGCAGGAGCGGGACCGTGTGCCGCACCTCGGACGGTGGCGCCGTGGGCGTGACGGGCGCGCCTCCCTCCCGTACCGGCGAAGGCGTTTGGGGTTGATCTTGGTTCGGGTTTCCCGTCACCGTCCCATTTGACTATGAATTGCCCGCAATCGTATGCATATTGCGTCGCGTGTTGATCGCAAGTTGAGGCGCGGGTCAATCGGTTCGCGGCGAGCCGGGGTGGGTCACTACAGTTGACCGCTATGAGTCACGTTCTCGCGGCGGTTGCCTGGCCATATGCCAACGGCCCGCGCCACATCGGTCACGTTTCCGGCTTTGGGGTGCCCTCCGACGTCTTCAGCCGGTACATGCGGATGGCCGGTCACGACGTGCTCATGGTGTCGGGGACGGACGAGCACGGCACGCCGATCCAGGTCCAGGCGGACAAGGAGGGCGTGACGCCGCGCGAGCTGGCGGACCGTTACAACCGGGTGATCGTGGAGGATCTGCACGGCCTCGGCCTCTCCTACGACCTCTTCACCCGCACCACCACGCGCAACCACTACGCGGTGGTGCAGGAGGTCTTCGAGGGGCTGCACAGGAACGGCTACATCATCTCCAGGACCACGCTGGGCGCGATCTCGCCGTCCACCGGTCGCACGCTGCCGGACCGCTACATCGAGGGCACCTGCCCGATCTGCGGGTACGACGGCGCGCGCGGCGACCAGTGCGACAACTGCGGGAACCAGCTGGATCCGTCCGATCTGATCAACCCGAAGTCGAAGATCAACGGCGAGACGCCGAAATTCGTCGAGACCGAGCACTTCTTCCTCGACCTGCCCGGCTTCGTGGAGGCGCTGAACACCTGGCTCGACGCCCGCGAGGGCTGGCGGCCGAACGTGCTGCGGTTCTCCAAGAACCTGGTCGACGACCTGCAGCCGCGCGCGATCACCCGCGACCTCGAGTGGGGCGTGCCGATCCCGCTGGCCGACTGGAAGGACCGCAACGACAAGCGGATCTACGTCTGGTTCGACGCGGTGATCGGCTACCTGTCCGCGTCCGTGGAGTGGGCGCGCCGCACCGGCGACCCGGAGGCGTGGCGCCGCTGGTGGTCCGCTGACGGCGAGGGCAAGGACGCGTCCGCGTTCTACTTCATGGGCAAGGACAACATCGTCTTCCACTCGGTGATCTGGCCGGCGCTGCTGCTCGGCTACTCCGGCGAGGGCGACCGCGGCGGCGAGGCCGGCTCCTACGGCCGGCTGAACCTGCCGACCGAGGTGGTCTCCAGCGAATACCTGACGATGGAGGGGAAGAAGTTCTCCTCCTCCCGGTCCGTGGTGATCTACGTGCGCGACTTCCTGGAGCGGTACGACGCGGACGCGCTGCGCTACTTCATCGCGGCCGCCGGCCCGGAGAGCAACGACACGGACTTCACCTGGGCCGAGTTCCTCCGCCGCAACAACGACGAGCTGGTGGCGGGCTGGGGCAACCTGGTCAACCGGTCCATCTCGATGGCGGCGAAGAACTTCGGCGTGATCCCGGAAGCCGTTGCGCCGACGGCCGAGGACGAGGCGCTGCTGGCGACCGTGCGCGGCGGGTTCGAGTCGGTCGGCGGGCTGCTCGCCAAGCACCGGCAGAAGGCCGCGATCGGCGAGGCGATGCGCATCGTCGCGGAGGTCAACAAGTACCTCTCCGACCAGGCGCCGTGGAAGCTGAAGGCGGAGGAGGACAAGCCGCGGCAGGGCACCGTCCTGCACGTGGCGCTGCAGGCGGTGAGCGACTGCAACCGGCTGCTCACGCCGTTCCTGCCGCACTCCGCGCAGAAGATCCACGAGCTGCTCGGCGGCGAGGGCGTGCACGCGCCGCAGCCGCGGATCGAGGAGGTCGAGGATCTGGACGGCGGCCCGTCGTACCCGATCCTCACCGGTGACTACACGGTCGGGGCGACCTGGGAGCCGGCCGGCATCACGGCCGGCACGCCGCTGGCCGCGCCGAAGCCGGTCTTCCGCAAGCTCGACCCGGTGATCATCGAGGAGGAGCTGGCCCGCCTGGGCGGCTAGGACTTCTAGGCCGGCGGGTAGGCCACGGTCACGGTCTCGTGATCGGTGAGCTCGCCCGCCGGCGCCCACACCTCGTGTATGCCGCGCTCGTAGCACTGCGCGCCGAGCCTGGAGATCGCGTCCGCGTCCGGCCGGGCCAGGCGCAGCCGCGTCCAGCCGGAGTCGGTGTGCAGCACCTGGCAGTAGACGCCGCGCCAGCGCGCGAACGCGGCACGGCGGCTCGCGTTCTCCACCGCGTAGCGCGCGGCGCGGGTCATCGCCAGCACGCGGAAGCCGCCGGGCAGGTCCGCTATCGCCTCGTACTCGCGCTCGCCGTAGGTGCCGACCAGGATCGTGGACCGCACGGCGTCGCCGACCGGGAGATATTCCTGGTCCGGCGGGATCTCCGGCACGCCGGTGACCAGGTGCCGCCACTGCGGGCCGACCATGCGCAGCCAGCCGCGCTGTTCCGGCTGGTAGGTGTAGAGCACGACCTCGGCGCCCTCGGCCGTGTACGCGATCAGTGCCGCGTTCGCCGGCATCGGCAGGTCGGCCAGGTCCTTCGTCACGAACTCCGGGATCAGGTGCCGCTCGCTCGGCGTGAAGCCGGTGCCGAGCACGGGCGCGCCGATCCGGTCGTGCGGCGGGACCGTGCTCAGGCCGGCCTGCTCGCCGCCGGCCGGGATCTCGTAGTCGTCCGGCGAGTTCGCCCGCCAGCGCAGCGCGTAGACGACGTCGGGCACGCCGCGGCCGGCCTCGCCGTCCGTGCGCAGCAGCGCCAGGTCGGCCGGCGTGCGCAGGTGGGCGACGTCGTACTCCCGGTAGCAGAAGCCGTAGGGCAGCCAGCCACGCAGGTAGCCGGCGAGCTGACCGGGGGAGAGGATCTTGACCATCCGGGTGCCGCGGCGGATCGCGGCGGTGCGGCGGATGCCGGCCAGCATCGGATCGTCCCGGTACGCCGGGGACTGCGACGCCCGGTGCACCTCGGACCAGCGGATGCCCCGGGACAGCGGGACCATCAGCGGCGCGTCCAGCGGGTCCTCCGGCGTGCCGTCGCCGAGCACGCCGAGACCGGGTTGCGCGTGACCGCCGACGCTGACGCCCTCGACCTCGGAGGCGTGCACGAACCGGTGGAAGGGCGCGGGGGCGCTGCTGCGCGAGGTGCGGCGGAAACCGTCGGCGTCGACGGCACTGAACAGCTCGAAGGCAGCGCCACGGGCGATCTGCTCGGCCGGGTAGAAGGATCCCTTGAAGCCGACGCGGAGACCCGTCGGAGCGTCGTTGGTGTTACGGGCTTCGGGGAACACGCTCACTCGCCGCAACCTACTGTCGCATGGTAGACGACCGGTGAACGGAAGGTGACGCGAGCAAGGTTCCTCGTTCTGCCACGGGGAGGCCGTTGACCAGCGGATAGTGTCTTCATGGAGACCGCGGCGCGAATCACCCACGATGCGTTGACGGACCTCACTTCCGCGCTGATGGCCGCATGCACGCGCGTGGAGTCGGTCCTCGAGATCGCCACCGAGGCCGCCGCCCGGATCGTCGGGGACGGCGGCGGGATCCGGCTGGTCCGGGAGGACGGGCGGTTCGGCCCGATGATCACCCATCACCGGACGCACGACGGCCCGGAGATGCTCGGCGAGTTCCTCGGCGGGTTCAGCGACCGGGTCGACCAGGGGCACCTGAACCGGCTCCGGGCCGGTGCCACGATCGTCTTCAGCTCCATGGCCCAGCAGGAGTTCCAGCAGCTCGCGCCGCCGCAGCACTGGACGAACCTGGCCGGCGCGCGGATCTCCGCGGTGCTCGCCTGCCCGCTGATCGGGGACGGCGCGTTCCTCGGCTACCTGGCGCTGGCCCGGACCTCGCCGGACGCGACGTACGTGGCCGCGGACGTGGAGACGGCCCGGACGATCGCGGAGCACACCTCGGCCGCGCTGGTCGCCGCGCGCTCGGTCGCGCAGCTGCGCGCGTCCGAGGACCGCTACCGCAACATCGTCGAGACCACGCTGGACGGCGTCTGGCAGTTCGACCGCAACGGCGTGACCACGTTCGCGAACGCGCAGATGGCCCGCATGCTGGGGCTGAAGCGCGAGGAGCTGTCCGGCCTGTCGGTCCGGGGTTTCCTGGACAACAACGGCCAGCAACGGCTCGCCCGCCGGCTGGAGGAAAGGCAGAAGGGCCGCTCCGAGGTGTACGAGTGCCGCCTGATCCGGGCGGACGGCACCGCGCTCTGGGTGCAGATGTCCGCCGCGCCGCTGTTCGGCCAGGACGACGAGATCGTCGGCTCGCTGGCGCTGGTCAGCGACATCACCGAGCGGATCGCGGCCCGGGACATGCAGCGCCAGCTGGACCAGCTGCGCCGGGTGGACAGCCTGGGCCAGCTGGCCGGCGGCATCGCGCACGACTTCAACAACCTGCTGACCGTGATCGCCGGCTCGGCCGAGGTGCTGGCCTCGGACGCGGAGCCGGACTCCGACGTCGAGGCGATGTCCCAGTCGATCATGCGGGCCGCGGCCAGCGGCGCCGCGCTCACCCACCAGCTGCTGGCGTTCGGCCGGCGCAGCCCGAACGCGCACACCGTCTCCGTGCCGGAGCTGCTGGACGGCGCCCGCGACCTGCTCACCCGCGCGCTCGGCGAGCACATCGACCTGCGCGTCAAGATCGACGAGGATCTGTGGGCGGTGCAGGCCGACCGCGGCGAGCTGGAGCAGGCGCTGGCGAACCTCGCGGTCAACGCGCGGGACGCGATGGGCAAGGGCGGGCGGCTCACCATCGAGGCGCACAACACCGAGATCGACCCGGGCGGGCTGGAGGACGCGCAGGCGTCCGGCCGGTTCGTGGTGCTGGCCGTCTCGGACACCGGCAGCGGCATGGACGAGGAGACCCGCTCGCACGCGTTCGAGCCGTTCTTCACCACGAAGAAGGCGCGCGGCGCGGCCGGCCTGGGCCTGGCCACGGTCTACGGCATCGTGCACAACAGCGGCGGCCACATCCGGCTCGTCTCCGACCTGGGCATCGGCACCACCGTCAAGATCTTCCTCCCGGCCAAGGAGACGACCGAGGAGCCGCCGGTCCTGCCGCCGGTGGAGAACCTGCGCGGCCAGGGACACGTGCTCGTGGTCGAGGACCAGCCGGAGCTGGCCCAGCTGGTCCGCTACCTGCTGCAGCCCGCCGGGTACACGGTCACGGTCGCCACCGACCCGGCCGCGGCCGTCTCGCACCTGCACGCGGGCGCGCGGCCGGACCTGCTGCTCACCGACGTGGTGATGCCCGGCATGACCGGCTCGGAGCTGGCCAAGCAGATGCGCGAGCTCTACCCGGACCTGCGCGTGCTGTTCATGTCCGGCTACACGGCCGGCGTGCTCAACCCGCGCGGGCACCTGGACGAGGACAGCACGCTGATCCAGAAGCCGTTCAACCGGGAAAGCCTGCTCACGGCCGTGGCGAAGGCGCTCGGCACCCGTCGCTAGCCTTGACGGTCGTGAACAGCCGTCAGAAGACCGACGCCCGCCGGATGGGCGAGTTCCCGGACGCACCGGACCCGCTGCCGGTCCCGGTGCTGGACAGCCACACCCACCTGGACATCACGGTGCACGAGGCCGGGGTGCCCGGCGCGGACTCCGGTGCCGATCCGGTTCAGGCGCTGGTGGACGCCGCGGCCGCGGCCGGCGTGGACCGGCTGGTGCAGGTCGGCGTGGACGTGGCGTCCTCCCGCTGGGGCGCGGAGCTGGCCGCGAAGCACCCGTCCGTGCTGGCCGCGGTCGCGCTGCACCCGAACGACGCGCCCCGGCTCGGCGCCGGCCTGGACGCGGCGCTGCGCGAGATCGAGGCGCTGGCCGCGCAGGACCGGGTCCGCGCGATCGGCGAGACCGGGCTGGACACGTTCCGGACCGGCGACGAGGGGCGGGCCGCGCAGGAGGAGAGCTTCCGCGCGCACATCGGCTTCGCCAAGCGGTACGGCAAGGCGCTCATGATCCACGACCGGGACGCGCACGCGGACGTGCTGCGCGTGCTGGACGCCGAGGGCGCGCCGGACACCGTGGTGCTGCACTGCTTCTCCGGCGACGCGGCCTTCGCGGCCGAGTGCGTGCGCCGCGGATACCTGCTCAGCTTCGCCGGGACCCTGACGTTCAAGAACGCGGAGCACCTGCGCGAGGCGGCCCGGATCACGCCGCCGGAGCACCTGCTGGTGGAGACGGACGCGCCGTACCTGACGCCGTCGCCGTACCGGGGCCGGCCGAACGCGTCCTACCTGATCCCGCTCACCATGCGCGCGCTCGCCGCGACCACGGGCCGGGACCTGGACGCGCTGTGCGCCGCGGTGTCCGCGAACGGCGAGCGGGTGTTCGGGCCCTGGGCCTAGCGGGCCGTCACCACGGCACGTCCACGCCGGGCCAGAGCGTGAACGTGCCACCCGGCCCGTCCGGCCCGAGGCGGGCGACGCGCACGATCTCCCGGGCCGCGTCCTCGACCGTGTCGGTTCCCTCGAAGTTGGTCAGCGCACTGCGCGCGAACCCCGGCGAGACCAGGTTGACCTTGATGCCGGTGGTCTCCGTCTCGATCATCATGGACAGCGTCACGGCGTTCAGCGCGGACTTCGACGCCGCGTAGATCGGTTCGAACGCGGCCCGGAACGGGAAGCCCGGGTCGGCCACGGTGGTCAGCGAGCCCACCGCGCCGGCCCGTGCCCTCGACCACTGGTCCGGGGCGAGGTGTCGAAACAGCGGTCCGGCGTGAAGCACCCGCATCACCCCGACCGTGGCTGGCTGGCCTTCCAGAACGAGATCCTGCAGGACACCGAGCGGGGCCACTGGTACGTGCTCCACACCGCCGCGGGCTGACGCTAGGCCCACCCCGGGTGGCGGGCGGACGGGACCGAGCGGGCGCGCACGTACAGCTCACGCTGCGCGCCGGGGTCGGACGGCGCACGACGGCACCAGGCGCGGATGTGCCACCACGGTTCGTTGTCGAAATACACCTCGTCCACCACGAACGACACGGTGGCGACCAGCGCGCCCACGCCGAACCGGTAGTCCTGCTCGCGCAGGTGCAGCGTCTCGCCCACGAGCGGCTCGGCCGGGGCGTGCCGGCGGGTGTGCGGGGTCACCATGCCGCACGCCCCGGGCGCCGGGTCCGGCACCAGCCCAGGAACCGCGCGCCGGCCCGGACGCACTCCGCGGCCGGCCGGTCCCGTGCGAACCGGTGCAGGTAGGTCGCCATCAGCATGGCCAGCGCGACCCGGTTGCGGCGGTAGTCACGCAACGCGGTCCGCTTGTACGTCTCGCACGGCCATTCGGACCGGCAGCGCGCACACTGCCAGCACGCATCCGGAATGTGCCGGACGGCCGGAGCCCCGGTCCCGGCCGGGCTCGTTCGAAATTCATTCATCTTGCCGGCACCGGCGGGCGGGCGCCCGCTGAGAATAGGACTCGCCGCGCACCCGGCAAACGTGAATCCACGCATCTTCGCCCGAACGACACCGCACACCTCCCGGACTGGCACGAACGGGGCAGCGTCGCTTCCCCGTCGCAGTGCCGCCCGGCCGCGGCAGTCGACGTCGGCGGCCCGGGACCGGGCCGCGCCGTCCAATCATTTGGGCTAAGGACCGACGGTGCAATATTCCATGGCCTGAAATCGCCGTCCGCCATTGACTTTCGCCTTGATCGGTCGGTAGGCATTCCATGATGGAACACCGAGCATTCCATGAGCGGAGGAGAGCGAGTGGACGCCGAACCCGGATCGACGGTCCCCCGCCGTCAGCTGGGCCGATACCTGCGACGCCTGCGGGAGCAGGCCGGAGTCACGGTCAAGGCCGCCGCCGCGGAGCTGGAGTGTTCCATCCAGAAGCTGTGGCGGATCGAGAAGGGCGCGGTGCCGGTGCGCGGCGCCGACGTGAAAGTGCTCTGCCAGCGGTACGGCGCGTCCGCCGAGATGACGGACGCGCTGGTCGCGCTGGCACGGGAGACCAAGGCGAAGGGCTGGTGGCACTCGTACGGTGACGTGGTCCCGCGCTGGTTCGAGATGTACGTCGACATGGAGGCCGCCGCGTCCCGCCTGCGCATGTACGAGCCGTCGCTGGTGCCGGGCCTGCTGCAGTCCGGCGGCTACGCGGACGCGGCGATCCGGGCCGACCAGCCGGGGATGAGCGTCGAGGAGCGCCGCCGGCGGGTGGATCTGCGCGCGGAGCGGCAGGCGTTGCTGGCCCGGCCGTTCCCGGAGCCGCCGACGCTGGAGGCGATAGTGGACGAGACCGTGCTGCGCCGCGACCCGGGCCCGCCGGGCGTGATGGCACGGCAGCTGGCGTACCTCCAGAAGGCCGGCGAGCAGCCGCACATATCCATCCGCATCCTCCCTCTTTCGGGCGGCCTGCATCGGGCCTCCGCGGCCGGTGCTTTCACGATTCTGGAATTTCCATCCGAGGGAAATGAGCGAAGAGAACCTCCAACGGTCTACAGCGAATCACTCACAGGGGCGATCTATCTCGATAAAAGCCAAGAGATATCCGCCTATGAAGAAGTTTGGGTTAGCCTTACCGGATCGGCGCTGAGTGAGAGTGATTCAGCGGTCTTGATCGACAGACTTATAGGGGAGTTGAATCGCAGTGATTGACTCGTCGAGCGCTCGCTGGCGCAAGTCAAGCCGAAGCGGCGCGAACCAATGCGTCGAGGTCGCGGACAACCTCGGGGCCTTCGTCGCCGTCCGTGACTCCAAGGACCCGGCCGGCGGCGTCCTGGCCTTCTCGCCCGGCTCGTGGCGCGCCTTCACCACGAGCCTCCGGCACGCGCGCTAGCTCCACCTCCAGGGCGCTCCCCCGAGGTCGGTGCGGGGGAGCGCCCTGGGGCGTGTTCGGTGGATCCGCGCCGGCCTGCGGCGTGGCCCGGCTTCCGCCTGGGCGCACGGCGCGAACACCCACATCCACCCAGGATGAGGGCGCCCGCGCCGCACACCCAGACGAAACCTGGACCTCGCCTCGGCTCGACGCGGATCCACCGAACACGCCCTAGGATCTCGCCTTATGGACGGACTACTCGGCCCCGCGGAGATCCGCGAGCTGGCGGCGGGCCTCGGCGTGTCGCCGACCAAGAAACTCGGGCAGAACTTCGTCCACGACCCCAACACGGTCCGCCGCATCGTCGCGGCCGCCGGCCTGGGCCCGGACGACGTGGCGCTGGAGGTCGGCCCCGGGCTCGGCTCGCTCACACTGGGCCTGCTCGGCGTCGCGCGTCACGTGCACGCCGTGGAGATCGACCCGGTCCTCGCCGCGCGACTGCCGCAGACCGCCGCGGAGCGCCTGCCGGGCCGGGCGGACCGGCTCACCGTGCACCTGCAGGACGCGCTCAAGGTCACCACGCTGCCCGACCCGGCGCCGACCGCGCTGGTCGCGAACCTGCCGTACAACGTGGCGGTCCCGGTCGTGCTGCACCTGCTGGCCACGCTGCCGAGCCTGCGCAGCGGCCTGGTGATGGTGCAGAAGGAGGTCGCGGACCGGTTGGTCGCCGGCCCCGGCTCCAAGATCTACGGCGTGCCCTCGGTGAAGCTCGCCTGGTACGGCACGGCCAGGGCCGCCGGCAAGGTCCCGCCGAACGTGTTCTGGCCGGTCCCGAACGTGGACTCCGGCCTCGTCGCGTTCACCCGGCGGGAGCAGCCGCGCGGAGGCGTACCCCGGGAGAAGGTCTTCGCGGTGGTGGACGCCGCGTTCGCGCAGCGCCGCAAGACGCTCCGCGCCGCGCTGGCCGGCTGGGCCGGCGGACCGGACCGGGCCGAGAAGGCGCTGGCCGCCGCGGGCGTGGATCCGCGGGCCCGGGGCGAGCAGCTGGACGTGGAGAGCTTCATCGCGATCGCGGCCGCGGCGGGTTCCTAACCCCGGAAGCCGGTGGCGGTAGAGTTGCGCCCAGCCGAGCGGACGACGAGGAGGTGGACGGCGATGATCAATACGGCGGGCATGAGCGCCGTCCCGGGCCGGGGCGCCGATCGGTGACGGAGGCCTGGAGACCGGAGGACGACCGTCCCCGGATGGCGATGCCGGGCCCGGTGCGGGTCCGCGTCCCCTCGAAGATCAACCTGCACCTCGGCGTGGGGCCGCTGCGCGAGGACGGGTTCCATGAGCTGAACACGGTCTACCAGGCGATCTCGCTCTACGACGAGCTGACCGCGCGGCGCGGCGACACGCTGAGCCTCACCATGGAGGGCGAGGGCACCGGCTCGCTCGCGCTGGACGGCACCAACCTGATCATCCGCGCGGTGCAGGCGCTGGCCGACTACGCCCGCGTCCCCGCCCACGCGCGACTGCACCTGAAGAAGCAGATCCCGCTCGCGGCCGGCCTGGCCGGTGGCAGCGCGGACGCGGCCGCGGCGCTGGTCGCCTGCGACGCGCTCTGGGGCATCGGCCTCTCCCGTGACCAACTGGCCGAGGTCGCGGCCACGCTCGGCTCGGACGTGCCGTTCCTGATCTACGGCGGCACCGCGCTCGGCACCGGCCACGGCGAGACGATCAGCCCGGTCCTGGTCCGGCCGAACTCGTGGCACTGGGTGGTCGCGGTCGCGGACGGCGGCCTCGCCACGCCGGACGTGTTCCGGGAGCTGGACCGGCTGCGCGCCGGGCTGGACGGCCCCGAGCCGATCGGCAGCGCGGACGCGCTGCTGGCCGCGCTCCGGCAGCGGGACCCGGCCGTGCTCGCGGCGGCACTCGGCAACGACCTCCAGGCCGCCTCGGTCTCGCTCCGCCCGGCCCTGGCCGACCTGCTCAAGGCCGGCCTCGCCGCCGGCGCCTGCGCCAGCCTGGTCTCCGGCTCCGGCCCGACCTGCCTGTTCCTCGCCCGCGACGCCGCACACGCGGAATCGCTCACCGCGGAGATCGAGGCGTCCGGCCTCTGCCGCGCCGCCGGCCCCGCGTACGGACCGGTTCCCGGCGCCCGCATTCTGTAAAAAATCATCTGGGGAGTTATGGCGAACCTGGTCAATCTCGACCGTGTCTCCAAGGGCTACGGCGCCGTGGGCGCGCTGCTCACCAACGTCTCGCTCGGGCTGGAGGACACCGACCGCATCGGCGTCGTCGGTCTGAACGGCGCGGGCAAGAGCACGCTGCTGCGCATGCTGACCAAGCAGGAGGAGCCGGACGAGGGCCGCGTGACACACCGCCGCGACCTGCGCGTGGCCACGCTCCCGCAGACGTTCCAGCTGTCCGCCGAGGCCTCGGTCCGGGACGTGGTGCTCGGCACCGCCTGGCTCGACGAGGGCTTCGGCGCGGAGCACGAGTGGGCCGGCGACGCCGGCGTGCGCGCGGTCCTGGACGGGCTCGGCATGCCGCACCTCGGCCTGGACCAGCCGGTCGGCCCGATGTCCGGTGGCGAGCGCCGCCGGGTCGCGCTGGCCGCGCTGCTGATCCGCACGTCCGACCTGCTGATCCTGGACGAGCCCACCAACCACCTGGACGTGGCCGGCGTCAACTGGCTCGCCGCCCACCTGCTCAAGCGCCGCGGCGCGCTGATCGTGGTCACCCACGACCGCTGGTTCCTGGACGAGGTCTGCACCGCCACCTGGGAGGTCGCGGACCAGACCGTGCGCGCCTACGAGGGCGGGTACGCCGCGTGGACGCTGGCCCGTGCCGAGCGTGAGCGCGTCGCGGCCGCCACCGAGGCCCGCCGGCAGAACCTGCTGCGCAAGGAGATCGCCTGGCTGCGGCGCGGGCCGCCCGCGCGTACCTCCAAGCCGCAGTTCCGCATCGACGCGGCGAACGCGCTGATCGCGGACGTGCCGCCGGCCCGCGACTCGGTGTCGCTGACCCGGCTGGCCACGTCCCGCCTCGGCAAGCAGGTCTACGACCTGGAGAACGTGACGCTGCACGCCGGCCCCAAGACGATCCTGGACGACGTCACCTGGCGGATCGGCCCCGGCGACCGGATCGCGCTGCTCGGCGCGAACGGCGCGGGCAAGACCACGCTGCTGCGCCTGCTGGCCGGCATCACGTCGCCGACGTCCGGCACGTTCCGCCGGGGCCAGACCGTGAAGGCCGCGTTCCTCTCCCAGGAACTGCACGAGCTGCCCGGCCACCTGCGCCTGCTGGAAGCGGTCGAGGAGGTGGCCCGGCGCGTCCAGCTAGGGGACCGGGAGCTCTCCGCGTCCCAGCTGGCCGAGGTCTTCGGGTTCACCGACCGGCGGCTCTGGACCCCGGTCTCCGACCTCTCCGGCGGCGAGCGACGGCGGCTCCAGCTGCTGCGCCTGCTGGCCGGCGAGCCGAACCTGCTGCTCCTCGACGAGCCGACCAACGACCTGGACACGGACACGCTGGCCTCGCTGGAGGACCTGCTGGACACCTGGCCGGGCACGCTGATCGTGGCCAGCCACGACCGGTACCTGGTGGAGCGCGTCACGGACACCGCGTACGGCCTGCTCGGCGACGGCGCGATCACCCACCTGGTGGGCGGCATCGACGAATATCTGCAGCGCATCGGCTCGGTCCAGACCGCCACGATCTCGTCGACGACGTCCACGAAGACCGCGGCCGCGCCGTCCTCCACGCTCTCCGCCGCCGACGCGCGTGCCGGGAAGAAGGAGCTGGGCAAGCTGGAGCGTACGGTCGCCCGGCTGGAGCAGAAGTCGGCGCAGCTGCACGAGCAACTCGCCGCGAACGCCACCGACTACGCCAAGATCTCCGAGCTGGACGCGCAGCTCAAGGCGGTTCAGGCGGAGATGGCCGAGGCCGAGGAGGCCTGGCTGGAACTCGCCGACAAACTCGGCGACGCGTGAGCTGGACCGCGTCCCGCCGGGGCTCCTGCCGCCCCGGCGGCCACGTGCGTCACAATCTCGGTTCGGATGATCGCGGCGTGCGACCGGCGTGCGCCCCCCTTGGAGGCTGAGGACCATGGCGTCGCACATGCCCGTCAACCACCCGCTGCGGCCGATCTACCGCATCGTCGGTGGCCTGAGCGGGCTCTACATGATCGTGTTCGGTGTGCTGGGCGCGATCACGACCGGCGGCGAGCCGCCGCTGGGAATCGGCGTCGGTGAGGTGCTCGGCCAGGGCACCAACCTGGCGAACTCGCTGTTCGCGATCGTGATCGGCGCGCTGGTCGTGCTCGGCACCGTGATCGGGCGGAACGCGGACACGCTCGCGTTCACGTACCTCGGCTGGGCGCTGCTGGTCGTCGGCATGTTCTTCCTGGCCGTGGTCCGCACGGACGCGAACGTGCTCAACCACACGGTCAACACCACGATCGTGTGGTTCGTGGTCGGCACGCTGCTGATCACCGCCGGCCTCTACGCGCGCAGCGCCCCGGCCGGCCGGGCCGTCGCGACCTCGCACTGACGCTTCCGCTTCACCGACCGCCCAAGGTGCCCCGGGTACCTTGGGCGGTTTTGTGCATATACGCAGGTGTAGTGGGGAACTATGGAGCCGAGGTGTCACCGCGCGCCGCGCGGGAAACACCGCATCCATGACGGACAAGCGCGCGAGGAGCGTGGGCGAAGTGGCTCACATGCCGATCAACCACCCGCTACGGCCGTTCTACCGGGCCGTCTCCGGCCTGTGCGGCGTCTTTATCCTGGCCTTCGGCATCATGGGCGCGATCGCCTCCAGCGGTGAGTCGTTCTTCTCCCGGGAGAGCATCTGGGCGCTCTGGCTCAAGACCAACATGGCGTTCTCGCTGCTCTCGATCCTGCTCGGCGCGATCCTGGTGGCCGGCTACATCGTCGGCGGCGAGCTCAGCCACCGGATCAACTACTACGGCAGCTGGCCGCTGCTGGCCGGTGGACTGGCCGGGATCGCGGTCATGCGCACCGACGCCAACATCTTCAACTGGTCCATGGTCAACGTCATCGTCTCGATGGTCATCGGCACGCTCATCCTCACCGCCGGCCTCTACGACAAGCCCGGCTCCCCCGAGACCGAGGACGCCTTCCGCCACAATCGCGTGGTCCCCGCAAAACCCTGACGAACCGGGTCGCGATCGCCGCGGGTCCGCTTCCGTCGGTTCACTCTTCGTGCGCGCTCTCTCGGGGCGGGGCAGCCTGTCTTGTGGCTTTCGTGCCGTAGGCCGGTGGTGGACTCCGGTCGTGATCATGGCGGTAGGTACGTTCTCCACGCTTCGAGTGCGTCGAAGCGTGGAGAACGTACCTACGACCGTTGATCAAGGCCCGTCGCGTTCCGCGCGCGGGCGCCATGAGATGAAATATCCGGTATCGGACGCCCGGGTGTTCTGTGCGGCAGGGCCTCGGGTGCTCTGCGCGGCGGGCGCCGGGTGCTCTGCGTGGCGGGGGCGCGGGGTGCTCTGCGCGGCGAGGGCGCGGACGGGCTTCAGTGCGGCAGCGTGCTCATCGCGAATGAGGCAACGGGTCGCTGCTCCTGCGGGCACACCTCGTGCCGGTCTCTCCGGCGCTCCGCTCGTCGCTCGGAGCCGGTGCCCATGGACAAGATCAACCCCCGCTTCCCGCGCCCTTTGCTCTGCTTACCTAGATGCCGCGGTGTGAAATCACCCGATTCGCCGACCGGCCGTTTCGCCCGATTTGTTTAGGTAAGCAGAGCAAAGCCTGGCGGAAAGGGCCTGGCCGGCGGCGTGTGGCGGATCTTGGTGTGCGGATCTTGACGTGGTGCGACTTCCGGCGGTGCGGAGGGTGCTGCACCGGCCGGTCGCCTCACGTCGATCGTGGGCCGCGGGATGGCGGCGCCTCCGCGGACGTGAGGCCGGCGGAGGCGCGTGGGGTTGCGGGACCAACGACGGGACCGGCTCCGACCGGCGATCGGAAGCGGAGCGCCAGCGGAGTCTTCCGAACGCCGGGAGGTTTGCCCGCGGGAGCGAACGGGCTGGACCACGCCGGAAGCGGGAAGATCGGGCTCTGGGGTCGTTTCGGGGTGGTTCGCGGGCAGGAGTGGATTATTTGCCGGGGCGGGTGATGAGGGTGGGTTTGGCGTCGAGGTTGGAGAGGCCGTTCCAGGAGAGGTTGACGAGGTGGGCGGCGACCGTCTCCTTGCGGGGCTTGCGGACCTCCAGCCACCAGCGGCCGACCAGCGCGACCATGCCGACCAGCGCCTGGGAGTAGAGCTCGGCGAGCTTGGGGTCGTAGCCGCGGGACTTGAACTCGGCGCCGAGGATGTGCTCGACCTGGTGGGCGACGTCGTTCATGACGCTGGAGAAGCTGCCCGCGGCGGAGAGCAGCGGGGACTCGCGGGTGAGGACGCGGAAGCCGTTCGTCTCCTCCTCGATGTAGTCGAGGAGCGCGAGCGCGGCCTGCTCGAGCAGTTCGCGCGGGTGGCCGGCGGTGAGCGCGGTGGTGATCCGATCGAGCAGCGCGCGGACCTCGCGGTCGACGACGACGGCGTAGAGGCCCTCCTTGCCGCCGAAGTGCTCGTAGACGACGGGCTTGGAGACCTTGGCGCGGGCGGCGACCTCCTCGATGGAGGTGGCGTCGAAGCCGCGCTCGGCGAAGAGCTGGCGGCCGATCATGATGAGCTGCTCGCGGCGCTGAGCGGCGGACATCCGCACGCGGGCGCTCTTCGGGGGCGTGGGCGGACGCGCATGGTCACGTGCGTGATTGCTCTGCGTGTCGTCGGCCATCCTGCCATCCTGCCAGGAGCGGCCGGATCTGATCGGTCCGAGGCGACCGGCGTCACGGCGGGAAAGGCGTTCGGCGTGCGCCGGTAATGTCGATTCCGTACCGGTGGCGTGAGGCGCTAGGCTGACGGGGCATCGCGATCGGCCGTGGTGTAATTGGCAACACTTCGGGTTTTGGTCCCGACATTCTAGGTTCGAGTCCTAGCGGCCGAGCTGTGCACGAACGAGGTCGTCGTCCGATTGGCGACTGGGGGAAGTCCGGCCCGCCCGCGCCTTCTGGCCTAGCATGGGGCCGCACCCCGCTACCGCCTGAATCGGAGCAACCTCGTGAGCCAGGCCCGGTCCCGCACCGTCATCGTTCTCGCCGCCGGCGAGGGCAAGCGGATGAAATCCAGCCTTCCCAAGGTGCTGCACCCGCTGCTCGGGCGCACGCTCGTCGGCCACGTGCTGGCCGCCGCCACGTCCGCCGGAGCGGACCGCACGCTGGTGGTCGTGGGCCACGGCGGGAGCGCGGTGCCGGATCATCTGGCCGAGATCGCGCCGGCCGCGCTGACCGTCCGCCAGGAGCAGCAGAACGGCACCGGTCACGCGGTGCGCATCGCGCTGGAGTCGCTGGAGGCGGAGCTGACCGGCACCGTGGTGGTGCTCAACGGCGACGTGCCGCTGCTGCGCGCGGAGACCGTGTCCGCGCTGATCGAGGCGCACGAGAGCGCCGGTGCGGCCGCGACCGTGCTGGCCGCCTCCGTGGCGGACCCGACCGGCCTGGGCCGGATCGTGCGGGCCGCGGACGGCGGGCTGGAGCGGATCGTCGAGGAGCGGGACGCGTCGGCGGCCGAGCGGCTGATCGCGGAGGTGAACGCCGGGATCTACGCGTTCGACGCCGCGACGCTGCGCACCACGCTCGGCAAGCTCTCCACCGACAACGACCAGGGCGAGGAGTACCTGACCGACGTGTTCGGGCTGCTCGCGGCCGCCGGCGAGCCGGTCGGCGTGCACGTGGCGGCGAACGCGGAGGAGACGCTCGGCTGCAACGACCGGGTGGAGCTGGCCGGGCTGCGCGCCCGCCTGCGCGACCGGGTCAACACCGCGCTGATGCGCGCCGGCGTCGCGATCCTGGACCCGGCGACCACGTGGATCGACGTGACGGCCAGCGTCGCGCCGGACGCGGTCATCGACCAGAACACCCAGATCCGGGGTACGTCGTCGGTGGCCGCCGGCGCCACGGTCGGGCCGGACGTGACGCTGATCGACACGAGCGTGGGCGAGGGCGCGACCGTGCTGCGCGCGCACGCGGTGGAGTCGGTGATCGGCGCACGGGCCAGCGTCGGGCCGTACGCGTACCTGCGCCCGAAGTCCACGCTCCACGAGAAGTCGAAGGTCGGCACGTTCGTCGAGACGAAGAACTCGGAGATCGGCGCCGGGAGCAAGGTGCCCCACCTGTCGTACGTCGGGGACGCGACCATCGGCGAGCAGAGCAACATCGGCGCGGCCACGGTCTTCGTCAACTACGACGGCGTGAAGAAGCACCGCTCGACGGTCGGCTCGCACGCCCGCACCGGGTCGGACAACACGTTCGTCGCGCCGGTCACGGTGGGGGACGGGGCGTACACCGCGGCCGGCTCCACGATCACCGAGGACGTCCCGCCGGGCGCGCTGGGCGTCTCCCGGGCACGTCAGCGCAATGTTGAAGGCTGGGTGGAGCGCCGGCGGGCGGGCACCGCGGCAGCCGAAGCCGCAGGCAGGGCGCGCGCAAGCCAGGGTGAGGCTTCTAACGAGGTTGCGGACCCCGATGGATCGGGTAGCTGACGGGGAGATACTGCATCTGCTGGCGACGATGATGTCCGCTGGTGACCACACACCCTCGATCGGGGAGCGTTACGCCGATGGGCAGCATCGTCGCGGAGAACCGTAAGAGCCTGATGCTCTTTAGCGGCCGGGGGTTCCCGGAGCTCGCGCAGGAGATCGGTAAGACTCTGGGGATCGCACCGACGCCGTCGGACTCGTACGAGTTCGCGAACGGCGAGATCTTCGTCAGGTTCAATGAGTCGGTCCGGGGCTCGGACGCGTTCGTCGTCCAGTCGATCACCGAGGGCGTGAACCGCTGGGTCATGGAGACCCTGATCATGGTGGACGCGCTGAAGCGGGGGTCAGCCAAGCGGATCACCGTGGTCCTGCCGTTCTACCCGTACGCGCGGCAGGACAAGAAGCACCGCGGACGGGAGCCGATCTCGGCCCGGCTGGTGGCGGACCTGCTGAAGACCGCGGGCGCCAGCCGGATCCTCACCGTGGACCTGCACACCGCGCAGATCCAGGGCTTCTTCGACGGCCCGGTGGACCACCTGTTCGCCATGGACATCCTCGCGTCCTACGTCGAGCAGAAGTACGAGGGCCGCCCGATGACCGTGGTCGCGCCGGACTCCGGCCGGGTGCGCGTCGCGGAGCGCTGGACGGACCGGCTGGGCGGCTGCCCGCTGGCGTTCATCCACAAGACCCGCGACCCGCTGAAGCCGAACCAGGTGGTGGCGAACCGCGTGGTCGGCGACGTCGAGGGCCGGGTCTGCCTGATCGTCGACGACATGATCGACACGGGCGGCACGATCGCGAAGGCCGCGGAGATCCTGCACGAGCAGGGCGCGGCGGACATCGTGGTGGCGGCGACGCACGCGCTGCTGTCCGACCCGGCCACGGAGCGCCTCAAGAACGGTCCGATCAGCGAGATCGTCATCACGAACACGCTGCCGCTGCCGACCGAGAAGACGCTCGACAAGATCACCGTGCTGTCGATCGCGCCGCTGCTGGCGCGCGCGATCCGCGAGGTCTTCGACGACGGCTCGGTGACCACGCTGTTCGGTGGTCTTTCTTAGGTTTCGCCCCGTTTTTCCTGCTGAAAACCCTCCGCCGTTTGTGGCTGATGGTGTCAACTGGTGAGCGGAAGCTCCGGTAGGACCGTCGCCGGTCGGGTAGCCCCGACCGGCGACGGAGTCCTGTGGCGCTCGGCGGCTGTGACCAGCCGGAGGGTGCGGAGGAGCGGGGGTCACGTCGGGGTGGCGAAACGCCGTGGGTAGACTGGTCAGGTTGCCACGGCGAGGGTGCCCTGCGGGCCGCTGCTGACGAAGCACTGGCCGCATGGAGGCATCGTGATCGACGCGGTGTTCCGGGCTCGTTCGAGAGCCTAGGGCCCCGCGCCCAGCGCGCCCCTCTCGCCCGGCACCGCAGCCACTTCATCCGGTCCAGATCGGGTGAGCATCGCACACGAGCCCGACGAAAGCATCAGGAGTTACTTCCGTGTCCGAGGTAAAGATCAGCGCCGAGCTTCGCACCGAGTTCGGCAAGGGCGGCGCCCGCCGTACCCGCCGCGCCGGCAAGGTCCCCGCCGTGCTGTACGGGCACGGCGAGAAGCCGCAGCACATCGCGCTCCCCGCCCGTGAGTTCGCCGCCGCCATCCGCCATGGTGGCGCCAACCAGGTCTTCGCGATCGACATCACCGATGGCAGCCCGATCCTGGCGCTGGCCAAGGCCATCCAGCGTGACCCGATCAAGGACACGTTCGAGCACATCGACCTGATCATCGTCAAGCGTGGCGAGAAGGTCACGGTCGACATCCGGATCGTGCTCACCGGCGAGGCCGCCAAGAACACGCTGATCCAGCACGAGAACGACACCCTGTCGGTCTCCGCCGAGGCGCTGCACCTGCCGGAGACCCTGGAGGTCTCCATCGACGGCCTCGAGGCCGGCACGCAGATCACCGCCGCCGACGTGAAGCTGCCGAAGGGCACCGAGCTGATCGCGGACCCGTCGCTGGTCCTCGCGATCATCAACGCGGCGCCGACCGCCGAGGACCTGGAGGGTGACTCCGGCGAGACCGCCGAGTCGTCCGAGGCCGCGGCCGAGTAATTCACCACCGCTTCCGGCCCGCACCACGGGCCGATGGAGTAGCTGCTCTGCTTTCGTCGTGAGGCGCCCGTCCCGGTGTGGGGCGGGCGCCTTCATCGCATCCGTCCTGTGTCCTGAAGGGGAGCCATGGCCGACGAGGTCTCGATCGATGACGCGCCCTGGCTGATCGTCGGCCTCGGCAATCCCGGTAAGGAGTACGCGGGGAACCGGCACAACGTCGGTTTCATGATCGCGGACCTGCTGGCGAAGCGGGCGGGCGGAAAGTTCGGCCGGCACAAGCGCGCGGTGGCGGACGTGGCCGAGGGCCGTCTCGGGATCGGTGGCCCGCGGCTGGTGCTGGCGAAGCCGCTGACCTACATGAACCTCTCCGGTGCGCCCACGGCCGCGCTGGCGCAGTTCTACAAGATCCCGGTCGAGCACGTGATCGCGGTGCACGACGAGTTGGACATCCCGTTCGGCGAGCTGAAGGCGAAGCGCGGCGGCGGCGAGGGCGGTCACAACGGCCTGCGCTCGATCTCGAAGTCGCTGGCCACCAAGGAGTACGCGCGGGTGCGCTTCGGCGTGGGCCGCCCGCCCGGCCGGCAGGACCCGGCGGACTATGTGCTGTCCGACTTCGCCGGCGCGGAGCGCAAGGAGCTCGAGTTCCTGGTGGACCGCGCCGCGGACTTCACCGAGATGATCGTCGAGAAGGGCCTGGAGCCCGCGCAGAACTACTACCACGGCAGCTGATTCCACCATTTATCCGGATATGTCCACCCGCGCGTAGCCGTGTCGGTGGCCGTCCGAACTCCGTTGGTCTCCCTGTGGGCGGGTCGGTACAGCCGGTCCGTCATCGCAGGCTGCGGGGGTGAGGCACGGTGGAGCAAGGGCGGGTGCGCGACGCGGACGCCACCTGGCCGGTGCTCTACCGGGTGACCCCGGACGGCATCCTGGTCGAGGAGGTCCATCCCCCGGAACCTCCGGGCCTACCGCCGGCCGCGCCGCCCCGGCAGCCCGCGCATGCCCCGCTGGACTGGGACGATCCCGCGTCCACGGTGTCGATGCAGCGCATCCAGGAGGAGTTCGACCGCACGGTGGCGCCGGTCAGCCCGGTGACCCCACCGGCACGCCCGCTGCGGCGCACCCCGGGCCGGCACGCGGCCGCCTCGCGCCGCTACGGCTGGGAGGGCCGCTACGTCCGGCACCTGCTGGCGGCGGACCTCACGGTCGGTGTGCTGGCCGGCGGCCTCGCGTTCGCGCTGCGCTTCGGCCAGGTCGTCACGGCCCGGAACTGGGTCTACGCGCTGCTCTCCGGTCTGCTGCCGGTCGCGCTGATCGCGGTGCTGGCGCTCGGCCGCTGCTACGAGCGCCGGTTCCTCTACGTCGGCATCGACGAGTACCAGCGGGTGATCCGGGCCGGGCTCGGGCTGACCGCGGCGGCCGCGATCGTCTCGTACGCGCTGGAGCTGCCGCTGGCCCGCTCCTACGTGCTGATGGCGCTGCCGGTCGCCACCGCCGCCACCGTGTCGGTCCGCTTCCTGCTGCGCAAACGGCTGCACGTGGCGCGCACGAGGGGCCAGTGCCTGCGCCGGGTGATCCTGGTCGGCCACGAGCTCGCCGTGATCCACATGAGCCGTCAGCTGCGCCGCGAGCGCTATCACGGGTACGAGGTGGTCGGCGCCTGCCTGCCGCCACGGCACGACGGCGCGGTGGGCCTGCCGGTCTACGGCACGTTCGACGACGTGGCCGAGGCCGTGGACGCGGCCGCGGCGGACACCGTGATCGTGCTGAGCTGCCCGGAGCTGGACGGGCAGGCGCTGCGCCGGCTCGCGTGGCGGCTGGAGCGCAACGAGGCCGACCTGATCGTGGCCAGCGCGCTGATCGACGTGGCCGGCTCCCGGACGACGGTCCGCCCGGTGGACGGCCTGCCGATGCTGCACGTCGACCACCCGCGGCTGGACGGCGCGACCCGGGTGGTGAAGGAGATCGTCGACCGGGCCGGTGCGGCCGTGCTGCTCCTGCTGGGCGCGCCGGTGCTGCTCGGGCTGGCCGCCGCCGTGCGGTGGAGCTCACCCGGGCCGGTACTCTTCCGGCAGGTACGTGTCGGGCGGGACGGGCGCGAGTTCGTCATGCACAAGTTCCGGAGCATGTACCCGGACGCGGAGGCCCGGCTCGCCGAGCTCCGCCACCTCAACGAGCACGACGGTGTGCTCTTCAAGATCCGTGACGATCCCCGGGTCACGCCGGTCGGCCGCTGGCTGCGCAGGCTCTCCCTGGACGAGCTCCCGCAGTTGCTGAACGTGCTGCGCGGGGAGATGTCGCTGGTGGGGCCGAGGCCGCCGTTACCGGCCGAGGTCGCCGCGTACCCCGACGACGCCCGTCGCCGTCTGGTGGTCAAACCCGGGATGACCGGGCTGTGGCAGGTCTCCGGGCGCTCCGACCTCACCTGGGACGAGGCGGTGCGGCTGGACCTCAGCTACGTGGAGAATTGGTCGCTGTCACTGGATCTGACGATCCTGCTGCGTACGGTGGCCGTGGTGGCCCGCTCCTCAGGCGCCTACTGAGGGCATCTGCCGAGGGCGCCTGCCGAGGGCGCCGCGGCTCCGGGAGCAAGGCGAATGGTGGGACGAAGCATGGGTGAGAGTCAGAACGTGGCCGAGCGCGCGCCGCTGGCCGGGCAACGCCGCGAGCCGCACGCGGAGGGCGCGCAGGCGAGCCCGCCGGTGATCGACGGTGCGTTCGCCCGGTGGCTGGCCGGCCGCGCCGGTCAGTTGCTGATGGAGGTACGCGCGGAGGTCGGCCACGACGACCCGGCCGCGCTCAAGGCCGCGGGCGACAAGCGCGCGCACGACTTCCTGACGTCCGAGCTGGCCCGCTGGCGCCCGGCGGACGCGGTGCTGTCCGAGGAGGAGGACGGCGCGCGCGGCGAGCTGACCGGCGGCGGTAACCGGCTGGACGCGAAACGCGTGTGGATCATCGACCCGCTGGACGGCACCCGGGAGTTCTCCGAGGCGGGCCGCGCGGACTGGGCCGTGCACGTGGCGCTGTGGAGCGCGGACTGCGCGCACCCGAACCGGCTGGCCGCGGGCGCGGTGGCGCTCCCGGCCCAGCACCGGGTGATCGCGACGGACCACCCGCCGGCGTACCCGCCGATGCCGGTGACGTCCGCGACCGGTGGACGGCTGCGGCTGGCGGCGAGCCGGTCCCGCCCGCCGGCGTTCCTGACCGCGCTGGCCGAGGAGATCGGCGCGGAGCTGGTGCCGATGGGCTCGGCCGGCGCGAAGATCGCCGCGGTGATAGGAGGGGAGGTCGACGCGTACGTGCACGCGGGCGGTCAGTACGAGTGGGACTCGGCCGCGCCGGTGGCTGTGGCGACGGCCACGGGCCTGCACGCTAGCCGCGTCGATGGATCTGCGCTGGAATATAACGGCGCGAATCCCCGTCTTCCCGACCTGGTGGTCTGCCGTAAGGATCTCGCCCCTCGGTTGCTTTCTGCACTGAGCGGTCACCTGCAGGTACCGTGATGCTCTGGATTGAGCACTTGACCAACCGGAAAGGTCGGGAATTCGCATGAGGGGAATGGCATGAGTCAGGCACCGACATATCGGGTGTCGCACCTCGATGCCCTCGAGGCGGAGAGCATCTTCGTGATGCGCGAGGTGGTCGCCGAGTTCGAGCGACCGGCGCTGCTCTTCTCCGGGGGCAAGGACTCGATCGTGATGCTGCGCCTCGCGGAGAAGGCGTTCGCGCCCGCGCGCATCCCGTTCCCGGTCATGCACGTGGACACCGGCCACAACTTCCCGGAGGTGCTGGCGTACCGGGACCGCCGCGTCGCCCAGCTCGGGCTGAACCTGGTGGTCGCGTCCGTGCAGGAGGCGATCGACTCGGGCACGGTCCGCGAGCCGGCCGACGGCACGCGCAACCGGATCCAGACGCCGGTGCTGCTGGCCGCGCAGGAGAAGTACCGGTTCGACGCGCTGTTCGGCGGCGCCCGCCGGGACGAGGAGAAGGCGCGCGCGAAGGAGCGGGTCTTCTCGTTCCGCGACGACTTCGGCCAGTGGGACCCGAAGAACCAGCGCCCGGAGCTGTGGTCGCTCTACAACGGCCGGCACGCGCCGGGCGAGTCGATCCGGGTCTTCCCGCTCTCCAACTGGACCGAGCTGGACATCTGGCGCTACATCGCGCGCGAGCGGATCGACCTGCCGTCGATCTACTACGCGCACGACCGGGACGTGGTGGTCCGCGACGGCATGCTCTACGCCGTGAACGAGTACCTGCACGCCCGCGACGGCGAGGAGATCGTCACCCGCCGGGTGCGGTACCGGACCGTCGGCGACGCGTCGCTGACCGCGGCCGTCGAGTCGGACGCGGACACGGTCGAGAAGGTCATCGACGAGGTCGCGGCCACCCGGCTGACCGAGCGCGGCGCGACGCGCGGCGACGACCGGGTCAGCGAGGCCGCCATGGAAGACCGCAAGCGGGAAGGCTACTTCTAGAGATGACTGCTCCGGCGTTAGCGGCGGACGAGGCCCGTACCGTGGATCTGCTCCGTTTCGCCACCGCGGGCTCGGTGGACGACGGCAAGTCCACGTTGATCGGCCGCCTGCTCTACGACACCAAGTCGCTCTTCACCGACCAGCTGGAGGCCGTCGAGGCGGTCTCCGCCGCGCGCGGTGACGAGTACACGAACCTCGCGCTGCTCACCGACGGCCTGCGGGCCGAACGGGAGCAGGGCATCACGATCGACGTCGCGTACCGGTACTTCTCCACGCCGCGGCGGAAGTTCATCATCGCGGACACCCCCGGGCACATCCAGTACACGCGCAACATGGTCACCGGCGCCTCCACGGCGGACCTCGCGCTGATCCTGGTGGACGCGCGGAAGGGCCTGGTCGAGCAGTCCCGGCGGCACGCGTTCCTGTGCTCGCTGCTGCGCGTGCCGCACCTGGTCCTGTGCGTCAACAAGATGGACCTGGTCGACTGGGACCAGGCGGTCTACGACCGGATCGCGGACGAGTTCACCTCGTTCGCGGCGAAGCTGGACGCGCCGGACCTCTCCGTCATCCCGATCTCCGCGCTGCACGGCGACAACATCGTCACCCGGTCCGAGAAGACGCCGTGGTACGACGGCCCGTCGCTGCTGCACCACCTGGAGCGCGTGCACATCGCGTCCGACCGCAACCTGGTCGACGTGCGCTTCCCGGTGCAGTACGTGATCCGCCCGCAGTCCACCACCGTCACCGACTACCGGGGTTACGCCGGCCAGGTCGCGTCCGGCGTGCTCAAGCCGGGCGACGACGTGATGGTGCTGCCGTCCGGCATGACGTCGAAGATCGCGTCGATCGACACTGCGGACGGCCCGGTCGCGCAGGCGTTCCCGCCGATGTCCGTCACGGTGCGGCTGGAGGACGAGATCGACATCTCGCGCGGCGACATGATCTGCCGCCCGCACAACCAGCCGAGCGCGGCCCAGGACATCGAGGCCATGATCTGCTGGATGGACGAGTCGCGGCCGCTGACCGTGGGCGGGAAGTACGCGATAAAGCACACCACCCGGACCGCGCGGGCCGTGGTGCGCGGGCTGCAGTACCAGATCGACGTGAACACGCTGCACCGCAACGAGGCCGCGACCGAGCTCAAGCTCAACGAGATCGGCCGGGTGCGGCTGCGGACCACGGTGCCGCTGCTCGCGGACGAGTACCGGCGCAACCGCACCACCGGCGGGTTCATCCTGATCGACGAGACCACGAACCGCACGGTCGCGGCCGGGATCATCCGCGAGGCGAGCTGAGGTTTCCACGACGAGGGGGCCGCCCGGACCGGGCGGCCCCTTTCCCGTACCCACGATGTTTGAATGTGTTGACCTTTGAGCGATTATGGTGGAACTATGGTCGCAGGCTCGGCCTGCACGGTGCGGGCATAACCTCACATCACCGCATTCCGCCCGACCTAGGAGGCCACGGACGTGAAATTGCTCGTCACCGGCGGCGCCGGATACATCGGCAGCGTCGTCAGCCGGCTGCTGCTCGACGCCGGGCACGAGGTGACCGTCCTCGACAGCCTGATCACCGGGCACGCCGAGTCGGTCGCCCGGGACGCCACGTTCGTCCAGGCGGACATCAAGGACGCGGCCCGGGTGCTCACGCCCGGGTCCGGGTTCGACGGCGTGCTGCACTTCGCCGGGCTGATCGCGGCCGGCGAGTCGATGGCCAAGCCGGAGCTGTACTGGCAGCACAACGTGGTCGGGTCGCTGGCGCTGCTCGACGCGGTCCGTGCGGCCGGCGTGCCCCGCTTCGTGTTCTCGTCCACGGCCGCCTGCTACGGCAACCCGACCGAGATCCCGATCACCGAGACCGCGGTGACGCTGCCGACCAGCACCTACGGCGCGACCAAGCTCGCGTTCGACATGGCGCTGACCTCGGAGGCGTTCGCGCACAAGCTCGGTGTCACGTCGCTGCGCTACTTCAACGTGGCCGGCGCCTACATCCGCGACGACCTCGCGATCGGCGAGAAGCACGACCCGGAGACCCACCTCATCCCGATCGCGCTGCAGGTCGCGGCCGGCCGGCGGGAGAAGCTCACGCTCTTCGGCGACGACTACCCGACGCCGGACGGCACCTGCGTGCGCGACTACATCCACGTCGAGGACCTGGCCCGTGCGCACCTGCTGGCGCTGGAGACGTCCGCGCCCGGCGAGCACCGGTTCTACAACCTCGGCAACGGCCAGGGCTTCTCCAACCGCGAGGTGGCGGCGGCGGTCCGCGAGGTCACCGGCGCGGAGCTGCCGGTCGACGTCGCCCCGCGCCGCGACGGCGACCCGGCCACGCTGGTCGCGTCGTCCGCGAAGGCGCGCGCCGAGCTGGGCTGGGTCCCGGCCAAGCCCACGCTGCAGGCGATGATCGGCGACGCATGGACCTTCTACCGGGAGCACGTGGCTCGATGAGCAATTTTGCGAACATCTTCGGGGGTACGGCCGAGGGCACCTGGGTCGCGCCCGGCCGGGTCAACCTGATCGGCGAGCACACGGACTACAACGACGGGTTCGTGCTGCCGTTCGCGATCCCGCAGCGCACCGAGGTGGCGGCCGCGCGCGGCGAGCCCGGCGTCTGGCAGGCCTGGTCCGCGCTGAACGGCGAGACCATCCGCTTCACCACGGACGACCTCACGCCCGGCGGTGTCTCCGGGTGGGGCGCCTACGTCGCCTCCGTGGTGTGGGCGTTGCGCGAGCGGGGTCACGACGTGCCCGGCGCCCGCCTGGCCATCACCTCCGACGTGCCGCTCGGTGCCGGCCTGTCCTCGTCCGCGTCGCTGGAGTCCGCCGTGCTCGGCGCGCTCGTCGACCTGGGCGGCCTGGACGTGCCGGTCGAGGAGCGGCCCGCGATCGCCCAGCTCGGCGAGAACGGCTACGTCGGCATGCCCAGCGGCATCCTGGACCAGTCCGCGTCGATCCGCTGCCGGGAGGGCCACGCGCTGTTCCTGGACTGCCGGTCGCTCGAGGTCGAGCACATCCCGTTCGACCTGGCCTCCGCGGGCCTCGCCATCCTGGTGATCAACAGCAACGCGCCGCACCAGCTGGTCGACGGGGAGTACGCGGCCCGCCGGACCAGCTGCGAGGCGGCCGCGGCCGCGCTCGGCGTGCCCGCGCTGCGCGACGTGACGCTGGACGCGCTGGACGCGGCGCTGGCCCGGCTGGACGACGACGTGCTGCGCCGCCGGGCCCGGCACATCGTGACCGAGAACGACCGGGTCCTGCGCACGGTGGAGCTGCTCCGCGCCGGCGACGTGCGCGGCATCGGCCCGCTGATGACCGCGTCGCACGCGTCCATGCGCGACGACTTCGAGATCACGGTGGAGCAGGTGGACCTGGCGGTCTCGGCCGCGCTCGAGGCCGGGGCGTACGGCGCCCGGATGACCGGTGGCGGCTTCGGCGGGTGCGTGCTGGCGCTGGTCGAGACGTCCGCGGCGGACGAGGTCCGGACCGCGGTGGAGAAGGCCTACGCGGCCCGCTCCTTCACGCCCCCGACCACGTTCGTCGCCACGGCCGCGCCGGGCGCGCACCGGCTCTGATCGATCCACTCGGCTGACCGGCCCCGGGCAGGTGCCCGGGGCCGCTTTGCTCTGCTTACCTCACCGCGGCAGCCCCGTGACCTGCGGCGGACCGCGCGCCGGCGCCGGTGCGGGCGGCCCCGACCCGCCCGGCGCAAGGCCGGCGCAAAGCCGGCAAAGCAGGCACGTCGTGGCAAGGTAAGCAGAGCAAAGCGGGCATGGCGCGGCTGGGTAAGCAGAGCAAAGCGGCTTGCGCCGAGGGGGCGCGAGCCGTTGCCCGGTCGGCCGGAGCGGCTATTTGATCCAGAGCTTCTGCCAGGTGGCGCCGTCGGTGGAGAACGCGACGTAGCCGGTGCCGTAGAGGTTGTCCGCGACCCAGCCGGCCGCGGTCCGGCGCAGCTCGCCGACCGACGGCATCGCGCCGGTCAGCTTCTCGAACGTGGCACCGTGGTCGGCGCTGACCCACCAGGTCGCGCCGCCGCTGGCGACGAGCAGGCGGCCGTCCGGCAGCGGCACGGCCTCGCCGGCGACCGAGCCCGGCTTCAGATCCGAGCCCGCGGCCCGGGTCGGGTGGAACGTCGCGCCGTCGTCGGAGTGGTAGATCGCCTTCAGCGCGTCGCCGTCGCCGGTCAGGATCGCGTAGACGTCCCGGTCCCGGACCGCGACCGAGATGCCGGTGACGCCGTCCACGTCGAACGACTCCAGCTGCCAGTTCTGCCCGGAGTCGCGGGTGACCGCGACCGCGGGCCGGCCGTAGTGGTCGATGCCCGCCACCCACCAGGCGTGCGACACGGTGGCGGCCGGCGCGACCCAGCGCACGTCCAGCTCCGGCTGGGTGGCCAGCGCGACCGCGCGACCGCCGGTGGACAGCGCCGCGGTCTTGAACGCGCCGTTCTCGACGGGCCGGCGGCACATCACGTCGCCGTCCGGCAGCGCGTCCGTGGACGCGCCCTCGTCCGAGCCCGGACTCCAGGTGCGGCCGGAGTCCTGCGAGACCAGCGATCCGCCGGTGGTGGTGAGCACCACGCTGCCGCCGGCGAACGCGTTCAGCTCGGTGATCTCCTGCTCGGTGCCGACCGGGCTGGTCTCCCACCGGCGCCCGCCGTCCGTGGTGCGGGCCAGCATGCGCACGCAGGTCTTGTCGCCGGCGCAGTCGTTCAGCACGTAACCGGTGCTGGCGTCCACGAACGCGACCTGGCCGATGCGGCCCGGCAGCTCCTCGACCTCCGCGCCCGCGGTCAGGCCGATCAGGCTGATGCCGTCCGTGGTGATCTCGTCGGTGGCGCTCGGTGACGGGCTCGCGGAGACCGGGGCGGCCACGATCGGCGCCTGCCGGTCCGCGCCGTCGCCGCCGAGCTGCGGGCGCAGCGCGACCGCGCCGCCGGTCAGGACCGCGAGCGTGGCGACCGCGGCCGTGACGACGCGGCGCCGCCGGGCACGGTGAGCGTGCGCGCGGGCCCGGACCGCGCCCAGCGGCGGCTGGTCGATGCGGGCGAGCATGTCGTTGCGGGCGGCGTCGAGCTGAGCATCGAGCGTGGGCTGCTCCTCAGCGGGCACGGACCACCTCCACCCCCGCGGCCGCGACACCGGGCAGGGTGGCGGGCTTGCGTCGTACCGTCGCTGGTGTGGGCATCTTCTCCGGGGCCTGTTCTGGTGCGTGCCCGGGGTAGTCCGCGAGCAGCTCGGACATCGCGGCCCGGCCCCGGTAGAGGCGGGACTTGACCGTGCCGGTGGGCAGGTCGAGGAGCTGGGCGATCTCCTCGACCGGCAGGTCGGCGAAGTAGTGCAGTGTGATCACCTGGCGGTAGCCGGCCGGTATCCGGGCCAGCGCCGCGTGCACGTCCGGCCGCTCCGGGCCGGGGGGCGGCGTGACGGCCTCGACCAGCGGGCGGTCCCGGAGCAGGATCGTGTCGAGCAGTTTCCGGCGTCGCCAGCGGCGCCGGATCACGTTGATCGCGACCGTGCGCAGCCAGGCCTCCGGATTGTCCAGCGAGGTGAGCGTGCCCGGCCGGGCCAGGGCACGCGCGAACGCCTCCTGCACCACGTCCTGTGCTTCGGTGAGATCGGTGGTGAAGGCGTAGACCTGGGTCACGAGCCGCCGGTAGCAGGCGTGGTAGATCTCCGTGAGCGCGCGCTCGTCCTCGTCGCGTGCCGACTCGCGGCCGACTCCCTCGTCGCGTTGTGCCAACAAGCGTGGCCTCCCGGCGTCGTCCGTCAGGTGAGTCCCGAGCTCGGGACTAGTTGAAGGTTCAACCTACTCTTCCCACGCAGAGTACGACCCATACCTGTGTGACAAGGTTCCCGGGACGCTGACAGAATGGCGTCCATGTCCGAAACGCCGCGTCCCCGGGTGCTCTCCGGCATTCAGCCGACCGCCGACTCGTTCCACCTCGGCAACTACCTGGGCGCGGTGCGCAACTGGGTCCCGCTGCAGGACACGCACGACGCGTTCTACTGCGTGGTCGACCTGCACGCGATCACGGTCGCGCAGGACCCGGCCGTGCTGCGCCAGCGCACCCGCGTCTCCGCCGCGCAGCTGCTCGCGGCCGGGCTCGACGCGGACCGCTGCACGCTCTTCGTCCAGTCGCACGTGCCCGAGCACGCGCAGCTGGCCTGGGTGATGAACTGCATCACCGGGTTCGGCGAGGCCGGCCGGATGACCCAGTTCAAGGACAAGTCGCAGAAGCAGGGCGCGGACAGCACCTCCGTCGGCCTGTTCACGTACCCGATCCTCCAGGCCGCGGACATCCTGCTCTACCAGGCGGACGCGGTGCCGGTCGGCGAGGACCAGCGGCAGCACCTGGAGCTCACCCGAGACCTGGCGCAGCGCTTCAACCACCGCTACGGCCCGACGTTCACGGTGCCGGCGCCGTTCATCATCAAGGACACCGCGAAGATCACCGACCTGCAGGAGCCGACCGCGAAGATGTCGAAGTCGGCCTCCTCGCCGACCGGCATCATCGAGCTGCTGGAGCTGCCGTCCCGGTCCGCCAAGAAGATCAAGTCGGCGGTCACGGACACCGGGCGGGACATCGTCTTCGACCCGGAGCAGAAGCCGGGCATCTCGAACCTGCTCACCATCTACTCCGCGCTCACCGGGCGGACGATCGAGGACCTCACCGGGGCGTACGACGGCAAGGGCTACGGCGACCTGAAGAAGGACCTGGCCGCCGTGGTGGTCGACTTCGTCACGCCGTTCCAGGAGCGCACCAAGGCCTACCTCGACGACCCGGCCCAGCTGGACAAGGTGCTGGCCACCGGCGCGGAGAAGGCACGGGAGGTCGCGTCCGCCACGCTGGCGTCCGCGTACGAGCGCATCGGCTTCCTCGCGGGGAAGATCTAGCGTGCCCCGCACCACCAAGGTCGGCGTCGCGGTCGACATCCCGGAGCCGTGGGGGCGCCTGCTCACCGAGCGCAGGGCCACCGCCGGCGACCCGCAGGCCGCGTTCGTGCCCGCGCACGTCACGCTGCTCGGCCCGACCGAGGTCGACGCGGAGGCACTGCCCGCGATCGAGAAGCACCTGGCCGCCGTCGCGGACGCGCACCCGTCGTTCGAGCTGCATCTGCGCGGCACCGGCACGTTCCGGCCGCTGACCCAGGTGGTGTTCGTGGCGGTCGCCACCGGCATCGGCGAGTGTGAGCGACTGGCCTCCGCGATCGCGAGCGCGGAGGAGATCGACCGGCAGCTGAAGTTCCCGTACCACCCGCACGTCACGATCGCCCAGGACGTGGCCGTGGACGCGCTCGACGCGGCGTACGAGGACTTGGCGGACTTCGAGGCGCGCTTCGAGGTGGACGCGTTCACACTGTTCCTGCACGGCGGCGAAGGGGCCTGGCAGCCCCGGCGCGACTTCCCGCTGCGCTAGGGTGCCTGACGTGCTCGGCCGGATGCTCCAGGCCGTCGATGACACCATCGACGGCGCGCGCCGGCGCAGCCGTGTCTTCGACCACTTCTGGAAGGCACAGGAGCGGTACAACCAGGTGCTGGCCGGGCGGTGCGCGGCCGCGCTCGCGTACTACTCGTTCTTCGCGCTGTTCGCGATCGGCCTGCTGGCGTACTCCGTCTTCGGTTTCCTGCTCAGCTTCAACCTGGACCTGTTCGACGCGGTCCGGCACTACCTGTCGCAGAACATGCAGATCATCGACCCGAACGCGATCCTGGACAGCCGAGGCCGCGTCGGCCTGATCGGCCTGGTCGGGCTGATTTTCTCGGGCATCGGCTGGGTGGAGGCGATCCGCTCCTCGCAGCGGCTGATCTGGCACCTGGAGCAGCAGCCCGGCAACGTGATCATCCGGCGGCTGGTCGACCTGGGCGTGCTGGTCGGCATTCTGATCATGCTGGCCGCCTCGATCGCCGCGGTGGACGCGCTGGAGGGCCTGATCGACTGGCTGGCCGGCGGGCTCGGCTTCCTGAAGACCGCCTACGCCTGGCTGATGCAGCTGCTGCTGAACATGCTGCTCGGCGCCGCGCTGCTGGTGGCCGTGCCCCGGCTGCGGATGACCATGCGCCGGGTGGCGCCACCGGTGCTCCAGGTCGGCATCGGCGTGACGCTGCTCAACTCGGTCGGCCGCTACATCATCGGTCTCGCCCAGCACAATCCGGCGTACACGGTCGTCACCGGCGCGGTCGGCCTGCTGGTCTACCTCTACGCGCTCAACCGGGTCCTGCTCTTCGCCGCGGCCTGGGCCGCCACCAGCCCGCACGGCAAGGTCTGGGACTACTCCGGCGGCCCGGTGGAGAATCATGACGGCGACCGGCTCCACTTGGCATGATGGCCACATGGGGGCTTTGGTAACGCTTGACCTGCCGGACGACTCGCCCACGCTGGACCTGCCGTGGATCATCACGTTCGGGCCGCTGTCGGACGACGACGAGTGGGAGCCGGTGGTCTGCGGGCCGTACGAACGGCAGCACGCGCTGTCGCTGGCCGAGGCCGTGGTCGCGGACGAGCAACTGATGGCCGTGGTCGAGCCGCTGCTGCCGTCCACCGCGGTCAGCGAGGTGCGCGACGAGATCGAGAAGGCACGCCGCCTGGCCGAGGAGGAGCCGCCACAGCTCGGGGACGAGAGCTTCGGCGACACCGGGCTGGACGGCCTGCTCGACGAGCACGACCACGACCACGATCACCTGGAGTCGTCCGAGCCACCCACGCCGGCCGAGATCAAGGCCGGGATGCGGCGGATCGCGGCGCGCCTGCCGGTCTGACGATCGAGGCCCCGGGAGCATCGCTCCCGGGGCCTCCGCACACACACCAACCCCCCACCACAAGGGGCCCGTCCGTACCTACGGAACCTCCGGCTACCCCACCCGGGATCGTCTTACACAAGCATTTCTGGATTTACCCACTTCCCGGGTGGTTGCGGTCCGCATGCTCCCGCGGGCTCCAGTCCCGCGCGGTGCCGGAACGAAAACCCCTACGCGGGCACGGCGAGCGGAGAGCGCGCCACCGCGGTGGAGCCGCGGACCACCAGTTCCGGCCGGAAGACGTACTCCGAGCGCGGCGCCGCATGGCCGTTGATCTCGTCGACCAGCGCGCGGACCGCGGCCACGGCCATCGGGTTCACCGGCTGGCGCAGCGTGGTCAGCGGCGGGTCGGTGAACGCGGTCAGCGGGGAGTCGTCGAAGCCGACCACGGACAGGTCGCCGGGGACGGAGAGACCGCGCCGCCGGGCCGCCCGCACCGCGCCCAGCGCCATCAGGTCCGACCCGGAGATGATCGCGGTCGCGCCCGCGTCCAGCAGCTTCGTGCTGGCCGCGTCGCCGCCCTCCACGCCGAACAGCGACAGTGAGATGAGCGCGTCCAGCTCCGCGGCGGTCGAGCCGACCAGGCGCTGCATGGCCGCGCGGTAGCCGTCGATCTTGCGCTGTACCGGCGTGAACCGGTCCGGCCCGGAGATGAAACCGATCCGGCGGTGGCCCAGCGCGACCAGGTGTGACACCGCGAGCTCGCCGGCCTCCCGGTCGTCGCAGGAGATGAACGGCGCGTCGATGTCCGGCGCGTAGCCGTTGATCAGCACGATCGGCATCGGGCGGCTGGTGAGGCGACGGTACCGATCCCGGTCCGACGTGGTGTCCGCGTGCAGGCCGGAGACGAAGACGATGCCGGAGACCTGCCGGTCCAGCAGCATCTCCACGTACTCGTCCTCGGTGACGCCGCCCGGGGTCTGCGTGCAGAGCACCGGCGTGTAGCCGGTCTGGGCCAGGCTCGACTCGATCTCCTGCGCGAACGCCGGAAAGATCGGATTGTTCAGTTCCGGCACTATCAGTCCGACCAGGCCGGCGCTGCGCTTGCGGAGCCGCGCGGGGCGCTCGTAGCCCAGCACGTCGAGCGCGGTGAGCACGGCCTGGCGCGTGTCGGTGGAGACTCCCGGCCGGTCGTTCAGGACGCGGGAGACCGTCGCCTCGCTGACCTGCGCCTGCTGGGCGATGTCGGACAGACGTGCGCGCATTCGAGCACAGTAACCCATCCGCGACTGCCCGCGAGGATCTCCGAGCGCTCCGGCCACGGCCCGATGCTGAGCGACAGATCAGTCAACATCATCGTCCATTGTGACGTTCTTGTTGCGTGCCGAACGTTGGGTGGCGGCAAGTTCACAATGGGGTAGCGTTCGCTGATTTTGAATGCTTCGATGTCCGGGACGGCGGTCGTCTCGCCGTCCTCGAACGAAGGGCAGGGCCAGATGACCAGCCGCACCCCACGAGGGTTCAGCAGGATCGGCTTCGCCGGGATCGCCGCTGCCGCCGCCACACTCGTGGCCGTGGCGGTGGCTCCGACCGCCGCCTACGCGGAGATACCCGGTGTCGACGAGATCGCCTCCAGCGACAACCTCACCCAGTTGGCGAACGTGCCGAAGTCGGCCGCGTTCAACTCGCTGAACTCCGACCTGGCGTTCCAGGGGAAGTACGCGTTCTCCGGCAACTACAACGGTTTCGTCATCTACGACATCAGCACGCCGTCGGCTCCGGCCGTGGTGACCGAGGTGCTCTGTCCCGGCGGGCAGAACGACATCTCCGTCCTCGGCAATCTGCTCTTCCTCTCCACCGACGCGCCGCGCAGCGACGACTCGTGCACCAGCACCGCGTCCTCGGCCTCGGTCAAGGAGGCGTGGGAGGGCATCAAGATCTTCGACATCAGCGACAAGGCCGCGCCGAAGTACATCAAGTCGGTGGAGACCAGCTGCGGTTCGCACACGCACACGCTGATCCCCGGCGACACGGTGGCGTACCTGTACGTCTCGTCGTACTCGCCCTCCTCGTCGTACCCGGACTGCGCCCCGCCGCACGACTCGATCTCGATCGTCAAGGTGCCGCTGGCCACGCCCACCGACGCGTCCGTCCTCGCGGAGCCGAACCTGTTCCCGGACGGCGGCAACCCCGGCGGCAACGGCAGCTCCACCACGAGCGGCTGCCACGACATCACGGCGTACCCGGCGAAGAAGATCGCGGCCGGTGCCTGCATGGGTGACGGCATCCTGCTCGACATCTCCGACCCGGAGCAGCCGGTCGTGACCGAGCGCGTGCGCGACCTGACGAACTTCGCGTTCTGGCACTCCGCCTCGTTCAACAACGCCGGTACCAAGGTCATCTTTACGGACGAGCTGGGCGGCGGTGGCACCGCGGAGTGCAACCCGACCACCGGCCCGAACCGCGGCGCCGACGCGGTCTACGACCTGGCCGGCGGCGAGCTGACCTTCAAGAGCTACTTCAAGATCCCGCGTGAGAACGCGATGACGGAGAACTGCGTCGCGCACAACGGCTCGATCATCCCGGCGATGGGCCGCGACATCCTGGTCCAGGCGTGGTACCAGGGCGGCATCTCGGTCTGGGACTTCACCGACTCGGCGAACCCGGTCGAGCTCGGCTACTGGGAGCGCGGCCCGCTCAGCACCACCACGCCGATCACCGGCGGCTCCTGGTCGGCGTACTACTACAACGGCCACATCTACTCGAACGACATCGCCAAGGGCTTCGACGTGCTGAAGCTCGACGACCCGCGCACCAACAGCGCGAAGGCGATCCGGTTCGCCGGCCTCAACGTGCAGACGCAGCCCGACTACCCGGTCTGTGACACCGTGCTCCGCGACGCCTCCCGCGGCGTGACCGCGAAGACCGGCGTGACCTGCATCGACGGCGGCACGATCAGCGGCAAGGTGGAGGTGTCGAAGGGCGCGACGCTGCTGGCCTACAAGGCCACGGTGGCGGGCTCGGTCCGGGTCACCGGCGGCGGCACGTTCTCCCTGGTCGACAGCAGCGTCGCCGGCAACGTCTGGGCGGACGAGCTGAAGCAGGTCCTCGTCTCCGGCAACCGGATCTCCGGCGACCTCGACGTGCACGACACCTCCGGCACGGTCGTCATCTCCGGCAACACGATCGCCGGCAGCCTGGAGTGCGAGTACAACAAGGTCGCCCCGATCAACGACGGTGTGAAGAACACGGTCGACCATCGCGAGAAGGGCGCGTGCTACGCGCTCTAGCTCCTGGGTTCCGCGCATGGGCCCGCCCCTTCCGGGGGCGGGCCCATGCTCGTTCTCCGGCCGCCTTTGCTCTGCTTACCTGGACAAAACACCCTCGCTGTCCCGGGGTGCGTAACGCACTCCGCTCTGCTTACCCAGGCCTCGCCGCACGCCCGCGGGGCGATCTGCCCGGCCAGGCGGGGTAATTCGTCCGGATAAGTTCAGGTAAGCAGAGCAAAGCGGCGCGGGTGGGCAGAGCGGGGCCGACGGGTGATCTTCGGGTCCGGGTGCCGGGTGATCAGCCGGCGGTGGCGCGGGGTTTGCGGTCCGGGAGGCGGCGGGCCGCGGCCAGGCGGGCGATGGCGACCGCGCCGATGCCGACCCAGACGACGTTCAGCACGGCGGACGGCCAGGCGCCGGACCAGGCCGAGTTGACGGCCAGCGCGAGGCCGCCGGCCAGGTTCAGGAGCTGGAACCGCCAGCCGTCGCCGGCCAGCCGTTTCGTGGAGACCAGCGCGTAGGCCAGCAGCAACACACCCGCGCCGGCCCAGCCGAGAACCATGACGATCGCATCCATGCCGCCGATCCTGACGGTAGGAGGGCTAACGTGGAAGCGAGACTTCCTTAAGCGCAACTGTAGGCAGACTTCAGTGGATCTCGACCCGCGCCGGCTCCGGGTGCTGGCGGCGATCGCCCGGCGTGGCAGCCTGGCCGGCGCGGCCACGGCGCTGCACGTCACGCCGTCCGCGATCTCGCAGCAGCTGGCTCAGCTGGAGCACAGCGTCGGCCGGCCGCTGGTCGACCGCACCGGGCGGCGGGCCGTGCTCACCGCGGCCGGGCGTCTGCTGGCCGCGCGCGCCGAGACGATCGAGCGCGAGCTGGCCGAGGCGCAGCAGGAGCTGGAAGGGCTGGGCGGCCGCGCGGCCGGGCTGGTCCGGGTCGCCGCGTTCTCCACCGTCATCCGCCACCTGCTGGTGCCCGCGCTCGCGCTGCTGGCCGCCGAGCATCCGGCCGTGACCTGCACGATCGTCGAGATCGAGGGCGCGCCGGCGCTGCGCGAGCTGCGGCTCGGCGGCATCGACCTGATGCTGTTCGAGCGGGACGAGAGCCTGACCCTGGACACCAGGCGGCAGGTCACGGTGGTGCCGCTGCGGGCGGACCCGTACCGGATCGTGGTCCCGGCGGCCTGGCCCGAGCCCGTCTCCTACGCCGACCTCGCGGACCGCCCGTGGATCGCCTCGCCCGCGTCGTCCGCCACCGGCCAGGCGCTGGAGCGGATCGCCCGCGAGCACGCGTTCGTGCCCCGACGCGCCCACTCCTGCCTGGACTTCCCCGCGATGCTGTCGCTGGTCGCCGCCGGTCAGGGCGCCGCGGTCGCCCCCGACCTGGCCCTGCGCCACGTCGACGCCTCGGTCCGCATCACCGGGCTCCCCGGCACCGGCGCCCGCCGCCTGGACGCCCTGGTCAGCACCGGCCGCGCCGGCCGCCCCGCGGTGGAGACCCTGCTGGCCGTCCTCCACCGCGTCCCGTAGCCGGCGTTGCCGGCCGGCACCGCGTCCCGTAGTCGGCGTCGCCGACCGGCACCGCGCTGATCCGGCCTCAGCCCGCTCGCCACTGCGCTGTCGGCGCCAGGGTGGGATGTCGCAGCACGCCAGGCCGCTATTTCCTGAAATTTCGGGCACGAAGTGCCCGTCGATCGGGGCGATACGAGGGCCCGCACGCTGCGGGCGAGGCCGCCTCTCGCGGCGAGCCGCCGGCCACGATCGCCACCTGCATGGCGTTGCGGCGTGGGCTCCGGCTCGCGTGGCTCCGGCTCGCGTGGCTCCGGCTCGCGTGGCTCCGGCTGGCGTGGCTCCGGCTGGCGTGGCCCTGGCTCGTGTGGTTCCGGCCCGGGGCGCCGCCGTGCGGTCCGGGCCTGACGCTGAAAGCTCGATACATGGCGAGATCGAGGGCATGAGGCGCCCGCTTCGGCAGGCGAAGCGCGCGAACGCTTACTACCCCACGAGGATGGAGTTCATCCGGTCGATCTCGACGCCCTGTTCGTGGGCGACGGAGGTGGCGGTCTGGCGGACCCAGGGGTCCTGGCCGGCCTTGAGGACGTCGCCGGCCATGGCGATGGCGCCGCCGTGGTGGTCCTTCATCATCTCGACGAACGTGCGGTCGAACTCGTCGCCGGTCAGCGCGGTCAGCTCCGCGATCCGTTCCGGGCTCTGCATGCCGGGCATGGTGGCGTGGTCGTGGCCGGAGTTCTCGCCGAGGTTGCGCTGGGTCAGCCAGCCGCGGTAGGCGTTGATCTCGCCGGCCTGGGTGACCGAGATCCGTTCGGCCAGCGCGGTGATCTGCGGGTTCGCCGCGCGCGTCTTGGCCAGCGCGGAGATCTCCACGGCCTGGCGGTGGTGCGGGATCATGTCGCGCAGGAAGTCGGCGTCGGCCTGGTTCCACGGCTCGTTCGCGCCGGGGACGTCCGCGTTCGCGGTCGGCACCGAGGGCAGCACGACCTGGGCGGACTCGCCGGGCTTGCCGGGCAGCAGGACGGAGCGCTGCGGCGCGGGCTCGGCCGCCCCCGCGCTGCCGGAGCTCGCGCCCGGCGCCGCGGCCGGATCCGGCCCGCCCGGCGACGAGGCCAGCGCGATGCCGGTGACGGCGACGGCCAGCACCGCGATCACGCCGGCTCCGATGAGGACCCGCCGGTCCGTCAGTCGCATGTGGACTCCCGACGCTCGCCCGCCTTCGATCCACCCGATCCTATCCCGTCATCATTGCCTGACCGATAGTGATCGATTCCCCATTCTTGAAAGATCTATGTGGGTACGGTGCGCGGCCGCCGCACGGCCGGGCCGGGGGAGTTCCGGCCGTACCCTCGGATGATTTTGATCTTGAGGGGTGGAATACTCGGTCGGCGTGATGCTGTCCCGCCGCTGGTCGGCGTTCCTGGTGCTGGTCGGTGTGTGGACCTGGGTGATCTGGCCGAGGTTCGGGCTCGCGATCTGGAACGATGACCGGTCGTTCGCGGACGGCGCGCCGACCCCGTTCCTGTGGGTGCACGCGGTGCTGATCGTGGCGTCGCTGGCGATCGGGACGACCGTCGGGGTGCTCGGTGTGCGTGGCCGGCGGGCCGCGCGGGCCTCGGCGAAACCGGACCGCGTTACCGGTTCGTAAACTTTTTTCATGGCGGCCGGACTTTGTTCGGTCACTGTTGTGTCACAGTGCGGCGGCGGCGCGGCCGGTTGCGAGCGTGCTACATGTGGCGAATTCGCCCACGAAGCTCCTGATCAGCGGTGCAAGGTTGATCAGGAGAGTTACGTGCGGGTAACGGTGGTCCAACAGGTCGTGCACGGTAGGCCAACCCGTGACCTGGGGCAGCGTACGCTCTCCGTCTCGTGGGATCACCGCACGTGCGGTGTGCGGTCATTGGAAGGAGACCCCTGTGCGCACTGCGCGTGGGATTCAGATTCTTGCGGTGCTGGCGGCCTCCGGGCTCGCCCTGGCCGCGTGCGGCGACGCTCCGGAGGAGAACGCCGCGGGCGGCGACACCGCCGCTGAGTACAGCGCCTGCATGGTGACCGACACCGGCGGCATCGACGACAAGTCGTTCAACGCGTCCGCCTGGGCCGGCATGGAGGCCGCCAAGGCCGAGGCGTCGAACGTCAAGACGAAGTACGTGGCCTCGTCCGCGATCGCGGACTACGAGCCCAACCTGACCGACTTCGTGAACCAGAAGTGCAACTTCATCCTCGCGGTCGGCGGCCTGATGACCGACGCCACGAAGAAGATCTCGGCGGCCAACACCGGCTCCCAGTTCGCGATCGTGGACTCCGCGATCCCGGACCAGACCAACGTCTACCCGCTGCAGTTCGACACCGCGCAGGCGTCGTACCTGGCCGGCTACCTGGCCGCGGGCTACTCGAAGACCGGTGTCGTGGCGACCTACGGCGGCGTGAACATCCCGCCGGTCACCATCTTCATGGACGGCTTCGTCGACGGCGTCGCGAAGTACAACGAGGTCAAGGGCAAGACCGTCAAGGTCCTCGGCTGGGACAAGGCCACCCAGCAGGGCACCTTCGCGGAGGACTTCACCAACCAGGCCAAGGGCAAGGCCATCTCCGACACGTTCGTCGGCCAGAACGCGGACGTGATCCTGCCGGTCGCCGGCGGCACCGGCCTGGGCACCGCGGCCGCGGCCAAGGAGTCCGGCGGCAAGTACAGCGTGATCTGGGTCGACTCGGACGGCTGTGACGTCGCGGCGCAGTACTGCTCCGCGTTCCTGAGCACGGTCATCAAGAGCGTGTCCGGTGGCGTCAAGGAGGCCGTCGTGGCCGGCGCCAAGGGCGGCAAGCTCGACGCGGCCGTCGGTTACAAGGGCACCCTGGAGAACGAGGGCGTGTCGCTCGGCGCGTACCACGAGTTCGACTCCAAGGTCACCCCGGAGCTGAAGGCGGAGATCGAGGCGCTCAAGGCCGACATCATCGCGGGCAAGATCAAGGTTGAGTCGGCCGCCGCGCCGAAGTAACAATCCCTGAGCTGTTCCGACCCGGCCGCCGCGTGGACACCCATGCGGCGGCCGGTGCGGATGTGGCCCCCGGCGGGGCCGCAGGACACCCGCGTGTGCCGGGTGCCCCGCAGCATCGCCGGCCCGACATCGCCTCACCCCCAGACGGCCACCAGCCGCCGAGGCACCGGATCCAGGAGGTCCGCCCTGAAGCTTGAACTGCGTGGCATCACCAAGCGGTTCGGTGACCTGGTCGCCAACGACCACATCGACCTGACGGTGGAGCCGGGAGAGATTCACGCCCTGCTCGGCGAGAACGGCGCGGGCAAGTCGACGCTGATGAACGTGCTCTACGGGCTGCTCCAGCCGGACGAGGGCGAGATCGTGGTCGACGGCAAGCCGGTCCAGATCAAGGGGCCTCGCGACGCGATCGCGGCCGGCATCGGCATGGTGCACCAGCACTTCATGCTGATCCCGGTGTTCGACGTGGCGGAGAACGTCATGCTCGGCGCCGAGCAGGTCCGGGGCGGGAAGCTGGGCTGGCTCGACCGGCGCCGCGCCCGCCGGGAGATCAAGGACGTCTCCGCACGGTACGGCCTGCACGTCGACCCGGACGCGCTGGTCGAGGACCTGCCGGTCGGCGTGCAGCAGCGCGTCGAGATCATCAAGGCGCTCACCCGCAACGTCGACCTGCTGATCCTGGACGAGCCGACCGCCGTGCTCACGCCGCAGGAGACGGACGAGCTGCTCGCGGTCATGCGCACGCTCAAGGAGTCCGGCAAGTCGATCGTCTTCATCACGCACAAGCTGCAGGAGGTGAAGACGATCGCCGACCGGATCACCGTGATCCGGCGCGGTAGGACCGTCGGCACCGCCTCCCCGTCCGCGAGCAAGGACGAGCTGGCCGCGCTCATGGTCGGTCGCGACGTCGTGCTCGAGGTGCAGAAGGAGCCGGCGCAGCCGGGTGCGCCGGTGCTGGAGGTGGCCGGGCTGACGGTCCGCGACGATCGCGGCACCGTGCAGGTCGCGGGCGTGGACCTGACCGTGCGGGCCGGCGAGATTCTCGGCATCGCGGGCGTGCAGGGCAACGGCCAGACCGAGCTGATCGAGGCGATCATGGGCCTGCGCGCGATCGAGGGCGGCACGGTCTCGCTCGACGGCGCGCCGCTGGCCGGGCGCTCCACCAAGCAGGTGTTGCGGGCCGGCGTCGGCTACGTGCCGGAGGACCGCAGCGTCGACGGCGTGGTCAAGGAGTTCAGCGTCGCGGAGAACCTGGTGCTGGACCTCTACCACCAGGCGCCGTACGCGAAGGGCATGGTGCTCCAGCCGGAGAGGATCGCGGCGAACGCGGCCGAGCGGATCGGGAAGTTCGACGTCCGCACGCCGTCCGCGGAGGCGCCGGTCGGCACGCTCTCCGGCGGCAACCAGCAGAAGGTCATCGTGGCCCGGGAGATGTCCCGGCCGCTCAAGCTGTTCGTCGCCTGCCAGCCGACCCGCGGCGTGGACGTCGGCTCGATCGAGTTCATCCACGCGCAGATCGTGCACGAGCGCGACGCCGGCACCGGCGTGCTGCTGGTCTCCAGCGAGCTGGACGAGGTGATCGGGCTCGCGGACCGGATCGCGGTCATGTACCGGGGCCGGATCCTGGCGGTCGTCGGCCCGGACACCCCGGTGGAGAAGATCGGCCTGCTGATGGCCGGTGTCACGGAGTCGGAGTCGGCTGAGGCCGAGGCCGCCGAGCCGATAGAGAAGAAGGAGCAGGCGTGAGCACCGAGGCTCCCGGGGCTTCCGCGCCGGAGGCGCCCGCGAAGGGCGGCCCCGGCCGGGACGAGAACGCGGCCGCGCGGATCGTGCAGGCGATCTGGTCGGCGAACACGGTCACCGTGACGGTCCTGGCGATCGTGGCGGCGCTGGTCATCGGCGCCGTGCTGATCATCATCTCGGACCCGGACGTGCTGGCCACCTACGGCTACTTCACGGCCCGCCCGGCGGACGCGCTGACCGCGAGCTGGGAGCTGGTCAGCGAGGCGTACGCGAACCTGTTCAAGGGCGCGATCTTCGACCCGGAGGCGTCCGGGTCCGCCGCGTTCCGGCCGATCTCCGAGACGCTGACCTACGCGGCCCCGATCGTCTTCACCGGCCTCGCGGTCACGCTGGCGTTCCGCGGCGGCCTGTTCAACATCGGTGCCCAGGGCCAGGCGATCATGGGTACGATCCTGGCCGCCACCGCCGGTTTCCTGATCCCGCTGCCGATCGGCGTGCACCTGGTGGTGGCGCTGGTGGCGGGCATGATCGGCGGCGCGTTCTGGGGCTTCCTGCCCGGCATCCTGAAGGCCCGGTTCGGCGCGCACGAGGTGATCACCTCGATCATGCTGAACTACATCGCCGGCCTGTTCCTGGGCTGGATCATCATGCAGCCCGGCGTCCACGACCCGGAGCGCACGGACGCGATCAGCAAGGCGGTCGACCCGTCCGCGCAGCTGCCCGGCCTGCTCGGCGGCGACCAGCGCGTGCACCTCGGCATCGTGCTGGCCGGGCTCGCCACCTGGGGCGTCTCCTGGCTGCTCAACCGCTCGACGTTCGGCTTCGAGCTGCGCGCGGTCGGTGCGAACCCGGACGCGGCGAAGACCGCGGGCATCAGCGTCACGGCGACGTACACGATGCTGATGGTCGTCTCCGGTGGCCTGGCCGGTCTCGGTGGCGCCACCCAGGTGCTCGGCACCAGTTACGCGCTGAGCGGCCAGGTGGCCGGCAACATCGGCTTCGACGGCCTGCTGGTCGCACTGCTCGGCCGCGGCAGGCCGTGGGGCGTGCTGTGGGCCGCGATCCTGTTCGGCGCGCTGCGCGCGGGCGGGAACCGGATGCAGTCGTACGCCAGCGTCTCCCTGGAACTGGTGACCGTGCTGCAGGCGCTCATCGTCATCTTCATCGCGGCGCCCGCCCTGGTGAAGGCCATCTTCCGGCTGCGGGCCGCACGCGCGGCCCGGCTGTCGACCAGCATCGCGAAGGGGTGGTGACCGTGTCCACGACCCTTCTCACGGTGGACGAGCTCGCGCCCGGCAAGTACTGGACGCGTGAGCGCAAGGGCGGCGCGACGCTGGTCGGGCTCGGCCTGGTGGCCGCGGTGCTGTTCGGCCTGATCGCGGAGTCGGCGGAGGCGCGGTTCACGCTCAGCGACGACGCCCAGGGCGCGGCGCTGAGCATCAACGGCAAGCTCGGCGCCGTCGTGTTCGGCGCGATAACGGTCGCGGCCGGCGCGGGCCTGCTGGCCGGTGTGGCACGACGCTGGTTCAACGTGCTGCTCGGCGCCGGCGTGCTCGGCTTCGTGCTGTCGTTCCTGTGCTGGCAGGTGGCCGGCAGCTTCATGCCGCTGGTCGACACCGCCAGCGGCTCGCTGGATCTGGCCGTGCCGCTGATCCTGGGCGCGCTCTGCGGCGTGCTCTGCGAGCGCACCGGCGTGGTGAACATCGGCATCGAGGGCCAGCTGCTGATGGGCGCGTTCGGCGCGGCGCTGGTCGGCACCATGACCGCGAGCGTCTGGCTGGGCGTGGTCGGCGCGATCACCGGCAGCGTGATCATCGCGGCGCTGCTGGCCGTGCTGGCGATCCGGTTCCTGGTCGACCAGGTGGTCATCGGCACGGTGCTGAACCTGCTCGCGCTCGGCGTCACCGGCTTCCTCTACGAGCGGCTGATGCAGACGGACGCGGCCGGCTTCAACACGCCGCCGCACATGCAGAACCTGCGCATCCCGGTGCTGGCCGACATCCCGGTGATCGGCCCGGTGCTGTTCAACGCGAGCCCGCTGGTCTACATCGCGCTGATCCTGGTCGCGGTGATCCACTTCGGGCTCGGCCGGACCCGGTGGGGCCTGCGCACGCGCGCGGTCGGCGAGCACCCGACCGCGGCGGACACGGTCGGCATCCGGGTGCGCGGCACGCGGTACCTGAACGTGCTGCTCGGCGGCGTGGTGGCCGGTCTCGGCGGCGCGTTCTTCACGCTCGTGTCGACCGGCGCGTTCGGCAAGAACATGACGTCCGGCGCGGGCTTCATCGCGCTGGCCGCGCTGATCTTCGGCGGGTTCCGGCCGGTGGGCGCGCTCTTCGCGGCGCTGTTCTTCGGCTTCGCGAACAAGCTGGCGATCTACCTGAGCGCGATCGGCAGCCCGGTGCCGAGCCAGTTCCTGAACATGCTGCCGTACATCGCGACGATCATCGCGGTGGCCGGCCTGGTCGGCCGGGTACGCGCGCCCGCCGCCGACGGCAAGCCCTATGTGAAGAGCTAGGGTTGCCGGTTCCGGGTGCCCGGGACTGTGTGCGTGGTTCAGGATTGAGGGCGTGAAGATGGAGATCAACTGGGTCGAGTTGCGCGCGGCCGCCGTCGAGGTGATGCAGCGGGCGTACGCGCCCTACTCACGCTTCCCGGTCGGCGCGGCCGCGCTCATCGACGACGGGCGCGTCGTGGTCGGCTGCAACGTGGAGAACGCGGGGTACGGCGTCGCGCTCTGCGCCGAGTGCGGCGTGGTGTCCCAGCTGCACGCCAGCGGCGGCGGCCGGATCGTGGCGATCTCCTGCGTCGACGCGACCGGCGAGCCGATCATGCCGTGCGGCCGGTGCCGCCAGCTGCTGTGGGAGAACGGCGGGCCGAGCTGCCTGGTCGAGGCGATCCCGTCGCCGCTGCTGATGGACGAGCTGATGCCGCACGGCTTCGGCCCGGCGGACCTGGCCGTGGTGACCAGCTCGCCGGCGCCGAGCGTGCCGCTGCGGCTGGGCAAGTGGATCGGCCAGGGCACCGTCTTCGTCCACCCGGAGGTCGACGGCGGCAGGCAGGTGTGGACCGGCTACTGGGACCGCTCCAGCGGCACCGCGGAGGACCAGCGGGCCGGAATCCTGGAGGAGGGCCCGATCTGGCCGGACACCGAGGAGGGTGTGCGGTGGGGCCGGGCCCGGACACCGCGGGTGATCGTGGTCGACGCGGAGGGCACGATGACCTGGGCGGGCGAGGGCGAGCAGCCGGCGGCATTCAACGAGGGGCGCGAGTCGTGAGCGGGGAATCCGGTATGAAGGACTTTGCGGCGGTCGACGTCATCCGGGCCAAGCGGGACGGGCACACGCTGAGCGACGCCCAGATCGACTGGGTGATCGACGCCTACACCCGCGGCGTCGTCGCGGACGAGCAGATGTCCGCGCTGGCCATGGCGATCCTGCTGCGCGGCATGACCGCGCCGGAGATCGCCCGCTGGACGGCCGCGATGATCGCCAGCGGCGAGCGGCTGGACCTGAGCGCGGCCGGCCGCCCTACCGCGGACAAGCACTCCACCGGCGGCGTCGGCGACAAGATCACGCTCCCGCTCACGCCGCTGGTGGCCGCGTGCGGCGTCGCGGTGCCGCAGCTGTCCGGGCGCGGCCTCGGCCACACCGGCGGCACGCTGGACAAGCTGGAGTCGATCCCGGGCTGGCGGGCGCGGCTGAGCAACGAGGAGTTCCGCACCCAGCTGCGCGACGTCGGCGCCGTGATCTGCGCGGCCGGCGACGGCCTGGCCCCGGCGGACCGGAAGCTCTACGCGCTGCGCGACGTGACCGGCACGGTCGAGGCCATCCCGCTGATCGCAAGTTCCATCATGAGCAAAAAGATCGCGGAGGGGACCGGCGCGCTGGTGCTCGACGTGAAGGTCGGCTCCGGTGCGTTCATGAAGAACCTGGACGACGCGCGCGAGCTGGCCCGCACCATGGTCGAGCTGGGCGGCGCGCACGGCGTGAACACGGTCGCGGTGCTCACCGACATGTCCACGCCGCTCGGCCTCGCGGTCGGCAACGCGATCGAGGTGACCGAGTCCGTCGACGTGCTGGCCGGCGGCGGCCCCGCGGACGTGGTGGAGCTGACGCTGATCCTGGCCCGCGAGATGCTGGCCGCGGCCGGGCACACCGACGTCGACCCGGCGGACGCGCTGGCCGACGGCCGTGCGATGGACCGCTGGCGCGAGATGATCCGCGCGCAGGGCGGCGACCCGGACGCGCCGCTGCCGGTCGCCGCCGAGGCCGAGACGCTGACCGCGGACGCGGACGGCTACGTGACCGCGATGGACGCGTACGACATCGGCGTGGCCGCGTGGCGGCTCGGCGCCGGCCGCGCACGCAAGGAGGACGCGGTCAGCGCGGGCGCCGGCATCATGCTCAAGGTGAAGCCCGGCGACGCGGTCAAGCGCGGTCAGCCGCTGCTGGAGCTGCGCGCGGACGACCCCGCGCGCATCGAGACCGCCCGTGAGCTGGCCCGCCGCGCTATTTCCATCGACAGCGCCCCGGCGGCCACGTCGCCGCTCATCATTGAACGGATCGGACTCCCCATGGTGCAGTCGTCGCTGAACAGCTAAGGTTTCCGGCGCGAGAGCATTGGGGTGCTGTGTCGACAGTCCCCGGTGATGTGTCCCGCAGGCGGGGGAGCGCCGACGGGTGTCGCCGGGCAGGACGCCATTGGGAAGGATGCTGTGGTCCTAGCCGTTCCCGACCCCCAGGCGGTGCGTGCGGCCAGTCTCGAAGAGCTGCGCCGACTCAGGTTGCCGTTGCCGCCCGACGGGTTTCCGCTGGTGTGGGAGCCGGGTGACGAGGTGGAGCTCCGCTCCGCCGACCAGATCGAGGCACGCGCGGCGATTCTGCACGTGGTGCTGGCACGCTGTTTCGGCATGCCGCCCGAGGCCGCGATGAGCTGGCTGCTCGGCTCACATCTGGTGGAGAGCGTCACCGGCCCGGAGTGGCAGTTCGTCATGGGCGGGCGCGGCGACCATCGGTCGTTCGTCCTGCACCACGACGCCGTGTTCGCGCTCGCCTGGGTGCTGGGCCTGACGAAACATCTGGATCCGATGGAGCCGCCGGACGGCCGCCTGATGGGTCTGCTGCCGAACCTCGCGGCCGGGGAGACGTACCGGCAGTGGCGGTCCCGCACGCTGGTCGCACCGCGCGACGCGGTGGAGGCGGCCGCGCTGCTCGACCTCTACTACTGCCTGGACTACGGCTACCTGGAGGCCGAGCGGCTCGGGCTGCCCTCGCCCGGCGCCATAGACGCGAACGCGATCGGTCAGCGGCGGTGGGCGCTGGAGTGGTCGATCGTGTTCCGCGGGCCGTACCACGAGCCGCCGGTGGGCTGGGAGGAGATCGACCTGTCAGTCTGACGGCCGCCACGTGCTCACCCGGACGGCCGCGGTCACCGTGGTCCGCTCCGGGAGCGCCCCCGGGTCCGCGCGTCCGTGCCAGGCGCTGGGGCCCATGCCGATCAGCGCCGCCGTCTCCGCCCGGCCGAGCGTCAGCACGGCCGTGTGCGTGGACGTCGCCGCCTCGGTGAAGTGGCCGCCCAAGCTCCGGGCGATCTTCTCCGGCTTGTCCGGGTCGACGGTCAGCAGGCCCAGCGCCGCGACCAGTTCGCGCAGGTGGTCCGGCTCCGGCGTGACCACCAGCAGCCGTCCGTCCGGGCGCAGCACCCGGCGGAACTCCGCGCCGTTGCGCGGCGCGAACACGTTCAGCACCAGCCCGGCCGCGCCGTCCGCGACCGGCAGGCCCTGCCAGGTGTCGGCCAGCGCCGCGGAGATCCGCGGATCCGCCCGTGCGGCGCGGCGCAGCGCGGGCTTCGACACGTCGAGCGCCAGCCCCTCCGCGTCCGGCAGGCCGGCCAGCACGCCGGCCAGGTGCCGCCCGGTCCCGGCGCCCGCGTCCACGATCAGACCCATACCGGGGTACGCCGTGCGCGCGGCCCCGCCGAGCGCGCGCACCACGAAGTCGTAGTGGCCGGCGGTCAGGAACTCCTCCCGCGCGGCGACCATCTCCGCGGTGTCGCCGGAGTGCGGCGTGCGCCCGGTGGTGAGGTTCACGTAGCCCTGACGGGCGATGTCGAAGCTGTGCCCGGCGGGGCAGCGCACCGCGTACCCACCCTGGTCGAGCGGGTTTCTCGCCCCTCGGGCGGCGCAGACCGGACAGTGGAGCCATCGGAGCACGGACGCGTTCAAACCGGCCTGTTTTCCTTTCCCGGGCTCACATCCGCCGAGGTGGGCACTAGTGTCTCTACATGGTCGCAATCCCGTATGACGAGATCATCAAGGCACCCAAGGCTCTGCTCCACGACCACCTGGACGGGGGGCTGCGGCCAGCAACGATAGTCGAACTCGCGGACCGGATCGGTCACGAGCTCCCGGAGACGGACCCGGCCGCGCTCGGCGACTGGTTCGTCACCGCGGCGAACTCGGGCTCGCTGGAGCGATACCTGGAGACGTTCGCGCACACGGTCGCCGTCATGCAGACCGAGGAGGGCCTGCACCGGGTCGCCAAGGAGTGCGCGCTCGACCTCGCGGCCGACGGCGTCGTCTACGCCGAGGTCCGCTACGCGCCGGAGCAGCACCTGGAGCGCGGGCTCAGCCTGGACGCCGTGGTGGAGGCCGTGCTGGCCGGCTTCCGGGACGGCGCGGCGGAGGCGGCCGCGTCCGGGAAGCACATCCGGATCGGCACGCTGGTCACCGCGATGCGGCACGCCGCGCGCTCGCAGGAGATCGCGGAGCTGGCGGTCCGGCACCGCGACGCCGGCGTGTTCGGCTTCGACATCGCGGGCGCGGAGGCGGGCTTCCCGCCCACCCGTCACCTGGACGCGTTCGAGTACCTGCAGCGCGAGAACTTCCATTTCACCATCCACGCGGGCGAGGCGTTCGGCCTGCCCTCGATCTGGCAGGCGATCCAGTGGTGCGGCGCGGACCGGCTGGGTCACGGCGTCCGGATCGTCGACGACATCACCGGCGGGACCGACCCGGTGCTGGGACGGCTCTCCGCGTACGTCCGGGACAAGCGGATCCCGCTGGAGCTGTGCCCGTCGTCGAACGTGCAGACCGGTGCCGCCGCCTCGATCGCGGAACACCCGATCGGGCTGCTGAAGGATCTGCGATTCCGGATCACCGTCAACACGGACAATCGCCTGATGAGCGGAACGTCCATGTCGCGTGAGATGGCGTTGCTCTCCGAGGCGTTCGGCTACGGATGGGCCGACATGCAGTGGTTCACCATTAATGCCATGAAGAGTGCGTTCGTCCCGTTCGACGAGCGCCTCTCGATCATCAACGAAGTGATCAAGCCCGCCTACTCAAAGTTGATCTCCGAGCAGCCGCTGTAAAAGATCTGTTACGAGTTGCTTTGCCGTTCCTTAGATCATCCGCACTGTCGGTTGATCGCGGGCTCGCCGTGCGTCCCGGTCGCGTCCGGGGCGCCGGCCATCGCCCGCACCTCGCGGACGATCCGCGCCGCGCTCGCGGCCCGGCAGCCGAGCGAGACCTGGCGGCGCAGCACGGCGGGCTCGGCACGCAGCAACTGGAGTCCGCGCCGTACCAGCAGGGCCGGCGGTTTGCGCCGTTCTGTCAGATCGCGTCCGAGTCTTCTGGCGAACGTGACGGTCCGTGGGCGCCGCAATGCATATGCCTCGGCGAGTAGCCCTCGGTCCCTCAGCTCACGTACGATCTCGGCGGCAAATATCCCCTCGGCCATAAAAATTGGCGAACCGGCCAGGTCAAGCAGCCGAGTGGCTATCCGTTGATCTACCCCAATTGCGTAAACCGGCACTTCGGCCCTACCGGTCTCGGCCAGGCGGGTGATCGTCTCGACCGCCATGGCAGAATCCCAGGCTTGAGGCGACTCCCAATCCGTACCATCGGCCGTTCGAGGTACCGTCGGGTCATCGCCATCCTTGTAAAAGTCGTCAAGGCAAAGCACAGGAAATCCGGCTCGCCGGGCTATGTAGGACTTGCCGGACCCCGAGGGTCCGGCCAGCAGAACGACGCGGGCAGGAGAACTGGTCACTATGGGTAGCTCCGGGAAGACACGTTGCAGTCAAACGTCATGAACATCCCACCACACTCCCAGTCCGACCCAACCTGGGCTTTCTCTTTGACACTCGTCGTGATGGAATCTCGAAGGTTCGGCCCACCCGGGCCGAACTATGTTCGGCAGCCACCCACTCGGGGTGGCGCGGATGCTGAGGGGCGGTGACGTGAGCGAGCAGCCAAAGAAGAAGGCGGGGAAGTCCGCCGTCTCTTCGCGTCTCCGATGGCCTGGCAGCCGGCTCCGCGACCTGCCGATCTGGTCCAAGCTCGGACTGATCATGATCGTGCCGACGATGGCCACGATCGTCGTGGGGACAAGTGGTCTCATCGACCACATCGACGAGGCCAGGGCCGCCGACCAGGCGAGGACGATCGCTCAGCTGGAGCAGTTCTCCGGTGAGCTGGTCGACACCCTGCAGAGCGAGCGCGCCGCTGCCGCCCGTTTCCTCAGCACGCCGAATCAGCAGCGGGAGGAGAAGGCCAAGCTGCTCGAGGCCTTCAACCAGACGCACTCGCTGGTCGACGCCGCCAAGAAGCCTTACTCCCAGCAGCGCACCCTGCTGACCGACCTCGCGCAGGAGGACAGCAACTTCGAGGCCCTGCTGAACGCGGCGGACGCCAGCCTCGAAGAGCTCCCCGCCACGCGCAGCCAGGTCAGCAACAACTCGCTGCAGCTGTCCCAGGCGATGGGCAGCTACGACATCTTCGTCGACGACCTCCTGCGGATCCGCGAGTCCGCGTCCCAGCTCGCCGGCAGCACCGCGCTGAGCGACCGGATGCGCGCCAGCGCCGCGCTCGCGCTGGAGAAGGAGTACGTCTCGACCCAGCGCGTCATCGTGCACGACGCGTTCGCGCAGGGTGAGATCACGCCGAAGCTCCGCGAGTCCTACATCGCGACGCTGACCGGCCAGCAGCAGGCCGGCGCCACGTTCGAGACCGTCGCCACCCGCGAGGACCGCGACTTCCGGCGTCAGGAGGTGGCCGGCCCGGATCTGCGGGAGGCCACGCTGAACACCGACAAGATCAGCGCCAACCTGGACGGTGACATCAGCGCGCTCGGCTTCACGCCCCAGCAGTGGGACGAGGGCATGGCCGGCAAGAACGCGCTGATGCGCAAGGTCGAGCAGCGTCTCGACACCGAGACCGTGGACCTGGCCACCCAGACGCGCAACGAGGTCCAGCGCCGGGTGCTCGTCGAGACCGGCGTGCTGCTCGGCATGCTCCTCCTGGCGATCCTCTTCGCCTGGCTCGTCGCCCGGTCGATGGCCCGCTCGCTGCGGGAGCTGCGCCAGGGCGCGCTCTCCGTCGCGCAGTACGGCCTGCCCCAGGCGGTCGCCCGGCTCCGCGATCCCGCGATCTCCGCGCAGCTGTCCCCGGTCCAGGTGGCGAACCAGATCGCCGAGCCGCTGCCGGTCCGCAGCCGTGACGAGTTCGGCCAGGTGACCGAGGCGTTCAACGCGGTCCACCTCGAGGCCGTGCGCACCGCGGCCGAGCAGGCCGTGCTCCGCGCGTCCGTCTCCACCATGTTCGTCAACCTCGCCCGGCGCTCCCAGATCCTGGTCGACCGGCTCATCGGTCACCTGGACCGCCTGGAGCGCGGCGAGGAGGACCCGGACCGGCTGGCCGAGCTCTTCCAGCTCGACCACCTGGCCACCCGAATGCGTCGTAACGACGAGAACCTCCTGGTCCTCGCCGGTGCCGACTCCACCCGTGTGCAGCGCGAGCCCGCCGCTCTGATCGACGTGCTCCGCGCCGCGCAGTCCGAGGTCGAGCACTACACGCGCATCCACTTCGGCAACATCGACAAGGACATCGAGATCGCGGCGCACGCCGTCAACGACCTCGTGCACCTCGTCGCCGAGCTGTTCGACAACGCGACCGCGTTCTCGCCGCCGGACTCGCAGGTGATGGTGGAGGCCCGGATCGTCGGTGACCGCGCCGTCCTCTACGTCGAGGACCGTGGCATCGGCATCGCGGTCGACCAGATGCGTGACCTGAACGAGCGGCTTCAGCGTCCGCCGACCGTGGACGTCACGGTCTCCCGGATGATGGGCCTGGTCGTGGTCGCCCGTCTGGCGGCCCGGCACGGCGTCCGCGTCGAGCTGCGTCCCGGCAACGAGCGCGGCACGGTCGCCGACGTCGCGCTCCCCGCCGGCGTGCTGATGTCGCACGCCGCCGTCTCCGGTGGCCGGGCCCCGGCCGCGGTCGGTGGCGCGCGGCAGGAGGCGCCCGCGTTCGGTGGTGGCGGCCAGGGCGGTGGCTTCGGCTCCCCGCTGGCGCTGGAGCCGGGCGGCCACGGGCGTCCGCCGTCGCAGCGCGAGTCCGCGCCGTCGCTCGGTGGTTTCGCGACCGAGCTCCCGCAGTCCTTCGCCGGGTTCGGCAACGACCCGGCGCCCACCTCGGGCGGCCCGTCGTCGTCCCGCTCCATGCCGGCCTGGTCCGATCTGACCGGCGCCGCACCCAGCGGCGGCGGCACCAACGGGTCGCACAGCGGCGGCGCGCCGAACGGGAACAACGGCTTCGGCAGCTTCAACGGCTTCGGCGGCAACGGCAACGGCGGCGGCCCGCGCAACGGTCGTGCGACCGACGCGTTCGGCACCGGCGGCAACCGGAGCGAGGGCCTGCCTCAGCGCCCGCGCACCGACGAGCCGATGCCCTTGGACGACTACGCCGGGCCGGCGTCGCCGACCATCCCGCGGCAGAAGCCGGTGAGCCCGGAGCAGCAGCGTGGCGCCGTCCCGCCGCTCTCCGTCCCGCCGGTCGCCTCGGCACCGCCGGCCAACGGCCCGTCCTCGTCGGCGCCGCCGGTGTGGCCGCCGATCGCGCCCGCGGACAACCCGCCGGCCGTGCCGGACCGGCTCGCGTCCTCGCTGGACCTGACCGCCGAGATCCCGCGCTACCGCCCGGACAACGCGGCACCGCCCGCGCCCCGGTCGTCGCACGTGGTGCCGCCGGTCACCTCGGTGCCGGTGTCGGCCATGCCGGTGCCGGGCCCGATCGCCCGTCCCGCCTCGGCTCCGCCGGCCCCGCAGGCCGCGCCGAAGCCGGTCGTGGACGAGACGATGGAGCTGCCGATCTTCCGGGAGCTGGAGTCCGCGTGGTTCCGCACCCGGGTCGACGACGGCAAGCCGGCCACCGGCCCGACCGGTGCCGCGCCCACGCCGGCCCCGGCGGCCGCGACGAGCGCCCCGACCGAGCAGTACGGGACGCTCGACACCAAGAAGCCGGAGCTGGCGACCACGTCGCGGGGTCTGCCGACCCCCGGCGCGCGCTCCGCGGACCCGCTGGCCTCCCGGCCGGTGCCCGCGGGCGACGGCAACGCACAGCGGATCTCGACCGAGCCCGCCAGCTGGCGGACCGCGGCCGACGACGGGTGGCGCACCGCCGCCTCGGTCGCGGCGGCGGCGGGCGAGACGGCGACTGATACCACCCAGGCGGGCCTGCCGAAGCGCAAGCCGATGGCACAGCTCGTTCCTGGTGGAATCGAGAAGGCAACACCGACCGTCAACAAGCGGTCGCCCGAGGGGGTGCGCGGGCTGCTGTCCGCCTACCACCGGGGCGTCCAGCGCGGGCGGACGGGTCCTTCGGACAACCCGACCGGTTCAGAGGGAACATTGGACGGGAAGCAATCCTCGCAGGCTGGCAAGGAGCATGAGGGATGACAACAACGCAGGACCTGGGTTGGCTGCTGGCGAACTTCGCCGACCGCGTTCCGGGTGTCGCGCATGCGGTCGCCGTATCCGCTGATGGTCTGCTTCTCGCCGGGTCCCGTGACCTTCCGCGGGACCGGGCCGACCAGCTGGCGGCGATCGCCTCGGGTCTGGTCAGCCTGACCCAGGGCGCGGCCCGCTGCTTCGAGGGCGGCGCGGTGCTCCAGACGGTCGTGGAGATGGACAACGGGTTCCTTTTCCTGATGTCGATCTCCGATGGCTCGTCCTTCGCCGTGCTCGCCGCGCGCAGCTGCGACGTCGGTCAGGTCGGGTACGAGATGGCTCTGCTGGTGGACCGGGTGGGCGATGCCCTGACCCCGGCTCCGCGCACCGCAGCAGGGATGGTTGGCTAGTTAGGCCAAGGCGACGGCCGGTGCGAGCCGGCCGTTGCAGGATGTAAATGCGACGGGTTACCGCGATCTTGGAACCGCTTTCTAGGAAACAGAGGGGGTGAACGGCGACGATGGCCGAACGCGAAGAGCCGACCGGCGCGCTGGTCAGGCCGTACGCCGTTACCCGAGGCCGGACCCGGCCACGGTTGGAGATCGCACTCGAAGCGCTGATTGAGACGACGGTGCGGGGCCGGTCCGCCGGTGCCAACAACGGCGGACAAGGTCGAGAGCATCAATACATAGCCGCGCTGTGTGACGGCCGGCTGCAGTCACTCGCGGAGATCGCCGCGCGGATGTCACTTCCGCTCGGGGTCGCTCGGGTCCTCATCGCAGACATGGCCGCAGAGGGCATGGTCGCGGTGTACGAGCCGACGTCCCTGGAGGATGCGAACGACGCGGTGGGCACGGAATTGCTGGAGAGGGTGCTGAGTGGACTTCGCAGGCTCTGACGCGGCGCACCGCCCTATGGCCGGGCGCGTGACATCGGCGAAGATCGTAATCGCCGGTGGTTTCGGCGTCGGTAAGACGACGCTGGTCGGCTCGGTCTCGGAAATCACTCCGCTGACCACCGAGGCCATCATGACGTCGGCGGGCGTGGGCGTGGACGACACCCCGCAGGTGCCGGGCAAGACCACCACCACGGTCGCCATGGACTTCGGTCGTATCACGATCGACCGGGACCTGATCCTGTACCTGTTCGGTACACCGGGTCAGACACGGTTCTGGTTCATGTGGGACGAGCTGGTGCGTGGCGCGATCGGTGCGGTGGTGCTGGTGGATACCCGCCGGCTCGCCGACTGTTTCGCGGCGATCGACTTCTTCGAGCACCGGCGGCTGCCCTACCTGGTCGCGATCAACTGCTTCGACGGGATGCAGTACCACAACGCTCAGGATGTGCGGGACGCCCTCGCCATCTCGAGCGAGATCCCGGTCGTGAGCTGCGACGCGCGTAACCGCGAGTCGACGAAGCACGTGCTGATCTCCCTCGTGGAGTACGTGCTGTCGATGCGCCGTTCGCGTGCCGTCGCGCCGGCGTAGGGGTGGCATAAGGTCCCACCGGACCAACGCCGGAAGACCCATCAGGGGTACGGGACACTCCCGTACCCCTGCAGGTTTTTCTTGAATGTGAGCCTGGACAGGCAGACGCCCCGCCCACCGAGCCGGTGGACGGGGCGTCTGCGCGTGCCGGTCAGGCCGTGCGGACCCAGGCGTTCAGGTTCACGGTGAAGACGCCGAGCGAGCCGGCCTCCATGCCGCCGTGCCGGATCGTGGTGAGCGCGTAGGCACCGGCCATGCCCTCCAGCGTGGACCGCTCCAGGTAGGCGCGCAGCCGGCCGCGGTCGATGCTCTTGGCCAGGTAGGCGGACTGGACCAGCAGGCTGATGCCGTCGCCCGCGTACGGCGCGAAGCCCTTGAACGAGCCGTACTTCGTCACGTACGACCGGATCAGGTCCCGGCGGCGCTGGCCCTCGGAGCCGGTCTCGGTGAGCGACGAGCTGCCGAGCGAGCCCGGACTGATCGCGTAGGCGCCCTCGACCGCGTCCGCGTTGTCCGTCGAGAGCGTCTCCTCGGTGACCGCCTCCGGCGGGAAGAACAGCTTGCCCGTGAAACCGGCCGCACGGACCGCACGGGCGGCCTTTCCGGCGTCCGGGGACATCGCCCATATGATGACCGCTCCCGGGCGCCCCTTGACCGCCTCAGCGGCCGCGGCGGCGAAGTCCTGATCGCCCGCGGGCAGCCGGGTGGTGGTGCCGAGCGTGATGCTCTGCCCGGCGAGCGCGGAGCCGGTGTGCCGCACGCCGGCGTCGCCGTGCCGGCCGGTGCCGGCCAGGATCGACGCCTTGGCGATCTTCTGTCGCTTGAGCTCGTTCGACAGGGCCTGGGCCACGTCACGGGCGTCCGGCGTCACCTTGAACGTGTAGGTGCGCTCGGACAGCGGCGTGAGGATGTCGTCCGCGGAGGCGAGCGACAGGAACGGCACCTGGAGCTCCTGGGCGACGTCGGAGATCGCGGTGGAGGTCTCCGGCACGGTGCCGCCGATGAACGCGTTGACGCCCTCCTGGTTGGCCAGCTGCGTGGCGAGCTCGCCGGCCTTGGCCGGGTCGCCGCCGCTGTCCACCAGCTTCAGCTGGAGCTTGCGGCGCTGGTTGCCGACCTGGAACCCGTCCGCGTTGACCTGGGCCTGGAACAGCTCCAGCGCGCGGGCCTGCAGCTCGCCCATGGCGGCGCCGGTGCCGGTGCGCTCCAGGATGCCGCCGACGACGAGATCGGTGACGGAGGCCGTCTTCGGGCCGGTCTGTTCGTCGCCGGTGCCGCAGGCGGCCGCGGTGAAGACGGAAGCGGTCGCCACGAGAAGGCCCCGCCGCGTGATGGTGGGCACGCCAACGGTGCGGTTGAGCATGGTTCCAAGCCTTTCGCCACGGGGTGGCGACAAGGGATGTGGAGCCGCCACGCCCCCAGCAGAATCGTGCTTGCAATCACGCCCTGTAGTCAATAGGCCGACATGTGGCCAATGACACGCAGGTCAGCGTGCAGATGTGCAGAACTACTCAAAGTGACACTAAGAGCGATAAGTCGCCGGGCGGAACTCGTAGTCCTCGTCGTCGTTCTGGATGTCGCCCTGGTCCCGGGTGAAGTCCCAGCCGCCCGCGGCCTCCCGGCCCGGACGCCCGCCGACCGCGAAACCGCCGATCTCCTGCCCGCGACGCCAGCCGCGGAAGTAGCCGGTGGTGTTCGCCGCCAGGGACTGCGCGTCCCGGACGACGCGCAGCGGACGCTCCTCGCGCAGCGCGGAGCCGGGCACCAGGTTGGCCTGCGGCACACGCTTCGGCAGGCCGGCGCCGGTCTCGGCGCCCACGGCCGGGCGGGCCGCCTGCTCGGCGGCCTGCCAGCCCTGGTCGGCGAGGCTGGCCCACTCGAGCTCCGGCGTAGCCTCGGCGTCCTCGTCGCGGCCGGTGAACCAGGCGGACGCGGTCGCCGAGAAGATCAGCAGGTCGTTGTCGCCCTCGGAGACCGGCAGCGGGGTGGTCATGTCCAGCGCGTCCGGCCCGGAGGCGCGGCGGGCGGTGTCGACCAGGCGCAGCGGCGGCGTGTATCCGTTGTCGCCGCGGTCGCCGCGCGGCGAGCCCTCGACCAGGCGCAGCACCGGAGGCTCCGGCGGCAGGTCGTCCGACTGCCACGGCGGGCGGACCCGCATCGTCTCGGACATGGTCGGCGCGCCGGGGCCCGACGGGCCGCGCACCTGCTGCTGCTCGCCGGTGTGGGCGCGCTCCTCCGCGGCATCCGGGCTCGTCGGCCAGGCCGCTCGCGAACCGGGCTCGGGCATCTGCGGCATTTGTGGCATCTGGGGCATTTGCGGCATCTGCGGGGAGGTCCGCGCCGGCGGCATGCCGAGCCTTATGTCGGTGACCCCGCCGGACGCCGGCGGCGGTGTGTTGACCGTGGGGCCGGCCTGCTCGTCGTCCCGCGAGACCAGCTGCGAGATGCGCTGCCGGTGCTCGGCACGGCTGTTGTTGATCGCGGCCGTGGTGAGCGGCGCACGGAACGGCTCGCCGGAATCGGCCGGGCTCTGCGAGCGCGTCGGCGGCTTCGGACCGGGCCGGACACCGGGCTGTATCGGCGTGAGACCGGGCGGCGGAGGCGGCGGCGCGGAGACCGGCCGGTTCGCCAGACTGTCCGGGCGACGGCCGGCCGGGCTCACCGGCGTGTTCTCGCCGGTGTTGTCGCGGGCGGCCCAGCGGGTAACCCCGGGCTCGACCCGCCGGTACGCCCCCGTGGTGGAGTCCAGCTGGATCGAGGACGTGTCCGGACGGCTCAGCGGGCTGAGCGACGTGTCCGGCCCGTTCAGGTCCACGGATGCGGCCGGGGAGAGCGGCGGGCGCTGCTGCAGCGGCGGTGCCGAGGCGGGCTGCGGCGCGGCGGCCTCACCGGCCGCAGCCGCGATGCGGGCCCGGCGACTGCCCATGGCGGCCGCCGCGCCTCCGCCGCGAGTCGGGTGGATCGGCACCGGGCCGGGCGCGGCCTGCTCGGCGGGGGCGCCGCCCAGCATGCGGCCGTTGATCGGCGCGGGCGTCGTGAGCCGGGACGCGAGCGTGGCCACCAGCGTCTCGCAGGCCACGTCGCAGGCACGGACGGCCGCGACCGCGTGCCGGACCGTCTCCGCGACCGTGGGGGCGAGCGCGCGGTTGACACCGCGGCGGGCGGCCTCGTTGATCGAGACCTGGAGTGCCGTGATCGCGGCGTGGACGTGCTCCGCGGGTGCGACGCCGTCCGCGACGATCTGGGAGGCGATCGTCTCGGTGGAGGCGGTGATCTCGCGGCCCCGGCCCGGCGTGCCGCCGCCGAGCCCACCGGGCTCGGGGACGGCGGCCAGGACGGCCAGGGCCAGCGGCTCGGCGGGATCCGGGTACGCCCGGAGGGCCGCGGGGTACAGCTCGCGCAGCACCTCGCGCAGCGCCACCGCGGCCGCGTGCCGCCCGGTGCTGAGCGCGGCGTGCGCGTTGAGCACCGGCTGGTAGCCCATCAGGCTGGCCGGCGGCGCCACGTTTATCGCGGTCAGCGCGCCGGCCTGCAACGCGCGGGCGAGCCCGACGGCCCGGCGGGCCTCCGGGGAGGACTGCATCTCCTCGACCGACTGGTCGTCCGCGAAACGCTCGGCGAAGTCGTCGGCGTCGTCATCGTCCGCCACGGCCAGCGGGCGCCCCGCCGCGGTCAGCAGCGAGGTCACCAGGAGGTCGTCGCTGTCGGCGGCGACCGACACGCTGGGGGAGCCGCTGGCACGCTCGGCAAGCAGCGCGCTGAGCCGGGCGTAGCCGGCCGCGTCGTCGCTTATCCCGGAGACGTGCAGCCGGCGGCCGGCGTCGTCCACCACGGCCACCATGAGGGTCTGGCCCTCGGCTGACCGGCGAGCGGACGAATCCGCCGACGCCAAACCGCAGTACACCCGCACGAGCGCCACGGCGTCGTCCTCCTCCCAGGACACATGTCGCGTGCCGAAGACTGATGCTCCCCGTAAAGGGTCAGTCGCGCCAGTCCACGACAGCAGAGATCTTGCCGATAATGGTGCGCCAGCCGAGACTGGCCTGTTGCGCACCGATGCGCTTCAGGCGACGCCGGCCCATGAAGCCGCCGATGCCACCCTTCGACGCGGACCGCAGCGCCTCGTCCAGGTCGTCCAGAGGGGACCCGGGTGAGAGCGCGGTCAGCACCGGCGCCAGCCGCAGAGCGTAGCCCAGGTCGCGCGCAGCCTCGCCGGCCTCGATCAGCAGATCGAGGTCCCACGTGTCGGCGCCACCCCGGAGGTTCTCCACCACCAGGTCCAGCTCGTAGGCGTCCTCCTCCAGCGGCACCACGTCCGCGGGCTGGAGCCGGTCGGCCAGCGTATCCCAAGTATCGAGCTGAGCGAGGTCGTGCGGAGCACCCGAACGGACGAAAGCGACAAGCGATTCGGGGCTCTTGAACAGGAGAAGTTTCCCCTTGTGGGTGAGGAAGGCCGGAATCTCCTCCGCGTCCTCCTTCTCCTCCTCCGCCTCGGGCTCGTCCTTCTTGTCATCCTCGTCGTCCGAGGCGCCGGACTTCTCGTCCGCCTCGGCGGCCTCGAAGAGCTCTTTGGCCTTCTCGTCGAGGATGACGACCTCGCCGTCCTCGTCGTCGTCGAACGACTCGTCGTCCTCCTCCAGCCGGCGCGTGCGCGCGGCGAAGGGGTCGTCGTCATCGTCGGCGGCCTCGATCTCGGTCGGTGCGACCTCGGTGGAGAGCCGGTACGCGCGAAGCGTGTAACCCACGCCGGAAGGGAGCGCGAGCGACACCGGGTCGACCTTCGTCTCCTCCCAGAGCGCACGGTCCGCCTCGGCGGTCACCTCGTCGTCGGCGCCGTCGTCCGCCGCACTCGTCCCGGCATCGTCAACGGCACCGGTCTCGGGCTCGTCAGCAGCACCGATCTCGGGCTCGTCGGCAACACCGGTCTCGGGCTCGTCGGCATCCTGCCGGTTGGGCGTCTGGGCGGCCACGGTGACCTCCGTATAGCTCTCGTGTGCGGCGCTCTGCGGCGATGCAGGCAGCCAGATCGGTGACGTCGCGCACAGGACACCCTAGTGTGCCGTGAATGAACGTGAACGCCTCACCCCGGTCCTGTGGGAAAGCCGGGCTCCATTAGTAGCCTAGCTACTTGTGAAGGCGCATTCGCTGCACGGCCACCTCGACGCGCTCCTGCTCGCCGTCCTGGAAGGGGACACGCTGCACGGTTACGCCATCATCGAGGCGTTGAAGGCGCGCAGCGGCGGCACCCTCGACCTGCCCACCGGCACCATCTACCCCGCATTGCGCCGTCTTGAACGCGCCGGGCACGTGGAGAGCGAGTGGAGCACCGTCAACGGCCGTGACCGGCGCACCTACCGCCTGACCGGCGCCGGCCGGCACGCACTGGCCGGGGAACGGGCCAGCTGGGCGGAGCTGAGCGGCACCATCGCGCGCTTCCTGGGCGGGTAGCGCGTCCCATTTCTCACGTGATGAACGTCTCCGGTCGTCCGGCGGGCGTTGCCATCGCGTTGCCTCCCGCGCCCCGCCCGCAGGACAGGAGGCGGCCCGCCGAAGGAAAGCCCGTTACCGGCTTTCACAGGAGGTGCCCGCCCGATGCTCACCCCGCTCCGCGAGCGCAACTACCGGCTCTGGGCCGCCTCCGACCTGGTCTCGGTCGGCGGCACCTGGATGCAGGTGCTGGGCCTGAACTGGCTGGTGCTCAGCGCCACCGGCTCCGCGGCCGCGACCGGCGTCATCGTGCTGCTCCAGTCCGCACCGGTCCTGATCCTCGGCAGCTGGGGCGGCGCGCTCGCCGACCGGCTCCCGGCCCGCCCGGTGCTCCTGACCAGCCAGGCCGTGCGCGCGCTGCTGTCCCTGCTCCTGGTCGCCGCCGCCGGCGCCGGAGCGCTCTGGCCGATCTACCTGGTCGCGCTGCTCTCCGGCGTGATCAGCGCGATCGAGGTCCCGGTGCTCGGCCGCTTCGGCTCCGCACTGGTCTCCCGGGACGCGCTCGCGCCGGCCATCGCGCTCGGCTCCGTGCTCGGCTCCGCCGGTCGCATCCTCGGCATGGCGCTCGGCGGCGTGCTGATCGGCCTCGCCGGCCCCGGCGTGCTCTTCGCGATCAACGCGGCCAGCTTCGGCGCCGTCATCCTCGCGCTCGCGCTGATCCGCCCCGCCGAGATGTACCCGCTGGCCCGCGCCTCGTCCACCGGCGGCGGCGTGCTGTCCGGCCTGCGCTACCTCGCCACCCAGCCGGTCGTACTCGTCGTCATGGTGCTCGCGTTCGTCATCGGCGGGCTGGGCCGTAACTACCAGGTCACGATGGCCGCGATGGTCGCCGGCCCGCTCGGCGGCGGCGCGGGCGGCTACGGCATCGTCTCCACCGTCTTCGCGGCCGGCGCGGTCCTCGGCGGCCTGCTCGTGGCCGGCACCGGGCGCGCCGGCTACCGCGTGCTGGCCGGCGCCGCCGCGCTGATCAGCACGCTGCAACTGCTCTCCGCGGCCGCCCCGGGCCTGCTCACGTTCGCGCTGCTGATCCTGCCGATCGCGGCCGGCGCGGTGGTCTTCGACACGGTCGTCGGCACCCGCGTGATGCTCGACACCCGCGAGGACATGCGCGGCCGGGTCCTGGCCTCGCTCGCGCTGGTCTCCTCGCTGGCCGGCATCGTCGGCGCGCCCACGCTCGGCCGGCTCGCCGACACCATCGGCGCCCGGGGCGCGCTCGCGGTGGCCGGCGTGATCACGACGGCGGCGGCGCTGATCGGCGCGCTCGTGCTGGCCCGCCTCTCCCGCGCGGCCGGCCCGGTCGCCCCCGTGGTCCCGGCGCAGCGGCCGTCGACGGCTCCGGCGGGCTCGCGAATCGTCTTCCCGCCACCGGGCGAGGCCCGGCGTGCGCTCCCGGCAGCTCACGGTCCTCTGGCTCCGCACGGTCCTCTTGCTTCGCACGGTGCTCCGGCCCCGCACGGGTCCACGCATCCCGGTCCGAGCCGTCCCGGCGCGTTCGTGCGCCCGCCCGGCACCGCTCACGTCACCGAGCAGCCTGCCCGCGGCCGACGCACGCTGATCTCGCTCGGCACCGGCCGCCGCGGCCGTGCCGTCACCGCCGCGGCCGGCCGCCTCGACCGCCCCGCCGTGCACCGCTGACGCGTCGCGAAAACCATTCCCGGCTTGGGCGGTCCGTCGCGTCCCGCGGAGGCCCGCCTGAGCCGTCTCACGTCCCTCAAAAGCCTTTCAAGCCGCGAGGGTACGCCGGCGGCCTCCTTCCTGCCGCGCCCATGAGTCACCCCGGCCGCTCAAGGTGATCGTGCGGTCATCGTCGCCGTCCGCAGCCGCGCGCCGCCCTCGCCTTGACCGCATTGCGCACGCCGAGTGCGCGGACCGCGACAGGCCGTGTCCGTGCGTCGGCATGACGCGTGCGCGCCAGGCCGGGTCCAGGCCGTCAGCCCGCACGGACGCGTGCGCGCCAAGCCGGGTCCGGGCCGTCAGCCCGCACGGACGCGTGCGCGCCAGTCCGGGTCCGGGTGTCAGCGCGACGCGTGCCCGCCACGCTGTCGTGTGCCTCGCGGATCAGGTCAGCGACGCGGCCTGTGCGTCGAGCGCGGATCGAGCCGGCCACGTGGGCATGCGTCGAGCGCGGATCGAGCCGGCCACGTGGGCATGCGTCGAGCGCGGATCGAGCCGGCCACGTGGGCATGCGTCGAGCGTGGACCGGGCCGGCAACGCGGGCCGTGCGCCGAGCGACGCCTCAGGGAGCCACCGCGAGGTAGCCCCGCTCGGCGGCCTCCTGGGCCAGCCAGGTGTCCGCGTACCAGCCGGGCCGGCGCACCAGGTCCTCGTGCCGGCCGCGCTGGATGATCCGGCCCCGGTCCAGGACCAGCACCTCGTCGAAGCCGGCCAGGCCGCGCAGCCGGTGCGTCACCAGCAGCACCGCGGTCCCGGCGGGCAGCGCGTCCAGCGCCTGCCGCAGCACCCGGTCGGCCGCCTGCGGGTCCAGGCCCTCGGTCGGCTCGTCCAGCAGCAGATGGCGCGGTGCGGCGAGCAGCGCGCGGGCCAGCGCCAGCCGTTGCCGCTGGCCGCCGGAGAGTTTCGCGCCGTCCTCGCCGACCAGCGTGTCCCAGCCGTCCGGCTGCTCGCCGACCCAGTCCAGCAGGTCCGCGGCGCGCATCGCGGCGGCCTGCTCCTCCGGGTCCGCGGCGTCGCGGCCGAGCAGCAGGTTCTCCCGGACGCCCGCGTGGAAGACGTGCGCCTCGGCCAGCAGGCCGCCGACCTGGCGCGGGAGCTTCTGTTCCGGGTACGCGGAGATCGGCACCCCGTCCAGCGTGGCCTCGCCCGACTCCGGCGTGACGGCGCCGACCAGCACCGCGAGCAGCGTGCTCTTGCCTGCGCCGCTCGGGCCCGCGATCGCGATCCGGGCACCGGCCGGAAGCGCCAGGTCCACGCCGTCCAGCGCGGGCGCGTCGCCGGCCCGGTAGCGGACCACCACGTCGTGCAGGACCAGCCCGGCGCCGTGGTCCGGCACGTCGCGGGCGGGTCCGGGCGGGGCGTCCGACAGCGACGGCGCGGACAGCAGTTCCGCGACCCGGGCCAGGCCGCCGCGCAGCTGCGCCCACTGCCGTGCGGACACCACCAGCGCCAGCGTGGCCTCGACCGCGGCCAGCGTGCCGACCGCGAGCACGCCGACCTCGGCGCCGCTCGCGTCCGTGCGCAGCGCGGCCGCCAGCACCGCGGCCGCGGTGAGCCCGGACACCAGCACGCCCGCGCCGTCCACGGCCCAGCCGGTCAGCGCCAGGCGGCGTTCCAGCCGGGCCAGCTCGTCCGCACGGGCGGACGCGGCGGCGAGCGCGTCGCCGGTCGCACCGTACGCGGCCAGGTCCGCCGCGCCGTGCGTGAGATCGATCGCGTCCGCGGCCAGCTCGCCACGGATCGGCGCCATCCGGTCCGCGGTACGCCGGGTCAGCGCGACCGCGGCCACCGGCAGCAGCACGCCCGCGACCAGCAGCCCGAGCGCGAGCGGCAGCGCGGCGAGCGGCGCGATGAACGCGGTGGTGGCCAGCGCCGGCACGGCCACGCAGACCGCGGCCGCGGCCGGTACCACCACGCGGATCAGCAGATCCTGCACCGCGTCGACGTCCGAGACGAGCCGGCTGAGCGCGTCACCGGAGTGCGCGCCGGGCTCGGGGGAGCGGCGGGCGGCGAGCGCGCCGAAGACCCGCGCGCGTACGTCCGTGAGCAGCCGCAGCACCGCGTCGTGGCTGGCCAGCCGCTCGGTGTAGCGCAGCACGCCGCGCCCGATCGCGAGCGCGCGCACGGCGACGATGGCGACGGTCAGCACCGGCAGCGGCGGCATGTCGGCTGCGGTGATCAGCAGCCAGGTCGCGGTGGCCATCAGCGCGAGCCCGGCCAGCTCGGTCCCGGCGGCCAGCAGCCCGGCGCCGATCAGTCGTCCCAGGTAGGGCCGTGCCATCCGCAGCACGACCGCCTCCGGCCGTGGCACCCGGGCGCTGCGCGTGCGACCGGCGGAAGCGGCATCGCCGCCTACAGCCGGTCCGCCTCCTGCGGCAGGACCACCGTCGATGTCGGGATTGCCGGATACGGCCGGTCCGCCGCTTACCGCGGGAGCACCGCGCGCAGCAGGGCTGCCGCCTGCGGCTGGTCCACGGGCTGTGGCAGGACCACCGTCGATGTCGGGATTGCCGGATACGGCCGGTCCGTCACCTACAGCAGGGGCACCGCGCGCGGCAGCGCTGCCACCTGCGGACGGTCTGCCGCGCAGGGCCGGGCTGCCGCCCGAGGCCGGGCTGCCGCCCGAGGCCGGGCTGCCGCCCGAGGCCGGGCTGCCGCCCGAGGCCGGGCTGCCGCCCGAAGCCGGGGTGCCACCCGCGTCGGCCCGTGACACCGCCGCCGTGCCGTCTCCCGCGTCGTCGTCGGCGGAGCCGGCCGCCTCCCCGGTCGTACCCGCGGAATGGTCTGTGGTCATGTCGTCACCAGCGCGGGCAGTTCGGTCAGGTGCCCGTCCTCGATCCGGATGATGCGGCCGGCCTCGCCGAGCAGCGCGGGACGGTGCGCGACCAGCAGCGCCGTGCGTCCCACGACCAGTCGTCGGCTGGCGTCGAGCACCGCGGCCTCGGACGCGCCGTCCAGCCGTGCGGTCGGCTCGTCCAGGAGCAGCAACGGCGCGTCCGCGCGGAGGAACGCGCGCGCCAGCGCGACCCGCTGCCGCTGCCCGCTGGAGAGGCCGTGCCCGCGCTCGCCGAGCCGGGTCCGCAGACCCTCCGGGAGCCCGGCGACCACGTCGTCCAGCAGCGCCGCGCGCGCGGCCGCGGTGACGTCCGCGTCGGAGGCCGCGGACGCGCCGAGCCGGATGTTGTCGGCCATGGTGGCCGCGAACAGGTGCGCCTGCTGCGGCACCCAGGCCAGGCGGCGGCGCCACTGCTCCGGGTCGAGCGTGGCCAGGTCCGTGCCGTCGACGAGGATCCGGCCGGAGGCAGGCGTGACGAAGCCGAGCAGCAGGCCGAGCAGCGTGCTCTTGCCGGCGCCGCTCGGGCCGACGATCGCGATCCGGTCACCGGCGGTGACGGTCAGCGAGACGTTCCGGAGCGCGACCACGCGGTCGTACTCGACGGTGACGTTCTCGAAGCGGATCTCGGTGAAGGCCGCGGGCGCCGGGACCGTGCCGATCGCGGCCGACGCGGGCGGGCCGGAGAGCGTGAACGCGGCGTCGAGCGCGGTCAGGCCCTCCATGCTGGCGTGGAAGCGCGCGCCCGCGGCCCGGAGCGGGAGGTAGGCCTCCGGGGCGAGCAGCAGCAACAGCAGCGCGACGTGCAGCGTGAGTGCGCCGTCCAGCACCCGGAGCCCGACCGGCACCGCGACCAGCGCGACGGAGAGCGTGGAGACCAGTTCCAGCGCGAGCGCGGACAGGAACGCGATGCGCAGCGTCTTCATGGTCGCGGCCCGGTGCCCGTCGGCCATCCGCCGGACCACCTCGACCTGGGCCCGCGCGCGGCCGAAGACGCGCAGCGTGGGCAGGCCGGCGACCATGTCGAGGAAGTGGCCGCCGAGCATGGAGAGCCGGCGCCACTGCCGTTCGGTGGCGGCCTGGGCCTGCCAGCCGAGCAGCGCGCCGAAGACCGGGATCAGCGGGAGCGTCGCGGCGATCGTGATCGCGGAGATCAGGTCCGTGAGGACGAGCCGGGACAGCACCGCGATCGGCACGGTCACGCCCATGATCAGCTGCGGGAGGTATCCGGTGAAGTAGTTGTCCAGCGCGTCCAGCCCACGGCCGGCCAGCGTGGCGATCTCGCCGGCCTTCTGGCCGCCGAGCCAGCCGGGGCCGCGCGCGCCGACCGCGCCGAGCAGCTCCGCGCGGAGCGCGGCCTTGACGGTCGCGGCACTGCGGGCCGCCACCACGCCCTGCGCCCAGGTCAGGGCGGAGCGCAGCACGACGGTCACGACGAACGCGGCGAGCGCGGTGGTGTCCAGCCGCCCCTGCCAGGCGGCGGTCAGCGCGGCCGCGAGCGCGGTCGCCTGCGAGATGATCAGCACTCCGGCCGCCACCCCGAAGATGCCCAGCAGGGCGAGGTGGCGCCGGGTCGCGGGCACTCGCCTCAGCAGGCGGGGATCGAACGGGCGCATCGCGGTAAGTCAACCAGAGTCGGCCGAACTCCGGCGAGTGACCTTCGACCCGACATGTCCGGGAACTATTCCGGTGCCGACCGTCAGGCGAGGAACAGCGAGATCGGCAGCGCGACCAGCAGTGTCGCCGCCGCCAGCGCCACCGCGCCGCGGAACCTGGCCGGCCGGCCGTGCACCAGCAGCCGGTGCACGCGCGCCTCCACGTCCCGGTCGGCCGCGCCCAGCGCGCCGGACGGCGTCAGCCGCGACCCGGCCGTGGCGAACCGGAGCAGCGCGGACGCCAGCGGCCCCTCCGCGTGCTTGTCCAGCGCCCTGTCGTCCGCGCGCATCTCCACCAGCAGCGCCACCATCGCGGCCGCGGCCCGCAGCCAGCCGGCCCAGGGCAGCGCCCGGCACAGCGCGGTGAACGGCAGCAGCACCAGGTCGTGCCGCTCGTCCGCGTGCGCGCGTTCGTGCTCCAGCACCGCGGCCAGCTGCGCGCGATCCAGCAGGCTCAGCGTCCCGGCGCTGACCACCACGCGCGGGTGCAGGCCGGGCAGGCAGTAGGCGGCCGCGCTCGGGTGGTCGAGCACCAGCGCGCCGGGCGCGGCCGGATCGTCGCGCGCCACCAGCGAGAGCAGGTCCCGGTGCCGCCGCTGCGCGCGCACGGCCCGGACCAGCGAGTTGATCGTGGTGCCGGCCAGCGTGCAGGCGATGCCCAGGCTCACCGCGATCGCGGCCAGGTGCCCGACGCCGAGCCCGGCCGGGAGCCGCCCGCCGGCCAGGTCCGCGGCCAATAACCGCAGCGCGGTCCCGGGCGCGGCGTCATAAGGATCAAGACCGAGCGCCAGGGGTACGCCGATCGCGCTCAGCCCGAAGCCCAGCCCGATGAACTGCCAGCTGATGATCGCGACCCGCGGGATCCGCCAGGTCCACCGGGCCCGCGCCAGCACCCGCGCGGCCAGATAGGCGAGCAGCGCCCCGCCGGCGAAGTGCAGCGCGTGGATCATTGTTGTCCGCCTCCGGCCTCGTCCGACAGGGCACTGCGCAGCACCTCGGCCTCGGTCCCGCTCACCGACCGGGCGAACCGGACCAGCGCCGCGTCCCGGCTGCCCGCCAGGTCCAGCGCGTCCAGCATGAGCTGCGCGATGTAGGCCTCGCGCGCGGCCGCGGCCCGGTAGCTCCAGGCCCGGCCCGCGCGCTCGCGCTCCACCATGCCCTTGCCCGCCAGCCGGTCCAGCACGGTCATCACGGTCGTGTAGGCCAGCCCACGGTCCGACAGCGCATCCGCCACGTCGCGCACCGTGAGACCCCCGCCGGTCGTCCCGTCCCACAGGACGTCCATCACCGCACGCTCAAGGTCACCCAGCCGTATCACGCCGCAATCCTACCGCCCGTAGTACACGAGGCGGCTAGCGTGGCCCGTCCAGTTCGAGCCGCTCAAGCGTGGTCTTCTCGCGTTCGAGATAGGTGGCCTTACCGGACTCTGCCCGCACCAGGTCGTAGATGGTCACCAAAGCGCCGAGTTGTTCACCGTCGATAGGTTCGACGAGCCAGTAGGTTGCGATGCTCTGTTCGGCGTACCAGCGCAGATCGTGGTCTTTGCTGTCGGACGACGGGGACCAGATCTCCACGGCGAGCGCGATGACGGTCGGGCTGTGCCAGGCCTCGTTGAGATCTTTCGGCACTTCCTTGAAGACCGCGACATCCGCCACGCGGGCGTCGCGAGGCGTGCGACGAACGCCGACCTCCGTTTCGGCGAAGTAACCCGCCTTCTCCAGAAGATTTGCGATCCGTCGAGCCATCCGTTGGTACCAGAGGCGGGCCGGCGACATGATGACAAGCCTCCCGTCGTGAACCTCGTAACGCAGCCCAGAAGGAAGACCCTCAAGATCGTCGACGGTGAATCCGTCCTCGACGACGTCAGGCAGATGCAGCGTAGTCATCAGGAGCCTCCGTTCGCTGCCCCAAGGGTACGGGTCATACCCCCTTCGGGTGCCAGACGGTCTTCGTCTCCAGGAAAGCGGTGAGGCGGGTGAGACCGGGGTCGGCGTGCCAGTCGGCGGGGGCGGGGCGGAGGACGCGCTTGAGCGTGCCGGCGGCGGCGATCTCCAGGTCGCGGGCCAGGTCCGTGGCGGCGCCGGCCAGGTCGAGCGCGTTGACGTCGGCGTGCGAGGCGAGCCAGGGGGCGGTCTCGGCGGGACGGCCGGTGAGCAGGTTGACCACGCCACCGGGTACGTCCGAGGTGGCCAGCGCCTCGGCGAACGTGACCGCCACCAGCGGGTGGGCCTCGGCGGCCAGGACCACGACCGTGTTGCCGGTGACGATCGCGGGCGCGACCACGGAGACCAGGCCGAGCAGCGCGGAGTCGGCGGGCGCGAGCACGCCCACCACGCCGGTCGGTTCCGGGGAGGAGATGTTGAGGTACGGGCCGGCCACCGGGTTCGCGCCGCCGAGCACCTGGGCGATCTTGTCGCTCCAGCCGGCGTACCAGACCAGGCGGTCGATCGCGGCGTCCACCTCGTCGGACGGCACGCCCAGCGACTTGAACTCCTTGCGGCGCGCCTCGGCCATCTCGGCGATCCGGTAGACGACCTGCCCGCGGTTGTACGCGGTCGCGCCGGACCAGCCGGGGAACGCCTTCCGCGCGGCGACGACCGCGTCCCGGAGATCCTTGCGGGAGGCCAGCGCCACGTTGTTGTCGTTCACGACGTAGGTCCGCCCTGACTCGCTGCGCGGGAACGCCCCGCCGATGAAGAGCTTGTAGGTCTTGCGGACTGCCAGACGGCTAGAGCCGGAACGTGAGGCCCGGTTTTGGCCTCGCGTTGCGGCGTCCGGGTTTTGGCCGGTCAGCTCAGAACGTGAGGCCCGGTTTTGGCCTCGTGTTGCGGCGTCCGGGTTTTGGCCGGTCAGCTCAGACATCTAGGTACGCCTCCAGGCCGTGGCGGCCGCCCTCGCGGCCGTATCCGGACTCCTTGTAACCGCCGAACGGCGAGGTGGGGTCGAACTTGTTGAACGTGTTGGCCCAGACCACGCCGGCCCGGAGCTTGTCCGCGACCGCCAGGATCCGCGAGCCCTTCTCGGTCCAGATCCCGGCCGACAGCCCGTACGGCGTGTTGTTGGCCTTCTCGATCGCCTCGGCCGGCGTGCGGAACGTCAGCACGGACAGCACCGGCCCGAAGATCTCCTCCTGCGCGATCCGGTGCGACTGGGACACGCCGGTGAACAGCGTCGGACGGAACCAGTAGCCCTGGGACGGCAGCTCACAGTCCGGCTCCCACCGCTCGGCGCCTTCCTCGGCGCCCGCGGCGGACAGCTCCGTGATGCGTGCCAGCTGCGCGGCCGAGTTGATCGCGCCGACGTCCGTGTTCTTGTCCAGCGGGTCGCCGACGCGCAGCTGGGACATGCGCCGCTTCAGCGCGTCGATCAGCTCGTCCGCGATCGGCTCCTGCACCAGCAGCCGGGACCCGGCGCAGCACACGTGCCCCTGGTTGAAGAAGATCCCGTTCACGATGCCCTCGACCGCCTGCGAGATCGGCGCGTCGTCGAACACGATGTTCGCCGCCTTGCCGCCCAGCTCCAGCGTGAGCTTCTTCGACGTGCCGGCCACCGCGCGGGCGATCTCCCGGCCGACCCCGGTCGAACCGGTGAACGCGACCTTGTTCACGTCCGGGTGCGACACCAGGTAGCGGCCGGTCGCGCCGGCGCCGGTGACGATGTTGACCACGCCGGCGGGCAGCTCGGCCTGCCGGCAGATCTCCGCGAACAGCAGCGCGGTCAGCGGCGTGGTCTCGGCCGGCTTGAGCACGACCGTGTTGCCCGCGGCCAGCGCGGGCGCGATCTTCCAGGCCAGCATGAGCAGCGGGAAGTTCCACGGGATGACCTGCGCGGCCACACCCAGCGCGCGCGGCGCCGGACCGAACCCGGCATGCCCGAGCTTGTCCGCCCATCCGGCGTAATAGAAGAAATGTGCCGCGACCAGGGGTACGTCGACGTCGCGCGACTCCTTGATCGGCTTGCCGTTGTCCAGCGTCTCCAGCACCGCGAGCTCGCGCGCCCGCTCCTGGATCAGCCGGGCGATGCGGAACAGGTACTTCGCCCGCTCCGCGCCCGGCATCGGGCCCCAGACGTTCGCGAACGCGGCGCGGGCGGCCGCGACCGCGCGGTCCACGTCCGCCTCGCCGGCCTCGGCGACCTCGGACAGGATCTCCTCGGTCGCCGGGTTCACCGTCTTGATCACCCCGCCGTCGCGAGGGGAGGTGAAGTCGCCGTCGATGAACAGCCCGTAGGAAGGCTTGATCTCGACGACCGACCGGGATTCGGGCGCGGGCGCGTACTCGAAGGCTGCCATTGGCTTCAGTCCAGGGTGACGTAGTCGGGGCCGGCGTAGTGGCCGGTGGCGAGCTTGCTGCGTTGCATCAGCAGGTCGTTGAGCAGGGTGGACGCGCCGAAGCGGAACCAGTCCGGGTCCAGCCAGCCCTCGCCGGCCGTCTCGTTGACCAGCACCAGGTACTTGACCGCGTCCTTGGTGGTGCGGATGCCGCCGGCCGGCTTCACGCCCACCTTGCGGCCGGTCTGCGCCAGGAAGTCGCGGACCGCCTCCAGCATGATCATCGTGACCGGGGGCGTGGCCGCGACCGGGACCTTGCCGGTGGAGGTCTTGATGAAGTCGCCGCCGGCCAGCATGGCCAGCCAGGACGCGCGGCGCACGTTGTCGTACGTGGCCAGCTCGCCGGTCTCCAGGATCACCTTCAGGTGCGCGTCGCCGCACGCCTCCTTGACCGCGACGATCTCCTCGAAGACCTCGGTGTAGCGGCCGGAGAGGAACGCGCCCCGGTTGATCACCATGTCGATCTCGTCCGCGCCGGCCGCGACCGCGGCCCGGGTGTCGTCCAGCCGCACGCTCAGCGGGGCCTGGCCGGACGGGAACGCGGTGGCCACGCTGGCCAGGTGCACGCCGGAGCCCCGGAGCGCCTCGTGCGCGGTGGCGACCATCGACGGGTAGACGCAGATGGCGGCCACGCGCGGCGCGCCGTGACCCGGGTTCAGCGCCTTCTGGCACAGATTGCGCACTTTGCCGGGAGTGTCCGCGCCTTCCAGCGTGGTGAGGTCCACCATTCGGATGGAAAGATCAATCGCCCACGCCTTGGCGGAGGTCTTGATCGAACGGGTCCCGAGCGCCGCCGCGCGCTGCTCCGCGCCGACCTTGTCGACCCCCGGGAGACCGTGCAGGAACGCACGCAGGCTGGCCTCCGAGCGTGCCACGTCCGCCAGCGCAGCCAGTGAAACCGTCATGACCCGGAGTCTACGCACGTCTCACGTTTCATGATCAAACACGACCGGATCGGCAAGTTTCATCGTTCTGAGAGGTAATTGACACTTGACGTTGACCGGCGGCTCCGATTGTCTCTCGCTGTGCGAGTAGTGCACTTCTCCGACACGTACCTGCCCCGCCGCGACGGCGTGATCACGTCCATCAGGACGCTCACCTCCGCGCTCGCCGAGCAGGGCCACCCCGGCATGACCATCGTGCCCCGGCACCCCGACCAGACGGCCGAGGACGGTCTGCTGACGCTGCGGGCGCTGCCGTGCGGTGTCGCCAACCTCCGCCTCTCACCGTGGCTGCTGCGGGAGACCGGCGCCAGCGGCGTGCTGGACGAGATCGCGGCGTTCGAGCCGGACATCGTCCACGTGCACACGCCCGGCCCGGTCGGCCTGCTCGGCGTGGTCGCGGCCCGCAAGCTCGGGCTGCCGGTCGTGCACACCTACCACACCGACCTGCACGCGTACGCGGACGCGTACCGGGTCCCGGTCTCCGCGCTCAACGCGCTGACCAGGCTCTACGCGCGCCGGCTCGGCGTGCCCGTGCCGTGGTCGCACACCATCCAGGTCACCGGCCCGCGCGCGGTGCGCTACGCCCGCCGGGCTGCCGCACGCACCCGCATCGTGGCAGGCAGGGCAGCCAGCGGCGCCGCGAGCGTGGCGGGACGGGCCGCCAGCGTGGCCCGCCGCGCGGCCGGGCGGCGTCCCGCGCCGGTCGGCACGTTCGGGTCGTTCACCGAGGAGCGCGCGGTCAGCCTCCGGCACACGGCCGTGGACGGCTACAACCGGCTGCTGCTCGGCGACGCGGACGCGGTCATCGTGCCCACCCGCGCCGCGCTGAACCGGATCACGCTGCCCGTCCCGGACGAGCGGATCTTCCTGGTCCCGACCGGGGTGGCCGCACGGCCCACCACCGACGACGCGGTCGCCGCGTTCAAGGCCGAGCACGGCATCGCCGACGCCGACCGGGTGCTGCTCTTCGTCGGCCGGGTCAACCGGGAGAAGGGCGTCGACCTGCTGATCGAGTCGTTCCGCACGATCGTGGCCCGCAACCCCGAGGCCCGGCTGGTGCTGGTCGGCGCGATCTTCGACCGCCGCTGGCTGACGTCGCTGCTGGAGGACGTGGGCCCGGCCGCGGCCGCGCGGATCACCGTCGTCGGCGAGCAGCCGTCGCACGTGGTCGCGGCCGCGTACGGTGCCGCCGAGATCTTCGTCTTCCCGTCGCTGTCCGACACGCAGGCGCTGGTGCTGCAGGAGGCCGCGCTGGCCAGGGTGCCCGCGGTCATGTGCGACGAGGTGCTGCACGCGCAGGGCCCGCTCGGCGGTGCCGCGAAGCTCGCCTCGCCGGACGCGGGCGGTTTCGCGGACGCGGTCGTCTCGCTGCTCGACGCGCCGGAGGTCGCGCGGAGCATCGGCGAGGCCGCGGCGGAGAAGGCGGCCCGGCACACGCCGGCGGCCTACGCGGAGACGATGTGTGAGGTCTACTCGTTCGCCGGCGCCGCTGCCGGTAGGTTGAACGACCGTGGACGTACTCGTCGTTGATCATCCCCTTGCCCAGTCCCGGCTGACCGCGATGCGCGACGCGCGCACCGACTCGGCCACGTTCCGCGCGGCCCTCACCGAGCTCACCACCATGCTCGTGTACGAGGCCGCGCGCACCTTCGACGTCGAGAATTTCCCGGTGGAGACGCCGGTGGCGCCGACCTCGGGCACCCGGCTCGCCAAGCCGCCGCTGATCGTCCCGGTGCTGCGCGCCGGGCTCGGCATGGCGGACTCGGCACTGGCGCTGCTCCCGGAGTCGTCGATGGGCTTCGTGGGGCTGGCGCGGGACGAGAAGACGTTCGCGCCGCGGGCGTACATGGAGTCGCTCCCGGTCGACCTCACCGGCCACCCGGTGCTGGTCCTCGACCCGATGCTGGCCACCGGCGGCTCGCTGGAGCACTGCTGCCGCCTGCTGACCGACCGCGGCTGCACCGAGATCGTGGTCATCTGCGTGCTGGCCGCGCCGCCCGGCATCGAGCGCCTGCGCACCTCGGGCCTGCCGTTGCGCCTGGTCACGGCCTCGATCGACGACCGGCTCAACGAGCACATGTTCATCGTGCCCGGCCTCGGCGACGCCGGCGACCGTCAGTTCGGCGGCATGCCCCGCTTCTGAGCCGCCCCGTCCGGCGGTGCCCGTGCGGCCCGCCGGACGCCGGTCTCGCCTCCGACGTCGGCGTGATAGCGATCGTCCACCATAGGGTGATATTTCAGGCACAGAGGGCCCGTACCCGACCCGTCACGTCATCCGGACCGCTATTTCCCGAAATTTCGGGCGCAGCGCGTCCGGACCGGGAACTCGACAGGGCCGCGGCGCAACTCCCGGACCGGGCTCCGGCGCCGGAAGCTCGACCGGGCCGCTGACCGCCCGCACCGGCCCGGCGAGCAGACGGGCCCGGAGCGGATCGTGGGGCGCCCCGGGCGTACCGTGGCGGGCTTTTGATCTTGGGGTTTCAGGCGGTCGTGGAGTAGTCCCAGGAGAGGGCGCGGCCCGCGGAGAACGGCATGATGCCGTGGAAGACCTGGGGTTTCTCGGCGAAGACCAGCGGCAGGAAGTGCCGGTCGCTCTCCCGCATGGGCACGGCGCCGGCCAGCACGTCCGCGACCGGCGTCCAGACCAGCGTGCCCTCGGGGTTGGAGGTCAGCGGCGTGCCGGACCAGGCGGTGATCCGGAAGACGAAACCGAACCAGTTCTCCCCGTTGCGGCCGAAGCCGGGCCAGGAGATCGTGCCGGCCAGGTCCAGGCTGTCACAGGTGATCGCGGCCTCCTCGCGGATCTCGCGTCGCATTCCGGACACCACGTCCTCGTCCGGTTCGAGCTTGCCGCCGAGGCCGTTGTAGTAGCCGAAATGCACGTCGTCCGGGCGCGCATCGCGTCTGATCATGAGGATTTCACGCTGGTCGGGCGAGAAGACGTAGCCGAGCGTGGCGATGATGGCGTGCACCGTGCTCACCCTATCCAGCCACTACCGTCGCCTTGGGGGCGGCCACTATGGTCATGGCCATGGCTCCCATTACGTTGCCCGAGGAATTGCTGGTCCTGGCGTACGACGACGAGTCGGGGCGCGCGGTCGGGTCCCGGATCGCGCTCGACCTCGGCATGGCCGCGGCGATCCTGGTGGAGCTGGCGCTGGTGGGCCGCCTGACGATGTCGGCCGACATGCTCGTGGTGAAGGACAACACCCCGGTCGGTGACCCGATCCTGGACGCGGTGCTCGCGAAGATCGACTCGGACACGCCGCACGCGGCCGCGTCCTGGCTGCAGCGCCTGCGCCACGGCCTGCGCGACAAGGTCCTGGCCGACCTGGTCGAGCGCGGCGTGGTCCGCGACGTGGACGAGACCGCGATGGGCGGCGTGATCCACCTGCACCGCTACCCGACCGCCGACCGCAGCCACGAGGCCGCGATCCGCGCGCGCCTGGCCGACGCGCTCACCGGCCAGTCCGTGCCGGACGAGCGCACCGCCGCGCTGGCCACGCTGCTCGCCGCCGCCCGGATGGAGCCGACGCTGCACCTGGACAGCGATGCGCTGGAGCAGGCCCACAAGCGGCTTGAGGAGATCTCGGCCGGTGCCGGCTTCGGCGGCGGCATCAGCATGGAGGAATCCACGATCCGCCCCAGCATCTCGCTGGTCATCGCCGCCCTCGGCCGCGCCATCAGCCAGGCCCTCGGCGCCCGCGCCTGAAGATCAAAATCAGCCCCAGAGGGTACGGATCGGGGCTCGTCTGCCCGCTCCGTGCCCGTCCTCACCGGGCACTCGGGTGATGGGCGTTCTCTTGACGTGGAGCCTCCGGCATCGGGGGCCCGGTCCGGCGGCATCGGGGGCCCGGTCCGGCGGCGTCGGAGGTCCGGTCCGGCGGCGATCAGCGGGCACTCCGTGCCCGAAATTTCGGTAAATAGCGGCCTCGCGGCTGGCGCGGCAGGCCGAGGTTCGTTTGCCGGCGGTGCCTGGGCCTCGCCGCCCGGTTGCCGGTCGCCCACGCAGAGCGAAGCGGTGGGCGGGGCCGGCGGGGCATGGGCGGTTTGTCCAGGTAAGCAGAGCAAAGCCTGACGCGAGGACTGCCGCCCGGGGTCGCGAGCGGATCATCGTGCCGGGCGTGCGGCAACGGCCGCCAGCAGCGCGTCCGCGGCCCGGACCCGGCCCTCGCCGTCGACCTCGGCCCAGCCCCGGGCGGCCAGTGCGTGCCGCCGCTCCGGGGAGGTCAGCGCCTCGTGCAGCGTCGCGATCGCGGGCGGCGACGGCAGGTCGGCGACCCGGCCCAGGCCGAAGCCGAGCCCGGCCGCCAGCATCGCGTCGTAGCCGAGCCGCTGGTTGTCCGCGACCATGATCAGGGCGGGGCAGACGCCCAGGCAGAGCAGCTCCCAGGTGGACGTGCCGGCCGCGCACAGCACCAGGTCGGCGCCGTCGAGCAGCGCGGGCAGCTCCGGCGTGTTCGGCACGAAGCGGAACGTCTGGCCGGGCGCGGGCGCGACCGTCGACGTGGACGGCGTGACCACGGTGGCGTGCAGCGGGACGCCGGTCGCGGCCAGCATGCCGGCCAGCACCGGCGCGGCCCCGGCCGGATCGGTGCCGCCGAAGAAGCAGACCACGGACGGCGGCCCACCGGCGTGCGGCGGCCGGGGCGTGGCGGGGCGGCGGGACCGGACCGAGTCGCGGAGCAGCACGTACGGCAGCCCGGCCAGCCGGGAAGCGCTGGGCGGCAGGGGGGCCGGGGTCAGCTCGGCGCCCAGGTTCTGGTCCAGGTAGAGGTCTGCGGCCTGCCCGCGCGCGTCGCCGTCGACGATCGCCAGCACCACGATGCCCTCCTCGCGCAGCGCGGCCGCGCAGCCGGGGTTCGTGACGTAGGAGTCGATCACCACGGCGTCCAGGCCGAGCCGCCGGGCGGTCATCGCCAGCGCGCCGGGTGCGGCGGGTGCGGCGATCACCGGCAGCCCGAGCCGGTCGATCTCGGCGGCGGTCCACGGCACCGTGCCCACGTCGCCGAGCAGCGCCACCTGGATACCGCGCCCGAGCAGCTCCTCCGCCAGTGCCAGGCAGCGGACCAGGTGCCCGACGCCCATCGCGGCGCCGGCGTCGCACCGCAGGCCGACCGCGACGGTCACCGGTCGGCCAGCGCCTTCTGCCGGACCGTGCCGTTGAGCGCGCGCACGTCCGGGTTCGCGTCGAGCCAGGCGGACAGCTCGGCGACCGGCACGATCCGGTCGCCGAAGTGCGCGACCACGGCCTCGATCAGCCGCCAGTCCTCGATCGTGTCGAGCGTGACGCGCAGGCCGGAGCGGTCCGGGGGAAGTGCGATGCCGGTGACGTTGAAGTCCTCCGGATGGGTGTAGACGTACGACGTGACGTGCGTGCGGTGAAAGCCGGTCGCCAGCCGGTCCGCGCGGCGCAGCGCGTCCACCGAGACGATCTCCACGTCCGTGCCGAGCGGCAGCACCCGGTGCAGCGACGTGCTCAGGTAGTCGAGGCCGGGCGAGGCCGCGAAGTGCCGCACCGCGGTGCGGATCACGGCGGGGTCGAGCAGCGGGCAGTCCGCGTTGAACCGCATCACGGCGCCGATGTCGCCCTGCAGCGGCACCGCGCCCACGAACCGGGTCAGCACGTCCTCCGCGGGGCCACGGAACACACGTACCCCCAGGTGATCGCACTCGGCGGCGACGGCGGCGTCCTCGGGGCGGTCGCTGGTGGCCACGACCAGGTCGTCCAGGCAGTCGGCTGCTCGGGCGGCGCGGATCACCCAGCCGAGGACGCTGCGGTCGCCGAGCGGGCGCAGCACCTTGCCGGGCAGCCGTTCGGAGCCCATCCGCGCCTGGACGATTCCCACGATCCGCATCCGTGCCGCTCCCGCTCTCGTTGTCCGGAAAGGGCCGATCGGCCCGCACGTCAAACGAGCAGGAGGGGCGGGGGTGACCGCGTGTCGATCGACACCCTGGGCGTCTTCCGGCTGACGCAGCCGGCCAAGGAGGAGCGACTGCTGCCGGAGGTCGCCGCGCGGCTGACGGCGCATCGGGCGGGCTGCCCGCCGTACCGCAGGATCCTGGACGCGACCGGGCACGGGCCGGACCGGGATTACCGCAGCCTGGACGCGCTGCCCTGGCTGCCGGTGCGGATGTTCAAGACGCACGCGCTGAAGAGCATCCCGGACGAGGCCGTGTTCAAGACGCTGACCAGCAGCGGCACCACCGGCGAGCCGAGCCGGATCTTCCTGGACCAGCACGCGGCCGCCGCGCAGAGCCGGATGCTGTCGCGCACCATGCAGACCGTGCTCGGCCCGCACCGGCTGCCGATGCTGCTGGTCGACACGAGGGCGATCCTGGCCGACCGGCGCACGTTCAGCGCGCGGGGTGCGGGCGTGCTCGGCATGATGGGCTTCGGCCGGGACCACGCGTGGGCGCTGGACGCGGACGGCGTCCCGGACCACACCACTATTGAGGCATTTATCCGGAAAAATGGTGGTCAACCGTTTTTGATCTTCGGGTTCACGTTCATGGTGTGGCAGCACCTCTACGAGCTTGCCCGCGATCATGGCTGGGACCTGGGCAACGGCATTCTGGTCCACTCCGGCGGCTGGAAGAAGCTGCAGGACCTCGCGGTCTCACCGGCCGAGTTCCGCGAGCGTTTCACCCGGGACACCGGCCTGACCAGGATCCACAATTTCTACGGCATGGTCGAGCAGATCGGCACGGTCTTCCTGGAGGGGCCGGACGGTGGCGGTCTCTACTGCCCGGACTTCGCCGACGTGATCATCCGGGACCCGCGGACCTGGGCCGTGCTGCCGCCGGGCGAGCCGGGCCTGATCGAGCTGATCAGCACGCTGCCCACCTCCTACCCGGGGAACGTCCTGCTCACCGAGGATCTGGGCGTGATCCACGGCGTGGACGACGGCGCCTGGCCGGGTAAACGGTTCGAGGTGATCGGCCGGCTGCCGCGCGCGGAGGCCCGGGGCTGCAGCGACGTCTACGCCGTGCCGGCGCAGGGGAGGGCCGCGCGATGACCGTCCGTTTCCCGGCCGGGGCCATCGGCCTGCTGCCCTCGGCCGACGCGCTGACCGTGGGTGATCCGCGCGTGGTCCGCTTCCTCGGCGCGCTCTCCGCGCGGCTGCTCGCGCCGTCCGTGGCGCGCGCCCACCCGGAGCTGGGGTCGCTCGGCTTCTTCCTGCGCCGCGCCGAGCTTGCCCGCACCGCCGAAACCCTGCGGAAAACAGACCAGCACACGGTACGCCGTCCGCGCGGCCTGATCTTCCACGTGCCACCGGCCAATGTGGACACCGTGTTCGTCTACTCCTGGGCGCTCAGCGCGCTGGCCGGCAACCGCAACGTGGTGCGCCTGTCCCGCCGGTCCGCCGGTGCGGCCGACGCGGTGCTGGCCGCGCTGAACGACGCGCTCGCGGACGCGGACCCGGTGATCGCCCGCACCCAGCGGATGGTCGCCTACGGCCGGGACGACGCGGTCACCGCGGAGCTCTCCGCCGCCTGCGACCTGCGCGTGCTCTGGGGCGGCGACGCCAGCGTGACCGAGCTGCGGCGTTTCCCGCTGAGCCCGCTCGCCCGCGACCTGACGTTCCCGGACCGGTCGTCGTTCGCCGCGCTCTCCGCGACCGGCTGGCTGGCCGCCGGCGACGACGCCCGGCGCACGGCCGCGGACGGCTACGCGAACGACGTCTACTGGTTCGACCAGGCGGCCTGCTCGTCGCCGCGCGCGCTCTACGTGACCGGCACGCCGGCGGACGTGAAGAAGGCGCTGGAGAGCTTCCGGCGCGAGCTGGCCGACGCCGTGGCCCGTCGTGGGTGGACGGTCGACGCCGCGATGGCCGTGGAGAAGCGGGTCCGCGCGTACGGCCTGGCCGCGGACGGCCGCGCGACCGGCGTGCGGTTCCCGAGCAACGAGCTGGCCTGGCTGCGGCTGGCCGACGCGGGCGAGCCGCCGCGCGGGTGGCTGGGCACGGGCGTGGTCGCGGTGGCCCGGCTGGACGCGCTGCGCGACCTCGCGCCGCTGATCACGCCGCGCGACCAGACGCTGAGCCACTTCGGCTTCGGTGCGGGTGAGCTGCGCGGCCTGGTGGAGGCGGTGCCCGGCCGCGGGCTGGACCGGATCGTGCCGTTCGGTCAGGCGCTCTCCTTCGCCCCGGTCTGGGACGGCCACGACCTGCTGGAGGAGTTCACCACCCGGACCACGATCCGCGGCTGAGGACCGTACCCCCGGCCGGTCTTGATCTTTCGAGAGACCGGCCGGGGCACGTATCAAATCACTTCGCCCGGCTCCGGGAAGTTGAGGTCGCGCTTGGCGCGGCGGGCGGCGGCGCGGCGCTTGCCGATCTTCTTGGAGAGCTTGCGGGTGTCGTTGCGGACCAGTTTGTAGCCGCTTCGCGCGACCATCAGGAAGCGGCCCGGCCACGACCTGCGGTACAGCTGGATCTCCCAGTCCATCTTGGACAGGTGCAGGTCGCGGGAGCGGATGATCTGCTCGGTCCAGGTCATCTGCGCCAGCAGGTGGCTCGCCTGGTAGCGCTGCCGCCAGAGCGCCTCGGCCAGCTCGCGGTAGCCGGGCACGTCGATCGTGGCCGCGCCCGGCGCGATCGCCAGCAGTTCCCGGCGGCGGGTGTCCCGGTCCGGCAGCGGCAGCCCGGTCAGGTCCAGCTCCAGCTCCAGCGCGGCGCGCAGCGAGTCCTCGCGCAACGGCCGGTCGATCATGCCGAGCAGCAGCCCGGCCAGGTCGGTCGCGCTGCTGGTCACCGGCCACGGGTGCGGCTGGCCGGAGGTGATCAGCCGCGCCGCGAACCGCCATGCGATCCGGGTCAGCACGGTGCCGGCCGCGACCGGCTGCTCCGGCGACCAGCGCGGCGGCGCCAGGCCCAGCTGGGTGCCGTCGTCCAGCAGCTCACCGGCGTCGGCCAGCGCCATCGGCCCGGTCACCAGTCCGTCCCGGGCGTGCCCGTCCAGCCAGGCGGCCAGCCGGCACAGTTCGGTGCGCAGGCCGGGCAGGTCCGCGGACGCGCACAGCCCGAACAGGCGCTCCTCCAGCACCACGCCCGTGGCGACGGGGAACGCGCCGTTCACCCGTCGCAAGCCGCCGCGCACGGCCGTCTCGTCCGCCGGGACCAGCGTGGTCGCGGTCGCGCCCCAGTCCGCGGGCGTCAGCGTGTACGCGTGCGGCCCGTCCGCGTCGCCGGCCAGCAGCGCGTGCGACGGCACCTCGCCGGACGCGCGCGACACCGTCACCCAGGCCGGGGCCAGCACCGCCTCCGCGCCCGCGCGCAGGGCCCGGCCGGCGATCCGGCGCGGGTCGCTGAGCACCGGCGAGTCCCGGTACGCGTCCGTGTACGCGCGCGCCAGCACCGCCTGCAACGGCCCGCGCAGCGGCGCGCCCACCTCGCCGAGCAGACCGGGCCCGACCAGCACGGACGGGTGCGCGGGCAGCGGGAACGCGGCGTAGCCGGCCGTGGCGTGCAACCCGAAGATGGCCAGCCGGGCGGTCAGCTCGGACAGCGACGCGGGCCGGTCCGCGGACGAGCCCGGCGGATACCAGGCGGAGTCCGCGCGTTCGCGCGCGCCCGGGTCCAGCTCGACCGCGGTGTGGATGCCGAGCGGGTTCTCGTGCCGCAGCACCAGCGTGCCGTCCGGCGTGACCGCCTTCGCGAGCGTGGCCAGCAGCTGGTCGTCGGTGAGCGGCGTGCCCTCGGCCGAGTTCAGCCGGTCCAGGCCGTCCAGGCAGACGACCAGGTCGTACCGGTGGGCCGGGCCGAGCCGGGACGCGCTGCCGCAGAGCACGCCGACCGCGGGGAACCGCAGCGCCAGCGCCTCCGCGTCGCGCAGCGAGCGGACCAGGCAGGTCACCTCCGCGCCGGAGTCCACCAGCGAGGTGATCATCTCGTCGTGGTGCGGGCCGGCGATCAGCGCGTGCGTGCCGGGCCCGGCGATCAGCGTGCGCACCAGGTGCCGGAGCGCGCCGCTGTACCCGGTCACCGCGTCGGACCAGGCGAACATCTCGTCGCCGATCCGGATCAGGTTCGTCAGCACGGCCGCGGCCGGGTTCACCTGGCCCGGGATCGGCGGCTCCGGCGCGGCGTGGGCCGGCTCGGGCAGCAGGGCGGCGGGACGGTCGGACATCAGGCGCACCTCTCCAGGGGCTCGGCCCAGCCGAGCGCGTTGCGCAACTCCATCGGCCGGGCCAGGTTGTCGGCGCCGAGTTCCCGGCGGGCGAGCGCCCGGCAGGTCTCCCGGTCGGTGGCGTAGCCGTAGACCTCGGGCCACTGGCGGCGCAGCCGGGGCTCGCCGCCGAACGTCAGGTCGCCGTCCTCCAGCACCATCGGGTCGCCGTAGACGGCCGCGTCGCAGCCGGCCAGCAGGCCGTACCAGATCGCGCTGCACAGCCGATTCGACACGACCCGGCGGTGCCGGCGCAGCTCCGCGAGCTGACGGCCGAGGAACTCACGGTCGTGGTCACGCCACCAGAACCCGCGGTAGCCGTGGCAGATCACCCGGAAGCCGGCCTTCTCGTAGAGCCGGCGGATGCCGCGGACGCGGTGCTCGTTCCAGTAGAGACAGACCGTGACCGGACCGTCCTCAACGGACCTCACCTCGTCGATCAGGCGCTGGTGGTCGCCCATGACCTGCTGTCCCTCCCACCCGTGGAACGGGTAGAAGATCGTGCCCTCCCGGGGCGCGCCCGCATCCGGCGTCATCTCGGTCAGGTACGCGAACGGGGCCCCGATCGCCAGCACGTTGCGGCGGCCCTGGGAGACCGACCGGCGGCGGGTCTCCTCGGACCAGACGAACATCGGGCTGCCGTCCACGAGCGGCACGCCCGGCGCCATCCCGTCCCCGATGTTCCAGCCGTGCTGCAGATATCCGAGCATCCGCGGCGGGTGCGCCGGATCGGTGAGGCCGCAGTACCGGGCGAGCACGTGCGCATGCCCGTAGTAGTAGTTCGCATGATGCATGGGGTGGCCCACAGCTCCCGGGGCTCGACGGCGACGTTTCCGCAGTGACCAACGCGCCGATTCCCGAACGGTGACTTCACCGTTGGTCCCTGCATGACGGACCTGCGCGCAGCGCTGCCCGTGCGAGAGCGGGGCGGTTACCGGCAATCCGCGCTCGTGCTCGGCGGCGCTCAACTCGGCGGCGCCTACGGCATCGCCAACACCACCGGCGGCCTGTCCGACGCGGCCGCCGCCTCGCTCCTGCACGCCGCGGTCTCCTGCGGCATCACCCATGTCGACACGGCACGCGCGTACGGCGAGAGCGAGCGCCGCATCGGCGCGGCCCGCTCCGGCCTGGGCGTGATCACGAAGGTGGCACCGCTCGGCGCGGTCGCGAGCGGTGAGTCCTCGCTCGCCGACGCGGTCACCGCCAGTGTGGTCCGCAGCTCCGGGCACCTGGGGGAGCCGCTGACCATCCTGCTGCACCGGGCCGCGGACGCGCTGGCGGTCGGCGGCGCGGGCTGGAAGACCCTTCGCCGGTACGCCCAGAGCGGCCTCGCCGAACGGGTCGGGGTCAGCGTGCAGTCGCCCGCGGAGCTGCGCGCCGTGCTGCGGCTGCCCGGCCTCGGATACGTGCAGCTGCCGTGCAACGTGCTGGACCGGCGGTGGACCGCGCCGGACCTGGCCGCCTCGCTGGCGGAGCGGCCGGACCTGGTGGTGACCGTGCGCAGCGTGTATCTCCAGGGGCTGCTGGCGGCCGGTTCCGGCACACGCTGGCCGCATCTGACACCGCCGGACCGGGACCGGGTGGTGGGCGTGCTGGATCGGACCGCGGCCGCGCTGGGCCGGGACGGGCGCGCGGACCTGTGCATGGCGTACGTGCTGGGCCTGCCGTGGGTGACGTCCGTGGTGGTCGGCGCGGACACGGAGGTGCAGCTGCGGGCGAACGCGGCGCTGGCGGCCCGGACGCCGCTGACCGCGGACGAGCGCGCGTTCGTGCTGGCGGAGCTGCCGGCCGTACCGCTGGATCTGCTTGACCCGGCGCGGTGGACGCCGTGACGCCGGCCGCGCTCTTCGACCTGACCGGCCGGACCGCCGTGGTGACCGGCGCGACCGGCCGGCTCGGTCGCGTCTTCGCGGCCGTGCTGTCCGCGGCCGGCGCGACCGTGTGGGCGGTGTCCCGCTCCGGGGGCCCGGTGGACGGCTGTCTCTCGCACGCCTGCGACGTGACCTCGACCGCCGCGGTCGCCGGGCTGGCGCGGGAGCTTCGTGACAGCACGGGACGGCTGGACGTGCTGGTACACAACGCGCACGTCGGCCGGTCCGGCTCGCTGGCCACGGCGACGCCGCGGGACTACGCGGAGGCGGCGGACCTGGCGTTGTCCGCGTTTCAGCGGCTGGTCGGCGCGACCCGGGACCTGATGGTGAAGGCGGCCGTGGACGGCTCGCCCTCGGTGATCGCGGTGTCGTCCATGTACGGCCTGGTCAGCCCACGTCCGGTCTACGACGACCCGGCCGTGGGGAACCCGCCCTACTACGGCGCGGTCAAGGCCGGTCTGGTGCAGCTGGCGCGGTACGCCGCGGTGGAGCTGGGCCCGCTCGGCATCCGGGTGAACACGCTGACCCCCGGCGCGTTTCCGGGTGCCGGCGGGGATCCGGCGCTGGTGCGGCGGCTCGGGGAGCAGACGCCGCTGGGCCGGGTGGGGGAGCCGTCCGAGCTGGCCACCGCGCTGCTGTTCCTGGCGTCACCCCGGTCGTCGTATGTGACCGGTGCGAACGTTGTCATCGATGGTGGCCGGACCGCCTGGTAGATGCGGGCCGGAACGCCCCCGTTGGGACCGAATCGTGACTTCCGAGCGCAAGTCACAACCGATCTGCGCGAAACGCCAACAATCACCCTCCGTGCTGGCTTACCTTACGGAGAGTCTCCGCCGGTCAAAACAGGTGCCGGCCGCACCCACACGGGGGTACGAAGAATGTCGATAGTCCATGGCGGCGAACGCGCAACGCGTTCACGCTGGGCATCACGGGAAGGCTTGAGCGCCCGTCTCGGCGCCGTGGCCTTCGCAGGTGCTCTGTCAACAACACTATTGGCCGCGCCGGCCTCGGCGGCCCTGGCCGCCCCGGGCGGGGTGACCGTCACGCCGAAGCAGAACTCGATCTGGGTCACCTGGAACGCGATTGCCGGCGCGACCGTCAACCACTACGTCGCCACGGCGACGGACACGGATGGCAACACCGCAACCTGCAACGTCAGCACCACCAGCTGCCTCATCGGCGGTCTCACCGCGCTGAAGACCTACTCGGTCGACGTCGCGGGCTACGAGACCGCGGAGTCGACGTCCCGCGGCACCGCGGCGACCGCCTCCTCCTCCGCGACGCCCGGCCCGCCGGCCAAGCCGACCTGGACGATGGGCTACCCGGCCGTCTCCGGCTCGGGCAAGGTGGACCTGTCGTGGACCATGGCCGCGGGCGCGAGCTCCTACACGGTCACCACGACGCCGACCAGCGCGGGCTGCGCGACCTCGGCGACCACGTGTGTCGTGGAGGGTCTCGACCCGGCCAAGGCGTACACGTTCTGGGTCAACGCCATCGGTGGCGGCGACACCGGCACCACGTCGTCGACCGCGTCCGCGGCCATCACGCCCGGTGTTCCGGGCGCGCCGCTCGACGTGGTCGTGGACGCGACCAGTGACGCGGCCGCTCTGGCGCCGTTCACGCACACCGGCACGGTCTGGTGGACGCCGGCCTCGTCCGGCGGCCCGGTGGACAACTACACCGTCACGGTGACGCCGAAGAACTCGGCGATCGCCACGCCGCCGAGCTACACCTGTGCGGCCGTGACCGCCCTCGCGGGCTGCGCGGTCACCGACCTCGTCGACGGCGAGCAGTACTCGGTCCGGGTGCTGGCGAACAACTCGGTCGGCATCTCGGCCGCGGCCACCACCACCTACTGGGGTGGTTCGCCGTCGATGCCGCAGCTCGTGTCGCCGCCGGCCATGATGACCGGTCCGTCGATCCTGCTGCAGTGGACCGCGCCGCAGTACAACGCGGCGAACCAGAAGATGAACTCGACGCCCGCGCCGCTCTACACGGTGGAGGCGTCGCCGGCGGTCAAGGCCGTCACGGACACCTGCGTCAGCACTGCGAACACGAGCTGCTCCATCACCGGTCTCGAGGCCGGCCGGAGCTACAAGTTCAAGGTCAAGGCGCTGGGCGGCTCGATCGCCGGTGCGCTCACGCCGACCAGCTACACCGACTCCTACGACGTGGTCGGACGTCCGTCCGCCGCGACCGGGGTCAAGGTGGAGCCGATCGGCACCAACAAGGTGAAGGTCACCTGGGCGCTGCCGACCGGGAACCAGGTGCCGGTGGGCTCGCTGAGGGTCTACAGCAGCGCTGAGGGCGACATCTCCGCCGCCTGCAACGCGCTCGCCGGTGTGACCGCCACGTCCACGGAGTGCGAGTACGAGGTTCCGCTGCCCGCGGGCACCCGTTCCTACTGGGTGCGGACGCTCGCGTCCGACGTGAACTACTTCTCGGACAGCGAGAAGGTCACCTCCGCCACCGGTTCGCCGGGCGTCCCGTACCTCGCCGGCGCCACGCCGGCCGGTCCGGGTGCGGTGAAGGTCAGCTTCCGCCGCCCGGCGGCGCTGGGTGCGGGTATCGCGTCCTACAGCGTCAACTCGTCGCCGGACAACAAGATGTGCACCGCGGCCTACATGGCCACGGACGACGTGGTCAGCTGCACCGTCAACGGTCTGACCGGTGGCACCAGCTACACGTTCTCGATCAAGGCGCTGGGTGTCGCCGGTAACGACGACTCCAAGACCGTGACCAGCAGCGCTGTCGTCGCCGGTCCGCCCGGACCGGTCACCGAGGCCAAGGCCGAGGCGATCGACGGTGGCAAGGTCAAGGTTTCCTGGAAGGCGCCGACCAGCACCGCGCTGAGCATCACCAGCTACACGGTGAAGTCGGTTCCGGCCGGTAACTCCTGCGAGATCCTGTCGTCCGCCACCCCGCTCGAGTGCGTCTTCGACGCCGGCGCGGCGGGGACCAAGTACACCATCTGGGCGAACACGGCGGCTGCCGGTAGCTCCGAGGTCACCACGGACGCGATCGGCGGCGGCACGGGCGACAAGCCCGGCGTCCCGGGCGGCGTCTCGGTGATGAAGGTGGCGCAGGGCCTGCGGGTCATGTGGAACGGTGTCGAGGGTGCCACCAAGTACCAGGCGATGGCCGTCGCCGGTGGCAAGTCGTTCTGGTGCGCCGCGATCGGCGCCGAGAACAAGGTCTGCACCATCCGCGGTCTCGCCGGTGGCACGCAGTACACCGTCACGGTCCGCGCGGTCAAGGGCGAGGTCAACGGTGACTGGTCGACCGGTGTCACCGGTACGCCGGACGCCGCTCTGCCGACCATCGTCTGGCCGGCGACCTCGCCGACCGGCGGCGGCCTGTCGAGCAGCGGCGGGTACAACCTGTACCCGACGTCGTGGACCACGGTCACCGGCTACGGCTGGAAGCCGGGCGAGTCGGTCTGGGTGTACTTCTACTCCGGCACCATGAAGTGGAAGGTGGGCGGCGCGACCGCCAAGGCGGACGGTACGTTCGCCGCGGCGATCCAGATCCCGGCCAACGCGACCAAGGGCGGCAAGCGCCTCCTGGCCGGCGGCTGGGGCCAGGACAACATGGTTCGCTGGCAGAACGCCTACATCAAGATCTGGTAAGCGGTACGACAACACGGGCGCACCCCGTCGGCCTCCGGGCCGGCGGGGTGTTCCCCTGTATTCCGGTGAGTGAACAGTAAGTGGTCTTCCCCTGAGCTACCGGGAGTGCCAGCCTGCTGGAAGCGTTTCCACGGGCGTGCTGAGGAGAGATCGTCTTGTTGTTGTCCGGTATTCTGCGCACGGCCGCGGCCGTTTCGCTGGTGGTCCTGGCAGGGGCGCCCGCGCCCGCGTCCGCCGCCGCGAGCGCACTGCCCATGGTGGACTTCGTGGCGCTCGGTGACTCGTACGCCGCCGGGGTGGGCGCCGGGACGCCGTTGGACGCCTGCCGTAACACGGCCGGGGCCTATTCCCGGCTCTGGACCGCCACGGACCCGGGTCTGGCCCGGCTGACCACCGCGACGTGCAGCGGTGCCAAGACCGCCGACGTGCTGGCCGCGGCCGCCGCGCTGACCGGGGAGACCGACCTGGTCAGCATCACCGTCGGGGCGAACGATCTGGGCGTGACCGGCGCGTTCGCCGTCTGCCTGGACCCGGCGCGGGCGGCGGACTGCGCGGCCGCTCAGGCCCGGATCGAGGAGGCGCTGCAGTCCGCGCTGCCGTCCGCGGTCGGGACCGTGCTGACCACCGTGAAGGAGCGTGCGCCCCAGGCGAAGGTGGTGCTGACCGGCTATCCCCAGCCGTTCTCGGTGGACGGGGACTGCGGCACGCCGGACATCCCCGCGGAGATCCGCGGGATCGGCAACCGCGTGATGGGCGGGCTGAACACGGTGCTGGCCGCGCAGGCGAAGCTGGCCGGCATCGCCTATGTGGACGTCGAGCCCGCGTTCACCGCGCACGAGATCTGCTCCACGACGCCGTGGGTGGCCGGGTTCGAGGGCCAGGCCGACGGCACGATCCTGCACCCGAACCCGGCCGGGCAGGCCGAGGGCTACCTGCCGCTGTTCACCAAGGCGGTCGGCACGCCGCAGGACGTGGCGCAGTGGATCACCGAGCGGGACGGCCCGGCCTCCCCGCCGCCGTCCGGCACCGTGACGCCGGGCCCGTCGGAGTCCGCGATCGCGGCGCCGGGGTCCGGCGGGGGCGGTGGCACGCTGCCGCTCACCGGGCCGGACGTGGTGATGGAGATCCTGGCCGGCCTGGCGCTGGTCTCGGCCGGCGCGGCGATCTACCTGCTGGCCAGGCGCTTGCTGGCCGTCGGCAGGCATTGATGTCGGTCACTTGACTTCGTTTGAAGCCAAAACTAACGTGGGTACGGTCGCGCGGAATCATCGGAGGTGTCACCGTGCTGCGTACCGCACGTCTTCTGGCCATGGCGCTCGTCAGCGTGCTGGCGCTCGCCGTCGCCGCGCCCGCCCACGCGGCCGTCTGGGGCTCCAGCGACCGCTGGGCCACCTGGACCAACGGCGGCTACACGCTCTACAACAACATCTGGGGCTCCGGTTACGGCGCACAGTCCATCTGGGCGAACTCGTACAGCAACTGGGGCGTCTGGGCGAACCACCCGAACACCGGCGGCATCAAGTCGTACCCGAACGCGACGAAGTACGTCGGCAAGAAGGTCAGCGCGCTGGGCACCACCACCAGCAGCTTCAACGTCACGGTCCCGACCAGCGGCGTCGCGTTCACCACGGCGTACGACATCTGGTCCTCGGACAACGCCCACGAGATCATGCTGTGGATGAACAAGTACGGCGCGGTCGGCCCGCTCGGCACGCTGCAGACCACACAGAGCGTCGGCGGCCACACCTGGCAGATCTACCGCGGGTCCAACGGCGCCAACAACGTCTACTCGTTCGTCCGGACCGGCAACACCAGCTCCGGCACGGTCGACATCCGGGCGATCGCCCAGTGGCTGCGCACGAACGGCTGGTGGGGTGACGTGACCGTGGGCAACGTCCAGTTCGGTTACGAGATCACCAGCTCGTCCGGCGGCAAGGACTTCGTCACGAACTCGTTCTCCGTCACCGCGTCCTGAGGAACCGCCGCGCGCCCCGCCCGCGCGGCGGCCCCGATCGCATTCTTAGACGATGTCCCAGGTCAACGGCGTGCCCTTGGGGTGAGCGGCGCGGAACGTGCGACCCAGCACCAGGTCGATGTCGCCGGGCGCGAGCCCGCCGGCCGGCCGGATCGACCGCACGTTGTCCCGGGTGACCACATCGCCGGCCGCCACGTCCTCGACGACGTAGAGCGACCGCCGGTAGCGCAGACCCTCCTCCTCGGACTGGTCCGCGCCGATCCGCGGCGAGCCGAGCGCCGCGTGCGCGCGCCGCGCCTCCACGACCAGCATCGAAAGCTCCGCCGGCTCCAGCGAGAACTCCGCGTCCACGCCGCCTGAGGCCCGGTCCAGCGTCACGTGCTTCTCGATCACGCAGGCGCCGAGCGCCACGGACGCCACCGCCACGCCGATGCCGGGCGTGTGGTCGGAGAGCCCGGCGATCGTGTCGAACGCGTCCGCCAGCACCGGGATGCGCCGCAGGTTCGCGGCCTCGACCGGTGCCGGGTAGGTGGCGGTGCAGCTGAGCAGGATCGGGTTCGCGCAGCCGGCACCGCGCGCGGCCCGGACGGCCGCGTCGATCTCGGCCACGTTCGCCATGCCGGTCGAGATGATCAGCGGTTTGCCGGTGGACGCGGCCAGCCGGATCAGCGGCAGGTCCACCATCTCGGACGACGCGATCTTGTACGCCGGCGCGTTCAGCTTCTCCAGCAGATCGATCGCGGTCGGGTCGAACGGGCTGGAGAACGCGATCAGCCCGCGCTCCCGCGCCCGGTCGAAGATCGGCTCGTGCCACTCCCAGGGCGTGTGCGCCCGCTCGTACAACCGGTAGAGGTTCTCGCCGCCCCACAGCTCGTGCCCGGAGCTGATCCGGAAACGCGGCCCGTCCACGTCGATGGTGAGCGTGTCCGCGCGGTACGTCTGGATCTTCAGCGCGCTGGCCCCGGCGTCCGCGATCGCATCCACGATCCGCAGCGCGCGGTCCAGGTCGCCGTTGTGGTTGCCGGACATCTCCGCGATCACGAACGGGGGGTACGCCGTGCCGATGTTCTGCTGGTCGATGCGCGTCTGGCGAACCGTCATGCGGGGACTTCCTTTCGATAGGCGGCGGCCGTGAGCGAGTACCGCCGGACCGTCTCGGGCTCGCCGTCCACCTCGCGCTGGTACTCGCCGGTGACGGTGAAGCCGAAGCGTTCGTGCAGCCTGACCACGGCCGAGTTCCTGGCCAGCGCCTCGCCGCGCAGCTCGGTGTACCCGGCGGGCCCGAACGCGTGGTCCAGCGTGGCGACCTCGGTGGCGATCCAGGTGGGCAGCAGCGCGCGGCGCGCCTCCAGCCCGTCCACGTCCAGGTAGAAGCTCCAGTCCGCGCCGCCGTCCCGCTCGGTGAAGATCACGACGCCGACCGGCGTCTCCCCGTCGCAGGCGATGCGGACCTGCCGGGCGTCGTCCGCGGCCACGCGCGACCACCAGGCCGCGTGCTCGTCCACGGCGATCACGTGCGTGGTGAAGCTGGCCTGACGGACCGCCGCGTGGTTGCGCCAGCCGAGGATCATGTCCCGGTCGGCGTCCTGGGCCGGGCGGAGTTCGATGGTGGGGACGGCACTCATGTGTCACTGCTCCCGGCGACGCGTCGGACGGTCTGGCGGGCCAGCCGCAGCGGCGCGGTGACCGCGCGGCCGACCAGGAAACTGCGCGAGCTGCGGTACCGGTGCAGGTGGCGCTCGTGCTCGCGGGTGGAGGTGCGGACCCGCTCCTCCCACCAGGTGATCTCGTCGCGCGCCTCGGCCAGCTCCCCGGCCAGCCGGTCCATCGCGCCGGTCATCGACCGCCAGTCGCGCGCGGCCAGCGCGGTGTGCCGCGCGGTGACCGTGCCCAGCTCGCAGCGCAGCTCCTGCTCGGCCTGCTCCGGCAGCACCTGGCGCGCGGCCTGGATCTCGCACTCCAACGCCACCGCCGCGCGCGCGTCCTCCCTGGTCAGCGGCCGTCCCGCGGCCGCGGCCAGGGACACGGTGAGGCTCTCCACGTCCAGGCTGGCCGGCCACGGGTGCGGCAGACCGGAGGTGAGCAGCGTGACCGCGAACCCGCGCAGCGCCCGCGCCAGCGCCTCGTCGGCCCCGATCGGCGCGGACAGGTGCCAGGACGGGTCCAGCAGCTCGTGCCGGTCGCCGTCGGCCAGCACGTTGTCGCAGGTCGCGAACGCCGACGGTGTGGCGGCCAGCCAGGTCGCATAGGCGCGCAGCAACTCCCGTACCGCCGGAAGGTCATGGGCCGCGCAGGCGGCCAGCAGCTGCTCCTCCAGCAGCCGGTCCGGTGCGACGGCGCCGGTGAGCAGCTCCGGCGTGCGTGCGACCCGGCCGACCATGCGCAGCGTGGTGCCGGACTCGGACAGCAGCCGGCGCGACCACCGGCCGTCCTCGGCCCGCTCGTACGCGACCGCGGCGTCCCAGTGCGCCGCGTGCGCGCCACCGGCGACGAACGCGGACGGCAACGGCTCGTGCGGGCGCACCGGCGCGCGCCCGGCCGCGACCACCCACAGCGGTGCGAGCTGCGCGCCCATCCCGGCGCGCAGCGCGGCCCCGGCCAGGCGGCGCGGGTCGTCCAGCAGCGGGCGGCGGCGGGTGACGGCGGAGAACGCGGCCGCGGCCTCGGCGGCCAGCAACGGCACCGCGCCGGACGCGGCGTCCAGCTCGGGCGTCCGCGCCAGCACGGTCGGCCGGGCCGGGTCCGCGAACGCGGCGTAGCTCGGCGCCACGTGCAGCCCGGCCTCGCGCAGCCGCGCCACCAGCGCGCTGTGGCCCACCGGCTCGGCCGGGTCCGGCGCGGGCAGCCCGCCGGCCGTGGTCAGCCGGTGCACGCCGAGCGGGTTCTCCACGCCGAGCAGCAGCACGCCCGCGCTCGCGGTCGCCGCGATCAGCCGGTCCAGCGAGGACTGCCAGGTGAGCCGCGCGCCGTCCGGGCTGTGCAGCCGGCCCAGACCGCCGAGCGCCAGCACCAGATCCTGGTCGCCGCCGGGCGTGAACGCGTCCAGGCTGCCGCAGAGCACCCGGACGCGCGGGTTGCGCTCGTGCCGCCGGGCCAGCGCCTGCGCGTCGGTCAGCGTGCGGACCAGACAGGTCACGGCCGCGCACCGGTCGGCGAGCGCGTCGATCAGCTCGGTGGCGTGCGGGCCGGCCAGCAGCACCCTGGTCTCCGGGCCGGCGTACGCGCCGGCCAGCAGCCCGAGCGCGGCGCCCCCGGCGGCCCGGTCGGCATCGGAGTACGCCATGGTCTCCCCGCCGATCAACGTCAACGTCGTCATCGCCGGCAATGGATCACAATCTGACACGGGTCGCCCTCGGCTCCGGAACGGATGATGCCGCCGGCCAGCCGAGCAGGTCACGCAGCTCGTCCGGGGCGGCCAGGTGGTCGAGACCGAGTTCGGCGCGCGCGGCCTCGCGGGCGGCGCGCAGGTCGGTCTGCTCGCCGTAGAGCGCGGGCCACTGGCGGCGGACGCGGGCGTGCCCGCCGTAGCGGGGGTCCTCGCCGGCCAGCGACATCTCGTCGCCGTAGACGGCCGGCTCGCATCCGGCCGCGATGCCGTGGAAGATCGCGGTGGAGAGCCGGTTGGACGCCACCCGGCGGTGCCCGCGCAGCTCGGCGAGCTGACGGTCGAGGAACTGCGGGTCGGTGCCGCGCCACTTGAACCCGCGGCGGCCGTGGCAGATGACCCGGAAGCCGGCCCGCTCGTACCGGCCGCGGACCCGCCGGTCGTCGTGGTCCTGCCAGTAGAGGCAGATCGTGACCGGCTCGGTCTCCACCGCCTTGATCGTGGCGATCAGCGCGTCGTGGTCGCCACGGACCTTCTGCTTCTCCCAGCCGTGGAACGGGTACCAGAGCGTGCCGGTCCGCCGCATGCCGTCCTGCCGCGGGACGGCCAGGGCCGGTGGCGCCAGCCGCGGACGGTCGGCCGCCAGGACCCGTTCCGCGTGCGCCATCAGGTACGCGAACGGCGCCCCGATCACCACCGCGGGCCGCCCGGCCAGCCGTGCCCGCGCGGCCGTGGCGGCGGACCAGGCGAACGTGGGCCGCCCGGCCACCAGCCGGGTCCCCTCGCCCAGCCCGTCGCCGATGTTCCAGCCGTGCTGCAGGTACCCGGCGATCCGGGGCGGATCGGTGTCGTCGAGCCCGCAGTACCGGGCCAGCACGTGCGCGTGCCCGTAGAAGTGGTTCGCGTGGTGCACGTCAGCCCAGGACGGCCCGCAGCGCCTCGACGGCCCGCTCCTGGTCGGCGTCCGTGAGGTCGGCGAAGAGCGGGAGCGAGAGCTCCTCGCTGTAGAACCGTTCCGCCACCGGGCACATGCCGGCCCGGTAGCCGAGATCCTGGAACACCGGGTGCAGGTGGACCGGCACGTAGTTGACCTGCACGCCGACGCCGGCCGCGCGCATCCGGTCGTAGACCTCGCGCCGCCGTCCGTCCGCGATCCGCACCGGATAGAGGTGCCACATCGGGTCGGCCCAGGCGCGCTGGGCCGGCACGGTCAGGCCGGGCACGTCCGCCAGCATCTCGTGGTAGCGCGCGACCAGCCGGGCGCGCGCGGCCTTGAACTGGCCGAGCCGGCGCAGCTGACTGAGCCCGAGTGCGCAGAGCACGTCCGGCAGGCGGTAGTTCAGGCCGAACGAGTGCGTCTCGTAGAACCAGCCGCCCTCGTCCGGCGCGCGCATCAGCTCCCGCTCGCGGACCGTGCCCTGGTTCGCGAACCGCCGCGCCCGGTCCAGCACCGCCGGGTCCGTGGCCGCGACCGCGCCGCCCTCGCCGGTGGTCACGTTCTTGGTCGGGAAGAACGACAGCGTGGTGACGTCCGCGAGCGAGCCGACCGGCACGCCCCGGTAGGTGGAGCCGATCGAGTGCGCCGCGTCCGCGATCAGCGTGACGTCCGCGCGCCGGGCGACCTTGGTCAGGGCTTCGTACTCGGCCGGGTGACCGGCGTAGTCGACCGCGGTGATCGCCCTGGTCCGGGTGGTGACCAGCGCGTCCACCGCGGCCGCGTCCAGGTTCGCGGTCTCCGCCTCCACGTCCGCGAAGACGACCTTCGCGCCCTGCAGCACCGCGGCGGCCGCGGTGGCGACGAACGTGATCGGCGTGGTGATCACCTCGTCGCCGGGGCGGATGCCGATCGCGGCGTACGCCACGTGCAGCGCTGCCGTGCCGGACGTGACCGCCACGCACCCGGGCCCGCCGAGCCGCGCGGAGAGCGCCGCCTCGAACGCGCCGACGGTCGGGCCGGTGGTCAGGAAGTCACCGCGCAGCGCGGCCGTGACCGCGGCGATGTCCTCGTCGTCGATGGACTGGCGTCCGTAGGGGAGCATCACGCGCCGGTGCCGATCATGTCGCGCAGCTCGTCGATGGAGAGCCACAGGTCGTTGCCGTCGGAGCGGTAGACGAAGTCGTCCGGCACCGGCTCGCCGTTCGCCGGCGGCGTGTAGCCCCAGCTGGCGATGGTCGGCTGGACCACGTACCGGTCGGGCAGCCGCAGCGTCCGGGACGCGTCGTCCAGCGAGATCATCTCCTCGTGCAGCTTCTCGCCGGGACGGATGCCGATCTCGTACGTGGAGACGTCCGGCGCGACCGCGTTGGCCAGGTCGAGGATGCGCATGGACGGGATGCGCGGCACGTACAGCTCGCCGCCGTTCATCATGTCGAACGAGGTGGAGACGAACCGGACCGCCTGGTCCAGCGTGATCCAGAAACGGGTCATCCGCTTGTCCGTGATCGGCAGGCTGCGGCCCTCCGCGTGCAGCTTGCGGAAGAACGGCACCACGGAGCCGCGGCTGCCGACCACGTTGCCGTAGCGCACCACGGCGAACCGGGTCGGATGGTTCGCCGCGTAGTGGTTCGCGGAGATGAAGATCTTGTCGGCCGTGAGCTTCGTGGCGCCGTACAGGTTGATCGGGCTGGACGCCTTGTCCGTGGAGAGTGCCACGACCTTCTTGACGCCGCAGTCGATCGCGGCCTCGACCACGTTCTGCGAGCCGTACACGTTGGTGCGGACGAACTCGAACGGGTTGTACTCCGCGGTGTCGACCTGCTTCAGCGCGGCCGCGTGCACCACGAAGTCGACGCCGTGCATGGCCCGGGTGAGGCGCTCGCGGTCGCGCACGTCGCCGATGAACCAGCGCAGCCGCGGGTCGTCGCCCATCAGCTGCCGCGTCTCGTACTGCTTGAGCTCGTCGCGGGAGAACACCACGAGCCGCTTCGGGTTGAGGTGATCGAGGGCGTAGCGCAGGAACGCCTTGCCCAGCGAGCCCGTACCCCCGGTGATCAGGATTGCCGACCCGGTCAGCACGCTCACGGTGAAAACCCCCTGGTACCTCGACTTTGCGGCGCTTTGCCACTCGACCTAACGACCAAGCATCTTGATCGTTCGTTGGACAGACGGAAGAAAAGCAGCAGATCCCGAAATTTCGCCGCAAAGGAGTCTTCTTTGCCACCCCTGGACCGCCTGCGCGAGGTGTTTCGCGCGTCGCTCGAACTCCCCGCCGGCACGCCCGTCGACGACCTCGAATACCGCGGCATCCCCACCTGGGACTCGCTCGCCCACATGGCGCTGGTCGCCGCGCTCGAGCAGGCCTTCGACGTCATGATCGACACCGAGGACGTGCTCGCCATCAGCTCGTTCGCCCAGGCCCGCAAGGTGCTGGAACGCCAGGGGGTCGACTTTGACTAGCCGGGTCGCGCTGGTCACCGGCGCCTCCCGCGGCATCGGTCGTGCCGTCGCCGCCCGCCTGGCCACGAGCGGCCACACGCTCTGCTTACACGCCAGCACAATGGAGAATGCGGCTCCCGTGGCGGCCGAATTCAACGGCCTCCCACTGAGCGGTGACGTCGCCGACGCGGACGCGATGAAGGCGGTCGCGAGGGAGATCTTCACCGTGCACCGCCGCCTCGACGCGCTGGTCATCAACGCGGGCACGCACGACGCGGCCATGCTCGGCGCGATGCCGGCCGCCGCCGTCGAACGGCTCTTCGCGGTCAACGCGACCGGCGCCGCGCACACGCTCCAGGCGTCGATCAGCCTCCTGCGCCGCGGTGACCGTCCCGCTGTCGTCCTGGTCTCCTCGATCATGGGCACGGCCGGCGCCGCCGGACAGGCCGTCTACGGCGCCACCAAGGCCGCGGTCGCCGGGCTGGCCCGCGCCGCCGCCAAGGAACTCGGCCCGCTCGGCATCCGGGTCAACGCGGTCGCGCCCGGCTTCGTCGACACGGACATGCTCGCCACGCTGGACGAGGCGCAGCGCAAGGAGCGGATCGCCGCCACCGCGCTCGGCCGCCTCGGCACCGCGGACGACGTCGCCGCGGCCGTCGCGTTCCTGCTCGGCCCGGACGCGGACTTCATCACCGGTCAGGTGCTCGGCGTGGACGGCGGGCTCACCGTATGAAAATGACAGACACGGATCGCCGGTCCGTGCCCACCCAGGCCGCCGGCTCGGCCGCCACCGGGCTCGCCGACGCGGACGCGGTCACACTGCCACACCCCGGCGCCTGCCTGATCGATCCGATCACCGGCCGGGAGCTGGGCGGATCCGCGCTGGTCGCGGCCGTCGACGCGGCCGCGGACCGGTACGCCGACCTCCCCGCCGGCCCGGTGCTCGTGCTGATGTCCACCGACATCGACTCCGTCGTCCGCTACCTCGGCGCGGTGCAGGCCCGCCGGCCGGTCGCGCTGATCGACGCCGGACTCCCGGCGGAGACGATCGGCGACCTGGTGGACCGCTACCGCCCCGGCGTGGTGACCGGGATCGGTGACCGGGACCAGGACAGGCTCACGGCGTACCAGCGGAAAGATTGTGATGTTCTGGGACCGCTGTGGGCGGGACCCGGCGGCGCCGAGACACACCCGGACCTGGCCCTGCTGCTGGCGACGTCCGGCTCGACCGGCAATCCGCGGCTGGTCCGGCTCTCCCGGCAGGCACTGTTCCGGAACGTGGCCTCCGTGGTCGCGGCGCTCGGCATCGACGCCACCGAGACCACGGTCACCAGCCTGCCGCTGTTCTACACGTACGGGCTGATGGTCCTGAACACGCACCTCGCGGCCGGCGGCACCGTGCTGCTCGACCCGCGCGGGCTGCTCGACGCCGGCTTCTGGCGCACCGCGGCCGACCGGCGGATCACGTCGCTGGCCACCGTGCCGTACCAGTGCGAGATGCTCCGCCGGATCGGCTTCGACCCGCAGAGCGTGCCCACGCTGCGCACGCTCACCCAGGCCGGCGGCCGGCTGCGCAGTGACCTGGTGGTGGACTTCAGCACGCGCATGCGCACGGCCGGCGGCGAGCTGATCGTCATGTACGGCCAGACCGAGGCCGGCCGGATGGCCGTGCTCCCGCCCGGACACCTGCCCGACGCCGCCGACTCGGCCGGCGCCGCGATCCCCGGCGGCGCGTTCCTGGTCGACTCGCCGGACTCCGAGGGCGTCGGCGAGATCGTCTACACCGGCCCGAACGTCATGATGGGCTACGCCGACTCCGCCGCCGACCTGGTGCGCGGCGACGACCTGGCCGGCGTGCTCTCCACCGGCGACGTCGGCCGCGTCGACGAGCGCGGCCTGCTGTACCTCAGCGGCCGGATCAAGCGCTTCAGCAAGGTCTTCGGCGTCCGCCTCAACCTTGACGACGTGGAGCGCATGCTGACCGGCCGGGGCCCGGTCGCGGCCGTCAGCGGCGACGACCGCATCATCGTCTACGCCGAGTCCGCCGACGACGACCTGCGCACCGTCATCCGTCACGACCTGGTCAAACGCACCGGCCTCCACTCCACCGGCTTCGACATCCGCGCCATCGACGCCCTGCCGCTCCTCCCGAACGGCAAGATCGACTACCGGTCCCTGAGCGGCCTGGAGCGCTGACCCCGTCCGGCGGATCTCCCCGGAGATCCGCCGGACAACCCAGAAGATCCAGTTCATGTTCCCGCTTCCGGCGTGGTCCGGCAGCGTTGCTCCCGCGGGCACCGGTCGTCGCCGGCGCTCCTCCCTGCCGGTGCCGCCGCTGGTCACCGGAAACCCGTGGTGTGCTCCGCCGCGGACGGCCGGACGGATCGCGGTCAGGCACCCAGCAGCGCGGCGGGGATGACGGCGATGCCGTCCTCGCGCCGGTACGCCTCCCGGCCCGTCGTGATCACCGCGGCGTCGAGCAGGCCGTCGCCGAGTCTCTCCCGCAACCAGTGCAGGTGGCGCACGTCCTCGCCGGACACGTCGGCGGCCAGCCCGACCTCCAGCGCGACCACCCGCCGGTCGGCCCGCGCCACGATCAGATCGGCCTCGTGATCCCCGTTCCTCGTGCGCACGTCTTCGACGGCTTGCCGGTGTCACCGGGCGTGGCGGCGTCGAGGATCGCGGAACAGGACGTGGTGGTGGCGGTCGCGCGCGGGTAGCCGGCCGGCCAGGCGCGCAGCGTCGCCGGACGGCGGACCAGGTGCCCCTGCTCCGGGAAGTCGTGCTCCACGATGCGGGCCAGGTAGCCGTCCAGCTGCGCGCGTCGTGCCCGGTCACCCGGGCGGCGGACGGCCGGGAAGCCGGAGGCGACGATCTCCGAGGCGTAGCCGGCGACGGTGAGCGTGGACGACCCGCAGAGGCCGAACACTACCTTCAGCAGGCCCTGAACTGGCCGATCAGCAGGCTTCGAACGCTACTGATCGCCGCATCGGGAGGTTCGGCAACCGTGCGGGACCCGAGCACTTACCGCATAGCACCCGGTCGATCTGTCAGGGTTTGCGGGCGGTGGCCGAACTTGATTGGCGTAACGCTGAGCCACACCGGCGCAGCGCACGCCGACCGAG
>NZ_JNXY01000027.1 GCF_000717135.1 Catenuloplanes japonicus
GATCTTCCACGGACCGCACGAGCGGCACGGGCCACCGACCTCGGCCGGCTATCTCATGAAATGTCGGGCGCAGTGCTCACCCTGCGGAGCGTGCGCGCGGCCCGCGACCACGCCGGAAGCGGGCAAAGAAGCATTTGATCTTCGCTCTGCCCCTAACCCCCTGAAGCCAGAAAGCGCGTCGCCGCCCGGCCCCGAAGGGCTGGACGGCGACGCGGTATGCCGACCGGATCAGGCGAACTGCGCCGCGACCTCCTGGCGGAGCGCGACCAGCGTCGGGTGGAAGGCGTCGCCGGGGCACTCGGTCGTGCCGGCGCCGATGGCGGCCCAGTCGCGGTGGCCGAGGATCGCGTTGACGCGGCCGCCGCGGCCGGAGACCGGGTTGACGTAGTCGACCTGGCCGGTCGGGTTCAGGTTGTTGAGGGAGGCGAAGCCGGCCAGCACCTTGACCAGTGACTGCCGCGCGGCGGCGGTCGGCTGGCGGCTGGTGAAGCGGCCGAGCAGCGAGATGCCGATGTTGCCGGCGTTGAAGCTGCCCACGTGCGCGCCGTTGACCGCCTTCGGGCGGCCGTCCGTGCCCGCGGTGCCGCCGTAGACCGGGACGCCGTCGTCGCCGGACCAGCGGCCCTCGTAGACCGTGCCGGCCTCGTCGATGAGCAGCTGGTAGCCGACGTCGCCGTAGTCGTCGCCGATCGCGTCGTCGTAGTAGATGGCCCGGACCGTGGCGGCCGGGTCGGGGTCGTCGTTGTGCGCGTAGACGCCGGTGTGGTGCACGGACAGCGCCTGGACCGGGAAGTACTCGGCCGGCCACTTCTGGGTGCCGTCCGGGTTGAGCCGCAGCGACTCGTCCGCACCCCACGCCTGGCGGGGCAGGTAGCGGCCGAGCTCCAGCGGCGCGGAGCCGCGGATCGGGATCGCGCTCTTCGCGACCGCGGCGACCTGGCCGGCCGGGCCGTCGATCGTGTTCAGCTCACGGACGACAGTGGGGCCGCCGTCCGCGGTCTGCACCTCGTAGCCGGTGACGCCGTGCGCGAGGATCAGCGAGCGGTTGCCGGGCGTCGTGATGTCGTCGCGGCCGCCCTGGCAGGTGGCGAGCTCGATCCAGTCGCTCCAGCCCTTGCTGTCCTGCAACCGCACCGCCGCACTTGCCGCCGCTGTCACCGAGAGGTGCGTCAGCGTGAAGTCGGCGACGACGTTCTGCTCACGGCTTGCCACCTGCCCGCGCTCGCGGGCGAGGGTGCGAGGTATTCGGCGCGGCTCAGCGGCCGCGTAGGCGACACCGCCCGCCGCTGCCGCGATCGCTCCCGCGCCCACCACCGTCGCGCCGGTGAGCAGTGTCCGTCGAGAAACCACGTGTGGACCTCCTGGTGGGTCGGGCCTCGCCCGCCGGGAGTCCGGCGGGCGAAACCAGGCCAGTCAACATCGTCTAAGCCTTACCCCGAATGATGTTCACAAACATCCTGTCAGAGCGCTCAAACTCTGTTCAACAGTGACCACAGAGGACGATCAATCAATTTCCTCGACGGTACGGCGCGGGCCGGTGAACCAGTGCCGGGCCGAGACGAACCACCAGAGCGCGACCAACGCCACCACGCCACCGACGGCGATCGGCGCGTAGTTCACGGCTGACCAGGCGAAATCGGCGCCACCGGGCACGCCGCCGGGCACGATCGGGAGCACGAAGTAGACGGAGATGACCGCGATCTCCAGCACCGCGATCCAGCACAGGATCTTGTACTTCCGGCCGAGCGTCCACGGGCCGGGCCGGAACGCGTCGCCCATCCGCAGCCGGAGCGCGATCGGGATGAGGAACGCCAGGTAGAGGCCGATGACCGCGACGGAGACCACGGCGTAGAACGCGATCGGCACGCCCTCTTTCTGGTAGAGCGCCGGCAGCGTGAGCACGAGCCCGGCCGCGCACGCGCCGAGGATCGCCTTGACCGGCGTGCCGTTGCGGTCGACGCTTCCCCAGAGCCGCCAGCCGGGTACGGCGCGGTCGCGGCTGAACGCGTACGTCATCCGGGACATCGAGGTCACGCAGGACATGCCGCAGAAGAACTGGCCGACCGTGGAGATGATGATCACGGCCTTGTAGAAGAACGGTGTGAGCGCGGTCTGGAAGATCGCACCGGAGAAGCCGTAGGCCTCGTTGATCGCGTTCACGTCCGTGGCCGCGAACAGGAAGGACAGCAGCAGGATCCAGCCGCCGATCGCGGAGTAGAAGATCGACTGCCAGAGCCCGCGGGCCGCGGCCGTGGACGCGCCCTTGGTCTCCTCGGAGACGTGCGCGCACGCGTCGAAGCCGGTGATCGTGTACTGCGTGAGCAGGAATCCCAGCGGGAGCACGTAGAACCAGTACGTCGGCCCGCCCGTCGCCCCCTCCGCGAACCCCGAGTTGTTGAACCGCTCGGTGAACACGAACTGGAAGCTCTGGTGCTCGTCCGGCACCAGCAGCAGGATCAGCACCACCGCGGCCGCGCCGAACACGTGCCACCACACCGAGACGTTCTGCAGCACGTCGATGATGCGGTGCCCGAAGATGTTGATCGCCGCGTGCAGCACCAGGATGATCACGAAGAGCAGGAACGCCTGGTTGAGCGTGCCCGCCCAGCCCTCGAACAGCGCGGAGAGCGTCAGGTTGAGGAACGTGGCACAGCCGTAGTCGACGGACGCGGTGACCGCGACCAGGCCGATCAGGTTGAGCCACCCGGTGAACCAGCCGTGCACCGGCCGGCCCATCTTCGCGGCCCACCAGTAGATGCCGCCGGCCGTCGGGTACGCCGAGACCAGCTCCGACATGCACAGACCGATGATCAGGATGAAGATCGAGATCAGCGGCCAGCCCCAGGCGACCGCGACCGGGCCGCCGTTGTTCCACGCCTGGCCGAACGTGGTGAAGCAGCCGGCCAGGATTGAGATGATCGAGAAGGAGATCGCGAAGTTGGAGAAGCCGCTCCAGGAGCGGCGCAGTTCCTGCCGGTAGCCGAGCTCGGCGAGCAGGCGGGCATCGTCATCGGCGGGCTGTGCTGGGGTTTCGGTGCTCACGAGAACCTCCGAACGCCTGCGGGTGCGCGCCAGTCTCGTCCCGGAGGATCACGTCGGTCAATACTCATGAGGTTAAAGATTCGTTCCGGCGTACGCCTAATTGCGTTGCATATCGCCTGGTAGCGCCGCATCCTTCAAGGGTGACGCAGGGCCTTCGGCGGTCCTGCTCTCCGGCGGGGCCTTCGGCCGGCTCCGTTCCACGCGGCGCGGACCGGGCGTGGTCATCTCTCTCGCACCACGCCCGGTCCCCGCGGTTCCGGACACCAAGAAACCCCCAGGCGATGCCTGGGGGTTTCTTATATGCACGGCGGTCTCAGGGCTCTCACCCCGTCCCTGCCGTGTGACGCAGCGGGTTCCGGTGCCTTCGTTCCAGCGGAACTATCGCCCTTCTGCCCTCTGCTGTCTCCGACGTTACGCCGGGGATCCCGGGTGCGCAGCCGAACGACCCAACTTGTCAGCCCACCACCGTAGTCGGCGGCACGTCCGGCGTGGGCTCGCCGGTCCCGTGCGGCGGGACGATCTCATCCGTACGTAAATAACGAAAGTCCGCGAGCACGACCTCGATACGCGGCCCTCCAGCGATGCCGAGCAGGACGAATCCATCGCCGTCAGGCGCTTCCGGCGGCACCGTAAAAAGCAGGGGACCACCCTGGTACGCCCGCCGCGCCGTCAGGACGGCCCCGTCCTCCCACACCATGTCCAGCGAGTCCGGCAGATTCCTGCCGAGAACCTCGACCTGGTAGCCGCCCTCCCTCGGACCTGAGTTCGGGCGGAGACCTTTCAGCTCAGGACAACCGGATCTCGTGTTCCCGCCTCGCACAAACAGGGCGTCAGCGTCGGCAAGATGCACATCTATCATCGATCTCACGAACTCGTGGACCAGGCGGTCCCAGCAGCTGAAACTGCCAGGATCGATGTTGTTGTACCACTCGTGCGCCTCTGCCCACAGGTCCCGCCGCCCGTGGAACGCGGCCAAGCATGCGGCTGCGGCGCTTCGATACAGTCGCCGAAGCGATTCGGACGCGCTGAAAGTGTCCGCACGGAAAACTCCGTCAGCCGCGACCTCCCATGCTCCCTGGCAGTCACCCTGCATGAGGTTCGCATAGGCGCTGTCGGTGGCGTTCCCGTCTGGACCCGAGCCGCCGGACGGGGTGAAGTTACGCAGCCACTCGACAACTCGGGTCGAACCCTTCGGCTCCGCAGGGCGGCCGTCTTCCTCCGGTCCCGCACCGGCGTTCTCGCGCCCCTCGCCCGTAGCCTGTGGTGTGTGGCCCGGTTCGCCGGATGCCACCCCGGAGTTCGTCGGAGCCACGCTGACCTGCCGGTCAACCGCCCGCCCACATCCCAAAGCTGCCACGAACACCAACAGCAGGATTACCGGGGAGGCCACAGTCGCCCTACTTCGCATGTTCGGTGAACTCCATTCGCATGCCGTCACCCTCTCGGAGGACAACGACGCGTCCAGGCACGGTGGTGATAAAGAAGAATCGATCTCCGGAACGTTCGAGGAGCCGTAGGCCCGAATACCTGAACGTGAACGCGGACTCTTTTCCCGTCAGCGGCTCGCTGACAACACCCGGCCCACTCAGATGGATGTCCTTGGCGGAATACACAGAGACCGCCGGCAACTGATAAGGATTGTTCACGTAATCCGTCCCGTACATCTCGCCTGCCGTACGGGCGACTCGTTCGGTGGTCCAGAAAACCGCAAGAATCAGAAGCGCCACGACAAGGAGCCGAGTCGGTCGCTCCCACGGATCCGTGCCGGTGACGAGCCGCCGGAGGCAGCGGCCGTACTGAGCACAGAGGACTGACAGTGTCAGCCAGACTGGTATGGCGTATCCGCGGACAGGCGTCAGCATCATGAGCACCGCCACGACCGCCAGCGGAAGCCAAGCCCAGGCGAGAAGGCGAGCGACCAGCGAGCAGGCTCGGCGCCCGCCTGCCACCGCGGGTGCGACGGCCTGTGAGTGGATTGTGTAGGCAAGCAGCCCGACGAGCGCAAGCCCGATGAGCGGGACGAAGAGAACATTAAGACTCTTCAGAAGATAGTCCGTGGTGCTGAGGTCCAGCGCCGACACGTCGAATCCGAGTTCCCGCGCCTGGAACCGGGTGCGAACCCATCCGAAGTAGTAAAGAATCGCGGTGGTGAGGGACAGCGCAACCCCGATATCAGCAAGCAACCTGCCGAGGGCCGGCTCAGATCGATCGGGTTGCGCAGATTCTTCTACAGCAGCGCGTTCCTGGGACTGCGTCACGAGGCGAATATTATGCTTGCCGACCGATCATTCCCCGCATCCATACAGTCGGGTCACCGACTACATGAATGATCAATAAGATGCTGTTATCTCGACCTGTCGTCAAGAATTCCGCCGGGCTGTGCCGGAAGCCGGCCGTCCGGGCGGACGCGGTGGTAGGCGTTGGAGGCGTGGCGGCGGACCGCGCCCAGGCGGTGGCGGACGGCGACCGTGGCGTAGCGGAGGCGCTGGGACGGGGGCGCGGAGCCGAGGCCGGACAGGGCGTAGCCCTCGGCGGCCAGGCGGTCGCCGAGCGCGTCCTCGCAGAGCGCGATCTGCCACGGCTCCAGGCGGTCGCGCCAGGTGCCGACGCGGTCGTCGCCGACCTCGGCGTGCGTGCGGACGTGCCACTTCTTCCGCTCGGGTACGGCCACCGACGCCACCCGGTCCGGCCGGGTCATCGCGGGGTCGAAGTCCTCGCCGAGGAACGCGCAGAGCCGCCGCAGCTCGGTCTCCGGGTCCTGGACCAGGCTCTCGTACCGGAGCGGGAAGTAGGAGTCCGGGCCGAGCAGCCGTTCCGCCCGGCGGGCGCCGTCGACGGCGCGGGCCCAGGCGGAGATGGCCTTGTGGATGCCGTCCTGGTGCCACGGCATCTCCAGCAGCGAGGCCACGCAGTCGCGGCCGTCCCGGGTGATCGTGACGATCTGCGCGTCCGGGAAGAGCCGCCGGATGACGTCGACGTTGTGGATGTACGACGGCCGCTTGTCGCCCCAGCGCGGCTTGCCGAAGCGGTGCGCGTACGCGCGGAAGACCGTGCCCATCGCGGACCCGAGCGTGGGCGGCCCGGCCACGATCTCCGCGGTCACCGCGGCCCGGTCGAGGCCGAGGTCCGCGACCTTGGTCTCCTCGCCGAAGATCCAGTCGGCCAGCGCGCGCCGGCGGTCCTCCCGGCGCAGGTCGCCGAAGCGGCCGCGCAGCGCGTACCCGGAGAGCAGGAAGCGGGTCTCCGGCGGGATCGCGATCCGCGGGTGCGCGTGCAGCATGAGCTGCAACATCGTGGTGCCGGATCGCGGGCACCCCATCACGAAGATCGGCCGGGCGCTCATCACACCGGGTAAAACGATGCTTTATCGCCCGAGATACTCAAATTTCCGGCATTCAGGTCAGAGGGACGCGGCGCACGATCGCCAGCAGCGACGCCTCCACGTCCTCGATCGGGCGCTCCGGCGTGAACACCAGCCAGTCCACCGCGACCACCAGCCCGACGCCGAACAGCGCGGACGACGCCACCCGCACGTCCAGGTCCGCGGGCAGGTCGCCGCCGTCCACGCCGCGCGCGATCGTCTCCGCGATCACCGAGATCGCCTCCTCGCGCAGCAGCGTGAGCGTCTGCTGCCACTCCCGGTTCGTCCGCCACATCTCGGAGAGCAGCAGCTGCGCGAACGCCCGGTAGTCCCGGATGTAGACCAGCTGCGCGTGCACCAGCGCGGACAGTGCCGCGCGCGGCGGCAGCCCGTCCACGGCGGACCGGAACGACTCGGTGAGCAGGCCGATCCCGTGCCGGAGCAGGCCCTCGAACAGCGACGTCTTGGACGCGAAGTTGTAGTAGACCGTGCCCTTCGCCACGCCGGCCCGGAGCGCGATGTCCTCCACCGTGGTCGCGGAGTAGCCCTGCTCCGCGATCAGCTCGACCGCGGCCTCGTAGAGCTTCTGCCGCGTGTCGGCCCGCCGCCGGGCCCGCCCGTCCGTCACCGGAAAATCACATCACGAGTTCCGGGTGCAGCGTGCCCGGGGTCAGCCGCCGGCCGCGCACGGACGCGGCCACGGTCAGCGCGAACGCGCCCGCGGCGAACCCGAGCAGCACCAGTGCGCCGTTCACCACCTGGCCCGCGCCGCCGCCGTCGATCGTGCGCCGCAGCCCGTCGACCACGTACGTGAGCGGCAGGAACGGGTGGATCCACTGGAAGAACCCGGGCGAGGTCTGCACCGGGTACGTCCCGCCGGACGAGGTGAGCTGCAGCATGAGCAGCGCCAGCGTGAGCAGCCGTCCGGGCGTGCCCGCCCAGGCGCCGATCGCCTGCTGCACCGCGACGAAGGCCAGCGAGGTCACGACCAGGTAGCCCACGGTCTGCCACGGGTGCACCGGATCCAGCCCGACCGCCAGCACGACCACGGTGAACAGCACGGCCACCTGCGCGAGCCCGACCACGACCGCGGGCAGCAGCCCGGCCAGCGCGACCCGCCGGCCGGGCGCGCCGCTCATCACGTGCCGACGCTCGACCGGCCGCAGCAGCATGAACGTGATCATCGTGCCGACCCAGAGCGCGAGGCCGAGGAAGTACGGCGCGAAGCCCACGCCGTAGGTCTCGGCCCGATGCTGCACGGACCGGTCCAGGCCCACCGGGTCGGCCAGGATGCCGGCGCGGGCGGCCGCGTCGTCGTACCCGGGAATCTGCCCTGCGCCGTCCGTCAGCCCGACGGCCAGCCGATCCGCGCCGTCGCGCAGCCGGACCAGGCCGGACGCGAGGTCACGCCCGCCGTCGTCCAGCGTGACCAGGCCGGCGGACAGCTCGCTCGTACCGTCGGAGAGCTTGTAGAGACCGCCGCTCAGGTCGGAGCCGGCGCCGGCCGCGGTACGCAGCCCGGTCGAGAGCCGGTCCGCGCCGCCGGCGATCTGGTCCAGACCGTCCGCGAACGCGTCGATCTGCGTGCGGGCCGCGTCGAGGTCCCCGGCCAGGCCGGGTGCGGCGGCCGCGACCGCGCGGGCGGTGGTGGCGACGCGGGCCATGTCCGCGCGCAGGGCCGCGAGGTCCCCGGCGCCGGCCCGCTCGCCGAGCCGGGCGGCGGTGTCCGCGGTCCGGGCCGCGGCCTCGCGCGCCGCGGTCAGCGCCGGGTCGCCGGCCAGCTCCGGATGCGCCGTGACCAGCGCGTCGATGCGGTCGATCACGGCATTCGCGTCCGTCTCCACCTGGTCCGCGAGCCCGATCAGCGTGTCCAGGTTCGCCGCGATCAGGTCCGCGCCGTCCGCGATCGTGGTGGCCGCGGTCGCGATCTCGTCCGCGTGCGCCGCGAGCTGCGGCCCGACCGTGTCCGCGGCCTGATCGACCCGGCCGGCGAGCGCCTGCCCGGCCGCGGCGGCCCGCGCGGTCGCGATCTTCAGCTCGGCCGCGCCGTCGTCCAGCGTGGCCAGTCCGTCGGCGAGCCGGTCCGCGCCGTCCGCGGCCTGCCGGGTCCCGTCCGCGACCTCGCCCGCGCCGGCCGACGCCGAGTCCAGCCCGTCCGCGAGGTCGCCGGCGCCGCCGGACGCGGTGCCGAGCCCGTCGTCGAGCTGCTGCGCGCCGTCCGCCGCCTCGCCGGTCTGCTTCTTGAGATCGGTGAAGCCGACCAGCATGCGGTCGAAGTACTCACCGGACGCGCTGGCCGACGCCGCGGCCCTGATCTCGGCGAACGCGGTCCGCGCGAACTGACCGGACAGGTAGTTCACCGCGTCGTCGGACGTCACCTCCAGCCGGGCCTGCCGCGCGGCCGCGTCCTGGTCCGGCCCGGCGGCGAGCGCGGCCGAGAAGCCCGGCGGGATGCGCAGCATCAGGTGCACGTCACCGTCCGCCAGCGCGTGCCGTGCCGTCGCCTCGTCCGTGACGCGCCAGCCGAAGACCTCGCGATCGAGCAGCTCCGCGGTGAGGTCCGCGCCCGCGTGCACGGTGCTGCCGTCGCTCGCGGTCGCGGCCACGTCCTGATCGACCAGCGCGACCGGGATGTGGTCGAGCCGCCCCTGCGGATCCCAGAACGCGTAGAGGTACAGCGCGCCGTACAGCAACGGCACCACGGCCAGCACCACCAGCGCCGCGACCGGCAGCCGCCCGCGCGTGAACCGTCGCAGCCCCAGCCAGGTCATTATTTTCCCTCTTTCAGTGTGAAAACTCGGGTGGAGGCGGACTCACGGCAGCTCGCGACCACGGCCGGCCCCTCGGCCGCGACCTGCGCCAGCACCTCCCACAGCGCCGCCCGCTCCGACGTGTCCAGCCCCTGGTCCACGTCGTCCACCACGATCAGCCGCGGCCCGCCGAGCAGCGCCAGAGCAAGACCCAGGAGCTGCCGGGGGTACGGCGTGAGCCGCGCGACCCGCGCGTCCGGCCGCAACCCGAACGGTGGCTCCACCGTGGCCCCGGGCCTTGCGCGCCGGCCGAGCAGCAGGCGGCGCTCGCGCAGGTTCTCCGCCACGGTCAGCGCCGGCTCCGGCTCGTGGACGCCCGCGACCAGCCCGAGCGCGGCCGGCCCGTCGCACCGCACCGTGCCCGCACTGGTCCGGAGCCGCCCGGCCAGCGCGAGCAGCAGCGACGTGCGCCCGCTGCCGGCCGGCCCGGTCAGCGCGACCAGCTCGCCCTCGTCCGCCTCGAAGTCGATGTCCTTGAAGATCCACTCTTTGCGGTGGCGGACGCCCAGCCCGCGTGCCTCGACGACCGGCATGCCTTCACCTCAACTATTTAGACTGACCAGTCAGTGTAGAAACCTACCCTTTCGGCCCTGGCGCGCAAAAGCGGGTTGCGTCACGACGTAATTACGTAACAATGGAATTATGGAGAACTCAGAGATCGCCGCGCGCCTCGCACTGATCGAGGCCCGGCTCACCGCACTCGAGGGCGCGGAGCCGTCCTCCGCCGACGTCACCACCGGTGCCTCAGCCGGCGTCTCGACCGGCACCGAGGACGAGCGCTTCTTCGCGCTCAACGGCATCCGCCACACCGTCGACAGCGGCATCGTCTACGCGGGCCACGTCGAGCTGCCCACCGGCGCGATCTGGGACTGGCAGTGGGGCCCGGTGCCGACCGCGATCACGCTGGAGGCGGACTGGTCCGCGTCCGTGCGCGCACTCAGCGCGCTCGCCCACCCGGTCCGGCTGCGACTGCTGCGCGAGGTGCTGCTCGGCACGCGCACCGCCACCGAGCTCGGCGAGCTGGACGGCCTGGGCACCACCGGCCAGCTCTACCACCACCTGAAGCAGCTGGTCACGGCCGACTGGCTGCGGTCGTCCTCCCGCGGCGTCTACGACGTGCCGGGCGAGCGGGTGGTGCCGCTGCTCGTCATCCTGACCGCGAGCGCCCGATGAGGGTCGCCGTCGCCGCCGTTCTCGCCGGGCTCCTGGCCGGCGCCGTCGCGCTGTTCGCCGCCCCGCGCCCGCCGTCACTCCGGGACACGCACACCGGCGACGCCGCGCTCGCCGCGCTGGTCCGGGACGCGGCCGGGGATCCGAAGGGATACCGGGCGCTCTCCGTGGCCTACGTGGAGGGCGGCACCGTCCGGTACGCCTCGCTCGGCGACGACACGATCACGCCGGACACGCCGTTCGAGATCGGTTCCGTGACCAAGAGCCTGACCGGCATGCTCCTCGCGGACCTGGAACAGGACGGCGTGCTCAGCGCGCGCGACACGCTCGGCACGCTGCTGCCCGGCACCGAGGGCCCGGCCGCGGCCGTCACCGCGGAGGAGCTGACCAGCCACCGGTCCGGCCTGCCGCGCCTGCCACCGGCGAACCTGGCGGCGCTGTTCCTGCGTCAGATGCGCGCGCAGGATCCGTACGCGGGCATCGGCACCGACGACATCGCCCGCGCGCTCTCCGAGACGGAGAAGCTCGACGGCCGGGGCACGTTCGCCTACTCCAACTACGGCGCGTCCGTGCTCGGGCTCGCGCTGGCCACGCGCACCGGCACGCCGTACCCCCGGCTGCTCACCGACCGCATCCTGACCCCGCTCGGCATGCACGACACCGTGTTCACACTGGACGGTGCCGCGCCACCGCCGGGCGCGGCCACCGGCGGCACCCCGACCGGCCGCCGCACCGCGCCGTGGACCGCGTCCGGCATCGCGCCCGCGGGCGCCGGCGCCTGGTCCACCGCAGCCGACCTGGGCCGCCTGCTCACCGCGCTGCTCGCCGGCACCGCCCCCGGCCAGGCCGCCACCACGGCCCGGTTCGACGCGGACGCGCAGGACCGGATCGGCTACGGCTGGCTCACCCGCGACGCGGCCGTCGTCTGGCACAACGGCGGCACCGGCGGCTTCCGCACGTTCGCCGGCTTCGACCCCGCCACCGGCCGCGGCATCGCCGTGCTCGGCAACACCACCCGCAGCGTCGACGCGATCGGCCTGCGCCTGCTCGGCGCCGACCCGCCCGCGGAGGGCCGCACGCCCCCGGAGTGGGCCGCCACCGTGGTCACCGTGTTCCTGCTGCTGGCCGGCGCGTCCCTGTTCACCACCGCGGTCCGCGGCCGCGCCGACCGCCTGCAACTCGCCGAGGCCGCGCTGATCTCCGCCGGCTGCCTCACGGTCGTCCACCCCACCGGCGACTGGCTGATCATCCCGCCCTGGCTCTGGGCGCTCCCCCTGGCCCTGTCCGCCGCCGGCGCCGCGATCGCGGCGCTCTCCTTCCGCACCATCCCCACCCTCCGCGAGGGCACCAACCCCATCACACGCTGGGCAAGCCTGGCCGTCACCGCCCTGATCGCCGCCGCCCTCGCCGCCCTCTTCCTCTAGCCGCGGCCCCTCATCCCGCCCTTCGTCCCCGGGCCCGCACCCGTTTCGCCGCAACGCCCGCGGCCCCGGGCCCGGGGACGAAGCAGCAGGCATGGCGCAGGGTGTGGTTTTCGCCGGCCAAGACGGCACCGGCTCCTCGCGACGAGCGGAGCGCCAGCGGAGCCCGACGCGAGGTTTGCCCGCGGGAGCAGCGCTGCAGGGCCGTGCTGGAAGCGGGCAAGCAAGACCTTGATCTGAGGTTGTCGCCTCCCGACCGGCGCGCATCCCGGCGGCGAGGCGCACGGCCCAGCCATCGCACCAGCGGGCTCGGGGTCTGGGGCCGCCCCCAGGCAAGATCGAGCGCCCGCGGGAGCAACGCTGCCGGACCACGCCGGAAGCGGGACAGCAAGATCTTGATCTGGATTGCTGACCGATTCACGTCTCCTCCGGGATTGGTGCGTAAACACGGTAGATCGATCGGCGTGCACCTGAGAAGATCCGCGTCATGGTGGTGGAACGGCGTGACCTGAGCGGCCCGGACGATCTCGACGCGCTGCAGGAGTTCACCCGGCGCACCTGGACCGCGGTGTCACGGTGGCACGTCGGCGACATCGCGTGGCAGTTCGGGCAGTACGACGGGCCGATCCCGGGGACGCGGACGACGCTGTGGCACGAGGACGGCCGGGTGCTGGCCGCGATCTCCGCGCACGGGACCGAGCGGCAGGACGGCGCCACGCTGACCTTCCACGCGGACCAGGCCCGGCCGGACGCGGCGGACACGGCACTGGCCTGGGCTCAGACAACATATCCGGATTTGTCGGTCAGCATTCTGGAGACGGAGCACCATCTCGCGGCCGCGCTCGTCCGGGCCGGGCTGCGTACCGATCCGGGCGACGACGGCCCGTTCTTCCTGGCCCACCGGATCACGCTGGACGACACGCTGCCGCCCGCGGCGTCACCTCCGTCCGGCGTGACGGTCCGGCCGGTGCGGGATCGTGCGGAACTGCACCGCCGGGCCGCGCTGCACCGGGAGATCTGGGCGCCGTCCACGGTCACGGACGAGCGTTACCGCACGTTGAGCGCGCGGCCCGCGTACCGCATGGAGTTCGACACGGTCGTCGAGGACGACGACGGCGAGCTCGTCTCGTACTGCCTCGGCTGGTACGACGACACCAACCACGCGGGCCTGCTGGAGCCGATCGGCACGCTGGCCGTCCACCGCCGCCGGGGCCTGGCCCGCGCCGCGATCCTCCGCACGCTGCACGCCTTCCGCGACGCCGGCGCGGACACCGCGATCGTCTACTCCCGCGGCGACGACGGCTACCCGGTCCCGCGCCATGTCTACCCGACTGTCGGCTTCACCCCGTACGCCCGGACGCGCGTCTACCGCTGAAACACCCGGAGCGCACACTCAAGATCTAAATCATTTCCGCTTCCGGCGTGGTCGCGGACCACATGCTCCCGCGGGCGCTTGAACTCGCTGGAGACGACCCCAGACCCGTTGCACGCCCGATATTTCGTCTTATGGCAGGCGCGAGACCGCGGCCGCGCGCAGGGCCGGTGACCGCCCACGGGCGCGGCCGCCCGGCGGGCGTCACGAGATGCCGGACTCCTGGCAGGCCGCCGCGTAGACGCCGGTGCAGAGTTGCGGGGCGGTGTAGAAGCCGTCCGCGATGACCGTGTCCTTGACGTTCGTGCGGGTGACCGCGACCGGGGGCAGCAGCACCGAGGTGACCTTGCGCGTGCCGTTGTCGGTGAACGTGGTGGCCTTGCCGGTGTAGCGGGAGCCGGTCGCGGCGGCCACGGCCATGTCGGCGGCGACCGTGGCCTGGGGCTTGATCGCCTTGTAGATGGTGGAGTACTGCTCGCCGGAGAGGATGCGCTGAATGGCGGCGATCTCCGCGTCCTGGCCGGTGACCGGCGGCATCGTGGTGACGCCGGCGCTCCGGAGGGCCTCGATCGCGCCGCCGGCCGTGCCGTCGTTGGCTGCGTAGACGCCCACGATCTTGCCGGCGCCGAGTTTGGTGATCGCGGCCTCCACGCCGGCGCGGGCCTTCTCGGCGGACCAGTCGACCGTGTCGAACTCGTCGCCGATCGAGACCTTGCCGTCCAGCACGGAGTGGGCACCGGACTTGTACGACGCCGCGTTCGGATCGGTGGGCGCGCCGTTGACCATGACGATCGGGCCGCCTGTGGTGGTCCCGTTCGCGGCGAGCGCGTCCAGCAGCGACTGTGCCTGCACCTGGCCGACCTTCTCGTTGTCGAACGACACGTAGTAATCGATCGGCCCTTCGGCGAGCCGGTCGTAGGCGACCACGGGCACGCTGCGCGCCTTCGTGTCCTCCACGATGGACTCGGCCGCGGCGGAGTCGACCGCGTCCAGGATGAGCACCTTGATGCCCTGGTCGAGCAGTTCGCGCGCCTGGGTGGCCTGCTTGTCCGCGTCAGAGCCGGCATTGCGGTAGAGCACCTCGCAGTCGGCGCACAACTCGCCGAGCCGGGCCTCGATGTACGGCCGGTCGAACGTGTCGTACCGCGTGGTCCGGGACTCGGGAAGCAGCAGGCCGACCCGGTACCCCTGCGCGCCCGGCCGCGTGTCGCCGGGCCCGCCGCCGTCTCCGCACGCCGCGACCGCGAGGCTCAGCGAGAGAATCCCGGTCGCCGCAAACCGCCTGCCCACTCGCACACGTACACCCTGCCAGGAAAAGGCCGAAATTTCGGCCTTTAGGGGCTTTCCAGTAGACGCTTGGCCGGGCCGACCGTGGAGACCGTGACGCCGAGCCGCGCATGCAGCATCCCGGCCTGGTGCCCGAGCGCGCCCACCACGGCCGGCACCATCGGCAGGATCCAGTCCGCGAGGAAGCCCCGGTCCGGCAGGTTCATGATGAGCACGGCCGCGGCCGCGCCGCCGAAACCGTGGGCCAGCGCGCGCCACGCGGCCCTGCCGGTGTGCCCCACCGCGGCCCGCCGCGCCGCCTTGTCGCCGAGCTTGGGAAAGCCGTCGAGTGCACGCGCGTCCCGCCGCCCGAAGTTGGACCCGGTCACCGCCGCGGCCACGGACGTGCCGGCCACGGTCGCGACCAGCAGGTCCCGGGTCATCAGCCAGAGCAGCGCGAACACGCCGAAGCCTGCGCCCAGCGCGAGCAGCGCGCGCAGCCACTCCTTCCGCTCGCCCGGGTACCAGTAGTACTTCGTCGTGGTCTCGGAGACCTGTTTCACGATCTGACCCATTACCCACCCCAGCTGAGTCGTGACTCAATCGTCACCGATCGTAATCAGCTTGGCGCGGGGCGGGCCGGAATCCCAGAATCAGAACAGCACGGTCGCGAACGTGCCCGCGGACCGGAAGCCGCACCGCGCGTACACCCGGCGGGCTGCGTGGTTGTAGTCGTTGACGTAGAGGCTGACGGTCGGTGCGACGCGGCGCAGCGCGTCCGTCACCACCGCGGCCATCGCCGGTGCCGCGATGCCCTGCCCGCGCCAGGCCGGGTTCACCCAGACGCCCTGCACCTGCGCGGTGTGCGGCGTGACCACGGCCAGCTCGGCCTTGAACACGACCTGGCCGTGCTCGGTGCGCACGTACGTCCGCCGCGCCCGCACCAGCTCTGCGACCCGGCGTTTGTAGCCGCTGCCACCGCCGTCCGCGAGCGGCGAGACGCCGACCTCCTCGGTATACATCGCCACCGCGGCCGGGAACAGCGCGTCTATCTCGGAGTTCTCCGCCAGGCGCACGGCCGGGTCGGCGGCGATCGGCGGCACCTCGCCGGTGGCCAGGATCGGCTGATTCGGCCGGATCTCGCGCGCCGCGCCCCACGTGCCGGACAACCGCTCCCAGAGCCCGAGCACCGCGTCCGCCCGGCCGACGATCGACGAGCAGCCGCGGTGCTCGCCCGCGACCAGCTCCGCGAACGCCTCGACCGCGGGCGGGGTGGCGAGGATCGGCGTCAGGTGCGCGCCGGACCAGAGCAACGACTCCAGCTGGCGGCGCGCGCCGTAGCCGTAGACGCGCCCGTCACTGCGCCACCAGGACAACCCGTGCGCCGCGATCCGCTCGGCGACCTGCGCGGTCGCGAACGGATCCGCGTCGAGGACCCTCATCACAGCCCCGCGCTCGGTCTCGCCGAGCTGGCGAACCGGCACCGTCAGCACGCCCTCAAGCCTGCCAGATCCCCGGGTCCTCGCGTGCATCAACTCCCCGCCCTTTCGCTCGACCTGCCCGTACCCCGGAATCGCAACTTTGACCGTCAGCGATCGGGCCGGATCGCGGCCATGACGAGATCGACGAGCCCGTCCGCCCATTCCTCGGTCAGCGGGCCGGTCCGCAGCAGCCAGCGGTGGTACAGCGGCCCGAAGATGAGCTCCACCACCTGGTCCAGATCGACGCCGTCGCGCAGGTCGGCCGTGCGCAGCCGGTCCTTGACCGCGTCCAGCTGCGGGCGGAGCAGCCGGTCGCGGACGTGCCCGGCCAGTTCGTCGTCGATCAGCGTCTCGATGGTGAGCGCGCGCGTGGTCGCGGACAGCCGCGGGTCGGCGAACTCCGCGACCGTGGCGCGCAGGACCAGCCTCAGATCGGCGCGCAGGTCACCGGTGTCGGTCAGCGTCATGCCGCCCACCTCGACGGCGTCGACCAGCGCGTCCAGCACGACCGCGCTCTTGCCGCCCCACCAGCGGTAGATCGTCTGCTTGCCCGCGCCGGCCCGCGCCGCGATCGCGCCGACGGTCAGCTCGGTGTACCCGGTCTCGGCGAGCAGCGCCCGGGTCGCGTCCAGGATCGCGCGGCGGGAGCGTTCGTTGCGGCGGGCGGGGTCCGGTGCTGACACGCCGTCACCCTATCTCAGCGAGACGGGCCGTCTCGTCTTGACAAGCGCGTGGCCGTAGCGCACGGTTGATGGCGAGACGAGACGCCTCGTCTCGCCATCGTCGAGGGAGATCCCATGCCGCACATCGCCGTCGTCAGCATCCCGTTCCACGGGCACGTCAACCCGAGCCTGGAGCTGGTCAGCGCGCTCGTCACCGGCGGCCACCGGGTCACCTACGCCAACGACCCGTCCTGGGCCGCGACCGTGCGCGCCACCGGCGCCGAGCTGAAACCCTACGAGTCCGCACTGCCGAAGGACGGCGGCACGGACCTCGACCAGATCGCGCAGCTCACCATGTTCCTCGACGACGCGATCGCCATGCTGCCGCAGCTCCGGGCCGCGTACGACCGGGACCGCCCCGACCTGTTCCTCTACGACATCGCCGGCTCCCCCGCCCGCCTCCTCGGCGCCGAGTGGGGCATCCCGGCGATCCAGCTCTCCCCCACGATGGTCGCCTGGGACGGCTACGAGCGGGAGATGGCCCCGATGATCGAGGCGATGCGCGCCGACCCGCGCGGCGCGGACTACTACCGCCGCTTCACCACCTGGCTCACCGCCGAGGGCTCGCCGATCACCGACGGCCCCGAGTTCATGGGCCGGCCGGACCGCGCGCTGGCGCTGATCCCGCGCGCGCTGCAACCGTTCGCCGACCGGGTGGACCCGTCCGTCGTCGACTTCGTCGGCCCGCTGCTCGGCGCCCGCGCCGCGACCGACCAGTGGTCCCGCCCGGCCGGCGCGAAGAACGTGCTGCTGGTCTCGCTCGGCTCCGCCTTCACCGACCACCCGGACTTCTACCGCCGCTGCATCGCCGCGTTCGGCACACTGCCCGGCTGGCACACCGTGCTCCAGATCGGCCGCGAGGTCCCCGTCGATGCACTGGGACCCGTACCGTCCACGGTGGAGGTTCACCCGTGGGTCCCGCAGCCCGCGATCCTCGCCCAGGCGGACGCGTTCCTCACCCACGCCGGCATGGGCGGCAGCAGCGAGGGCCTCTTCCACGGCGTCCCGATGATCGCCGCCCCGCAGGCCGCCGACCAGTTCGCCAACGCGGAACAGCTCGCGGCGCTCGGCGTCGCCCGCGTCATCGACCTGGCATCGGTCACCGCGGACGAGCTGCGCTCCACGCTGCTCGCCCTGACCACGGACCCGGCCGTCGCGACGCGCTGCGCGTCGCTGAGCGCGGAGGTCCGCGCGGAGAGCGGCGTGGGCCGCGCGGTCACGCTCATCGAACACGCCCTCAAAGCCTGAAACCGCAGGTCAAATCAAGCCTCCATCCAATTCCCGCTTCAGGCGCGGTGCGGCAGCGTCGCCCCCGCGGGCGCTCGATCTCGCCCGGGGCGACCCGCCTCGCCACCGGTACTCACGCCGAACCAGAAGGCGACAAACAGGATCAAAATCATGCTTTCCCACTCCCGGCGTGGTCCGGCAGCGTTGCTCCCGCGGGCAAACCTCGCGTCGGGCTCCGCTGGCGCTCCGCACGACGCGAGGAGCCGGTTCCGCCGTGGTCCGGCACACCGGTGGCGTATGCAAGGATCTTGAGTCCCGGATATCGGAGGGACGCGCTCGGAGTGTGGGAGCAGGCCGGTCGGGCGGCCTGGTTGCGCGGGCGGCATTTGGCGAGCTTCGGTGTCAGCACGGTCGTCACGGTCGGCGCGCGGGCCGCTATTTACCGAAATTTCGGGCATAGGGTGCCCGGTTGATCGCGGCGGGTCCGAATCTCGACGCCGAATGCTCAGTAGCCGAATGCTGACCGGAAAATAAGCGCCGCCGCGGCCCGAAGCTGAAGAATTTTCACGCCCGCGAGGCGTCACCCCGAAGGTGTCAGGAGGACTCGGTAATAGCGCTCTCGGGTCGGCCAGAGGGATGCTATTGCGTGAAATTTCGGGCGCGCAGCGCCCGGCGGTCACAGCGAGGCCGAATCGCAGGATCCAAGCGACTCCGCAGGAACCGGAGCACCGCAGGAACCGGAGCACCGCAGGGACCGGAACACCGCAGGGACCGGAACACCGCAGGGACCGCAGAAACCGCGCGACACCGCAAGGCCCGCGGCACCGCGCGAACCGTGTGCGGGCAGACGGGTGCTGCCCGCGCGCGGATCGGCGGTGAGGATCGGTCAGGCCGGCGGGAAGCGGAGGATGCGGTCGTCGGCGGGGATCGGGGAGCCTCGGCCGTCGCGGTTGCTGGTGGCTGTCCAGAGGGAGCCGTCGGGGGCGACGGCGACCGTGCGCAGGCGGCCGAACTGGGACTGGAGTTCGGCGACGGGAGTGCCGACGCCGCCGGAACCGGTGAGCGGGACGGTCCACAGGCGGGCGCCGCGGAGGGCGGCGACGTAGAGCGTGGAGCCGGCGATGGCGGCGCCGCTCGGGGAGGCCTCCGCGGTGGACCAGACGACGAGTGGGTCGGTGAAGCGTGCGTCGCCGCCGATGCCCTCGACGGTCGGCCAGCCGTAGTTGGCGCCGGGGCGGATCAGGTTGACCTCGTCCCAGGTGTTCTGGCCGAATTCGGAGGCGTAGAGGCGCCCGGTCGCGTCCCAGGCCAGGCCCTGCACGTTGCGGTGGCCGAGCGTGTAGACCGGGGAGCCGGGCGTGGGATTGTCGGCGGGCACGGAGCCGTCCGGGTTCAGGCGGAGGATCTTGCCGCCGAGGCTGGCGGGGTTCTGCGCGTTCGCGGTGTTGCCGGCGTCGCCGGTGCCGGCGTAGAGCTTGCCGTCGGGGCCGAACGCGATGCGCCCGCCCGCGTGGATGCTGCCGCGCGGGATGCCGGTCAGGATCGTCTCCGGCGTACCTGTCGCGTTCAGCCGGAAGCGCACGATCCGGTTGTCGGACGCGCTGGTCAGGTAGGCGTAGACCCACTCGTCCGGCGACACGGCCAGCCCGAGCAGGCCGGCCTCGCCGACCGGTGACACGCCGGGCACGACGCCGGCCACGACCGGTGTGCCGCCGGCGGCGGGGAGGCGCAGCAGCCGGGCGGTCATTCGCTCCGCGACCAGCGCGTCGCCGTTCGGCAGCCAGGTCAGGCCCCACGGCACTTCGAGGCCCTGGGCCACGACCGAAGGGGCATCAAAATCAAAACCCTCAGCCAGGGGTACGGCATCCGCCTGCGCCGCCGCGTTCACGGTCACCGCGCCCGCCAGCGCCAGGCCGAGCGTGACCACCGAGGTCACTGCAGTGGTTCTCCGCATGTCGCGAACCTCCTCGATTCAAATCGATGAATGTCCCCGAATGCACCGTACCCGTGATCAATCGACTCTAAGCGGACTCACGAATGATCAACTCGGTCGGCAGGATGACCGCGGCGTGCTCCTCGCCCGCGATGTGGGCCAGCAGCAGCCGCACCATCTCCTGACTGACCCGGTTGAACGGCTGGCGGATCGTGGTCAGGCTGGGCGAGGTGGTGGTCGCGACCTTGGAGTCGTCGAAGCCGGCGATCGCGATGTCGCCCGGGACGCTCCGGCCGGCCCGCTGCAGGTACGAGATCGCGCCCACCGCCATCAGGTCCGAGCAGACGAAGACCGCGTCCAGGTCCGGACTGGCGCGCAGCAGCCGTTCCATCGCGGCCTCGCCGGACGCCTGGCTGTAGTCGCCGCCCTCGATCATGGCCGGCGTCGCGTCCGTCACCACGTCGCGGTAGCCGGCCAGCCGGTCGACGCCGCCGGACGTGTCCAGCGGCCCGGCGATGATGCCGATCTTCTGGTGCCCGCGCGAGCGCAGGTAGGTGACCATCTGCCGCGCGCCGTCCCGGTCGTCCGCCGCCACGTAGCTGACCTCGCGCTCGTGGCCGAGCGGCCGGCCGCAGACCACGAACGGCAGCCCGCGGCCCTTCAGCTCGTCCAGCAGCGGGCTGCCCAGGTGGTTGGAGACCACGAGCGCGCCGTCCACGTGCCCGGCTGTGACCCAGCGGCCGATGCGCTTGCGGTCCTCGCTGGTGCCGGCCACGGTGAGCAGCAGCGTGATGTCGTGCTCCGCGAGCACCTGGGTGCAGCCGCGCAGCAGGTTGTTGAAGTTCGGATCCTCGAAGAGCCGGTCCTGCGGCTCGGAGAGGATGAACGCAACCGAGTCGGACCGCTGGGTGACCAGGCTGCGCGCGTGCTGGTTGACCACGTAGCCGGTCTTGCGGATCGCGCGCTCGACCGCCTCCAGCGCGGGGCCGCTGACGTTGTGGCCGCCGTTGAGCACGCGGGAGACCGTGCCCCGCGAGACACCCGCGACCGCGGCGACGTCGTCCATCGTCGGGCGCTGACGCTGCGGGCGGGTGCTGCGGGAACGGTTCGGATCAGCCACGGATCACATTCTCCTGCACGGACACATCAGCCCTTCACCGCACCGGAGATCAGGTCGGTCCGCCAGTACCGCTGCAGCGTGAGGAACAGCGCGATCAGCGGAATGATCGACAGCAACGAGCCGATGATCACGTGGCTGTAGAGCGCCGGCACGGTCGCACCCTGGTTGAGCAGCGTGAACAGGCCCACGGTGACCGGGAACTTGTCGTCCGACGAGAGCATGATGAACGGCAGCAGGAAGTTGTTCCAGATCGCGACGAACTGGAACAGGAACACGGTCACCAGCCCCGGCACCATCATCGGCAGCCCGACGCGGGCGAAGATCCGGAACTCGCCGGCCCCGTCCGTGCGCGCGGCCTCGACCACGGTGTCCGGCACGGCCGCGGCCGCGTAGATCCGGGCCAGGTAGATGCCGTACGGGCTGATGATCTGCGGCAGCAGCACCGCCCAGTAGGTGTCGGTCAGGCCGACCTTCGCCAGCAGCAGGTACTGCGGGACGGCGAGCGTGATGCCGGGCACGAGCACGCCGGCCAGCAGCACGTTGAAGATCGCGTTCCGCCCGGCGAACCGGTACTTGGCCAGGGTGTAGCCGGAGATGCCGGAGACCAGCGCGGACAGCACGCCGCCCACGCCCGCGTAGATCGCGGTGTTGAACAGCCACGTCCAGTAGATGCCGTCGCCGGTCGAGGACAGGTCGGACAGGTTCTCGAGGAAGCCGGTGCCGGGCGCGAACGTGAACGTGGTGAACAGGTCCGAGCCGTTCTTGGTCGACGCGGCGACCACCCAGGCGATCGGCAGCAGGCAGTAGACGGCGCCGAGGATCAGGATCGACGAGCCGAGCCAGGAGGTACGTTTGCGCGCTCCCGCCCGTACCGTGGCGAGATCTTGATCGTGAAGAACCGTGGTCATCTGTTCTCACCGCCGAAGGCCTGGCGTGACACCAGGCGGAGGAAACCGAAGGACAGCACCAGCGTGACCACCGCGATCACGACGGAGCTGGCGGCCGCGGAGTAGATGTCGTTCTGCGAGAACGCGTCCCGGTAGACCTTCATCAGCGGCGTCCAGGTGGACGAGATCGAGTTGGTCAGCGAGCGGATCGTCAGCGGCTCCGTGAAGACCTGGAGCGTGGCGATCAGCGAGAAGACCGTGGTCATGATCAGCGACGGCATCAGCAACGGGATCTTGATGCGCAACGCGATCTGCAGGTCGGACGCGCCGTCGATCGAGGCGGACTCGTAGATCTCGCCCGGCACCGCGCGCAGCGACGTGAACAGCACGATCATGTTGAAGCCGACGCCGCCCCAGACCGCGATGTTGACGATCGCGAAGAAGACGGAGCCGCCGCCGAGCATGTTCGGCTCGGGGAGGCCGAGCGCGCCGATCACGTCGTTGAACGGGCTGACCGCGGGCAGGTAGAGGAAGCCCCAGAGCATGCTGGCGATCACGCCGGGCACCGCGTACGGCAGGAAGATCGCCAGTTTCGCGAACCGGCCGAACCGCACCCGCGGCGCGTCAAGCAGCAGCGCGAAGAGCAGTGCCAGGCCAAGCATGATCGGGAGCAGGACCAGGCCGTACGCGAGCACGCGCAGCGCGCTGCCGAGCAGCTCCGGGTCGCCGAGCGCGCTCGCGTAGTTGTCGAGGCCCGCCCAGATCTCGGTGCGGGAGCCCTTGCCGAGGCCGAGCCCGCTGACCTTGATCTGGCGGAAGCTCAGGTAGATCGCGTAGCCGATCGGCAGCAGCAGGAAGAGCGTGAACAGGATGATCGCCGGGGCGAGGAAGAGGTACGGCACCCCGCGGGGCGCCGTACCCTTCCGCTTCCGGCCGGTGGTGGCCGTGGCGCTCATGTCAGCCGGCGACCGTGAAGCCGTTTTTCTGCATGTCGGCGACCGTGGCCGACTGCATCACGTCCAGCGCGGCGGAGAACGGCGTCTTGTCCGTGATCGCCTTGGCGAACGCGTCCTTGTACGTGTCGTACGTGACGTTCGTGTTCGGCCCCCAGGTGAAGCCGGCCGCGGAGTCCGCGATCGTCTTGGCCGAGGTGTAGAAGTCGGCCTGCTGCGGGAAGAACGCGGGCGGGGCCTGCAGGTGCTGGCTGGCCTGCGCCGCGCTGGCCGCCGGGTAGATCGCGCCGGAGGTGATCAGCGAGTCGGTCGCGGCCGTGTCCGTGTTCATCCAGGTGGCGAACTTGACGGCCGCGGTCTTGTGCTTGGACGCCGCGGTCACGCCGGTCGTCGAGCCGCCCCAGTTGCCGGTCTTGTTCTCACCGGCGGACCACTGCGGCAGCGGCGCCATTGCCCACTTGCCCTTGGTGTCGGGCGCGTTGCCCTCCAGCACGCCGGGGCCCCAGACCGCGCTCGGCCAGGCGATGATCGTGCCGTCGTTGAGCGACTTGTTCCACTCCGGCGTATACATCGGGTTGCCGGAGATCGCGCCCTCGGTGACCAGGCCACCCCAGTAGTCGGCGACCTTCTTCGTGGCGGCGTCGTTGACCGACACCTTCCAGGTCTCGCCGTCGATGCCCCACCAGGACGCGCCGGCCTGCTGCGCGAGCCCGGCGAACCAGCCCGGGTCCGCGGCGGAGAACGTGGTCAGGTACTTCGCGCTGTCCTTCTGCCGCACGGTGCGCGCGGTCGCGGCGAACTCGTCCCACGTCTTCGGCACCGTCAGGCCCATCTCCTTGAAGATGTCCTCGCGGTAGTAGAGCATCATCGGCCCGGAGTCCTGCGGGATCGCGTAGACGGCCTCGGTGCCCAGCGTGACCTGCTGCCAGGCGCCGGCCGGGAACTTGTCCTTGACGTCCTTCGTCTGCTCCGCGATGTCCGCCAGCACGTCGTTGCTGACCAGCGTGGGCAGCGACTGGTACTCCACCTGGGCCAGGTCCGGCGGGTTGCCGGCCTTCGCGGCGGTGAGCAGCTTGGTGACGATGTCCGCGCCGCCGGCCTGCTTGCTCAGCACCACCTTGATCTCGGGGTTCTGCGAGTTCCACAGGTCGACGGTCTTCTCGATGCCGGGAGCCCAGGACCAGAAGCTCAGCTCGACCGGGCCGGTGGGCTCTTCCTCCGTGTCGCCGCCACCGGAACAGGCGGCGGTGGCCAGCAGCGTGGTCGCCAGCGCGGCGGCGGCGAGGGACTTGCCTATCGAAGGCCTCATCGGGAGCCTTTCTTCGAGTATCTACGTGCGGTTTCGCCCTGAATGCGGGCGGCCTACCTGCGACGCGGGGATCGGGCCGGCTTCACGGGTGCCCATGGCGTGCCGACCCGGTGAGTGCCGGCGTTACCGGCGTGTGAACAACTGTGAGCGCTCACAGCCTTGCTCGCAACACGCACAGTGTCAAGGGCCACTTTTCCTGTTGGCGGCGCTGTTCAAAGCTGTGCAATCATGCGTCGCATACGTTGGGAGCGTTCACAGTTCGGAGCCGCACATGGTCCAGGTGTCTCAGTTGGCGGTACCGCAGGCCGCGCCGCTCATCCCCCGGTTGGACCGGATCGCCTACGGCGGCGACTACAACCCGGAGCAGTGGCCGGAGGAGGTCTGGGCCGAGGACGCGGCGCTGATGCGCGAGGCCGGCGTCAACCTGGTCAGCGTGGGCATCTTCAGCTGGGCGATGCTCGAGCCGACGCCGGGGCGGTACGAGTTCGGCTGGCTGGACCGGCTCCTCGACCTGATGCACGCGCACGGAATCGCGGTGGACCTGGCCACGCCGACCGCGGCGCCGCCGCCGTGGTTCCTGCGCGCGTTCCCGGACGCGCGGCCGTGGACGCGGGAGGGGACGCCGCTGGGCGGGGGCGCACGGCAGACGTTCTGCCCGAGTTCGCCCCACTATGGCGCGGCGGCGGCCGGCATCACCTCCGAGCTGGGCCGCCGCTACGCGGACCACCCCGCCGTGGTGCTCTGGCACTCGCACAACGAGTACGGCGGCGCGAACGCGCTCTGCTACTGCCCGGTCTCCGCCGCCGCGTTCCGCGAGTGGCTGATCACGAAATATCAGACTTTAGAGGCCTTGAACGCGGCCTGGGGCACCACGTTCTGGAGTCAGCGGTACTCCGACTGGGAGGAGATCGCACCGCCGATCGTGGCGCCGACCGCGGTCAACCCCGCCCAGGAGCTGGACTTCTACCGCTTCTCCTCGGACGCGCACCTGGCGAACTTCCGCCGCGAGCGAGACCTGCTGCACACGCTGTCGCCCGGGATCCCGGTCACCACCAACTTCATGCTGGCGAACTGCAAGAACATCGACTACTGGACCTGGGCCGCCGAGGTCGACGTGATCTCGAACGACCACTACCTGCAGGCCGAGCGCCCGGACAACCACATCGAGCTGGCCATGTGCGCGGACCTGACCCGGTCCGTCGCGGGCGGCACGCCCTGGCTGCTGATGGAACACTCCACCGGCTCGGTCAACTGGCAGCCCCGCAACATCGCGAAAAAGCCGGGCGAGATGGTACGCAACAGCCTCGCCCACCTGGCCCGGGGCGCGGACGGCATCATGTTCTTCCAGTGGCGCGCCTCCCGGATCGGCGCCGAGAAGTTCCACTCCGCGATGCTGCCGCACGGCGGCACCGACACCCGGATCTGGCGGGACGTCGTGTCGCTGGGCGCCTCGCTGTCCGCACTCCAGCCGGTGCGCGGCACGGCCGTCACCGCGGACGCGGCCATGCTCTGGGACTGGGAGTCGTGGTGGGCGCTGGAGCTGCCGTGGCGGCCGTCCTCCGAGCTCACGTTCCGGGAGCGGCAGGAGGCGTTCTACGAGGCGCTGTGGCGGCGGCACGTGACCGTCGACTTCGCCCGGCCTTCTGCGGACCTGTCGAAATATCCGCTGGTCATCGCGCCGGCCAGCTACCTGCTCACCGCCTCGGCCGCCGCGAACCTGCGTGAGTACGTCGCGGGCGGCGGCACGCTCGTCGTCTCCTACTTCTCCGGCATCGTGGACGAGAACGACGCCGTGCACCCGGGCGCCTATCCGGGCGCGCTGCGCGACGTGCTCGGCCTGCGCGTGGAGGAGTTCCTGCCGCTGCACGCCGGCGAGGCGGTGGCGCTCGACTCCGGCATGGTCGGCGACGTCTGGGCCGAGCGGCTTCAGCTGGACGGCGCGACCGTGCTGGCCTCCTACGTGGACGGTCCGGCGGCCGGGCTCCCGGCGATCACGTCGCACGCCTACGGCGAGGGCCGGGCGATCTACGTCTCCACGCGGCTGACCGGCGAATCGCTGGACGCGTTCACGGCCGGGCTCGGCCTGCCCGCGCGCGACCTGCCCGCGGGCGTGGAGGTGGTACGGCGCGGCGACTACACGATCGTGCTGAACCACACCGATGCGGACGTCTCCGTCCCCGGATCCTTCGCGTCGGAGCTGATCACCGGGTCCGCAGTGGACGGGAACGCGGTCGTGCCCGCCGGCGAGGTGCGGGTGCTGCACGCCGGGGCTTGACAGCGATCCGGGTGAATGGTTCCGTGAGCGCTCACAGCGTTACGTCGAGGTTTCCGGGTTCACACCCACGTCGACGGACTGTGAGCGCTCACAGCATTCACGAGGAGCCCGTCATGCTTCGCAGACCCGTCCTGATATCGGTCCTCTCCCTCGGCCTCGTCCTCACCGCCGCCGGCCCGGCGTCCGCCGCGTCGTCCACCGTGGCCGATCCCGGCTTCGAGGCGGGTGGTGCGGGCTGGTCGGAGAGCGGCAGCCGCGCCGCCTCGTTCACCGAGGCCGGTGGTTACGAAGGTGCCGCACAGCTCACCCACCGGTCCGCCGCCGCCTACCGGGTGGAGACCTCGCAGGCGGTCACCGGGCTCGCCCGCGGGCCGCACACGCTCAGCGTGCGCGTGCGGTCGGACGGCAACCAGCCGGACGCGTACGTCTCGCTCCGCCACTGCGGCTCGGCCGAGGAGCGGGCGGCGATTCCGCGTACCGGCGAGGGCTGGGTCCGGATCGCCGTCACCGTTAACGTCACCGGTGGCCGGTGCACGATCGTGCTGCACTCGGACGCGGCGGCCGGCCAGTGGACGAACTTCGACGCCGTCACGTTCGGCCGGTCCCCCTCGGATGCCGGCCTCGCCGTCCGGGGCGCGGACGTCTCGCACCTCTCGAAGAACGAGGACCACGGCGCGGTCTACCGTGACTTCTCCGGCCCGCGCCGGGACCCGTTCTCGCTGCTGGCGGCGAACGACGTCAACTACATCCGGCTCAAGGTCTGGGTGGATCCGGCGGACGGCTACAACGATCTCGCGGACACGCTGGCGAAGGCCCGCCGCGCCCACGCGGCCGGCCAGAAACTCCTGATCGACTTCCATTACTCGGACGCCTGGGCCGACCCGGGCAAGCAGAACAAGCCGGCCGCCTGGGCCTCGCTGTCGTTCGACGGGCTGGTGGACGCGCTCTACGACCACACGTACACGGTGCTCGCGGCGCTGCGTGCGCAGGGAACCCCGGCCGACATGGCGCAGGTCGGCAACGAGATCAACGGCGGCCTGCTGTGGCCGGACGGCCGCTGGGACAACTGGGACGGGCTCGCCGCGCTGCTCACCGCCGGCAGCAACGCGGTCACGGCCGCGTCACCGTCCACCAAGGTCGTGCTGCACCTCGCGGAGGGCGGCGACAACGGCGGGCACCGCTGGTGGTTCGACCAGGCCGTGGCGCGCGGCGTCCCGTTCGACGTCATCGCGGTCTCGCACTACGTCTACTGGCACGGCACGCTCGGCGCGCTGCAGGCGAACCTGATGGACCTCTCCACGCGGTACGGCAAGCCGGTCATGGTCGCGGAGACCGCCTACGGCTTCACCACCGCGGAGAACGACCACGAGGCGAACATCTTCACCGCGTCGCTGGCCGCGACCGGCGGCTATCCGGCGACGCCGCGCGGGCAGTCCGACGCGCTGCGCGACATCCTGACCGTGGTCGACGGCGTGCCGGGCGCGCTCGGCGTCTTCTACTGGGAGCCGACCTGGACCGCGGTCGCCGGCGCCGGCTGGGACCCGGCCGATCCCGCCTCCGGCGACGGGTGGGAGAACCAGGCGCTCTTCGACTACAGCGGGCGCGCGCTGCCCGCGTTGAGGGTCTTCAGCCGCTTCTGAGTGTCCGGTCAGGCCGGGCGCGGTGCGCGCCCGGCCTGGCACACTCGGCGCATGCAGCTCACCGCCGCGCGCACCGCGCTGATCGCCGTCGACCTCATGCCCCGGATCGTCACGCGGGATCTGGGCCCGCACCTCGGCGCCGACGTGGTCGCGCGCACGGTCACGCTCGCCTCCGCCGTGCGGGACGGCGGTGGCACGGTCGTGCTGGTCCGCGTCGAGCGCCCGGACGTCGCGGAACAGCCGCCCGGCAGCGATCTCGTCCCCGAACTGGCCCCGCACGAGCAGGACCTGGTCGTGGTCAAGCGCACGATCGGCGCGTTCTACGGCACCGGCCTCGCCGACCGCCTCCGCGAACGCGGCATCACCACGGTCGTCATGGCCGGCATCGCCACCACCATGGGCGTCGAGTCCACCGCCCGCGCCGCGGCCGACCACGGCTTCGACCTGATCTTCGCCGCGGACGCGATGAGCGGCGTGACCGAGACCGAGCACACGCACGCGCTCACCGTGCTGTTCCCCCGCTTCGGCACCGTGCTCCCCACCGCGGAGATCCTGCCGCTGCTCTAATCCAGCACCAGCATGACGTGCGTGTTCTCCCCGTGCCGCACGGTCCCGTCGCGCCGGAAGCCGGACTTCTCCAGGAGGCGCACGGAGGCGGTGTTGCCCTCGAACGGGTCGGCGTAGATCGGGCGGGTCCGTTCCCGCTCCAGGAACAGGGCGAGGGATCGTGTGCCGATGCCCCGTCCCCACCAGGCACGGCCGAACCAGTAGCCGAGGAAGCGTCGGTTCTCCTCCCACCAGGCGACGATGCTCCCGGCGGTCTCGCCGTCGACCGAGACGGTCTGGACGAAGACCTGCGGGTCGCCGAGGATCCGGGTGGCCCAGTGGGTCATGAACGTGTCGCGGTCGCGGCTGGGGAATCGCGCCCGCTCGGCCGCCTCGGGGTCCAGCTGCTGCACGAACAACGCCTCCAGATCGGCGTCGACGACATCGCGCAGCGTCACCTCATCGCTCATGGTGACCAGTGTGGCCCGGACCACCGGCATTCCCGGCCACCCCCGGGCCGCGCGGCGTGCGACGCCGGCGGGACGCGAGGCGGCGCGGGGGCCGCGCGTGTCCGTGCACGACGGGACCGGCTCCGACGCGAAGCGGCAAGCGGAGCGCCGGCGGAGTCTTGGCGCGCAGCGAGGTTGGCCCGCGGGAGCATGCGGACCGCCACCACGCTGGAAGCGGGAAGACCTAGGGGTTGATCTTCGGGGTTGCTCTCAGGGTTGGCGGCGATAGGTTTCCGATATATCGTCGAAGTATCAGCGATGGCACGCCGATAATCGCGGCGGCAGGATGGAGAAGAGTCATGAAGGGCTTCAACAGGGAGTTCTGGGGCGAAGAGGCGCGGCGGCGGGGGTTCGGGTTCCCGCCGTTCGGGCCGGGGATGGGGCCGTGGGGGCCCGGTGGACCGGGGCACGGGCCGGGGCACGGCGGGCCGCATCACGGGCCGGGCGGGCACCACGGGCGCGGGCGCGGCGGGCGCGGGCGGAATGTGCGCGCGGCCGTGCTGGCACTGCTGATCGAGCGGCCGATGCACGGTTACGAGATGATGCAGGAGCTGGAGCAGCGCACCGGCGGCATCTGGAAGCCGAGCCCGGGGTCGATCTACCCGACGCTGCAGCTGCTCGAGGACGAGGGGCTGATCGTCGCGGAGACGGCCGGCGGGCGGAAGCAGTTCTCGCTGACCGAGGCCGGGCGCGAGGCGGCGGCCGGCGCGGCGGAGAACCCGCCGTGGGCCGAGTTCGGCGACGAGCACGTGTCGCAGGCGCACGACTTCCGGCAGGCCGCGTTCGGGATCATGAACGCGCTGAAGGAGGTCGGGATCAACGGCACGCCGGAGCAGCGGCAGCAGGCGCTGGAGGTGCTCACCGAGACGCGGCGGAAGCTGTACGCGATTCTCGCCGCGGACGAGTGACGGGTGACCACGAAGAAGAGCGGAGCCCCGGGCCTGGTGGAAGCAGGCCCGGGGCTCCGCCCCGTCAACCGGACCCAGGCCCTAGTGGACCGTCACGATCGGCTTCGTGGCGGGCAGCAGGTCGCGGAGCTCCTCCGGGAGCTCCGTGCCCATCTCGTCGGCGAGGCGCAGCGCCTCCTCGACCAGCGTCTCGACGATCATCGACTCCGGCACGGTCTTGATGACCTGGCCCTTGACGAAGATCTGGCCCTTGCCGTTGCCGGATGCGACACCCAGGTCGGCCTCGCGGGCCTCACCGGGACCGTTCACCACGCAGCCCATGACCGCGACGCGCAGCGGCGCCGGGAAGCCGTCGAGCGCGGCCGTGACCTGCTCGGCCAGCGTGTAGACGTCGACCTGGGCGCGGCCGCAGGACGGGCAGGAGACGATCTCCAGGCCGCGCTCGCGCAGGCCCAGCGACTCCAGGATCTGGTTGCCGACCTTGATCTCCTCGACCGGCGGCGCGGAGAGCGAGACGCGGATCGTGTCGCCGATGCCCTCGGCCAGCAGCGCGCCGAACGCGACGGCGGACTTGATCGTGCCCTGGAAGGACGGGCCGGCCTCGGTCACGCCGAGGTGCAGCGGGTAGTCGCACTGCTCGGCGAGCTGCCGGTACGCCCGGATCATGACGACCGGGTCGTTGTGCTTGACCGAGATCTTGATGTCGCGGAAGCCGTGCTCCTCGAACAGCGAGCACTCCCACAGCGCGGACTCGACCAGCGCCTCCGCGGTCGCCTTGCCGTACTTCTCCAGCAGGCGCTTGTCCAGCGAGCCCGCGTTGACGCCGATCCGGATCGGGACCTTGGCGTCGCCGGCCGCCTTCGCGATCTCCTTGACCTTGTCGTCGAACTGGCGGATGTTGCCCGGGTTGACCCGGACGGCCGCGCAGCCCGCGTCGATCGCGGCGAACACGTACTTCGGCTGGAAGTGGATGTCCGCGATCACCGGGAGCTGCGACTTCTTGGCGATGGCGGGCAGGGCCAGAACATCGTCCTGCGACGGTACGGCGACGCGGACGATCTGGCAGCCGGACGCGGTCAGCTCCGCGATCTGCTGCAACGTGGCGTTGATGTCGGACGTCAGCGTCGTGGTCATCGACTGCACGCTCACCGGCGCGCCGCCGCCGACCGGGACGGATCCGACCATGATCTGCCGGCTGGCGCGCCGGGCCGCGAGTGGCGGCGGGGGGACGGCGGGCATTCCGAGACTGATGGCGGTCACAAGGCTGTCCTTCGACTCAGTTCAGAGTGATCGGGTTGAGGATATCGGCGGTCAGCGTGAGCAGCGTGAACGCCCCGAAGATGAGGATGACCACGTAGGTCAACGGCATCAACTTGAAGTAGTCCACCCGGCCCGGGTCGGGACGGCCGAGACGAGCGTAGAGCCACGACCGGACGCGCTCGAACCAGGAGATCGCGATGTGGCCGCCGTCCAGCGGGAGCAGCGGCAACAGGTTGAAGATGCCGATGAAGAAGTTGAGCACGACCAGCAGGTTGAGCGCGACCGCGTACTCCTGGCGCTCGACGAGCTCGCCGCCGAGCCGGGTCGCGCCGAGCACGCTGATCGGCGTCTCCGGATCGCGCTCCTCGCCGACGATCGCGGCCCAGAGCAGCGGGATCTTCTCCGGGATGCGCTTCAGCGACTCGAACGTGCCCTGCACCATGTCGATGACGCCGTGGTACGTGAGCCCGAACGCGGCGCCGGGGCCGGCCACCGTCTTCGGGATCACCGGGGAGATGCCGAGCACGCCGACCGTCTCGATGTCGTCCGGCGTGATGTCCTCGACCGTCTGCACGTCCGAGTCCTGCTTGACCTTCTCGGCCAGCGGGATCGTGACGGTCGCGGTCTGCGACGCGCCGGCCCGCTCGAACGTGATCGTGGTGGACCGGCCGCCGGCGGCCCGGATCAGCCCGCTCATCTGCGCCCAGCCGGTCACGGGCGTGCCGTTCACCGCGGTGATCACGTCACCGGGCTGCAGGCCGGCCGCCTTCGCCGCGCTCGGCGGGCTGGTGGCCGGGTCGCACACGACCTGCTTCTTGTTCTCGACCTGGATCTTCGCGGTGGTGCACTCCGAGATCGAGGCGACCTCGGGGCGGACCTCGTCGACCTGGGCCGCGTTGCTGAACGGCACGAACGCGAACGTGCCCCAGAGCAGCACCGTGCCCAGCGCGAAGTGCATCGCGGAGCCGGCGGCCATGACGATCGTCCGCTTCCAGAGCGCCTGCCGCCACATCGCGCGCGGCTCGTCACCGGGCTCGACGTCGTCGTCCTGCGGGACCATGCCGACGATCTTCACGAACGCGCCGGCCGGGATGGCCTTCACGCCGTACTCGATCTCACCGCGGCGGAACGAGAACAGGGTCGGGCCGAAACCGATGAAGAACCGGGTGACCTTCATCTTGAACAGCTGTGCCGACCACATGTGGCCGGCCTCGTGCAGGGCCAGCGAAATGATCAGGCCGATCGCGAAGACCAGCACGCCGACCCAGAACATCACACCCATCAGGCTCCCCCGGTCAGGCCCGCCGGCTGTCCGGCGCTCGTCGCAATGATCTCTCGGCTTCGCGTCCGCGCCCAGGCCTCGGCAGAAAGCACGTCGTCGACGGTACTCGGTTCCCCGAAATCGGGCGCCTCGGCCAGAACGTCACGGACGGTGTCGACAATGCCCAGAAACGGCAGATCCCCGCTGGCGAACGCGGCCACGCACTCCTCGTTCGCCGCATTGAAGATCGCGGGACGGCAGCGGCCCTCCGCGCCCGACTTCTTGGCCAGCGCCACGGACGGGAACGCCTCGTTGTCCAGCGGCTCGAACGTCCAGGCGCTCGCGGTGCTCCAGTCGACCGGCTTCGCCGCGCCCGGCACGCGGTCCGGCCAGCCCAGGGCCAGCGCGATCGGCAGCCGCATGTCCGGCGGGCTGGCCTGGGTGAGCGTGGAGCCGTCCACGAACTCGACCATCGAGTGGATCATCGACTGCGGGTGCACGACGACCTCGATCCGGTCGTACGGAATGCCGTACAGCTCGTGGGCCTCGATCACCTCGAGCCCCTTGTTGACGAGTGTGGCCGAGTTCATGGTGATGACCGGGCCCATGTCCCAGGTCGGGTGCGCCAGCGCCTGCTTCGGCGTCACGTCCTGCAGCTCGTGCCGTTTGCGACCGCGGAACGGGCCGCCGGACGCGGTCAGGATCAGCTTGTGCACCTCGTCCGCACTGCCGCCGCGCAGGCACTGGGCCAGCGCGGAGTGCTCCGAGTCGACGGCCACGATCTGGTCCGGGCGCTGGATCGCGGCGCGGACCAGCGCGCCGCCGGCGACCAGCGACTCCTTGTTGGCCAGCGCGAGCGTGCGGCCGTGCTTCAGCGCGGCCAGCGTCGGCGCCAGGCCGAGCGAGCCGACCACGCCGTTGAGCACGATGTCGCACGGGAGCGCGGCCAGCTCGGCCATCGCGTCCGGACCGGCGACGATCTTCGGGATCTTGAACTCGCCGCTGGTCCAGCCGCGGCGCGACGCCTCGGCGTAGAACGCGAGCGTCAGATCCTGCGCGGCCGTGGCCTTCGCCACGCCGACCACCTCGACGCCGAGCTCAAGCGCTTGTCTGGCCAGCAGCTCGACGTTGCCGCCGCCCGCGCCGACCGCCACGACCGTGAAGCGCTCGGGGTTGCGCACCACGATGTCGATGGCCTGTGTGCCGATGGACCCGGTCGAGCCGAGCAGGACGATGTGCCGAGGCGAACTCACGCCCCCATTCTCCCCCACGGGTCCCGGAAGCCCGCCGGACGCCCGGCGGGCTACTCGTCCAGCAGGTCAGCGGGGTCGATCTCGAACGCGAACGGGTCCTTCATCACGAACATGGTGCCGGCGGCGGCTGCGACGAGCGGCTGGTACTCGCCGTCGACGAGCTGGTGGAGCACCATCGCCGGGATCCGGTTGCGGAACTCGACCCGGAGGAAGAACGGGACGCCGGCCGCGGCGTACTCCTTGGGGCGGTCGATGATGTCCTTGCGCCGATTACCGGCGGAAACGATCTCGCCCAGCAGCACGGCGGACTCGATCGGAACACCAGCCTTGTCGACGCCCGATTCGCGTAGAACGACCACATCGGGGATGAACAGGTCGTCACCAGAGATCACATTGATCTCGTGATAACCGAAGTAGCCGACTCGCCGTGCCGCCTGTTTGAGCAAAAAGGCCAAATTGAGCTCGATGCTCTGATGGTTGACTCCTGCATGCGGACTCACGACGACACTCCCACGGAAGACCTCCACCCGAGGACCCTTGGTCTCGGGCAGCAACTCAAAAGCGAGGTGAGAGGTCCAGGGCTCGTCACGAATGCCGAGCCACTGGAACGAGGGTCCGACTGGCATCTCCACAGCGGGTTCGTCGAACTCTTCAATCGGCTCAGCTCCCACGTGACCTCCCCTCTCCGCGGAACATCATGCCGAAGCAAGCCTACCGGCGCTGCCCCGTCCCCCGTTCGTGCGCACGAAGGCTTCCAGCGGAGTCCCGCCGTACCAGCGGTCGGAACGGAGGCCCAGCGGCCGCATCCCCAGACGGGTGGCGACCGCGGCCGAGGCGGTGTTGCCGGGGTAGACGACCGCGTAGATCTCCGGGGCGCCCGCGGCGAACTCGCGGTCGAGCAGCGCGCGGGCCGCCTCGGTGGCGTAGCCGCGGCCCCAGGAGTCGGGGTGCAGGAACCAGCCGGCCTCGATGTCAGCGGTGTACGTCGCGTTGTCCAGGCCCGGCAGCGGCTTCAGCACCACGCCGCCGACGACCGTGTCCGTGCCGCGCGGCTGCACGGCCCAGACGCCGTAGCGGCCGGACGTCTCCTCGGACAGCGTGGCCCAGCGGCGGACCATGGCCAGGATCGCGGCCGGCTCGGTGACCGGGCGGCGGTCGGCGAGCCAGCCGGCCACCTCCGGCCGGGACCGGATGTCGCGCAGCCGCGCGAGGTCGGCCTCGTCCTCGCGCCAGGGGCGCAGTTCCAAACGGTCTGTCCGCAGCGTCACCACCTGCCCGACCGTAGCGTGCGCGGACGTCATCCGGGAAAAGAGAGAGTCATGGGGCTCTTCACGCCGTTGCGCGGGCGGGACATCGCGCTGCACGCCGCGGCGATCACCTACTACGGCGGGATCGCGGTGGTGCCGGTGGCGCTGCTGGCGATCTGGGCCGCGTCCGTGCTGGCCGGGGCGGAGGCGATGCGCGCGCTGGCGGACCCGGCGATCCAGGCGCTGCCGGACCGGATCGGCGCGGACCGGGCCGCGTCCGCACTGCTGGAGGCCGGTATCGGGCTGACGCCGATGCTGGCGCTGGCCTCGCTGCTGCCGGCCACGTTCTACGGCGAGGGGCTGCGGCGGGCGTTCGTGTCCGTGGCCGGGCCGCAGGAGTCGCTGGCCGGGTGGCGCGGGCGGGTGCTGCTGCTGCCGATCGTGGTGGCGTCGCCGGGGCTGCTGGCGGCCACGCTGGCGTCCGTCCCGTACGCGGCCCGGCTCTTCGACCAGGGCGGCTGGGCACGTTTGCTCGGCATCGTGGTCTCGTTCGCCGCGGTGTGGCTGGCGCTGACGCCGGTGCTGATCTGGATCTACCGTGGCCTGGCGCCGGGCCGTCGCTCCGGGTGGCCGCGGACCGTGCTGGTCGGCTCGTTCACGGCCGCGAACCTGTCCGGCTTCCTGCACGGCTTCATCCTGTTCTGCTCGCTGCCGCTGGATCTGGGGCTGCCGTTCGGCGGGCTCGATCCGGTGGGCGCCGTGGTCGCGGTCGGCCTGTGGCTCTACCTTTTCCACGTGATCGTGCTGGCCGGATTCGCGGCGAGCAGGAGCACCTCGCCCATGAAGCCGTAGGCTCACGCCATGCTTCCCTCCACAGCCGATGTGATCATCGTCGGGGCCGGGCACAACGGGCTGGTCTCCGCGATCCTGCTGGCCCGCGCGGGCCTGGACGTGGTGGTCCTGGAGGCCGCCGGCGTGCTCGGCGGCGCGGCCCGCACCGAGGCGCCGTTCCCGCGCGTGCCGGACCTGCGGCACTCCACCGGGTCGTACCTGCTGGGGCTCATGCCGCCGGAGCTGCTGCGCACGCTGGACGTGGAGATCCCGGTGCTGCGCCGCGACCCGCACTACTTCCTGCCGACGCCGGACGGGCCGTACCTGCTCTTCGGCAGCGACCGTGCGTCCACCCGGGCGCAGATGACGTCGTTCTTCTCCGCCGCGGACGTGAAGGCCGACGACGCGATGCAGGCCGAGCTGGCCGCGATCCGCGACGACCTGGCCCCGGCCTGGCTGGCCCCGCCGCTGCCGGTCGAGGAGACCGCGGAACGGTACCTCCGGCCCGCGCTGCGACAGGCCTTCGCCGACCTGGTCCGCGGGTCCGTCGCCGACTACCTCGACCGGTTCGAGTTCGACTCCGAGCTGCTGATCTCCATGTACGCGGTGACCGACGGGCTGTCCGGCCTCAACGCGGGCCCGGACGATCCCGGCACCGGCCACAACTTCCTGGTCCACAACATGTGCCGGCTGCCGGGCGCGGACGGCACCTGGATGATCGCCGCGGGTGGCATGGGCACGGTGTCCGCCACGTTCGCGTCCGCCGCACGCTCCTCAGGAGCAAAAATCTTCGTGGGTACGGAGGTGAGCGCGATCGACGTGGACGGCGGTGCGGTGTCCGGCGTGACGCTCGCCGACGGCCGGACGATCCGGTCCTCGGTCGTGCTCGGCGCCTGCGATCCGTACCGGCTGATGGATCTGGTTCCTGAGGGTTCGCTGCCCCCGGCGCTGGTGGCGCGCATGCGGTCGGTGCGGCGGACCGGCACCACGCTCAAGGTGAACCTGGCGCTCTCCGGCCTGCCCTCCTTCTCCTGCCTGCCGCCGGGCGCGCCGAGCCCGTTCGGCGCCACGATCCACCTGCTGCCGGGCTCGTCCGCGGGCGGTGCGCCGATGGCCTCGCTGCGCGCGATGTGGGACTCGGTGGTCGCCGGTGAGCTGCCGTCCGAGCCGACCGTCGAGTGGTACCTGCACACCACGGTCGACGACTCGCTCCAGGACTCGGCCGGGCACCACTCGTCCGCGCTGTTCGTGCAGTCGGTGCCGTACGCACCGGCCGCCGGCAGCTGGGACACGCTGTTGCCCTCCTATGTGGAGCGCCTGCTGGACGTCTGCGAGTCGTACGCGCCGGGCACGCGGAACCTGGTCGCGGACGTGGTGCCGCTGACGCCGCCCGGCATCGAGGCCCACTTCGGCATCACCGGCGGTCACATCCACCACGTCGACAACACGGTCTCCTTCACGGACCGGATGCCGTACGAGACCGGCCTGGACGGCCTGTTCGCGGGCAGCGCGGGCACGTTCCCGGCCGGCAGCGTGATCGGCGCGGCCGGCCACAACGCGGCCCGCGCCGTCCTCAGCGCGCTCCAGCGATGATCGACTCCAGGCGCGCGCGGCACTCCTCGGCGAACTCGGGGAACGACTCGCGGTAGTAGGAGAGGCCGCTGACGCCCGGCGCGATCGCCCAGGCGCGGGCGCGCTGCCAGGTGAGGTCGTCGAGGCCGGTCACGTTCCAGTAGGCGTCGCGGGCCTCGGGCGGCAGGTCCCACACCGGCGCGTGCTCCGCGTCCGGGAAGCCGACCGCGATGCCGGCGAAGTCGATGACCGCGTGCAGCGCACCGTCGCGTACCAGCAGATTCGTCGGTTTCAGATCCGCGTGCAGCCAGGTGTGCGGCGCGACCGGATCGGGGAGCGTCAGGGCCTCGCGCCACAGGCGTTCCAGCGTGGGCACGTCCGAGACCAGCCCTTCGCAGGCGGCGAAGCCCGGACTGACCCAGTCGTCGCAGTCGCGCAGGAGGCCGCCGCGGTACCAGGACAGGTCGCCGTCGCGGGTCGCCCCCATCAGGTCCGTGCCGTGCAGCTCGTTCACGAACTCCGCCAGGTCACGGCCGAACGCGCCCCAGTCCCGCACGGTCCCCGGACCGGCCTCGTCGCCGTCGATCCAGCGGTAGACCGACCAGGGCAGCGGGAACGCGTCCGTCGGCGCGCCCTCGTGCACCGGCTCCGGAATCGCCACCGTCAGGTGCGGCGCGAGACGGGGCAGCCAGTGCCGCTCCTTGACCAGCATTCCCGCGGTGAACGGCCGGCGCGGCATCCGGACCAGCAGCTCGTCCCCGAGCCGGTACATGGTGTTGTCCGTCCCCGCGCCCGCCCTGCTCAGCGGCAGCTCCGCCCACTCCGGACACTGCGCGACGAGCAGCCCCCGGACCACCGCCTCGCCGGCCGGCACCTCGTCCTCATGCAACGCCATCCCGCGATCATCAGCCGCCCGCGCCGCACCGGCAACCCTTTTACCGCCACACGCGGCACACCCCGAAGACCACATTCTTCTTCCCGCTTCCGGCGTGGTGACGGTCCGCATGCTCCCGCGGGCACCGGTCGTCGCCGGCGCTCCTCCCCGCCGGTTCCGCGCCCCTGGGCAAACCCGCCCGCGCCGCTCCGCCGTGCCTGGTGCCTGCCGAGGCGTCACCGACCACCGCGCCCACGCCCGAAATATCAGCTCATGACGGTCAGCACAGAATCGCCACGAACACCTGATCCCAGGTTCCGCAGCCGTGTTCCGATTCGGATAGATCGCGCCAGAAGCGGGCCGGCCCGACGAGATGGATCACGACATCTCGGCGTCAGGCCTGGCAGCCGTCACCGCACCACGGCGCGCGAACTCGCGACGCGGTCGGGAATCGGCGGCACCGCGGGAATCGCGTGATCTTTCCCGACCACGACGGGACCGGCTCCGATGCGGCGTGCGGAGCGCAGGCGGAGCCCGCCGCGAGGTTTGCCCGCGGGAGCAACGCTGCCGGACCACGCCGGAAGCGGGAAGTCGGGGTTCGGGATCGTCGCTGGGCAAGCTCAATCGGGAGCAGACGCGCCGGAAGCGGGAAGAGGATGTGGATGCTCTTCCCGCGCAGCGGTGGATCAGGCTTCGGCCGGGGCGTCCTTGCGGGCGGCGCGGATCTTGTGGCCGACGGAGGTGAGGCAGCGGCCGGAGGGGAGGTCGAAGCGCCAGCCGTGCAGCTGGCAGGTGAGCTGGTCGCCGTCGACGATGCCGAAGCGGGTCAGGTCGGCCTTGAGGTGCGGGCAGCGGCGCTGGACCTCCCAGTCGCCGAGCTCGATGCTCTCCGCCTCGACCGCGCGCTCGTGCTCGTCGTACCAGCCCTCGGCGTACTGCAGGCGCTCCTGGGAGAGGCACTTGAAGAACGCGTAGACGAACTCGTTGTACTGCCCGATGCGCGCGGCGGAGAAGCGGCAGGAGAGGAAGAGCGAGTTGACCCAGTCGACCTCGCCGGTGAAGAGCAGGTGCTCGATCAGCGCGCGCTCGGTCTTGAAGCGGTAGCGGACCTTCTCGTCCGCGTACTGCCGGACCTCTTTGCCGGGGAAGTCGACCACGATGGACTCGACGGACTCGCCGTCGTAGCCGACCAGATCGAAGCGGACCGGGCCGCCGACGCCCTTGGCCATGTAGATCGACGCCTCGAGCAGCGGCTCGATGCGCCGCTTCATCTCGGCCAGCACGTCGACCTCCGGGTGCCGCCAGGACGCCTTCTCCGCCTCGATGATCGGGCGCTTGCGCTCCCGCATCTCCTCCAGGTGGGCGGCCTTGTTCGCGAAGAACTCGTCGACCGGCACCGGGTGCGCGGTGGTGACGCCGCCCTCCGTGTTCAGCTCGGAGACGGAGCCGGGGAGCAGGACGACGCCGTTGGTGCCGCCGACCTTGGCGTATTCCGACAGGAAGACGCTCTGGTCGGGGAAGATCGCGCCCTCGTCGCCGAAGATGTCGTTGAACTGGTAGAGCGAGTCGTCCAGGAAGCACGGCGGGCCGGCGATCGGGAAGACGTGGTCGGCCTTGAGGTCGTCGATGTAGCGCCAGGTGCGGTCGAACTGCCGCTCGCGCTTCTGCTTGCCGAACGCGCGCTTCGCGGCCTCGGGCAGCTCGTAGACCATCGGGTACCAGATCGCGCCGGAGAACTGCAGCATGTGCGCGTGCACGTGGCCCAGCTCGGCGAAGCGGGACAGGTCGCTCGGGCGGGCATCGTTCTGGTTCAGCAGGCGGATGCCGTCGTGCTCGACCCAGAGCGAGGAGTCGCCGATCGGGCCGTCGGTCGGCGAGATCAGCGCCTGGATCATGATCTTGAGCCCGCCGTCGAGCTCCACGACCTCTTCGTTCCTCGTCTTGATGAAGCTGCGGAAGCCCAGCTCGCGCAGCTCGTCCTCAAGCTCGCTGGTCGGGTACTCCGGCAGGAGCACGGCGGCCTTCTTGGACACGTGACGCTTGAGGTTCTCCGCGTCGAAGTGGTCGCGGTGCAGGTGCGAGACGTAGAGGTAGTCGACCTTGCCGAGCGACTCCCAGTCCAGCTGCGAGTTGTCCGGGAACGGGAACCACGACGCGAAGAACGCCGGGTTGACCCAGGGGTCGGTCAGAATGCTTCCGGCAGCGGTGTCGATCCGCATGCTCGCATGACCGGTTCCCGTCACTCGCACGGCACTGCTCCCTTAAGCTACGACGGCGGTGGTTCGAGCCAGACGTTACCGGACCCGCGGGAAGCGCCGCCGGTGCGTCGGCCGGGAGGCTTATGCGTCACAACATCCACCGCATGTCAGACTAACCGGCGGATGTGAACGCACAGCGGAGGAAGGACCCACAGTGTCGGATAGCGAGCCGGTGGTCGCGCCCGATCAGCTCAAGCCTGGCAATCGCAAGGCGGGACGCATCCTGGCGGTGCTGACCATCCTGGGCCTGCTGGCGATGACCTGCGGAAACCACGAGGGCCGGATCGAGGACATCTTCCTGATCGTGATCGCGGTGGGCATCGCGGCGATCCTCGTCGGCGACGTGGTCCTGCGCCGCGCCGGCCTGCGCGAATAGCGTTCCCCCACAGATCTTCGAACCAAAAGATCAAGCCCGCTTCCACGGTACGACGGAAGCGGGCTTGATCTTTGCCAGTGCTCAATGGCCCAGCAGGATGTCCTTGACCTCCTTGAGCGCCGCGTCCACCTCGGCCTCGAAGTAGCCGCCCGGCACCAGGCCGAACTGCAGCGTGTCCAGATCGTTCTCGTTCACCGGCATCGGGCCGCGGCCGGACATGGCCGTGAGGATCTCGTCGAACAGCCGGTCCACCTGGTCGGGGTCGTACCCGCTGCCGAACCGCCGCGGCTGGAACGTGCGCCGCAGGTGGTCCACCCGCTGCATGTCACCGCCGCCACCGCCACCGCCCATACCGGGGCCGGGGCCGCCCGGACCCGGGCCGCCGCCGAAGCCGTTGCCGGGGCCACCGGGACCGTCGTAACCACCCGGGCCGTCATAACCGCCGGGGCCACCACCGGGCCCGCCGCCGGGTGGCAGCGGCGGGCCGCCGAACGCGCCGGGCGGGGGGCCACCGGGCGGCGGACCGCCGAAGCCGGGACCCTGCGGACCGCCGGGCGGCTGGTTGCGGGGACGCCGCTCCAGCTCGGGCAGGCGGATCTCCGCCGTCATGTCCATCTTGCCGTGCCGGCCGGGCTCGAAGCCGGGGAAGCCACCGCCCGGCGCCTCGAAGTTGCCGCCACGGTCACGCGGGTCACGGTCGTCGAACTGGTCGTAGCCGCCGGGCCCCTGCGGACCACGCGGTCCGGGACCCTGCGGGCCACCGCGCGGGGGCAGGTCGAAACCGCCGGTCCGCGGGTCGTCGCGCGGCGGCACGTCGAAACCGCCGGTCCGCGGGTCGTCCCGCGGGGGCACGTCGAAACCGCCGGTCCGCGGGTCGTCGCCGAAGCCGCCACGCTCACGCGGATCACGGTCTCGGGGGTCGCGGTCACGCGGATCACGCTGCGGCGGACCGCCGAAGCCACCGGTGCGCGGCTCGTCGAAGCCCCCACGGTCACGCGGGTCGCGCTGCGGCGGGCCGCCGAAACCGCCGGTGCGCGGCTCGTCGAAGCCGCCGAACGGCGGGGGGCCGTCGTCGAAGCCACCGGCGCGGGCGGGAACGCGTCCGCCGGGCGGTCCCATCCGGTCCGGTGGTCCCATGCGATCGGGAGGTCCCATGCGGTCGGGAGGCCCCATTCGGTCCGGCGGGCCCATGCGATCGGGCGGGCCCATCCGGTCGGGAGGGCCCATGCGATCCGGCGGGCCCATCCGGTCCGGCGGGCCGTGGCGACCGGGACCGTCGAAACCGTCCGGACGACCGGGGCCGTCGAAGCCACCGGGGCCGTCGAAACCGCCCGCGCCGTCGAAGCCCTGCGGGCCCGAGGGGAAGCCGCTGCTGCTCATGCGGTCGGGCGGGCCCATCCGGTCGGCGCCGGCCGGAACGCGCTCGGGCCCACGGGCGCCGCCGCGCTCGTCGAGCTCGGCGAGCTGCCGCTCCACCCGGTCCAGGTGCAGGTCGACCTGCCACTCGTCGTAGCCGCCGAAGCGCACGCGGAAGACGACGTCGTGCACCTCCGACGCGGAGACCGGGGGGCCGCTCTGCTCGCCGGCGAGCGTGGCCTCGACCCGGTCGAGGAACGAGTCGACCTCTTCCACCTTGTACCCGCGGCGAAGCGCGCGCCTCCGGAAACGCTGACCCTGACTCGTCACTGTGTCTCCTGGTCTCGGTTCGCTCGCTCGGCGCCGGCGGGCGCCCTCGTCGCGTACGCCGCCATCAGTGAACCCTCTCCACCTTGGTCCCGGCTGTGTGCGCCACGATCGACGTCACACTGTGCGACGTCGCAACACACATACCCACACAAGGAGAGGTTCATTGTGCCTCCGCGCCGTCGAGCGCGCTCGCCGCCAGCTGTCCACAGGCACCGTCGATCTCCTGGCCGCGCGTGTCGCGCACCGTGGTGGAGACGCCGGCCGCGCGCAGGCGGCGCACGAACTCGCGCTCCACCGGCTTCGGACTCGCGTCCCAGCGGCTGCCGGGCGTGGGGTTCAGCGGGATGAGGTTGACGTGCGCGAGCTTGCCGGCCAGCAGACGACCGAGCAGATCCGCACGCCAGGGCTGATCGTTCACGTCACGAATCATGGCGTACTCAATCGACACGCGCCGCCCCGTGCGCGCCGCGTAAGCCCAGGCGGCATCTAGCACCTCGGCCACCTTCCAGCGCTGGTTGACCGGAACGAGTTCATCGCGCAGATCATCATCGGGCGCGTGCAGAGACAGCGCAAGAGTCACCGAAAGGTCCTCATCGGCCAACTTGCGCATGGCCGGAACCAGACCGACGGTCGAAACCGTGATATGCCGTTGGGAAAGGCCCAAACCGTCCGGCGCGGGGCTCGTCAGGCGCCGGACCGCGGCGATCACCCGGGGATAGTTCGCCAAGGGCTCGCCCATGCCCATGAAGACGACGCGGGACAGGCGCGGCGGGGAGCCGGCCACCGCGCCGCTCGCCGCGACGCCGGCCAGGTAGACGACCTGGTCCACGATCTCGGCGGTGGAGAGGTTGCGGGTCAGGCCGGCCTGACCGGTCGCGCAGAACGGGCACGCCATGCCGCAGCCGGCCTGGCTGGACACGCACGCGGTGACCCGGTCCGGGTAACCCATCAGCACGCTCTCCACGAGCGCGTTGTCGTGCAGGCGCCAGAGCGCCTTGCGGGTGGCGCCGTCGTCGCAGGACATCTCGCGCACCGGCGTGAGCAGGTGCGGCAACAGGTCTGCCCCGATCTTCTCCCGAGCCACGGCCGGGAGGTCGGTCATCTCCGCCGCGTCGCGCACGTAACGCCCGAAGTACTGCGTGGAGAGCTGCTTGGCCCGGAACTCGGGCAGTCCCAGCTCCTTGACCGCGGCGCGGCGGGCCTCGGGATCGAGGTCGGCCAGGTGGCGCGGCGGCATCGCCGGACGACGGCGCCGAGGACCGGCCTGTGCGGGCACGGCGTCGTCGGGCGTCTCCGGGGTGCTGGGAACGACGGGGATGAGAGGAAGAGTCGGGCCCATCACGGTGTCTGCAGCGCCTCACTACGTCGGGTCAAAACGTCTCGGTCGGGCGGTGCCGCCGGGGTCACCCGGCGGGAATCGCACCACGCTGGGAACGCCACCACGACCTCAACCAGTCTCCCACGGTACGGCCGGTAGTAATGCCGCACAGGGTGCCAAAGCTGCGTCCTCGCTCACCCTGCCCCTTCCACACGCACGCCGGCGGCCGTCCGCCGCCGCGCTCAGGAGGTCGGCGCCAGCACCGAGAGCAGCAGGAACGCGGTCGGCAGCGCGAACAGGATCGAGTCGAGCCGGTCCATCAGGCCGCCGTGGCCCGGTAGCAGGTTGCTCATGTCCTTGATGCCGAGATCCCGCTTGATCATCGACTCTGCCAGATCACCGAGCACCGCGGAGATCGTTACGCCGATTCCGAAGACCGCACCCCACCACGGGGGTACGTCCAGCAGCAGCCAGACCAGCACGGCGCTGCCCACGGCGGACGCGAGCGCGGACCCGCCGAAGCCCTCCCAGGACTTCTTCGGGCTGATCGACGGCGCCATCGGGTGCTTGCCCAGGAAGATGCCGGCGGCGTAACCACCGGTGTCGGTGAGCACCACCGCGACGACCGTGACGACCACCCGGGCCACACCGTCCTCCGGGTACGCCAGCAGCGCCGCGAACCCGCCCAGGAACGGCACGTAGACCGTGACCAGCGTGGCCGCGGAGAGGTCCCGCAGGAAACCGGACCGGCCGTCACCGAGCCGCCACAGCGCCGTGGCCAGCACGGTCACCAGCAGGCCGAGCGTGAGCGCGTCCGGACCGGCGAACCAGGCCAGGCCGGCCATCAGCACACCGCCCGCGATCAGCGGGATCATCGGCGGGCGGGCGCCGCCGGCCGCGAGCGCGCGGGTCATCTCCCAGATGCCGACCACCCCGAGCGCGGCGATCAGCAGCAGGAAGCCCTCGCGCCAGAAGACGAGCGAGCCGGCGGTCACGGCGCCGAGCGCGAGGCCGACACCGATCGCGGCGGGAAGGTTGCGGCCGGGCGCCGGCAGTCTGCTCCTGGCACTCTCCGGGTCCTCGGACTCGAAGGAGGCCTGACGGATCGCGTTGCCCGCGGCGGGCGCGCCAGACCAGGTCGCGCGACGGCGGCCCTTGCCCCGGCGGCGCGGCGGCTCCGCGTCGTCGTCCTCGGTCCTCGACGGGCCGGCGGGCAGCTGGAGGGCGGGGCCGCGCGGGGTGGTGTCCCCCGGGCCCTGCGGGCCACTGCCCCGGACACCGGGCGTGCCGGGACCGGAAACGCCGGCACCCGGAACGCCGGCACCTGGACGGCCCGGCACGTCGGCGCCGGGACGGACGGGCACGATGGCGCCCGACCGGCCGGGTGCGTCGGCACCCGGGTGAACCGGCACGTCGAGACCCGGGCGGACCGGCACGATGGCGCCCGATCGGCCGGGTGCGTCGACACCGGGGCGGCCCGGCACATCGGAACCTGGGCGGCCGGGAACGCCGGCACCCGGGCGGCCGGGCACGTTGGCACCCGGGCGGCCCGGTATCACGGCCGGGGGCGGACCGGACGGGCGATCCATGACGAACTCCGCGGTGGCTCCCGCGTCCGTGCCGGGCGGCGCGTAGACGGGCGCGATCGGCTCCCGGCCGCCCGGCCGGTCACCGCGCGGATCACGATCGGGGTGCTGATCCGGCCAGTACGGATCGGGCGCGGCACCGGTGTGCCGCGCCCGCTGCCGTGCGTCGCGCGCGTCGTCGTAGGGGTCGAGGTGCGGCATCAGACCTCGAGGAGCTCGGTTTCCTTGTGCTTGACCAGCTCGTCGACCTGGCCCACGTACCGGTGGGTGAGGTCGTCGAGCTCCTTCTCGGCGCGGCGCCCGTCGTCCTCGCCGGCCTCGCCGTCCTTGACGATGCGGTCCAGCTCCTCCTTGGCGCGGCGGCGCACGTTGCGCACCGCCACCCGGCCGTCCTCGGCCTTGCCCCGGGCGACCTTGACCATCTCGCGGCGGCGCTCCTCGGTCATCTGCGGGAGCAGGATGCGCAGCATCGAGCCCTCGTTGCCCGGGTTCACCCCGAGGTCGGAATCGCGGATGGCCTTCTCCATGGCGCCCAGCTGCGATACGTCGTACGGCTTGATGATCGCCATCCGCGGCTCCGGGATGGCGACGGACGCCATCTGCGGCAGCGGGGTGGGCGTGCCGTAGTAGTCGATGATGATCCGGGAGAACATCGCCGGTGTGGCGCGACCGGTACGGATGGCGGCCAGCTCGTCCTTGGCGTGCTCAACGGCACGCTCCATCTTCTCCTCGGCCTCGAGGAGCGTATCGTCGATCACCGCTCCCTCGCCTCCTCACTCCTGCTCGGCGGGTGCTGCGTCCAATACCCGGGGATCATCGCTGGTCGGGCGGGTACACGGCCTCCCAGGAAGCGCGCACCACCCGTACCCCATCATGCTCTTGAATTTGATCTTGCTTTGCCCGCCCCTAGGCGGTGATCAGGGTGCCGATCTTCTCGCCGCCCACGGCCTTGATGATCGTGTCAGCCCCTTCGGCGCCGAAGACCAGCATGGGCATGCCGTTGTCCATGCACAGGCTGAACGCGGTCGCGTCGGCCACCCGCAGACCCTGCTGCAGGGCCTCGGCGAACGTCACGGTGTCGAGCTTGGTGGCGGTCGGGTCGGTCCGCGGGTCCGCGGTGTAGACGCCGTCGACGCCGTTCTTGCTCATCAGGACCACGTCGGCGTTGATCTCCAGCGCGCGCTGGGCGGAGACCGTGTCGGTCGAGAAGTACGGCATACCGGCGCCGGCGCCGAAGATCACGACGCGGCCCTTCTCCAGGTGACGGATCGCACGGAGCGGAATGTACGGCTCGGCGACCTGGGCCATCGTGATCGCGCTCTGCACGCGGGTCTCGATGCCCTCCTTCTCCAGGAAGTCCTGGAGCGCGAGCGCGTTCATCACGGTGCCGAGCATGCCCATGTAGTCGGCCCGGTTGCGGTCCATGCCGCGCTTCTGCAGATCCGCGCCGCGGAAGAAGTTGCCGCCGCCGACCACGACCGAGACCTGGACGCCGCGGCGGACCACGGTGGCGATCTGGCGCGCCATGCCCTGCACCACATCCGGGTCGACGCCGACGCTGCCGCCGCCGAAGACCTCGCCGGACAGCTTCAGCACGACCCGCCGCGGCCTGCCAGCCTTGGCCTCCACCGGAGCGATCTGCTCGGTCACCACCGTCATGCGGCCCGCCTTCCCTTCGCCTGCTGTCTTTGAGACGGGGTTACCCACCGGCGCTGCCACGCCGACACGAACCCGTCGCGGTGTGCACCATATGCGACGAGGAGACCGCGGTGCCTGTCGCAGTACACCAACGGCCTCCTCGTACTCATGGCCTCCGGCGCCGGCCTGCCCGGCCGGCGCCGCGAAACGTGCGGGCCTGGATCAGGCCTGGCCGACCTCGAGCCGGACAAACCGGGTGATCTCGATGCCCGCCTCCGCGAGAACCTGCTTCACGGTCTTCTTGCTGTCGGCGACCGAGGCCTGCTCGATCAGCACGGTGTCCTTGAAGAAGCCGTTGACGCGACCCTCGACGATCTTCGGCAGCGCGCCCTCCGGCTTGCCCTCCTCGCGAGCGGTCTGCTCGGCGATCCGGCGCTCGGACTCGACGACGTCCGCGGGGACCTCCTCGCGGGTCACGTACTTCGGGCGCATGGCGGCGATCTGCATCGCCACGGCGCGCGCGTCCGCGTCGGCGGCCTCGTCGGACTTGCCGGTGTACTCCACCAGCACGCCGACGGCCGGCGGGAGGTCCTGCGCCTTGCGGTGCAGGTAGACGGCGGTGACGCCGTCGAGCAGCGCGAAGCGGTTCAGCACCAGCTTCTCGCCGATCTTGGCGGAGAGCTCCTGCACGGCGGCGTCGACGGTGCGGCCGTCGGCCAGCGTGCTGGCCTTCAGCGCCTCGGCGTCGGTGACGCCCGCGCTCGCGCCGTGCTCGACCAGCTCCTGCGCGAACGCGACGAAGTCCGCGTTCTTCGCGACGAAGTCGGTCTCACAGTTGATCTCGAGCAGCGCCTTGCCGGAGTGGGCGACGAGCCCGTTGGCGGCGGTGCGGCCGGCACGCTTGCCGACGTCCTTCGCGCCCTTGATGCGGAGGAACTCGACGGCCTTGTCGAAGTCGCCGTCGGCCTCGGTCAGGGCCTTCTTGCTGTCCATCATGCCGGCGCCCGTGAGGTCGCGCAGCTTCTTGACGTCCGCAGCGGTGAAGTTGGACATGACTCTCTCTTCGATGTCTGTGTCGTGCAGGGCGGCGGTCTGTGGTGCGGGCCCGCGGGAGAGTCTCCCGCGGGCCCACGGCAGGACTGGTGTTACTCGGCCGACGCGGTGGCCGGCTCGGCGACCGGCGCCTCGGCGGCGGCCGGCTCGGCAGCGGCCTCAGCGGCGGCGGGCTCGGCGGCGGCCTTCTTCTCGCCCGACTCCAGCAGCTCGCGCTCCCACTCGGCCAGCGGCTCGTCCGCACCGACGGCGGCACCCTGCGGCTTCTCGCCGCCACGGCCGGCACGGCCCGAACGGGCGATCAGACCGTCCGCGACCGCGGTGGCGACCACGCGGGTCAGCAGCTCGGCGGAACGGATCGCGTCGTCGTTACCCGGGATCGGGAAGTCGACCTCGTCGGGGTCGCAGTTGGTGTCCAGCACCGCGATGACCGGGATGCCCAGCTTGCGGGCCTCGTCGACCGCGATGTGCTCCTTCTTGGTGTCGACGACCCAGATCGCCGACGGCACCTTCTGCATGTCCCGCAGGCCGCCCAGCGTCTTCGTGAGCTTGGTCTTCTCACGGAAGAGCTGCAGCGTCTCCTTCTTGGTGTAACCCGCGGCGGTGCCGGTCAGGTCACCCAGGGCCTCGAGCTCCTTCATGCGCTGAAGCCGCTTGTAGACCGTCTGGAAGTTGGTGAGCATGCCGCCCAGCCAGCGGTGGTTCACGTACGGCTGGCCGACCCGGGTCGCCTGCTCGGCGATGGCCTCCTGCGCCTGCTTCTTGGTGCCGACGAAGAGGATCGAGCCGCCCTCGGCGACCGTGTTCTTGATGTACTCGTACGCCTTCTCGATGTAATCGAGCGTCTGGCGGAGGTCGATGATGTAGATGCCGTTGCGCTCGGTGAAGATGAAGCGCTTCATCTTCGGGTTCCACCGACGGGTCTGGTGCCCGAAGTGAACGCCGCTCTCCAGCAGCTGACGCATGCTGACTACAGCCATGGTGAAATGCTCCCTGCGTTGTCCCTGGTTGTGCCGCCGATGCCATTCGGCCCGGCGCCTGGCGCCCGGTCGCCGGCCAGGGCGGGCCCGCTGCTCGCGCTCGTGCGCGTGAATCGGGACCAGGGAGGCCGGCGCCTCGTGGCGGGAAGTCGGCAATCACTGTCAGTGACCGTCGGCCGCCGTGAAGAAGGCGCGCGAGGTCGACCGCATGTCACGGTCGCCGAGGGCAAGCATACGCCGCTCCCGGCGTACCTGGCCGGGAGGGCTCTTGTTCCCCGTTCTACCTGGCGGCGACCGCGGCGGCGACGAGCAGGACGAGGCCGAGCGGGAGGTGAGCGAGTGGCGGGCGCCACCACGTGCGGTGATCGGCGGCGCGGCCGGTGGTGAACAGCGCGTAGAGGCCGAAGCCGGTGAGCGGGAGGCTGAGCGCGAGCGCGAGGCCGCTGACCAGGTTGCCGGCCGCGGCGACGCCGCCGGTGAAGCCGTCGAGGAGCAGTCGCAGCGCGGGGAACTCCATCAGGAGCACGACCAGGCCGATGGGTACGGCCAGGATGGGGCGACGGGTCGTGTAGACGCGCTCGGCAACGGGGATCTGGGTATAGCCCGGCTCGGCGGCCGGATACGCATGGTGGGCGCCGGGCTCGGGTTCGCCGTGCGCGGGAGGCGGGGTTGCCGGCGCCGCGCCCGGGTCGGCGGGCGGGCGGCGGAGCGCGGCGCGGTCCAGCGCCTCCGTGCGGTAGCGGGGGATGTCGCCGGTCAGCGGGTACGCGGCGGTGAGGCCCGCGACCGGGTTCGGTTCCGCGGGCGCGGGCGTCGTGTCCGGGGCCGCGGAGGTGGGCGTGACCACCGGGAGCGCCTCCAGGCCACGGCCGGTGACGGCGTCGTAGTCGTACCCGCGCCGCGAACGGACCTCGGGCTGGGCGGGCACCTCCGGGACCGGCGTCTCCGGCGCCTTGACACGCGGCACGTTCCAGTGGTCGCTGTAGCCGGTCGGGTCGGTCAGCGGGTCGGAGGCGCGACGCGGGCGGGCAGGCGCGCGTGCGTCGTCCGCGGGCGCGTCCCAGGCCCGGTCGGCCTGCCACTGCGGCTCTGGTTCATCTGCATACCGACGTCCATCCACGGTCGGCACCGTATGTCACCGAAAGTTCCGCGCGCTACTGCCGTGACGGGTGTCGTACCACAACTGTCCCAAGATCGACCGCCTGTCCACAGGCAGTTTCCCCCTCCACATCCCGATCTTGAGCCGTTGCCCGCCACCCCCGCCCCCACCCACGGTGAACCCCATGACACCCACAACCCGCGCGGTCGGCGCCTACGGGGAACGAGTGGCGTTGCGGCACCTGATCGACGCGGGGATGACCCCGGTCGCCCGCAACTGGCACTGCGCCGACGGCGAGATAGACCTGATCCTCTCCGACGGCGACGACCTCGTCTTCTGCGAGGTCAAGACACGCCGCACGACGACGTTCGGCGTGCCCGCCGAGGCGGTCGGCCCGCGCAAGCAGCAGCGGCTGCGCCGGCTCGCCGGCCGGTGGCTGGCCGGCACGCCCGCCCGCGGCGAGCATGTCCGCTTCGACGTGGTCGCCGTGACGCCCCGGCGCCGGGGTGCCGCGTCGGTCGAACACCTCCGCAGCGCGTTCTGAAGGCGGGCGACGATGAGCTACGCCAAGGTGTGCTGCGTCGGGCTGGTCGGCGTGGAGGGTCATCTCGTCGAGGTCGAGGTCGACATCGCCCCCGGGCTGCCCGGGGTCACGCTCACCGGCCTGCCCGACACCGCGCTCAACGAGGCCCGCGACCGGGTGCGCGCCGCGATCGTCAACTCCGGCGAGGAGTGGCCCAACCGGCGGCTCACCGTCAACCTCCTCCCCGCCACGCTGCCCAAACGCGGCTCCGCCTTCGACCTGGCCATCGCGGCCGGCATCCTCGCCTGCGCGGGCGAGCTGCCACCGGTCGGGCTGGACGGCGTCGCGATCCTGGGCGAGCTCGGCCTGGACGGCACCGTGCGCCCGATCCGGGGCGTGCTGCCGATGGTCAACGCGGCCGCCCGCGCCGGGCTCACCCGCGCGGTCGTCCCGGTGCAGAATGCGGACGAGGCCACCGTCGTGCCCGGCGTCGACGTGCGTGCGGTCGACACGCTGCAACGGCTGATCGGCTTCGTCCGCGGCACGGACACGCTGCTCCCGCCGCCCGGCTCCCCCGAGCCCCCGCTGCCGCCCGCGCCCGACTTGGCTGACGTGGCCGGTCAGCCCGTCGGCCGCCGGGCCATCGAGGTCGCCGCCGCCGGCGCGCACCACCTGGCGCTCATCGGCCCACCCGGCGCCGGCAAGACCATGCTCGCCGAGCGCCTGCCGTCCGTGCTCCCGGAGCTGGACGATCTGGCCGCGCTGGAGGTCACCGCCGTCCACTCCATCGCCGGCACGCTCCCGCCCGGCGGCCGGCTCATCCGCCGCCCGCCGTTCCAGGCCCCGCATCACACGGCGACGCTGGCCTCGCTCGTCGGCGGCGGCTCCGGGCTCGCCCGGCCCGGCGCGCTCTCCCTGGCCCACCGCGGTGTGCTCTTCCTCGACGAGGCGCCCGAGTTCGCCTCCCGGGTGCTCGACTCGCTGCGCCAGCCGCTGGAGTCCGGCCGGGTCACGCTCAACCGCACCGGCGGCACCACCGAATACCCGACCCGCGTCCAGCTCGTCGTCGCGGCGAACCCCTGCCCGTGCGCCAAACCGGCCGGCGACATCGCCTGCGAGTGCACGCCGCTGGCCCGCCGCCGATACCTCGGCCGGCTCTCCGGCCCGCTGATGGACCGCATCGACCTGCGCGTCCGGCTGCACGCGATGCGCGCGGCCGACCTGGTCGGCGCGGATCGGCCGCGGGAGGACTCCGCCACCGTCGCCGCCCGCGTCGCGCAGGCGCGCGCGGCCGCCGCGGCCCGCTGGTCGCCCCAGGGCTGGCGCACCAACGCGGAGGTCCCCGGCGCCGCGCTGCGCCGCGCGCCCTGGCAGCTGCCCGCCGCCGACATCCACCGGCTCCAGCGGGCGCTGGACCAGGGCTCGATGACCGCACGCGGGTTCGACCGCACGCTGCGCCTGGCCTGGACGATCGCCGACCTCGACGGACTGGACCGGCCCGGTGCCGGTGAGGTGGCCGAGGCGAGCCAGCTGCGCGCCGGGGAGCACGGATGAGCGCGCGGGCGGACCGGCTGGCCCGGATCGCGCTGACCTGGCTGCTCGAGCCCGGACACCTGATCGGCTGGGAGATGGTCCAGGCGTTCGGCGCGCCCGAGACGCTCTGGCGCATCCTCAACGACCCGGCCTGTCACTCCGCGACCCGCAACACGGCCGCGGCGCGCCTCTCGGCCGGCGACCCGCTGCAGACCGCGGAGCAGCTGCTGGCGCGCGCCGGTGAACTCGGCGCACGACTGATCATCCCCGGCGACGCGGAGTGGCCGGACCAGGTCGGCGACCTCCGCACGATCGACCTGCGCAGCACCCGCGAGCGCGTCGACCGGGACACCCGGCCGCCGCTGTGCCTGTGGGTGCGGGGGCCGCTGCCGCTCGCCGCCACGCTCGCCCGGTCCGTCGCCGTGGTCGGCGCCCGAGCCGCCACCGAGTACGGGCAGCGGATGGCCTCGGAGATCGGCTTCGACCTGGCCGGCAAGGGCTGGACCGTCGTGTCCGGCGGCGCGTTCGGCATCGACGGCGCCGCGCACCGCGCCGCCCTGCGCGCCGGCGGGATCACGGTGGCGTTCCTCGCCTGCGGCGTCGACCGGCCCTACCCGGCCGGCAACACCGCCATGTTCGAGCAGATCGCCGGCAGCGGCCTGCTCGTCTCCGAATGGCCGCCCGGCGCCGAGCCGCTACGGCACCGCTTCCTGGTCCGGAACCGTCTCATCGCGGCCGTCACCCGCGGCACCGTCGTGGTCGAGGCCGCGGCCCGCAGCGGCGCCGTCCAGACACTCGGCCGCGCACAGGGCATCCCCGGCCGCGTCGCCATGGCGGTCCCCGGCCCGGTCGGCTCCGTGATGTCCGTCGGCTGCCACGACGCGCTCCGCAACCTGCCCGGCACCCGCCTGGTCACCGGCGCCGCCGACATCCTCGAAGAGGTCGGCGCGATCGGCGACGACCTCGCCCCACGCCCGCGCGGCCACGACCAGGACCGCGACAGCCTCGACGAGGACTCCGCCCGCCTGCTGGAAGCCTTCCCCGCCGGCCGCCGCGAGGCCACGGCCGACCAGCTGTCCGCCCACACCGGCATCGACCCCCGCACCACCCTGCGCCGCCTGGCCCTCCTCACCGAACTCGGCTTCATCACCTCCCAGGAGGGCACCTACGCGCTCGTCCCTCGCCGCCGCTCCCCGCGACGGTGACCATTCCCGAGGCCATCGCGGCGGGCGGCTCCGCTTCCCGCCGCGTCTGGTCCTCACGAGCACTACTCGCCGGGGGCAACCAACGGCCACCAGGCCGGAACGGCCACCAGGCCGGAACGGCCACCAGGCCGGAACGGCCACCAGGCCGGAACGGCCACCAGGCCGGAACGGCCACACCAGGCCGGAACGGCCACCAGGCCGGAACGGCCACCAGCTTCGCTGTGATGTCGGCGGCTTGGGTCGTCGTGTAGTCGGATTGGGAGGTGACAGGCCAGATGGCTGCTGCGTTCGCTGGGCCTGTGGTCGGGGCTTTGCTCGTTCTTGCGTTCGCCGCTTTGCTCAGTCTTCGGCTTCGAGGTCTCGCCTGGTCGACGGACACTCCGTGCCCGAAATTTCATGATTTAGCAGCCTGGCGGCCGCGGCATCCTCGTCCTGACGCCGAGAGCTCAGGATTGGTTGCGGTTTTGCCTCCGGCGGGAGCGCTCCGGCTCCGGGGCAGGATTCAACACCTTTTCAGCTGCGCTGGACCGGAATCCGTGGCTGGGTTTCGTGCGGCCTGGCTGCCCCGTTTGCCATCGACCCGGGTCAAGCCGAGCAGATCATCGGCAGGGCCGCCAGCTTTGGTCTGTCGCGCGGCGGCTGCGTGGTCCTCGCGTGTGGGTGGTCGCTTCTTGCTGATCGGCTGCGGTTGTCGGGTGGTCCGGTTTTGAGGGTTGCGTCGGGCGGGCGCGCTGCTGGTTTCGTCGTGGTCGGGTTCAGGCTTGCGTCACACGCCTTGCCGCCGGTGCGTTGGTGGCGGCCCTGCCGATGATCTGCACCCCTGCGGGCGGGTCGACGGCAAACGGGGCAGCCAGGCGGTCACCACTGTGACTGCGGGCGCATAAAGGACAAAGGCCCCGCTCGCGGCCGGCGTCAGGGCTGTTCAAGATCCTTGCGTCTCTGGTGGCCCTTTCGCGGGCCGGGGAAAGGAGACGCAAAGGATCTTGAATCCCGGATATTGGAAGCACGCGCTCGGACTGTGGAAGAAGGTCGGGCGGGCATCGTTACTGAGCTTTCGGCGTCAGCGAGGCCGTGGTTGGCCCACGGGCCGCTATCTCCTGAAATTTCAGGCGCGGTGAGCCCGGTTCATTGCGGCTGGTCTGGACCTCGATGCCGAAAGCTGACCGGAAAATAGGTGCCGCCGCGGCCCGAAGCTGAAGAATTCCACGCCCGCGAGGCGTCACCCCGAAGGTGTCAGGAGGACTCAGTACTTCTGGCCGGGACCTTCCTGCCCATTCCGTAAGCACTCCCCCAGCTGACCGACGGCAACGCCTGACCCTCTGTGGTGTCCCGCCGGCCCGGCCCGCGAGGCGAGGAGGGCCGGCGGATCCGCCCATGCGGACGGACGCCGGTCGAGTCCTGCACGATTCACGATCTGGGCTCGCTTGCTCTGTGCCCGCTCCGGTCCCTTCACGAGACCCCACGCTCTCTCCACGAGCGCCGAGGGCCAACTCGAGCCCCGCCCGCTCGGCCGGTCCCGCGCTCTCGGGCGATGCACCGGGCTCGGGCGGCCCGCGCACCCGGCCTCGCCCCGGAAGCCGGGCTTCGCCGCCGCCCTCTGCCTGCGCCGCTCACGCGTGCCGGGTTGACGATGGCCTCGACGGCGCGGACTGTCGACGGATGGGGAGCAGCGACCACAGACACACCCGTGCGACACAGACGATCTACGAGAGCCTGCCGCCGGCAATGCGCGCGGTCGTCGACGAGTTCGCGCATCACCTGGGGACCGTCGAGGACCGGTCCGTGCACACCGTGCGGGCCTATGTGGGTGACGCGGTCTCGCTGCTGGGGCACGCGGCCGGCTCCGGCTGCGCGAAGCTGGGCGACCTGGGCATCGCGGAGTTGCGCAGCTGGCTGGCCGCGCAGCGTGAGGAGGGTGCCGCGCGCACCTCGATGGCCCGGCGGGCGGCGTCGGCGCGGGCGCTCACCGCCTGGGCGTACCGTGCACAGCACCTGGAGCACGACGTGGGTGCCCAGCTGGCCAGTCCGAGGGCGCAGCGTGCGCTGCCGGGTCCGCTGCGGGCCGACCAGGCGGAGAAGCTGGTCACGTCCCCGGCCCACGGCGACGACACCCCTGTGGACGTGCGTGACCGTCTCGTCCTGGAGCTGCTCTACGCCACCGGCATCCGGGTCAGTGAGCTGTGCGGCCTGGACGTCTCCGATCTGGACCGGACGCGCCGCCTGGTCCGGGTGCTCGGCAAGGGCGGCAAGGAGCGGTCGGTGCCCTACGGTGTGCCGGCCGAGCGGGCGCTGGACGTCTACCTCCGCACCGCGCGTCCCGCCCTGAACAGCCCGGACAGCGGTGACGCGCTGCTGCTGGGAGCGCGGGGAGGCCGTCTGCAGCCGACGATCGCCCGGCGGGTCGTCTCGGCGTACGCGCGGGCCGAGAGCCTGCCGCACACCACGCCGCACGGGTTGCGCCACTCGGCCGCGACGCATCTGCTGGAGGGCGGCGCGGACCTGCGCGTGGTCCAGGAGCTGCTGGGGCACGCCTCGCCGGCCACCACGCAGATCTACACGCACGTCTCGGTCGAGCGGCTGCGTGCCGCGTACCGTCAGGCGCACCCCCGTGCCTGAAAAGCAGCGTCCTGCCCGTTCCGCCCACTACGATCGACGGGTGGGCGCTGGTGACGTACGGCCGCCGGACGCGATAGCCGGCGCACGATTGCTCTTCTCGCTGGATCCGGCCGTCTCGTATCTGAACCACGGCACGGTCGGCGTGACCCCGATCGCGGTTCAGCGCGCGCAGCAGCGCCTCCGCGACGAGATCGAGCTGGATCCGGTGCGTTTCTACACCCGGGGGTTGCGCGACCGCATCGGGCACACCCGGCGGCATCTGGCGACGCAGTTCGGCGCGGACCCGGACGGCACCGCGCTGATTCCGAACACGACCGCCGGCATCTCGATCGTGCTGCAGTCGATGGGGCTGCGCCCCGGCGACGAGATCCTGCTGACCGATCACGGCTACGGCTCGGTCGCGGTCGCGGCCGCCCGGGAGTGCCGGCGGACCGGCGCGGTGGTCCGCACGGTGGCGGTGCCGCTGACGGCCGGGGACGGCGAGGTGGTGTCGCTGATCAAGGGCGCGTTCACCGACCGTACCCGCCTGCTGATCGTGGACCAGGTCGCCTCTTCCACGGTCAAGCTCTTCCCGCTCGTGCCCATCGTGGAGGCCGCCCACCGCGCCGGCGTGGCGGTCCTGGTCGACGGCGCGCACGCCCCGGGAATGCTGCCGCTCGCCATCGACGAGATCGGCGCGGACTTCTGGGTCGGCAACCTGCACAAGTGGGCGTTCGCGCCGCGCTCGGTGGCAATGCTGGCCGTGACACCTCGTTGGCGGGACCGGATCGAGCCGCTCGCCGTCTCCTGGGAGCACGGTGAGGGCTTCCCGGCGAACGTCGAGTCCCAGGGCACGCTGGACTACACGCCGTGGCTGTCCGCGCCGAGCGGCCTCTTCGTGCTGCGCACGCTCGGCCACGATCGGGTGCGCACCCACAACGCGGCGCTCGCCGCCTACGGCCAGCGGGTGATCGGCGCCGCGCTCGGCCTTCGCGCCGCGAGCCTGCCGGACCCCGGCGGTGCGGGCGTCGCCATGCGTATCATCCCGCTGCCCCACGGCGTCGCCACCACCGACGCGGACGCGGTCGCGCTCCGCCACCTCATCGCGGACAAACTGGGCGCCGCGGTCGGCGTCAACGCCTGGAACGCCCGCGGCTGGCTCCGCATCTGCGGCCAGGTCTACAACCAGCCCGACGAGTACGACCGCCTCGCCGCCCGCCTCCCCGCCCTCCTCAACGCCGGCGGCCAGTAGCCTCGCACGATCCCGAAGAGCAAAGATCAAGATCTTAAGAAGCATTTCCCACTTCGCGGTGGTTGCGGTCCGCACGCTCCCGCGGGCACCGGTCGTCGCTGGCGCTCCTCCCTTCCGCTCCCGCGCCACACCGGCCGAGAACAAAGACCCGCCCGCACGGCCATCCCACCGCGTGCGCGATACAGGCCGGGTCTCGATCACCACGAGCGGCGCAGGGCTCATCCCCCACATCCGATCCGAGCCAGACGACCGGCGAATGTCGATTGTCCGCGGCACCCGATCGGCTGGCGGGCCGGCCATGACCGCCCTTGCCCCACTCGTCGGCACACAGTCCTCTCCGCACCGCGGAACCGCGCGGACTGCGATCGCCCGCTACGCGCGGCATCCGACACGGTGCGCGCGCCGGATCAGATCGACATCGGCCACGGCCCGGCTGCCACGCCGGCACGAGGGTTCCCCGGTCTTTCACCGGACCGCGAAAGTGACGCGCGGCCGGCGACGCACCGGGATGTGTGGCACCGGCCGAGTCCCCGCCGCGGACCGGCACAGGCTCACCCCACGCCGCTGCAAAGTCACACGGCCAGCGACCCAGCACCGATGCACGCGCTGGGCGCGCCCCTGCCGACGTGAGTACCGCGGAAGTCGCGTTGCTCTTTCCCGCGCCGCGCGGAACCGGCTCCGACGCCGGGAGGCAAGCGGAGCGCCAGCGGAGGCTTGGCGGACGGCGAGGTTTGCCCGCGGGAGCAACGCTGCCGCACCACGCCGTTGCCTTCCGACATATGAGGGGGACTCTGTCAGATGTGGTGTTGCCCGGATCCAAGTCTGGGGCGCAAACCCACGCTGACCTGCGGGCCGCTGTCCACAGGCCAGAAAGTTGTCCACAGATCTCGAACTCGGTGGTCGCGTGATTCCGGCGGCAGGACGAGGCTCTGACCATGCCATCCACGCTGCTCATTGTCGTCCTGGTCGTCACCGGCTTCCTGCCCGGCGGCATCGTCCCGAGCGCTCCCGGCGGCCGGTCCAGCCCGTCGGCGCGGACCGCTGCGGTCCACACGGCCCTCCCACCGCCACCGGACACGGGCGCCGGAGACACCGGTGGCGGCACAGTGCGGGAAGCGCTGCTGGTGGACGGCAGGTTCGTCTGGCCGGTGGACGGGTGGCCGCCGCCGATCCTCCGCCGCTTCGATCCTCCGCCGCAGCCCTGGCTGGCCGGGCATCGCGGTGTGGATCTCGGGGCGGGGCCGGGCGCGACGGTCCGGGCCGCGGGCGACGGCACCGTGGTCTTCGCCGGGACAGTCGCCGGTCAGGGCGTGGTCAGCGTCGCGCACTCCGGCGGTGTGCGCACCACCTACCAGCCGGTCCACATCGGGATCGTCGCCGGTCGGAAGGTCACGGCCGGCACGCCGCTGGGCACGCTCGCCGCCGGTCATCCCGGCTGTCCGGCCGCGGCCTGCCTGCACTGGGGGCTCCGCCGCGGTCCGGACTATCTGGACCCGCTGATGCTCCTGGCACTCGGCCGCGCCCGCCTGCTCCCGCTGACCGCGAGCCCGCAGACCAGTCCGGCGCAGCCCGCTCAGGCGCAGGAGTGACCGTCGGGACGGAAGAGCCCGGAGTGCGGCACCACCGCAGCCCCGGGCCGGGAAGGAGGAGGGGATTGTCAGCTGGGGAAGCCGGTGTCCGTCGGCAGGGAGATCTCCGGCTTCTCCAGCTCCTCAACGTTGACGTCCTTGAACGTCATCACGCGCACGTTCTTGACGAAGCGGGCCGGCCGGTACATGTCCCAGACCCACGCGTCCTGCATCTCGACCTCGAAGTAGACCTCGCCGTCCGAGTTGCGCACGTGCAGGTCGACATGGTTCGCGAGGTAGAAGCGCCGCTCCGTCTCGACCACATAGGAGAATTGGCGGACGATGTCGCGGTACTCCCGGTAGAGCTGCAGCTCCATCTCGGTCTCGTACTTCTCGAGATCTTCTGCGCTCATGGTTGTCCGCCCTTCATCTGGCCATCTTCCCCCACCCACGTCGGCGGTCGTGGCTGCTGCTCCGATGCCACGCCGACGGTACTCCAGCCCGTGCCGACTTTCGCCATCGCCTCAGCCGATGTGCCACCGGAGGACACCACCGACGGACGATCGGATTCCGCGCTGACCGGACGCCGCGCCCGAGGCGGGCTGCCGGCGCGGCCGGACACCGCCGCCACGTTCGCGTACGAGTACCGATGTTCCACGCAAGGCCCGTGCTCCGCCAGTGCGGTGTTGTGCTCCGCGGTCACGTAACCCTTGTGGTCGGCGAAGCCGTACGCCGGGAACTCGGCGTCCAGCTCCACCATGATCCGGTCCCGGGTGACCTTGGCGAGCACGCTCGCCGCCGCCACGCACGCGGCGACCTGGTCGCCCTTCCACACGGCGAGTCCGGGCACGCCGAGCCCGTCCACCGCGAAGCCGTCCGTGAGGACGTACTCGGGGCGGACGGAAAGCGTTGCCAGCGCACGGCGCATGGCCGCGAGGTTACACACATGGAGGCCGCGTGCATCCACCTCGGTGGGCGGTATGACCACCACCGAGTAGACGAACGCCCGCTTGACCACTTCTGCGTAGATTCGTTCGCGCGCGGCGGCGGTCAGCAGCTTCGAATCGGTGAGCCCGTCGATCTCGCCGCGCTTGCCGGCCGGCAACACCACCGCGGCCGCGACCAGCGGTCCCGCGCACGCGCCACGCCCGGCCTCGTCCGCGCCGGCGACCAGCTGAAATCCCCGGCGCTGCAACGCCCGCTCCAGCGCGTAGATGCCGCCCTCGCGCCGGACGACGGTCTTCGGCGGGCTAAGCATCGGCGGTCACCCGGCGCAGCAGTTCCGCCAGCCCGTCCGGGTGGACCGGGTCGGCCGCGGAGTCCAGCTCGTCGACCGGCCACCAGCGGTGCTCCAGCGTGGTGGCGCGCTCGACATCGTCGAACCCGCTCGTGTCGACGTCGAACCCGGCCGTCCGCAACAGGAAGAACTCCTGCTCCTGCCGGTACCAGACGTGGTCGAACGGGTATTCGGTCACCTCGGCGTGCACCGGCGACCCGAGCGCCTCGACCGGCACGTCCAGCCCGGCCTCCTCGCGCAGCTCGCGCCGGGCGGCCTCGGCCGGTGTCTCGTCCGCGTCGAGCCCGCCGCCGATCGTGAACCAGTACGGCTCACCGGGCCGGCCCGGGTCGACGCCCCGGAACAGCAGCACCCGCCCGGCCTCGTCGACCAGCAGCACGCGAGCCGCACGACGCGGCACGAAGTCCACCATCACCTCAGCCTAGGAGACCCTCAGCCGCCGCTGCCGGACGGGACCGACTCGAACGTGTCCGGCGCGGAGAGCCAGTCCGCCCGGCCGAACGGCCAGAACAGCACGAACGCGCGCCCGACCACCGCGTCCTCGGAGATCGTCGACTTCTCGATCTCCCCGGTGGTCGTCCAGTGCTCCAGCGAGTCGCCGGACTGCGAGCGGTGGTCGCCCATCACCCAGATCCGGTCCGCGGGCACCACGATGTCGAAGTCCTGCGAGGCGGGCGGGTCCTGCACGCCGTTCTCCGAGTAGATGTACGGCTCGTCGAGCGGCGCGCCGTTCACCTGGATGCGGCCCTGGGCGTCGCAGCACTGCACGTGGTCGCCGCCGATGCCGATGATGCGCTTGATGAAGTCCTCGCCCTTGGGCGTGCTCCGCCACCCGTCCGGCGCCTCGAACACGATGATCTCGCCGCGCTGGGGGTCACGGAAGTTGTAAACGAGCTTGTTGACCAGGACCCGGTCGTAGATGTTGAGCGTGTGCTCCATGGAGGGGGACGGGATGTAGAACGTCTGGAGCACGAACGTCCGCACCAGGATGGCGACAAGCAGCGCCACACCCAGAAGAATCGGTAGTTCTTTCCAGAACGAACTGCGTGGCTTGTCGGTCTGCTCGTCGATCACGAAGGCAGCCTACGATGGCGGGCTGAGAATCGAGACCGGGAACGCGCGTTAAACGCCAGAGATGCCAACAAGGGGACAGTGAGCACGAATCCCCCTTGAGTGTCAGGCGTCGTCTCCTGTGGTTCGGAGGCCGGCGCCGCGGCCGCGGGGGGTACGTCCTTCCACGCCTCGGGCACGGGAATCCCGCTCCAGCTGTCCCGCGGCCACACGATCACGAAGGCCTGGCCGACCACGTTCTCCACCGGGACCGGGCCCTGGCAGCGCGCGTCCAGCGAGACGGACCGGTGGTCGCCCATCACGAAGATCTGACCCGCCGGGATGACGATCTCCTGGAAACGGCGGGACCGGCAGTCGGTGCCGTTGCTGACCGTGTCGTCGAGCGGCGAGTCCTCGAAGATGTACGGCTCGTCGATCGGCTGCCCGTTGACCGTGATCCGGCCCTGCTCGTCGCAGCAGGCGACCCGGTCGCCCTCGACGCCGATGACGCGCTTGATGAAGTCCTTCTCACCGGGACGGCCGTACCCGATCAGGTCGCCGATGGTGCGGCTCATCTTGGTCATGAACGTCAGGCCGGACGTGTCGTCGGTGTGCTCCGGCGCCCAGCGGTCGGTGCCGTGGAACACCACGACCTCGCCGCGCTTGGGCACGCGCACGTCGTAGACGACCTTGTTGACCAGCACCCGGTCGCCGATGAGCAGCGTGTTCTCCATCGACCCGGAGGGGATCGAGAACGCCTGCACGACGAACGTGCGGATCAGCACCGCGAGGCAGAACGCCACCACGAGCAGGATCGGCAGCTCCAGCCAGAGCGCCATCTGCTTGACCGGCTTCCGCAGCCTGCTCTCGCCGGCGTCATCGTCCCGGGAGTCACCTCCCCGGGAACGACGTGGCGGCTCCTCGGCGGCAGCCGCGCCGGAACCGGCACCCCGCCCCCGGGGAGAACCGGAGGAGGCACCTGAGCCCGGATACAGCACTACCGCCCGAGCCTCGTCCCCGCTTATCTCATCGGGGGAAGGCGTCGAGCGGTAGGGCGTAGTTTTTCGACTGTCGCCGTCGTAGCGCCCGTACGTCACAGATGCAAGCTTAGGTCGCGTTTGGCGCTACGGCTGCTCTCGGAGCGAGAGAAGGTTTACCCGTCCGGGGGACGTCAGTGGGAAACCTTCTCGCGCTTCTCCTTGATCTTCGCGGCCTTGCCACGGAGGTCACGGAGGTAGTAGAGCTTCGCCCGCCGGACGGCACCACGGGTGACGACCTCAAGCCGGTCGATCGACGGGCTGTTGAACGGGTAGGTGCGCTCGACGCCGACGCCGAAGCTCACCTTCCGGATCGTGAAGGTCTCGCGCAGGCCGGCGCCGTGGCGCCGGATGACGACCCCCTGGAAGACCTGGACACGGGAGCGGTTGCCCTCGACGACTCGCGCGTACACCTTCAGGGTGTCACCGGCGCGGAAGTCCGGGATGTCGGTCCGCTGCGACTGGGCGTCCAGTACGTCGAGCGTGTTCATCGCTGCTGCATCCTCAAGGCTCGTGGCGAATCCCCGCGCCAAGGCCAGTGGCGGCGCGAAAGAAAACTATCCGTTGCGCAGATAGGGCTGTGCCCGATCTCGGCAACCCCTCTACTCTGCCACACCGTCCTGCGGCACCGGAAATCCGGCCCCGGTCAACGTGGCGAGATCGTGCTTGTCCAGCGAGTCAAGGCTGGTTGCTGCCAGCATATCCGGTCGCTGGGCGGCCGTGCGCAGAAGGGACTGCGACCGCCGCCACTTCGCGATCTTGCCGTGGTCACCGGAGCGGAGCACGTCGGGCACCTCCCGGCCGCGCCAGACCGCCGGCTTCGTGTAGAGCGGCGCTTCCAGCAGGCCGTTCGCGTGCGACTCCTCGGCCAGCGACTCGGCGTTGCCGAGCACGCCGGGCAGCAGCCGCACGACCGCCTCCAGCATGACCAGCACCGCGACCTCGCCGCCGAACAGCACGTAGTCGCCGAGCGAGACCTCGCGTACCCGCATCCGGGCCGAGGCCTCCTCCAGCACGCGCTGGTCGATCCCCTCGTACCGCCCGCAGGCGAACAGCAACCGCTGCTCCCCCGCGAGCGAGTGCGCCAGCGCCTGGTCGAAGCGCGGCCCGGCCGGCGTCGGCACGATCAACACCGGAGCCAGATCCAGATCACCATCAGCCGGGGGTACGGGGAGGAGCGTGTCGAACGCCTCACCCCACGGCTCCGGCCGCATGACCATGCCCGGCCCGCCGCCGTAGGGCGTGTCGTCCACGGTCCGGTGCACGTCGTGCGTCCAGGTCCGCAGGTCGTGCACGGCCAGGTCGAGGACCCCGGTGGCACGCGCCTTCCCGATCAGGGAGAGCTCCAGCGGGGCGAAGTAGTCGGGGAAGATGGTCAGGACGTCGACGCGCATCTACAGATCCAGCAGGCCTTCCGGCGGATCGATGACGACTCGACCGCCCTTCACGTCGACCTCGGTGACGATCTGCCGGACGAACGGCACCAGCGCGGTCCCGCCCTGCGCCCGCTTCAGCACGAGCAGGTCGGACGCGGCGGCGTGATCGATCCGCAGCACCTCGCCGACCTTGGTGCCGGTGGTGTCGACAACGGTGAGCCCGCGCAGCTCGTGGTCGTGGAACTCGTCCGGGTCGTCGAGCGGCGCCACCGTGTCGCTGTCGACACAGAGCAGCACGCCCTGCAGCGCCTCGGCCACGTCCCGCCCGAGAATGCCCTCGAACGTGATGAGCAGCTTGTCCTGATGCGGGCGGATGGTCTCGATGACCAGAGTCTTCGGAATGACGAAACGCACGGTGCCGGCCGGGGCGACGGCGTCCGCCGGAGCGGTGCGGACCTTCGAGGAGATCTCGGTGGTCAGCACCGCCCCGGGAACGAAACGCGCCTCGGGCTCGTCCGTACGCACGTGCACGGCGACCTCGCCGTGCACGCCGTGCGCGCGGGCGATGTGCCCGATGATGAGGAGCATCGACTCAGTACGCGTCGACTATGTCGACTCGCACGCCACGCCCGCCGATCGACCCGATCACGGTGCGCAGCGCCTTGGCCGTGCGACCGCCACGCCCGATGACCGTTCCCAGGTCCTCGGGGTGGACGCGCACTTCCAGCCGCTTGCCGCGGCGCGAGTCGACGAGCCGGACGCGCACGTCGTCCGGGTGGTCGACGATGCCTTTGACGAGGTGCTCCAGCGCTGGCCGGAGCGCCCCGTCAGCTCGCGTCGCCGGCGCCCGCACCAGCGGGCTCCTCGGTCTTGGCGGCCTCAGCCTTGGCCTCGGTCTTGGCCTCTGCCTTCGGCTCGGCCTTCTTGGCGGACTTCGACGGGGTCACACCGGCGGCAGCCTGCGCCTCGGCGTCGTAGACGGCCTTGCGGTCCGCCTTCGGCTCCGCGACGAGGAGCGGCGGCGGGGCCGGCAGGCCCTTGAACTTCTGCCAGTCGCCGGTCTTCTCCAGGATGCGCTGCACGGCCTCGGACGGCTGCGCGCCGACCGACAGCCAGTGCTGCACCCGGTCAGACTTGACCTCGATGACCGAAGGGTGCTCCTTCGGCTGGTAGATGCCCACGTACTCGATGGCCCGGCCGTCGCGCTTGGTCCGCGAGTCGGCCACGACGATGCGGTACTGGGGGTTGCGGATCTTGCCCATCCGCAGGAGCCGGATCTTTACGGCCACTGTCTGTTCGCTCCTGTTGCGATCTACACCGGTCGAATCGACGACCGGCGCGCGGGTGAGCAGGCGGGCTCCCACGTGGGGCATGGGATCCGATGCTTCGGGGTTGGCGCCGCGTTCGCAGTTAGAGGGCAACAAACGCGTGCCGGATGCCAGCTCACCATTGTGCCAGATCAGGGGCCGCCGGATGAAACGACCCCGGAAGACTCCCCATTTATGCTCTTATCTCTCCAGAACCGGACGATCCCACCCGGGCAGTGGCGCGCCGGGCACCCACGACGGGTCCGGCACGAAGTCGGCCCAGGTGCCGTCGAACGGGAACTCACCGGCCTCTACCTGCGCGATCACGCGCTTGCCCTCGGCCCACACCGCCTCCGCGTCCGGCACCCAGTAGTGGTCCGGGAACGCGAGGCGCTCGGCGAACTCGTCCTCGTCCTTCCAGTGCCAGGTGCGGTCGCGGCGTACCACGATGTCCAGATCCTGGTCGACCATGTCCACACCGGCCACGGCACCGTCGTCCCAGCGGATCGCCGGGTCCTCCAGGTTGACGTACCAGTTGGTGAAATTCCCGTCGTCGTCACGGAACCACCAGACCGAGTGCGCGGCGCCGACCGGCATGAACTTGAGCACGCCCGGCCCCTGCCAGAGCTCGCGCGCCAGCCGGTAGTCCAGGCCGACCCACTCGCTGAACGGCATCGCGCGCATGCCGCGGCCGTCCGCCGCGATCTCGTTGACCACCTCGGTGCCGCGGTCCAGCCAGACCAGCAGCCCACGGTCGTCGTCGCTCACCACCCGCACCGGGCGTACCCAGCCGATCCGGTGATGACGAACGTTCCGGTGCATTATCAGTTGGCCGCGCGCGAATCCCACGGTCAGCCAGGTTAACCGCCGCCGGTGACCGCGCCATGACAACGCGGCCACCACCCGGGAGTGAATCTCAATAGGATCTGCCCAGCACCGCGACCAGGTCGGGCTCGTTCTGCGAGTCCGGTGGCGTGCCGTCCGCGCGGATCAGGCAGCGCACCGTCACCGCCGACCTGTTCGCCTCCGCCTCGCCCTCGACGCCCACCGCGGACCAGGGCAGACGCGCCCAGCCGGTGGCCGCGGCCTCCAGCGCCTCGCCCAGCGTCCTGACCTCGTGCGTGTTCGCCTCGCGGTGGGCCAGCGCCTGGTCGTGGAGCGCCTGCTGATCGGCCGTGAGCGCCGCGGTCACGGCCTCGACCACGCCGGCCAGCGGCACGCTCGTCTTGCTGCCGTCGAACCGGCGGGCCACCGTGACATTCCCGGCGGCGAGATCCCGCGGGCCCACCTCGACGCGGATCGGGTAGCCCTTCAGCTCCGCGTCCACCGCGCGGCGCCCGAACGGCGTGTCCACCCGGTCGTCGAAGCCGACCCGTACCCCCGCGGCCTTGAGCTCGTCACGCAGCCCGGTGGCGGCCTCGGCCACGCCGTCGCCACCCTTGACGATCATCACGTGCGCCTGGATCGGGGCCAGCGCGGGCGGCACCCGCAGCCCGCTGTCGTCGCCGTGGCACATGATCAGGCCGCCGACCATGCGCGTCGAGGTGCCCCACGACGTGGTCCAGGCGTGCTCGCGCGCGCCGCTCTGCGACGAGAACGCGATGTCGAACGCCTTCGCGAAGTTCTGCCCCAGCTCGTGCGACGTGCCCATCTGCAGCGCCTTGCCGTCGCCCATCATGCCCTCGAGGCAGAACGTGCTGGTCGCGCCCGCGAACCGTTCCCGGTCCGTCTTGCGCCCCACCAGCACCGGCATGGCGAGCACGCGGACCATCAGGTCCTCGTAGGCCTCGTGCAGGATCTTCTTGGCGTAGGCCCGCGCGTCGTCCTCGGTCGCGTGCGCGGTGTGCCCCTCCTGCCAGAGGAACTCACTCGTGCGCAGGAACACCCGTGGCCGCATTTCCCACCGGACCACGTTCGCCCACTGGTTGAGCAGCAGCGGCAGGTCCCGGTAGGAGTCGATCCACTTCGCCATGAACTCGCCGATCACGGTCTCGCTGGTCGGCCGCACCACGACCGGCTCCGCGAGCTGCTTGCCACCACCGTGCGTGACGACCGCCAGCTCCGGCGAGAACCCCTCGACGTGCTCCGCCTCCCGCGTCAGGTAGCTCTCCGGGATGAACAGCGGGAAATACGCGTTCTCCGCGCCCGCGTCCTTGATCCGCGCATCCATCTCGGACTGGATCCGCTCCCAGACCGCATACGCCGTCGGCCGGATCACCATCGTCCCGCGCACCGGCCCGTTGTCGGCCAGCTGCGCCTTGGCGATCAGATCCTGGTACCAGCGGGGAAAATCCTCCGCACGGGGTGTGAGCACACGAGCCATAGCCGCACATCCTAGGCCGCGCGCCCTGCCCGCTCCCGCCCGACAGGCACCCCTTCAGAAACCAAAGATCAACTTCATCTTCCCGCTTCCGGCGTGGTCCAGCCCGCATGCTCCCGCGGGCAAACCTCCGGCGGGCTCCACCTCCGCTTCGCTCCGTTACGCACGCCGACTCGGAGCCGGTTCCGCCGCTGGTCCCGGAACCCCGCGACTCCCGCCGCCGGTCACCTCTCCGTCGCGCCCCGGCTCTCAGCGCTCCGTCGATGATCGGGTGCCCGCCGGGCGGGAGGTCGTCGCGAAGGTCATCGAGGCGACGGGGCACACGCGGCTGGATCGGGAGATCCTGCCGGCGGCGCATCTGCCCGACGGTCTCACCGCGCCCCTGCCGGGCAGGGGGTGCATCGGGTGGACGGTCGCGACATTCGTCATGCCCGCTGTGCCCGCGTTCCGGGCACGACTCCCGGGATGGGTCCGCCCGGCGTCGACGCCGCCACCGCGCGCACGCCGGCCGTGCAGGCGGTGTGCGCGCCCGGCGAACTGCACGGCTGGATGCCGGCGCCGCGCCTGCGCGCGCTGGAGGAGGTCGTCACGCGGCGCGGCTGGTGGCGGTGACGCGCGGAGGCGTACCCACGAGGTGGTTAGAGGTTGTTTCTGAAGTTATTGACAGTCCACACTGGGAATTGTTAGAACTCATAACCACAGCAACAACCGCTCGAACCGAAGGGTTTCGCCATGAACGGAATTCGTGTCGCCGCCGCCGTCACCGCGGGTGTCGCGCTCGCCGCGGCCGTGATCTCGCCGGTCAGCGCCACCGGGCCGCGGAACAGCTGCCGCGGGCAGGGCGTCGATCGGACGGCGCTGATCCGGTACGAGACCGAGGCCGTGATCGACGCGTCGCTGAGCACGATCTGGCGGCTGCAGACCGACGTGGAGCGCTGGCCGGAGTGGCAGGCGCCGGTGCTGACCAGCGAGCGCCTCGACCACGGGCCGGTCCGCAAGGGGTCGAGCTGGCGGTGGACCACGCCCGCGCCGGCCACGCCGTCGACGCCGGAGACCACGCTGAGCATCACGTCCACGGTCCAGCAGGCGCAACGGAACGTGTGCATCCTGTGGCGCGGGCCCGCGGTCGGCGAAGGGCTGACCATCGACGAGGGCGTGCACCTGTGGACGTTCACCGAGGTCCGTGGCGGGGTGCGCGTGCACACGGTGGAGACCTGGACCGGCGACCAGGTCGAGGCCGCGGTGCCGCTCGCCACGGAGGCGCTCGGTGACGGGCTGGAGCAGTGGCTGACCGACCTGGAGGCCGCGGCAGAGGCGCGCTGACCCGCTGGTTCAGCGCAGGACGCGGCCCTTGAGGACGATCCGGCGGGGCGTGCGCACCACGCTGAGGTCGCGGCGCGGATCGGTCTCGTAGACCACCAGGTCCGCGAGGCCGCCCTCGACCAGGCCGGGCAGGCCGAGCCAGGCCCTCGCCCCCCAGGACGCGGCGGACAGCACCGCCTCGGCCGGCATCCCGGCACGCGTGTGCAGCAACATCATCTCCTCGGCGGCCTCGCCGTGCGCGATCCCGCCGCCCGCGTCCGTGCCGACGTAGATCGGCACGCCGGCCTCGTAGGCGGCGCGGACCACCTCGGCGTTGCGATCGCGCAGCGCGCGCATGTGCGCGGCGTACCCCGGGAATTTCGGCTCCGCCTGCGCCGCGATGTCGCCGAACGTCAAAATATTGATCATCGTGGGTACGAACGCGGTGCCGCGCCGGGCCATCTCGTCGATCAGATCCAGGCTGAGCCCGGTACCGTGCTCGACCGAGTCCACCCCGGCCCGCACCATGATCTCCACGCCCTCCTCGGAGAACGCGTGCACGGCCGCCCGCGCACCGGCCGCGTGCGCCGCCTCGACCGCGGCGGTCAGCGCGGCCGCGTCCCAGGAGGGCGTGAGGTCGCCGGCGTCCCGGTCGATCCAGTCGCCGACCAGCTTGACCCAGCCGTTACCGGCCTTGGCCTGCGCGCTGACGGTGGCCGGCAGGTCCGCGGCGTCGGTCTCGGCAGCGATGCCGCGCAGGTAGCGACGCGGCGCCGCGATGTGCTGACCGGCCCTGATCAGGCGCGGCATCTCCGGGTCGTCGTCGAGCTCCGCGTACGGCAGCGGCGAGCCCGCGTCCCGGATCGCCAGTACGCCGGTGTCCCGGTCCTTGATCGCCAGCTCCCGGGCCAGCTCCAGCGTCTCGACCGGCCCGCCGCCGGGCGCGATCCCCGGGTGACAGTGCGCGTCGACCAGCCCCGGCAGCACGAACCCGCCGTCCACGATCGTCTCCGCACCCACCTGCGGCTCAAAGGTGACCCGATCCCCCACCAGCCACAGATCCCGCACCTCATCGTCGGGCAGCAGCACAGCACGCACATGCAAGACCATGTGCTCAGTCTTCCCGACGGCGGCGCTCCTCGGGCGAGCCGATCGCCTTGTTGCGCTTAGCGGTGAACGCCGGGAGGTCGACGGTGATCAGCCACGGACGCTCCGCGACGAAGAGTTCCTCGGTCTCGGTCTCGATCCGGTAGGAGTCACCGGCCAGCACATGCTCTGTCAGCGAGATATGGTCACCGCGCGGGTCGATCACCCAGTAGTACGGCACCCCGGCGCGGGCGAAGAGCACGGCCTTGTCACGCCGGTCCCGGGTCCGGGACTCCGGCGAGATGACCTCCGCCACGAGGGGAACCTTCTCGATCGGCGCCGGGCTCACACCGGCGTTCTTCCCCAGGATGACCCCGACGTCGGGCCGGGGCTCGTTCCCGTCATCGACCGCGAGGGAGGTCTCCGTCACGACCATCAGATCGGGCGGACACCCCACGTCCAGCGCATTCGCTATCTGGCGATGGATCCAGCTATGAAAGCCAACCGGCGAGGGCAACTCAATCAGCCTCCTGTTGATCAGCTCGTACCGAAAGTCCGGCGGGAGCCTGGTCAGGTCGCTGACCGTCCACTCGCCCTCGTCGGGAAGGCCCGGCATCGCTGTCATCGGCCCTCCCCTTCCATCGGCATGTCCATCAAGGACGCCATCAACATAATCGACGTAGTCGACATCCGCTGCCCCACAACACCCCTAACGAGTGACCACCGTTCCGTCATCAATCCTCCGGCAGCCCGGACAGCTCGATGCAGCGATCCATCAACGCCGGGAGATCGAGCGTCACCTTCCACGGCACATCGGTGACGAAGACGCCGTCGGTCTCCGTCGTTATGCGGTGGATGTCACCGACCAGCGTCCGCTCGGTGAGAATGAGCCGGTCACGATCACGGCGGATCACCCAGTAGGCCCGGACGCCCGCGCGGGCGTAGAGCTTGACCTTGTCCCGCTGATCGCGAGTGGCCGAGCTGGGCGAGACCACCTCCACCACCACGAGGGCATCCTCGATCGGCAGCGGACTGCGCCAGCCACGGGCGGGATCCACCACCAGAATGTCCGGTCGCGGCTCGTTCCGGCTGTCCACTTTCAGCGAGAGATCGAGGGCCGGGTGGCGGTCGGGCGGGCAATTCTGTTCGAGAGCCCTGTAGGTCTCGACACAGATCTTCTGGTGGACGAATGTCGGGGACGACAAGATGATCAACCTTCCGTTGATCAGCTCGTACCGAAGATCCGGCGGAAGTTGCGCCAGATCGTCGACCGTCCATTCGTCCCGTTCGGGCAGGATGGGCGCCAAGGTCATCGCTCTCCTCCTTCGAAGAAGTCGGTACACCTGAGGGGATGCCACCAACTTAATCGACTATGGCGCGTCTTCGCTGCCCCGCGTGCCCGAACGGGTGAGTCGAGGAATCAGTCCTCGTCGTCGCGCTTCTTGTTGGGCTTGTTGAGCTTGTTGAAGTCGATGTTGGGGAGCTTGAAACCGGGCATCCCGCCCCCGCCCAGCGCATTCGGGTCCATGCCCGGCGGGAGCTGCGGCATGCCGCCCATCCCGGGGAAACCGCCGGGCAGGCCGCCCGGCATCCCGCCGGTGCGCGGACGGTTGTTGCCGCCCTTCGTACCCTTGCGCTTGTTCTTCGGGGATTTGGTGGCCTTGCGGCGGTTGCCGCCACCGGGCAGGCCCATCATGCCGCCCATCTGCTTCATCATCTTCTGCGCGTCGGCGAAGCGGTTGAGCAGCTGATTCACGTCCATGACCTGGACACCCGCGCCGTTCGCGATGCGCGCGCGCCGGGAGCCGTTCAGGATCTTCGGGTTGGTGCGCTCGGCCGGCGTCATCGAGCGGATGATCGCGGTGACCCGGTCGAAGTGCTTGTCGTCGAGCTCGGACAGCTGGTCCTTCATCTGCCCCATGCCGGGCATCATGGACAACACGTTCGCGATCGGGCCCATCCGGCGGACGGCGACCAGCTGGTCCAGGAAGTCCTCCAGCGTGAACTGCTCGCCACCGAGCAGCTTCGCCGTCATCTTCTCCTTCTGATCCTCGTCGAACGCGGCCTCGGCCTGCTCGATGAGGGTCAGCACGTCGCCCATGCCGAGGATGCGGCTGGCCATCCGGTCCGGGTGGAAGACGTCGAAGTCCTCCATCTTCTCGCCGGTGGACGCGAAGAGGATCGGCTGGCCGGTCACGTGCCGGACGGAGAGCGCGGCACCACCGCGGGCGTCGCCGTCGAGCTTGGAGAGGACCACGCCGGTGATGCCGACGCCGTCGCGGAACGCCTCGGCGGTACGCACCGCGTCCTGGCCGACCATGGCGTCGATGACGAAGATGACCTCGTCCGGGTCGACGGCGTCGCGGATGCCGGCGGCCTGCGCCATCATCTCCTCGTCGATGCCGAGACGACCGGCGGTGTCGACGATGACGATGTCGCGGGCCTGGCGCTTGGCGTGCTCGATGGAGGCGCGCGCGACCTGGATCGGGTCGCCCTCGCCGTTGCCGGGGGAGGGCGCGTAGACCTCGACGCCCGCGCGCTCGCCGAGCACCTGGAGCTGGTTGACCGCGTTGGGCCGCTGGAGGTCGGCGGCGACGAGCAGCGGCTGGTGGCCCTGGTTCTTGAGCCAGCGGGCGAGCTTGCCGGCGAGCGTGGTCTTACCGGCACCCTGGAGGCCGGCCAGCATGATCACGGTCGGCGGGTTCTTCGCGAACTGGAGGCGCCGGCCCTCGCCGCCGAGGACGCCGATCAGCTCCTCGTGCACGATCTTGATGACCTGCTGCGCCGGGTTGAGCGCGTCGGAGACGATCGCGCCGCGCGCGCGCTCCTTGAGCGTGTGGATGAACGCCTTGACCACCGGCAGCGCGACATCCGCCTCCAGCAGCGCGAGACGGATCTCGCGGGCGGTGGCGTCGATGTCGGCGTCGGCGAGCTTGCCCTTGCCGCGGAGCTTGCCGAAGATCCCGGAGAGGCGGTCACTCAAGGTGTCAAACACTGCTCAACATCCCATTTCTGCTCAAGACGCACGGCACAGAAAGGCCCGTCTAAGCGTAGCCGCTATGTCAGGCGTGGGCAGCGGCCGCCAGCACCGCAGCCTCGACCTTCTCCCGGCCGGCCTCGTCGAAACCGTCGCCGACCAGGTAGAACGCGTCCACGACGTCGCCTCCGAGCGTGGAGATCCGCGCGGCGCGCACCGAGGCGCCGGCGTCCTCGAGCGCGGACGCCAGCCGGTAGAGCAGCCCGGAGGAGTCCGCCGCACGCACCTCCAGCACCACCGCGTCCGTGGCCACCTCGCGGTGCCAGACGACCTTGGGAGCCGCGCCGGTACGCGTCTGGACCGCGCGCCCCCGCAGGCGCTGGGTCACGGACACGTCGCCGTTGAGCACGCGCCGCAGGTCCGCGGTGAGCGCGATCGGGTCGGCCGGCGTGCCGTAGCGGGGCTGCACGCGCACCTCCAGCATCGCCCGCTCGCCCACGGTGGTCACGTCCGCGGAGATGACGTCCAGCCGGTGCATGGAGAGGCAGCCGGCCACGGCCGCGAGCAGTCCGCGCCGGTCCGCCGCCGCGACCGCGACCCGGTCGCCGTCCAGGTGCACCGCGGGCAGCGGCGCGTCCAGCAGCGCCGGGTCCGGTGAGGCGAGCCGGGGCAGCGCGCCGGTGTCCAGCGCCGTGTGCACGCGTCCGACCAGCTCTCGTATGAGGCGGCCCTTCCAGTCCGACCAGGCGGCCGGCCCGGTGGCGGTGGCGTCCGCGCGGGCGAGCGCGTGCAGCAGGTCGAGCGTGAGCGGGTCGCCGACCGCGTCCGCGACGCGCCGGATGGTGACCGGGTCGCTGAGGTCGCGGCGGGTGGCCACCTCGGGCAGCAGCAGGTGCAGCCGGACCAGCCGGGCGATCGTCTCCACCTCGTCCGGCGGATATCCGATGCGCTCCGCGATGGCGGCCGCGATCGGCGCGCCGACCGTGCTGTGGTCGCCGGGCAGGCCCTTGCCGACGTCGTGCAGGAACGCGGCGAGCAGCAGCAGGTCCGGCCGGTCGACCTCGCGGGCGAACGCGGTGGCCTCGGACGCGGCCTGCACCAGGTGCCGGTCGAGCGTGTAACGGTGCACCGCGTTGTGCTGGGGCAGGCTGCGCATGCGGGCCCACTCCGGCAGCCAGCCGTCGACCAGGCCGTACCGGTCGCAGGTCTCCCAGGTGGCGGGCAGTCCGGGGCCGGCGCCGAGCAGCGTGATCAGCGCGGACCGGGCCGCCTCGGGCCAGGGCGCGGGCAGCGGCGGGCAGTACGTGGCCAGCCACTCGCAGGTGGCGCGCGCGATGGGCAGCTGCGCGACCGCGGCGGCCGCGGCGACGCGGAGCGAGAGGCTGGGGTCGGGGCGCGGGCCGATCGCGGTCCGTGCCAGCACGAGTTCGCCGTCGTGCTCGACCACGTCGCGGGCGACCGGGCGGCGGACCGGTGCGCCGGCGCCGAGCGGCCGCCGGCGTCCGCCGCGCAGGCGTTCCGCGGCGCGCCAGGCGTCGTCGACCGCGTGCGCGATGGTGCGCGCGTCGCCGGACACGCGGCGCAGCAGCGCGTCGCCGTCGTCCAGCCCGACCGCGTAGGCGACGGACCGGCGTTCCTGGGCGACGAGCCGGTCGACGCGGCGGCCGACCGCGAGGTGCAGCGCGTCGCGGACGTCGAGCAGGCGCAGGTTGGCGGCGCGGACCGCGGGGCGCATGGTGTCGGCGATCCCGGCCCGGCCCATGCCGCGCAGGATGGTGACGTCGCGCAGGCCGCCGGCCGCCTCCTTGACGTCGCCCTCCAGCAGGAACGCCAGCTCGCCGTGCGCCTTCCAGCGGGTCCGGGTGACGTCGCGCAGCGCGTCCAGGCTGCGGACCGCGGTGCGCCGCCACTGGTCGGCCGACTCGCCGATCAGGCGCGCGGAGAGCGCGCGGTCGCCGGCCACGTGTCGCGCGTCCAGCAGTCCGAGCGCGGCCTTCACGTCCTCGGCCGCCACGGACAGAGCTTCGTCGACGGTACGGACGGAGTGGTCAAGTTTGAGCTTCGCGTCCCAGATCGGGTACCAGATCTGGGAGGCCAGCTCGTCCACGCCGACCACGCCGGTGTGCACGAGCACCAGGTCCAGGTCGCTGAACGGCGCGACCTCGCGGCGGCCGAGCCCGCCCACCGCGATGAGGGAGACGCCCGGCACCGCAGCCGGGAAGAGCGTGGCCAGCCAGGTGTCGAACGCCGCCGCACGCGACGAGCGTGCGGCGGCGCCGATCTGTTCCATATTCGTGATTACAGCGCGTCGAGGCCGCGCTCGCCGGTCCGGACCCGGATGACGTCGTCGACGGTGGTCACCCAGACCTTGCCGTCGCCGATCTTCCCGGTACGGGCGGCGGTGACGACCGCGTCGACGACCTTCTCGACGTCGATCTCGTCGGTCAGCACCTCGACCCGGATCTTGGGCAGGAACTCCACCGTGTACTCCGCACCGCGGTAGACCTCGGTGTGCCCCTTCTGCCGGCCATAGCCCTGCACCTCGCTCACGGTGAGCCCGGCGACGCCGAGGGCGTGCAGGGCCTCCTTCACCGCGTCGAGCTGGTACGGCTTGATGACCGCGGTCACCAGCTTCATGCTCAGTCCCTCCATCGTGGCAACTTAACCGGCGACCTTTTCGCTGACCGGGGTGGACTCGCCGTCGGACTGGGCCGGCGTGCTGCCGGACGGGGCGATGCCCGCCATGGCGAACGCGCCGCCGCCGGTCGGGGCGGAGAAGTCGTACGCGCTCTCCGCGTGCTCGGTCTGGTCGACACCCTGCGACTCGGCCTCGGCCGTGACGGTCATGCCGATCGTCTTGTCGATCGCGAAGCCCAGGATGATCGAGACGACCAGCGAGTAGGCGAGCACCGCGAACGCCGCGATGGCCTGCTTGCCGAGCTGTCCCGCGCCGCCGCCGTAGAACAGGCCCTGCGGGCCCGCCTCGCCGTAGAACTTCTGGGTGGCGATGAGGCCGATGGACAGCGCGCCGATCAGGCCGCCGACCATGTGCACGCCGACCACGTCGAGCGAGTCGTCGAAGCCGAGCTTGTACTTCAGGCCGACCGCCAGCGCGCAGATCGCACCGGTGACGATGCCCAGGCCGATCGCGCCGATCGGCTCGACGAAGGCACAGGCGGGGGTGATGGCGACCAGGCCGGCGATCGCGCCGGAGGACGCGCCGAGCAGCGTGGGCTTGCCGTCGCGGAGCCACTCCACGACCAGCCAGCCGATGATCGCGGCGGCGGTGGCGACCTGGGTGTTCAGGAACGCGACACCGGCGATCGCGTCGGCCGCGCCCTCGGAGCCGGCGTTGAAGCCGAACCAGCCGAACCAGAGCAGGCCGGCGCCGAGCGCCACGGTCGGCACGTTGTGCGGCTTGTACGCGCCGGACGGCCAGCCGTTGCGCTTGCGCAGGATGATCGCGAGGCCGAGGGCCGCCGCACCCGCGTTGATGTGGACCGCGGTGCCACCGGCGAAGTCGAAGGCGCCCAGCTCGAAGATCCAGCCGCCGCCCCAGACCCAGTTGGCGACCGGGAAGTAGACGATCGTGGCCCACAGGACCGCGTAGATGATCCAGCCGGCGAACTTGCCGCGGTCGGCGAGCACGCCGCTGATCAGCGCGACCGTGATGATCGCGAACATCATCTGGAAGACCGCGAAGACGAACGTGGGGACCGGAACGAGCTCCGACCACGCGCCGGTGAGGTCCTGCGTCATGAACGCGTACTGCGTGATGTCGCCGAAGAAGCCGTTCGTCTTACCGAACGCGAGTGAGAAGCCGTAGAAGACCCAGAGCAGGGACACGATGCCGATGGAGCTGAAGCTCATCATCATCATGTTCAGGATGCCCTTGGACTTGGTCATGCCACCGTAGAAGAGGGCAAGCCCCGGCGTCATGAGCAGGACAAGAGCGGATGAAACAAGCAACCAGGCGGTGTGCCCGGAATCGAGTTCGACCGGCACGCTGCCTCCTCTCGGTTTGAATTCCTCCCTCCCGGTGGCAAGGCAGCATCGCCCCGTCGCCGGTTGGACGAGAGCTTCACGGGCCGCTGTTTCGCGCTGGGTCTCCGGACCGTTTCCTGAGAGTCACGCGTTGTTTCCAACGTGTGAAGAACTTCTCACCACCCCAGGAACGGATGGTGGCATATCACCCGAACAGGCAGGTGATCGTCACCGTACGGTCAACGACTATCGCAGAGTGTACTCAAGTGCGTTCCGCTCGTAGTCGAGCAAGCGCAAATCGCGCATCGGGCGGCGCAGGTGCCCCTTCTGCACGATGGTCACGAACGCGGGGTCACCGGCCGCGGCCATCCGCCGGATGCCCTCGACGTGGTCGACGATCCGCTTGCGGATGGTGCGGACCAGGCGGTGCCGGTCGCGCGGGATCAGCCCGTACGCGTCCGCGAACAGCCGCAGCCGCCGCGGCCGGTTCGGCCGCTTCCAGCCCAGCGTCTGCGAGTCACGGTCGGAGAAGAGCGGCACCCAGGTCCACGCCGCGTACGCCACGTCGTAGATCCGCGCGCCGGGCGAGGCCAGGTCGAAGTCGATCAGCGCGAGCGTGCCGTCCGGCCGCCAGATCACGTTGTGCGGCGCCGCGTCGTGGTGACAGATCACCTCGGTGTCCGGCGGCGGCGGCCCGAACGAGCGCCACACCGCGCCCGGCGGCGGCTGGAAGCCGTACTGCGCGTCGTGGAACATCCGCAGCATGGTCGCGACCGTGACCAGCGCCTCGTCCGTGACCCAGTGCTCGGCCAGCGGGTACTCCCCGCACTCGCCCTCAAGGTACGACAGCACCTCGCGCTTCTTCTCGTCTATGCCCAGCGCGCGCGGCGAGCCGCTGAACCCGACATATTCCAGGTGGCGCAGCAGCGCGTGCACGGACGGCGTCCACGGGCCCGCGTTGCGGCGCACGGTGTCGCCCACGCGGTGCACGGTGCTGACGTTGCCGCCGCGCAGCGGCACCTCCTCGTACCCCGGCTCGGGGTGCAGCTGCGGCACCGGCTGTGGCCGGACCGGCTGCTGAGGCTGCTGCGGCGGGTACTGGTGCACCGGCGGGGGCTGGTGCGGCGGCTGGTGCTGGGGCGGCGGCGCCTGGTGGTACGCGGGCGGCGGCTGCTGCGGGGGCTGGGAGTGCTGCGGCGCGTAGGGCTGCCCGCCCCCGCCCGGCGGCGGCCACGACATGTTCGACCCGCGGTTCGGATACGTCATCGACGGATTACGCGTCGGACCCGAGGAGCGCGTCGACGAACTGCACGGGCTCGAAGGGCGCCAGATCGTCCGGGCCCTCGCCCAGCCCGACCAGCTTGACCGGGATGCCCAGCTTGCGCTGCACCGCGATCACGATCCCTCCCTTCGCCGTGCCGTCCAGCTTGGTCAGCACGACACCCGTCACGTCGACCACCTCTGTGAAGACTCTTGCCTGCTCAAGGCCGTTCTGACCGGTGGTGGCGTCGAGCACCAGCAGCGTCTCGTCCACCGGCCCGTGCTTCTCCACGACCCGCTTGACCTTACCCAGCTCGTCCATCAGGCCGACCTTGTTCTGGAGCCGGCCCGCGGTGTCGATCAACACGGTATCCACCCGGATCTCGATACCCCGCTTCACGGCGTCGAACGCGACACTCGCCGGGTCCGCTCCCTCCGGCCCGCGGACCACTTCGGCGCCGACCCGGGAACCCCAGGTGGCGAGCTGCTCGGCGGCGGCCGCCCGGAATGTGTCGGCGGCGCCCATCAACACGGTACGCCCGTCCGCGATCAGCACCCGCGCGATCTTGCCGCACGTGGTGGTCTTGCCGGCGCCGTTCACGCCGACCACCATCACCACGGCCGGGGTGTCGCCGGACGGCGCGGACTTCACGGTCCGGTCCATCGCCGGGTCCAGCGCCGCGACCAGTTCCTCGGCCAGCAGCGCGCGCACGTCCGAGGCGGTGCGGGTGCCGAGGACGCGGGTGCGCTCCCGCAGCCGCTCGACGATGACCGTGGTCGCCTCGACGCCGACGTCCGCGCCGATCAGGCTGTCCTCGACCTCTTCCCACGTGTCGTCGTCGATGTGGTCGCGGGCGAGCAGGCCGAGCAGGCCCTTGCCGAACACGTTCTGCGAGCGGGACAGCCGGGCACGCAGCCGGACCAGCCGCCCGGCGGACGGCTCCGGCTTCTCGACGACCGGCGCCGGCGCGACCGCCTCGGGCGCAGGTTCAAGATCAAGATCAGCCGGGGGTACGACGACGGCCGGCTGATCCGGGGCTGCGGGGCGCTCGACGGCAGTCGGCTCGGGCGACGGCGTAACGGGCGGCGCGGTGGGCCTGCGGCGCAGCCGTGGCACCACCAGACCGATCCCGCCGAGCACCAGCACGCCCAGCAACACAAGAGCGACGACCACGTAGTCCATTACCGAATCCTGTCAGATAGGCCTGCGTGCGTCCCGCCGACCGCACCACCCCTTACCGGGACCGCTGTGCGACCCCGGTTAGGCAACGTCCGGGCTCATCCCCCGGGAACGGCCGGTTAACCGCCGCCCACCGTCCCGGTCAGGTGACGAGCGACACGCACCCCGCTGGCGCACGGTGGCCCCGGGTGGGGAGGATTAGTCCCACCATCCCCCGGGAGGTCCGTTACATGACGACCGATCAGACGTCCGGCACGCTGCTCGTCGGGCCGCTGCTGAGGCGCATCGCCGGCACGAAGGCCACCATCTGGGTCGAGACCGCGCACGCGGCCGAGGTCGAGGTGCGCGCCGGCGACGCGGGCGGGCACGCGACCACGTTCTCGGCGTTCGGTCACCACTACGCGCTGGTCGTGGTGGAGGGGCTGGAGCCGGGCAGTGCCACTCCCTACGACGTGTACGTCGGCGGTGAGCACGTCTGGCCCCTGGCGGACTCTCCGTACCCCCGCAGCATCATCCGGACCCGGGGCACGGCGGACGCCGAGACGCAGGCGAAGCTCGTGTTCGGCACCTGCCGGGAGACGACGCAGCACGCGACCACGCGGCGGCTGCCCCCGGACGCGCTGGACGCGTACGCGCGCCGTCTGATGCGCAACGAGGGCGACCCCGAGGCCTGGCCGGACATGCTCGTGCTGCTCGGCGACCAGGTCTACGCGGACAAGACGTCGCCGACCGTCCGGCAGCAGCTCAAGGCGCGCCGGCTGCCGCACCACGGCCTCCAGGACGACGTGCAGACGTTCGACGAGTACACGAAGCTCTACCTGGAGTCGTGGCGCGACCCGGAGATCCGCTGGCTGTTCTCCACCGTGCCGTCCGTGATGATGTTCGACGACCACGAGATCATCGACGACTGGAACTCGTCGGCGGCCTGGCGGGCGGACATGCAGCGGGAGCCCTGGTGGGCCGAGCGCATCTCGAACGGGCTCGCCTCCTACTGGGTCTACCAGCACATGGGCAACCTCGCGCCGGACGAGCTGGACGCCGACGCGCTCTATCCGAAGGTGGCCTCGGCCGGCGACGCCACCGAGGTGCTGCGCGAGTTCGCCGAGCGGGTGGACAAGGAGGCGGACTTCGGGCACCTGCCGGAGAGCTGGAAGTCCCGGCAGTACCAGTGGAGTTTCGCGATCGACCTCGGGCGTACCCGCCTGGTGGTGCTGGACAACCGCTGCAGCCGGGTGCTGGACCCGGACCATCGCGCGATGCTGCCGTCCGCGGAGTGGTCCTGGTTCCTGTCCCAGGCGCACGGCACCACGTTCGACCACCTGGTGGTCGGCTCGTCACTGCCCTGGCTGATGCCGCCCGCGATCCACCACCTGGAGGCGTGGAACGAGCGGATCAGCGCGTCGAAGCGGCCTCGGGTGGCCGCGTTCGGCGAGAAGCTGCGCCGGCTGGTCGACCTGGAGCACTGGGCCGCGTTCCAGACGTCGTTCGAGGCGATGGCCGACCTGTTCCGGGTGATCGGCCGCAGCAGCGACGGCCCTGCGTCCATCTCCGTGCTCTCCGGTGACGTACATCACTCGTACGTCGCGCGCGCGGAGCTCGGCCGGGACATCCCCACGCCGGTGCACCAGCTGACCTGCTCGCCGATCCACAACCAGGTGCCGAGCTTCATGCGGCCGCTGATGCGGATCGGCTGGTCCGGGTGGGCCGCCGTGATCGCGCGTGGGATGGCCGCGATGACCGGCGTGCGCACGCCGTCGCTGCGCTGGCACAAGAGCGGCGACGGGCCCTACTTCGGCAACGCGATCGCCACGCTGACCCACCGCGGTCTTGAGGCGCGCGTGACGATCGAGGGCACCACGCCCGGCGGCGAGCTGGACACGGTCACCGACGTGGCGCTCACGACGCGGTGACCTCCGCGTACGGCCCGTCGTTGAACCACAGCGCGTCGATCGTGAACGCCTGCCCGCTGCCGGTGAACCGCACCACGAGACGCACCGGCGACGGCTGCGCGACGTCCGTGGTGAAGCCGGTGGCGGGCGTGGCGGACACCAGGCTCACCACCTGATCCTGGATCTGGATCACCGCCTGCCCGCCGTCAACCTTGAAACTTCGGACATATGTGATTTTGCCGCCGGTATCGGTCGCGGTCCAGCCGTTGACGGTCGTCTGTTTCGGCGCGGACTGCGCCTGCGTCGGCGTGGGAGCGCTGCCACGGCTCTCGGACGGGCTCGGCGTCGGCGGCGCGGAGGTGCGCGGCGCGGAGGAGGTCGGCGCCGGCGTCGGCGACTCCGTCACCGTCTGTGTCACCTCCGGCGCGGCCGGAACGCCCGGCGCGATCGGCGAAGGCGACAACCTGCGCAGATCCGACGCGGACAGCGGAATGCCACGATCGGGCACCGCCGTCTCCAATACGGGGCGTAACCCCACCCACACCGTCACTGCTCCGAGCACGGTGGCGAGAAGCCACGCGAGCATCCCGCCGCCTTGCTGCCAGATCCGCACGGGACTCATAGTGCCAACTCGGGATAGCGTGCTGCCATGCCCCTCGTCCTGCTCGTCGACGACGACCCCACGGTGCGCGGCGCGATCGCGCACACGCTGACCGATCTCGGTCACGCCGTCCGCGCGGTCGGCAGCGCCATGGAGGCACTGCAGGAGATCACCAACAACCCTCCTGACCTGGTGATCCTCGACCTCGGCCTGCCCGACCTCGACGGCGCGGACGCGTTGCGCATGCTGCGCACGATCTGCGACGTCCCGGTGATCGTCGCCACCGGGCGGCGCGGCGAGCTGGACATCATTCGCCTGCTCAACGCCGGTGCGGACGATTACGTGGTGAAGCCGTTCTCCACCGCCCACCTGGCCGCGCGCGTCACCGCGGTGCTGCGCAGAGGCCGTCCGGCGGCCCCGCAGCAGAGCACCGAGCCGATGCGCGTCGGCGGGCTGTGCGTCGATCCGTCCCGCCGCTCCATCACGCTCGACGGCGAAACCCTCAAACTCACCCGAAAGGAGTACGAGCTGCTCGCCTATCTCGCCGGCCGTGCCGGGCAGGTCGTCACCCGCAAGGAGCTGGTGACCGAGGTGTGGCGCGCGCCGTACGCCGGCTTCGAGAAGACGCTCGACGTCCACATCTCGTGGCTGCGCCGCAAGCTGGGCGAGACCGCCGCCCAGCCCCGCCTGCTGCACGCCGTCCGCGGCGTCGGCATCATGCTGGCCGATCACAGTTGAGGGGCGCGCTCGCCCGGCTGGCGCTGGCCGTGACGTCGATGGTGGCCCTGTCGTTCGTCATCCCGCTCGCGCTGGTCGTCATGGAGATCGCGGAGGACCGCGCGGTCGTCGACGCGCAGCAGCAGGCCGCCGGCATGGTCGCGGCGCTGGCCGTCTCGGACGACCCTGACGTGCTCACCCGCGCCCTGGCCGCCACCGCCGCCGGGGCCGACGGACGGCTCGCCGTGCACCTGCCGCAGTCGCCGGTCATGGGCATCACCGTGGCCGACCCCCAGGACGTGCAGCTGGTGGAGTCCCGCCGGCAGGCGACCACCGCGGCCGTGCCGGGCGGCCTGGTCTACCTGCAGGCCACCGCGATCGACGGGAACCGTACCGCCGTGATCGAGGTCTTCGTGCCCGACGACGACCTGCGCCGGGGCGTCTACACGGCCTGGATCGCGATGGCCGGCCTGGCGATCGTGCTGGTCGCCGGCTCCGTGTTCGTCGCGGACCGGATAGGCGTGCGCCTGGTGATGTCCGCCCGGTCGCTGGCCGGCGCGGCCCGCGCGTTCGGCGCCCGGGACCTCTCCGTGCGCGTCACGCCGCAGGGCCCGGTCGAGCTGCGGGAGGCCGGCGCCGCGTTCAACACCATGGCCGACCGCATGATCCAGTTCATCGACAAGGAACGCGAGCTCGCGTCCGACCTGTCGCACCGGCTGCACACGCCGCTGACCGCGCTGCGCCTGGACGCCGACCGCATCCCGCCCGGCCCGGTCGCGGACCGCGTGCGCCAGGCGGTGTCGGATCTCCAACACGAAATCGACGAGATCATCAGCGGCGCGCGACGACCGGTCACCGAGCGTACCGACGCACAGACCGACCTGGTCGAGGTGCTGGCCGACCGGCTCTCGTTCTGGGCCGTGCTCGCGGACGATCACGGACGCCCGTGGCAGGTGGTCGGCGCGGACCGGCCGGTGTGGGTCTCGGTCCCGGAGGAGGACCTGATCGGGGTCGTCGACGCGCTCATCGGCAACGTCTTCGAACACACCCCGCAGGGCACTCCGTTCCTGGTCACGGTCTCGGACGCGGCGCTGACGGTCTCCGACGCCGGCCCCGGCATCGCGGACGCGCGCGCGGCGCTCCAGCGCGGTCACAGCGGCGGCGGATCCACCGGACTCGGCCTGTCGATCGTCCACCGCGTCGCCATGGAACTCGGCGGCGGCGTCCAGATCGACCGCGGCGAGCTCGGCGGCGCGCGGGTCACCCTGCACCTCCGACCGGTCCAGGCGCACGCGCTATCTTGATCGGTCGTCACCCCCCGCAGTTGTTTCGCTGAACGGCCGGCACGCGCGCCGGCGGAGGGAAGATCCATTCCGTGAACATCCTCGAAGCGGTGCTGCTCGGCGCCGTCGAAGGCTTCACCGAGTTCCTGCCGGTCTCCAGCACGGGTCACCTCACGATCCTGGAGAAGCTGCTCGGATACCAGATCGACGCGCCCGACATCACGGCCTTCACCGCGATCATCCAGGTCGGCGCCGTGATGGCCACGCTGCTCTACCTGCGCATGGACATCATCCGGATCATCAAGGCGTGGTTCGGCGGCCTGTTCAAGGCGGAGAACCGCGGCACCCTCGACTATCGGTTCAGCTGGGCGGTCATCCTCGGCTCGGTCCCGATCGCGATCATCGGCCTGCTCTTCAAGGACCAGATCGAGACCACGCTGCGCAGCCTCTGGTTCGTCGGCGGCGCGCTCATCGTGTGGAGCTTCGTCATGTGGTTCGCGGACCGCGCCGCCACCCAGGTCCGCCACGAAGCGGACGTGACCTGGAAAGACACGCTGATCATCGGCATCACCCAGTGCCTCGCGCTGATCCCCGGCGTCTCCCGCTCCGGCGCCACCATGTCCGCCGGCCTCCTCCGCGACCTGGACCGCGTCACCGTCACCCGCCTGTCGTTCTTCCTGTCGATCCCCGCGCTGACCGCCGCCACCGCGCTCCAGGTGATCACCGAGTTCGACAACATCTCCAACGGCGTCGGCTGGGTCAACACGCTGGTCGCCACCGCGGTCAGCTTCATCGTGGCCTACTTCGCCGTCAACTGGCTGCTCAAGTTCGTCGCCAAGCACAGCTACACCGTCTTCATCGTCTACCGCCTCGTCCTCGGCACCGTCGTGCTCCTCCTGGTCGCCACGAACACCATCTCCGCGACCTGACCCCGCGTTCCCCCACCTCGATCTCCGGGCCTCGCCCGCCCCCGCACGCCCCCGCACACCGAGCCACCCGGCGCCCCTGCATCCCAAGCCCGAAATTTCGTCTTATGACACCCCGCCGGCAGAGCGCAACGGCCAACGATCGCGGCGACAGATACGTGAGCCACCTTATGAATCGGCCATAAGGTGGCTCACGTATCTGTCGCCGCGATCGTGAAGCCATTGCTCGGCCGAACGCCAGGCGGATCGGCGGTCGATCCAGCAGACTACTATTTACCGAAATTTCGGGCGCGGAACGCCCAGAGCACAGAGAGTCGCGCAGCCTCCCATTCCAGGCGCCGCAGACCCGACCCCCTTTCCCAAATCCTGAAAAGAACATTCCAGTAGCCGGGACCCAAGATCCTTGCGTCTCTGGTGGCCCTTATTCGGGCCGGGAAAGGGCCACCAGAGACGCAAGGATCTTGAGACGCTCTAGCGCTCGCCCGCAGGCGGGATTTTCGCCCTTTATGCGCAAGCACCCACAGAGGTGACCGCCTGGCTGCCCCGTTTGCCATCGACCCGCCCGCAGGGGTGCAGATCATCGGCAGGGCCGCCACCAACGCACCCGCAGGCCCCAACGCCATCAATAAGCTGAAATTTCGGGCGCGACAGCGCCCGAGTGCGAGGCAAGACCACGAAGGCGAGGCAAGACCACGAAGGCGAGGAAGGTGAGGCGAGGCGAGGGCGCGAGCAACGCCGAGCACGCGAGCAACGCCGAGCACGCGAGCAACACCGAGCACGCGAGCAACGCCGAGCACGCGAGCAACACCGAGCACGCGAGCAACACCGAGCACGCGAGCGGGCGCAGGCAAGGACCCAGGCGACAATCACGCCCGGCCTCCCAATCCCAGAAGCCCCCCGTAAATTACCCCGACCCGAATGCCCGCCTCAGGAAGAATCGCGCGCATGACGACTGAATGGACGGCGCCGGTTCTCGCGCGTACCACCGAGCCCTACGTCGCCCCGGAACGCGAAATGCTGGAGGGCTGGCTCGACTGGCACCGGCACACGCTGCTGACCAAGTGCGCGGGCCTGCGACCGGACCAGCTCAGGACCGCAAGCGTCGAGCCGTCGAACCTCACCCTGCTCGGCCTGGTCCGGCACATGGCGGAGGTCGAGCGCTGGTGGTTCCGCGTCTTCACCGGCATCGCGCCCGGCCTGGCCGACATCTATTGCACCCCCGACCAGCCCGACGGCGACTTCGAGAACATCGCCGACGCGGACGCGGAGCAGGATTTCGCCACGTTCATCGCGGAGACCGAGGAGGCGCGGGCCGCGGTGAGGACCGTGGAGCTCGACCACATCTTCCGGCACCCGACGAACGGCACCGAGAAGAACCTCCGCTGGATCTACGTGCACATGATCGAGGAGTACGCACGCCACAACGGTCACGCCGACTTCCTGCGCGAGCGCATCGACGGCGTGACCGGAGACTAAGAAGAACTAGAGATCCAGCGCGGCCCGGACGTACCGAAGATCGTCCGGGCCACTCCACCGCAGCGCGGACAGGCCCGCCGCGCGCGCCCCGCGTACCGCGCGATCGTCGTCATCGATGAAAAGCACCAGCGGCGGGGGTACGCCGATCGCCAGGCACGCCGCCACGAAGAACTCCTTGGCCGGCTTGTGCATCCCCACCTCGGACGAGTTGACCACCACGTCGGCCTCGCCGGTCAGCCCGAGCGTGTCCAGATCCGCGGCGAGCGTGTCCGTCCCGTTCGTGGCTATCCCGACCGGCAGGCCCGCCGCGCGCACGGACCGGACGAACGCCAGCATGTCCGCGTCGACAGCGCCGCGCTCGGCCTGCCACTCCGCGACCGCGGCCTGCGCGCGCTCCGGACCGCCGGCCGCGAAGACCAGTTCGTCGGCCACGGTGGACATCCACTGTGCCTGGGTGACCTCGCCGGCCAGCGCCGGCTGCATGCGGCCCCAGACGGACGCGGTCTGCCAGAGGCGGCCGGGCTCCATCCCGTACCGTTGCTCGATCTCCTGGGTTTTGATCGTGGAGAAGTGCCGTAGCACTCCGTCCAGGTCGACGAGCAGGGCACGGGCCCGCTGCCTACGCATCGGAACTCTCCTTGACGAGCTTCTGGCTGATGACCTCGGTGACGCCGGCGCGCATGGTGATGCCGTAGAGCGCGTCGGCCACCTCCATCGTGCGCTTCTGGTGGGTGATGATGATCAGCTGGGAACGCTCACGGAGCTGCTCGAACAGCGTGATCAACCGGCCCAGGTTGACATCGTCCAGCGCCGCCTCGACCTCGTCCATGATGTAGAACGGGCTGGGGCGGGCCCGGAAGATCGCGCAGAGCATAGCGACCGCGGTCAGCGAACGCTCACCGCCGGAGAGCAGCGAGAGCCGCTTGATCTTCTTGCCGGGCGGCCGGGCCTCGACCTCGACGCCGGTGGTGAGCATGTCCTCCGGGTCGGTGAGGATCAGCCGGCCCTCACCGCCGGGGAAGAGCACCTGGAAGACGTGCTCGAACTCGCGGGCCGTGTCCTCGAACGCGGACGCGAAGACCTCCAGGATCCGGTCGTCCACGTCCTTGACCACGGTGAGCAGGTCCTTGCGGGTGGCCTTGAGGTCTTCCAGCTGGTCGGAGAGGAACTTGAACCGCTCCTCCAGCGCCGCGAACTCCTCCAGCGCCAGCGGGTTGACCTTGCCGAGCAGCGTGAGGTCGCGCTCGGCCTTGGACGCGCGCTTCTCCTGCGTGGGCCGGTGGAACGGGATGGGCTCCGGGACCGGCTTGCCGTCCTTCTCCGCGGCCGCGACGTCGGCCTGCGTGGGCGGGACCGGGTTCTGCGGGCCGTACTCGCTGGTCAGCGTCTCGACGTCGAGCGAGAAGTCCTCGGCCGCCTTCGCCTCCAGCTGTTCCAGCCGCAGTCGCTGCTCCGCGCGGGCGACCTCGTCGCGGTGCACCTCGCTGGTGAGCCGGTCCAGCTCCGCCGTGAGCTGCCGGGCGACCGACCGGACCTCCTGCAGCTCGGCCTCGCGCGCGGACCGGGTGGTCGCGATCTCGTCGCGGGTCTGCGCGGCCTCGGCCAGCGACGCCACGATCCTGGTCAGCGCCTGGTTCGCGCCGGCCACGACCGCACGCGCGATGGCGGCGCCGCGGGCGCGCGCGGCCTTGCGGGCGGCGGCACGTTCGCGGGCCTGTCGTTCCGCGTTGGCCTGCCGCATCAGCGAGTCGGCGCGGCCCGCGATGGACGACACCCGTTCCTCGGCGGTACGGACCGCGAGCCGTACCTCCATCTCGTTCTGCCGGGCCTGGGGGACGCTGGCGGCGAGCAGGTCGCGGTCGTCCGTGGACGGCTCCTCGTCCAGCGGCGTCTCCTCCGCGACGCGCAGCCGTTCCTCCAGCTCCTCCAGCCGCATCAGGTCCTGCTCGCGGGCCTGTTCGGCCTTGGCGCGCGAGGTGGCGAGGCGGTCCGTCTCGGCCTTGGCGGAGCGCGCGGCGGCGCCCAGCTCGGCGAGCCGGCGGGCGGCCGCGTTGCGCTGGCTCTCCGCCTCGCGCTTGGCCGCGAACGCGACCTGCACCTCTTCCTTGCGTGCGGCCACCTCCTCGCGGGCCTCGGCGAGCTGCTCCTTGAGTCCGGCGATGGTGGCCTCGGCCGTCTCCCTGTTCGCCTTGGCCTCGTCGACCGCGGCCTGCACCTCGATGTAGCTGACCGCCTTGCCGGAGCCGCCCGCGGCCGCGAACGCGCCCAGCACGTCGCCCTCGGGCGTGACCGCCCGCAGCTCCGGGTTGTGGGCCGCGACCTGTGCCGCCGCCTCCAGCGACGGCACGAACACCACGTCGCGCAGCGCGCGGTAGACCGCGGGCCGCACCTGCTCCGCACAGGTGATCAGGTCGGGGGCCCAGGACGCGCCGTCCGGCAGCGCGGGCCGCAGCGCGTCCAGCGAGCCCAGGTCGCCGGGGCCGGCCTCGCCCGCGATCAGCATCGCGGCCCGCCCGGCGTCGGTGATCTTGAGCGTGCGCATCGCCTCGACGGCCTCGTCGACGCCGGCGACCGCGACCGCGTCGGCCAGCACGCCGAGCGCGGCGGCCAGCGCGGCCTCGTGACCCGGGCGCACGCTCAGCAGGCCCGCGAGGCTGCCCAGCAGGCCCGGGACCTGCCCGGCCCTGGCCAGCAGCGCGCCGGCGCCGTCCTTGCGTTTGAGGCCCATCGCGAGCGCCTCCTCACGTGCCTTCCAGCTGGCCGCGTCCTTCTCCGCCTTCCGCTCCGCCTCGGAGAGGTCGCGGACCACGGCGGACGCGGCGTCGTGCGCCGCGACCGTCTCCGCGTGCCGGGCGTCGAGGTCCGCGTTGTCGCGGTCGGCCTCGGTCGACTCGGCGGAGACCTCGTCCACGGCCGACTGGGCCCGCTCCGCGCGCTCGGCCGCGTCCGTGTGCGCGGTGACCAGGCGGGAGATCTCCTCCGCGGCCGTGGTCGACCGGGCCTGCGCGGCGCTGACCTGGCCGGTCAGCTTGGCGAGGCCCTCCCTGCGGTCGGCGATGGCCTTCGCGGCGGTACGCAGTGCGCGCTCCGCGTCCGCGAGCTGGCGCTCCATGTCCTGCCGTGCCTCGACGGCCTCGGCCAGCCGCGCCTTGTCCTCCTCCAGCGCCTCCCGCAGCTCCTCCTCCTGGGCCCGTACCTCCTCGGCCTGGGCTTCGAGCATGTCGGGGTCGCGGCCGGGCCGCTCCTCCTCGCCCGGCGCGGACAGGTGCCGCAGCCGCTCACCGGCCAGCTGCTCGGTGGACCGGAACCGCTCCTGCAGCGCGGACAGCTTGTACCAGGCGTCCTGCGCGGCCGCGAGCAACGGCGCGTCCTCCGCGTGCGCGGCCTCCAGCGTGGCCAGCCGCCGCTGGGAGATCTCGTTCTCCTTCTCCAGCTCGCCGCGCCGGGTCCGGAGCGCGGCCTCGTCCGCGATCTCCTTGTCGAGCGTGGTGCGGAGCGTGGTCAGGTCGTCCGCGAGCAGCCGGAGACGCGCGTCGCGCAGGTCGGACTGGATGCCGGCGGCGCGGCGGGCCACCTCGGCCTGGCGTCCGAGCGGCTTGAGCTGGCGGCGCAGCTCCGCGGTGAGGTCGTTCAACCGGTTCAGGTTGACCTGCATGGCGTCCAGCTTGCGGATCGCCTTCTCTTTCCGCTTGCGGTGTTTGAGAACGCCGGCCGCCTCCTCGATGAACGCGCGGCGGTCCTCCGGCTTCGCGTGCAGCATGCTGTCGAGCCGGCCCTGGCCGACGATGATGTGCATCTCGCGGCCGATGCCGGAGTCGGAGAGCAGTTCCTGGATGTCGAGCAGGCGGCAGCCGTTGCCGTTGATCTCGTACTCGGACTCTCCGGAGCGGAACATCCGCCGGGTGATCGAGACCTCGGTGTAGTCGATCGGGAGCGCGCCGTCCGTGTTGTCGATGGTCAGCGTGACCTCGGCACGGCCCAGCGGCGCGCGGCCGGCGGTGCCGGCGAAGATGACGTCCTCCATCTTGCCGCCGCGCAGCGCCTTCGCGCCCTGCTCGCCGAGCACCCAGGCGATCGCGTCCACGACGTTGGACTTGCCGGAGCCGTTCGGCCCCACCACACAGGTGATGCCGGGCTCCAGGCGCATGGTCGTGGCGCTGGCGAAGGATTTGAAGCCCTTCACCGTCAGGCTCTTGAGATGCACGTTTCCGTATCCTCACCCCGGCGCCCCGCCGTGGGACGCTGGCGGGCAAGCAACGAATCCGCAGGGTAACCCGCGGGCGACGAGCATGACGCGTCGGCCTCGTCGAGGCCGGCGGCCCAGCGTGGTCAACGAGCAGGCCACGGTCCCGGGAACGTATCGCCGCTCCACGCTAACCGCAGGTGAGGAAAGCGCCAACGCGCTGCCCGGACAAAAGGCTGCGCGCCGCCACAGGAAAGTGTGTCGGCGCGCTCTGGGATTCTGTTGTCGCGTTCGGCGTTACCGCGGGGGCTTGCTTCTTGCAGTGGGCGCCGGGTGGACCGACGCCCCTGGAAATCAGGTCAGCGCCGGTTCGCGCAGACTCAGCAGATCATCCGCCTCGGCGGCGGCAGCGGCGAGCCGATCGTTGTCAGCACGCAGCCGCGTGATCTCGAACTCCAGTGCCTGCACCGTGGAACGCAGTCGGTTGACCTCGTCGACGAGGCGCCGGTCTTGCGCCATGCCGACGTGGCCGTAGAGGGCCTTCGCCATTTCGTCTCCTCATAATGCGCTGCCGGAAAGGCCGGCCAACGCGCGCCCAGCAAATCGCGACTCCACACTCGTGGGCACACACGGGCGTGATCGGGCGCGACTGGCGACCCCTCCATAGTCCGCCGCGTCGCCAAAAGAGTCAAGCGCGGCGTGTCTCGCGCCACGTTGGTCACGGTCGGTAATTACCATTTTGCGCACGGTCCGACGGTTCTTAGGTCTTTCCTAGGTCTTCCTTAGGTCTGTTGGAAGTCGCCCGTCACCCGTTTAGGTTCGAGTGGCATCTTGCGCCCATCGATCGCGCTGCGTTAGCGCGCGGTTCAACCGTCTGTGGAGGCGTTCACCCCGTGTCACGGCAAGCCGAGCGAGCGACGAGCCAGCAAGCGCTGCCCCGCGTGGAGGAGAGCACAACTGTCTCTGGCGGGCGACACAGCGCGAAAAGAGTCAAAAAAGCCGGTAAGCGTCGCGTTCCGGGCGGCACCGCCGGTCTGGTGGCACTGGTCGCGGCCGTGCTCGCCATCTTCGGCGTCGCGGCGTACGTGCTACCGGCCAACCTCGGCGGCGGAGGCGGGAACGACTCGTCGTACGACACCACCGCCAGCGAGGCCGACCGGAACGACCTCGCCGCCGACCCGGCCGCGGACCGCGGTGCGCGGCCCGAGGGCTCGGCGCCGGTGAGCCCGGACCAGGTCAGCGGCGAAGCGATCATGGGCGACAACCCGGCCAGCCCGTCGCCGTCCCCGAGCGCCACCCCGTCCGCGCCGGCCAGCACCGCGCCGGCCGCGCCCAAGGCGTCGCCGAAGCAGACCGGTGGCACCGGCAGCGGCAACTCGTCGAACAGCGGCGCCGGCTCCGGCTCCTCCGACAAGATCACGACGATGGAGGACGCGGTCACCGCGCTCGTCAACCAGCGGCGCGCCGACGCCGGCTGCTCCGTGAAGGTCACCACGAACGAGAAGCTGCGCACCGCCACCCGCGGGCACAGCCAGGACATGGCGAACCAGGACTACTTCGACCACACCAGCCTCGACGGCCGCACGCCGTGGGACCGGGCCGGCGCCGCCGGGTACCAGAACGCGATCGGCGAGAACATCGCCAAGGGCCAGCAGACCGCCGAGTCGGTCATGGAGTCGTGGATGAACAGCGACGGCCACCGCGCGAACATCCTCAACTGCAACGCCAAGGAGACCGGCGTCGGCCTCGCGTACGACGGGAACACGCCGATCTGGACGCAGATGTTCGGTTCCGGCAGCTGACACGGCCGGGTGGGACCGCTGTCCCCAAGCCGACAACCGGCGCTTCGACCTGAGGAAAGCTCGTTGCGCACGGCGTGACCACACCCTGTTCTTCCGAGCGCGACCCGTACCGGCGATAGGCCACCGGTGCGGGTCGCGCTCGTTACCGAGGCCGGAACACCGGCCGACGCCTGGGCCCGGCGGCTTGTCGGCGCACTGCCGGGGCACACGTTCCACCTGGTCCGGCTGGATGCGGGCCACCTGGGTGAGCGCTGTCCGGACACGTGCGGGCACGATGTCCGCAGCCTGAATCCGCGTCGTCCGACTGCTCACGGGCCGGAGGCATGCGGTGCGGTGCCGCTGCCGCCGCACGTCGCCTCGGTGCGTGAGGTGCGGCTCGGCACACGTGGTCCGGCGCCGGCCCGTGCGGAACGGGCCGCCGCCGTCACCGCGGCCAGGCTGCTGTTCCGAGGCCTGCTCGGGGACGGCGACGCCTCCGCACGGCTGTTCGCGGACGGACTGCACCGGCTCGCCGCTCTCGCCACGCCACCCGGCACCGCCCCCGTCACGGCCCTGGTCCTTCCCGGCGCAGCCTCGGTCCCGACGCATCCCGCGCCTTCCGTGCCGGCCTCGGCCCGCCCCGGCCGCCGCCCGCTACAGGGTGTGCCGACCGCAGGCGCCCTGCTCGACGCGGTCCGGGCCGCCCGCGGCCTCGACGTCTCTCTCCCCCGGCTCACGCTCCGTCAGGCCCGGCACGCCGCCGGCCTGCTGGAACGCGCGCTCCGCCCGCTCTCGGTCGCCGCGCCGGACGCGGACCTCACGCATGCGGCGTCGTCCGGACCGCCGCTGCTGTGCGCGCTCGCGGCGCTCTGGCGCGCCGGCACGCCCTACCTGCTCACCGAGCACGACAGCCACCTGCGACGGCAGTACCTCGTGCCCGGCGACGACGACCCGGTCCGGACCGTGCTGCTGCGCTTCCACCGCGCGCTGAGCAGGCTCGGCTACGAGTCGGCCGGGCGTGTGACCACGTCCGGACGCTTCCACCGGCGCTGGCAGCTGCGCCACGGCGCGGACCCGGAACGCGTGCTCGTCGTGCCGCCCGGCCTCGACGACCCCGGCCCCGCCGGCCCGGAGCCGGACGCGCCTTTGCTGCTGTGGCGCGGCACGATCGGGCCGGACGCGGAGCTGCCCTGCCTGCTCAGCGCGTTCAGCCTGGTCCGGGCGCGGGTGCCCGGCGTGCGGCTGGTGGTGGACGGGCCGGTCGCGGACGCCGGTTACGCACGCGCCTGCCGTGACCTCGGCGACCGGCTCGGCCTCGGCGGCACGCTGCGGTTCACGGACGACCCGGGCGCGGACGGCCAGATCGTGGTCGCCACCGCGGTGACGGACGGCACGCCGTACCCCCTGATCCGCTCTTTGATGGCCGGCCGTCCGGCCGTGGCGACCGATGCCGGAACGGCGGCCGAGACGGTCGGTGACGGCGGGATCGTGGTGCCGGCCGGCGAACCCGACGCGCTCGCGGACGCCTGCACCCTGCTCCTCACCGACTCTGACCTGCGCGGACGTCTCGGTCTCGCGGCCCGCCGGCGCACGCTCGCCCGGCACGCGCCGCACGCGGCCCTGACCGCCTACGACCACCTCTACCGGGACCTGAGGTGCCGATGAACGTCCCCACGATCGCCGAACTCACCCGGTTCGCCCACGCCGCGGACGCCGACGACGTGGCCGCCGCGATCGAGTCACGCGGGCTGACGGATCAGGCGGTGCTCCGGGGGTACGGCGTGCCGACCGTCTTCGCGCTCGGCGAAGCCCTGCTCGGGCACGTCCGGCGGATGCGCTGGATCCGGTCCGGAGTGGGCTCCGGCCGGGTCCCGTTCCTGCGGGCGGCGCTGCGCCGGGGCCTGCTCCACGCGGTGCTGCTGGCCTCGGCCGTGCCGCTCGGGCGCGCGGGATGGGCCGTGCCCGCGGGCGTACTGCTGCTGGGGTGGCTGTGGCGTGCGTCGGCAACACCGTTGCCGGCACGACGGAGACCGGCTGCCATGCCACGTGCGACGCCGTCGGCAACGCCCGGGGCCGCCTCGGGGTCAGCGCGCCGGGCGACGTGGGAGGTGCACGGAGCGTCGTCGCGGGTGCTGCCGCGGATATCAGGCGAGCGGGCCGGCCGCATCGCTCCGGACGGCAGCCGGCCGACGGCGGCGGTCCGGCGTGCCGGGCTCGGGCACCTCATGGTCGGTTTCGGACAGGCGGCCGCATTCGTGCTGGTCTGGCGCGTGGCGCCCGATGACGGCACGGTGCCGCCGGCCGTGATTCCGGTGCTGCTCGGCCTGCCGTTGCTGGAGGTGTTCGCGGGCTGGCGGGCGGCACAGGTGGCCGGTGCGCTCGACGCCTGCGACGATGTCCGCGCCTATCGGCGGCACCTGGGCGACGTGACACTGGTGTCGATCATGGGTCTTGTGCCGCCGCTGCTGGTCGGTGGCGTGACGGCGCTGGCGGCCTGCCTGGCGCCGCATCCGTGGTCCGGACACGCACCGGCGAGGACGCTCGTGCTCGGTCTGTCCGCGGGCCTGCTGCTGGCCGGGCTCCACGGCGTGCTCCTGCTGCTCGCGAGCCAGGGCCGCACCACGGCGGCGGCGCTGATCTCGCTGGCGCCGCTCCTGCTCACGATCGCCGCACTTTCTCCCGTGGCGGCGCCGATCCCCGGCGTCACGTCCGCACCCGGCGTCACGTCCGCACCCGCTCCCGGGACCGTGCTGCCCGCTGAAACCGCACCCGGGCCCGCACCCACGGCCGCATCTGCCGTCCCTCCCGGCGTCTCGCTGACCACGAGAACCGTCGCCGTACCCGCAACCGTGTTGATCGGGGCGCTGGCGATCAGTTACGCCGCCGGACTCGTGACCGCCACCGGACGCGGAGCACGACGATGATCCTCCCGCGCATCCGCCCCGCCGTCCCGGTACGAAGGCCGGCGCACCGGCCCGCGGCGCCCGACGAGACGATCCCCCGGCCCGCGCCGCCCTCGCTGGTGACCTGGGCCGAGAGCCGGCCGGCCCGCCCTGATCCGGACCCGACCGGCGATCCGACGACAGGCACGCCGATGCTGCTGCCGCTGGCCGCGCACCGTCGTTCCCCCGCCGAGATCTGGGCCGCGGTCGCGCCCCCGGACAGCCCGGTGACCGCGATCCTCGACCTCCCCGAGCCGGAGATCACCGCGGCCGTCCGAGCCCTCACCCGAGCCCGGATCGCCATGTTCGCCCGCGTCGACCTCGAATTCGGCGACCGCCCGGTCACCGCACTGGTGGAAGCGCTCGACGCCTGGTCCCGGCACCCGGTCTCCGGCCTGTTCCTGGACCGCTGCCCTGCCGAGCCCGACGACCTCGGCATCACCGCCCTCGCCGTCCGCCACGCGCACCGCCTCGGCATCACCGAGGTGCTGCTCAACGTGGGAACCGACCCGCACCCCCGCTACCGCTGCCTGGGTGCGGGCGTCGTCGGCTTCGCCGGGAGCTGGCACGACTACCAGCGGGCGGAGACGCGGCCGGGCGACGGGCATCTCGTGTTCGAGGTGCCCGTCGCCCTGCTCCCGCTCGCGCGCCGGCTGATCGGCCTGCGCGGCGCGGGCTGGGCGCTCGCTACCCCCGTGGCCAGGCCCCAGCGAGTACCTCAGGCTGCTCCGGCGTCTCCGTGATCCGTGGGGCCGGAACGGTGCGACCGGGGACCCAGCGGGGTGCCCACCAGTTCGCGTCGCCGAGCAGGTTCATCAGGGACGGCAGGACCACCGCGCGGATGATCGTGGCGTCGATCAGGATGGCCGCTGCCAGGCCCACGCCGAGCTGCTTGAACTCGATCATGCTGAGCGTGCCGAAGATCGCGAAGACCGCGACCATGACGATCGCGGCGCTGCTGACCACGCCGGCCGAGCTGGTGATGCCGTGCGCGACCGCCTCCCGGTTCGGCAGTCCGGCGCGGACGGCCTCGCGGATGCGGCTGACCACGAACACGTGGTAGTCCATGGACAGGCCGAACAGCACCACGAACAGGAAGAGCGGCAGCCAGGTCACGATCGCGTCCATCGACCGGAAACCGAGCAGGCCCTCGGCCCAGGTGCCCTGGAAGACCAGGACCATCAGGCCGTACGCCGCGCCTGCGGAGAGCAGGTTCAGCCCGATCGCGGTGAGCGCCACGACGACGGAGCGGAACGTCCAGATCATCACGAGCAGCGTGAGTACGAGCACGAAGCCGACCACCAGCGGCAGCCTGCCGAACATGTGCTCGGACGCGTCCCTGCTCCCCGCGATGTCGCCGGTCACCGCGTACTCCGCGCCGGTCAGCCCGCCCAGCGCGGCCGGGACCAGCGTGCCGCGCAGCCGGTCCAGGGACCGGTCGCCGTCGGCCGTACCGCTCGCGTGGATCGTGGGCACGTGCAGCACCTGGATGGTGCCGTCCGCGGACCGGTCGATCGACGGCCCGTCCGCCTCGACCGGCGCGAAGAGCGGGTCCGCGCCGGCCCGCTGTGCCAGGCCGGTGAGCGCGGCCGTCACCGACTCCGCGTCGGAGGCGGCGGACCGGACCGCGATCACGTGGTTGGTGCCGCTGCTCGGGTACGCCGCGGTCATCCGGTCGTAGGCCTGCATGGCCGCGCTGTCCCGGGGCAGGTCCTCGACGCCGGTGAACTTGGTCTTCATGCCGAGCGCGGGCACGGCCAGCACCAGCAGCGCGAGCACGCTGACCACGAACGTGACGAGCGGCCGGCGCAGCGCGGGTGCGAGCAGGCGCGGCCACAGCCGGTTCCCGCCGGACGCGGTGAGCCGCCACAGGAACGGCACGCGCGGCCGGTCCACCCAGCGGCCGAGCTTGGCCAGCACGGCGGGGAGCACGCTGAGCGAGCCGAGCACGGCCATCGCGACGACGAGGATCGCGCCGACCGCCAGCGAGGAGAACGTGGTGTCATCGGCCAGGAACAGCCCGGCCATGGAGATCATGACCGCGAAGCCGGAGACCACCACCGCGTGCCCGGACGTCTCGGCCGCGATCTCGACCGCGTCCAGGTGCGCGCGGCCCTTGGCCCGTTCCTCGCGCTCCCGTCGCAGGTAGAACAGCGAGTAGTCGACGCCGACCGCCATGCCGATCAGCAGGATGACGCTGCTCGTCACGTCCCCGTTGGGGACCAGGTGGGAGACCGCCGTGGAGAGGCCGAGCGCGGCCGCGACCGAGGAGAGCGCCAGCAGCACCGGGATGCCGGCCGCGATCAGCGCGCCGAACGCGACGATCAGGATGAGGAGCGTGACGGGCAGGCTGAGCATCTCCGCGCGCCGGAAGTCGCCGTCCAGCGTCTCGCTGAGCGCGGCGTCGATCGAGGCGCCGCCGACCTGTTCCACCCGGACGCCGGGGTTCGCGCGCTGGGCGTCCGCGGTCGCATTGAGCAGCGGCTGGAGGTTCGCGTCCGGGTCGCCCGCGATCTCGACCATGAGCAGCAGCGCGTCGCCGTTCTGCGACGGCAGCGGGTCGCCGACCGCGGCCACCTCGGGGAGCGCCCGCATCCGTGCGGTCACGTCCGTCGCGGCCTGCCGGGCCGCGGTGACGTCCAGCGTGCCGCCCGCGGTCGCGGTGATCAACACGCTCTCCGACGGCGGCTCCTCCGGGAACCCGGCGGCCTCGATGATCCTCTCCGCGCGGCCGGACTCGCCGACCGCCTCGTCACCCTCGGCGTCCACCATGCCGGTGGCGTTGCCGCCGATGAAGCACACCGCCACGAACACCACCCAGAGCGCGATCGCGCGCCACGGATGCTCCGCGCTCCAGCGCGCCACCCGCACCGTCACCGGTCTCTTCACGCCTACGACTCCCCGTCCTTCGCGTAGCTGCGAGGTTGCTGTGAACCAGTCGCATCGACGCTAAGGTCCGCGGCGCATCCGGACATCGGGGCAGAACCCGCGCCACCCCCGGACCCAGATCAAGATCACGCGGGGGTACGACGAAAGGTGCGTTTCCCCACGCATGAGTCACCGGCGGTAGGGCAGACCCCACCCCCGTCCCTGGCCCCGCCCGCCGAACCCCCGATCCGGGGTCAGGGCTTCCCCTGGTTTCCGTCGCACGGCCGCACACCGGCGGCCGGCCACCACGCGCCCGCGCCGCCGAGGCTTCACCGAGCTCTCTTGCGTCGAGGTCCAACCGGCGGTCGACGGGCACTCCCCCGACGGTCGACGGGCACTCCCCCGGCGGTCGACGGGCACTCCCCCGGCGGTCAGCGGGCAGTGCCCGGCGGTCAGCGGGCAGTGCCCGGCGGTCAGCGGGCAGTGCCCGGCGGTCAGCGGGCACTCCGTGCCCGAAATTTCAGGAAATAGCGGCACAGCCCCGCGACATCCTCACCCTGACGCCGAAAGCTCAGCACCACGCGGGCCACGGCACCGGCGGCGGTCGTGGCGCGTCCTGGCCCGGCCGCCGGCCCGCTCCTTCCCTGCACCCCGGCGCCCGGACGGGTCTTGACCGTGTGCCCACGGCACCGGCAGGGAGGAGCGCCAGCGACGACCGGTGCCCGCGGGAGCATGCGGACCGCCACCACGCCGGAAGCGGGAATATCTGCTTTTATCGGGGTTTTGGCTGGCAGCGGGGGCAGCTGAAGCTGGAGCGGTTCATGAACGACTCGCGGCGGATGGCCGCGCCGCACCGGGCGCAGGGGAGGCCCTCCTGGCCGTAGACGTTGAGCGCGCGGTCGAAGTAGCCGCTCTCGCCGTTCACGTTGACGTAGAGCGCGTCGAAGCTGGTGCCGCCCTCCTTGATCGCGGCGGACAGCACGTCGCGGACGTGGCCGAGCAGGCCGGCGACGGCGGGGCGGCTCAGCGCGTCGGTGGGGCGCGCGCCGTGCAGCTTCGCCCGCCAGAGCGCCTCGTCCGCGTAGATGTTGCCGACGCCGGAGATCAGCGACTGGTCGAGCAGCGCGCGCTTGATCTCGGTGTGCTTGCGGCGCAGGCGGTCCGTGAACGCGAGGTCGTCGAAGAGCGGGTCCATCGGGTCGCGGGCGATGTGCGCGATCTCGGACGGCAGCTCCGCGCCGCCGGTGGAGACGGACAGGCCGCCGAACGTGCGCTGGTCGATGAAGCGCAGCTCCGGCCCGTCGTCGTCGAAGCCGAACCGGACCCGCAGGTGCGTCTCGTCCGGCGTGCCGGGCGCCTGGACCAGCAGCTGGCCGGACATGCCGAGATGGCCGATGATCGCGTCGCCGGAGTCCAGCGGCAGCCAGAGATATTTGCCGCGGCGGCAGACGTCCTGGACGGTGCGTCCGGTCAGGACGGACGCGAAGTGGTCGGCGCCGGGCGCATGGCGGCGGATCGCGCGCGGGTGGCGGACCTCGACCGTGTGCAGGCGACGGCCGACGACCCAGGTGGTCAGGCCTGCGCGGACGGTCTCGACCTCGGGAAGCTCGGGCACGGGGCAACCTCAGATGGTGTAGGGCCAGACGGTGACCAGGTAGGCGCCGTACCAGAGACCGAACGCGGCGTAGCCGGCGAGCGCGGGCACGATCGTGCGCAGACGGGCACGGCCGAGCGCGGTCGCGAGCGGCAGGAGGACCAGCAGCACGGGTACGAGCAGGCGCGGCTTGGAATGGTAGTAGCCGCCCTGCCCGACGACCAGCACGAGCGTGACCAGTCCGTAGGCGACCAGCGGCCACCACGGGCGCTGCCCGACCGCGACCAGCGCAAGCACGACCGCGCCGATCAGGATCCAGGCCACGCTGACCTGTACCCAGCCGTTGCCGGTCCGCGCGGTGCTGTCCAGGAATTTCAGCGTGGTCCGGCCGAAGTCGAACGTGGACCCCCACCCGGCGGTCTGGATGCGGAACCAGGCGTCCCAGTCCCCGATCCGGTGCCCGGCCCAGAGCAGGTAGGCGGGCGTGCCGGCCATCGCCACGCCGGCCGCGGTCAGCGACGTGATCCGGCCTCGACGCGACTCGGTGCGCCAGGCCGGCAGCACGGCCACGGCCAGCGCCACGGTCAGCGCGAAGCCGGTCGGCCGGGCGAGCGCGCCGGCCAGGCCGAGCACGCCCATCCAGATCCAGGCCCGTTTGTGCGCGGCGAGCAGCGCGCCGGCCGCGAGCGCCAGGAACAGTCCTTCGGAGTAGCCCATGTTCAGCACCACGGACATCGGCTGTGCGATCACCAGCACGGTGAGCGCGTAGCCGGTGCGCCGGTCGTAGAGGCGCGTGCCGAGCTGGAACAGCGCGACCGAGGCCGCGGCGCCGCACACCCAGGTGACGGCCAGCGCGGCGTCCGGCAGGCTGAGGCCGGTGAACGAGGTGAGCCGGATCAGCGCCGGGTAGAGCGGGAAGAACGCGATGCCGTTGCCGACCAGCACGCCGTCCGCGTCGTAGGTGTACCCGGTCGGGTACCCCTCCCCGGCGACGCGGACGAACCAGCCCGCGTCCCAGGAGAGCAGGCTGTCCGCCACGGTCGCGCCGGGCTGCGCCAGCCAGGCGATCGCGGCGGTCTGCAGGCCGCGGAGGATCACGTAGAGCGCGAGGACGGCGGCGATGTGCCAGAGCGGCGAGAACCGCTCCGGCGCGGGCCGTACCGGGGCCTCGGCCTCGGCGGTCTCGATCATTGATCCTCGTCGAGCGGCAGGTCGGGCGCGCCCTCCGCGCTCAGGGACCCCGGGCCCTGGGTGTTGAGCGTCTGCCAGGCCGCCTCCGCCGCGCGCTGCTCCGCCTGCTTCTTGCTCCGGCCCTGCTGGCCGCCGTACTCCCGGCCGGCCACGTGGACCCAGGCGGTGAACGTCTTCGCGTGGTCCGGCCCGGCCTCCTCGATCTTGTACTCCGGCACGCCCAGGCCGAGCGACGCGGTCAGCTCCTGGAGGCTGGTCTTCCAGTCCAGGCTGGGCCCCTGCTTCGAGGACGCGGCCATCAGCGGGTCGAACAGCTTGTGGATCACCTTGCCCGCGACGTCCAGGCCGTGCTGCAGGTAGATCGCGCCGAGCAGCGCCTCCAGCGTGTCCGCCAGAATGCTGGCCTTGTCCCGGCCGCCGGTGGTCTCCTCGCCCTTGCCGAGGAAGAGGTACGCGCCGAGCCCCTCCGGGCCGAGCGTGCGCGCCACGTCCGCGAGCGCGGTCATGTTGACCACGCTGGCCCGCAGCTTCGCCAGCTTGCCCTCGGGCAGGTCCGGGTGGTCCGTGAACAGCGCCGTGGTGATCACGACGCCGAGCACGGAGTCGCCGAGGAACTCCAGCCGCTCGTTCGTGGGGAGGCCGCCGTTCTCGTACGCGTACGAGCGGTGGGTCAGCGCGCGTTCCAGCAGCTCCAGGTCGATGGACACGCCGAAGGCCGACTCCAGATGCCCGACGGACGGCCTGCGCTTCTTGTCCCGGTCACTCATGATTCGCTCCGAATGAGGTCGCACATGGCCGCCGTGGCGGCACGTCGATGCAGGTCGGCGGCCAGGGCGATGCCCGAGGCCAGGTCGGCGCCGGTAGCGGCGCCGTGACAGACGACCACGGTCCCGCCGATGCCCAGCAGGACACCGGCGCGGGGTGGGGGTTCTTCGAGCGCGGCCGCGCCGAGGGCGCCTTCGACGCCCTTGAGCAGCACGTTTCCCGTGAAGCCGTCGGTCACCACGACGTCGGCGAGTTCACCGGTCGAGATCTCGTAGCCCTCGACCAGCCCGGCGTACCGGGCGGCGCCGGGCAGGGCCCGGCCGGTCAGTTCGACGTCGGCGGCGCGGCGCGGATGATCGCCCTTACCGGGCTCGGTGCCGATGGAGAGCAGCCCCAGGCGCGGGGCGGAAAGTCCCATGACGGCCGAGGCGTACGCGGCGCCGAGCAGACCGTGCTGGACCAGTGTGGCGGGGCTCGACTCGATGGAGGCGCCCACGTCGAGCAGCAGTACCGGCCCGTGTGCGGCCGGCAGGATCGCGGCGAGCGCGGGCCGGCGGATGCCGGGCAGCCGGCCGAAGCCGAGCACCGCGGCCGTGACGATCGCGCCGCTCGGGCCCGCGGACGTCATCGCGTCCGCGTGGCCCTCCGCGACCGCGGCCGCGGCGGCCCGCACGGTGGTGTCGGCGCGGCCCCCGGAGACGGGAGAGTCCGACATGCCCACCGCCCGCCGCGCGCCGCGCACGGAGACACGGTCGCGATCGTTCGGCGGGAGGGCATGGATGATCTCGTCGGCCACCTCGGAAGGGCCGACGAGCAGAAGATGCAGGTCGGAGTCGGCCCGGCACGACCGCAGAGCGCCGTCAACCACGACGGCGGGTGCAGAATCCCCGCCGAGGAGGTCGACGGCGATCCGCGCGGTGCCCGGCTCCGCTGGAGGAGCCGATGCACCGGGCAGTCGCCGTTGTGCGGGCGCGCTCCGACCGGCGGCCGGATGCGTCACCTCGCGGTGTCGTCAGACCTCGAGGACCTGACGGCCGTTGTAGGTGCCGCAGGTGTTGCACGCGGTGTGCGGCAGCTTCGGCGAGCGGCACTGCGGGCACGCCACGGTCGCCACAGCGCTGGTCTTCCACTGAGACCGGCGAGCCCGGGTGTTGCTACGCGACATCTTGCGCTTCGGGACGGCCACGGTAATTACTCCTCGGTGTTGGTCAGGTTGTGCAATGCGGCCCAGCGGGGGTCGGCCAGCTCGTGGGTGTGATCCTCGGGCAGGTCGTCCCAGTGCACCCCACACTCGGAGCACAACCCTGGGCAGTCCTCGCGGCACAACGGGTTGGTCGGCAAGGCCAGCACCACCGCGTCCCGCACAGCCGGCTCCAGGTCGATCAGATCGTCCTGCACCCGGCCGAATTCATCTTCGTCGGTCGTCTCGTCCGTGACGCTGTTCTCGTACGCGAACAACTCCTGGACCGTGACGGTCAGCGAGTCGTCGATCGTGCGGAGACAGCGGCCGCACTCGCCGGTGATCGGCCCGGAGACGGACCCCGACACGAGCACGCCCTCGGACACCGACTCCAGCCGCAGGTCGAGGCTGAGGTCGGCGCCCTGCGCCACGCCGATCATCTCCACACCGAGGTCTGCAGGAGCCTCGGACACCCGGCGGATCTCACGCATCGCACCAGGACGGCGCGGCAGTTCTCGGGTGTCGAGAACGAGCGGCGACCGGGGGTTGAGGTGACTCTCAGGTTTCTTAGGCATAGCAGTCTCCGGCCGTGAAGGCGGCCGACGAAAAAGGTTACCCGACCACCGTTGCCAGCGTCGAATCGCCCCAGGCCGCACGTGCTAGAACGGGAGAGGACGCTCGCCTTCGTCAGTGCCGGCGAACGATCCGATCTCCCGCAAAGCGTGCATCTTGTCACGGCCTCGCTCGATCGATGCCAGCGCACGGGTCAGGAACTGCTCGAAGTTGGCCAGCGCGGTGTCGACGTAGTCGTCGACCTCCTCACGCAGGCGCTGGGCCTCGGCCCGCGCCTCCGCGACGATGCGGGCGCCCTCGTGCTCGGCGGAGACGGTGATCTCGTTCACCGAGACGAGGCGCGCGTGTTCCGCCTCACCCTCCGCGATGATGCGCTCGGCCTCGCTGCGGCCCTTGTCGATTATGCGGTCGCGCTCCTCCAGGAGGGCCGCGGCCTTGCGCAGGTCCGTGGGGAGCTCGGCGCGGAGATCCTCGAGCATGCCGATCATCTCGCCGCGCTCGACCATGCAGTTCGTCCTGGACATCGGCACGGAGCGGGCCTGCTCCACGATGTTGATGACCTCGTCGATGCGGTCGAGCGGGTCCATACGGTCGGACGGGTCCACCGGCGCCTCACTCCTGTCACTGACTGCGGCTGCTCCGCCGTTCTGCTGCACTCATCATGGGCCCATCGGACCCGTTCCGGCGAAACCCTGTTCGTCGGCGAGTCGGATCCGTCGTCATGTCGTTACTGACGGCCAGGTACTCAGCGTTACGCGCGGTTCTGGCGCAACCGGGCCTGCAGTCGCCGGTCCACCTCGTCCGGCAGGTGCGCGGAGACGTCGCCGCCCCACTTCGCCACCTCCTTGACCAGGGAGGACGACAGGAACGAGTACAGCGGGTTGGTCGGCATGAACAGCGTCTCCACGCCGGCCAGCCCGATGTTCATCTGGGCCATCTGCAGCTCGTAATCGAAGTCACTCACCGCACGCAGGCCCTTGACCACCACGTTCGCCTGCCGAGTACGGCAGAAGTCGACCAGCAGCCCCTGGAAGGACGCCACCCGCACGTTGCCGTAGGACGAGGTCACCTCCGTGAGCAGCTCGATCCGCTCTTCGATGGTGAAAAGTCCGAGTTTCGACTGATTGATCAGGACTCCGACGATCACCTCGTCGAAGAGCCGGCTGGCCCGACCGATGATGTCGAGATGGCCGTTCGTCACGGGATCGAAGGATCCGGGGCACACCGCACGACGCGTCATGATCGGCGACCGTACCAAAGCGTGGTCTCCCCGTATTTCCGGCTGCGGACGGCAGTGATGCCCTCCACCCAGGCAAGATCCGCTCCACGGCTGGCACGCTCCACGACCACGATCGCGTCCTCCCCGAGCCAGCCGAACTCCACCAGCGCGGCCAGCATCTCCAGCACTTCAAGATCCGTCATCGGGTACGGCGGATCCGCGAACACCAGGTCGTAGGGCTCCCCGCCCGGCCCGGCCGCCAGCGCGGTGTTCACCTTCGCCGTCTGCAGCACGGCCCGGCCGCGCGCGTCCAGCGCCGCGATGTTGCTCCGGATGATCCGCCCGGCCTTCTGGTCGTGCTCCACCAGCAGCACGTGCTCCGCGCCCCTGGACAGCGCCTCCAGCCCGACCGCGCCGGAGCCGGCGTAGAGGTCCGCGACGCGCGTGCCGTCCAGGTCGATCAGCGTCTCCAGCGTGTTGAACAGCGCTTCCCGTACCCGGTCGGAGGTGGGGCGGGTGTGCGACCCGACCGGCACGGTCAGCCGCCGCCCGCCGAGCGTCCCGGCGACGATCCTGGTCACACGAGCCCCTCAGGCGGTGCGAAGGAGCCGTCGGGCTCCGGTGGGTACGGATGCACGGCGATCACGGCGTGGACCGGGATCGGGCCGTAGACGTGCGGGAACTCCATGTCCGTGCCCTCACCGGGCTCCCACCGGGGCGCCTCCGGGAGCCGCGACTCGTCGATCTCCAGCAGCACCAGGTCGGCGCGGCCCCTGGCCAGCGCGGTGGCCGGGAGGTGCACCTGCGCGGCCGTGGAGCAGTGGATGAAGCCCTCGGTCGCCAGCGTGTCCGCGGTGTACTCCCCGGCCCGCTGCGCTGCCGCCCAGACGTCGGCGGTGCAGAAGTGCAGAATCATCAAAAATCAGCCCTTCTCCAGGTATTCGGCGCGTTCGTCGTCCACGAGTGCCGCCACGGACGCGGCGAGCGCGGGATGGCGGTCCAGGTCCGGATCGTCCCGGACCAGCGCCAGCGCCCGCTCCCGCGCCTCCGCGATCAGCTCCTGGTCCTTCCGCAGCGAGAGCAGCCGCAGGTGGGAGCGGCGGCCGGACTGGGCGGCACCGAGCACGTCGCCCTCGCGCCGCTGCTCCAGGTCGAGCTCGGCCAGCACGAAACCGTCCGTGGTGGAGGCGACCGCGTCCAGCCGGACCCGGGCGGGCGTGCCCTCCAGCGCATCCGTCACCAGCAGGCAGAGGCCGGGCGCGCTCCCCCGGCCGACCCGGCCGCGCAGCTGGTGCAGCTGGGAGACGCCGAACCGGTCCGCGTCGAGCACGATCATGACGGTCGCGTTCGGCACGTTCACGCCGACCTCGATGACGGTGGTGGCGATCAGCACGTCCAGGTCGCCGGCCGCGTAGGCGCGCATCACCGCGTCCTTCTCGTCGGCCGGGAGCTTGCCGTGCAGGATGCCGATCCGCACGCCCTTGAGGAACTCCTCCGCCAGGATCGGCGCCACCTCCAGCACCGCGAGCGGGGGGCGTTTGGCGTCGGAGCCGTCCGCCGGCGGCTCCACGTCGTCGTCGCCGTCCTCCGCGCCGATCCGGGGGCACACCACGTACCCCTGATGGCCCTTCTGCACCTCTTCGCGCATGCGCCGCCAGGCGCGCTCGAAGAACGCGGGCTTCTCCGCATTCGGCACGACGTGGGAGGCGATCGGCGAGCGGCCCTGCGGCAGCTGCGCGAGCACCGAGACCTCCAGGTCGCCGAAGACGGTCATCGCGACCGTGCGCGGGATCGGGGTGGCGGTCATCACCAGCACGTGCGGCGGCTGCGCGGCCTTGGCCCGGAGCGCGTCGCGCTGCTCCACGCCGAAGCGGTGCTGCTCGTCCACCACGACCAGGCCCAGGTCCTTGAAGTCGACGCCCTCGTAGAGCAGCGCGTGCGTGCCGACCACGATCCCGGCGGCGCCGGACGCGACCTCGGCCAGCGCGGCGCGTTTCGCCTTCGCCCCGAGCGAGCCGGTGACCAGCGTCAGCCGGGTCGCGTCCGGATCGGAGTCCAGCTCTCCGGCGCGGCCGAGCGGGCCGAGCAGCTCCGCGATGCCGCGGTGGTGCTGCGCGGCCAGCACCTCGGTCGGGGCCAGCAGCACGGCCTGGCCGCCCGCGTCCACCACCTGGAGCATCGCGCGCACCGCGACCAGCGTCTTGCCGGAGCCGACCTCGCCCTGGAGCAGCCGGTGCATCGGGTGCGGCGTGCCGAGGTCGGCCGCGATCTCCTCGCCGACCTTGGCCTGGCCCTCGGTCAGCGCGAACGGCATGATCGCGTCGAACCGCTCACGCAGCCCGCCGTCGCGGCGCGGGCGCGGACGGGCCGGGAGCGAGGTGGCCCGCACCTTCCGCTGGACCAGCGTCAGCTGCACGGCGAACGCCTCGTCCCACTTGAGCCGCTTCTGCGCGGACTTCAGCGCACCCCAGTCCGCCGGCTTGTGGATCTCGCGCAGCGCCCGGTCCAGACCCATCAGCCCGTGCTCGGCGCGCAGCGCCGCGGGCAGCGGATCCTCCGGCATGGTGATCACGCCCATGATGGTGTCCACCGCCTTCGCGATGGTCCAGGTCGGCACCGCGGCCGCGGCCGGGTAGACCGAGATGAACGCGCCGGCGAAGTCGTCGATGGCGACCTCGGTCTCCTCGTCGAAGAGCATGTAGTCCGGGCTGTTGAGCTGGCGCTTGCCGCGGAAGTCGGTGACCTTGCCGGCGAACATGCCCCACCGGCCCGGCCGCAGCTCACGCTGGCGCCAGGCCTGGCTGAAGAAGGTCAGCGAGATCGTGTTGCCGGTGTCGTCGCCGACCAGCACCTCCAGCAGCTGGCCGCGGCGCTGCCGCATCTGCCGCGCCTCGACGCGCTTGACCTGGGCCATGATCGTGACGTCCTCGCCGACCTCCAGGCCACGGATGTCCGTGTGCTCGCCGCGCTGGTCGTGCCGCCGCGGGAAGTGGTAGAGCAGGTCCCCCGCGGTGTGCAGGCCCAGCCGCTCGGCGAGCGGCTTGGCCGTCGTCTTGCCGAGGATCTTCTCCAGGGGGGTGTCGACCGTGACGGCCGTCTCCGTCATGCGTTCACTCCACGCCGATCAGCAGGGGATAGACGGGCTGGCCGCCGTCGTAGCCGCGCGCCTCCACGAACGGCCACCGGGCCGCCAGGTGGGCGCGCAGCTCCGGCTCCAGCCCGGCCGGCGCATCGGCGCCGAAGAGCAGCGTGACCAGCTCGCCGCCGCCGCCGAGCAGCCGGTCGAGCAGCTCCGTGCCGACGTCGGTGAGCTCCGCGCCGATCAGCGCGACCTCGCCCTCGATCAGGCCGAGCGCGTCGCCGGCCCGGCAGCGGCCGGCCATGGTCAGCGCCTCGCGGCTGGCGCGGGTGACCTCGGCCCAGCGGCAGGCACCGGCCGCCTCGGCCATCGCGATCACGTCGTCCTCGAAGCTGCGGGCGTCGTCGCGCACCGCGAGCGCGGCCAGCGTCTGCACCGGCGAGCGGGCCGGCACCACGCTGACCCGCGGCCCGTTCGCCTCGCGGGCCGCCGCGACCGCGACGGCGCGGTTGTCGCCGTCGTTCGGCAGGAGCACGATCTCGGCGGCGCCGCTGGCCGCGATCGCCTCCAGCAGCTCGCGCGGCGACGGGCTCGCGCCGACCACGATCGCGCCCTCGCCGGTGTAGAGCGCGGCCAGACCCGGCCCGTCCGCCATCACGACGGCCGCGCGGGCCGGGGCCGCGGGCGGGTGCGGCAGGTGGTCGGCGAACCGGGTGACGGAGATCTGGTGCGGGCGGCCCGCGACCACGCCGGCCTCGATGGCGGCACCCACGTCGTTGACGTGGACGTGCACGTGCCAGACCGGTGGATGGCCGCCGGAGCCGACCACGACCAGCGAGTCACCGAGGTCGCGCAGCGCGCGCGTGAGCTCGTCGACCGCGTCGTCCGGCGCGTCCAGCAGGTACTGCACCTCGTAGGCGAAGTCGGGCGAGCCGGTCTCCCGGGGCATCGCGGCCCTGCGCGGGACCGGCTCGGGCGGCAGCGGCTGCTCGTCGGGCGGGCCGGGCTCGCCGCTGAACGACTCGACCAGCGCCTCCAGCAGCAGGCACAGGCCGCGGCCGCCGGCGTCGACCACCCCGGCGCGGGCCAGCACCGGCAGCTGCTCCGGCGTGCGGGCCAGCGCCACGGTCGCGGCCGCCGAGGCGGCGTGCGCCACCACGCCCACATCGTCGGTATCCGCACGGGACGCGCCCTCCGCGGCCGCGGACAGCACGGACAGCACCGTGCCCTCGACCGGCTCGGCCACGGCCGAGTAGGCCGCCGCGGTGGCCGCCCGCAGCGCCGCCGCCAGGTGCCGGCCGCGCACCTCGGGCACCTCGGCCAGCGAGTCGGCCAGGCCGCGCAGCACCTGCGAGATGATCACGCCGGAGTTGCCGCGCGCGCCGAGCAGCGCGCCGCGGGCCAGCAGGTGCAGCGCGTGACCGTGCGCGGTGCGGCCGGCCTCGGCCGAGTTGTCCAGGTCGAGCGCGAGCGCGCGCTGCGCGGAGGTGAGCGTGAGCACCAGGTTGGTGCCGGTGTCGCCGTCGGGGACGGGATAGACGTTCAGCTCGTCGATCTCGCGCTGGTGTGCCCGCAACGCGCTCAGCCCGGCGCCGCTCCAGCGGCGCACGACCGTCGCATCCAGGGTGTCCAGCACGGAAAAAGCCTATAGTCGTCCCCCGACACTTTCGCGCTCAGGAAGGTCCCTCCGACCCGATTCGCTGGTCGGGACCCGCGTCGGGTAGCCTGGTCGGGTTGCCTAGGCCTAGTGCGCGGGTGACCTCATGTCTGCGGCCCGCGCCGCGGGACTTGTATATGACTCGTTCATGTACTGAGCATCGTTTCGATCGACAGCAGGAGACTTCCGTGGCTAGCGTCTGCGACGTCTGTGGCAAGGGGCCGGGCTTCGGCCACAACGTGTCCCACTCGCACCGGCGGACCAACCGCCGCTGGAACCCGAACATCCAGACGGTGCGCACCCCCGCCGGTGGCGGCAACACCCGCAAGGTCCAGGCCTGCACCTCGTGCATCAAGGCCGGCAAGGTCACCCGGGCCTGATTTCAAGCGCTTCGTGCGTACGCCCTGCCGCTTCCGCGGCAGGGCGTACGTGCGCATGTAGGGCATTCGCCCCCGGTGGCCCGCCCCGCTCCCTACTCTGAGAAGGGGGTGCAGATGGGAAGGACCACCGATCCAGGCGGCGATGAGGCCGTGCTGTCGCTCTCGTTCGACGGCCGGATCACCGACGCCGGCGACGGCGCACAGACGCTCCTCGGGTACCGCCCGGAGGATCTCTTCGGCCGGCCGGTCGAGGAGGTGATCCCGGAACCCGGCGGGCTGCTCACCGGCCCCGGGCACGACCTCGGCGCCGCGATCGGCGACGGCTCCTCCCGCTTCGAGCTGAGCTGCCGCTGCGCGGACGGCTCGGTCTTCCCCGCGCTGGTCACGGTCTGGCACAGCATGGAGGAGCACGGGCTCACCATCACGGCCGCGATCCGCCGGCTCAGCACGGAGGACAAGCTGGCCGGCGCGATCAACCTGGTCGGCGCGCTGGTCCGCTCGTCGCACGACGCGATCATGGCGGCCGACCGGGACGGCATGATCACGATCTGGAACCCCGCGGCCGAGCGCCTCTACGGCTACACCGCGGCGGAGATGCTGGGCCGCCCGCGCAGCGTGCTGTTCCCGCCGGACGGGCTGGAGCTGGAGGAGGAGCGGTTCCGCCGTACCATCGCCGGCAGCCACGTGGAGATGTTCTCCGCCACCCGCCGGCACAAGGACGGGCACCTGCTCACGGTCGCGGCCACCATCTCCCCGATCGCGGACGCACAGGGCCACATCATCGGCGCGGCCGGCTTCTCCCGGGACATCGGCGAGACGAACCGCGCGCAGAGCATGTTCCGCGGCCTGCTGAACGCGTTGCCGATAGGGATCATCGGCATCGGCGAGGACGGCCTGATCCGCTTCGTGAACCCGGAGACCGAACGACTCTTCGGCTACGGCGCGGAGGAGGTGCTGGGCCTGCCGGTCGAGCGGCTCATCCCGCGCGCGCCGGAGCAGGACCAGAGCCTCCAGGGGGTACGCAAGGACGGCTCCCGCTTCCCGGCCGAGGTCTCGCTCTCCTCGATCGACGTGGGCTCGGAGACGCTGATCTCCGCCACCGTCGTGGACACCACGGAGCGGAACGCGGCCGAGGGCGAGCGCATCCGCCTGCAGCAGGAGCTGAACGCGGCGCTGCGGCTGGAGAGCGTGGGCCAGCTCGCCGGCGGCGTCGCGCACCACTTCAACAATCTGCTGGCCATCATCGACTCGCACGCCGGATTCGTGGCGGAGGAGCTGAGCAACCCGATCACCGGCTCCAGCGTCCGCGAGGCGCTGACCGACATCGCGCAGATCCGCAAGACCGTGGACCGGGCCAGCGAGTACGCCCGGCAGCTGCTCGCCTTCGGCCGGCGCGAGGTGGCCCGGCCGGTGCGGCACGACATCTCCCGTACCGTCGCGGATGTCTATGCCCTGTTAAGCCACTCGCTCGGTGACGACATCACCATCACGACCAACGCCCACCAGGACCTCCCGTCCGTGGTCGTCGACCCGGGCCAGCTGGAGCAGACGCTGGTCAACCTGGCGCTGAACGCGCGCGACGCGATGCCGCACGGCGGCCGCCTCAGCATCACGGCCGAGCCGTGCACCCGCAGCGCCCCCGGCACGCGGGCCGCCCGCTACGTCAAGATCAGGGTCACCGACACCGGTACCGGCATGCCGCCGGAGGTGCTGGAGCGCGCGTTCGAGCCGTTCTTCACCACGAAGGACCCGGCCGTCGTCAGCGGCATGGGCCTGGCCGTGGCGCACGGCATGGTCACCGCGGCCGGTGGCGAGATCAACATCTCGTCCGAGCCGGGCCGCGGCACCACCGTCGTGATCATGCTGCCGGCCGAGGACGTGCCGGAACCGCGCCGCGGCACCGACGACCCCGCGCCCGGCAGCGTGGAGTCCGACGACGGCCGCCGCACGATCCTGGTCGTCGACGACGAGGCGGACCTGCGCGAGGTCGTCCGCCGCATGCTCGGCAAGTCCGGCTACGACGTGATCGTGGCCGCGGACGGGCCGGAGGCGCTCGACCGGGCGCGCACCCACACCGGCCGGATCGACCTGCTGATCACCGACATCATGATGCCGGAGATGTCCGGCACCCAGCTGGCCGAGCAGCTGCGCGAGTTCCGCGACAACGTGCCGGTGCTGTTCATGTCCGGCTACGCCGCGCCGGTGCTGGCGGAGAAGGGCACGCTCGACCCGGACACGGTCCTGCTGCAGAAGCCGTTCCGCAAGGCCGAGCTGATCACCGCGGTGGAGAACATGCTGTCCGTCTCGGTCTGAGCCGCTACTTCGCGATGGCGAAGCGGTCACCGTAGACGCTCCACCGCAGCGGCGGGTTCAGGTCCAGGTTGCCGGCCCTCAGGAAGACGCGCTGCGCGGTGTCGACCCTGCTGGTGTCCTCGTGCGCGGCCTCGGTGCGCATCGCGGCCGTGCGCGCGTCCAGGAACGCGTGCAGGTACGCCACCTCGCCACCGCCCTGGGCCGGCGTCTTCGCCCGGCGCATCGCCGTGGCCCGGATCCCGCCGAAGCTCACCGCGTCCGCGCCCGGCCCGTGCATCACCATCGCGTCGTAGTAGACGAACTGGCCCAGCGCCCGCAGCCCGTCCTTCTTCGCCTGGCCCACGGCCGGGTTGAAGTAGACGCGGTCCCGCTCGCCGTCCTGCGTGCTGCGCAGCACCTGATCCGTGGCCGCCGCACGCCAGGCGGCCGGGAAGCCCGGGTCGAGGCCCGCGTGCGAGGCGGTCCCGTCCACGCGTTGCAGCGCCGGCAGGTACCGCGCCAGCCCGTTGCCCGGGAACGCCGACGTGTAGCGCCGCACCACCTGCAGCAGGTCGCCGGTCCCGGACGTGAAGCCGACGATCCCGGCGGTGTAGCCCCGCCCGTCCCCGATGTCCTCGATGTAGCCGTACTGCGCCCGCCAGTCCAGCGACGAGTTCTCCGCGCTGGACACCAGCCGCATCGCGATGTCCTTCTTCGCGGGGTCGTCCAGATTTCGCGGAGCCGGCTTCACGGCCGCCTTCATCATCAGGCCCGGCCCGCGCTCACCCCGGTTGACCAGGGCGAAAGCGACCGTGGCCACCAGCACCGCGACGATCAGCAGCGCCAGCGCCGCGCGCCTAGAGGACGCGAGCGAAGGAGAGGCAGCCCGGCTCGTCCCGGTAGTACCCGTAGTTCGCGATCCGCTCATACCCACAAGCGTGATACATCGCGATCGCCTCCGGCTGGAGATCGCCCAGTTCGAGGATGACGCGTTTGCGGCCCTGCGCCCGCGCCGACTCCTCGACCGCGCCGAGCACCGTCCGGCCGATCCCGCGCCCGCGCACGGCCGCGGACGTGAACATCCGCTTCAGCTCCGCGTCCTCGTCGCCGTGCGCACGCCAGCCCGCGCCCGCGACCGGCTCGCCGTCCAGGAACGCGACCAGGAAGTCACCGTGCGGCGGGACGAACTCGGCCGGGTCCATCGGGGTGTCGTCGCCGGTGCCGCCGTACCGGGCGGCCATCTCGGCGAGCGCCGCCCGCACCATGGTCTGCGCCACGGCATCGTCGTACCCCACCGACCGCACCTCAAAATCCTTCACAGTGCGAGAGGGTACGACCACCGCACGCTCACGCCCAGAGGCCGGGCGGGAAATGAGATCCCGGATACCCTGGTCAGAGCCGTGCGAGCACACGGGCCGCGGCCTTCTCCGGATCGCCGCCGCTGATCCGGCGCAGCGCCTCGACGTCCCACACCAGCGGCTTGACGGTCGCCAGCGTGATGTCCAGGCTCAGCTTCTCGCAGTAGAAGACCGGGTCGTACCCGGCCGCCCGCGCGAAGATCAGGTCCATCAGCCGGAGCACGAAGTCGTCCCGCGCCGCACGCTGCTCCGGATCGCACTCGCGCAGCGCGACGCGCACATGGTCGTCCTCGTCCGAGTCCTCGTCGTGGAACCTCAGCAGCAGGTCCACCAGGCCCAGATCCCGCAGGTACGCGGCGGCCTGGAAGAACAGCGGCGCGACCTGCGGCTCCTCCAGCACCTCAGCGACCATCGCGGCCGCCAGCGGGTCCCGCCGCCGGGCGAGACCGAAGACCGCCTCGTCACCGGTGTGCCCGCCCCGGTCCCCGACCCGCGCCCACAGCGCGGCCCGCAGCGCCGGCGAGTCGTAGTCGAGCTGACAGCCGAGGCCGAACGTGGCCCAGTCCCGCACGTCCGGATCCGGGTCCTCGGTCAGCGCGATCAGCGTCGCCACCACGCGCTCGAGCTGCTCCTCGTCGAGGTCGCCGCTGCCGATCGGCAGCTCCACCACGGCGCTCAGCCGCTCGTCCGCGTCCGGATCCAGCGCGGTCAGCAGCAACTCCTCCAGGTCCACGGTCAGCCCTTGAAGTGGTCCCAGCCGGTCCGGCCGGTCCACGCCTGGGAGTCGACGGTCACGCCCGTGCCCTCACCCACCGTCCCGATCCGCTGCCACGGCTCCGGCAGCGCCACGCCCGGCGGGAACGTCGCACAGAGCGGATGGTCGTCACCGCCGCCGAACACCCACGTGTACGGGTCGACGCCGAGCGCGGTGGCCGCGTCCCGCATCTGGTCCGGCACGTCGAACGCGTCCCGCCACAGGTCGATCGCGACCTTGCTGGCCTTCGCGATGTGCCCGAGGTCGGACAGCAACCCGTCCGAGATGTCGATCATCGAGGTGGCACCGAGCCGGTTCGCGATCGGACCCTGCGCGTACGGCACCTGCGGCCGCCGGTACGCGTCCACCAGCACCTTCGGCGTCCGGAACCCACGCGACAGCACGTTGTAGCCGGCCCCGGCGTACCCGACCCGGCCCGCTATCGCGACCTGGTCACCCGGCCGCGCGCCACTGCGCAGCACCGGCTGCAGACCGTGCATGTCGCCGAGCGCGGTGACCGCGATCGTGAGCGTCGGGCTGGCCGACATGTCGCCGCCGACCACGCTGGCACCGACCTGCCCGGCCTCCTCGGACAGCCCGTCCGCGAGCTCCTCGGCCCAGGACGCCTCCAGATCCGGCGGCGCGCACAACGCGACCAGCAGCGCGGTCGGATAGGCCCCCATCGCCGCGATGTCCGCCAGGTTCGCGGCCGCGGCGCGGTGCCCGATGTCGTTGCCGCTGCCCCAGTCCCGGCGGAAGTGACGGCCGTCGACCAGCACGTCCGTCGACGCGACCACCCTGCCGTCCGGGGCCGCGACCAGTGCCGCGTCGTCCCCCGGTCCCAGCAGGCAGGTCGGACCGGCCGTGAGTCGCGCGGTGACCCGGGCGATCAGACCGAACTCGCCGGTCGTCGCCACTGTCCTTGACTCCGTCACCCTGCGCTCCTCCTGCACACCGACCTGCACTTCCGTACGGTAGTTTCACCAATCGAGCCGCCGGCGGCGGCGGATAGGAGTCGTGTCGTGGTCCAGGCGTACATCCTCATCCAGACGGAGGTCGGACGCGCGCGTGACGTGGCCGCGCAGATCAGCAACATATCCGGCGTAATCAGGGTCGACGCGGTCGTGGGCCCCTACGACGTGGTGGTGCTCACAGAGGCCGGCACGGTGGACGAACTCGGGAAAATCGTGGTGAGCAAGGTCCAGCTGGTGCCGGGAATCACCCGGACCGTCACGTGCTCGGTGGTGCGGCTCTAACATGCCCGCCGAGAAAGACCGTACTACCCGCACGGCAGCGCTGTGGGCCACCGTCATAGCGGTGCCCGCGGCGCTCGCCGTCGCCTTCGTCGCGCTGTCCTCGCTCCCCGGCGCCGTCCCCGCGGCCGCGCCGTCGTCGTCCGGCCCGCAGCCCGCGTCGACCGTGCCGGTCGAGATGGCCGCGCCCGCGCTGGCCGGGGACGTGCTGACCGCGTGCCGCGCGCTCACGTCACAGTTGCCGCTGACCGTCCGTGATCTGCGGCAGCGGCCGGTGTCGGCCGGCCCCGAGCAGAACGCGGCCTACGGCGATCCGGCGATCACGGTGTCCTGCGGGGGCGAACAGCCGTCGTTCCTCGCCACGGACATCGTCTATCCGCTGAACCAGGTCTGCTGGCACGCGACGGAGACACCCGACGGGACCACCTGGACCACGGTGGACCGACAGGTCCCGGTCAGCGTCACGGTCCCGAAGTCCTACGACTCCCCGGGGCAGTGGACGACCGAGTTCTCCGCGACCGTCCTTTCCACCCTTTTCGCCAAGGACACGGTGCCTACGGGCTGCACGGGGTAGGCCTCTCGAAAGCGGATGTTCCCGCTTTTCAGGTGGCTGGCGGGGGTCGCTCCGGCGGGCGCTCGGGCCAGCCTGGGGACGACCCCAGACCCCGACATTCCCGCTTCCAGCATGGTCCCAGCAGCGTTGCTCCCGCAGGCGCTCGAACCAACCTGGGGACGACCCCAGACCCCGACATTCCCGCTTCCAGCGTGGTCCGGCAGCGTTGCTCCCGCGGGCAAACCTCGCGGCGGGCTCCGCCTGCGCTCCGCACGCCGCATCGGAGCCGGTTTCGCCGTGGTTCCGGCGAGCCGCGGCCACCGCTGTGCTCACGTCCCTGCCGCGGTCGCGGTTGCGTAGTAATCGGGCGCTGCCGCGCCCGGAATTTCATGTTATTGGTTGCGCTGGGTGGGCTGGTTGCTGTTCTGTGCCTCCGGCGGGCCTCCGGCGGGAGCGCTCCGGCTCCGGGGCAGGATCCAACACCTTTTCAGCTGCGCTGGACCGGGATCCGTGGCTGGGTTTCGTGCGGCGTCGGTGAGCGTCGCGCCGGGGCGCAGCACCGCGTAGGGGCCGACCGGGATGCCGGACGCGACGGCGACCCGGGGCTTCCGTGGGCTGGTCACGGCCGTGACGATACCGCCGAATCGGCCGTGACCCGGGTGGCCACAAGCTCAGGACCAGCGGAACAGGCGCGCGGCGAGCAGGGAGATCGCGATCGCGTAGCCGGCCATGACCGCGAGGGACAGCGGTGCCACGCTCGCGCCGGACCACGCGTCGGAGAGGGCCTGGGAGGCGGCGCCGAGCGGCGTGAACTCCGCGATGCGGCGCACCGTCTCGGGCATGGTGGGGCCGGGCGTCCAGACGCCGGCGAAGAACAGCATCGGGAAGTAGACGAGCATCCCGGCGCCGCTCGCGGCCTTGGCGGTGGGGGTGACGGCGGAGAGCAGCAGTCCGATGGCGAACATCGCGAGCGTGGCCAGGAGCAGCACGCCGGCGAACGCGAACACGGACTCCGGCAGCGGTACGCCGAGCACGGTCACGCCCAGCGTGATCGCGATGCCGACCGAGACCAGCATGGCGATCACGTTGACGATGAGCTGCGCGCCGAGCAGCGGGCCGGGGCCGGCGGGGGTGGTGGCCATCCGCCGGAGCACGCCGCGCTCGCGGTGGGTGGCGAGGTGGGTGGGGAGCGTGGTGATCGCGATGTTGGCCAGCGCCATCGCGACCACGATCGGCACGTAGACGTCGATCGGGCGGAGGCCGCCCATGTCCGGGTCGGCCTCGCGGAAGCCGGGCAGTGCGCTGCCGAGCACGACGAGCAGGAGCGACGGGAACAGCAGACCCATGGAGACGGACAGGCCGTCGCGCAGGAAGAGCCTGCCCTCGGAGACGGTGAGCGCGGTTATCGGTCGCATGGCAATACCTCAGTTCTCGTCCAGAGCGCGGCCGGTCAGGGTGAGGAAGGCGTCGTCGAGCGTGGTCTGGTCCATGCGCAGCTCGCGGGGACGGATCCCGGCCGAGGCCAGCGCGGACACCACCGTGAAGAGCAGGTCGCCGGCGCCGGTGACCACGACGGCCCGGCCGGACGCGTCGACCGTGACGCCGGGCTCGTCCGACAGGAAGCCCGCGGGCAGCGGCGTCTCCGGTACGAACCGGATCCGCTGTTCCGCCGTCGCGGCGCCGATCAGCCCGGCCGGCGAGTCGACCGCGAGCACGCGGCCGCCCTCGATGATCGCGATCCGGTCGCAGAGCCGGTCCACCTCCTCCATGAAGTGGCTGACCAGCACCACGGTGACGCCGCGGTTGCGGACCGACTCGATCAGGTCCCAGGTCTCGCGCCGGGCCGCCGGGTCCAGTCCGGTGGTCAGCTCGTCGAGGAACGCCACCCGCGGGTTGCCGATCAGCGCGAGCGCGATGGAGAGCCGCTGCTTCTGCCCGCCGGAGAGCTTGGCGAACGCGGTGTTCTGCTTCTCACCGAGGCCGAGCACGTCGAGCAGCTCGCGCCAGTCCGCGGGGCGCGGGTAGAACGAGGCGTAGAGCCGCATCGCCTCGCCGACCCGGATCTTGTCCGGCAGCGCGGCCTCCTGCAGCTGCATGCCGACCTCGCGGCGCAGGTCCCGCCCGTCGGTGCGCGGGTCGAGGCCGAGTACGCGGACCGTGCCGCCGTCCGGGCGGCGCAGTCCCGCGGCCATCTCGACCGTGGTGGTCTTGCCGGCGCCGTTGGGCCCGATGATGCCGAAGATCTCGCCGGCCTCGACGGTGAGCGAGACGTCCCGTACGGCGACGGTGTCCCCGTACCGCTTGGTCAGGTTGCGCAGTTCGATGACGGACATGACAGCCTCCAGGGGGTGGTCAGCGGGTCGCGGCGGCGCGGATGGGCATGGTGCGGTACGTCCGGTAGGTGCCCGCCACCAGGACCGCGAGGATCGCGGCGGCGACGGCGAGGCCGACCGGCAGCGACGCCACCGGCAGGCCGAGCAGCGTGTTGATGCCCTCGCCGGCCCAGCGCGTGCCGAACGCGACCTCGACCGCGACCGCCGGCACGACCGCGACCGGGATGATCAGCAGCCCGCCCCACACGCGGTAGCGGTAGAAGCCGATGCCGATCAGCGCGCCGGCGACCAGGTGGGCCAGGTTGACCACGACCGCGCTGATGAACGTGCGGAAGCCGGCGGACGGGTACGGCTCGGCCAGGTGGTCCAGCACACCGCCGGCCGCGTAGATCGCGTACTCCGGGGCGAACCCGATCGTGTAGACCGTGGCGAACAGCAGTGCCATCAGCACGTAGAGCGTCAGGTAGGCCTCGCCGAGCTGCCGCCGGGTGACGCCCAGGGACACGTAGACGCGGCCCTGCAGCACGGTGACGATGCCCATCGAGAGCAGCCAGTAGCGCGGCGGCGGCCCGCCGATGGACTGCCACATGCTGTGCTCGAGCGTGTCGAGGATCGCGATCAGGCTGATCACGCTCACGTAGACGAGCAGCATGATCGCCCAGTACATCGAGACCATCGGGACCATGTGGCGGGCCATGCGCCGGACGAGGACGGCGGTGACGCCGGGGTGACGGTTCATCGGAGCCTTCCTCAGGTGATCTTGCCGCGGATGGCGACGGCGCGGCCGAGCTGGTGGACGATCGCGCACCCGGCGACCACGAGCACGGCGGTGAGCAGTGCGGACGCGGCGAACGGCAGGTCCAGCCCCAGGAGGTCCACGCCGCCGACCGGGCTCCACTCCGTGCCGAAGAACAGCTCGGAGCCGAACGCCGGCACCAGCGACGGCGGGATCAGCAGCAGGCCGGTGAGCGCGCCGTACCGGTAGAAGCCGACGGCGACCAGCCAGGCGGTGCAGATGTGGGCCAGGTAGATCAGGAACGCCCGGACCAGGACCGCGACCGCGGAGCCGGCGGAGTGCACCGGGTACGGCTCGGTGAGCCCGTCCATCAGCCCGGTGGCACCGTAGATCAGCCGCTCGACGCCGAACCCGGCCAGCACCAGCAGTGCGAACCCGGCCGCGGAGCCGATGCCGAACAGCAGCCCGCCGCCGAGGAACTCCCGCCGGGTGACGCCGTTCGCCACGTACTGCCGCAGGTAGCTGGGGAGCAGGATGAACCCGATCGATCCGACCAGCCACTTCGTGGTCGAGGCCGCGCCGATGTTCCAGGCGCTGTCGGTCAGCGACCCGTACGTCCCGATCAGCGTGCCGACCACCGCGACCACGGTGACCAGCAGCGCGGCGAACACCGCGTAGACCGGCCAGAGCCTGCGGAACAGCGAGACGGCCACCGTGGTCATCGCCGGCCCCCGGCGGCGGTCAGGTGGATGAACAGGTCCTGCAGCCCGACCGGCGCGATGTCCAGCCCGGCCCCGGCGGCCTCGCGGCGCTGCCCGTCCGTGAGCAGCCCGTACGTGGTGACGGCCTTGGTGCCGCCGAGCCGCTTCTCGCCCAGCGCCTCCAGCCCGTGCCCGGTGACGAACGCGTCGACCGCGCCGGCCTCGCCGGTGATCGTGGCGCCGCGCTGCCGCAGCGTGTCCGTCTCCTCGTGGACCAGCAGCCGGCCACGATCGATGATCAGGACCTCCTCGAAGAGGTTCGCCACCTCCTCGATCAGGTGCGTGGAGAGGATGATCGTGCGCGGGTGCTCCGCGTAGTCCGCGACCAGCTCCTGGTAGAACGCGTATCGCGACGGCGCGTCCAGGCCCAGGTAGGACTCGTCGAAGATGGTCAGCGGCGCGCGGGTGGCGAGCCCGAGCGTGACCGCGAGCGCGGAGCGGCCGCCGCGGGAGAGCCCGGAGACGCGCTTGCGCAGCGGCAGGTCGAACTGCTTGATCAGACGTCCGGCGTAGTCCGCGTCCCAGTCCGGCCGGAGCCGGGCCGCGAGGTCGAGCACGCCGCCGACCCGGTCGGTCTCCTCCGCGTCCACGTTGTCGCGGATCAGGCAGACCCGGCGGGTGACCCGCGCGTTCTCGAACGGGTCCTCGCCGTCGACCAGCACGGTGCCGCCGCTCGCCCGGCGGAACGCGGCCAGCACGGAGAGCAGGCTGGTCTTGCCGGAGCCGTTGCGGCCGAGCAGCCCGTAGATCTTGCCGGCGGCCAGGTCGAACGAGAGCCTGTCCAGCGCGACCGTGTCGCCGTAGCGGAGCTGCAGGTCGCGCACGGAGACCGGGAGGCTCATCGCTCCACCTCGCCGGACGGGATGCGGACGGCGGCGATGCGGGCCACGACCTCGTCGAGCGGGATGCCGATCATCTGTGCCTCGGCGATCATCGCGTCCACCACCTCGGTGAAGAACCGCTCGCGACGCTGACCGCGCAGCTGCTCGCGTGCCTGTGCGCTGACGAACATGCCGATCCCCCGCTTCTTGTAGAGCACGCCCTCGTCCACCAGCTGCTGGAAGCCCTTGGCCGCGGTGGCGGGGTTGATCCGATAGAAGGATGCGTATTGATTGGTGGACATGACCTGCTCGTCCTCCTTGAGCGCCCCGGTCAGGATCTCGTCTTTGATCTTCTCGGCGATCTGCTGATAGATCGGGCTTCGGTCGTCGAACACCGCCTCGCCCCCTTCGCCGGTTCAGTGGTTCATTACTTGTGTAATGAACCCTAGCACCGAAGAACCACGGCCGTGAAGACACAAAAAAGACCCCCACCCACAAAGGGGCAAGGGCCAAAAAATCACCATATGGTACGGGTCCCCGGGGCAAACCGGTCAGCCGACGACGATCACCACTCGTCCGCCCGCGTGGCCGCTCTCGCTCAGATCGTGCGCCGCCCCGGCCTCGGCCATCGGGAACTCGGACGCGACCGGCACCTCCAGCCGCCCCGCCTCGATCAGCGCCGCCACCTCGGCCAGCGCGTCCCAGGACCGGCCCTCGCCGCCGTCCGTGGTCCGGGCGCCGTGCGCGGAGAAGTCCGCGATCGAGACCACGTGCGCGGCGTCGCCGGTCAGCGCGATCAGGTCCGGCACCACGCCGTGCCCGGCCGCGTCCAGCGCGCGGTCCACCCCGTCCGGCGCGAGCGGCCGTACCCGCGCGGCCAGGCCGTCGCCGTAGGCCACCGGCGTGATCCCGAGCCGGCGCAGCAGGTCGTGGCGCGACGGCGAGGCCGTGCCGATCACGTGCACGCCGCGCTCGCGGGCGATCTGCGCCGCGGTGAGCCCGACGCCGCCGGACGCACCGCCGATCACCAGCGTCCGGCCCGCGGCCACGCCCAGCAGATCCAGCGCGCGCACCGCGGTCTCGGCCGGCGTGGGCAGTCCGGCCGCCGTCGCGAACGACAACGCCGACGGCTTGACCGCCCAGTGCGCCAGCACCGCGTGCTGCGCGGTGGCGCCGGACGCGGCCACGCCGAAGACCTCGTCACCCACGGCGACGCCGGTCACGCCGTCGCCGACCTCGTCCACCACGCCGGCCGCGTCGCCGCCCGGGATCCTCGGCGCGGTCACCGGGATACCGGCCAGCCCGGAGCGGACCTTCCAGTCCCAGGCGTTGACGCCGGCGGCCACGACCGCGATCCGGATCCGGCCCGGACCGGCGTGCGGCTCGGGAACGTCGTCGTCCACGTGGAGCACGGAGGACGGGCCGGTCTCCGTGAAACGGACCGCCCTCACGGCTGGTACTGCAGGAACTCGTCGAGGCCGCTGACCGCCAGCACGCGGGCCACGTGGCCCCGGTGGTTGGTCACCCGCAGCCAGCCGCCGACCTCCGCACAGCGGTTGTCGCCGCGCACCAGGCAGGCCAGCCCGGTGGAGTCGCAGAACGCCAGCTCGGCGAGGTCCACGACCAGGCGGTTGCGGCCGGTGCCGACCAACTGGGTGATGGCGGTGTCCAGCTCCGGCACGGTGCTCATGTCCAGCTCACCCGCGAGGCGCACGGTGGCTGTCCGGGTGTCGCCGGTCTCCGGCATGACGGTGAACGCCACGAGACTTCCTCCGATCCGGCCGCGTTCTGCTTCCCGCATCTCGATCCTGGTCCAGATGATTGCCGCCGAACAAGGGTAATCCGTCAACCGATGGACATCGGGTAGGACGACTCCGATTGTTCGCTTTCTGTAGTGATGTAAATGCGAACGGTTGTCCCCCGGCCGCCGCTCACGATCTCGATCCCGTCCGTCAGCTGCTCCGCCAGGAACAGTCCCAGCCCGCCCGGCGACGTCGGCTCCGGCGGCCGCTCGCCCGGTTTCCGGTCGTCGGCCACGAATCCCCGGCCGTCGTCCGCGACCTGGCAGACCAGCCGGTCCGGTGCCCGCAGCAGCCACAGCCGCCCGGTGCCGCCGCCGTGCCGGACCGCGTTGGTCAGCAGCTCGTAGGCGGCCAGCGCGAAGTCGTCGAGCCGGTCACCGCCGAGCCCGGCACCGCGCGCGAGGTCCGCGATGCGGTGGCGCAGCGCTGTGACGTCCGTCGCGGTGAAGGCCAGATCGAGGAGGAGGTCCGCTCCGGCGCTGTCGCCAGCCATCCACGCTCCTCCCGTCCGCGCGGTCACCGCGCGGTGTCTCGCGATTCACTCGCGGTCGTCTGGTCACGAGCCTAGATGACCTCGGCCCGCCGATCATCAGTCGCGCGTACGCAGTCACGAGGCGATCCGGTCGCCGGACCGGTGCGGGGACGCCACCGGGCCGCTCAGCGCGGTCGCGAGCGGCAGCGTGAAGTGGAAACGCGTACCACCGCCGGGATTGTCGCCGACCGCGACCGTGCCGCCGTGCCGCTCCACGATCCGGCGGCAGATCGCCAGGCCGAGGCCGGTGCCGGCGTATCCGGTGCCCTCGTGCGCGCGGTGGAACGAGTCGAAGACGTGCGGCTTGTCCGCGTCCGGGATGCCGATGCCGCGGTCCGCGATCTGGATGTGCGCCCAGCCGACCGGGTCCGCGTTCGCGGTCACGTCCACATGTGCGGTCGTGCCCTCGCGCACGTACTTGATCGAGTTGCCGATCAGGTTCTCCAGCACGCGGCGCAGCATGCCGGCGTCCGCGATCACCTCGGGCAGCTCGCCGACGAAGATGCGCGGTGCCTCGCCGTCGCCGACCGCGCCGCGGCTGGTCCGGTCCGCGACCACCTCGGCCACGAGCGCGCCCAGGTCCACCGCGCGCAGCCGCAGCGGCGCGTCCCGGGCCGTCGTGTACGCCAGCAGGTCGTCGATGAGCACGCCCATCCGCTGCACGCCGCCGACCGCCTGGCCGAGAGTCTCCCGCGCCTCCTCGGCCGCGGGCCGCCACGCACCCCGGTCCGCGCCGGCGGGCGGCTCGGCCAGGATCTCCGCGAGGATCTCGTCCGCGGCCTCGCAGTGGCCGGACACGATGGCCAGCGGCGACTTCAGGTCGTGCGCGACGACGCCGGCGAACGCGGCCAGGTCCGACTCGTACCGTCGCAGCTCGGTGATGTCCCGGAAGACCGCGACCGCGCCGCGCTGGCCGGCGCTGGGCTCCAGCGGACGGCCGTCCACGCAGATCAGCACGCCGTCCGGCCGGCCCGGGTTGCGGATCACCATCTCCACGCCGTCCGAGGACTCGCCGGCCAGCGCGCGGGCCAGCGGCAGCTGCTCGGCCGGGAACGGCGTGCCGTCCGTGCGGAAGATCCCGTAGTGCTCCTGCCAGCCGTCCAGCCCGGCGATGTCGTCCTGGACGCCGAGCAGCGCCCGTGCCGCGCGGTTGTGCAGCAGGAACTCGCCGCGTTCGTTCACCACGCCCACGCCGTCGCCGATGCTGTTCATCACGGCGGCCAGCAGCCCGGACTGGCGGCGGGCCTCGCGCTCGGCCTGGCGCAGCTCCGCGGTGGCCGTGACCACCCGGTGCTCCGCGCGCGCCCGCCCGGTGGAGAGCACGTAGATCAGGCCGGCCAGCAGCGCCACGATCGCGCTCCCGGCCACGCCGGTGGTCAGCGGCAGCGCGCTGTAACCACCGGGCAGCCGCACGGAGTCGGCCGTGGTGGTCAGCGTCCAGCGGCGGTCCGCGACCTCGACCGTGCGCTCCCGGCGCAGGTCCGTGCGGCCGGGTGCGGGCAGCTCCGCGACCGTGGTCGGCAGGCCGGAGCCGTCGGTCGCGGAGAGGCTGCCACCGAGCAGGTCCTGCCCGGCCGAGGCCAGCACCACGCGGAGGAAGTCCTGGCCGCGCATGCCCATCACCAGCCAGCCGGCGAACGTGCCGCCGCGGTAGACCGGGGCCGCGAACACGAACGACCGCTGCTGTTCCGCCTCGGGCAGGCCCTGGTCGCGCAGCAGCACGTAGGTGTCGGAGACCGTCGTGCGCGTGGTGCGCCGGGCCTCGTTCAGCGCGGCGGACGGCTCCGCGGCCTGGGCCACGTCCAGGCCGGCCGCCGGGGCCGCACCGTTGTCCATCGTGCGGGAGAAGATCGTGAACATGTGCTCGCGCACGCCGGCCTTCGCGCGCAGCGTGAGCGCGTCCGCGCCGAGCCGCCGCCAGCGCTCCTGCGCGGCCTCGACGTCGCCGGCCTGCACCGGCACGACGTAGGCGACGGAGGCGGCGCCGGGCAGCCCGGTCCCGGACAGCGGCGCCGAGCTCTTCTGGAACGTGTCCGCGTCCAGCGCGGACGCCTCGCCGAGCCCGGCCGCGACCGTGCGCAGCAGGTCGACGTACCGGCGGGTCTCCACCGTGACCGCGGACTGCGCCAGCGACGTGCGCTGATCCATGATCCGGCCGGCGGCGGCCGCGTCCTGCCGGTGCAGCGCGAGCGCGGTGGCGGCCATCACGGCCAGCCCGGCCGCCAGCACGATCCCGGCGACCAGCAGCGCGCCGCGGTGCCCGTGCGACCGCCGGTCCCACCGCCCGCGCCACCCACCCACGACGCCAGTGTCCCATTCGCCCGGCTTCCGGGTGGCGAAACGACTAACCGCCGAGAGCCGCTTTCACGTCCTCCACCAGGTCTTTTGTGTCCTCGACGCCGCACGACAGCCGGACGAATCCGGGGGTGGTGTCGTCGCCCCACTGCGCGCGCCGGTCCGCCGACGTGTGCAGCCCGCCGAACGACGTGGCCGCGAAGATCAGCCGGGACGCGGACAGGAACGCGCCCACCCGCTCCTCGCTGCCGAGATCGAAGCCGATCAGGCCCGGGATGCGCCGCATCTGCGCGCTCGCGATCGCGTGCGCCGGGTCGCCGGGCAGGCCGGGCCAGCGCACGCCGGTCACGGCCGGGTGCGCGGCGAGCAGCGGTGCGAGCGCGGCCGCGTTCGCGGTCTGCCGGGCCAGGCGCAGGTCCAGCGTGCCCAGCGAGCGGTGCGCCAGCCAGCAGTCGAACGCGCCCGGCACGCCGCCGGTCTGCGCGCGCCAGGTGGTCAGCCGGGCCAGCAGCGCCTCGTCGCGCGCGGCCACGTAGCCGAGCAGCAGGTCGGAGTGGCCGGTCAGCGCCTTGGTGCCGGACGCGACCACCAGGTCCGCGCCCAGGTCGAGCGGGCGCTGGCCGAGCGGCGTGGCGGCCGTGTTGTCCACCGCGACCAGCGCGCCGGCCGCGTGCGCCGCGGCCGCGATCGCCGGGATGTCGCACACGTCCAGGCCCGGGTTGGCCGGCGTCTCCAGCAGCACCAGGCGGATGCCCTCGAACGACGGGTACGGCCCGGCCGTCGGCGCGGTCCGCACGTCCACGCCCAGCTCCGCCAGCGTGCCGGCGGCGAACGCGCGTACCGCGAAGTAGCCGTCCGACGGCAGCAGCACCGCGTCGCCCGGACGCAGCACGGTCAGCAGCGCCGCCGTGATCGCGGCCTGCCCGGACGCGAAGACCCGGGTGTCCCCGCGCTCCAGCTCGCCGATCGCGGTCTCCAGCGCGCGCCGCGTGCGGTTGTCCGGCCGGCCGTAGCCGTCCACGGCCGCGCCCGGCCCGGCCACCGGGTCCAGGTGGTACGGCGCCGCGAACACCGGGCCGGGCAGGAACGGCTCGCCCGGCACCGGCGCGGGCAGCCCCGCGTGCACCACCCGGGTGCCGTCCCCGGGCGTGCTCATCGGACCTCGTGCTGCAGCGAACGGTTCATCAGCGCGTGCATCGCCCCGGTCGGCGACAGGCCCTCGTGGCAGATCCGCTCCACCTGCTCGGTGATCGGCATGTCCACGTTGTGCTTGCGGGCCAGGTCACGGATGGAGAGGCAGCTCTTCACGCCCTCGGCGGTCTGCCGGGTGGACGCCTGCGCCTGCTCCAGCGTCTCGCCGCGGCCCAGGCGCTCACCGAACGTCCGGTTCCTCGACAGCGGCGAGGAACAGGTGGCGACCAGGTCGCCGAGCCCGGCCAGGCCCGCGAACGTGAGCGGGTCCGCGCCGAGCGCCACGCCGAGCCGCAGCGTCTCGGCCAGGCCACGGGTGATCAGCGTGGCCTTCGTGTTGTCGCCCAGGCCCATCGCGGTGGCCACGCCGTACGCCAGCGCGATCACGTTCTTCACCGCGCCGCCGAGCTCCGCGCCGATCACGTCCGTGTTCGTGTAGGGCCGCAGGTAGGGGGCGGTGACCGCCTTCTGCACCAGCCGCGCCCGGTCCAGGTCGGTGCAGGCCACCACGGTCGCGGCGGGCTGCTCCAGCATGATCTCCGGCGCCAGGTTCGGCCCGGAGACGACGACCACGCGGTCCGGCGCGACGCCGGAGGTCTCCACGATGACCTCGCTCATCCGCTTGGTGCTGCTGAGCTCGATGCCCTTCATCAGCGACACCAGCGACGCGTCCGGCGACAGGTGGCCGGCCCACTCCGCGAGGTTGCCGCGCAACGTCTGGGACGGCACCGCCAGCACCACCAGGTCCGCGCCCGCGATCGCCTCGGCCGCGTGCGGGCTGGCGGTGATCCGGTCCGGCAGTCGCGTGTCCGGGAAGTAGTCCGGATTGCGCTGCTTGTCGCGGATCGAGACCGCGACCTCCTCCCGGCGTGCCCACATGGTCACCTCAGTGCCCGCGTCCGCCAACACCTTCGCGAACGCGGTTCCCCACGAACCAGCGCCCAGCACGGCTGCCCGCATCAGGTCTTTCCCTCCCGTTCGCCCGCGCGCTGCGCGGGCTCGCTCGCCGTTTCGGCCCGCCCGCGCCGGGGCGCGGCCGAGTACTGCCACAACGGCGGCGCGGCGCCACCGCGAATCTCCGCCAGCAGGTCCCGGATCCTCAGCATCATCGCCTCGGTGACCTGGTCCAGCACCTCGCGGGTCGGTTCCGCGCCGGCCCACCAGCTCAGGTCGACCGGCGGACCGGCCACCACCGTCACCGGCGTGCGCGGACGGAGCCGCAGCCGGTTGTCCCGCGGATCGAACACCTCGTGTGCGCCCCACTGTGCCACCGGGATGACCGGCGCGCCGGTGAGCAGCGCGACCCGGGCCGCGCCGGTCTTGCCGTGCATCGGCCACAGCTCCGGGTGCCGCGTGGTGGTGCCCTCCGGGTAGATGACCACGGCGCCGCCCTCGCGGACGGCCGCGGCCAGCGTCTCCACCGAGAGCGCCGCCTCCGCGCTGCCGCGCTCGACCGGCACCTGCTGGACCCGGGTGAGCCACGGCCCGACCACCGGGAGGCGGAACAGGCTCGCCTTGCCGAGGAACCGGGGCCAGACGCCGTTGCGGTAGACGTAGTCGGCGACCGGGAACGGGTCGAAGTGCGAGGAGTGGTTCACGACCAGGATGAAGCCCTGGTCCTTCGGCATGTGTTCCGCGCCACGCCAGGTGGGTCGCGTCAGGACGCGCATGCCGTTCACCACGATGCACGCGGCGAGCCTGTGCAAGAACCCGAGTCTGTGTGGCGCCACGACGGAGTCCCCCTGTCCTTCCCGGGCACGACCGGTCCCGGCGCCGCGCCCACCAGGCCCGCGACCGCGCCGGGGATCCCTACCCGCCGCCTGAGGCCTGAAGCGAAATCATGCCTGCCCGGACCCGGTCAGACCAGGGCGGGGCCGATCCGCCGCGCCCGGCGGCGGCACGGTGACGCACGACCCCGCCGCGACGGTGGCTCGATGACCGGCCCGCGAGCTGGCACCATGAACCGGTGCAGAGGTGGTCGGTGGTCATTCCGGTCAAGCCGGTGTCGGTGGGCAAGAGCCGGCTGCGCGGCGCGGTCCCGGAGGCGTCCCACGAGGCGCTGGCGCTCGCGCTCGCACGGGACACGGTCGCCGCGGTCCTGGCCTGTCCCGAGGTCGGCGAGGCGCTCGTGGTCACGGACGACCCGGTGGTGGCCGAGGTGGTGACCGCGCTCGGCGCCCGCGTTGCGCCGGACGCGCCCGGCAACGGCCTCAACCCCGCCATCCGGTACGGCGAGAGCGGCTTCCCCGCCCGGTCGTGGCGCGCCGCGCTCACCGCGGACCTGCCCGCGCTGCGCCCCGCCGAGCTGGCCGCGGCGCTGCGCGCGGCCGCGGGGACGCCGTTGCGCCGCCGGTTCGCCGCCGACGCGCCCGGGACCGGGACCGTGCTGCTCACCGCGCCGCCCGGCGTGCCGCTGGACCCGCGCTTCGGCGGGCCGTCCGCGGCCGCGCACGCGGCGTCCGGCGCGCTGGCGCTGACCGGCGACTGGCCGACCCTGCGGCGGGACGTGGACACCGAGGCCGACCTGGACGCGGCCGCCCACCTGGGCGTGGGCGCGCACACCACGGCGCTGGCGCCCGCACCCTGCGGACCCGCGACACCCTGCTGATCGCCTGGTCACTTTCCGCGCACGCCGTACCCACGCGGGGTTTAGGGTTTGAAGCCATGCAGGGAACGGTTGCGCGCTTCGACGACGAGACCCACCACGGGACGCTGCTGCTGGACGACGGGAGCGAGGTCGCGTTCGGGGCGGACGCGTTCGCCGCGTCGGGGCTGCGGTTGCTGCGGCTCGGCCAGCGGCTGACCATCGACCGGAATGATCGAGGCGAGGTAATCTCGATCACCTTTCCCGGCCTGATCTGACCTTTCCGAAGCTGAATTCACGTTTCAGTAACCTTTGTCGGGTGATGATGATTTGGTGAGCACCGCGCAAGCCTCCGTCCGACGCCGCGGCCCGGACGGAAGATTCGTTCGCGCCGATGTTCCTGCTGCTAGGGTCGAGGTTCCGCCCAGTGGTGACCATGTTCCGCTGTCCCGGAGACCCGACCCCGCCGACGAAGCCGGATCGCCCCAGACGACGACCGACGCTGCAGAGGTGGCCGAGATGACTCAGGACCTGACGTTCGACCCCGCCGTGACCGACGCCGCCCCGATCGACGAGATGCCGATAGAGGAGCTGCTCGGCGCGGAGCCGGAGCCCGACGACTCGCTCCCCGAGGACCGCTTCCTCAACCGGGAGCTCTCCTGGCTGGACTTCAACGCCCGCGTGCTCACGCTGGCCGAGGACCCGGACACGCGGCTCCTGGAGCGCGCGAAGTTCCTGGCCATCTTCGCCAGCAACCTGGACGAGTTCTACATGGTCCGCATCGCCGGGCTGATGCGCCGCATCCAGGCCGGCATCCCGGTCCGCGGCGGTGACCAGGTCCCGCTGCGCACCCAGCTGAAGACGATCCTGGACAAGACCGCGGACCTGGTCGCGCGGCACGCCGCCTGCTTCAGCGACGAGGTCGCGCCGAAGATGTCGGCCGAGGGCATCCACCTGGTGCACTGGGCCGACCTGGACGACTCCGAGCGCGAGGAGCTGCGCACCTACTTCCGGGAGCACATCTTCCCGGTGCTCACGCCGCTGGCCGTGGACCACGCGCACCCGTTCCCGTACATCTCGTCCCGGTCGCTGAACCTCGCGGTCTCGGTGAAGTCGCCGGAGAGCCAGCAGGAGCTGTTCGCCCGGATCAAGGTGCCGAACAACGTGCCCCGGTTCGTCATGATCAGGACGACCGGCAACACCGCGCGCTTCCTGCCGGTCGAGGATCTGATCTCCGTCCACCTGGACCAGCTGTTCTCCGGCATGCAGGTGGTCGAGTGCCACCTGTTCCGGGTGACCCGCAACGCGGAGCTGGAGGTCGACGAGGACCGCGACGAGGACCTGCTCAAGGCGCTGGAGCGGGAGCTGGCGCAGCGCCGCTTCGGCCCGCCGGTGCGGCTGGAGGTGGCCGCCTCCATCTCCGACCACATGCTCGAGGTGCTGGTCCGTGAGCTGGACGTCGATCAGCACGACGTGCTGCGCGTGCCCGGCCTGCTGGACATGTCCGCGCTCTGGCAGATCTACGGCGCGGTCGACCGGCCCGACCTGAAGGACCGGCCGTTCGTGCCGGCCACCCACCCGCGGCTGATCGACGGCGAGGTGCCACGCAGCATCTTCGCCTCGCTGCGGGACGGCGACGTGCTGGTCCACCACCCGTACCACGCGTTCTCCACCAGCGTGCAGCGCTTCATCGAGCAGGCCGCCGCGGATCCGAACGTGCTGGCCATCAAACAGACGCTGTACCGGACCAGCGGCGACTCCCCCATCGTGGACGCGCTGGTGGAGGCCGCCGGCGCGGGCAAGCAGGTGGTCGTGCTGGTCGAGCTGAAGGCGCGCTTCGACGAACAGGCGAACATCGGCTGGGCCCGGAAGCTGGAGCGGGCCGGCTGCCACGTGGTCTACGGCCTGGTCGGTCTCAAGACCCACTGCAAGACCTCCCTGGTGGTACGCCAGGAGGGCACCCAGATCAAGCGCTACTGCCACATCGGGACCGGCAACTACCACCCGAAGACCGCCCGGCTCTACGAGGACTTCGGGCTGCTCACCGCGGACCCCGAGGTCGGCGCGGACGTCACGGACCTGTTCAACGTGCTCACCGGGTACAGCCGGCAGACGTCGTACCGCCGGCTGCTGGTGGCCCCGCACGGCGTGCGCCGGGGACTGATCGAGCGCGTCGAGCGCCAGATCGCCCGTGCGCAGCAGGGCCTGCCCGCGCTGGTCCAGATCAAGGTGAACTCGCTGGTCGACGAGGAGTTCATCGACCAGCTCTACCGCGCGTCGCAGGCCGGTGTCCGGGTCGAGCTGGTCATCCGCGGCATGTGCGCGCTGCGTCCCGGCGTGCCCGGCCTGTCCGAGAACATCCGGGTCCGCTCGATCGTCGGCCGGTTCCTGGAACACTCACGGATCTTCCGGTTCGGGCCCGGCCCGTCGTCGTCGGACGTCGAGTCCGGGCGGTACGAGGAGCCCGCCGAGTTCTGGATCGGGTCGGCGGACATGATGCACCGCAACCTGGACCGCCGCGTCGAGGCGCTGGTGCAGGTGACGGACCCGGCCGCCACCCGCGAGCTGGAGACCGTGCTGCGGATCTCGATGAGCGACGAGTGCGAGGGCTTCGACCTCCTGCCGGACGGCACCTGGGTCCGCCGTACCTCCACAATCGACAAGCCGCTCAAGCACCTGCAGTCCGTGCTGCTGCGGCGCACGATCCGCTCCAACAGCTGAACTGATTCTTACGAGAGAGTTAACTTCCGGCGGTTATGGTGACGACCATGCTGGAGGAAGAACGCAAATATGAAGTGGCCACGGAATTCGACCTGCCCGACCTGACCGGCGCGCTTCCGTCCGGCGGGCAGGTGGTGGCCAAGGAGCCGAAGGTGCTCACCGCCACCTACTTCGACACCGAGGACCTGCGGCTGGCACGGGCCGGCGTCTCGCTGCGGTTCCGCAAGGGCGACGACGAGCCGTGGACGGTCAAGCTGCCGGCGGACGTGCCCGGCACCCGGCACGAGATCTCCCGGCCCGGCCGCAAGGCGAAGACGCCGCCGGAGGAGATGGCCGCGCTCGTCACGCCGTACTCGCGCGGTGAGGGCCTGAACCCGGCCGTGGTGGTCCGCAGCGCGCGCCGGGCGTACCTGCTCAAGGCGCAGGACGGCACCATACTGGCCGAGCTGGACGACGACACCGTCGAGGTGCTGGACGGCGAGAAGGTCCGCTCCACGTTCCGCGAGGTCGAGGTGGAGCGCGCGGACTGCGACCCGGCCCTGCTCGACGAGATCGAGGCGCTGCTGGTCAAGGCCGGCGCCACGGCCGGCACGTTCACGCCGAAGCACGCGCGGGCGATGGGCGCGGCCGCGACCGCGGCGCCGGACCTGGTGCCGCCCGGCACGCTCTCCGACGCGCCGACCGCGGGCGACGTGGTCACCGCCGCGATCCGGGACGGCATCGGCCGCATCCTGGCGCACGACCCGCTGGTCCGGCTCGAACAGCCGCTGCCGGACGGCGACACGGCCGTGCACCAGATGCGCGTCGGCTGCCGCCGGCTCCGCAGCGACCTGCGCACGTTCGGCGCGCTGGTGAAGCCGTCCTGGTCCCGCGCGCTCCGCGACGAGCTGGGCTGGATCGCCGGCGTGCTGGGCGCGGCCCGCGACGCCGAGGTGCTGCGCGAACGGCTGCGCAAGACCGCCGCGCTCGACCCGCTGGCGCCGCTCTCCGCCAAGTCCGTGGACCGGCTGGACGCCCGGCTGGCCAAGCGCCAGCGCCGCGCGCTCGACGCGCTGGGCGAGGCGCTGCGCACCGACCGCTACCGCAAGCTGGTGGACCTGCTGGTCGAGGCCGCACGCGAGCCGAAGCTGTCCCCCGCCGCGGACGCGCCCGCGACCGAGGTGCTCCCGCGCCTGGTCGCCGCGCCGTGGGAGGCGCTGGTCAACGGCGCCAAGGGCACGGCCGGCGCGGCCGACCTGCAACCCGGCGACCCGGACGAGCGCTGGCACGGCGTCCGGATCAACGGCAAGCGCGCACGGTACGCGGTCGAGGCCGTCGCACCCGTGCTCGGCGGCCAGGCCGTCGCGCTCGGCAAGGCGCTCTCCAAGGTGCAGAATCTGCTCGGTGAGCACCAGGACGCGGCGATGGCGGCGGACACGTGGCTGGACCTCGCGGGCGAGAAGCCGGATGATCATGGCATGGCAGTGACGGCCGGCCGCCTGGCCGAGCGAGAGCGCGCGATCATCCACGCGGTGCGCGGGGACTTCCCCGCGGCGTGGGCCGTCGCGGCACACCCGAAGAAGACCGCTTGGCTGCGCTGAAGACCGTGCGCGCGGCCGGGGGCGTCCTGTGGCGCCCGGCCGCGAACGGGCCGGAGATATGCCTGATCCACCGCCCGAAGTACGACGACTGGTCGCTGCCCAAGGGCAAGCTCGACCCGGGCGAGCACCCGCTGACCGCCGCCGTGCGCGAGGTGGGCGAGGAGACGGCCGTGCCCGCGGTCCCCCAGGTCAGGCTGCCCGCCATCCGGTACGAGACCCGCGACGCCGCCAAGCTCGTGGAGTACTGGTCCATGCGCCCCCGCCCGGACCTGCCGCCCGGCAGGTTCACGCCGAACGCGGAGGTCGACGACCTGCGCTGGCTGCCGGTGCCGGAGGCGCGCCGACTGCTCAGCTACCCGCACGACGGCACCGTGGTGGACGCGTTCGCCGCGCTGCCGCAGGTCACCACCGTGCTGGCCGTGGTCCGCCACGGCCACGCCGGCCGCCGCGAGGACTGGCCCGGCGCGGACTCGGCCCGCCCGCTCGACGAAGCCGGCGCCGCGGAGGCCCGGGAACTGGCGGAACTGGCCGCGCACATCGGCCCGCAGCGGCTGATCTCCGCCTCGCCCCGGCGGTGCCAGCAGACGCTGGCGCCGCTGGCCGCGCACGTGGACCTGCCGGTCGAGGTGGACGCGTCGTTCGACGAGCCACGGTCCGGCGAGACGCCGGCGGCGCGCCACGCGGTCGCGGCCGACCGGATCCGGACGCTGGCCGAGGCCGGCGAACCGGCCGTGGTCTGCAGCCAGGGCAAGATCATTCCGGACGCGCTCTGCCGCGTCGCCGGCCACGGCACGCCGCGCGACTTCCACAGCCCCAAGGGGACCGGCTGGCTGCTCGCCTTCGCGGGCGACCGCCTGATCGGCCACGACCGCCTGCTCCCCTCCGACTCCCGCGTGGTCCAGGCCTCAAACCGCTCCTAACGGTGGAAGTGCCTGCTCCCCGCGGCTCCCACGTGATCCAGACCGCGACCCGCTCCCAGCGCGGCGGGAACACCCTTCTCCCTACGGCATGACCCAGGCCGCGACCCGCTCCCAGCGATAAGAGTGCCTGCTCCCCCGCCGCTCCCGGCGTGATCCAGACCTCCACCCGCTTCCAGCGATGGGAGCGCCTGTTCCCTTCCGCTCCCGGCGTGACCCAGGCTCCCCCGCTCCCAGCTGTGAGACCGCCTGTATCTCACCGCGTCGATCGGTGCGGTCCGGGCACTTCGTGCCCGAAATTTCGTGACATAGCAGTCTGCGCGAGACCGAACCGACCGCTATTTCTCGAAATTTCGGGTGCAGGACGGCGCCGTCGACCTCGTCGCGCCGGCCATGGGGAGCGTCGCGGTGCCGCCGCAGGCAGTTGCGCCATCCAGTCCCTGAGAGGGAGGCGCTCGCGGGGGCGGGCGACGGATACTGCGAGGCGTGTGGGAACGGGCCAAGGCACTGGCGAAACGGAATCCGACGGCCGTGGACGCGGTGATCGCGATCGTCTGCTTCATGCTGACCGTCGCCGGGCACGGCGCGGTGGACGACACCCGGCCGATCGTGCTGTTCTTCGGCGCCGTGTCCACGTTGCCGCTGGTCCTGCGCCAGCGGGCGCCGTTCACGATCGCGGCGGTCTGCGGGGCCGGCACGATCGGGCTGATCGCCATGCACGGATTCATCGACTGGCCCTACGGGCAGCTCGTCGCCACCTACACGGTCGCGGCGGCCAGCCCGTTCGTGGCCCGTGCCGTGCTGACCGCCGGCACGCTGGCCGGCCTGATCTTCACGCAGCAGACGCTGGACAAGCCGATCGGCGCGGTGGTCACCTCAGCCAGCGTCTTCGTGGCCGCATTCGCGCTCGGCACCGGCGCCCGCGCCCGCCGGGACCGGATCTCGCTGCTGGAGGAGCGCGCGCTGCGCCACGCGGAGGAACGCCTGCGGCACGCGGAGGAGCGCGAGGCCGCGGCCGCCCGCGAGCGGGAACGGATCGCCCGCGACATGCACGACATCCTGGCCCACTCGATCAGCATGATCGCGGTGCAGGCCGAGGCCGGCCCGCTGCTGGTGCACCGTGACCCGGACCGGGCCGCCCGCGCGTTCGACGCGATCTCCGGCACCGCGCACGACGCGCTCACCCAGCTGCGCCGCACGCTCGGCGTGCTGCGCGGCGGCCCGGACGACCGCGCGCCGCAGCCCGGCCTGGAGTCGCTGCCCGCGCTCACGGACCGGGCCCGGGAGGCCGGGCTGGCGGTCACGCTCACCACGCACGGCAGGCCCGGGAGCGCGCCGCCCGAGGTCGCGGTCGCGGCGTACCGCGTGGTGCAGGAGTCCCTCACGAACGTGCTCCGGCACGCCGCCGCGGAGGCGGCCCGGGTGGATCTGACCTGGTCGGCGGCGTCGCTGCGGGTCGAGATCACGGACGACGGCCGTGGCGCCACCGACGCCGGACGGCCCTCAGGCCACGGGCTGATCGGCATGCGCGAGCGCGTCACGGCCTGCGCCGGCGACTTCAGCGCGGCCACGGGCCGGACCGGCGGCTTCACGGTGACCGCGATGTTCCCGCTGCCCGCCCTGTCACTCGCCCCGCCCGCCGACGAAGCACCCGCGCCACCCGCTCCGCTCGCCGATGGAAGGCCCGCGCCACCCGCTGACCGGCTGCGCGGGCCGGACCGTGCCCCGGATGCCGGCCGGGCCGCCGGACAGGCTCCCGGCCCGTCCGCCGGATCCGCTCCCGGCCCGTCCGCCGGATCCGCTCCCGGCCAGGCTCTGAACCCCGCTGAGGCCGTCCGTGGCTGACGAACACCGCCCGCCCCTGTCCGAGTTCAGCCGGAGGGCTCCGCGTCGGCCTCCGCGCGAATCAGCGCGCCCGAACCGGGCTCGGGCGAAGCCCGTCAGCCCGGACCATGCTCCGACCATGCCGTGCCCCGCTGGCCGGGCCGAGGCGGCACCTCCGCTCCACAGACTGCTATTTCATGAAATTTCGGGCGCGGAGCGCCCGAAGATCGCGGGTAGCCACGGACGCACGGGTGGCCACGGACACGCAGATGGCTACAGACGCGCGGGTAGCCACGGACGCGCGGGTAGCCACGGACGCGCAGATGGCCACGGACGCACGGGCAGCCACGGACGCGCGGGCAGCTACGGACGCACGGATGGCCACGGACGCACGGGCAGCTACGCGCCCGCAGACGGCCCCATACCCGCAGCCGCCACCTGCGAAGGCCACCGCCGGTGAGCGGCGGGCTCCGCGTGCTGGTCGCGGACGATCAGGCGCTGGTACGGGACGGGTTCTGCGTGATCCTGGACGCCCAGCCGGACATCACCGTCGTCGGGGAGGCCGGCGACGGGGTGGAGGCGGTGCACGCCGCCCGCACGCTGCGGCCGGACGTGGTGCTGATGGACGTGCGCATGCCACGGAAGAACGGCATCGAGGCGACCGCGGAGATCTGCGCCGCCACGGACGCCCGGGTCCTGATGCTGACCACGTTCGACCTGGACGAGTACGTCTACGACGCGCTGCACGCCGGTGCCAGCGGCTTCCTGCTCAAGGACATGCGCCGGGCCGAGCTGGTCAGTGCCGTACGCACGATCGCGCACGGCGACTCGCTGCTCGCGCCGAGCGTCACCCGTCGCCTGATCGCGGACATGGTCGGCCGCGGTGGCACGCCCGCGGGTCCGGCCGGGCGCTGGGCGACCGCGCTGGCGTCGCTGACCGCGCGCGAGACCGACTCGCTGCGCCTGGTCGCGCAGGGACTGTCGAACGCGGAGATCGCGGCGCGGCTGCACGTCACCGAGCACACCGTGAAGACGCACATGAGCAACCTGCTGACCAAGCTCGGCCTGCGCGACCGGGTGCAGGCGGTGGTGCTCGCCTACGAGTCCGGGCTGGTCGTGCCGGGGCAGCACGCCCGGGAGTAGACCGGGGCCTCACTCCCGGGAGGGAGGCGAGGAACCACTCCCGGCGGCGATCCGGGACGAGGCCCGGACGCGGAAATCTGCGCTCATGCTTCGTTTCCTGTCCGGCGCCGCGGCGCGCCGACCCGTGCTCACCATCGTCCTGTGGACCGCCGTGCTCGTCGCCGGGTTCGCGGCCGGCGCCAACCTGTTCAGCCGCCTGACCTCGGAGGTGGGCGGCGTCCCGGGCAGCGAGTCCGCGGTCGTACAGGAGCGGCTGGACGCCGCGAACCCGGAGCCGGACTCGATCACCGCGGTCATCGACGGCGCTTCCGCACAGGCGCTCGGCGACGCGATGACCCGCGTCCGGGCGCTCGACGGCGTCGCCTCGGCCTCGGATCCGGTGCTCTCGTCCCGTACCCCCGAGGTGGTGTTGATCTCTGTGGTGGTGAGCGAGGAGGCGGCGGAACCGGCCGCGGAGATCCTGCGGAACGTGCCGGCCACCGGCGTGGTGGTCTCCGGCGGGCCGCTGACCATGGCGGACTACAACGATCAGGCGCAGCAGGACGTGCAGCGCGCGGAGATGATCAGCCTGCCGGTGGTGCTGGTGCTGCTGCTGGTGGTGTTCGGCAGCCTGCTCGCGGCCGGGCTCCCGCTGCTGGTCGCGGTGGTCGGCATCGGCGCGAACTTCGGCCTGCTCTACGTGTTCAGCCTGGTCACGGACGTCTCTGTCTACGCGGTGCAGGTGACCACGATGCTCAGCATGGGCCTGGCCGTGGATTACGCGCTGCTGCTGGTGAGCCGGTTCCGGGAGGAGCGCGCGGTGGATCCGGACGTGCCCGGCGCGGTGCTGCGCGCGTCCGTGACCGCGGGCCGGACCGTGCTGTTCACCGGCCTGACCGTGGCGGTGGCGCTGGCCGGGCTGACCGTGTTCCCGGACCCGTTCCTGCGCTCGATGGGCCTGGCCGCGAGCGGTGTGGTGCTGGTGAACATGCTGGCCGCGGTGACGCTGCTGCCCGCGATGCTGCGCCTGTGGGGGCACCGGATCACGCCGGCGGCCGCGACCGGTGGCTCGGTCTTCGGCCGGATCGCCGCGCGTGTGCAGCGACGGCCGATGCTCACGCTGCTGGGCACCGCGGCCGTGCTGGTGGTGCTGGCGCTGCCGGTGGCGGGCCTGACGATCGCCACCGGCGACGCCCGTTCGCTGCCGGCCGCGTCCGCGACCCGGGAACTGGACGAGGCGTTGAAGCGCGACTTCCCGCTGCTGGCCGGGCCGGGGCCGCTGCTGGTGGTCTCCGGCACCCCGGACCGGATCGCGGCCGTGCCGGGCATCGCGCGGGTCGCCTACCGGGACGGTGTCGTCAGCGCCTATCCGGCGGAGCGCGCCTCCTCGGCACAGACCCAGGAAGCCGTGCGTACGCTGCGCGACCAGGGATTCCAGGTAGCAGGCGAGGCCGCGCGGCTGGCCGATTACCGCACGATGCTGGGTGAGCGCGGCCCGATCGCGGCCGTGCTGGTCGCGGTGGGCACGCTGGCGCTGCTGTTCGCGTTCACCGGCTCGATCCTGCTGCCGGTCAAGGCCGTGCTGACGAACATGCTGAGCATCGCGGCCTCGCTCGGCGTCGTGGTCTGGGTGTTCCAGGAGGGACATCTGGCCTGGCTGCTGGGCAGCGAGCGGCTGGACGACACGAACCTGACCGTGCCGGTGCTGGTGGCCGCGATCGCGTTCGGGCTGTCCGTGGACTACGAGATGTTCCTGCTCTCCCGCGTGCGGGAGCGGCACCTGGCCGGCGACGCCCCGGACGTGGCGGTGGCGTCGGGCCTGCAGCAGACCGGGCGCATCATCACGTCCGCCGGGCTGCTGCTGGTGGTGGTGTTCGCGGGCTTCCTGACCGGCGGCTTCGCCCCGATCAAGCAGATCGGGCTGGGTCTGGTGCTGGCCGTCGCGCTGGACGCCACCGTGGTGCGGCTGCTGCTGGTCCCGGCCACGATGACGCTGCTGGGCCGGTGGAACTGGTGGGCGCCGCGCCCGCTGCGCCGCCTGCACGGCCGGATCGGCGGCGCTTTCACGGAGCCGGTCGTGGCCTGACAGACGCGTCCGGTCGTGGCCTGACAGACGCCGAGGGCGCCTCACCCGTGCGGGGTGAGGCGCCCTCGGCGTGCAAATCTGGTGTTGTCAGCGCTTCCGGGCGACCGACTTCTTCGCCGCCGGGGCCTTCTTGGCCGTCGACTTCGTAGCCGTCGTGGTGCTCTTGGTCGCCGCGGACTTCTTGGCCGGGGTGGCCGCCGCGGTCTTCTTCGCCGCGGTGGCGGTGGTCTTCTTCGCCGGCGCCGTCTTGGCCGCGGTGGCGGTCTTGGCCGGGGCCGCCTTGGTGGCGGTGGCCTTGGTGGCGGTCGCCTTCGTCGCCGCGGTCTTCTTGGCCGCGGTCGCCGTGGTGGCCTTGGCTGCCGGCGCGGTCTTCGCCGCCGTCGCCTTGGTGGCCGTGGCCTTGGTGGCGGTCGCCTTGGTAGCGGTCGCCTTCGTGGCGGTGGCCTTGGCGGCCGTGGTGGTGGTCTTCTTGGCGGCGGCCACCTTCGGCACCTTGCCGCTGGCGACCAGCTCCTTGAATCCGGCGCCGGGCCTGAAGGCCGGGACGGACGTCTTCTTCACCTTCACCGCTTCACCGGTACGGGGATTGCGGGCTGTTCGGGCGCCGCGCACGCGCTTTTCGAAGACTCCGAAGCCGGTGATGGCCACGCGGTCGCCCTTGGTGACCGCGTTCTGGACCTCCGCGAGAACCGCGTCCAGCGCCGCCGTCGCCGTCTTCTTGTCGCCCAGGCGAGCGGCGAGCGCCTCGATGAGCTCGGCCTTGTTCACGAGATTTACCTCCCAGATGAAGCGAATGGACTGTTACACAATGATTCTGCGCGCACGGTATGCCCTGGGAGCAGCAGATACAAACATCCGTGGGAAAAAAGTCCTTGTGTCGCAACGGAATCACCCCCGCGAGCCCCTCTTTGCCGGGCTGAAGCGCCCTGACGGCAACGATTCGAGGGTCTCGCGGGGGTGAGAATCCCGCTGTTATCGGGGTTTGGAGACAGTCGGTTCCGCGTCGTACCTCAGGCCAGAGACGGCTTGAAGGACGGTCGCTCGGCCTCGTAGGCGGCGATCGCGTCCTGGTGCCGCAACGTCAGGCCGATGTCGTCCAGGCCCTCCATCAGGCGCCAGCGGCTGAAGTCGTCCATCGGGAACGACCAGACGCTGCCGTCCGCCCGCACCTGCCGTGCGGCCAGGTCGACCTCGATCCGCGCGTCCGGGTCCTTCTCCGCCAGGTCCCACAACCGTTCCACCGCGGCCTGGTCCAGCTCGACCGGGAGGAGCCCTTCCTTGAGCGCGTTGCCACGGAAGATGTCGCCGAAGCGGGGCGAGATGACCGCGCGGAATCCCCAGTTGTGCAGGGCCCACACCGCGTGCTCACGCGATGATCCGGTGCCGAAGTCCGGCCCCGCAACGAGAATCGACGCGGACGAATAGGCGGGATTGTTCATCACGAATGCCGGGTCCTCGCGCCAGGCGCTGAAGAGACCGTCTTCGAAGCCCGTCCGCGTCACCCTCTTCAGGTACACCGCGGGAATGATCTGATCCGTATCCACATTGGAGCGCCGCAGCGGAACCGCGGAACCGGTGTGAACGGTGAACTTCTCCACTTTCCGAAAGTCCCTTCGGCTACAGGTCCGCGGGGGCCGCGAGACGGCCCAGGACGGCGGTGGCGGCGGCGACCGGCGGTGACACCAGGTGGGTGCGCCCGCCCTTGCCCTGCCGGCCCTCGAAGTTGCGGTTGGACGTCGACGCCGAGCGCTCACCGGGCTTGAGCGTGTCCGGGTTCATGCCCAGACACATGGAACAACCCGCGAACCGCCACTCCGCACCGGCCTCCGTGAAGACCTTGTCCAGCCCCTCCGCCTCGGCCGCCTCCCGCACCTTCGCGGAGCCGGGGACGATCATCATGCGTACGCCCTCGTGGACCTGGTGCCCCTGCAGCACCTCGGCCGCGGCGCGCAGATCCTCCAGACGCCCGTTCGTGCACGAGCCAACGAACACAACGTCCACCGGGATCTCGCGTAACGGGGTGCCGGGGGTGAGGTCCATGTACTCCAGCGCGCGCTCGGCGGCGGCCCGCTCGTTCTCCCCGTCGAAGTCGGACGGGCTCGGCACCACGCCGCTCAGCGCCACGCCCTGGCCCGGGTTGGTACCCCAGGTCACGAACGGGGTGATCGCGTCCGCGTCCAGGATCACCTCGGTGTCGAAGACCGCGTCGTCGTCCGTGGCCAGGCTGCGCCAGTAGTCGACGGCCTCGATCCAGGTGGTGCCGGTCGGCGCGTACTGCCGGGTCCGCAGGTACTCGAACGTGGTCTCGTCCGGCGCGATCATGCCGGCCTTGGCGCCCCACTCGATGGACATGTTGCAGATGGTCATCCGGCCCTCCATGGAGAGCTTGCGGATGGCCTCGCCGCGGTACTCCACGATGTGGCCGCGCCCGCCACCGGTGCCGACCTGGGTGATGAGCGCCAGCACCAGATCCTTCGCCGTGACGCCGGGCTTGAGGTCGCCCACCACGGTCACGGCCATGGTCTTCGGCCGCGCCTGCGGCAGCGTCTGCGTGGCCAGCACGTGCTCGACCTCGCTGGTGCCGATGCCGAACGCCAGCGCGCCGAACGCGCCGTGCGTGGCCGTGTGCGAATCGCCGCAGACCATGGTGAGGCCGGGCTGGGTCAGGCCGAGCTGCGGGCCGATCACGTGCACGATGCCCTGCTGCTCGTGGCCGAGCGGGTGCAGGCGCACCCCGAACTCCGCACAGTTCTTGCGGAGCGTCTCGATCTGCGTGCGCGAGGTCGGGTCCAGGATCGTCATCAGGTCGCCGCGACGGGCGTTGAAGGAGACGTCGTCGTACCCGGTCGGCGTGTTGTGGTCCTCGGTCGCCAGCGTGAGGTCGGGACGCCGCACCGGCCGCCCCGCGAGACGCAGACCGTCGAACGCCTGCGGGCTCGTCACCTCATGCAGCAGATGGAGATCAATGAATAGCAGATCTGGCTCACCCTCGGCGGATCGCACCACGTGGGCGTCCCAGACCTTCTCGGCCAGGGTCCGCGGAACAGCGGGCTGTGGATTGGCTCCCACCATCTGGACATCCTAAATTCTGGGAGGTATGTTTCGTCTTGTGGGACACAGTATGAGCGGTGTCGGCGTTCTCGACAAGGCGGTGGTCATCCTGGCCGCCTGTGTCGACGGCGCCAGCCTGGCCGAACTCGTCGAGCGCACGAAGCTGCCAAGGGCTACGGCGCACCGGTTGGCGCAGGCATTGGAAATCCACCGGATGCTGGTCCGTGACACCCAGGGCCGCTGGCGCCCGGGGCCGAGGCTGGGCGAGCTCGCCAACGCGGCGCCGGACGTGTTGCTGACCGCGGCCGAGCCGTTGATGGCCGCCCTGCGCGACGCGACCGGCGAGTCGGCACAGCTCTACCTGCGCCGCGCCGACGAGCGCCTCTGCGTGGCGGCGGCGGAGCGGGCCAGCGGGTTGCGGGACACCGTGCCGGTCGGGTCGGTGCTGCCGATGACCGCCGGCTCGGCCGCGCAGATCCTGCTGGCGTGGGAGCCGCCGGAGGCCGTGATGCCGTTGCTGCCGCGCTGCAAGTTCACCGGGCGGACGCTGGCGGAGGTCCGGCGTCGCGGGTGGGCGCAGAGCGTGGCGGAGCGGGAGGCCGGGGTGGCGAGCGTGTCGGCGCCGATCCGGGACCGGACCGGGCGGGTCATCGCGGCGGTGAGCATCTCGGGGCCGATCGAGCGGCTGGGGCGGCGGCCGGGGGACCGGCATGCGATGGCCGTGGTGCGTGCGGGGCAACGGTTGTCGGGGCTCTGAGCTGATTTTGTCGGGCGCCGCCTGCATCGTCGTTGCGATGGTGCGGGCGGCGCTTTCGTGTGAGTGGCGGTTGTTGCACGCGGGCTGCGCAGGAAATCCAAGGGACAGGGGCAGGGCCGCGGGGTTCTGAGAATCACGTGTCGTGAGACTTGGCGCCGGGGGCGGACTCGGCGTGATCGACGGGCACTCCGTGCCCGACATTGTGGAAATAGCGGTAGGCGGGTGGAGGCTGAGGCTCTGACGCCGGAAGGCCGGCAAAGGCAAGAGCCAGGGCATTTTCCCGCTTTCGCGGTGGTCCGGGCCGCATGCTCCCGCGGGCACCGGTCGTCGCTGGCGCTCCTCCCTGCCGGTTTCGCCGTGGTGACGGAAGACCCGACCGGGCGTTCTGGAGCCGGGATTCGTTATTTACCGGGCTTTCGGCATCGGGCTGGGTTGCCGGCTGGAGGCTGGGTTGACGCCACTGCCTGCTGGAAGCCGATTGCCGCCCGAAATATCACCTTATGGCGGTCAGTGACCTGAGGTCCCGCAAGGGGACCATGGCCGTATGTACGTTTTCCGCACCCAGGCGCTTGGAGTCAGTCGGTCGTCGCCATGCCCGTTGATCAGGGGCTTGACGGCGAAACCAGGCAGTCCTCATGTAGCGCAGATGCGGCGAAAGCATGGAAAACGCACATACGAGCACGCCCCAGGCCGCCACACCAGTGAGTGGCTACCAGAACCGGGGCCGGCGCGGTCGCCCCACACGACAGAACGCGTGATCGACCCCAGAACACGCGGACCCGCCGGCACCACGCGAGAGGAGCGAGCCAGGCCGCAGGCCGGGGGCCGCAGGCCGGGGGCCGCAGGCCGGGGGCCGCAGGCCGGGGGCCGGGGACCGGGGACCGGGGACCGGGGACCGGGGACACAGCGTGCGCGGGAAGCACGGAAATTTGGGGAATGGCTGAAAAGCCGGTGCAGGGTGCGGAAAGATGCGAGAAAGGAGGAAGCCCGCCTCGCTTTCGCGAGACGGGCTTCGACTGTAGTCCCGATGGGATTCGAACCCACGCTACCGCCTTGAGAGGGCGGCGTCCTAGGCCGCTAGACGACGGGACCTCGGACTTGCTTTTTGTTACTTGATCTTGCGCTTTCTAGCTTACCAGGCCCTCCAAGTTGGTTTACTTGGCCCTGCCTGCCCTGCGGTCTTGCTCGCTGCCTTCTGGAAGCAACGGTGTGGAACCCTACCAGATCCAGCACCGCCGCCCTGTCGGGCAACACTGCTGGGGTACCAGGACTCGAACCTAGACTAACTGAACCAGAATCAGTTGGGCTGCCAATTACCCCATACCCCATCGGCGCTGCTTGCTGCGCCGGAAAGAACTTTACCTGACCCCATGTTGCCCGCCAAATCGGGCCACCGTCCGGCGTTTGCGCATTTGGGCGCGCGCCCGCCGGACGGAGTTCCGATGCAGGTCAGCGTGCCGCGACGGGGTTGACCAGCTCGCCGATGCCCTCGACGCGGACGGAGACGACGTCGCCGTCCGTGATGGTGGAGACGCCGGCGGGGGTGCCGGTGAGGATCAGGTCGCCGGGGAGCAGCGACATGACGTGCGAGACGTAGGACACCAGGGACGGGACGTCGAAGATCATGTCCTTGGTGCGGCCGAGCTGGCGGACCTCGCGGACCTCGTTGCCGCGTCCGACCTCGCAGCGGACCTCCAGGTCCGAGACGTCCAGGCGGGTCTCGATCCACGGGCCGACCGGGCAGAACGAGTCGAAGCCCTTGGCGCGGGTGAACTGCACGTCGTTCTTCTGCAGGTCGCGGGCGGTGACGTCGTTCGCGCAGGTGTAGCCGAAGATGACCTTCTCGGCGTCCTTGCGGTCGATGCGGCTGACCGGGCCGGTGCCGCCGATCACCACGGCCAGCTCGGCCTCGTGCTCGACCTGCTGCGACTGCACGGGCAGCCGGATCGTGTCGTTCGGCCCGATGACCGAGGACGACGGCTTGAGGAACATCAGCGGCTCCTTGGGAACCGCGTTGCCCAGCTCGGCGGCGTGATCGGCGTAGTTGCGGCCGATGCCGATCACCTTGCTGGAGAAGATCGGAGCGAGCAGGTGGACGTCGGGAAGAGCCCACCGTCGGTTGGTGAACGTCACCGGTTCGAAGGGGGTGCGGTCGATCTCGGCGACGGTCAGTCCGGCAAGGCCGGCCCCGGCCTCGCCCTCGACCACTCCGAACGACACACCACCGGCGTGAACGAAACGAGCAAAGCGCATGCCGTGAAGCCTAAATCTCCAGCTTGAAACCGACGTGGCTGGGCGTGAAGCCGAGACGTTCGTAGAAGCGGTGTGCGTCACCGCGGGTCGCGTTCGAGGTCAGTTGCACCAGGGAACAGCCGCGTTCCCTGGCCTCGGCGATCACCCAGCGCATCAGCTCCCCGCCCAGCCCCTGGCCCCGGCGCGCGGACGCGATCCGGACCGCTTCCACCAGCCCGCGCGTACGCCCGCGCTGCGACAACCCCGGGATGACGGTGAGCTGCAGCGTGCCCACGATCACACCGTCGATCTCCGCCACCGCCAGCAGTTGTGCGGGATCCAGATCAACAACCTCGAAGGCGCGGCGGTACGGCGTGAGGTCCGCCACCGACTCGCGTCCCCGGCCGAGCCCGTCGTCCGCCAGCAACTCCACGATCGCCGGAATGTCGTCCGCCACGGCCCGTCGCATCAGCATGTGGCCCATCCTGCCGCCTGCCCTACGCTTGCCGGATGACCACCGTGCTGGACGAGCAGACCTGGCGCGCCCGCCAGGCCGCGCACGAGGCACGCGTCGACGCGTGGATCCAGCCGCACCTGGAGCGCCGCCGCCGCGGCCTCAAACATCCGGTGCTGGACTTCCTGTTCTCGTACTACTCGCATCGCCCGGCGCGGCTGCGGCACTGGCAGCCCGGGTTCGGCGTCACCCTGGAGAACGGGCCGTCGTTCGACGACGAGGCGTTCCTGGCCAAGCGCGGCGAGTCGGTGACATGGATCCGCACGCTGCTGGAGTCGACGGCGAACCGGCCGGCGCACTACGGCTGTTTCGGGATGCACGAGTGGGCGATGGTCTACCGGCAGACGCCGGACGAGGTGCGGCACAACGCCTGGCCGCTGCGCCTCTCCCCCGAGGCCACGGCCGCGCTGGTCGAGGAGCGCGGCGTGCGGTGCAGCCACTTCGACGCGTTCCGGTTCTTCACCGGCCCGGCCCGCCCGCTGAACCTGCTGCAGCCCACGCGCGAGCGCCAGACCGAGCTGGAGCAGCCGGGCTGCCTGCACGCGAACATGGACGTCTACAAGTGGGCGTACAAGCTCGGCCCGCTGGTCTCATCCGAACTGGTGGCGGACGCGTTCGCGCTGGCCCACGACATCCGGAGCCTGGACATGCGCGCCAGCCCGTACGACCTGGCCGCGCTCGGCTACCCGCCGGTGCGGGTGGAGACGCCGGAGGGCCGGGCCGAGTACGCGGCGGCGCAGCGTTCCTTCGCGGAGCGCGCCCGGCCGTTGCGCGAGCGGCTCATCGCGGCGGTCGACGCACTTCCCGTGGGGGAACGCCAGATCCGCTGAGCAGGAGGGCTCTTCGCCGGCTGCGGAGAACGGACGCGTGGCGGACGTTCCGGCATCGCGCGCGGCGATCACGGCTCCCGGCACCGGCTGATCGCCCCGGCCGCCGTCAGCCGACGTCGGCGCCAGCCGGCCGGCCGACCGGTCAGGCCGCGGGCTCGGCGGTCAGGCCGGGCGTCGCGCGGGGGCGCCGGTGGCCGCTGACCAGGGCGACGACCGCGGTGTAGACGGCGAAGACGGCCGCGCCGACCACGCCGGTCACGTAGATCGGCGGCCACATGGACTGCTCCGTTCCGATCTGGACGGAGACGAAGTAGGCGCCCAGTGCGAGCAGGCCGAACACGCCGGCGCCGCGTACCCGCAGCCCGCGCAGCAGCAGCCACTCGAGCAGCGGGACCGCCAGCAGCGGAACGGCCAGGATGATCAGGCCGTTGCCGATGCTCGCGTCCGGGTCGTCCGGCCACAGCGTCGCGGCCATGACCGCGGTCACGCCGAGCGCGGCCACCCAGGACCCCACCCAGACCCCGGCGCCGCCGACCGCACCGAGCAGAACCGTCCGAAGCTCAACACGCTTGTCGCTCATGAGGGGAATCCTGCCGTCGCGGCGGCCCCGGCTCCTGAGTGCCGGTACTCAACTCACCATGAAGCCCCGGCCGCGTAGTCGGCGAACCGTTTCGGCGGGTGGCCGGTGACACGCTCCACCGTGTCCTGCGGCGCGGAGTCGCCGGCCGCCGCGAGCGCGGCGAACGCGGCCACGTCCCGGTCGATCTGCGCGGACGGCACGCCGAACGCGGTCATCGCGGACGCGTAGGCCCCGGCGGTGCCGTCGAACCGCACCTCACGGCCGGCCGCCGTGCCGACGATCGCGCACGCCTCACCGAACGACAGCGCCTCCGGGCCGGTCACCTCGTAGGTGGCGCCCGCATGGCCGTCACCGGTCAGCGCGGCGACGGCCACGGCGGCGATGTCGCCCGCGTCCACGAACGTCTGCCGCACGCCGCCGACCGGGATCGCGACCGTGCCCGCGTCCACGGCCGGGCGCAGGAAGCCCTCGTCGAAGTTCTGGGCGAACCAGTCCGCGCGCACGACCGTCCACTCGGCGCCGCCGTCGCGCACGGCCTGTTCCGCGGAGAGCAGCCGCGCATCGCCCATGGTCTCGATGGACCGGCTGGACAGCAGCACCGCGCGCCGCACACCCGACCGGGCGGCCAGATCCACGAACGCCGCATCCACGGGTACGCCGTCCGGCGCCATCAGGAACATCGCGGTCACGCCGGTGAGCGCGGCCGTCCAGGTGCCCGGCTCCGCCCAGTCGAAGCGCACCGCCGCGGACCGCGACGCGGGCCGCACCTCGGAGCCGGTGGCGCGCAGCCGCGCCGCCACCCGTCGCCCGACCGTCCCGCCGGGTCCCAGCACGAGAATCATGCCCGCAGTCAATCACCGCCCCACGACAGAAAGCGGCCGTTCCGCCGGCACGGTCACTCCACAGGGGATCCCCGGCGGCGGCGTCCCGGCGATAACACACCGGGCGCCGCCTCCGTCCGGGAAGTACCGGAAACAGGACGAAAAGATGTTTCGCCGGGAAATCGGACCGACGACTGAGCACCGGGATCTAAATTTCCCTCAGCGATATCGACAGCGATTCTTCACTGCGCGATAAAAGGACGAATCCCATGCTCTCAAACGGTGCCGCGGCCTCGGCCGTGGCCTTACTGCTGCTCGGCGGATCCGCCGTGGACGCACCACTCGAAAGGGCCGCACCGAAGGTGTCGGCGGCGGTGGCGAGCACCGGCGGATCCGGCTGCCCGGGTGCCGTCGCCACGGTGACCGCGACCGGCGCGGACGGTTTCACGCTCCGGTTCCCGGGCTTCACGGCGCGGGCCGGAGGGTCGGCGCCGCTCACCGAGAGGCGGCGGAACTGCATGGTCGGCGTGAACATCGACCGGCCCGCGGGCTGGACCTTCACGCTGAGGAAGGCCGAGTACCGCGGGAATGCCCAGCTGGCGAAGGGTGCGGTCGGCACGATGCAGGCCACGTACTACTTCAGCGCGTCACGGTCGACGGCCCGGTACACCCGGACGCTCAAGGGTCCCCTCCGTTCGGCCTGGCAGGGAGGCGCCACCGACTTCAAGGAGCTGGGCTGGGCGCCCTGCGACTCGGCCCGGACTCTCAATATCAACACCGAGGTGCGGGTCACTCCGGGGCCGGACCGCAAGCAGAAGAGTCAGATGGAGACGGGTGCCGGCGGAAAAGCGACCGCGACGTATCACCTGTCCTGGAAGAAATGCTGAAACGAGATCTCGGCAGCACAGTTCTCCCGATTGCTGAAACGCATCGGGCCGACGAGAGGATGACATTCGAATGCGCAAGACAATGGTCACCACCGGCCTTTCACTCGCCATGCTCGGCGCGTCCTGCCTGACCACCGCCACGGCGGCGCAGGCCGCGCCGACGGTGGTGGAGGGACCGGACCAGTTCAAGGTCCAGCTCGTCTCGCTGGCCGGCACCGGCTGCCCGGCCGGAACGGCCGCGGTGAACGTCTCGCCGGCGAAGGACTGGTTCACCATCACCTACGACGCGTTCGAGGCCGAGATCGGGAAGGGCACGCCGAAGTCCGCCGCCCGGAAGGCCTGCCAGCTCGGCATCGACCTGGACGTGCCGCCCGGTTACACGTTCACGATCGTGCAGATCGACCACCGCGGCGCCGCGAACCTGGCCAAGGGCGCGAACGCGAACGTGCGGGGCGTCTACTACTGGAGCGGTGAGCAGAGCAGCAAGGTCATCACCAACACGCTCACCGGCCCGTTCGACAACGTCTGGGACTTCCACGACAAGGTCGAGGAGGACGTCATCTCCGTGATGCCCTGCGGCGAGTCGAAGACCTTCAACGCGAAGCTCGACATCAGCGTCCGCCCTGGCACGTCGAACCCGGCGGTCAACGGCAGCGTCATCACGCTCGACTCGACGGACGTCAGCTTCGCCACGAAGTTCCAGTTGACGTGGGAGAAGTGCTGAGGTTCGCCGTCGCCGCGGGCCGGGCCCCGGCCCGCGGCGCCCCTTCCACGTCCGCACGAGACCGCATCGGATCAGGCACATGCGACACACCTTGACCATCGGCGCGGCCCTGCTGGCGCTGACCACCACGGCAGGCGCCCGGACCGCGGAGCCGGCCACGACCGCCGCGCCGCAGTTCCGGCACGTCTCGACGGCCGGCACGGGCTGCCCCGCCGGATCGGCCACGGTGGCCATCACGCCGGACGGGACCGAGTTCACCGTCACGTTCGCCGAGTTCGCGGCCGAGACGGGTGCTGCCGCCACCAAGGCGGACCGCGAGCGCACGTGTCTGATCAGCGCCACCGTGGCGTTGCCGGCCGACACGTCCGTCACGATCGGCAGCATCGCGCAGCGGGGTTTCGCCTCGCTCGCGGCCGGCGCGTGGCTGCATCGGAAGACCACCTACTCGTGGTCGGACGGCAAGAACCTCCGCCCGCTGCGGAGCACGGTGAAGGGCCCGTCCGACAAGCCCTGGGCCGGCACCGATCAGACCACGGCCGCATCGCTTCCGGCGTCTCCGTGCGGCAGCGGACCGTGGACGTTCACCGCGAGGATCGACCTGTCCCTTGAGGCGGGCACCTCGGGCCCGCAGGGCCGGAGCGCCGCGGGGCTGGACTCGCTGGACGGCAGCCTCGGCAGTGCTCGGCCGTGCCTCGCGCGCTGACCGTTCGAAATCCCTCGTCCGCGCGCTCGTACCGGCCGTCGCGGGCGCTCGGGTCCTGCCACCCACGGACCCGGCAGGGAGGAGCGCCAGCGACGACCGGTGCCCGCGGGAGCATGCGGAAAGTGACCACCGCGGAAGCGGGAAGATGAATTTGATCTTGATCTTTGGTCAGCCGAAGCGGCCGTGGACGTAGTCGGCGGTGCGGGTCCTGGTGGAATTCATCCAGCTGCACGGTGACCCCGCCGTCGACGGCCCGGCTCCGCACGCTCTGAGCAGCCGCTATGGCCGCTTCCGCATCCGCGAAGCCCTGCGGGGAGACGCCGGTGACGATCTTGACAAACGCGACCTCCCGGAAGCACCGGGCAACACGAGCCGCAAATCCGGCATAAACGCCGCGATCCCTTTTCATCGATTGACATCGATGGTCGACCGCGCGTAACGTCCGCCGCGGACACCGAGGGGTCTGCCACCCGAGGATCGGCCCGGCGCATCGCCGTGCCGCCACCCCGATCGAGAGGCAGACCATGCGACGCCGCACCCTCCTGGCCACCCCGCTCGTGCTCGCGCTCCCCGGCGTTCCCCGGGCGGCGGCCGACCCGGCCCCCACCGGCTTCGCCTCGCTGGGCACCGGCACCACCGGCGGCGCGGGCGGCCCCACGGTCACCGCGACGACCGCGGACCAGTTCCTCGGCTACATCGACACCGTCGGACCGCTGGTCATCCAGGTGAACGGGCTGATCCAGATCACCAGCAAGCAGGGCGTCCGGCCGCACAAGACGATCATCGGCATCGGTACGAACGGGCGCATCGACGGCGGCGGGCTGGACTTCTACCGGTCGTACAACGTGATCGTCCGGAATCTGCTCTTCACGAACGCGGAGGACGACGCGGTCAACGTCGGGCAGGAGTCGCACCACATCTGGATCGATCACAACACGTTCCGCGGCGCGGTCGACGGCTCGGTGGACATCGTCCGCGGGTCCGACTTCGTCACGGTCAGCTGGAACCACTTCGACCACTCGGACAAGTCCATGCTGATCAGCCACTCGGACGGCGCGGCCGGCACCGACGTTGGCCACCTGCGGGTCAGCATCCACCACAACTGGTTCGACAACAGCGTCCAGCGGCATCCGCGGGTGCGGTTCGGCGAGCCGGTGCACGTCTACAACAACTACTTCCTGAACAACACGTCGTACGGCGCCGCCTCCACCGAGAACGCGGGCCTGGTCGTCGAGGGCAACTACTTCGAGAACGTGCCGCATCCGCTCTTCTCCGCGAGCGGCTACGCCGATTCCGGGCCGGGCCGGGCCGTGGCGCGCAACAACACGCTGGTGAACTCCGGCGCGCTGGAGGTGTCCGGCACGGTGGTCGAGCCGTCCACGTACTACGCGTACACGCTCGACGCGCCCTCGTCCGTGCCCGCGCTGGTCCGGGCCGGTGCCGGCCACGGGCGCATCTGACACACCCCTTCGGGTGGTACGCCCTGCGCGTACCACCCCCTCTCCCGGCGGGCGGCGGTGAATACTGGGAAACCTGACTGTGAGAGGGAGGCTGCGTGCCGTCTGCAAACCCGCCCGGTGCACCGACGACCGGGTACCCGTGGCCCATCGAGACCACCCGGCTCGCCAACGGGCTGCGGGTGGTGGTCAGTGAGGACCACGCCGCGCCCGTCGTCGCCGTGAACCTCTGGTACGACGTCGGTTCCCGCCACGAGCCGGACGGCCAGACCGGTTTCGCCCACCTCTTCGAGCACCTGATGTTCGAGGGGTCCGTGCACGTGGCGAAGACCGAGCACATGAAACTGATCCAGGGCTCCGGCGGCTCGCTCAACGCGACCACCAACCCGGACCGGACCAACTACTTCGAGACCGTCCCGGCCGAGCACCTGGAGCTCGCGCTCTGGCTGGAGGCGGACCGGATGGGCGGCCTGGTGCCGGCGCTCACCCAGGAGACGCTGGACAACCAGCGCGAGGTGGTGAAGAACGAGCGCCGCCAGCGGTACGAGAACGTGCCCTACGGCGACGCCTGGCTGCGCCTGCTCCCGCTGCTCTACCCGGCCGGCCACCCGTACCACCACTCCACCATCGGCTCGATGGAGGATCTGAACGCGGCGGACCTGGCCACGTTCCAGGCGTTCCACACCACCTACTACCGGCCGAACAACGCGGTCCTGACCGTGGTCGGCGACACCACCGCGGCCGAGGTCTTCGCGCTCGCGGAGAAGTACTTCGGCACGATCGAGCGCGGCGAGATCCCGCCGGCGCCGGAGTCCGCGCTGCCCGGCGGCCTGACCGAGCCGGCCCGCGAGGTCGTCCGGTCCGAGGTGCCCGCGCCGCGCCTCTACCTGTCGCACCGCACCGCGCCGTTCGGCACCCGCGACTACGACGTGGTCACCGTGCTGGCCGGCATCCTCGGCAGCGGCCGTGGCAGCCGTCTCTACCGGCGGCTGGTCGACGAGGCCCGGCTGGCCCAGCCGGACAACATCGGCGCCTACGGTGTGGACCTGGCCTACGCGCCCGCGCCGGTGATCATCTCCGCCACCGCGAAGGACGGCGTGGACGCTGACGCGCTGGAGGCCGGCCTGACCGCGGTGCTGGCGGAGCTGGCCGCCGGCGACATCACGGACGACGAGATCGACCGGGCGAAGGCGCTGCTCACCACCCAGTGGTGGCGGCAGGTGTCCACCGCGGGCGGCCGGTCCGACCTGCTCGGGCGGTACGCGACGCAGCTCGGCGACCCGGCACGGATCGGCGGGCAGCTGCCGTCCTGGCTGTCCGTGACCGCGGACGAGCTGCGGGCCTCCGCCGCGGCGCTGCTGTCCGCGCAGAGCCGCGTCACGCTGGTCTACCTGCCCGCAACCGAGGCCGCCGAGTCTGAGGAGAACGACAAGTGACGCTGGTTTCCGAGCGGCCCGGCACCGGCGCGCCGCGGCCGTACACGTTCCCCCGGATCGTCCGCCGGGACATCGCCGGTGGGCGCGTGATCGCGGCGCACCTGCCCGGCCAGGCGCTCTCCGTCGCGACGCTGCTGCTCGACGGCGGTGCCGGGCACGAGCCGGCCGGCCGCGAGGGGCTCGCGTCCGTGGTGGCGAAGGCGCTGGAGGAGGGCACCGCGTCGCGCGACGCCACCGCGTACGCGCTGGCGCTGGAGGGCCTGGGCGCGGAGCTGTCCACCTCGGCCGACTGGGACACGTTCATGGTCGGCACGTCCGCGCCCGCGCACCTGCTGCCGCGCGCGCTGGAGCTGGTCGCGGAGGCGGCCCGCACGCCCGCGCTGCGCCCGGCCGACGTGGAGCGGGTCCGCGACGACGAGGTCACCGGCCTGAAGATGGACTGGGCCTCGCCCGGCCCGCGCGCGGACGCGGCGCTGCGGGCCGACCTGTTCGGCGCCGGCGAGCGCTACGGCCGCCCGCTGCACGGCGATCCGGCCTCGGTCGCGGCCGTGACCGTGGACGACGTGACCGCGTTCCACCGCAGCTGGCTGACCCGGCCCGGCGTGCTGGTCGTCGTCGGCGACCTGGACGTGCTGGACCTGGACGCGCTGGCCGCGACCGCGTTCGCCGGGACCGTGCCGTCCGAGATCGAGACGACCGGCCCGCTGGACGTGCCGATCGCGGACACCCGGAAGATCATCCTGGTGGACCGGCCCGGCTCCGTGCAGTCCACGCTGCGACTCGGCCACCGGGCGCCGCACCGGGCGCACCCGGACTACGTGCCGATGACGCTCACCGGCACCGTGCTCGGCGGCGCGTTCACGTCCCGGCTGAACCACCTGATCCGAGAGGTTCGCGGGTACACGTACGGCATCCGCGGCGACTTCGGCCTGGCCCGGCGCTTCGGCCGGCTGCTGATCAGCGCCGGGGTGCAGACGAAGTTCACCGCGCCCGCGCTGGTCGACACGATCGGCGAGACGAGCCGCACCCAGTCCGGCGGCGTGACCGAGGACGAGCTGGCGGTGGCGCGCTCCTGGCGGGCCGGTCAGCTCTCGGTCGAGATGCAGACGCCGGGCGCGATCGCCGGCGCGCTGGCCACGCTGGTCGTGCACGGCCTGCCGGACGACTACTACCCGCGCCTGCGCGAGTCGCTGCTGTCCGCCACCGTGGACGAGGTCTCCGCCGCCGCGGCCGCCCACCTGCACCCGCGCGGCCTGACCATGGTGGTCGAGGGTGACGCCGCCGTGATCCGCGACGACCTGGTGGCCACCGGCCTCGGCGAGGTCGTGGACGGCTGACCCGTCTCCCCGGCCCGCCCGGTGAACCGGGCGGGCCGGGGTGCCCACTCCAACGGGTGGGGATGTCCGTTTCTCCCCTTTTAGCGAGCGGCTCACAGCTGTCTCACAGCATTGCTTCACCCCAGGCGCAGGCTTGTTTGGCAGGGTCCCTGCCATGGTCAGTGGCGCACGGACAGGGACGTCCGGCCGGGTCCTGGTAGCCGACGACGACGCGAACATCAGGCAGCTTCTCTCGATGACGCTGCGTGCGGCCGGTTTCGAGGTCGTCACCGCACCGGACGGTGTCCGGGCCGTGGCCACGGCCGCGACCGTCCACCCCGACGTCGTGGTGCTGGACGTGATGATGCCCGGCAAGAACGGCTTCGACGTGGCCGACGAGATGCGCGCCTCCGACGCCCCGCCGGCGGTGCTGTTCCTCACCGCCCGCGACAGCACGGACAACCGCCGCCGCGCGGCCGAGGTGTCCGCCGACTACATGACCAAGCCGTTCGCGCTGGCCGATCTGGTCGCCCACGTGCGCGCACTGGCGGGCTGAACAGCAAAACCCTTTTATTTACCCAGTTGGTCTCACATCACCTGCCGAGGCCTCCCGGCGACACCGGTCGTCGCTGGCGCTCCTCCCTGCCATTGCCGTGGGCGCACGGTCAAAACCCGTCCGGGGCGATTCCGGGCGTGGGAGCGCCCATCCGTACCCCCGTGTGATCAGATCTGGTTCTCGCCGCCGTCCACGTAGAGGTTGGCGCCCAGCATGAAGCTGCTGTCGGACGAGGCCAGGAACGCGACCGCGGCCGCGATCTCGTCCGGATGCGCCAGGCGGCCGATGGCGATGCGGGCGGCCTCGTGCGCCTTGAAGGCCGGTGCGTTCTCCTCGCCGGCGAGCTCGGTCATGCCGGAGGTGTCGGTCGGCCCCGGCGAGATGGCGTTGACCCGGATGCCGCGGCCCTTGAGCTCGTTCGCCCAGGTCCGCGCGTAGGACCGGATCGCGGCCTTGGACGCGGAGTACGCGCCGAACCCCGCGACCGCGTTGTCCGCCGCGGTGGACGCGTTGAGGATCACCGAGGCACCCTCGTTGAGCAGCGGCAGCGCCTTCTGCACGGTCAGCATCGTGCCGGTGACGTTGACGCCGAAGACGCGGCCGAGCTCCTCCGCGGTGATCGTCTCGATCGTGTCCCAGGACGCGGCGGCCGCGTTGGCGAACACCACGTCCAGCCCCGTACCGTGCGCGCGGACCGCGTCGTAGAGCCGGTCCAGGTCGGCCGGGTCGGTGATGTCGCCGGCCACGGCCGTGACGCCGTCGCCGATGGCCTCGACCGCCTCGTCCAGTTCGGCCTTCCGGCGGCCGATGATGAACACGTGCGCGCCCTCGGCCACGAACCGCGCGGCCGTGGCCCGGCCGATGCCGCGCGTGCCGCCACCGGTGATGACGGCGGTCTTTCCTGCGAGTCGGTTCATGACGTCATCCCCTCGGAGATAATTCTGTTCCGGTCGGAACGGAACAGAACTGTAGCAGTTGTGTTCCGGGCGGAACAGAAGGACGTATGATCGCGACGTGACAGACCTGCAGCGCGCACCGGTGGGACGGCCGCGAGGCTTCGACGCGGACGAGGCGCTGGACAAGGCCATGCTGGTGTTCTGGGGCCGGGGCTACGACGGGGTCAGCCTGAGCGACCTGGCCCGCGCGATGGGCATCACCAAGACGAGCCTCTACGCCGCCTTCGGCAACAAGGACGACCTGTTCCGGAAGGCGCTGCTCCGCTACAACGAGGGCCCGGCCTCCTACGCGGTCAGCGCGCTCACGGAGCCGACGTCACGCGAGGTGGCCACGGCCTATCTGACCGGCTCGGTGCGGGCGAGCACCTGGCCCGGCGGGCCGCCCGGCTGTCTGTCCACCCAGGCGTTCATGGCCGCCGGCCACCTCAACCAGCCGCTGCGCGACGTCCTCCGCGCCTGGCAGCTGGAGAGCCGGTCCACGCTGCGCGACCGGTTCCAGCGGGCGATCGACGACGGCGACCTGCCCGCGGCGTCCGATCCGGACCTGCTCGCCCGCTATCTGATGATGACCGCGGACGGCCTGGCCGTGCAGGCGTCGGCCGGTGCGACCCGCGCGGAGCTGCAGCAACTGGCCGACGCCGCCGTCCGCAACTGGCCGCCGGCCTGATTCCTCAGGTGAGCAGGTGGCTCCGCATGGCGTCGATCGCCGCCGGGGCCAGGCCGGCGTGCAGCGCGTACGCCTCGACGGAGCCGTACTTCTCCCGCAGCTCGGTGAGGAACGCGGCGATGGTCTCGGGCTCCGAGCCGAAGAACGGCGTCGGGTACGCCCCCGTGCCGGCCCAGGTCGACCGCACGTGCGCACTGAAGCGGGCCGACGCCTCCGTGCTCAGCGCGTAGTCCGCGATGATGTCCTCGTCCGCCACGCCGAGCAGGCCCAGCGTCAGCGCGACCGTGATGCCGGTGCGGTCCTTGCCGGCCACGCAGTGCACCACCACGGGCGCGGACGCGTCGCGGGCGATCAGCGTCAGGGCCTCGGCCCAGCCCGCGGCGCCGGTCTCGGCCATGTCGCGGTAGCGGTCGGCCATCCAGCGCGCGTTCGTCAGGCCGCTGCCCTCGAACGGCGTGTCCTCCCACTCCGCGTGCTCCGGGTGGATGTGGTGGTAGTCGAGGCCGAAGTGCTCCGGGACCCGGCCGTCGCGGGTGATCTCGTGCGGCCGCCGGAGATCGATCACGGTGCGCACGCCCAGCTCACGGAACGCGGCCTCGTCGGCGGCGTCGAGCCGGTGCAGCGAGTCGGATCGGAAGAGCCGCCGCCAGCGGACCGTGCGGCCGTCCAGGCCGGGGTAGCCGCCGACGTCGCGGAAGTTGAACGTGGCCGAGAAGGGGTAGCTACGCGTCGTCTCCACCCCGGAAACCTTAGTGCAGGACGGGGTACGGCCGGTGGGGCTGCAGCCCCACCGGCCGTCGTACCCGTCGCCGCGACTACATCCGCGGCGGCGCGATCTGACTCGGCGTCGCGTACGAGTCGCCGTAGTACCCGCCTACCTTGTCCCGGTAGACCGGGTCACCGTGACGGTCGTCGTCGTACTCCGGAGCGGACTTGATCTGCTCCTTCGTGCGGTCCACGTAGACCTTGTGGTCGTCGTGGTCCACGTTGTTGACGACGCCGGCCGGAAGCATGACCTTCTTACCGAAGATCCACGGCCCGGTGTCGACCACCAGGTATCCGGCGCCGACCTCGGTGCTGGCCGAATCGACCTTGCCGATGTGCCCGTCGGTCGCCTCCACCTTGTAGCCGGCCAGGGCGGCGCCGGTCACGCCGGCGTCCTCCCGGTAGGCCCAGGCGTCCCAGGTGCCGCTGTTGCCCACCGCGCCCGCCGGCGTCGCGCCGGTGAACGTGGTGCCCGTCGCCTCGGTGGTCACGGAGTCGTGGCCGAGAGTCTCGGGCGCGGGCGACTGGAACGGGGTGTCGTACGCGTTCGTCGTCTGAGGTGTAGGGCCGGTCATGATGGCTTTCCTCCTCTTCTCGACTGCTTGCTCTGTCGCCATTCGACATACCCGGCGTCCGGCGGATCTAACCCAGCGCCTCCGACGCGTCGACGGTGACCGCGGTCGCGTGCACCACGGCCGCGATCCGCAACGCCTCGGGCACGGCCGTCCCGGGAAGCCCCGCCCGGCGTACCCCCTGGTCATGGTTTTTCAGACAGACCTCGCAGCCGGCGATCGCGGACACGGCCAGGCACCACAGCTCGAAGTCGGCCCGGGTGACGCCGGCGGCGGCGAGCACGGGCGAGGTGATCACGCGCATGCGCAGGCCGACCGGGTGGGTGGCGCCGATCATGTGCTGCGCGCGGTAGTAGACGTTGTTCATCGCCATGATCGACGCGGCCGCCTTCGCCTGCGCCACCACCGGCGGTGCGAGGCGCGCGGACGCCTCGGCCGCGAGCACGCGCACCACGGTCGCGCTCCGGGACGCGATCGCGCACGCCAGCGCCGCACCCCACGCCTGCACGTCGGTCAGCGGCGTCTCCCGCAGCACGCGCGTGAGGTTCTCCCGGAGATCGCCGGCGTACGCGGGGAGCGATTCTTGCAGTTCAGAGAGGTTCACCCTGAAGGTCCGTCCCGGATCGTGGGTTTCTGCCACCGAATCATGGACAACGGTGGCAAGCTTTCCAACGTGACTTCCTACGTCCTGATTATTGGCACCTAGCGCACCGGCATCCCCTCGCCGAGTGCGCAGACCTCCCGCGACCGCGGGGGGTCTTTTTGTTGGTCCGCTCACGCCAGACAAAGAAGGTACTAGCCATGACCTACCAGGTGTTCGACACGACGCTCCGCGACGGCGCGCAGCGCGAGGGGATCAGTTTCTCGGTCGTCGACAAGCTCGCCGTCGCGCGGCTGCTCGACGAGTTCGGCGTCGGCTTCATCGAGGGCGGCTGGCCCGGCGCGATGCCGAAGGACACCGAGTTCTTCCGCAGGGCCCGCACCGAGCTGAACCTGAAGCACGCGAAACTGGTCGCGTTCGGCGCCACCCGCAAGGCCGGCGTGGACGTGGCCGAGGACCCGCAGGTCCAGGCGCTGCTCGACTCCGAGGCGCCGGTCGTCTGCCTGGTCGCCAAGTCCGACATCCGGCACGTGGAGCGTGCGCTGCGCACCACCGGGGACGAGAACCTGGCGATGGTCCGGGACAGCGTCGCCCACTTCGTCGCCCACGGCCGCCGCGTCTTCCTCGACTGCGAGCACTTCTTCGACGGCTTCCGCTTCGACCCCGGCTACACCGCGTCCGTGGTCGCGGCCGCGCTGGAGGCCGGCGCCGAGCGCGTGGTCATGTGCGACACGAACGGCGGCATGGTCCCGTCCCGGATCACGGCCGCGATCTCCGAACTGACCGGGAAGCTCGGCATCGAGCCGGACCGGCTCGGCATCCACTGCCAGAACGACACCTCCTGCGCGGTCGCGAACACGATCGCCGCGGTCGAGGCCGGCGTGAAGCACTTCCAGTGCACCGCCAACGGGTACGGCGAGCGTCCCGGCAACGCAGACCTGTTCGCCGTGGTCGGCAACCTGCAACTCAAGCTCGGGCTGCCCGTCCTACCGGACGGCTGCCTGGAGAAGGCGATGCGCGTCTCGCACGGCATCGCCGAGATCGCCAACATCGCCCCCGACACCCACCAGGCCTACGTCGGGGCCGCGGCATTCGCTCACAAGGCGGGGCTGCACGCGAGCGCGATCAAAGTGGACCCGGTGCTCTACAACCATGTCGACCCGTCCGTGGTCGGCAACGACATGCGCATCCTGGTCACCGAGATGGCCGGCCGGGCCAGCATCGAGCTCAAGTCACGCGAGCTCGGTGTCGACCTGGCCGGGCAGCCGGAGGCGCTGTCCCGGGTCACCAAGCGGGTCAAGGAGCTGGAGGCGGAGGGCTGGAGCTTCGAGGCCGCGGACGCCTCGTTCGAGCTGCTGGTCCGCTCCGAACTGCCGGGCGCGGAGCCGGTCCGGCCGTTCGCGCTGGAGTCGTACCGGGTGATCGTGGAGCACCGGGAGGACGGTGCGGTGGTCTCCGAGGCGACCGTGAAGGTCCGCGTCCGCGACGAGCGCGTGATCGCCACCGCCGAGGGCAACGGCCCGGTCAACGCGCTGGACGAGGCGCTGCGGCAGGCGCTCTCCGCGCACTACCCGGCACTGGCCACGTTCGAACTGGCCGACTACAAGGTCCGCATCCTGGAGGGCTCGCACGGCACGGCCGCGGTCACCCGCGTGCTGGTCGGCACGAAGGCGGCCCAGGACGGCGGCTGGACCACGGTCGGCGTGCACGAGAACGTGGTCGAGGCATCGTGGCATGCGCTGGTCGACGCGCTGACCTACGGCGTGAACCACCCGGCATGACGTGCGGCGGGGGGGTCTTTCAAAGACACCCCCGCCACGGTACGTCAGCCCGGCGGCAGCGTCATGGTGACCAGGACCGGGCGGTGGTCGGAGCCGGGCAGGCGCAGGACCCGCAGCGACTCGATCCGGATGCGCGCGTCCGCCAGCACGTGGTCGAGCTGGACCGGCGGGATCGGGTCACCGTCGTACGGCCCCCACGTCCCGGCCAGCCCCATGCCCGTGGCATCCGCCGCGTCCCGGTAGCCGGACGCGACCAGCGCGCGCAGCGGCGAGTGGTCCAGCGTGGAGTTGAAGTCGCCGAGCAGCAACCGCACCGGCCCGTCCGGCATGGCCCGCGGCTCGTTGCCCAGATCCTCCCGCCAGTCGTCGAGCACCGGCGCACCCCACGGCGCCATCGGATGCACGGACTCGGCCAGCACCGGCACCGCCCCCGGCACGCTCACCGTCCCGTAGGCCTGCGCGAACCCGGACGTGTGCACCCGGACACCCACGTCCGTGAGCGGGTACCGCGAGTAGAGCGCGGACCCGGCGGCCGAGTTGATCGGGTGCAGCTGCCGGTACGGCAGCAGCGCGCCGGCCCCGCGCGCCTCCAGCTCGTCCGCCACGTCCTGGGTGAACTCCTGGATCGCCAGCACGTCCACCTCGTACGCGCGGATCAGCGCGACCAGCGCGTCCGGATCCGCGCCGCCGCCCAGCACGTTCGACGTCATCACCCGCAGCTCCGGCCCGCCGCCCGCCCCTCGGTCCGCGTCCGGCAGCGCGCGGGGCAGCACCATCGCGGTCAGCGCGGTCGCGGCCAGCACCGCGAGCACCGCGGGCCGCCACCGGCGCAGCACCAGCGTCACCACGGCGACGACCAGCGCGCCCGCGGTGACGTAGGGCGTGAACGCGATCAGCTGAATGACCGGACCGTGGTCCAGCCCGAGCCCGCGCACCACCGCCCACACCGCACCCGGCACCGCGGCGATCCAGCAGAGCGCGGTCCTCCTCGACACCACAGAAAGATCCACACTCATGTCCGGCACGCTAGCGGCGAATCGGCGCCGCCCGCCACGAAACGCCGCTGTGCGTCATCCGACGCAACGTTACGGACGGCCGGAACCGTCAGAGGGCCGGCAGGGTGAGCACGGCCAGCACCGCCCGGTGGTCCGAACCGCCGACGCCGAAGACCTCGACGCTCTCCACCCGTACCCGGTGATCCACCAGCACGTGGTCGAGCGTGACCGGCGGGACGATCGCGCCGGCGTACGGCCCCCAGGTGCCGGTCAGCCCGCTGCCGTCCACCGCGGCCGCGTCCCGGTAGCCGGTCGCCAGCAGCCCGAGCAGCGGCGAGTGGTCCAGCGTGGCGTTGAAGTCGCCGAGCAGCATGCGTACCGGCCCGTCCGGCGTGGCCGGGGTGAGCGCGGTCAGATCCGTGCGCCAGTCGTCACTGACCAGCGGACTCCACGGCGCCATCGGGTGTACGGACTCGGCCAGCAGCGGCTGCGCCCCGGGCACCGCGACGGTGGCGTACGACGCGGAGTGCCCCAGGTACGGCGCCACCGACGACGGCGACGGGTACCGGTGCGTGCCGCCGTCGCGCAGCGGGTGCCGCGAGTAGATGCCGGAGCCGCTGGTGCCCTCCTCCGGATTCGTCTGCTGGTACGGCAGCCGCCCGCCGATCCCGCCCGCGGTCAGCGCGGCGTCCAGCAGCGGCGTGTGCTCCTGCAGCGCGAGCACGTCCACGTCCTGCGCGTCGACCAGCGCGATGATCTCGGCCGGGTCGGCCGCGCCACCGAGCACGTTCACGGTGAGCACCCGGATCCGCGGCCCGCCGCCTTCCCCGCGGTCGGAGTCCGGAATCGCCCGCGGCGCCACCAGCGAGACCAGCACCGCACCGGCCAGCAGCGCGACGATCCCCGCGGCCCGCCTCCGCAGCAGCAACGCGACCACGGCCACGCCGAACGCCCCCGCCGCGACGTACGGCGTGAACGCGAGCAGTTGCACGAGCGGGCCGTAGTCGAGCCCGCCCACCCGCACTCCCGCCCACGCCACCAGCAGGACCACCGCCGCCCAGCAGACCACCCCGGCCCACCGCGCCCGTCCACGCACCTGCGGCGCCGTCACCGGCTCGATCTGCGATTCCATGCCGCGGACTCTAGCCGTGTTGATCAACGCGGCATCCACCGATACTGCACCGAGTGTTACTGCATCCGGTACGGACAAGGGAGGCGTAAACAAAAAAATGGGCGCTTCCGTAAGCGGAAGCGCCCATCGTGACCGGCCGCGGCACTCAGAGGATCTTGTGGATCCAGCCGTGGGTGTCGGGGGCGGAGCCGCGCTGGATGTCGACCAGCTGCTGGCGCAGGGACATGGTGACCTCGCCGGAGACGGCGCCGCCGATGGTGAACTCGCCGGACGGGAAGCGGGCCGTGCCGATCGGGGTGATGACGGCGGCGGTGCCACAGGCGAAGGCCTCGCGGATGCGGCCGGACTCCGCACCGGCACGCCACTCGTCGAAGCTGATCGGGCGTTCGACGACCTCGTGGCCGGCCTCGCGGGCGAGCGTGATGACCGACTCGCGCGTGATGCCGGGGAGGATGGTGCCGGTGAGCGGCGGCGTGACCAGGGTGCCGTCGTCGAAGACGAAGAAGATGTTCATGCCGCCGAGCTCGTCGACGTACTTCTGCTCGACCGCGTCCAGGAAGACGACCTGGTCGCAGCCGGCCTCGATCGCCTCGGCCTGGGCGGCCAGGGACGCGGCGTAGTTGCCGCCGCACTTGGCCGCGCCGGTGCCGCCGGGGGCCGCGCGCGTGTAGTCGGGCGAGACCCAGACGGTGACCGGCTTGACGCCGCCGGAGAAGTACGCGCCGACCGGGGACGCGATGACCAGGTACAGGTACTCGCGGGCGGGGCGGACACCGAGGAAGACCTCGCTGGCGTACATGAACGGCCGCAGGTAGAGGCTGCCGTCCGCGTCGGTCGGGATCCAGTCCCGGTCGATCGTGACCAGCTCGCGCAGCGAGTCGAGGAACGCCTGCTCGGGCAGCGCGGGCATGGACATCCGGTCGGCGGACAGGTTGAAACGCTGTGCGTTCGCCTCCGGGCGGAAGATCGAGACGCCGCCGTCGGCCGTGGTGTACGCCTTCAGCCCCTCGAAGATCTCCTGCGCGTAGTGCAGCACCGCGGACGCCGGGTCCATCGGGATCGGCGCGCGGGGCTCGACGCGGGCGTCGTACCAGCCCTTGCCCTCGGCGTAGCGCACGGTGACCATGTGGTCGGTGAAGATGCGCCCGAATCCCGGGTTCACCAACTGCGCGGCGCGGTCAGCGGCGGCTACCGGGGCGGGATTCGGACGGATCTCGAAGTCGAGCTTGTCACCACCGCTCATAGCGCTGGTACCTCCATATGCACGTCACGGTTTGCTGAAACTTACCCCGAACGGTCGTTCAAGGGCACGCAGGGCCGTGATCGGCAGCCGGCCGGACGACCCTGCGGAAGAAGGGCGTTACGACCGGATGGTACGAAGCTGTCAGGAGGCAGCAGCAGCCAGCCGGTCACCGACGTCGGCGGTGCGCAGCGGTGCCCCCGGGGTACGGGCGGCCAGCTCGCCGGCGACCGCCTCGGTTACTCGGGCGGCCGCGTCGGGGTGCCCCAGGTGGTCCAGGAGCAGTGACGCGGAGAGCACGGCCGCGGCCGGGTCGGCCACGCCCTTGCCCGCGATGTCCGGCGCGGAGCCGTGCACCGGCTCGAACATGGACGGGAACCGGCGCTCCGGGTTGATGCAGCCGCTGGCCGCGAGCCCGATGCCGCCGGTGACGGCCGCCGCGATGTCGGTGAGGATGTCACCGAAGAGGTTGTCGGTCACGACCACGTCGTAGCGCGACGGGTTGGTGACCATGAACATGGCAGCGGCGTCGACGTGCTGGTATTCCGTGGTCACGTCCGGGAACTCGGCCTTGACCGCGTCGAACGTGCGGGCCCAGAGACCACCGGCGTGGGTGAGCACGTTGGTCTTGTGCACCAGCGTGACCTTACGGCGCTCGCGGCGCTGCGCGCGGGCGAACGCGTCGCGGATGACGCGCTCGACGCCGTGCCGCGTGTTGAGGCTCTCCTCCGTGGCGACCTCGGCCGCCGTGTTGCGGTGCAGCACGCCGCCGGCGCCCGCGTAGAGGCCCTCGGTGCCCTCGCGGACGACCACGAAGTCGATCTCGCCGGGCTTGACCGCGCCGAGCGGGCCGGTGGTGCCGGGCCAGAGCTTCGACGGGCGCAGGTTCACGTACTGATCGAAGTCGAAGCGCATCTTGAGCAGCAGGCCGCGCTCTAGCACGCCCGGCGGCACGGTCGGGTCGCCGACGGCGCCGAGCAGGATCGCGTCGAACCCGGCCAGCTCGTCACGGACCGAGTCCGGCAGGACCTCGCCGGTGCGGTGGTATCGCGTGGCGCCGAGGTCGTAGTCGACCGTGTCGACGCCGGGCAGGACCGCCTGGATGACCTTGATCGCCTGAGCGGTCACCTCCGGGCCGATGCCGTCGCCGCCCACCACCGCGATCCGTGTCACGCCCGCACTCCTCAAAACGACATTCAAGACCCTGCCGACGGTACGCCCACGTCCCGTCAATCGGTACGACCGTCCCACATATCGGTCCGGTAACGCACAGGAAACTTATAGGTCGCGGCCACCTGCGGTTCAGGCTCGGAGCCTACGGTGATCCTTGGACAGAGTCGTCACCGACGGGGGAAGCACGATGACCACCACAGTCGCCACGAGGAACAGCCTTCTCGGCCGCACCAGGCCCGAGGGCATCGTCGTCCGCCACCAGGTGCAGGTCGGGGCAAACCAGTTCACCTTCTGCTTCACCGCCCCGCCGGCGATGGACCGCCGCGGCGCCGGCGAGGCCCTGGCGGACGCGGTGGCGGAGCTGCGCGCGCTGGACACCACGTTCGGCCCGCTGCGCGAGCGGAGCCTGGTCTCCCGGTTCCGCCGCGGCGAGATCTCCGCGGAGCTGTATGCGCCGCTCGCCGACCTGGTCGACCGCTGCATCCTGATGCGCGCGGCGACGGACGGCTGGTTCGACGCGTGGTCCGTGCCCGGCGGTTTCGACCCGAGCGGCCTGGTCAAGGGCTGGTCGGTCGAGCGGGCCGCGGCCCGGCTGCGCGCGGCCGGCGTGGAGAACTACGCGATCCACGCGGGTGCGGACGTGACCGTGCGCGGCCACTCCCCCGCCGGCCGGCCGTGGAAGATCGCGGTCCGGGATCCGTACGATGCCCGGCGCGTGATCGAGACGCTGGAGCTGACCTCCGGCGCGGTCGCCACCACGGGCGCGGCCGGCCGCCGGGACCACATCGTCGACCCGCACACCGGCCGCCAGGCCGAGGGCTTCGCGATCACCACGGTCGTCGGCCCGGAGCTCTCGGCCGCCAACGGTTACGCCATCGCGCTCTACGCCGCCGGCCCGACCGCGCTCACCTGGTTCCCCACCGCCGACGGTTACCGCGCGCTGGACCGCACCGGCCGCCTGTAGATCCACAGCTCGGCTCAGCCACCGACGCCCTCGGACGTTTCGGCGTGACCCGGCCACGTCGTGAGACGCAGGCGGTCGAGGCAAGGCGGACACGCTCTTTGTGTCTGCCTGCGACCGCCTTTCCTCGGCCGTGGCGGCGAGCCCGGAGGAGCGGAGCGACGACCGGAAGCAGAGCGGCCCCCGCGGGACTCGGCAACGAACAGCGAGGGCCGACCGGCGTGGGTGTGGTCCGTGCAGGAGGTCGCGGAGAACGCACCCGGTCGGCCACACCGGGGACACCGTCACCCGATGACGGGTCCCCATGGGCGATCGTCCCGGCCAGGCGGTCGCCCTGTGTGACCAATCAAACACGCTATCGGGATATCGGCCGTCATGACAAGGCCCGGCGGCCCGCGGAAGCATCGTGGCCCGCGTGTCGGTCGGGGCCGAGATGACCGATGCGCCAACGGATGGCATTCTTCCCCGGTGAGTTTCGACCTGGTGGTCTGGGCGCTTGACCGGACCGGTGAGCCTGCCGACGTGACGGCCGGACATAAGAGGTGCATGGCGGGTATCCATACCGCCGGTGTGCCCGACCGGCGCATCAATGCCTTCTACGCCGACCTGACAGCCCGATATCCCGATCGTTTCGCCACCGGCAACGCTTCGCCGTACGCGACGAAGCCGCTGCACGTGGCGCGCGACCACGTGGAGATCAAGCTGGTGGAGACGTGTCCCGACGAGGTGCTGCTTTTCGTCGAACAATTGGCGGGGGCGCACAATCTCATGCTTCTGGACGTACAGGGCGGATCGGTCTATCCGCCGCAGGCCACCACCTACCCACCACACTGATCTTCCTTACGCGTCGTCGCGCAGGTCCGCCGCGCTAGCGGCGGCAGCGCCGATGGCCTCCGCGGCCGCGGTGAGCAGCTCCACGCTCACGGCTGAGTCCACCGTGAGCGTCATCAGCGCCTCGCCACCGGCAGCCCGCCGCCCGACCTGCATCCCGGCGATGTTCACCCCGGCGCGCCCCAGGATCGAACCCACCGTGCCCACCACGCCGGGACGGTCCACGTACGTGAAGAACAGCAGCACGCCGTCAGCGACCAACTCCAGCGCGAAACCGTCCACCTCGGTGAGTCGTCCTCCGGATCCCGGGCCACCGCCGGTTCCCGAGACGCTCAGCGCCCGCCCGTCCGGCAGCACGCCGTGCAGGCACACCTCGTCCGGCCGGTCCGCGTCGCCGGTCGCCAGCGACATCTCCATGCCCCGCGCGGCCGCCAGGGCCGGCGCGTTGACGTAGGTGACCCGCTCCGCCACGACGGACGTGAACATCCCCTTCATCGCGGCCAGCCGCAGCACCGAGACGTCCCGCGCCGCGATCGCGCCGCGCACCTCCACGGTCACGCTGGCGGCGACCGCGCCGGCGACCGCGGTGAAGACCCGCCCCAGCCGTTCCGCCAGCGGCAGCAGCGGCCGTACCTCGTGGTCGACCGCGCCGCCTGCCTGCACGTTCACCGCGTCCGGCACGAACTCGCCGTGCAGCGCCAGTTTCACGCTGCGCGCCACGGCCAGGCCGGCCTTGTCCTGGGCCTCCACCGTGGACGCGCCCAGGTGCGGCGTGGCGACCACGGTGTCGTGGCCGAACAGCGGCGACGCGGTGCACGGTTCCTTCGCGTAGACGTCCACGCCGGCGCCGGCCACCCTGCCCTCGGCCAGCGCGTCCGCCAGCGCCTGCTCGTCGATCAGGCCGCCGCGCGCCGCGTTGATGATCCGCACACCCGGTTTGACCAGCGACAGCTCGCGGACGCCGATCAGGCCCACGGTCTCCGGCGTGCGCGGCAGGTGGACGGAGATGAAGTCGCTGGCGGCCAGCAGCTCGTCCAGCGTCACCAGGCGCACGCCGAGCTGGGCCGCGCGGGCGGGCTGCACGTACGGGTCGTAGGCGATCAGGCGGGTGTCGAACGCGGCCATCCGCTGCGCGAACAGCACGCCGATCCGCCCGAGCCCGACCACGCCGACGGTCTTGCCCGCCACCTCCACGCCGGTGTAGCGGGCCCGCCGCCACTCCCCCGCCTTCAGCGCCGCGCTCGCGCTCGCGGTGTGCCGGGCCACGGCCAGCAGCAGGGCCACGGCCTGCTCGGCAGCGGAGACGATGTTGGAGGTGGGCGCGTTCACCACCAGCACGCCGTGCGCGGTCGCGGCCGGGATGTCCACGTTGTCCAGGCCGACGCCGGCGCGCGCGACCACGCGCAGCCGGGGCGCGGCGCCGATCGCCTCCGCGTCGATCCGGGTGGCGCTGCGGATCAGCACCGCGTCCGCGCCGGGCAACGCGCCCAGCAGCGCGGCACGGTCGGCGCCGTCCACGTGCCGGACGTCGAAGTCCTGGTCGAGCAGGGCCAGCGCGGCCGGGGCGAGCTCCTCAGCGACGAGCACGACGGGAGTCATGAGACCTCACAAGATCGATCAACACCGATCTCATGAAATTACGCCGGGTCTCGCCGTACCCGCGGGCGATAAATCGTTAGTCGAGAACCTCGTCAATCGGGACAGGCGTGTCGTCGATCTCCGGCACCGGGGCGCGCCCGACGGCCGTGCCGAGCGGGTTCGGCAGGATCGGCCCGGTCGGCACCGCCCGCCCGTCGATCTCCCGGAACGTGCCGGCCTCGCGGCGCAGCACGTCCGCCAGCAGGTCGAACGCGAGATCGGCGAGTGGCGGATAGATCCACTCCCGGGGCGGCGGCTGCGCCACGCCACGGTCGATCACGAACCGGGCCAGCTCCTCGCGTACGGCCGGAGGCGTGATCGGCGCGTGGTAGAGCGGGGCGAGCGCGTCCATCCACCGTGCCGGGCCGCCGCCCCCGCCCACCTCGTCGTGCGACTGCGAGTCGCGCATCTCGATCTGCAGCACCGCCACCGGCTCCACGTCCGGGTCGCCGAACTGCGTGAACAGGTCCACCAGCTCGTACGCCCCGCTCGCGCGCCCGCCGGCCGTCCGCAGCCGCAGTGCCAGCGGCAGGCTGAGCGCGCGCTCGCCCGCGTCGCCGGTCGCGATCATCTCGGTGGTGAGCCCGGAGCGGTCGGCGAGCACCCGGTTCAGGAAGTAGTTGGCGATCTCCGCGTCGCCGCCCGCGCCGTCGAGGAACAGCCGGCCCTCGCGCACGACCGGCCTCGGGTGCCGCGGGATCCGGACCATGGCGTACGGGCCGCCGGCCAGCCGCAGCCCGGCCGCGTACGCGGTGACGTACTCGTGGACCGCGCCGGGCACGTGGTTGTCCGCGTCCACGCAGCCCACGTAGGCGCGCCCGCTCATCGCCGCGATCGCGGTGCCGACCAGCATCGCCTCGCCGCGCCCGCCGCGCACCAGCCCGGCGTCGTCGATCAGCGACGGCATCCCCGCTGCCTCGAACGCGGCGCCCAGGCCCGGATCGCCCTGGTGGACGACGACCGCGGTGCGCTCCGCGAGCCGGCAGAACTCCTCGACGCACTGCGTCTCGATCTCGAAGCGGTCCAGCGGCGCGCGCTCGCTGTTCGACACCAGCACGATCAGGCAGTCGTGCGGGATGCCGGCCAGCACGCCCTCGATCACCCGGCGCGGCTCGTCCATGCACGGCACCACGATCACCATCTGGCGCAGCACGTCGCCGATCTCGTCCGCGGGCACGGTACCGGCGCCGGACGCGGACCGGCCCGAGTCCAGCTCCACCACCCGTTGCAGCTCGTGGATGCGGACCGCGCCGAAGCGCTCGACTCGAAGGTGCTGCTCCAGGCGCATGGCGGGGTCCATACCCAGACGAAAGCGCGCCGGAACCCGTGGTTCCGGCGCGCCCTGGTGAAGCGGAGACTCAGGCGGTCTCGGTGATCGGACGGTCGACCCAGCTCATCATGTCGCGCAGCTTCTTGCCGGTCACCTCGATCGGGTGGGCGGCGCCCTGCTCGCGGTACTTGGTGAACGCGGGGCGGCCGGCCTCGTCGTCCTCGATCAGCTCGCGGGTGAACTGGCCGGACTGGATCTCGGAGAGGATCTTCTGCATCTCCGCCTTGACCGACGCGTTGATCACGCGCGGGCCGCGGGTGTAGTCGCCGAACTCCGCGGTGTCCGAGACGCTGTAGCGCATCCGCGCGATGCCGCCCTCGTACATGAGGTCGACGATCAGCTTCAGCTCGTGCAGGCACTCGAAGTAGGCGATCTCCGGCGCGTAGCCCGCCTCGGTGAGCACCTCGAAACCGGTCTGCACCAGCGCGGCCGCGCCGCCGCAGAGGACCGCCTGCTCGCCGAACAGGTCGGTCTCGGTCTCCTCCTTGAACGTGGTCTCGATGACGCCGGCGCGGGTGCCGCCGATCGCCTTCGCGTAGGAGAGCGCCAGCGCGAGCGCGCCGCCGGACGCGTCCTGCTCGACCGCGACCAGCGCCGGGACGCCCTTGCCGTCCACGTACTGACGACGGACCAGGTGGCCCGGACCCTTCGGCGCGACCATCGCCACGTCCACGTCGGCCGGCGGCTTGATCAGCTCGAAGCGGATGTTCAGACCGTGGCCGAAGAACAGCGCCTTGCCCGCGGTCAGGTGCGGCGCGATCGACTCGGTGTAGAGCGTGCGCTGCACGGTGTCGGGGGCGAGCACCATGATCACGTCGGCCCAGGCGGACGCCTCGGCCGGGGTCAGCACCTTCAGGCCCTGCTCCTCGACCTTGGGGCGGCTCTTCGAGCCCTCCGGCAGGCCGATGACGACCTCGACACCGGAGTCCCGGAGCGACAGCGAGTGGGCGTGGCCCTGGCTGCCGTAACCGAGGACGGCGACCTTCTTGCCCTGGATGATCGACAGGTCGGCGTCGTCGTCGTAGTAGACCGTGACAGGCATGACTTCCCTTTCGTACGGCCGAAGCCGGTTGGTGAATTATGCGGCGCGGAGTGCCGGACCGGTCGTGATGGAGCGCGACCCGCGGCCGATCGCCACCATCCCGGACTGGACCATCTCCTTGATGCCGAACGGCTCGAGGTCGCGCAGCAACGCGTCCAGCTTGTCGGCCGTGCCGGTCGCCTCGATCGTGAGGGTGTCCGGTGCGACGTCCACCACGCGGGCCCGGAACAGGTTCGCCGTCTCCAGGATCTGCGACCGGACGGTGCGGTCGGCCCGCACCTTGACCAGCAGCAGCTCGCGCTGCACCGCGGACGCGGCGTCCAGCTCGACGATCTTCAGGACGTTCACCAGCTTGTTGAGCTGCTTGGTGACCTGCTCCAGCGGCGAGGAGTCCGCGTCGACCACGATGGTGATCCGGGAGACCTCGGGGTGCTCGGTCTCGCCGACCGCCAGCGAGTCGATGTTGAATCCACGGCGGGAGAAGAGCCCGGAGACGCGCGCAAGAACGCCGGGCTTGTTCTCCACGAGCACGGAGAGGGTGTGCTTGGTCATGACGGGGGTGCCTCTCAGACCGCGTCGTCGGGGAAGTCCGGGCGCATGTCCCGGGCGAACAGGATTTCGTCGTTGCTGAGGCCGGCCGGGACCATCGGCCAGACCATCGCGTCCTTGCCGACCACGAAGTCGATGACGACCGGGCGGTCGTTGATCGCCATGGCCTCCTCGATCACCCTGTCCACGTCCGCGGCGGTCTCGCAGCGCAGGCCCACGCACCCGAGCGCGTCGGCCAGCTTCACGAAGTCCGGGATGCGGTGCTTGTGCGTGCCCAGCTCGGTGTTGGAGTAGCGCTGCTCGTAGAAGAGCGTCTGCCACTGCCGGACCATGCCCAGGTTGCCGTTGTTGATCACGGCGACCTTGATCGGGATGCCCTCCAGCGCGCAGGTGGCCAGCTCCTGGTTCGTCATCTGGAAGCAGCCGTCGCCGTCGATCGCCCAGACCACCGTGTCCGGCCGGCCGGTCTTCGCGCCCATCGCGGCCGGGACCGCGTAGCCCATGGTGCCGGCACCCCCCGAGTTCAGCCACGTGTACGGCTTCTCGTAGGAGATGAACTGCGACGCCCACATCTGGTGCTGGCCGACGCCCGCGGCGTAGACCGCGTCCGGACCGGCGATCTTCCCGATCCGCTCGATCACGTAGTGCGGCGAGAGCGTGCCGTCGTCCGGCTCGTCGTACCCCAGCGGGTACTTGACCTGCAGTTCTTCCAGCGTGGACCGCCAGGCCGCGTAGTCGCCGGTGCGGTGCGCGGCCTGGTCCGCCTCGATCGCGGTGATCAGCTCGTCGATCACGTGCCGCGCGTCGCCGACGATCGGCACGTCCGCGGCCCGGTTCTTGCCGATCTCGGCCGGGTCGATGTCCGCGTGGACGATCTTCGCGCCGACCGCGAACGACTCCAGATTGCCGGTGACCCGATCGTCGAACCGGGCCCCCAGCGCCACCAGCAGGTCCGACTTCTGCATCGCGTAGTTCGCGGTGACGGAGCCGTGCATGCCGGGCATGCCCATGTGCTGCGGGTGCGAGTCGGGGAACGCGCCGCGCGCCATCAGCGTGGTGATGACCGGGATGCCGGTCAGCTCGGCCAGCTTGCGCAGGCCCTCGGTCGCGTGCGCCTTGAGCACACCGCCGCCGACGTAGAGCACCGGGCGCCGGGCCGCGCTCATCAGCCGGGCCGCCTCGCGGATCTGCTTGCCGTGCGGGTGCAGCGTCGGCCGGTAGCCGGGCAGCTCCAGCGTGGGCGGCCAGCTGAACGTGGTCTGCGCCTGCAGCACGTCCTTCGGGATGTCGACCAGGACCGGACCGGGGCGGCCGGTGATCGCCAGGTGGAACGCCTCGGCCAGGACGCGCGGGATGTCCTCGGGGCGCTGGATCAGGAAGTTGTGCTTCGTGATCGGCAGCGTGATGCCCTGGATGTCCGCCTCCTGGAAGGCGTCCGTCCCGATGTAGGGCCGGGCGACCTGTCCGGTGATCGCGACGATCGGCACCGAGTCCATGTACGCGTCCGCGATCGGCGTCACCAGGTTCGTCGCACCGGGGCCGGAGGTGGCGATGCACACGCCGACCTTGCCGGTGGCCTGTGCGTATCCGGTGGCGGCGTGTCCCGCGCCCTGCTCGTGCCGGACCAGGATGTGCCGGACCTTCGAGTCGTAGAGCGGGTCGTAGGCCGGGAGGATCGCACCGCCGGGAATGCCGAACGCGACGTCCACGCCGAGTGCCTCTAGCGACTTGACGAGCGAGCCGGCGCCGGTGACCTGGGTCGGGGCGACAACGGGCGCGGCCTGGTTGGCGGGCGTGGCCGCCGAGGACGACGCGGCGAACGCGTGGGCTCGGTGGGCGAGAGTCTCGGGCGTGGGTCTGCTCATGGCTGTTCGGACCTTTCGGACCTTTGGTGCTTCACAATCTCGAATGGTGGATCCGCCCGGATCGGGCGCCGCACTACCTACCCCAATAAAAACGGCCCTCGTGCGGAATCACACGGGGCCAGCGCACTCTCAAGCAAGGAGAGTGCGCTCAGGTAAGTACTCGAGAGGACCGAAGGTCGCGGGTGATCGCGAACGGGGCGGTCTGGCGCAGGGACATGACCACAGCTTTACTCATCTCACGCGATGAGTCAACCTATCCCACATATTGGTTCACGGACTCGGTTGTTTCACCCGGACGCGCCCTCCCCGTCCTGCGCCGGTATCACCGCAGGGGCCAACTGACCTGCCGATATGGCCAGCCTGCCGGTGCTCGCCGAGGCCGGGACGCGTCTCGGCGACGCGGCGGCCCGCAACTGCGCCTCGACGTGCTCGGCCGGGACGCCGCCGCCGAAGAGAAACCCCTGGCCGAAGCGGCATCCGGACTCCTCCACCACGGCCCGGTGCGCGGGCGTGCTGATCCCCTCCGCCAGCACCTCCAGCCCGAGCCGGTGCCCCAGCCGGACCACCACGTCGACGAGCGGCTCGGACGCGGCCACCAGCTTCCGGTCGATCTTGAGGATGTCCACCGGCAGCTCCCTGAGCTGCCCCAACGACGAGTAGCCGGCGCCGAAGTCGTCCAGCGCGATCCGCACGCCGGTGTCGCGCAGCTCACGCAGCCGGCGACGCAGCTCGTCCGGGTCCGTGGCGACCGCGTGCTCGGTCACCTCCAGCACCAGGCGCTGCGGCGGCACCCCGTGCGTGCGCAACACCTCGGCCACCTGGCCGACATAATCCGGCGACCTCAGCTCGCGCGGCGACACGTTCACCGCGACCCACACGTCGTAGCCCTCGTCCAGCCATCGGGCCAGCTGGCGGCAGGCGCGGTCCAGCACCCAGCGGCCCAGCGCCGCGATCAGCCCGGACTCCTCCGCGGCCGGGATGAACTCGTCCGGCCCGACCGCGCCGAGCTGCGGGTGCGTCCAGCGCAGCAGCGCCTCCGCGCCGACCGGGCGGACCGAGGGCAGCGCCACCACCGGCTGGAACACCAGGCGCAGCTCGTCTCGCTCGATCGCGCCGCGCAGCTCGTGCTCCAGCGTGGTGCGGCGCCGGAGCAGGCTGTCGTACTCCGGCTCGTACCGCTCGACGCGGCTCTTGCCGTTGACCTTGGCGTAGCGCAGTGCGAGGTCCGCATTGCGCATCAGCGTCTCCACCCCGCCGTCCGCGGACTCCGCCGCGGCCAGCCCGATGCTGGCCGACAGGAAGACCACACCGCCACCCTGCTCGTACGGCGCCGCGAGCGCGTCCAGCAGCCGGTGCGCGGCCCGCTCCGCCTCGTCCTCGGTGGCCCACATCAGCACCGCGAACTCGTCGCCGCCGAGCCGGGCCACCGCGTCGCCGGGCCGCAGATTCATCCGCAGCCGGCCGCCGACCTCCAGCAGCACCTGGTCGCCCACGTCGTGCCCGCGGAGATCGTTGACGCTCTTGAAGCCGTCCATGTCGATGCCGAGCAGCACGCACGGCACGCCGGAGAACGCCTCCTGGTGCAGCACGCGCAGCATGCCGCGCCGGTTCGCCAGGCCGGTCAGCGGGTCGGTGTGGGCCAAGCCGCGGAAGTGCGCCTCCCGCTCGCGCAGCCGTTGCGCGCCGCGCCGCACGTCGCGCAACGCCAGGTACTGCCGGCCGACCAGCGCAACCAGCACCAGGCAGCCGGCGAGCGCGCCGGCCGTACCGACGGCGCCGGTCCTGATGACCTGGTAACCGGCCGCGCCGGTGAGCAGCACCATCGGCAGGAAGACGAAACCGGCGCCACGACGGGTGGTGTCGACCTCGGACGGCTCCGGCTCCCGGTCCGTGGCCCGCGCCGCCACCGCGATCACGGTCAGCCCGGCCGGCAGCGCCAGCGCGCCGGACAGCACCACGCCCGCCCAGCCCTGACACACGCCACCGGACACCGCGGCCCCGGCCAGCGACGCGGCCGTGATGCCCGCGCCGACGCCCACCGACCCGCCGCGCGGCCGTGGCATGCGCACCGACACCATCGTGGTCAGCCCGAACGCCAGCACGGCCACGCCCAGCGGCAGCAGCAACAGCCAGCACGAGACCGGCGTGATCTCGCCCAGGACCCGGGTCGGCGCCGTCACCAGCACCCAGCCCAGGAACCAGATCGCGCCGGCGATCGCCAGGCCGTCCAGCAGGTGCTGCAGCGCGGTGGCGCCGGTGTCCGCGGCGCCGGGCAGCATCAGCATGCCGGCCAGCAGCGTCACCGCGCCCGCGACCATGCCCAGCGCGAGCAGCCGTGCCGTGTCCCGCCCGGTCGGCGCGGCCAGGCTCAGCGACACACCGAGCCCGGCGACCGCGGTCAGCGCGATGATGGCGCTGCCGGCCGCGAGCAGGTGGTGCGCGTGCCTGCGGCGGCCCGCCCGGCGGCGCGCGGACGACACGAGCATGACCGAGGCCGGCACGGCCGACAAAGCGGCAGCAAGTGCGGCGATCCAGACACCAGGGGGTAGCTGCACGCATTCACTGTGCCGGATAAATGACGGGCGTGGGGGACAGCGTGTGCGAAGCGTGGTAATCCGGTCACTCAATTCGGGTGTCCCCTACCACGCCGTCCCGCGTGGTGGACGTAAGGGGTGCCTAACGCTGCCGTTCCGTTTACCGCGGTGCAACACTGGGCTTCATGCCCCAGCTGCGGTCAAGGACCTCTACGCACGGCCGGACAATGGCCGGCGCCCGCGCTCTCTGGCGGGCCACCGGAATGACCGACGACGACTTCGGCAAGCCGATCGTCGCCATCGCGAACAGCTTCACGCAGTTCGTGCCGGGTCACGTACACCTCAAGGACCTCGGCGGTCTCGTCGCCGAGTCGATCGCCGAGGCCGGCGGCGTGGGGCGCGAGTTCAACACCATCGCCGTCGACGACGGCATCGCCATGGGCCACGCCGGCATGCTCTACTCGCTGCCCAGCCGCGAGCTGATCGCCGACGCCGTGGAATACATGGTCAACGCGCACTGCGCGGACGCGCTCGTCTGCATCTCCAACTGCGACAAGATCACGCCCGGCATGCTGATGGCCGCGCTGCGCCTCAACATCCCCACCGTGTTCGTCTCCGGCGGCCCGATGGAGGCCGGCAAGACCGTCGCGGTCGAGGGCGTGGTCCACTCCAAGCTCGACCTGATCGACGCCATGGTCGCGTCCGTCAACGACGCGGTCAGCGACGAGCAGCTCGACGTCATCGAGCGCTCCGCATGCCCGACCTGCGGCTCCTGCTCCGGCATGTTCACCGCCAACTCGATGAACTGCCTGACCGAGGCGATCGGCCTGGCCCTGCCCGGCAACGGCTCCACGCTCGCCACGCACGCCGCCCGCAAGGACCTGTTCGTCGAGGCCGGCCGCCTGATCGTCGACATCGCCAAGCGCCACTACGAGAACGACGACTACTCGCTGCTGCCGCGCGCGATCGCCTCCCGCCCCGCGTTCGAGAACGCGGTCGCGCTCGACGTCGCCATGGGCGGCTCGACCAACACGATCCTGCACCTGCTCGCGGCCGCCCGCGAGGCCGAGATGGACTTCTCCGTCGCCGACATCGACGAGATCTCCCGCCGCGTCCCCTGCCTGTCCAAGGTCGCGCCGAACAGCCAGAAGTACCACATGGAGGACGTCCACCGGGCCGGCGGCATCCCCGCCATCCTCGGCGAGCTGCACCGTGCCGGCCTGCTGCAGTCCGACGTGCGCGCCGTCCACGCCGACTCGCTGGACACCTGGCTGTCCGACTGGGACATCCGCTCCGGTGCCGCCCGCCCCGAGGCCATCGAGCTGTTCCACGCCGCCCCCGGCGGCGTGCGCACCGTCGAGCCGTTCTCCACCGAGAACCGCTGGTCCACGCTGGACACGGACGCCGCCGACGGCTGCATCCGCGACCACGCGCACGCCTACACCGCCGACGGCGGCCTGGCCATCCTCTTCGGCAACATCGCCCCCGACGGCTGCGTCGTCAAGACCGCCGGCGTCCCCGAAGAGGTCTGGAAGTTCTCCGGCCCCGCCCGCGTCTTCGAGTCCCAGGACGACGCCGTCACCGGCATCCTGGCCAAGGAGGTCGTCGCCGGCGACGTCGTGGTCATCCGCTACGAGGGCCCTCGCGGCGGCCCCGGCATGCAGGAGATGCTCTACCCCACGTCGTTCCTGAAGGGCCGCGGCCTCGGCCGCGCCTGCGCCCTCATCACCGACGGCCGCTTCTCCGGCGGCACCTCCGGCCTCTCCATCGGCCACGTCTCCCCCGAGGCGGCCTCCGGCGGCCTGATCGCCCTGGTCGAGGACGGCGACGAGATCATCATCGACATCCCCAACCGCGGCATCCAGCTCAACGTCCCCGACGACGTCCTGGACGCCCGCCGCATCGCCCAGGAGAAGCGCGACAAGCCCTACACCCCCCTCCACCGCGACCGCCCGGTCTCCGCAGCGCTCCGCGCCTACGCCTCGATGGCCACGTCCGCCTCCGACGGCGCCTACCGCCGAGTCCCGTAACCCCCACCCCTTACCCTCAGCCCCCGGCGTCATCTCCCGACGACGCCGGGGGCCTTTTCTTTCCTTTGCCCACTCCCGCCGTGGTCACCTGCCGCATGCTCCCGCGGGCCGCCGGATCCGTGGCCGGTCCCGCCCACAAGCCCTCCGCCTCCCCCACAGCCCACCTGCCCGAAATATCGGTTTATAGCGGGCCAGTCACAGAGTGCGACACGGCTAATCAGGACGGATAAATGCCTAAATTTCGGACGCGCAGCGCACGCACCGCAACCGGAGCCAAGGCCACAGCTCAATCACGACGGCACCCCACCCGCTTTGTATCGCACCCCGGGATCGCCATTCCAACATCCGGGACCCAAGATCCTTGCGTCTCTGGTGGCCCTTTCCCGGCCCGAATAAGGGCCACCAGAGACGCAAGGATCTTGAGCCGCTCCCTCGCCCACCCGCGGCGGGTTTTGTCCCTTATGCGCAAGCACCCACACAGGTGACCGCCTGGCTGCCCCGTATGCCGTCGACCCACCCGAAGGGGTGCAGATCATCGGCAGGACCGCCATCAACGCAACCGGCAGCACACCGCGCGACGCAAGCCTGAACCCAAGCACGACGAGCCCGGCGCCGGCCCGCCCGACGTAACCCTCAAAACCGGACCACCCACGGACCGCAGCCCCACCAACGAAAGGCGCCCGCCCAAACGCGAGAACAGGCCAACCGCCATGCGACAGACCAAAGCTGGCGGCCCTGCCGATGATCTGCTCGGCTTGTCCCGGGTCGACGACATACGGGGCAGACAGGCCGCGCGAAACCCAACTACCCGGGATCTTGGGCAGTGCAGTTGACGTGGCTTTTCCGCTGCCCCGGTGTCGGAGGCTCCCGCCGGAGGCAAAGACCGCCACCAAAACCACCCAAAGCAACTAATAGAATGAAATTTCGGACGCGAAGCGCCCGCGGTTATCGAGAGCTCGGTGTCAGGACTCGATGTCAGGACTCGGCGTCAGGGATCGACGTCAGGGATCGACGTCAGGGATCGACGTCAGGGATCGACGTCAGGACTCGGCGTCAGGACTCGGCGTCAGGGATCGACGTCGGAGCTCGGCGCCGGAGTGAGGAAACCGCGACCGCCAGAACGCTATTTCACTAAATTTCGGGCGTAAAGCGCCCGATACTCACTCCCGGCCGGCCTCACTCCCGGCCAGCCCTGATACCCAAAAGGCAAAACTCGCCGCCGAACACCCGCTCACCCCACCCCACGCAAACGCCAACCACCGCGTTACGCGCGCAGACCGGCGATCAAAAAGCGCCGGGGGACAAGACCGGTGATCAGCTGCCTTCAGCCCGCCCCAGCCGCCAGTACCCCATGAACGCGACCGCCCGACGATCCACCCCGCACGTCGCCACCAGATGCCGCCGCAACGTCTTGATCGCCCCGGCCTCGCCTGCCAGCCACGCATACAGCCGGCTCGCGTCCGTCAGCGGCTCCCCCGCCGCGTCGACCGGGACCTCCCACAGGATCCCGTGGTCCACGTCGACATCCTCCGGCTCCGCCGAGCCGACGGTCCCGACCGGCCCGAGAATCCGCGCCGTCGCGGCTTCCACCGCCGGGATCAGGTACGTCCCGTGCACAGCACCGTCGCGCGGAAGCCATGTGACGCGCACCCCCGCCGGCGCCACGAGCGGAATCTCGTCGCCCGCCTCCGGCACCTCCAGCAACGCCTCGCCGCGCGCGTCCGCCGGCAGCCGTTCCAGGATCGACGCGATGGCCGGCACCGCGGTCTCGTCGCCGCCGAGCAGCAGGCAGTCCGTGTGCGCCGGCGGATGGAAGTCGATCCCGCCGGACTTTCCGGTGAAGTCCGCATTCGGCCCGAGCAGTGCGGCGATCGAGCCTGGAACAGCCGCGAGCGCCCACCGCGACGCCGGCCCGTGGTCGCCGTGCAGCACCATGTCCACGTCGACCTCGCGCAGCTCCGGCCGGACGGCCCGCACCGTGTACGTCCGGATGGGGTTGCGGCGCTCCTCCGGGAGTGCGCGCCAGTCCGCGTACCAGTCCGGCCCGGTGGGCAGGTCGTCGAACCCGGTCTCCGGCAGCGGCGTGATCAGCTTGATGCGCTGGTCGTATCCGTTGTCACCGAAGTGGTCCAGGTCGTCCGCGGTGAACGTGACGCGCAGGAAGCTGGGGCTCAGCCGTTGCACGCGACGCACTTCGGTCATGAAGAACCGGAACGGCGTCGTCGTCCGATCAGCGGTCTGGGTCACAGGTCCTCCCGAGTCTGGCCGCTAAGGCATGGCTAACCTAACCCAGCCCCGGCCGGCCGCGATAGTCCCGCCGGCCGGTGGGCAACGTCACCGGCGGCGGGCAGACGCGCAGGAAGAAGGCCTACAGGTGTGACATCGCCAGTGCCGCCGCGCCCAGCAGCCCCGCATCGCCGCCGAGTGAGCTGCGGTGGACCCGGACCCGCTCGATGTACGCCAGCCCGGCCAGCTCCGCGATCGCCGCCCGGATCGGGTCGAACAGCAGGTCACCGACGTTGGCCACGCCGCCGCCGATCACCACCTCGTCCAGGTCGAAGAGCCCGGCGGTCGCGACGATCCCGGCGCCGACCGCGCGACCGGACCGCTGGAACGCCTCCGCCGCCACCGGGTCGCCGGCGCGCGCGTCCGCGGCCAGCGCGACCGCGTCGACGGTCGGCTGCGATGTGGCCCAGCCGTTGGCCAGGGCCCATTTCACGATCGACGTGCCGCTGCCCAGCACCTCGACGCAGCCTCGTCCGCCGCAGGGGCAGTCGGGCCCGTCCAGCGAGACCGGGATGTGCCCGATGTGCCCGGCGTTGCCGGTCGGGCCCTGGTAGACGCGCCCGTCCAGGACCAGCCCGCCGCCGACGCCGGTCGAGACGACGATGCCGAGGAACGCGGCCGAGGTGTAGCCGCCCCACCGGTACTCGCCGAGCGCCATGCACTGGCCGTCGCCGCCCAGGTAGGCCGGCCGGCCGGGCAGCACCTCGCGCAGCGCGTCCAGGATCCGGTATCCGCGCCAGGCGGTGATGTTGACCGGGCTGACCGTGCCCGCGTACGGGTCGAGCGGCCCGGCCGAGCCCACGCCGATCCCGAGCAGCGCCGATGCGGGGCCGGCGGCGGCGACCTGGTGGGCGAGCGCGACCAGTGCGCCGCCGACCTTGTCCGGGTCGTCCGAGGCCGGGGTGGGGACCACCGCGCGGTCTCGGATGGTGCCGTCGGGCTCGACCACTGCCGCGGCGAGCTTGGTGCCGCCGACGTCGATCGCGAGCACCGGGCCGGGCGCGGAAACGGTCATGGTGCTATGCCTCCCGGACGTCGTTCACGCAGCGCAGTACCGGTCGCGCGGTCAGCCTGGCGGCGTCGAGCGGGACGGTCGTGTGCACCTGGAACGTAATGATCTCTCCGGGTAGGAGCGTAACCAGCGCCGTGTCCACGGAAGCGCCGGGATCGAGGCGGTCGGGGAAGAGCGTCAGATCGCGGAGCAGCGTGCGGGCGGTGACGGTCACGTCGTAGCCGTGCGCCGTTTCGGCTACCTCCGAGTCGTACCCCGGGAAGGGGAATTTGATCTTGTTGTCCTCCGCGAAGAACCAGAAGGTCCGGGATGCGCCGGGAGCGGACGCCACCAGCAGCTCGCCGGTCGCGTCGCCCGGCGTGACCAGATCGGCCGGGAGCGGCACGACGGCGACGGAGCGGGCCGGCACGTCGAAGGACAGCGCGGCCGAGGCCGGGACCGAGCCGGTCAGTGTGTGGCGCGCGACCGCGGCCTCGCCGCTCCAGGGCGTCGCGCCGTCATTGACGAAGATCAGCGTGGGTACGCCGTCGCGCGGCTGGATCGTGAGCAGCCGGTCCGCATAGCTGTGCCGCAGCGCGTGCCAGAGCGGTTTGCGGCGCCCGTCGCCGTCGATCGCGGCCCAGGACGTGACCGGCCAGCAGTCGTTGAGCTGCCAGACGACCGTGCCCATGCAGTACGGCCGCAGCGACCGGAAGTGCTCGACGCCGAGCGCGATCGCCCGTGCCTGGTTGACCTGGGTGAGGAAGTGCCAGTCGTCGAAGTCGCGGGGCTCGGTGAAGTGTGCGGACAGGCCGCGCGCAAGTTTGAGGTTGCCGTCGATCGCCTTCTGGTGGTGCAGGATGCCGGGCGAGTCCGGCGTCAGCGGGTCGTCGCTGATCGCGCGCCGCAGCGTGGCGAACGCGGCCGGCGCCTGGAAGCCGAACTCGGCGACGAACCGCGGCCGATAGGAGCGGTAGTGCGTGTAGTCGCGCTGGTTCCAGACGTCCCAGATGTGCGTGGTGCCGCGGGACGGCTCGTTCGGGTGCACGTCGTGGCTGCCGGACCAGGGGCTGCCCGGCCAGTACGGACGGGTCGGGTCCAGCGCGGCCACGACGCCGGGCAGCAGGTCGAAGTAGTAGCCGGCGCCCCAGGTGCGGTCGCCGAGCGCGGGCTGCCAGTCCCAGTCGTGCCAGCCCCAGATGTTCTCGTTGTTGCCGGTCCAGGCCACCAGGCTGGGGTGCGGGGCGAGCCGGACCACGTTCTCCCGCGCCTCCGCCTCCACCTCGGCCGCGTGCGGCGCCTCCTCCGGGTAGGCCGCGCACGCGAACGGGAAGTCCTGGAGCACGAGGAGGCCCAGTTCGTCGCAGAGCTCGTAGAAGTCGTCGGACTCGTAGAGGCCGCCGCCCCAGACGCGGACCGTGTCGATGTGCGCCTCGACGGCCGCGCCGAGCCGGTCCGCGAGCCGGCTCCGGGTGACCCGGGTGACCAGCGCGTCGTCGGGGATCCAGTTGACGCCGCGGGCGAAGACCGGCACGCCGTTGATCACGATGGTGAACGCGTCGTCCGTGGTGTCGAGGCGCGCGTCCCGGAAGCCGACGCGGCGGTGCCACTCGTCCAGCGAGGTGCCGCCGGTCGTGGTCAGCGCCACGTCGACCGGGTGCAGCGGCTGGCCGCCGAGGCTGTGCGGCCACCACAGCGCGGGCTCGGGCACGTCGAGCGTGAGCACGGCCGTGGTCTCGTCGGGTTCGAGGGTCTTCTCGACGCGGACGCCGGCGACGGAGGCGGTGAGCACGAGCGGGTCCGCGCCGGCGCGTTCCACGTCGACGTGCAACTCGATGCGTCCGTCGCCGCCGGGCGTGACGGTGACCAGCGGGCGGACCTGGGAGAGCCGGCCGGCGGCCCAGGTGTGCAGGCCGATCGGGCGCCAGATGCCGGCGGTGATGAGCGTGGGTCCCCAGTCCCAGCCGAAGCTGCACGCCATCTTGCGGATGAAGTTGAACGGCTCGGGGTAGGCGTTGGGGCGGTCGCCGAGGCGGTCGCGTTCCCGCTCCGCGTGGTTCTTGGCGGAGTCGAACGTGACGCGCAGCGTGTTGGCGCCCTCCCGCAGAACCTCACGGACGTCGAACCGGTAGCCACGGTGCATGTTCGCGGTCCGGCCGATCTCGGCGTCGTTGAGCGTGATCGTGGCGATCGTGTCCAGTCCCTCGCAGACCAGGTCCGTGCGGGGGCCGTCCCCCGACGGCGTCCAGTCGAACGTGGTCTCGTAGACCCAGTCGGTGCGGCCGATCCATTCCTGGCGCAGCTCGTTGTCGTCCAGATAGGGGTCGTCGATCAGCCCGGCGGCCAGCAGGTCCGTGTGCACGCAGCCGGGGACCTCGGCCGGGACGGCCGCTGTGCCAGAACCCGTGACCGTCCAGCCGTCGTGCAGTGCGCGATGTGAGCCCATGCGTGTCATCCCTTGATGCCGGAGAGTGCGATGCCCCGGGTGAAGTGCTTCTGGAAGGCCAGGAAGAAGATCACCGTCGGCAGCGACGTCAACAGAGATGCTGCCATGATCACGCCCATGTGCTGCGGATTGAACGCCTGGGACGCGTTCAGCCTGGACAGCGCCACCGGCACGTTCGCCATCGTGTCGTCCTGCACGATGATCAGCGGCCAGAGGAAGTTGTTCCACTCGGCCAGCACCACGAAGATCGCCATCGCGGCCAGCGCCGGGCGCATCAGCGGCATCACCACGCGCCACCAGATCCGCCACTCGCCCGCGCCGTCCACGCGCGCGGCGTGCACCAGGTCGTCCGGGATCGCGCGCATGTACTGCACCAGGAAGAACACGACGAACGCCTTGGCCAGCGCCGGGACGATGTAGCCCTGGTAGGTGTTGAGCCACTCCAGGTTGCGCACGATCAGATAGTTCGGCACCAGCGTGACCTGCCAGGGGATCATCATGGACGCGACCACCACCACGAAGATCACCCGGCGGCCGGGGAGGTCCATCTTGGTCAGTGCGTAGGCGGCGAGCGCCGCGATCAGCAGCGACAGCACGGTGACCGTGGTCGCGACGAGCAGGCTGTTGCCGATGAAGCGCAGGAAGCCGCCGGGCACGTCCTCCCAGCGCTGGAACAGGCCGGGCACGATCTCGTCCTTGCGGATCGCGGGGTCGTAGGCCGGCTCGTAGAACGCGTCCAGCGTGGGATCGCCGGGCACGAAGCTGGGCGGGTTCCTCGTCAGCTCCGGCACCGGTTTGAACGCGGCCGTGGCCATCCAGTAGAACGGCGCCAGCATGGTGATCGCGGCGAGGTACAGCGGAATCCGCAGCAGTCGTGTCATCACAGCTCCCGCACCGCCCGGGTGAACCGCAGCTGGATCATGCTGATCACGAAGATGATCAGGAAGAGCGTCCACGCGATCGCGGACGCGTAGCCGAGCTGGAACCGGGTGAAGCCCATGTCGTAGAGGTAGGGCACCAGCATCAGCGCGCTGTCCTGCACACCGCCGACGCTGCTCACGGCGCGGAACACGATGTAGACGGCCTCGAACACCTGGAACGCGCCGATCAGGCCGGTGATCACGACGTAGGTGGTGACCGGGCCCAGCTGCGGCAGCGTGATGTAGCGGAACTGCTGCCAGAGCGTGGCGCCGTCCAGCCGCGCGGCCTCGTAGAACTCCTCCGGGATCGCGTTCAGCCCGGACACGAAGATGACCATGCCGTACCCGCAGCCGCCCCAGACCGCCATCAGCACCAGCAGCGGGATGGTCCAGCGCGGCGTGGACAGCCAGGAGACCGGCTCCGCGCCGAACCAGGAGAGCACGGTGTTGGCCAGCCCGAACCGCTCGCCGGAGAAGATCCACCGCCAGATCAGCATGACCGCGATGGTCGACGTGACGGACGGCAGGAAGAAGATCGTGCGCATGATCCGGTCCTGCCAGGACGTGCCACGGAACGCGAGCGCCAGCGCCAGCGACGCGGCCGTGGACAGCGTGACCGCGCACGCGACGTAGATCAGCGAGTTGAGCAGCGCCTTCCGGAACCGGGTGTCCTCGGTCCAGAGCCGCGCGAAGTTCTCGCCGCCGACCCAGCCGGGCGGTTTCACGCCGTTGAAGTCGGTGAACGCGAAGTAGAGCGAGTTGAGCAGCGGCCAGACCAAAAACCCACAAAAAAGAGCCACAAAAGGCAAAAGCATGAAATATCCGGGTACGGCCCGGCGCCACCGGGCCACCTGCCGTGCCCTGTGATTCCGCGCCGGGGTGGCGGGCTTGGTGATCACCGCGGTCATCGACGTCCTCTCTCGGCCGGGGTGCGGGCCGCCGGCGCGTCACCGGCGGCCCACGGCGACGTCAGCGCAGGTTGTCCTGCATGATCGTGGCGGCCTCGTCCAGCGCGGCCTTCGGGTCCTTGCCGTCGTTCACCACGGCCTGGAGCCGCTTGGACACCTCGGAGCCGCTGGTCTCCCAGCCCTTGCAGTTCGGCGGGCCGGTCACGGTGTTCAGCGTGGCCTTCAGCGTCTGCCGGAGGTTGTCGCTCGCGTTCGCCTTGTCCAGCAGCTCCGGGCGCGGCGAGATGTAGAGCTCGCCGCCGCGGGTGAACACCTCGCGCTGCAGGATCTCCACCGCCTCGTCCGTGTAGAGCCACGTCACGAAGTCGGCCGCGGCCTGCGGAAACCTCGTGTGCGCCATGGCGCCGACGATCTTGCCGCCGACGAACGAGCCGGCCCCGGCCGGTCCGACCGGCAGCGGTGCGGTCTGCCACTTCCCCTTCAGCTCCGGGTGCGCGGCGTCGAAGCCACCGGCCAGATAGGACGCACCGATCGCCATCGCGTACTCCCCCTTGGCCAGGCCGTTGCCGACGTCGACGGTCGCCTTCGGCACGCCGTACTTCCGGTACTGGTCGGCCCAGGTGGTGGTGGCCAGCACGGCCTGGTCGGAACTGATCGTGACCTGGGAACAGTCGTCGGAGTAGAGCGCACCGCCGGCCTGCTTGAGGTAGTTGAACCAGGGCAGCCACTCGAACGTGCCCCACTCCTCGACCAGCGGCGTCACCACGCCGGAGGCCTTGACCTTCTCGACGGCCGCGAACAGTTCCTCCCAGGTGGCGGGCGCCTTGGTCACGCCGGCCGCCTCCAGCAGGTCGGGCCGGTAGTAGAAGACGTAGAGCACCATGTCCATCGGGATGCCGTAGACCGCGCCGTCCGTCGAGGTGATCGAGTTCCACAGCTCGGGGCGGGTCTGCTGCTTGGCCTGGGCGATGTCGTACGCGTTCAGGTCGATCATGCCGCCGAGCTCGCCGAACTCGATGCCCCAGGAGAGGCCGCCGGAGATGATGTCCGGCCCGCTCTTCGAGGTGGCGGCCGTCAGCACCTTCGCGTGGCCGTCGTCCCAGGAGATCGCCTGGACCTTGACCGTCACGTCCGGGTGCGTCTCCTTGTAGCGGTCCGCGGCGACCTGGAGCGAGGCCGCCTGCTCGTCGCTGCCGGTGTTCCAGAACAGCAGCTCGGCCGGGCCGGCCGCGTCCTGTTGCGGCGTGTCAGTGCCGCCGGTGGTGCAGCCCGCGGCGAGGAGCACCACCGCGGCCGCTGTCGCGAACATCCTTCTATGCATCACTGTGCCTCCGATCGATCGGGCGTATATCGATGGGGGTTGACTGAAACGAGTAAGCGACGCCACCGTATTGAACGCAGCGATGGTCGTCAATACTTGCAGCCTCGGCCGCATTGACTGACGTCGCTTAACCGGGCAAGCTCGACACCCGTGAAGCGACCCACCATCGCGGACGTCGCACGCCGGGCCGGCGTGTCCAAGGGCGCGGTGTCCTACGCGTTGAACGGCCAGCCCGGCGTCTCCGAGGCCACCCGGCGGCGGATCCTGGCCATCGCCGAGGAGATCGGGTTCAGCCCGAGCAGCGCCGCCCGCGCGCTCTCCGGCGCCAGCGCGAACGCGGTCGGGCTCGCGCTCTGCCGGCCGGCCCGCACGCTCGGCGTCGAGCCGTTCTTCATGGAGCTGATCAGCGGCGTCGAGGCGGAGCTGTCCGCCCGGTCGTACGCGCTCACGCTGCAGGTCGTCGCAGACCCGGACGCGGAGATCGCGGTCTACCGGCGCTGGTGGGGCGAGCGCCGGGTGGACGGCGTGCTGCTCTGCGACCTGCGCGTGGACGACCGGCGCGTCCCCGAGCTCGACCGGCTCCAGCTGCCCGCCGTGATCATCGGCGGGCCGGACCGGACGGGCGCGCTGGCCGGCGTCTGGTCCGACGAGGCGGCCGCGCTGACCGAGACCGTGGAGTACCTGGTCGCGCTCGGGCACACCCGGATCGCCAGGGTCGGCGGACTGCCGGAGCTGTTGCACACGCGGGTGCGTACCGACGCGTTCCTGGCGGTCTGCGCGCGCCTCGGCCTGGACCACACCGTGACCGTGCCGTCCGACTACACCGGCGAGGACGGTGCGCGGGCGACCCGGCGGCTGCTCAGCTCCGCACGGCGGCCCACGGCGATGATTTACGACAATGACGTGATGGCGATTGCCGGGCTCTCCGTGGCGCAGGAGATGGGGCTGTCCGTGCCCGGCGATCTCTCCGTCGTCGCGTGGGACGACTCGCCGCTATGCCGGCTCGTCCACCCGCCGCTCACGGCGCTGAGCAGGGACATTCCGGGGTACGGCGCGCACGCGGCCCGGCTGCTGCTGGAGGCGGTGGCGGGCGGGCGCATCGCGGCGCTGCAGGACGAGACCGCACATCTGACGCCGCGCGGAAGCACCGCGCCGCCGCGGACCGGCGCAGCCCGTTCCCCCGCTGGATCGCCGTCCCTAGGATGACCCGATGGGTTCGCACAACTGGGACGGGCCCGGCATGCCCGAGGGCGCCCAGCCCTCGCCGTCCCCCGACCGTCCTCCCGCGGATTCGCCGGGTTCCGGTGGGTCCGCGGCTTCTGGCGCCTCCGGCACCTCCGGCGACTGGCCGGAGCACGACGAGCCCACGAAGGAGAACCGGCCGCGGCGGCGCGGGCCGTTCCCGCCACGCATCGCGCCCCGGTTCGGGGGCACTCCCCCCGCGTCCGTGCCCCCGCCGCCGCCCACGGGGTCGCCGATCGCCGGGCCGCCACCGATCTCCGGAGCCGGGCCGCACCTCGGGCACGGCCACGGTCACTCGCACGGCTCCGACGGGCTGCCGCGGGCGTTCCTGGTGCTGGTCGCGCTGGTCGCGGTGATCCTGCTCGGCCTGTGCGCGGCCGCGGTGCTCATCAGCGGCACCGACGCACCGGAGCCGACCGCGGCCGCGCCCACGGGTGGCCGGGTCGAGGGCGGGAACGACGGCGGCGTGATGGCAGAGCGGCCGTCGCTCGACGACATCGAGGCCGCGGGCGTGACGTTGCGGGAGCAGTCGTACCAGGTCAGTTTTCTCTTCCGGCGCAGCACGTCGCTGCTGCGGGCGAGCGAGCCCACACCCGTACCCGTGAAGACCTTGACCTGGACCGGCGACCTGCGCAGCACCGGCGGCGAGGGAGCATCCTGGGACATCCGGTCCCAGATCAACGGGCAGGCCACCGGCGGCGGCGATCTCGGCGTCGTCGACACGCTCTCGGTGGTGGAGACCGGCGACGTCCGCTACCTCGACTCGGACGGCCGCACGTTCGGCGACCGGCCGTGGATCGCGGTCACCGGCCCGGACCGCGGCACGTTCTGCTGGCCGGCGCCGGAATATCGGAGCGCGGCAGGCAACGACCTGCCGATCCCGCTGCCGATCACCGACCCGGTCGAGTACCTCGACTTCACGTCCGCGCAGGTCAGCGAAGAGAAGCTGCAGGCGGGCGCGACCCGCTACACGCTGTCCGGCGGCAGTCTGGCGGCCGGTGAGCGGCTGACCGCGGCGCTGCGCTCGCTCGCCACCGCGACCGGCGTGGAGACGCCGGAGTACACGATCGCGGTCACGCTGGCGGGCGACCGGACGCTGACCGCGGTCGAGCTGACCGGCACCGGGGCGTCGCAGGGCATCACGCTCACCATGGCGCCGCACTCGCCGGGGGTGCCGGTGACCGTCACCGCTCCCCCGGCGGATCAGGTCAGCCGCTAGGCGTCGGGCTGATTCCCCCGCTCGGTGCGTTGCTCGGCCCGCTGCTCGGTCCGTCGCTCGGTGCGTTCGACGCCGGGGGCGGGGTGAGCAGTGGGGCGACCGTGTCGCCGACCAGCCTGCGCTCCAGCGTGACCTGGGACTGGCCGGTGCCGCCGACGCGGATGTCGTCGTACGCCTGCAGGCTCTTGGTCTCGTCGAAGTAGAGCACGGAGAGCGCCAGCGGGACCGGCTCGTCCGACTCCAGCCCGCGCAGCCCGGCGCCGCCGCTCGACCCCTGCGTCATCAGCAGCGTGGACGGGTCGCCCTCCTTCAGGTCGCGCACCTCGCGGTTGTGCGTGTGCCCGGCCAGCACCAGCGGCACGTCCCCGGCCAGCGGACCGGCCATCTTCGGGTCGTGGACCAGCGCGATCTGCACCGGCTTACCGCCGGCGGTGATCGTGGTGTCCAGACGCGCGCCGGTCGCGGCCAGCCGGGCCTGCTCCTCCTCCGTGGTGTCCTTACCGGCCGTCTCCTTGTCCGGCGTGAACCGGGGGTCGCCGATGCCGGCGATGGTCAGGCCCGCGACCTCGGCGATCTGGTTGTCGAGCACGACCGCGTTGGACTGGCTCGCGACCGCCTGCTGGGTCGGCGTCGAGTCGTGGTTGCCGCGAATGTAGACGTACGGGACGTCGAGCAGGCCGATCGACGCCACGTAGGACGCCTCCGGCTCGCTGCCCCAGTCCGTGATGTCGCCGGTGTCGATGACCGCGTCGATACGGTACTGCTCCACGATCGTGCGGATCACGGACCAGGACGCCGGGTTCAGGTGCAGGTCCGAGACGTGCAGGATGCGGGTGGTGCCCTCCTGCGGCTCGTACGTGGGGAGCGTCGACACGGTCGCGTAGATCCGGCTGACGTTGCCGACCAGGCGTTGCAGCTGCTCCGCGTACTTGTTGTAGTCGCTGGCGATCTTCTGCACGTCGCCGACCAGCGCGGGCGCGTTGACGAGCAGCCCCTCGTACCGCGGCTCCTCGATCGACTGCGGCCGGATGGTGAGCGCGCCGATGCCCAGCGACCCGAGCACGATGACCAGCGCGGTGAGCCCGGCCGCGGCGACCCGGCCCGCCCGGCGGTAGATCAGCCAGGCCAGGACCATGGCGGACAGCATGGAGACCGCGGCGGCCCGGAAGCCGAGCCGCATCAGACCGCGCTGGATGTCGCCGACCACGGACTGCGTGGCCCGGGTGATGCCGGTCGGGTCGTCGATCAACGCCTCGGTACGCCGCTGGTCCAACTCGCCGAGCTCGACCGTGAGCCGGGCCGGGCCGTCGTGCGAGTCGAGCACGAGCGAGCCGAGCGGCGGGATGTCGACCTTGGTCTCACCGGTCAGCGACGGGCCGACCGACAGCTCCGCGCGGAACGGGCCGATGTCCGCGTCCACCCTGCCGGCCACCAGCAGGCCGAGCGCGACGCCGGCGATCGCCACCGCGAGCACCGCGACCAGGCCTCCGGCGCGGCGGGCGCGGGACTTCGTGAACGGGCGGCGCACCAGCGCGCCGGCGGACCGCACACGTGAACGCGCCGCCGGCGTGGTGCCTCCGGCGGCGGTCCCGGGCTGCTTTTCCTGACCGTCCATGTGCAAATTCTCGCCTGCCCGGGATCGTCCGGGGTGAAACCTGGATGTGGATCTCTTTACGTCAGCTCTTTCCGGCTCAGCTCTTGCCGGCGCCCCCGCCGGACAGGACGAGCCGGAGGATACGGTCGTCGTCCGGGCCCGGTTTGCCGCGGCCGTCCGTGTTCGAGGTGCTGACCCAGAGCGAGCCGTCCGGCGCCGCGACCACGGTGCGGAGCCGGCCGAAGTCACTCTTCAGCGACTCGGACGGCCGCCCGAACACGGTGCCCTGGTCCGTCGTCTCCACCAGCCAGAGCCGCTGGCCGCGCAGACAGGCCGCGACCAGCGTCCGGCCGGACACCGCCAGGCCGGAGCAGGACGACTCCGCGGTGGGCCAGGTGACCAACGGATCCTTGTACTTCGGGTCCGGCGTCGCCGGGAGGCCCTCCGCGGCCGGCCAGCCGTAGTTCTTCCCCGGCTCGATCACGTTGATCTCGTCGAACGTGTCCTGGCCGAACTCGGTCGCGTACATCCGCTTCGACGGGTCCCAGGCCAGGCCCTGCACGTTGCGATGGCCGAGCGACCAGACCAGGGTCGCCGGGTCCGGGTTGCCCTCGGCCGGTGTGCCGTCCGCCGTCATCCGCAGGATCTTGCCGCCGAGGTTCTTCGGGTCCTGCGCGACGTCGCCGGTCGCGCCGTCGCCGGTGGTGGCGTAGAGGAACCCGTCCGGCCCGAACGCGAGCCGCCCGCCGTTGTGGATGCCGGCCCGCGGAATCCCGGTGACGATCGGCTGCGGCGACACCACGGGCGGCTCGGCCGGACTCTGCGGCGGCGCCGACTCCGCCAGCGCGAACGTGCCGATCCGGTTGTCCTCCCGCGTCGTGTAGTAGACGAACACGGCCCGGTTCTGCGCGAACTCGGGTGACACCGCGATGCCCAGCAGCCCGCCCTCGCCACCCGGCTCGATCGCGTCGCTGAGGTCCGCGAGCGTGCGCACGCGCATGCCGGTCCGGTCCGACTCCGGGCCGACCTTCAGCAGCAGGCCGGTGTCACGCTCGGTCACCAGCGCGCCGCCGTCCGGCAGGAACGCGATGCCCCACGGCACGTCGAGCCCGGAGGTCAGCACGGTCACGGCCTGGCCACTGCCGTTCCCGCTGCCGCTGCCGTTGCCGTTATTGCCGCCGCTCGTCGCGCTGGGCGTCGGGAAACGCGGTGGCGAGCCCGCCTGCTCCTCGCTCGGCGGCCCGAACGAACAGGCCGCGAGCAGCGGAAACACCACCGCTCCGGCGAGCAGCGCACGGGCGGTCGGACGGCGGCGGGCACGGATCACGCGATCCAGAGTAACCACGCTCCCTGAAGGTTCCCGGCACGCTGGATATGGTCTTCCCTGTGAAGGTATGGGTTCCGCATGCGCACGGGGTCTCATTGATGGGCGCGCTGCCGCCGGACACCACGGTGGAGGTGTTCCCCGCCGCCGACGCCCCGATGCCGTCCGCGCCGGACGACGTCCGCTTCTGGGTGCCACCGTTCCTCGCCGGTTTCGGCGCGGCCACGGTCGCGGGCCGTTTCCCGAAGCTGGAGGTCGTGCAGCTGCTCTCCGCCGGCGCCGAGGTCTGGGCCGGACAGCTCGCGGACGGTGTGACGCTCTGCGACGCCCGCGGCGTGCACGACTCGTCCACCGCCGAGTGGGCGATGGCCGCGATCCTCGGCCACCTGCGCGAATTCCCCGCGTTCGCGCGTGCGCAGGCCCGCGACGAGTGGTCCTACGCCGCGCACACGCCCACGGACGAACTGGCCGGCAAGCGCGTGCTCATCGTCGGCGCCGGCTCGATCGGCGCCGCGCTCGCCGCCCGCCTGCTCCCGTTCGAGGTCACGGTCACGCTGGTGGCCCGGCGCGCCCGGCCGGACGAGTCCGTCCACGCGGTGTCCGAGCTGCCGTCGCTGCTCCCGCACGCCGACATCGTGGTCCTGATCGTCCCGCAGACCGACGCCACCCATCACCTCGTCGACGCCGCGTTCCTGGCCGCCATGCCCGACGGCGCGCTGCTGGTCAACGCCGCCCGCGGCCGCGTGGTCGACACCGCCGCGCTGCTGGCCGAGGTCTCCTCCGGCCGGCTGTCCGCCGCGCTCGACGTCACCGACCCCGAGCCGCTCCCCGCCGGCCACGCCCTCTGGTCCCTCCCCAACGTCCTCCTCACCCCGCACGTCGCCGGCTCCGTCCACGGCCACCACCGACGCGCGTACGCCCTGGTCGGCGCCCAGCTCCGCCGTCTCGCCTCCGGCCAACCCTTGATCAACATCGTCGCCGACGGCTACTAGCCCTTCCTCACCACGGCGACTCCCGGCCTGACCTGGCCGCTCCCGCGACGGCTCCTCCGCCTTGCCCCTCCCGCTTCCACGGCAGCTCCCCGGCCTTGACCTTCCGCTCCCGCAATGGCTCCCTAGCTTTGGCCCTCCCACCCCCGCGGCGGCTCCCCCGCCTTGACCCTCCCGCCCCCACGGCGACTCC
>NZ_JNXY01000028.1 GCF_000717135.1 Catenuloplanes japonicus
ACGCAAGACCGCGCTGATCCTGGCCGCGCTCGGCATCTTCGGCGCGTCGCTGTTCTTCGGCGACAGCATGATCACCCCGGCCATCTCCGTGCTCTCCGCCGTGGAAGGACTCAAGGTCGTCCAGCCGTCACTGGAGCCACTGATCGTGCCGATCACCGCGGTCATCATCGTCGTGCTGTTCGCCGTGCAGAAGCGCGGCACCGCGGCTGTGGGCCGGGTGTTCGGCCCCGTGATGATCGCCTGGTTCACGGTGATCGGCGGGCTCGGCGTGACCGGTGTCGCCGGCAACCCGGAGATCCTCAAGGCGCTGTCGCCGACGTACGCGCTCGGCTTCCTGGCCGGGCATTTCCACATCGCGTTCTTCGCGCTGGCCGCCGTCGTGCTCGCGGTGACCGGCGCGGAGGCGATCTACGCGGACATGGGCCACTTCGGGCGCCGCGCGATCAGCCGCGGCTGGCTGCTCCTGGTCCTGCCCGCGAGCACGCTCAGCTATCTCGGTCAGGGCGCACTGATCCTGGACGATCCGGCGAACATCAGCAGCCCGTTCTTCCTCCTGGCGCCCGGCTGGGCCCGCCTGACGCTGGTCCTGCTGGCCACCGCCGCGACCGTGATCGCGGCCCAGGCGGTGATCACCGGGGCGTACTCGGTGGCGTCGCAGGCCGGAAAGCTCGGCTACCTGCCACGACTACGCATCGCACACACGTCGGAGTCGTCGATCGGCCAGATCTACGTACCGTGGATCAACTGGCTCCTGATGTTCTCGGTCCTGATCCTGGTCTTCGCGTTCCGGAGCTCGACCGCGCTGGCGTTCGCGTTCGGGATGGCCGTGACCGGCACGATCACGATCGCCACGCTGCTGTTCCTGTACGTGGCGCACCGCCGGTGGGGGACGTCGTGGTGGCTGCTGGGCGCGCTCGCGTTCGTGCTGCTCGGCGTGGACCTGCTGTTCGTGGCCGCGAACCTGACCAAGCTGGTGCACGGCGCCTGGCTGCCGCTGGCGATCGGCCTGGTCGCGTTCACGCTGATGACCACCTGGCAGCGCGGCCGGCAGGTGGTGACCGCGGAGCGAGAGCGGATCGAGGGGCCGCTGCGCGAGTTCATCGAGGAGATCCGCACCAATACCGCGGGGATGCCGCGCGTGCCGGGCACGGCCGTGTTCCTCAACCGGGGGAACCGGACCGCGCCGCTGGCCCTGCGCGCGAACGTGGAGCACAACCACGTCCGGCACGAGCACGTGATCATCATGTCGATAGAGACCGAGCCGGTGCCCCGCGTGCCCGCGGACGAGCGGATCACCGTGGACGACCTCGGCTACGCCCACGACGGGATCTTCCACGTGGTCGCCCGCTTCGGCTACATGGAGCGGCCGGACGTGCCGGGTGCGCTGCGGATACTCGACCCGGGGACCACCGAGGGCCGGCTGGACATCGACGAGGCGTCGTACTTCCTCTCCAAGATCGAGCTGCGGGCCGGCGACGCGCCGACGATGGCGCTGTGGCGCAAACGCCTGTTCGTGGCCACGTCACACATCACGGCGGACGCGGCCGAGTACTTCCGGCTCCCCCGCGACCGTACCGTGATCATGGGGTCGCACATCGAGGTGTGAAGACCCCCGCGCGGAGCGGCCGCGCGGGGGCGCACCCCCCATCTCAGATCGTGATCACGCCGGTCTCGTGCGTCACCCACTCGAGCTGGATGCAGTCGTAGTAGGTGACCTCGGCGTAGATCTCGTCGGTGCCGTTGTCCTCGTTCAGGTTCATCGCGGCGCGGAAGAACTCGGCGGAGAAGCCGAACGACGTGACGATCGGCGAGCCGGGCTTGAGCGGGATGTAGCCCAGGTCGTCGTCGTCCGGGTGACCGCCGTCGTCGCCCCAGGCCACCGCGAAGATCTGGAGGCCGCAGGTATTGACGATGTACGCGGCGTGGTCCGCGGGCAGATGGCGGTCGTAGCCGACCGTGACGTCCCATCGGGCGTTCCCGGCGTACTCGAGTGTCAGGCACGCGTTGTACCCGGATTCGTAGTTGCAGCTCATCACCGCGGCCGAGGCCGGCGCGGCTGTCACGGTCAGCACGCCTGCGGTCATCACCATCGCGGCCAGGCCACCCAGCAGCTTCCTGAACATAAGGTCCCCCTGTAGCCGGTGTCCGGCGGGCCGGTGCCCGCCGCCGCGAACTCTGCTCGGGCGGTCCCATTCAAAACTGTCAAAATTCTGTAACTGGCAGCCCGGACCGCACCCGGCACCGGGAGGATCTCCCTCGTGGATGTCGATTTCCGGGTGCTCGGCGACCTCGAGGTGCGCGTCGGCGCGTCCACGGTCGACATCGGGCACGCGCGGCAGCGGTGCGTGCTGCTGGCCCTCCTGATCGACGCGAACCGCGTGGTCTCCGCCGATCAGCTCGTCGACCGCGTCTGGGCCGACCGGCCGCCGCAGCGGGCCCGGGGCGCGCTCTACAACTACGTGTCCCGGATCCGGCAGGTGCTGGCCCCGAGCGCGGACGTGTCGCTGACCCGCCGCCCGACCGGCTACCAGCTCACCGTGGCCTCGTCCGCGGTCGACCTGCACCTGTTCGACGACCTGACCGCGCGGGCCCGCGCGGCCGCGGACGAGGAGGCGGTCGCGCTGTTCGCCCGCGCCCTCGGGCTGTGGCGCGGCGAGGCGTTCGGCGCGCTGGACACGCCGTGGCTCAACATTGTGCGCGACACCGTGCAGAGCCGCCGGACCGCGGCCGAGCTGGACCGCGCCGACGTGGAGCTGCGGCGCGGCCGGCATCACGAGATCCTGCCCGGCCTGACCGTGCGCGCCGCGGCCGCGCCGCTCGACGAACGACTGGCCGGTCAGCTGATGCTCGCGCTCTACCGGTGCGGCCGGCAGGCCGACGCGCTGGACTGCTACCGGCGCGTGCGGGTCCGGCTCGCCGACGAGCTCGGCGTCGACCCCGGCCCGGCGTTGCGCGCGCTGCACCAGCGGCTGCTGACCGGTGAGGCCGCGGTCGAGGTCCGCGCGGCCGTCCCGGCGCAGCTCCCGCTGGCGGTCGCCGGTTTCACCGGCCGCGAGACCGAGCTTGCGTCGTTCGGCACGGACGGCGTGATCGTGGTGTCCGGCACGGCCGGGGTCGGCAAGACCGCGCTGGCCGTGCAGTGGGCACACCGGGTCGCCGGCCGGTTCCCCGACGGGCAGCTCTACATCAACCTGCGGGGGTACGACCCGGAGCGCCCGGTCCCGGCCACGGACGTGCTCGCCGGCTTCCTGCGCGCGCTCGGCGTGTCCGCGCAGGACATCCCGCCCGGCCTGGACGAGCGGGCGGCCCGGTTCCGCACCGCGCTGGCCCATCGGCGCGTGCTGCTGGTGCTGGACAACGCCGGCGGCGTCGACCAGGTCCGCCCGCTGCTGCCCGGCGCCCCGGGCTGCGTCGCGGTGGTCACCAGCCGCGACGCGCTGACCGGGCTGGTCGCGCTGGACGGCGCGCGCCGCCTGGAGCTGAGCCCGCTGCCCGCGGCCGAGGCCGTCACGCTGCTGCGCCGGCTGATCGGCGCGCGCGTCGACGCAGACCCGGTCGCGGCCGTCACGCTGGCGGCCCAGTGCGCGCTGCTGCCGCTGGCGTTGCGCGTCGCCGCCGAGCTGGCCGCGGCCCAGCCCGGCGTCGGTCTCGCGGACCTGACCCGCGACCTCGACGACCGGCGCCGGCGGCTCGACCTGCTGGACGCGACCGGCGAGGCCCGGACCGCGGTGCGCACGGTGTTCTCCTGGTCGTACCAGCGGTTGCCGGCCGCGGCCGCGCGCGCGTTCCGGCTGCTGGGGCTGCATCCGGGCCCGGACTTCGACGCGTCCGCGCTCGCGGCGCTGGCCGGTTCCGGCGTGGACGAGGCCGCGCGGTGGTGTGCCGTGCTGGCCCGCGCGCACCTGATCCACCACGCGGGGGTGCGCCGGTTCGCGTTCCATGACCTGCTGCGGGCGTACGCGATGGAGCTCTCCGCCACTGAGGACACCGCGGCCGTGACCCGGCTGCTCGACCACTATCTGTCCACGGCCGCGGCCGCGATGGACGCGCTGCACCCGGCCGAGAAGCACAAGCGTCCCCGGGTGGAGCCGCCGGGCGTGCCGTTCGCGCGCACCGGCGACGCCCGTGCCTGGCTGGACGCCGAACGGCAGGTGCTCGTCGCGGTGTGCGCGTTCGCGGCCGCGCACGACCGGCCCGCGCACGCGGTCCGGCTCGCCACCACGCTGTTCCGCGACCTGGACATCGGCGGCCACCACACCGAGGCGCTCGCCGTGCACACCGCGGCGCACCGGGCGGCGCGGGCCTGCGGCGACCGGCTCGGCGAGGCCCGCGCGCTGAACAACCTGGCGGCCGTGTACTGGTGGCAGGCCCAGCACCGCACCGCCACGCTGCACTACCGCGAGGCGGTGGCGCTGTTCCGCGCGCTCGGTGACCTGGCCGGTGAGGCGGACGCGCTGTCGAACCTCGGCGCCGTGCACCGGGAGGTCAGCGAGTTCACCGAGGCGGTCGCGCACCACCGGGAGGCGCTGCCGCTCTACCGCCGGGCCGGCAACAGCATCGGTGAGGCGCACGCCCGCAACGGCATCGGCTCGGTCGAGGCGACGCTGGGCCGGCACGCGGAGGCGGCCGAGCACGCCGGCCTCGCGCTGGAGCTGTTCCGGGCGGCCGGCAAGGGCGACGGTGAGGCGGACGCGCTGTCCACGCTCGGCCGGGTCGCGGCCGGCCGGGGTGACCTGGACCTCGCGGCCGCGCACTTCACGGGCGCGCTCGCGCTGTACCGGCGGCACGGCTACCAGGGCGGCGAGGCCACCACGCTGCACCATCTCGGCGAGGTGTTCCAGCGCCGCGGGGAGCTGGACCGGGCGGCGGATCACCACCGGCAGGCGCTGGCCCTGCACCGGCGGGCCGGCACGCGTCTCGGCGAGGCGGCCGCGCGCAACGGCCTCGGCCGCACGCTGCTGGCGACCGGTGCGTGGCCGGAGGCCCGCGACCACCACACGGCCGCGCTGGCGCTGGCGGTCGAGTCCGGCAACCGCTATGAGCAGGCCCGCGCGCACGACGGGCTGGCGGCCGCGCACGCGGCGGCCGGAGATCGCCCTGCCGCTCATGATCACGGAGAGCGCGCCCGACGGATCTGCACCGATCTGGGCATCTCCCCATTACGTGCCAACGGCCGGGACTGATGATCATCCACTGTGGTGGTACGCGAGGATGGCACGCGTACGCCGCGCCCCGCGGCGGGCTTCACCACACACGGGAGTCAGCGTGTTCGAACTCCACCGAGCCGGTCGTTCGGTGCTGGCCGGGATCGCGGTGGCGGCCACCGTCATCGTCGCCGCGCCGGGGTCCGCCTCCGCGGGCCCGCAGGACGACCGGGAGGCTCCGGCCACCCGGTTCACCAGCGACTACAGCGCGATCAAGGACAGTTACATCGTCGTGCTGAAGGACTCAGCGACCCCTGTCGACGCACGCGTGAAGACGCTGGCCGTCACCTATGGCGGCACGGTCACGCACACGTACCGGAGCGCCGTCCGTGGGTTCGCCGTCACGATGAGCGCGGCGCAGGCCGGGAAGCTGGCCGGCAGCCCCGAGGTGGCCTCCGTCGAGCAGAACCGCCGGGTCTCCGCGGACGCGGATGCGACGCAGCTCAACGTACCCTCGTGGGGTCTTGATCGGGTTGATCAGATCTTCGCGCCGATGAACAAGCGCTTCACGTATCCGAACACGGCGAGCAACGTCCGCGCCTACGTGATCGACAGCGGCGTCCGGATCTCGCACGCGGAGTTCGGCGGCCGGGCGAGCCACGGATACGACTTCGTCGACAACGACCGGGTCGCGGACGACTGCGCCGGGCACGGCACCCATGTGGCCGGCATCATCGGCGGCACGAACTACGGCGTCGCGAAGGAGGTCAGGCTGGTCTCCGTGCGCGTGCTCGACTGCGCGAACCTGTCCGACAACGCGACCGTCATCGCGGGCATCGACTGGGTCACGGCGAACGCGGTCAAGCCGGCCGTGGTGAACATGAGCCTCGGCGGCGACGTCAGCGCCGCGATCGACGCCGCGGTGGAGCGGTCGATCGCCTCCGGCCTGACCTACGCGGTGTCGGCCGGCAACAACCACCTCGACGCCTGCGAGAAGTCGCCGGCGCACGCCCCGAACGCGATCACCGTGGGCGCCACGGACGAGGTCGACTTCCGCGCGTCCTTCTCCAACTGGGGAGGCTGCGTGGACATCTTCGCGCCCGGCCACAGCATTCCGTCGTCGATCCGGAGCAGCGACACCGCGATCGGGAACATGAGCGGCACCTCGATGGCGAGCCCCCACGTCGCGGGCGCGGCCGCGCTGGCGCTCTCGGCCGACCCGGCGCTGACACCGGCCCAGGTGCGCAACTCCCTGGTCTTCGGCGGCACCCGGCGGGTGGTGCGCAACGTGGCGGCCTACCCCGGTACCACGGACGTGATGCTGCGCATCGGCACGCACGCGGTCCCGCAGGTGGCCGGCCTCCGGTCGCTGACCAACGGGAAGAACATCTCGGTCGGCGCGGCCGGCACCACACCGGTGCAGCCGGTCTCCGCGCCCGCCACCATGGGTGACCAGGAGAAGTTCACGCTGTCCGCGGCCGGTGACGGCTACTACGCGTTCGGGTCCTGGGTCAACGGCAGGTACCTCAGCGCGACGGCCACCGGGCCGCTGCTGGCGAGCGGCGCCACGATCACCGACGCCGAGCGGTTCGCTCCGGCCATGAACGGCGACGGCACGGTCAGCCTGCGGTCGAAGCTGACCGGGAAGTACGTCACGGCCCCGGACGGCGGCAACGGCCCGCTGACCGCCACCGCGACCGCGATCGGCGGCCCGGAGAAGTTCATCTGGGCCTCGCCCTCCGCGGTCGTGGTGCTCCGCGCGCACGCGAACAACAAGCGGGTCACCACGCCGAACGCGGGCCCGCTGGTCGCGAGCAACACGGCGGCGACGGCGACGAACGCGGAGAAGTTCGACATGCTGGACATGGGCGGCGACCTGATCGTGTTCCGCTCGCACCTGAACCGCCAGTACGTCACCGCGCTCGGCCGTGACCGGCAGTTGCTGCCCGACGCCACCACGATCGGCGACCCGCAGCAGTTCTTCTACTACAACTACGGCAACGGGTTCCTCGGCTTCCAGTCCTGGGACACCGGCGCCATGATCCGGGTGCCGGACGACGCCGCGCTCCCGCTGATCACCGGCGCGTACGAGCCGATCCCGGGCACCGAGTTCTCCTACGAGGTGCTGACCGTCGGCTGACCCCACCGCCGGGCATCCCGATTCCATACCACGGCCGGGATGCCCGGACGCCGATGTCGACAGAGATCAAAGTTTGTAACAGGATTGGAAAGACGCGATCCACTGTAGAGATCGACAGTCGGTGATAGCGTCCACCACCAAGATTCTCTGACTTCTCGGCGAAGAAGGGTGCAACCATGCCTCCGCTCTTCCGGATCAGATATTGGCGCCCGGCCGCGGCCATCCTCGCCGCCGGCGTGCTCACGACCGCGTGCACCAGCTCCACCACCGAGGGCGGCGACGGCGACGCGAGCGCCGCCATCACGATCGGCACCACCGACCAGGTCGCCAGCCTCGACCCGGCCGGTGCCTGGGACGCGGGCTCGAACACGATCGAGCGGGAGGTCTACTCCACGCTGGTCGCCACCACCTACGGCTCCACCGAGGTCAAGCCGAACCTGGCGACCGTCGCGCTGAGCGGCCCGACGGAGTACACGGCGACGCTCAAGCCCGGCCTGACGTTCGTCAACGGGCACAAGCTGACCGCGTCGGACGTGAAGTTCAGCTTCGACCGGCAGCTCGGCATCGCGGACGAGAACGGGCCGTCCTCGATGCTCTACAACCTGACCTCGACCGCGGTCGTCGACGACGTGACCGTGAAGTTCACGCTCAAGTCCGCCAACGACGTGCTGTTCCCGCAGGTGCTGACCACCGCGGCCGGCTACATCGCGGACGAGGAGGTGTTCCCGGCCGACAAGATCCTCGACGACGACGCGATCGTCGCGGCCAAGCCGTGGAGCGGCCCGTTCGCCGTGGACAGCTACGCGAAGAACTCGCTGGCCTCGTTCAGCGCGAACCCGGGCTACCAGGGCCTCTACGTGCCGAAGTCGAAGCAGATCACGCTGAAGTACTACACGGACGCCAGCAACCTCAAGCTCGACGTGCAGCAGGGCAACATCGACGCGGTCTACCGCACGCTCACCATCCCGGACCTGCAGGATCTCGGCACCAAGAGCGACGTCAAGGTGCACACCGGGTCCGGCAACGGCATCCGCTACATCGTGTTCAACCTGAGGACGCAGCCGTTCGGCTCCAAGACGCCGGACGCGGACGCGGCCAAGGCGCTCGCGGTCCGGAAGGCGGCGGCCAGCCTGATCGACCGGGCACAGCTCGCTTCGCAGGTTTACAAGGACACGTTCAAGCCCCTCTACTCGTACGTGCCGGAGGGCATCACCGGCGCGGCCGAGTCGCTGAAGCCGCTCTACGGCAACAGGCAGGGCGGGCCGGACGCGGCGGCCGCGACCGAGTTCCTCAAGGCCGCCGGCGTCACCACCCCGGTCGCGCTGCACCTGCAGTACAACTCCGACCACTACGGCTCCTCCTCCGAGGACGAGTACGCGCTGGTCAAGACGCAGCTCGAGGCCGGTGGCCTGTTCAAGGTCGACCTGCAGTCCTCGGAGTGGGCGTCCTACGGCAAGGAGCGCGTCGCCGACCAGTACCCGGCCTACCAGCTCGGCTGGTACGCCGACTACCTGGACGCGGACAACTACGTCGGCTCGTTCTTCAACAAGGACAACTTCATCGCCAACGGGTACGAGGACCCCACGGTCATCGGCCTGATCGCGAAGGAGCAGACCGAGCCGGACGCGGCCGCCCGCCTCCAGCTGCTCACCCAGATCCAGGACGAGGTCGCCAAGCAGGTGCCGATCCTGCCGCTGCTGCAGGGCTCGCTCGCGATCGTCACCCGGACCAGCGTCAGCGGCGTGCCGGAGGAGCTGGACAGCTCCTACGAGTTCCGCTGGTACGAGCTGACCAAGAGCTGATGACCGCGCTCGTCGAACTCGGGCCGGAGCAGGACCCCGCCGCCACCCCCAAGACGGGTGGCGGCGGGCTCGGCCGATACCTCCTGGTCCGCTTCCTGCTGATCTTCCCGACCGTGTTCTTCCTGGTCACGGTCGTGTTCTTCCTGATGCGACTGACCGGTGACCCGATCAGCAGCGCGCTCGCCGACCGGTTGACGCCGCAGCAGCTCCAGGAGCGACTGCATCAGGCGGGGTACGACCGGCCGCTGCTCGTGCAGTACGGCGACTTCCTGCGCGACACCGTCACCGGCGACCTCGGGCGGACCGCGACGGACAACCGCTCGATCACGGAGCTGCTCGGCACGTACGGGGCGGCGACGATCGAGCTCACCGCGTACGCACTGCTGGTGGCGCTGCTGGTCGGCATTCCGCTGGGGCGTCTCGCGGCCCGGCACCGCGATCGGATCCCGGACGCACTACTGAGGTTCGGCGGCATCCTGGCGTACGCGATGCCGGTCTTCTTCGTGGGTTTGATCCTGAAGTTGATCTTCGCGGTGTGGCTCGGCTGGCTGCCCGTCGCGGGCCGCGCCGGCACGTCCACCCAGCTGTTCCTGCAGAACCGGACCAGCGTCACCGGCATCTACCTGATCGACGCGCTGCGCAGCGGCGACGGCGGCGCGGTCCTCGACGTGCTCAGCCACGCCGTGCTGCCCAGCGTCGCGCTCGGCCTGCTCGTCGGCGGCGTGGTCCTGCGCCTGGTCCGGACCAACCTGATCGGCACGCTCTCCGCCGGCTACGTCGACGCGGCCCGGTCCCGCGGCGTCGGCGAGACCCGGCTGGCCAACCGGCACGCCACCCGCCCCGCGCTCATCCCGATCATCACGGTGCTCGGGCTGCAGGTCGCCGGCCTGCTCGGCGGCGCGGTGCTGACCGAGACCACGTTCGAGTGGCGCGGCCTCGGCTACCAGCTCGCCCACTACCTGACCGTGCGCGACTTCGTGGCCGTCCAGGCGCTGGTCATGGTGTTCGCCGTGGTCGTCGCCGTCACGAACTTCATCGTCGACGTGGTGGCCGCGTTCATCGATCCCCGGGTCAGGTACTAGATGTTCGCGATCTTCCGCTACGGCCGCGGCGTGCAACGGTTCATGCTGCTCACCGGCACCGCGCTGACCGCGCTCTTCGTGCTGGTGTCGCTGCTCGCGCCGCTGCTCGCCCCCTACGACTTCAACCAGCTCGGCGACGCGGACGGCCTGTTCGGCTCGCAGCGGCCACCGAGCGCGGAGCATCCGCTCGGCACCACGGTGACCGGCTACGACGTGCTCTCCCGCACGATCTGGGGCACCAGGACCGCGCTGGAGATCATCGTCATGGCCGTGGTCGTGTCGATCGTGCTCGGCGTACTGCTCGGGCTGATCTCCGGCTACTTCGGCGGCCGGCTCGACCAACTGCTGACCGGGCTCGCGGACGCCATGTACGCGTTCCCGTCGCTGCTGCTCGCGATCGTCGTCTCCATCGTGATCAGCCAGGGGCGGTCCGGGCTGTTCGCCGGGCTGACGTCCGCCGCGATCGCGGTCAGCGTGGTCTTCATCCCGCAATATCTGCGGGTGGTGCGCGCGGAGGTGGTGCGGATCAAGGCGGAGCCGTTCGTCGAGGCGGCGCGGGTGATCGGCACCGGCACGGTCCGGATCCTCACCCGGCACGTGCTCCGCAACTCGACCCGCACGCTCCCGCTGATCATCACGATCAACGCGTCCGAGGCGATCCTGACGCTGGCCGCGCTCGGCTTCCTCGGCTTCGGCATCGAGCCGAACTCGGCGGCGGAGTGGGGCTACGACCTGAACAAGTCCATGCCGGACGTGACCGCCGGCATCTGGTGGACGTCGATCTTCCCCGGCACCGCGATCGTGCTGACGGTTCTCGGAATCACGCTGCTGGGCGAGAGCCTCAACGACCTGGCGGATCCACGTCTGCGGCGGCGGGCGGCGGCTGCTTCGGGCGGCGCTGCCGATGCTGCCGGCGTTGCGGCTGTTTCTGACCCTTCGGGCACGGCCGGCATTTCGGGCGGATCCGATATTTCCGGTGCGCCCGGCGTCTCCGGTGGCTCTGCGGATGGGACGCGTGATGAGTGAGCTGCTGACCATCTCGGACCTGCACGTCCGCCTCGACACCGACCACGGCGAGGTCCACGCGGTCCGCGGCGTCGACCTGTCCATCGCGCCCGGCGAGGTCGTCGCGCTGGTCGGCGAGAGCGGCAGCGGCAAGACGATCACCGCCCGGTCCATCCTCGGCCTGCTCCCGGAGACCGCCCGCGCCACCGGCCGCGTCGACCTCGGCGGCGACGACATGCTCACCGCCGGCCCGTCCACCCTGCGCGCCCTACGCGGCAGCCGGGCCGCGATGATCTTCCAGGAACCGTCGACCGCACTCAACCCGGTCTACTCCGTCGGCTGGCAGATCGCCGAGGGCCTGCGCGCACACGGCGTCCCCGGTCGCAAGGCCCGCCGCGCACGGGCCGTGGAAGCACTGGCCGACGTCGGCATCCCCGAGCCGAACGTGCGCGTCGACCACTATCCGCACCAGTTCTCCGGCGGCCAGAAGCAACGCATCATGATCGCGGCCGCGCTCGCGCTCGAACCCGGCCTGCTGGTAGCGGACGAGCCCACCAGCGCACTCGACGTGACCGTCCAGGCCGAGATCCTCGACCTGCTCCGCACCGTGCGCGCCACCCACGGCACCGCGATCCTCATGATCACCCACAACATGGGCGTGGTCGCGGACATCGCGGACCGGGTCGCGGTCATGCGCCAGGGCGTGCTGGTCGAGCAGGCCCCGGCCCTGGCCCTGTTCGCGTCGCCGAAGCACGCGTACACGCGGGAACTGCTGGCCGCGATCCCGCAACTCGGGGGCGCCGGCGGCGCTCGGGAGATGTCGCCAGCCGATGCGCGTGAGCCCTCCCCGGACGCCGTCGTCGACGCCCGCCGTCTCGACGTGACCTTCCCCGGCCGCCTCGGCCGCCCGTCCTTCCGCGCCGTCCACGACGTCGACCTGCGCATCGACGCCGGCGAGGTGGTAGGACTGGTCGGCGAGAGCGGCTCCGGCAAGACCACCATCGGCCGTGCCGTCGCCGGCCTCACCCGCGTCACCGGCGGCACCCTGACCGTCCTCGGCGAACGTATCGACGGCCACCGCCACCGCCGCTCCCTCACGGTCAGCGCCCAGATCGGCTTCGTCTTCCAGGACCCCGCCACCAGCTTCAACCCGCAGCTCACCATCGGCGACTCACTGGCCGAACCGTTCCTGGTCCACCGCCCCGACCTCGGCAAACGCCAGACCGCCACCCGCATCGCCGAACTCCTCGACCACGTGGCCCTCCCCGCCGCCTTCGCCCGCCGCTACCCGCACGAACTCAGCGGCGGCCAGCGCCAGCGGGCCAGCGTAGCCCGCGCCATCGCCCTCGACCCCCGCCTGCTCATCGCGGACGAACCCACCTCCGCCCTCGACGTCTCCGTCCAGGCCACCGTCCTCGACCTGATCCTGCGCCTGCACCGCGACATGGGCTTCGCCGCGCTGTTCATCAGCCACGACCTCGCCGTCATCGAACGCGTCGCGAGCCGCGTCGTCGTCCTGCACCGCGGCGAGGCCGTCGAATCCGGCCCGACCCCGCAGGTTCTGCACCGCCCGGCTCACCCCTACACGACCCGCCTCCTGGCCGCCGTCCCAGTCCCGGACCCCACCCTCCAGGCCACCCGCCGCGCCGCCCGTACCACCGCCCCCGTCTGAAACCCCCAAAAGCCACAATCCATCTCCCGCTTCCAGCATGGTCCCGTTCCGCGCGCTCCCGCGGCCGCGGATCCGTGGCCGGTCACCACGAACCGCCAGATTCCCGCTGCGGACCGGGAAAGGCGCCCTGATCCGGGCGCTCGTAGCGCTCGCCCTGGCCGGATACGCGCTGTTCGGGCGCTCCGCACCCGAAATATCGCCATAAAGCATCCAGGGCTCATGCCCCCGACCGGCACCAGCACCACCGCGGACAGCCACAAAAGCCGAAAGGATCATTGACCGATACAGAAGGTAGATCCATCAGCGCTGTTGACCTACCTTTCGCATCGGTCAATGATCCTTTCGACAGGGCTCTCGGCTCAGCGCCAAAGCCCGTACTGCCGCGGGGCGATGAGGATAGCGATCGGCAGGAGCTTGCGGCTTCTAACGGGGCCACAAGAGCCACTATTTATCGAAATTTCGGGCGCGATGCGCCCGTTCCCTCGCCACCACCGCGCCGCGCGCTGGACGCGGACCCGCTACCAGGCCGCGACCAAGGGCGGTGACGGACAGGCCGCTACCAAGGGCGGTGGCGAACAGGCCGCGACCGAAGGCGGTGGCGGATCCGTAGCTACGGATCCGCCACCGCGCGTCGCTGGTCAGCCCTTGACCGTCAGCAGCGGCTGCAGCTCGACCACCGGCTCGGCGACCTGCGCGCCGCGCAGGCTGCCGACTACCGGTGCCACGTCCTTGTAGGCCCAGGGGGCCTCCTGCTTCAGGTCGCGGCGCCACGCGTCGATGATGTCGCGGCGTGCGGACACCGCGGGGTCGCGGTGATCCAGCGGCGTCACCACGCGGAAGTCGCGCAGGAAAGCGTCCAGTTCCCGGTCACTCCCCCGGGCCGCCGCACCACGCGGCACCCGGCGACCGGCGCCGTGGCAGGCGCTGCCCAGCGCACGCTCCGCACCGAGCCCGCGCAGCAGATAGCTGGGCGCGCCCATCGACCCCGGCACGATCACCGGCTCGCCCCACAGCTCCGGCCCGCGATCCGGGTGATCGACAAGACCACCCGCCGGGGTCGCGCCCTTGCGGTGCAGCACCGTCCCGTCGCCGGACGACGACGGCCACAGCAGGTTGTGCGGCGCGTCGTAGATCAACCGGGCGCCGACCTCGCCGGCCGTGGCCGCGAGCCCGGCCCGCATCATCATCGCCAGGAAGAACCGGTTCCCGATCGCGAAGTTGGCCGCGTTCGCGAACGCGGTCAGGTAGCGCTCCCGCCGCGCCGCGGACACCTCCCCGAGCAGCATCGGCAGGATCCCGTTCGCCGGCATCGGCACTCCGCGAGGCCAGGCCGCCCGCGCCTGGTCGCGGCCGATCGCGCCGGCCTGGTGCCCGAGCGACAGCGAGCCGCTGTGCACCATCAGCACGACCCGCCCCGGCGCGAGACCCCAGGCGTGCGCGGCCGCGCCGTCGTGCACGGCGGAGACGTACTGCAGCTCGGCGAAGTGGTTGCCGCCGCCGACGCTGCCGATGATGCTGTCGTAGCTGACGCCGCCGCCGCTGGCGATCCAGTCCTCGAACCCGGCCGCGGACTCCACCGGGAATCCGGTCGCGTGCAGCCGCCCGTCCAGATCCTGCACGTCGTCCGGCCGGACCTGCGACCACGCGCCCTCGGACTCCGCGGGCACGCCGTCGCCGAGCAGGCCGGGCAGCCCGTACCGCAGCAGCCCTTCGCGTTGTCCCGAGGTCAGCCCGATGCGCCGCCCGCCCTCGAAGAACAGGTGCCGCAGCCGACGCTCCAGGGAGTCCAGGTGCGGGCGCACCCGGTCCACGGTCAGCCCGGTCACCTCGACCCGCATGCCGCAGTTGATGTCGTTGCCGACCGCGGCCGGGACCAGCGCACCGACCGTACGGATCACCGTGCCGATCGGGATGCCGGCCCCCTTGTGGAAGTCGGGCGTGCAGACCACCCGATCGATGCGCGGCGTGATCTCCAGGCCGGGCGTCGCGGCCGCGAGCGTGCGCAGCGTGCCGGCGGTCTCCAGCACGGTGAGCAGCTCGTCGACGGCCGCGGTCTCCAGCGGCACGTCCGGACCGGCGCAGATCTCGACGGGCACGTCATCCGGGTTGGGCAGCGAGAGCCAGTTGTCGTCGAGCCGGACCAGGCGAGGGTCCGGCCGATGCGAGACAGACATCGAGAAAACCTTTCGTTCAACTGCTGAAACGTGGGTACGCAGCACCGGCGCACGCTTTCGGCGTACGCGAATCCGGTTTTGCATGCGTGTTGTGGTGCCTGACGGTTCAGCAGCCGCGAGGTCTTCGACCAGCATAAACATCGCCACAACCGATTTCCGCCCGCCGATCCGCGCGATGGTTGACGGCCGGGGCGCCGGTCCTCACGGACGACTCAGCCCCTGACCGGGACGTCCGCGGGCACCTGGCATCCTGTCCGCATGGCACAACACGTCGAGATCCACGTCCCGCTCGCGCCCGGTGACCGCTCCCCCGCATGGGTCGAGCGGGTGGAGGACTTCCTCTACGAGCTGGACGAGGAGGGCGTGATCGAGGTCTTCGACGACGCCGAGCCGTGGAACGACGTCTGCATCTTCTTCATCGCGGGCGCCCGGGAGCCTCGCCTGATCGAGGTCGCCTCACGTGTCGCGGCGCTGGACGGCGTGCCCTCCGGCGTGTTCGCCCGCGTCACCGACGACAAGGCCGCGGACTTCGGCATGGGCCGCCGCGTCGAGCTGCGCCGCTGACGAGACCTCGTCCCAGCGGGCGAGCAGCCCCGCGGCGAGCGCGGTGGCCACGTCCGGCGCGTGGGTGTCCTTGTCGGACATCAGCGGCGGGCTGGTGAAACCCCACGGGAGGCCGAGCGCCGGGTCGAGCGGGTTGATGTCGATCTGCGTGCCGGGAACGTGGGCGGTGGAGAGCACGTAGCTGATGCACGTGTCGTCCGTCAGCGCGAGGAAGCCGTGCATCACCCCCGGCGGGATGTAGACGGACGTGCCCGTGCCGGCCTCCAGCAGCGTGCCGGCGAAGACGCCGAACGTGGGCGAGCCGACGCGCAGGTCCACCACCATGTCGCGCAGCGCACCGCGCACGCAGGTGACGAGCTTCGCCTGCCCAGGGGGTACGGCCACGCCGTGCAGCCCCCGCAGCGTGTTCGCCGCCGAGACGGAGAAGTTGACCTGCTCCGGCCGGAACGGCGTGCCGATCGCGGCCTCCAGCGACTCCACCCGGAACGACTCGTAGAACGCGCCGCGCGCGTCCACGATGTGGTGCGGGGTGAGGACGAACGCGCCCGGCACGGCCGTCTCCGTGATGCGCATCAGCGGGCCCGGACGAACTCGGTGATCGAGTCGACCATGTAGCCGATCATCTCCTCGGTGAGGCCGGGGTAGACGCCGATCCAGAACGTGTCCTCCGTGACGACATCGCTGTTGGTCAGGTCGCCGTGCACGCGGTAGTGCACGTCCTGGTACGCCGGGTGCCTGGTGAGGTTCCCGCCGAAGAACCGCCGGGTGGCGATCCGCCGGCCCTCCAGGAACGCGACCAGCTCCTGCCGGGTGAAGCCGGCCCCGGGCAGCACCGTGAGCACGAAGCCGAACCAGCTCGGGTCCGATCCGGGCGTCGGTTCGGGCAGCAGCAGGCCGGGCAGCTCGTCCAGGCCCGCACGCAGCAGTTTCCAGTTGCGGCGCCGTGCCACGCCGAAGTCCTCGATCCGCTGCAGCTGCGCCAGGCCCAGCGCGGCCTGCAGGTCCGTCGACTTCAGGTTGTAGCCGACGTGGGAGAAGATGTACTTGTGGTCGTAGCCGTGCGGCAGCGTACCCAGTTGGTGGTCGAAGCGTTTGAAGCACCGGTTGTCCTCGCCGGGCTCGCACCAGCAGTCACGGCCCCAGTCCCGCATCGACTCGACGAGCCGCGCCAGCGTGAGGTTGTCGGTCAGCACGCAGCCGCCCTCGCCCATGGTGAGGTGGTGGGCGGGGTAGAAGCTGACCGTGGCCAGGTCGCCGAACGTGCCGACCAGCTCGCCGTCGTACCGGGAGCCCACCGCGTCGCAGTTGTCCTCGATCAGGAACAGGTCGTGCTGCGCCGCGAGGTCCGCGATCTCCCGGACCGCGAACGGGTTGCCGAGCGAGTGGGCCATCATGATCGCCCTGGTCCGGGGCCCGATGGCGGCGGCGACCCGGTCCGGCGTGGTGTTGTACGTGCCGAGCTCGATGTCGACGAACACCGGGACGAGGCCGTTCTGCAGGATCGGGTTGACCGTGGTGGGGAACCCGGCCGCCACCGTGATCACCTCGTCGCCGGGCCGCAGCCGCCGCTCCTCCAGCTGCGGTGAGGTGAGCGCGCTCAGCGCGACCAGGTTCGCCGACGAGCCGGAGTTCGTCAGGTGGGCCTTGCGCACGCCGTAGTACGCGCTGAACTCGCGCTCGAACCGGCGGGAGCTGACGCCGGCCGCGATGCGCAGGTCCAGCGCGGCCTCGACCAGCGCGACCCGGTCCGTCTCGTCGAGCACGGCGCCGGACGCCAGCAGCGGCGTCTCGCCGGGGACGAACGGTCTCGGCTCGCGGCTGTGGTGGTACTCGGCGACCAGCTTGAGGATCTCGTCCTTACCGGACATCGGTGCCTGCCTCTCCGACGACGTCGCGCGTGTCCCTGATGACCTGGTCGACGTCGCCGTCCTTGAGGCCCTGATGCAGCGGGAGCAGCAGCGTGGTCCCCGCGGCGAGGTCGGTGCCGGGCAGGTCGTGCCGCGCCCGGTACGCGGGCACGCGGTGCAGCGGCGGGTACCGCAACGTCGTGTAGACGCCCCGTTCCAGCAGGCCGGCGGCGACCCGGTCGCGGATCCCGGCCGGCATCTGGATCCAGTAGAAGTAGTACGAGGACCGGTGCCCAGCGGGCAGCGGCGGCGGCAGCGTCAGACCGTCCACGCCGGACAGTTCCGTGTCGTACCGTCGCGTGATCTCCGCCCGGCGGGCGACGAATTCCGGCAGCCGGCGCAGCTGGACCAGGCCGAGCGCGGCGGTCACGTCGTTGCCGACGATCCGGCGGCCGAACTCCTGGACGTCCAGGTCCCACCACCGGTGGCTGACCCGGGCCGCGGTGAAGCCGCTGGACTGCCGCAGGCCGTGATAGGCCAGCGCGCGGGCCCGCCGGGCCAGGTCCGGATCGCGCACGTACAGCATGCCGCCGTCGCCGGTGACGAGGATCTTCATCGCGTCGAAGCTCCACATCGCGATGTCGCCGAACGTGCCGCACGCCCGGTCCCCCACGGCGGACGCGGGCGCGCAGGCGGAGTCCTCGATCAGCGTGATGCCGCGTTCCCGGCACAGCTCCGCGATCGCGACCACGTCGCCCGGGTAGCCGGCGTAGTGCAGCAGCGACACCGCCTTCGTGCGCGGCGTCAGCGCGCGTTCCACGTCCGCGCGCGACGGGTTGAGCGTGCGCGGGTCCACGTCGCAGAAGACGGGCCGGGCGCCGGTCGCGGCGATCGCGTTGGCGGCCGCGACGAAGCTGGCCGACGGCAGCACCACGTCGTCGGCCGGGCCGAGTTCGAGCAGCTCGGACGCGAGGAACAGGCCCGCGGTCGCGGAGTTGATGAACACGACGTGGTCCGGGTCGACGCCGAGGTGCACGGCCCACGCCTTCTCGAACGCCTCGGTCCGCGGCCCGTGCCCGAGCCAGTTGCTGGCGAACACCTCGGCCAGCGCGTCGAGCTCCTCCTTGCCGAGACTCGGCTGAAAGACGTTGATCACGATGTCCTCCTCGCATCGGTACGAACGCTGTCGAGCAGCGCGGCCTGGCGCACGATCGTGTCGTCCGTGGTGCCGTCGCGCACGGCCGCCACGAAGGCGCGCAGCGTGTTCGCGACCTGGTCGTCCGCGGGCAGCAGCCGTTCCTCCACGCCGTCCGCGCGCACGATCCGCAGCACCGGCCGATGGTCCGCGGGCGGCGTGAACGCGCGCCGGAGCAGCATCCGCCCGGTCGCGCCGCACAGCTCGTACTCGCAGGTGTAGACGTCGTCGAGCCCGAACGACAGCAGCGCGGTGACGCCGTCCCGCCGGTACAGCAGCGCGCTCCCGCCGACATCGACGCCGTGCGCGGGGTCGTGGCGCAACACCGCGCCGGCGACCACCAGATCCGGTCCCAGGAGCAGATGAGCCACCCGCAGCGGGTACGACCCGACGTCCAGCAGAGCCCCGCCGCCGAGCTCACGATTCAGCCGGATGTCACCGGGCTCCCGGCGCGGGATGGTGAACGTGGCCGTCATCGACCGCAGCGCGCCGATCTCCCCGGCCGCGAGCGCCGCCGCCACGGCCGCGTGCGCACTGTGCCGCAGGAACATGAAGTTCTCGGCCACCACCAGCCCGGACGACCGGGCCAGCGCGACCAGCTTCTCCGTGGTCGCCGCGTCCGTGGTGAACGGCTTCTCGGCCAGCACGTGTTTGCCGGCCAGCAGCGCGCGCTCGATCCACTCCGCGTGCAGGGCCGCCGGCAGCGGAACATAGACCGCGTCCACGTCGTCGCGGTCCAGCACGGCCTGGTAGCCGTGCACGGCGTCGCAGTCGAAGCGCCGGGCGAACTCGCGGGCCCGCGCGACGGACCGGCTTCCGACCGCGACGGTACGCAGCGAGGGCTCCGCCGCCACCGCCGGCAGGATCCGCCGGGCCGCGATGTCCGCGCACCCGAGCACGCCGAGCCTCATCGCGCGGCCCCGGGACGGCTGCACGACAGGCTGTGCAGGCAGGCGACCAGGCTGCGCGCCTGCACGTTCACGTAGTGGCTGTGCCGGATCAGCGCGGTCAGCTGGTGCACGGTCAGCCAGCGGAAGTCGGACGGGACCTGCACGTGCGCGCCGGCGTCGACCTCGACCACCAGGTACCGGTTCTGCGCGTGGTAGAACCGGCCGCCCTCCTCGGACAGGATCGTGTCGAACCGGATCGCCGAGGCGGGCGCGTTCTCGACGTCGTCCAGGAACCGCGGCCGCGCCTCCTCCGTGTAGTTGCGCGGATCGCACTGCACCGTCGGTGCCAGCTCGATGATGTCCAGGTAGCCGGGCTCGACGCGCGCGTTGACCAGCACGTGCAGCACGCCGGCGACGCGTTTGACGAGGAACGCGATCAGCCCGGTGCCGCACGGCCGGATCATCGGCTGGGTCCAGCCGCCGACCTCGCGGTTGCCGGCGCGCACGTCCACGGCCACGATCTGGAAGAACAGGCCGGACTCGTGGCCGATCGCGTCGTCCGACCGGTGCCACCGCGTGGTCTCGGCGAGCGGGGTGGGCGTGGTCCGTACCGTGTTCTCGGTCCTGGCGTCCGTGATCCAGCTGAGCACGTCGCCGGCGCTGTGCAGGCTGCCGTAGTCCTCGCTGAACGAGCGCATCACCGCGGTCTCGAAGTCGTCCGCACCGGACGTGGAGGTCGAGGCGATGCCCGCGGACGAGAACGGCAGGCAGGACAGCACCGTACGGGCGTCCATGTTGACCAGGTCGTGCTCGCCCAGCAGGCTGTGCAGCTGGCCCACGGTGACCCAGCAGAACCCGTCGAGCACCTCGATGTCGTCGGTGACCTCGACGATCATGTTCCGGTTCCGCTTGCGGTAGAACCAGGAGCCCTGCTCGGACTGCAGCACGTCGGCCAGCACCCGGCGGTGGGCGGTGTCGCGGAAGTACTCCAGGTACGGCACCGCCTTGCCGCGGTGCACGCCGGTGTAGTTGCTGCGGGTCGCCTGCACGGTCGGCGACAGCTGCACCAGGTCCGTGTTGCCCGGCTCGGCCTTGGCCTGCATCAGGCAGTGCAGGACGCCGCCGATCTCCTTGACCAGGATGCCGAGGATGCCGACCTCGGGCTGGTTGAGGATCGGCTGCGACCACTGCTTGACCGGCCCGGCCGAGACCTCGACGGACAGCCCCTGGACGGAGAAGAACTTGCCGCTGTCGTGGACCAGGTTGCCGGTGCCCGCGTCGGTGGACCATAGCCGCATCTCGTCGAACGCGATCCGGCGGACGTCCATGGCCTCCCGGTCGCGGCGCCGCGCGAACCAGCGGTGGAAGTCCGGCAGCCCGATCACGCCGCTCGGGGTGAGCGCGGACTGCGCGATGCGGACCGAGTCGACGAGCTCGAAGGTGCGCAGGAGCTGGGTCATCGCGGCCTCAGTGCTCATCGAGGAAGTCGATGATCCGCCCGAACACGTCCAGCGCGGCGCCACGGCCGATGAAGGCGTCCATGTGCCCGTACCCCGGTATCTCGGTGTATCGCACGTCCAGCTGCGGCTGCCGGCGGGACAGGAGGTCGTGGCACAACCGGTTGGAGTCCTGCCAGATCTTGTTCTTGCTGCCGGACATCAGCAGCACCGGCGTGTCGATGCGGTGCGCGCTCTCCAGTGCGTTCTCCGGCAGCCGGGCGTAGCGGCGGTCGCGGTTGTTCCAGCGCATCACGGAGTGGGCCAGCTCGTTGCGGCGCATGTGCGGCAAGATCCACGTGGGTACGGACCCGAACAGCTCGGACAGCCGGTCGTGCGTGCGCTTGTCCAGCTTGTCGTGCTCGAACAGCGAGGCGCCGGTCGCCCAGGCGGAGTTGTGCAGCATCTGGCAGGTCGGGTCCGGGCAGTCCGCGCCCAGCGACGCCAGCCCGAAGATCGGCGTGTACCGCGACCGCAGCCCGACCTTCTTGATGTCCACCGGCACGTGCGTGAACCGCGACCGCAGCAGTTCCCCGCCGAGGTGCGAGCGGAGCCGGACCGTCCAGGTCACCTTCGGCGTCAGGAACACGCCGTGCGCCACCACGCCGGCCAGCCCGGGGATGAGCCCGGCGGCCAGCGACATGGACAGCGCCATCGCGCCGACGCAGTGTGCGACCACGAACAGTTTGCGGTCGCCGATCTGCCCCCGGATGTACGCCGCGGCCTCGGGCAGGTCGTAGAGCGACACGTCGTCGTAGGAGTACCGCACCCGCCCCTCGTTGTACGGCAGGCGGCTGCTGCCCCGCCAGTCCAGCAGCCACGGCTCGTAGCCGGCGTCGAGCAGCACGTCGACCAGGTTGCGGATCTCGGGCAGCGTGAAGATCTCGCTGGACACGGTGTGGCCGTGCACGAGCAGGACGGCGGGCCGGCCCGGCTCGCGGCTGATCCGGCACAGTCCCAGATCCGTGCCGTCCGAGGTCCGGAACGGCACCCGGTCCACCACGGCGCCGTCGAACCTCGCGGGCATCTGCGACATCATCGCGCCCTCACTCTCTTCTTGATCGTCGCGCGGTCCTGGTCGAGGTCGCTCTCGCGCTGGCGGTCGATCGCGTCCTTGCGCAGGTCGAGCAGGTCGGCCAGGAGCCGGAACCCGGGCTCCAGCAGGCCTCGGGTCATCTCCGGCAGGAACCAGGACAGCCACGCGAGCTTCGCGGTGCGCTGTTCCTGGGCGGACAGCCGCGGATCCACCTGAATGCCGTCGAACTGGTCGCGCAGGTAGCTCTTGGACGGCACCTTCAGCACGCCGGAGAACGTGGCCGGTTCGCCCTCGCGTCCGATCTCGACGGTCAGCGTCCGGGACTGCTTCCACAGGTCACGGCGGGGGCGGGCCATCTTCCAGCCCTCCAGCCACCAGCGTTGGCCGTCGGCGTCGCGCAGGCGCAGGTCGTACCGCAGCAGGGGGTGGTCGAATCCGCCCTGGAGCGGCACGCCCTCGTCCGGGCGGATCCACACCTCACCGGACTCCACCGTGAGCAGCTGGTCGTGCAGCTTGAGCTTGCCCCGCCGCACGTCGAGCGTGCGCTTGTCCTGGCGGGTCAGCTGGTACATGCTCGCGATGGACAGCGTGATGCGCAGCGCGGCCGGTTTGTCGTCGATGCGGCCCTTCATCGTCTCCGGGAACCACAGGTACGGCGCGTCCTCGGCGCTGGGCAGCGTGACCAGGCCGTCGCGGGCCATCCGCTCGTAGTTCTTCAGGCTCTGCTCGGCGCCGTAACGCACCGGCGCGGGCAGGTCGTGCCGGGCCGCGAACGCCTCCGTGCGCGTGCCGGTCGCGGCCGGGCTGGACAGGTTCGCCTCGCACAGCTGCATCGCGGTCGGGCTGCGCATGACCCGGGCCAGGAAGTCCAGGCCCGGCACCGGATCGGCCTCGGCGCGCGCGATGAAGTCCTCGCGCCAGTCCTCCCAGTGCATCACCTCGACGTTCATCCCGCCGAGCTCCAGGTCGCGGACCAGCTCCGACATGGCGTTCGGCCGGCCGGTCAGGTTGTAGTTCTGCCCCCAGCCGTCCGGCTCGTAGACGATCGCGGCGGCCATCTGGCTCACCCAGTCCACCGGCGCGACGTTGAAGAACCGGAACGCCGGCACCGTGCGATAGCGCGAGAACGCGGCCGAGAAACCACAGCTCAGGTCGTGCGCGTTGTAGGCGCCGGTCTGGGTGTGCCCGCCGATCCCGCCCGGCCGCAGCACGGTCGCGACCAGGCCGCGCTCGCGGGCGCGACGCAGCAGCACCTCGGCCGCCCACTTGGACTTGTCGTAGCCGGCCACCAGCCGGTTGATGTGCGCGAGCGGGTCGTCCTCGCCCATCGAGGCGATGCCGATCTCGTTGAACACGGCCACGGACGACACGTGGTGCAGCGGCTTGGACGGGCCGGTCATCGCCAGCTCCGCCAGCGTCCGTACCGCGACCACGTTCGACTGCCGCAGCGACGGGTAGCCGCGCAGGAAGTCCACGGCCGCGGCCACGTTCACGATCGAGTCCAGCTCGCGGGTGAGCGTGTCCCACACCGGCTCGGACAGTCCCAGCCGCGGCCGCCGGATGTCGCCGGCCAGCACGGTGGTCCGGCGGCGCACCTCACCGGACCAGGGCAGGTCGAAGCCGGCCAGCGCGTCGCCGAGCCGGCGGAGCGCGGCCTCGTCGTCGTCCGCGCGCACGATGCACACCACGTGCGCGTCGCCGCGCCGCAGCAGGTCCAGCAGCAGGTGGCCGCCGAGGAAGCCGGTCGCGCCGGTCAGCAGGATCCGGCGCGGCGTGACCGGCAGCGGCGCGTCGCACCACGGCAGGTCGTCGCCGAGCGACAGGTCCGCGGCGATCATGTCGAGGTCGCTGCCCTCGACCGGGACCAGGCTGGCCGGGACGGCGGCGACCAGCGCGGCACCGGGCGGGGCGCCGTGGGCGGTGAGCCAGCGTTCGGCCAGCTTGCGGGGGCGGGCGTCGGCGAAGACGTCGTCCAGTTCGATCGTGATGCCGTGGTCGCGGTCGAGCGCGGCGACCAGCTCGACCGCGTTGACGGAGGAGGCGCCGGCGTCGAACAGGTCGATCTCGGCGTGGAGGTCGCGGCCCGGCATCAGGCGTCCGGCCGCGGTGAGGATCGCCGAGGTCAGCCGGTCCACGGTCCAATCCCCCGGCGGTACGGCCGGCCGGTGGACCGCGGGCGCGGCGTCCTGCTCCGCGGACGTGGCGATTTCCTGGCGGGCCGGAGGCGTGACGCTCGTCTGGCGGGCCGAAGGCGTGACGCTCGTCTGGCGGACCGCGGCCAGCAGGTCCGCGACGCGGGCGGACCGGTCGCCGCCGCCGTCGATCAGCTCACCCTCCCACCGCCGGTCGACCTCACGGTTGCGTGCGGTCGGTTCAGTCATCGGGCACCTCCACCTTGTGCATCGGCCACCTCGTGCGCGCCCGGACTCCACGATCTGAACGCCCGGAGTCGATCCGGCGCGACCATCGCGTCCAGCCGTGTGTCGTCCACGTGCCCGCCGCCCAGCGCGGCCACCAGCCGCCGGGCCGGCACGTTGCGGGGCGTGTTCTCCGCGATCAGCCGCACCGACGCGCACCCGAGCGCCCCGGCACGGTCGGCCAGCCAGGCCAGCAGCCGTTCCTCGGCGCCGCGGCCGAGGACACGGCAGCTCAGCATCCACGCCACCACCTCGAGCACGCCGTCGTCCGGGCGCAGGACCAGCAGGCCGATCTGGCCGTACTCGCCGAACCGGTCGCGGGCCGCCACGGTCCACACCTCGCCGTCGCGCTGCCATCGGGTGAGCGCGGGCTCGTCCAGCTGCCCCGGCCGGAGGTTGAACTGGTTCGTGCGCCGGCTCAACTGCGCGGACCGTTCCGTCGTGGCCTCGGTCAGCGGCGCGATGTCGAGTTCGAGCCGCAGGTCCGCGAGGAAGTCCGCGAAGCTCGCCTGCGCGCGGGCCTCGGTGCGGGATTTCTCCTGGCGGTAGAAGTCCGCGCGGGACGCGTCCTCCGCGGTCGCGGGCCGGGGCGCGGCGGGCCACAGCCGGCGGACGAACGCCTCGACCTCGCCGCCGGGCGGGCAGGTCACGCACAGCACCTCGGGCAGCGTGGCGCGGACCGCGGCGATCTCCACCGGGTTGTCGTCGAGGAACAGGAACGCGTCCAGGCCGAGGTTTAGCTCCCGGGCGACGGCCTCGATCCTGGCCGATTTCGGCTCCCAGCCGGCCGAGATCACGCTGAAGTGGTCCGCGGTCAGCGGCATGTCCGGGCGGGCCAGCACCGCCCGTACCGTCTCGGCGTCGTTGTTCGACACCAGCGCCAGCAGCACACCGGCGTCCCGCCAGGAGATCAACCGCCGGATCAACATCTCCCGGGGTACGACGTGGTCCGCGCCGATCTCACCGGCGACACCGTCCCACAGCGTCTCGTCGCCGTCGACCACGATCACCTTGGGTGGCGGACGGTGCAGGCTGGTCAGCACGTCGCTGACGGTGAGCGCGATGACCGCCTCGAACTCGGCGTCGTACGGCAGGTGGGCCAGCGCGTCGAGGCGCTCGTCGAACGGGTCGCGCTCGTGGTGCCAGTCGCCGTCCTCCAGCACCGCGATGCCGGGGTGGTCGCGCAGCTGCGCGGCCAGGTTCCGCTCCCACCCGCGGGTGTCGTCGGTGGCCGTGCGCGCGGGCGGGAAGCCGACGATCAGCGGGAATCCGGTGCGGTCGGCCAGCGTGCGCAGCGCGTCAGGATATCGGGCGCCGAGGTCGGCGAGCAGCGCGTCGGTGAGCGGCCCGAACCGGCCGAAGTCGGCGGCGCGGATCAGGACCACGGCGGCGGTGGCGGAGGGCGCGCGCAGGGCTCCGGCCGGGTCGAGCAGGGCAGAGAGCACGTGATGGTACGGCGCTTCCGTCACCTCGAGACCGGTCGTGGCTCCGAGCAGCGCCGGCAGGTTGCCCAGCGCGAACGTGGCCGCGACCGCGATGTCTCCGGGTGCGGGCGCGGCCTCCGCGTCCTCGAGCGCCATGTCCTCCGGGACTGTCACGTCCCCGCGCACGGATGCGATCGTCGATTCCCCTGCCGCGAGCGGCACTGCCGTCTCCTCGGGCGCGGGCGGATCCGCCACGAGCTCGGCCACGGGCGGATCCGCCACGAGCTCGGCCACGGGCGGATCCGCCGCGAGCTCGGCCACGGGCAGGGCCGGGAGCGCCGGGTCCTCGGAAACCGCGGCGATCAGGTCGAGGAACTGCGCGCCGAGCCGGCCGCACGTCTCGTCGTCGAGGATGTCGAGGTTGTAGTCCAGGCGCAGCTCACCGATGTCCGCGGTCACCGTGACCATGAGGTCCAGGTCGGAGTAGCCGGTGCCGAACGGCAGCACCCGCACTCCGCGTACCTTCCCCGTCTGTGGCCTGATGTAGTTGACGTAGGTCTCGACCAGCGGCGCGCCCGGCCGGTGCAATCCCTGCGCCACCAGCACCGGCATCGTGTCGAAGAACGAGGTCCCCGGCTCCAGCACGCCGATCAGCCGCTGATCCGTCCGGCGGAGCACGTCGGCGACCTGGTCCCCCGCCGACACCTGCGCCGGGAACGGGATCGGCACCCCGAAGTAGCCGACCGCGTCCACCGACCCGGTGTGCATCCGCGTGTCGACCGGCACCGCGAGCGCGAACCGTTCCTGCCCGCGCAGTCGCGCCAGCAGCACCTGCAGCGTCCCCAGCCAGAACGCGGCCGGCGTGACGCCGATCCGTGCGGCCTGTGCCGCGACCCGTTCCTCGACGCCCTCGGGGATGCTGATCGACCGGACAGCCGCGCGGAAACTCCGCGTCGCCGGCCGCGGTCGCGCCAGCGTCAGATCGAGTCGCCGGACACCGGTGAACAGCTCCCGCCACTCTGCCGCCGCCACCGCCTTCTCGGCCGGCTGTGCGCGCAACAGGTCGTCGATGTCCTTGTTGGACGGTGAATCGTAAGTGTCCACGCCGGACAGTGCCGCGCCGATCTCCGCCGCGATCAGCATGAGCGACGGCGCGTCGGACACCGCATGGTGCGCGCCGTAGACCAGCACCTGCTGCCCGGACGCCGCATCGAGCATCTCGAACCGCCACAGCGGCCCGGCTGCCAGCGCGAACGCCGGTTCCATCAGCGCGCGCAGCCGCGCCGCCACGTCCACGTCGTCGCCGACCGCCGACCAGCGCAGCAGCGGCCCCTGCGGCTGCCGGTGCACCTCGAACTCCCGATGGTTCCCGGTGATCGCGGTCCGCAGCGCCGGATGCCGGTCCGCGATCCGGTCCAGGATCCCGGCGAGGCGTTCGGGCGTCGTCGGCACGTCCAGCCGCAACGCGGAGCCGATGTGGTGCGTGGCCGCGGGGGTGCCGTGCTGTTCGGCGCGCAGCAGCCGCGTGGTGTCGCGGGTGACCGGGTAGCGCGCCACGTCCGGAACCGGCTCGTCCGGCGCCGCCGTGCTGGTCGCCGCCGCTGCGGCACCGCCGAGGAGATGCTCCGCGATGTCGGTGACACTGGCCCCGTTGAGCAGCATCGCGACCGGCACCACACGACCGAAGGACAATTCGACCATCGCACGGGTACGCATCGCCGTCACCGAATCCATGCCCATCGTGGACAGTGGCGTCGTCACGTCGAGTTCGCCGGGCGCGTAGCCCATCAGCCCCGCGATCCCGGCCCGCAGCCGCGTCTCCAGATCGCCAGCGCCGGCACCGTCGTCGGCACCGCCCCGGCCGTCACCGTCACGACCGCCGTCACCGTCACGACCGCCGTTGCCGTCGCCGGACAGGGCCGCGCGGTGCGGGACCAGCCCGGTCAGCGCCGGTGCCAGCAGTCCGGGGTCCGCCGACGCGAGCACGGTCAGGTCCAGCCCCAGGGCCAGCAGGACCGGTGCGGAGGCGGCCGGCGCGGCATCGAAGAGGGCGAGCCCCTGCCCGGTGCTCAGCGCGGTCATCCAGTCCCCGTCGAGCCGCCGCAGTTCCGCGTCGGCCAGGTGTTCGGTCATCCCGGTGCGCGCGGCCCAGTACCCCCAGGCGAGCGCGAGTCCGGGCTTCCCGTGCGCGCGCCGGTGCTGCATCAGCGCGTCCAGGAACGTGTTCGCCGCCGCATAGTTGCCCTGTCCCGCGTTGCCGAGCGTGCCGGCCGCGGACGAGAACACCACGAACGCGGACAGGTCCAGGCCCTCGGTCAGCTCGTGCAGGTGCCAGGCCGCATCCGCCTTGGGCCGCAGCACGTGATCCACCCGCTCCGGCGTCAGCGACCCGAGCACGCCGTCGTCGAGCACCCCCGCCGCGTGCACGACCGCGGTCACCGGCACCCCGGCGAGCGCGGCCGCCAACTGCTCCCGGTCGGACACGTCGCAGGCCAGGATCGTGACCCGCGCGCCCAGCTCCGCGCGCAGCGCCGCCGCGCCCTCGGCCTCCGGGCCCTGCCGGGACAGCAGCAGCAGGTGCCGGGCACCCCGCGCGGCCGCGTGCCGTGCCAGCTGCGCGCCGAGCCCGCCGGTCCCACCGGTGATCAGCACGGTGCCGTCACCCCACGCGTGATGCCGTGGCGCGGCCGGGGACTCGATGCGCGTCAACCGCGGGACGTGGAGACGCCCGCCGCGCACCGCGACCTGCGGCAGCCCGGACGCGACGGCATCCCGCAGCCCGGATGCGTCCGCGTGCCGTTGCGCAGCCGCGACGGCTTCACGCGGGCCGGTCGTGCCGTGCGGCTCCAGGTCGACGATGCTGATCCGGCCCGGGTTCTCCGACTGGGCGCTGCGGGCCAGTCCCCAGACCGCGGCCTGGACCGGATCGGGGTCGTCGGCCAGCACCGCGCCGCGCGTCACCACCACGAACCGGGTCGCGCGCAGCGCGTTGCCGGCCAGGCCGTCGTTGAGGTCCCGGAGCAGCGCGAAGAGCCCGGTCCGGACCGCCGCCGGCACGTCGCCGCCCTTGGACGCCGTCACCGGCAGCAGCACGACGTCCGGCGCGCCGGTCAGCTCCCGGATCGAGTCGAAGACCGGAGCATCCACCCTCAGCCCGGAGCCGATCATCGCCCACGCGCCGGGCGTGCCCGTCGGCGCTGAGCCGATCATTGATCCTGCGGCCGACGTCGGCGTGCCCGGGTGCTCCGCCCAGTCCAGGCGCAGCAGGGTCGGCACGCCGCGGGCGGGGTCGCGCATCTGCTCACGGGCGGTCGGCCGGCTCAGCAGCGAGTCGATCGTGATGACCGGGGTGCCGGACGCGTCGACGGCCAGGATCGAGACCGCGTCGGTGCCCGCGGGTGCTATGCGGACCCGCAGCGTGTCCGTGCCCCGAGCGTGCCGGCTGATGCCGTTCCAGGCGAACGGCAGCCGGGGCTTCTCCCGGTCCTCCCCCAGCGCGCTGCCGTGGAGCGCGGCGTCGAGCAGCGCCGGGTGCAGCCCGAACCGCCCGCCGCCACGCACCCGTGCCTCGGCGAAGATCTCGTCGCCGCGCCGCCACATCCGGGTGAGCCCCTGGAACGCGGGCCCGTACTCCAGTCCGATCTCGGCGAGCGCCGGATACACGCCGTCGACCGGCACTTCCGTCGCGTCCGCGGGCGGCAGGTCAACCCCATCAGCCGGTACGGCCTGCCGGGTCAGCGTGCCCGTGGCGTGCCGGACCCATTCACCCGATATTTCCGCATGAACGGTGACCGGGCGAGCGTCCTCGCGGGCAGCGCCGACCGTCACCTGCAGCCGGACCTGGCCCTCCTCGGGCAGGATCAGCGGCTTCTCCAGGACCAGCTCGGCCAGTCGTGTCCAGCCCAGCGCCTCCCCCGCGTGCAACGCCAGCTCCAGGAACGCGGTGCCCGGCAGCACGGCCGAGCCCCAGACCCGGTGATCGGCCAGCCAGGCGTGCGATGCGAGCGAGATCGTGCCGGTCAGGACCGCACCCTGGTCCGCGGCCAGCACCACGACCGTGTCGAGCAGCGGGTGCGCCGCGGTGTCCCGCCCGGCCCGCGCCGGCAGCCAGTAGCGCTGCCGCGCGAACGCGTACGTCGGCAGCGATACCCGCCGCCCGCCGCGCAGCAGCCCCTCCCAGGCGACCGGCGCCCCGGCCACGAACGCCGCCGCCGCGGCCGCGGTCACCCGGTCCAGGTCGCCGTCGTCGCGGCGCAGCGTGTCCACGACCTTCGCCGCGGACCCGCGCGCGTCCACCGTCTCCTGGATCGCGACCCCGAGCACCGGATGCGGGCTGACCTCGATGATCACGTCGGCGCCCCGGTCCAGCAGCACGCCGGTGGCCTGCGCGAACTCGACGGTCTGCCGCAGGTTGCGGTACCAGTAGTCCGCGTCCAGCTCCGCCGTGTCCAGCAGCCCGCCGGTCACCGACGACACGAACGGGACCTCGCCGGTGCGCGGCCTGATCGGCGCCAGCGCCTGCCGCAGCTCGTCGCGGATGCGTTCCACGTGCGCGGAGTGCGAGGCGTAGTCGACGTCGATCCGGCGCGCCCGGATCCCGTCCTGCTCGGCGCGGGCCAGCAACGGGGCGAGCGCCTCGGGCGCGCCGGAGACGACCGTGGACCCGGGCCCGTTGATCGCGGCGATCGACAGGTCCGGCGCCATCTCCCGCACGCGGTCGGCCGGTGCCGCCACCGCGGCCATCCCGCCGGCGCCGGACAGCGCGGTCAGCGCCTTGCTGCGCAGTGCCACCACCCGGGCCGCGTCCTCCAGCGACAGCCCGCCGGCCACGACCGCGGCGGCGATCTCGCCCTGGCTGTGCCCGGCCACGTACGCGGGCTTCACGCCGAGCGACTCCCACACCGCGGCCAGCGACACCATCACGGCCCAGGACACCGGCTGCACCACGTCGACGCGGTCCAGCCGCAGATCCTCGTCGCGCAGCGACCAGTCGACGTACGCGCGCAGCGCCCGGTCGCACTCGTCCATCCGCGCGGCGAACACCGGCGACGACGACAGTAACGCCCGGCCCATGCCCGCCCACTGCGCGCCCTGGCCCGGGAACACGAACGCGGCCACACCGAGGCCGGCGCGTCCCCGTACCCCCTCCTGGTGGTGAATCAACGCCGTCAGGGCCTTGACCTGGTCGCCCAGGAGGACGGCCCGGTGCGCGAAGTGCGCGCGGCCGGACGCCAGCGAGAACGCCACATCCGCCACGGACAGCCCGGGATCGGCCTGGACGCGGGCCGCCAGCCGCGCGGCCTGGTCCCGCAGGCCGGACGCGGTCCGGCTGCTCAGCACCCACGGCGCCACCGGCCCCGCGGGCTCCGCCGGTGCCTCGTCCGGTGCCTGTTCCAGGATCACGTGCGCGTTCGTGCCGCTGATGCCGAAGGAGGAGACGCCGGCGCGCCGCGGATGTCCGGTCTCGGGCCAGGGTGTCGTGCCGGTCGCCAGTGAGACCGCGCCCTCGGACCAGTCGACGCGCGACGTGGGCTCGTCCACGTGCAGCGTCTTCGGGACCGTGGCGTGCCGCAGCGCCAGCACCATCTTGATCACGCCGGCGATCCCGGCGGCGGCCTGGGTGTGGCCGATGTTGGACTTGAGCGAGCCGAGCAACAGGGGTACGGGCCGTTCCCTGCCGTAGGCCGCGATCACGGCCTGGGCCTCGATCGGGTCGCCGAGCCGGGTGCCGGTCCCGTGTCCCTCCACCACGTCGACGTCGGTGTGCCCGAGCCGCGCGTCGGCCAGTGCCTCGCGGATGACGCGCTGCTGGGACGGGCCGTTCGGCGCGGTCAGGCCGTTGGAGGCGCCGTCCTGGTTGACGGCGGTACCGCGGATGACCGCCAGGACCCGATGGCCGAGACGCTTCGCGTCGGAGAGCCGTTCCAGCACGACCGTGCCGACGCCCTCGGAGAAGCCGGTCCCGTCCGCGGCGGAGGCGAAGGCCCGGCAGCGCCCGTCCGCGGACAGGCCGCGCTGGTGGGCGAACTCGACGAACAGGTCCGGCGTGACCAGCACGGACGCGCCGCCGGTCAGCGCCAGCGCGCACTCGCCGGACCGCAGCGACCGGACCGCCAGGTGCATCGCCACCAGCGACGACGAGCAGGCGGTGTCGATGGTGATCGCGGGCCCCTCCAGGCCGAGCGTGTACGCGATGCGCCCGGAGAGCAGGCTGGCCGCGCCGCCGGTCAGCGCGTGGCCGGCGACCTCCGGGGCCCGCATGGCGCGGTGCGCGTACTCCTGCACGGTCGTCCCGGTGAACACGCCGGTGCGGCTGCCCCGCAGCGTGCGCGGGTTGATCGCGGCGTCCTCGAGCGCCTCCCACGTCGACTCCAGCAGCAGTCGTTGCTGCGGGTCCATGGCCAGCGCCTCGCGGGGCGAGATGCCGAAGAACCCGGCGTCGAAGTCGCCGGCGCCGTCCAGGAAGCCGCCGCGCCGCGTGTAGGTGCGGCCGGGCAGGCCCGGCTCCGGGTCGTAGAGCGTCTCCAGGTCCCAGCCGCGGTCGGCCGGGAAGTCCCCGATCGCGTCCACGCCGTCCGCGACCAGGTCCCACAGCTGGTCCGGGGAGGCCACGCCGCCGGGCAGCCGGCAGCTCATGCCCACGATCGCGATCGGCTCGGCCGGCCGTTCCCGCTCCTCACGGAGCTGTTCGCGGGTGTCGTGCAGCTCGACCGCGACGTGTTTGAGGTATTCGAGCAGTTCGGCTTCGGTCGGCATCAGGCGCCGCCCTCGCCGCGGGACAGCCCCGGCCGGGTGATGCCGAGGTCGTTGGTGATGAAGTCGAGCACCTCGGCCGCGGACGCGCCGCCCAGCCGTTCCTTCGCGGTCTCCCCGGCCGGCGGTGCCGGAAGCGTCGCGAGCAGGCCGCGCAGCCGTGCGGCGGCCTCGGCCCGTTCCGTGCCGCCGGCGTCCGCCAGCATCGACTCGATGGTGTCCAGCGTGTCCATCAGGTTCCCGGCTCCTTGTTCCTGGGTGCTGGGGCCGAGCTCACCGAGCAGGTGGTCGGCCAGCTTGTCCACGGACGGGTAGTCGAAGATCGCGGTCTGCGGGAGACGTCGTCCCGTCGCGGTGTTGAGGCGGTTGCGCAGCTCGACCGCGGTCAGCGAGTCGAAGCCGAGGTCGCTGAACGCGCGGTCCGCGTCCACGGCGGCCGGATCGCGGTGCCCGAGCACGATCGCGGCCTCGGCCCGGATCAGCGCGACCAGCGCCGGCCGGTCCATGATCGCGGCCGTGACCGGTGCGGACGGGACGCTGCGGCGCCGGGCCGGAACCAGCTTGGCCAGCAGCGGCGGCGCGTCACCCTGCCGCAGTTGCCGCAGGTCCAGCCCCAGAGCCACGAACATCGCATCGGGGTACGCCAGCGCCCGGTCCAGCAACGCCAGCCCCTGCGCGGTGCTCAACGCCCGCATCCCGTCGCCCATCCGCCGGACGTCGTTGCCGGTCAGCCCGGACGTGAGCCCGGTGCGGTCCGCCCAGAGCCCCCAGGCCAGCGACAGCCCCGGCAGCCCCCGGTCGCGACGGTGCCGGGCGAGCGCGTCGAGGAAGACGTTCGCGGCCGCGTACCCGGCCTGTCCGGCGCCGCCGAGCGTGCCGGACGCGGAGGAGAAGAGCACGAACGCGGTCAGCGGCATCCCGGCGGTCAGCTCGTGCAGGTGCCAGGCCGCGTCCGCCTTGGGGCGCAGCACGGTGCCGATCCGGTCCGGCGTGAGCGCGTCCAGCACGCCGTCGTCGAGGCCGCCCGCGGTGTGCACGACCGCGGTCAGCGGCACCCCGTCGAGCGCGTGCGCGAGCTGGTCCCGGTCGGAGACGTCGCAGGCCACGATCGTGACCCGCGTGCCCAGCTCCGCCCGCAGCGCGGCCGCGCCCTCGGCCCGCTCGCCGCCGCGGGAGAGCAGCAGGAGGTGGCGGGCGCCGAGCGCGGCGACGTGCCGGGCCACGTGCGCGCCGAGTCCGCCGGTCCCGCCGGTGATCAGCACGGTGCCGTCGCCCGGGTCGAACGCGGCCGGGACCGTGAGCACGATCTTGCCGGTGGTCCGGCCCGCGCCCAGCAGCCGCATCGGCTCCCGGGCCTGCCGGATGTCCCAGGTGCGGACCGGCAGCGGGCGCAGCACGTCCCGCCGGAACAGGTCCATCAGCTCGGCCAGCATCTGCCGGACCCGGTCCGGTCCGGCGGACGTGATCAGCTCGAACTGCCGGTAGGCGACGCCGGGGTGGGCGGCGCGGACGTCGTCCGGGTCACGCACGTCGGTGCGGCCCAGCTCGACGAACGTGCCGCCGCGGGGCAGCAGTCGCAGCGACGCGTCCACGTACGCGCCGGCCAGCGCGTTGAGCACCACGTCGACGCCGCGGCCGCCGGTGCGGTCCAGGAACTGCGGCGCGAAGTCCAGCGTGCGGGAGGAGGCGAGCCGGTCGCGGGGCACGCCGGTGGTGTCCCATTTGCCGGGGCTCGCGGTCGCGAACACGTCGGCGCCGAGGTGGCGGGCGATCTGCACCGCGGCCATGCCGACTCCACCGGCGGCGGCGTGGACCAGCAGTGACTGGCCGGGGCGCAGGCCGGCCAGGTCGGTCAGCGCGTGGTAGGCGGTCAGGAACACGACCGGCACGGACGCCGCGGTCTCGAAGGACCACTCCGGGGGTACGGCCGTGATCATCCGATGGTCGGCCGTGGCGACGGACCCGAACGCGTCCGTGAACAGGCCGCACACCCGGTCGCCGACGGCCAGGCCGGACACGCCGGGGCCGACCTCGGTGACCACGCCCGCGCCCTCCGCGCCGAGCCGGGTCTCGCCGGGGTACATGCCGAGCGTCATCAGCACGTCGCGGAAGTTGACGCCGGCCGCGCGCACGCCGATCCGCACCTGGCCCTCGGTCAGCGGGGTCGTCGCGTCGGGCGCGGGCAGCAGGTCCAGGTTCTCCAGCGTGCCGGTCTGCGCGGCCGTGAGCCGCCAGGGCAGGTCGCCGGCCGGGAGGGGCAGGCTGTCGCCGCTCTCGGCGCGGGAGAGGCGGGGCGCGTAGAGCGTGCCGTCGCGGACCGCGACCTGGGCCGGCCCGGACGCGATCGCGGCGGCCAGCGTCCCGCCGAGGTCGCGGTCCGGCTCGCCGTCCAGGCTCAGGTCCAGGTCGACGAGCGTGATCCGGCCCGGGTTCTCGGTCTGGGCGGTGCGCACCAGGCCCCACACGGGCGCTTGGGAGAGTTCGGGCGTACCCGTGAAGACTGCTTTTCGGGTCACGACGACCAGCCGTGAGGAAGCCAGCGCGTCCTCGCGCAGCCACGCCTGAAGGTGGTGCAGCACGTGCCCGAGCCGGGCGCGGACCTGCGCGGGCACCGGTCCGTCGTCGCCCGCGGGCACCGGCAGCAGCACCACCTCCGGCAGCGGCGTTCCTGCGGCGAGCAGCGCGTCGACCGACGGATAGGCGGGCACCCCCGGGACGTCTCCGGCGATCGACGCCCAGCGGCCGGGTCCGGCAGCGACCGACGGCTGCTCCGTCCACTCCAGACGCAGCAGCGTGGCCGCGCCGAGCGCCGTCTCCTGGCGTCCGAGCTGCCCGGCGTCCACCGGCCGGGTCACCAGCGCGTCGACGCGGATCACCTCGGCCCCGGCCTGATCCGTGGCACGCACCGAGATCGCGTCCGGCCCGGCCGGTGCGATGCGCACGCGCAGCACGCTCGCCTGCCGGGCGAACAGCGTCACGCCGGTCCACGCGAACGGCAGGTGCGTCTCGGTCTCGCCCAGCGCGGCCGCGTGCAGCGCCGCGTCGAGCAACGCCGGATGGATGCCGAACGTGTCGGTCTCCCCCGGCTCCGGCCGGCTCACCTCCGCGAACGTCTCGTCCCCGCGCCGCCACATCCGGCGCAGCCCGCGGAACGCCGGGCCGTACTCCAGACCCAGATCGGCGAGCAGCGGGTACGCCTGCGCGACGTCCACCTCGTCCGCGCCGGCCGGGGGCCAGACCGCGTCCCGCGGCGCCTCCGCCACGTCCCGCCCGTTGAGCCTGCCGGTCGCATGCCGGGTCCACACCGGACCGTTCGGATGCTCCGGGCTGGAGTGGATCGCGACCGTGCAGGTCCCGTCCTGTGCCGGCCCGACCACGACCTGCACCAGCACCGCGCCGGTCTCGGGCAGGATCAGCGGCCGGGTCAGCGCCAGCTCGTCCAGCCGTGGCATCGCCACCTCGTCGCCGGCCCGCAACGCCATCTCGGCGAACGCGGTGCCGGGCAGCAGCGCGACGCCGCGTACCCGATGGTCGGCCAGCCACGGGTGGGTGCCGAGCGAGATCCGCCCGGTGAGCACGTATCCCTGCCCGTCCGCGAGCACGAGCGCGGCGCCGAGCAGCGGATGTTCCGTGGCTGCCAGCCCGGCCGTGCTGACGTCCGTGCGCCCCGGCGTGATCTCGGGCCAGAACCGCTGCCGGTCGAACGCGTAGGTCGGCAGCGCCACCCGGCGGCCGCGTACCCAGGTCTGCCACCGCACGGGCGCGCCGGCGACGAACGCCTCCGCGGCCGAGGTCATCAGCCGGTCGAGCCCGCCGTCGTCGCGGCGCAGCGTGCCGAGGCTCGTCGCGTCCGAGGCCAGCCGGTCGCAGGTCTCCTGGATCGCCATGCTCAGCACCGGGTGCGGGCTGACCTCGATCAGGATGCGGCTGCCGAGCCCGAGCAGCGTGGTGGTCGCGGTCTCGAACTCCACGGTCTGCCGGAGGTTGCGGTACCAGTAGCCGGCGTCGAGCCCGGCCGTGTCCAGCAGCTCGCCGGTCACGGACGACACGAACGGGATCCGCCCGCTCCGGGGCCGGACCGGCTCCAGCGCCTGCAGCAGCTCCGGTGCGATGCGTTCCACGTGGGCGGAGTGGGACGCGTAGTCGACGGTGATCCGGCGCACGCGTACGTCCGGCTCCCAGGCGGCCTGCAGCCGGTCGAGCGCGTCACCGTCGCCGGAGACCACGGTCGAGGAGGGTCCGTTGACCGCGGCCACGGACAGCCCGGGATAGTCGGCGAGCAGCTCCCGGACGCGCCCGGCCGGCAGCGCCACCGACACCATGCCGCCGTCGCCGGACAGTACGGTCAGCGCCCTGCTCCGCAACGCCACCACGCGGGCCGCGTCCTGCAGCGTCAGCGCACCGGCGACGCAGGCGGCCGCGATCTCGCCCTGGCTGTGCCCGGTCACGTACGCGGGCGTCACGCCCAGCGACTCCCAGACCGCGGCCAGCGACACCATCACGGCCCACGACACCGGCTGCACCACATCCACCCGATCCAGCGGCAGATCCACGTCCAGCACCGAGAAGCCGACGAACCGCCCGGCGCGGAGACGCCGTCCGCCAGCGCGGACAGGCCCGCGAGCAGCTCGTCCCGGTCGCGGCCCAGCACGACCGCGCGATGGGTGAACAGCGCGCGCTCGGTCAGCAGCGACGAGGCGACGTCGGCCGCGGCCAGGTCGTCCGTCAGGTGGGCGCGCAGGCGGCCGGCCTGGGCGCGCACCGCGGGCGCGGTCTTCGCGGACAGCACCCACGGGACGACCGCCATGGGATCAGCGGGCTCGGGCACGGGTTCCGGCGACGGCTGTTCGAGGATGACGTGGGCGTTGGTGCCGCTCACGCCGAACGACGAGATGCCGGCCCGGCGCGGGCGGCCGGTGCCGGGCCAGGCGGCGGCCTCGGTCAGCAGCGAGACCGCGCCGGACGCCCAGTCCACGTGCGCGGACGGCGCGTCGACGTGCAGCGTCTTCGGGGCGATGCCGTGGCGCATGGCCAGCACCATCTTGATCACGCCGGCGACGCCGGCGGCCGCCTGGGTGTGGCCGATGTTCGACTTCAGCGAGCCGAGCAACACCGGGGTGTCGCGGTCCTGGCCGTACGTGGCGAGCAGCGCCTGCGCCTCGATCGGGTCGCCGAGCTGGGTGCCGGTGCCGTGCGCCTCCACCACGTCGACGTCCGCGGCGGTGAGCCCGGCGTTCGCCAGCGCCTGGCCGATCACGCGCTGCTGGGACGGGCCGTTCGGCGCGGTCAGCCCGTTGGACGCGCCGTCCTGGTTCATGGCGGAGCCGCGTACCACGGCGAGGACCCGATGGCCGTTGCGGCGGGCGTCGGAGAGGCGCTCGACCACGACCATGCCGACGCCCTCGGCCCAGCCGGTGCCGTCGGCCGCGGACGCGAACGCCTTGCAGCGCCCGTCCGCGGACAGGCCACGCTGCCGGGAGAACTCGACGAACACGTCCGGCGAGGACAGCACCGTGACGCCGCCGGCCAGGGCCAGCGTGCTCTCCCCGGACCGCAGCGACTGCGCGGCCAGGTGCAGCGAGACCAGCGAGGACGAGCAGGCGGTGTCGATGGTGACCGCGGGGCCTTCGAGGCCGAGCGCGTAGGCGACCCGGCCGGAGATGACGCTGCCCGCGCCGCCGATCAGCCCGAATCCCTCCGACTCGGCGGCGCCGGTCAGCGTGGCGTACTCGTGGTACATCGCGCCGGCGAAGACGCCGGTGCTGGTGCCCTTCAGCGTGTGCGGGTCGATGCCGGCGTCCTCCAGCGCCTCCCACGACGTCTCCAGCAGCAGGCGTTGCTGCGGGTCCATGGCGACGGCCTCGCGCGGTGAGATGCCGAAGAAGCCGGCGTCGAAGTCCGCCGCGCCGGTCAGGAATCCGCCGTGCCGGGTGTAGGACGTGCCGGTGTGCTCCGGGTCCGGGTCGTAGAGCGCGTCGAGGTCCCAGCCGCGGTCCTCGGGGAACCCGCCGATCGCGTCCGTGCCGTCCGCGACGAGCCGCCACAGGTCGTCCGGGGAGGAGACGCCGCCGGGCAGCCGGCAGCTCATGCCCACGATGACGATCGGGTCGTCGTCGGTCGCGGCGTTCCTCGTGGCCTCAGGCCGGGCCTGAGGGACACCGATCAGTTCGCCGCGCAGGAACTCCGCGAGCGCGGCCGGCGTCGGGTGGTCGAAGATCATCGTTGCGGGCAGCCGGGTGCCGGTCGCGGCCGTCAGCCGGTTGCGCAGGTCGACCGCGGTCAGCGAGTCGAACCCGATCTCCTTGAACGACCTGCCCGCCTGCACGGATGCGCCGCCGCCGTGCCCGAGCACGGTGGCGACCTCGCCGCGCACGATCTCCAGCACCGCCTCGGCCTGCGCGTCCTCGGCGAGCCCGGCCAGCCGGCGGGCCAGCGGGTCGCCCGCACCCGTTCCGGCGCGGGCCTTCTGCCGGACCGGCCCGCGCACCAGCCCGCGCAGCACCGGATGCACCGCGCCCGACGCACGCGCCGCTTCAAGATCCAAAGGCGAGACCACGACCATCGGCCGGTACGTCCCGAGCGCGGAATCCAGCAGCGCGGGCCCGTCCGCGGTGGCGATCCGGCGCAGTCCGGTGCGGCGCAGCCGTTCCACGTCCGCGTCGCTCATGTGCCCGGTCATGCCGCTGCTCTGCTCCCACAGCCCCCACACGATCGAGGTGGCCGGCAGCCCCAGATCCGCGCGGTGCCGGGCGAGCGCGTCCAGGACCGTGTTCGCGGCCGCGTAGTTGGCCTGCCCCGGGCTGCCGATCACGCCGGACAGCGACGAGAACAGCACGAACGCGTCCAGGTCGCCGGTCAGCTCGTGCAGGTGCCAGGCCGCGTCGGCCTTGGGCCGCAGCACGTCCGCCAGCCGGTCCGGCGTGAGGTCCGCGGTCAGGCCGTCGTCGAGCACGCCCGCGGCGTGCAGCACCACCGTCAGGTCCGGGATGTCCCGGAGCAGCGCGGCCACGGCGTCCCGGTCCGACACGTCGCAGGCGACGATCGAGACCTCGGCGCCGAGCGCGGTCAGTTCGGCCGCGAGCGCGGTCGCGCCCGGCGCGTCCGGCCCACGGCGGCTGGTCAGCACCAGCGTGGTCACGTCGTGCGCGGTGACCAGGTGCCGGGCGAACGTGGCGCCGAGCAGACCGGTCCCGCCGGTGATCAGCGCGGTGCCGCGCAGCCGCCGGGGCGCGGTCGTGGTCACCCGGGCCAGGCGCGGTGCCCAGGCCCGGCCGTCACGGACGCGGACCTCCGGCTCGCCGGACGCGACGATCGCGGCCAGCACGGTCTCGTCGTCCACGTCGGCCAGCACGAACCTGCCCGGGTGCTCGGACTGGGCGGCGCGCACCAGGCCGTGCACGGCGGCGGCGCCCGGCTCGGCATCGGTGCGGATGACCAGCGGGGTTCCGGACTCCGCGCGCAGCCGGTCCTGGACGACCCGGAGCGCGCGTGCCGCCTGCGCGTGGACCGTGCCGACGACCGGCCCGGCCGGTGCGCGGAAGTCCGCGACCTCGCACGACGTGTCCGCGGGCTCGGGCAGGGTGATCGGCGTCCACTCGACGTCGTACAGGTCGTCCGCGCTGCGCCGGACCGCGTCGACCGGGCGCATCGCCACCGCGTCCACGGTCATCACGGGCGCGCCGTCGAGGTCGGCGAGCCGCAGCGACACCGTGTCGTCGGTCGTCGCGACCATGTCGATCCGCAGCGCGGACGCGCCGGCGGCGTGCAGGCGCACACCGCGCCAGGCGAACAGCGCACGCGGACCGGTCGCGCCGGGCCGGTCCGAGAACACGGAGGCGTGCAGCGCGGCGTCGAGCAGCGCCGGGTGCAGGCCGAACGCGGATCCGTCCGCGGCCTCGGGCAGCGCGGCCTCGGCGAACAGGTGCTCGCCGTACCGCCAGGCGGTGTGCAGGTTCTGGAAGGCCGGGCCGTAGCCGTGGCCCTGGGCGGCCAGCCGCGCGTAGAGGTCGTCGACCGGCTGCGGCTCACCGGCGGGTGGTGGCCAGGCCGTGAGGTCGAACCCGGCGCCGGCGGTGTCGGTGCCGAGGCTGCCCTCGGCGTGCAGCGTCCACGGCGTACCGTCGCTGTCCGGCCGTGAATGGATCGTGACGGCCCGGCGTCCGGCGTCCTCCGGCGGGCCGAGGGACACCTGCACCACGACTGCGCCGCGCGACGGCAGCACCAGCGGCGTGCGCAGGATCAGCTCCTCCAGGACCGTGCTGCCGCACTCGTCGCCGGCCCGGATCGCCATCTCGACCATGGCCGCGCCGGGCAGCAGGACCGTGTCCAGCAGCGCGTGATCGGCCAGCCAGGGGTGGGTGGACAGGCCGATCCGGCCGGTGAACACGATCTGGCCGGTCGCGGCGAGGTGGACGGGCGCGCCGAGCAGCGGGTGGCCTGACCGGCTCGCGGCCGACGTTCTGCTCATCCAGTAGCGGCGGCGCTGGAACGCATAGGTGGGCAGGTCGACGCGGGTCGCGCCGGTGCCGGCGAACACGCCGGGCCAGTCGACGGGCACGCCGCGCACGAACAGCTCGGCGGCGGACCGCAGGACGCGCGCGAGGCCGCCCTCGTCGCGGCGCAGCGTCCCGGTCGCCAGGCCGGAGCCGGTCGTCTCCTCCAGGATGTCCTGGAGGCTCATGGTGAGCACCGGGTGCGGGCTGACCTCCAGGAACGCCTGTCCGGCCGCCATCGCGGCGACGACCGGCGCGAACAGCACGGTCTGGCGCAGGTTGGTGTACCAGTACTCCGCGTCCATCACCGCCGTGTCGATCAGGCCACCGGTGACGGTCGAGTGGAACGGCACGTCGCTGCCGCGCGGCGTGATCGGGGCGAGCAAGGCCAGCAACTCGTCACGGATCGCCTCCACGTGCGCGGAGTGCGACGCGTAATCGACGGGAATCCGCTTCGCACGATCGAACTCGCGCAGAATCCTGTCCAGGGCGGCGACGTCGCCGGACACGACCGTGGTCGACGGACCGTTCACGGCGGCGACCGACACGTCCGGCCAGCGCTGTTCGACCTCGGCGCGCGGCAACGGGACCGAAACCATGCCACCACGACCCGCAAGACGCAGCAAAGCCCTGCTGCGCAATGCGACCACACGCGCGGCGTCCTGAATGGACAGTGCGCCAGAGACGCAGGCCGCGGCGATCTCACCCTGCGAATGGCCGACCACCGCCGACGGCGTCACGCCGAGCGACCTCCACAGCGCGGCCAGCGACACCATCACGGACCACAGCACCGGCTGCACCACGTCGACCCGATCGAAGCCGTCGGCGTTACGGACCACATCGAGCAGCGACCAGTCCGTGTACGGCGCCAGCGCGTCCGCGCACTCGGCCATCCGCGCGGCGAACACCGGGGACGAGTCCAGCAGCTCGACGGCCATGCCGGCCCACTGCGAACCCTGGCCGGGGAACACGAACACCACGTCGCCGCCGAGGTCCGCGACGCCGGTCACGGGCTCGGCCAGGGATCCGATCCCGACCGCGCGGTGCGCGAACAGCGTGCGCGTGGTGGCCAGCGAGAACGCGACGTCCAGCGGGTCGCCCTCGGACGGGATCCGCGCGATCTGGTCCCGCAGCGCCTCCGGCGACTTCGCCGAGATCACCCAGGGGATCACCGGCGGCGGCGCGCTCACGGCGGCCGCTGGATCGGCGTGGGGTGCCTCTTCGAGGATCGCGTGCACGTTCGTGCCGCTGACGCCGAAGGACGAGACCGCGGCCCGGCGGGTACGGTCCGCGGGCCACGCGCGCGCCTCGGTCAGCAGCGAGACCGCGCCCGCGGACCAGTCCACCAGCGGCGTCGGCGCGTCCACGTGCAGCGTCTTCGGCATCGTGCCGTGGCGCATCGCCATCACGGCCTTGATCACGCCGCCGACACCGGCCGCGGCGGACGCGTGGCCGAGGTTCGACTTCAGCGAGCCGAGCCAGGCCGGCTCCGCCCGGTCCTGTCCGTAGGTCTGCACGAGCGCCTGCGCCTCGATCGGGTCGCCGAGCGTCGTACCGGTGCCGTGCGCCTCGATCAGGTCCACATCGGAGGGTTGCAGTCCGGCGTTGGCCAGCGCCTGCCGGATCACCCGCTGCTGCGCCGGGCCGTTCGGCGCGGACAGGCCGTTGGACGCGCCGTCCTGGTTAGCCGCCGAGCCGCGCAGGACCGCCAGCACCGGGTGCCCGTGCCGTTGCGCGTCGGAGAGCCGTTCCAGCACGACCAGGCCCGCGCCCTCGGACCAGCCGATGCCGTCCGCGGCCGCGGCGAACGCCTTGGACCGGCCGTCCACGGACAGGCCACGCTGCCGGGAGAACTCCACGAACAGGAACGGCGAGCCCATCACGGTCGCGCCACCGGCCAGCGCCAGCGACGACTCGCCGGAGCGCAGCGACTGCGCGGCCAGGTGGATCGCCAGCAGCGACGACGAGCACGCGGTGTCGACCGTGATCGCCGGGCCCTCCAGGCCGAGCGAGTACGCGATCCGGCCGGACGCGACCGCGCCGAGACTGCCGGTCAGGTAGTAGCCCTCGGACTCCGGCGGGCCGCCGTCCGCGCCGACGTAGGTCTGCCCGGCGATGCCGGTGAACACGCCGGTGCTGCTGCCGCGCAACGTCTCCGGGTCGATGCCGGCGCGTTCGACGGCCTCCCACGCGGTCTCCAGCAGCAGCCGCTGCTGCGGGTCCATCGCCACGGCCTCGCGCGGCGAGATCCCGAAGAACTCGGCGTCGAACGCGGCCGCGTCCAGGAAACCGCCGGACCGCGCGTAGGACGTGCCGGGGTGGGCCGGGTCCGGGTGGTAGAGCGCGTCGGCATCCCAGCCGCGGTCGGCCGGCCAGTCCGAGATGACGTCCGTGCCGTCGGCGACCAGCCGCCACAGATCCTCGGGCGAGGCGACGCCGCCCGGATAGCGGCAGGCCATGCCGACGATGACGATCGGGTCGTCGGTCTGCACGGCCGCCGCCTCGACCGCGTCATCGCTGTCCGTCTCGCCGAGGAGTTCCGCGCGCAGGAACGCGGCGAGCGCGGCCGGCGTCGGGTAGTCGAAGATCATCGTCGCGGGCAGCGGGACGCCGGTCCGCACGGACAGCCGGTTGCGCAGGTCGACCGCGGTCAGCGAGTCGAAGCCGAGCTCCTGAAAACGGCGGTCCACCCGGATCGCGGCCCCGCCGGCGTGGCCGAGCACGGTCGCGGCCACACCGCGTACCAGCTCCAGCAGCTCCCGGGTCTGATCCGCCTCGGACAGCGCGGCCAGCCGGCTCACCGGCGTGGACTGCTCCGGCGTGCCCCGGACCAGGTCGCGCAGCACGGACGGGATCGCGCCACTGGCCCGCACCGCGGCCACGTCCAGCGGCGCGGCCACCACCGCGGTCCGGCCCCAGGCCGCGTCCAGCAGCGCGACACCCTGGGCGGGCGCGATCCGCCGGAAACCGCTGCGCCGGTAGCGGGCCCAGTCGTCGATGCCCCAGCCCGCGTTGACGCCGCCGTCCACGTTCCAGGCGCCCCAGGCTATCGAGGTCGCGGGCAGGCCCTCCGCGGCGCGGTGCAGGGCGAGCGCGTCCAGGAAGGCACTCGCGGCGGCCTGGTTGCCCTGGCCCGCGCTGCCGAACGTGCCGGTCGAGGACGAGAACAGCACGAACGCGTCCAGATCGCGGTCCTTCGTCAGCTCGTGCAGGCGCCAGGCGGTGTCGGCCGTGGACCGCAGCACGTCCGCGAGCTGCTCCTCCGTCATGGCGGAGAGCAGGCTGTCGTCGGTGGTGCCCGCGGCGTGCACGACCGCGGAGAGGTCGGGGATGCCGTCGAGGATGCTCTCCAGCCGGTCCCGGTCCGCGCGTCCGACCTGCACGATCCGGTCGGTGCCCAGGTGGGCGGCCACGATCCGGCCGAGCGCGCCGGTTCCGCCGGCGACCAGCACCGTACCCCGTGGATCGACCGGTTGTGGTCGTGACGCCGCGACGCGTACCAGCCGCGGGACCTCGGCCCTGCCCGCCCGGATCCTGACCTCCGGCTCGCCGGAGCGGACCGCGGCGGCCACCAGCGCCTCCGACGCGGGATCGTCGTCCAGCGCGGCCAGCCCGATCCGCCCCGGGTACTCCAGCTGCGCCGACCGCACCAGACCGTTGACCGCCGCAGAAGCAAGATCCAGACCGGCGAGCACGAGGAGGTACGCCGCCGGCGGCGTCCGCAACGCCGCCAGCGCACGCCGGGTCTTCTCGTGCACGTCGGCGACGACGTCGTCCGTGTGCCCGCGCAGGTCCAGCGTCTCGAAGGCGGTGCCGGCACCCGTCGCGGTCAGCGGGAACGGCACCCAGACGGCCTCGAACAGCGCGTTGTCCGGCGTGGCCAGTTCGTCGTCGGTGAGCGGCCGCAGCGCGAGGCGGCCGACGGTCAGCACCGGGTCGCCGGTCGCGGAGGTGACGTGCACGGCCAGGTCCGGGGCGACGCAGATGCGCACGGTCTCGGCGCCGGAGGTGTGCAGCCGGACACCGTGCCATCCGGCGGCGGCCACGGCCTCGTCACGGGAGAGGGCGGCGGTGTGGACGAGCGCGTCCAGCAGCACGGGGTGCAGGCCGAAGCGCGCGGCCTGATCCGCGAGGCGCGCTTCCGCGAAGATCTGGCCGTTGTGCCGCCAGGCGGCGGCGAGGTGCTCGCCGGGGTCGACGGGCTGCGCACCGGCGGGCGGCCAGGTGCCGGTGGCCGGGGTGGTGGCGGCGGTGCTCTGGGCCGGCGTGCCGGCCATGCTCTGAGCCAGGGCGGCGTCCGCGCCCCGGGTCGCCGCGGCGGTCGCGTTCCCGGTCAGCGTGCCGGGCGCGCTCCCGGCCAGAGTGCCAGCAGTGCTTCCGATCAGCGTGCCGGTCGCGTTCTGGGTCGGCGTGCCGGCCACGCTCTGGGTCGAGGCGGCGGCCGCGCTCTCGGCCGGGGCGACGGCCACGTTCCGGGTCGGCGTGCCGACCACGCTCTCGGACAGACCGCCGGTCGCGCCCCGGGTCAGCGTGCCAGGCGTGCTCCCGGCCAGAGTGCCAGCCGTGCTCCTGGTCAGCGTGCCGGTCGCGTGGAGAGTCCAGATGCCGGTGGGCTCGTCCGGGCGGGAGTGCACGGTGAGCGGGCGGCGGCCTGCGTCGTCGGCCGCACCGACCGCGACCTGCACCTGGAGGCGGCCCAGGGCGGGCAGAAGCATCGGCGTGGACAGGGCCAGCGTTTCCAGCGTGGTGGTCCCCGCCTCGGCACCGGCGGTTCCGACCTCAGCGCGGGCAGCCCCAGCGGCCCCGACCTCAGCGCCGGCGGCACTGGCGATTCCGGCCTCAGCGCCGGCGGCACTGGCGATTCCGACCCCAACGCCGGCGCCACTGGCGATCCCCACCCCAACGCCGGCGCCACTGGCGATCCCCACCCCAACGCCGGCGCCACTGGCGATCCCCACGCGAGCCACGGGTGCGTGGTGCGGGAGACGCGGCTGGTGAACAGGATCTGGTCGGTGCCGGCGACGTGCACGGGCGCGCCGAGCAGCGGGTGGTCGGCGGAGGCGTCGAGCGCGGACGCCGTGTTGAGCCAGTAGCGGTCGCGCTGGAACGGGTAGGTCGGCAGATCCACGTGCATGGCGCCGGACCCGGCGAACGCGGCGGGCCAGTCGACGAGCACGCCGTGGGCGAACAACTCCCCGGCCGACCGGTAGAAGCGGCGCAGCCCGCCCTCGCCCCGGCGCAGCGTGCCGATGGCGGCACCGCGGCTGCCGTGGCCGGTCCCGTCGTTGCGGCCGCTCCGGTCGAGGATGTCCTGCACGCCGATGGTGAGTACCGGGTGCGGGCTGACCTCGACGAACGCCCTGCCGTCGGCCAGGGACTCGATGACCGGCTGGAAGAGCACGGTCTGGCGCAGGTTGGTGTACCAGTACTCCGCGTCCATCACCGCCGTGTCGATCAGGCCACCGGTCACCGTGGAATGGAACGGGACCTCGCCGCTCCGGGGTGTGATCGGGGCGAGCAGGGTCAGCAGCTCGTCGCGGATCTCCTCCACGTGCGCGGAGTGCGACGCGTAATCCACGGGAATCCGCTTCGCCCGATCGAACTCGCGCAGAATCCTGTCCAGGGCGGCGACGTCGCCGGAGACGACCGTGGTCGACGGGCCGTTCACGGCGGCGACCGAGACAGCCGGCCAGCGCTGTTCGACCTCGGCGCGCGGCAACGGGACCGAGACCATGCCACCACGACCCGCAAGACGCAGCAACGCCCTGCTGCGCAATGCGACCACACGCGCGGCGTCCTGAATGGACAGCACGCCCGCGACACAGGCCGCGGCAATCTCACCCTGCGAATGACCGACCACCGCCGACGGGGTGACGCCGAGCGACCTCCACAGCGCGGCCAGCGACACCATCACAGCCCACAGCACCGGCTGCACCACGTCGACCCGATCCAGGCCCTCGCCGCTGCGGATGATCTCCAGCAGCGACCAGTCCACGTGCGGCGCCAGCGCGTCGGCACACTCGGCCATCCGCGCGGCGAACACCGGGGACGAGTCCAGCAGCTCGACGGCCATGCCGGCCCACTGCGAGCCCTGGCCGGGGAACACGAACACGACGTCGTCGCGCTCCCCCGCGGCGGTCCGGGCCGGTTCGCGGCCTTCGGCCAGGTCGGTGAGGCGGGCGACGAGTTCGTCACGGTCGGCGCCGACGATGACGGCGCGGTGGTCGAAGCGGGCGCGACCGGAGGCCAGCGACCAGGCCACGTCGGCGGGGGCGGCGCCGTGGGAGAGCCGCTGTCGTACCCCCGTGGCCTGGTCCTTGAAGGCGGTGTCGTCGCGGGCGGACAGGACGAGCGGGAACACCGGCATCGAGACGGTACGGGCGGGACGGTCCGGGGCGGGGGCCTGCTCGATGATCACGTGGGCGTTGGTGCCGCTGATCCCGAACGAGGAGATGCCCGCCCGGCGCGGACGCCGGGACTCCCACGGGCGGGCCTGCGCGAGCAGCGCAACGGCGCCGGAGTCCCAGTCGGCGTGCGGGGACGGGGAGTCCACGTGCAGCGTGCGGGGCATGATGCCGTGCCGCATCGCCATGATCATTTTGATGACGCTAGCGACACCGGCGGCGGCCTGCGCATGGCCGATGTTGGACTTTAGCGAGCCCAGCCAGAGCGGCTCGGCACGGTCCTGGCCGTAGGTGGCCAGCAGCGCGTTCGCCTCGATCGGGTCGCCGAGCACGGTGCCGGTGCCGTGACCGTCCACCGCGTCGACGTCGGCCGGGGTCAGGCCCGCGCCGGTCAGGGCCGCGCGGATCACGCGTTCCTGGGCGCGGCCGTTCGGGGCGGTGAGGCCGTTCGAGGCGCCGTCCTGGTTGATCGCGCTGCCGCGGACCACGGCGAGCACCCGGTGGCCGCGGCGGCGGGCGTCGGAGAGGCGCTCGACCACGAGTACGCCCGCGCCCTCGGCCCAGCCGGTGCCGTCGGCGGACGCGGAGTAGGACTTGCAGCGACCGTCCGCGGCCAGGCCACGCTGCCTCGAGAACTCCAGGAAGATGCCGGGACGCGCCATGATCGAGACGCCGCCGGCCAGCGCCAGGTCGCAGTCGCCCTGGCGGAGCGCGTTCACGGCCTGGTGCAACGCGACCAGCGAGGACGAGCAGGCGGTGTCGACCGTTACCGCCGGCCCCTCCAGGCCGAGCGTGTAGGCGATCCTGCCGGACGCGACGCTGGCGGAGGTGCCGGTGAGCAGGAAGCCGTCGGCGCCGTTCGCGGGCTCGTGCAGCCGCGGTCCGTACTCCTGGGCCATCACGCCGGCGAACACGCCCGTGCGGCTGCCGCGCAGCGTGGCGGGGTCGATGCCGGCGTGTTCGAACGCCTCCCACGAGGTCTCCAGCAGCAGGCGTTGCTGCGGGTCCATGGCCAGGGCCTCGCGCGGCGCGATCCCGAAGAAGCCGGCGTCGAAGTCCGCCGCGCCGGCGAGGAAGCCGCCGTGCCGGGTGTAGGAGCGGCCGGGCTTTCCGGGGTCGGGGTCGTAGAGCGCGTCGACGTCCCAGCCACGGTCCTCGGGGAAGTCGCCGACCGCGTCCGTCTCGTCGAGGACGAGCTGCCACAGGTCGTCGGGCGAGGCCACGCCGCCGGGGAGCCGGCAGCTCATGCCGACGATCACGATGGGGTCGTCGGCGGGGGTGGAGATCGTGGCGGCGCGCGGGCCGGTCGTCGCGGCCGGGGATCGGTCCGCTTCCGCGGCCGTCGTCGCGGGCGGCGCCAGGACCGCGGTTGTGTCCGCGGCCGTCGTCCCGGGCGCCCCTGAAGCCGTGCCCGCGACTGCTCGCTCGTCCGCATGCGTCCCCGCAGCTGTCCGCGCGCGCTCCAGGCCAGCCCCCGTATCCGCGCTCGCGGCCCCGCCGTCGAACGAGCCGGCCGTGCCGGCCACTCGTGCGTTCACGTTCGCTGCCGTGTCCGCGGCCCTGTCCGCGCTCGCGCCGGACCTCAGGCCCGCTCTCCTGTCCGCGCCCGGATCCGCTCCCGCATTCGCGGCCGGCTTCGAGTCCGGGCCCGCGGTCCCGGTCGCGGTCGCGGTCCCGGTCCCGGTCGCGGTCCCGGTCGCGGTCCCGGTCGCGGTCCCGGTCGCGGTCGCGGCAAGGATGTGGTCGGCGACCTCGCGGGGTGTCGGGAAGTCGAAGACGAGGGTCGGGGGGAGGCGGACACCGGCGGCGGCCGACAGGCGGTTGCGCAGCTCCATGCCGTTCACCGAGTCGAAGCCGGCGTCCTTGAACGTCCTCGCCGGGTCGATCACGCCGGTGTCGGCATAGCCGAGGACGACGGCCGCGTGCTCCCGCACCATGCGCAGCAGGGCGTGTCGCCGGTCGCTCTCCCCCGGCCCGGCGAAGCGATCGCTTGGCCCGGCGGAACGATCGCTTGGCCCGGCGGAGCGATCACCCGGCCCCGCGAGGCCATCGCCCGGCCCGGCAAAGCCATCATCCGGCGCGACGTGACCGTCCATCAGCCTGACAGAGCGATCAGCCGGCCAGATGTGGCCATCGCCCGGCCGGGTAGAGCGATCACTGAGCCCGACGTGGCCATCACCCGGTCCGGCAGAGCGCCCACCGAGCCCGACGTGGTCATCGCCCTGTCCCGTGGAACGCCCATCCAGCCCGGCGGGATTCTCACCGAGTCCGGCGAGCGGCTCCGTCGCCGCGGGCTGCCGCATGCCCGCACCCTGTACCGCGTCCGTCTCGGCGCCCGTCAGCCAGAAGCGCTGCCGTGCGAAGGCGTAGGTCGGCAGCGCGATGCGGCGGCCGCCGGGCAGCAGCGAGTCCCAGGCGACGTCCGCGCCCGCGACGAAAGCCTCGGCCGCCGAGAGCACGACGCGGTCCAGCCCGCCGTCGTCACGGCGCAGCGTGCCGACCACCGCAGCCGACGACTCGCGGGATTCGAGCGTCTCCTGGAGCGCGATGCCGAGCACCGGATGCGAGCTGACCTCGATGATCACGTCCACGCCGCGGTCGAGCAGCGTAAGCGTGGCGTCCTGGAACTCGACCGTCCGGCGCAGGTTGCGGTACCAGTAGTCCGCGTCCAGTTCGGCCGTGTCCAGCAGGGCGCCGGTCACGGACGAGACGAACGGCACGTGGCCGGGCCGCGGCCGTACCGGCGAAAGGTCCTGGCGCAGTTGATCCTGGATGCGCTCCACGTGCGCGGAGTGGGAGGCGTAGTCGACGGCGATCTGCCGGACGCGTACTCCCTCCGCTGTCAGGGTTTCCCGCAGGGATTCCAGCTCGGCGGGATCACCGGACACGACGGTCGACCTCGGACCGTTGACCGCGGCCACCGAGAGATCGCCGGTCAGTCGCGCGCGCACGTCGGCGGCCGGGAGCGCGACCGAGGCCATCGCGCCGGTGCCGGCCAGCGCGAGCAGTGCCCTGCTGCGCAAGGCCACGATTCGCGCGCCGTCCTCCAGCGACAACGCGCCGGCCACGACCGCGGCGGCGATCTCGCCCTGGCTGTGCCCGGCCACGAAGCTCGGCTTCACGCCCAGCGACTCCCACACCGCGGCCAGCGACACCATCACGGCCCACGACACCGGCTGCACCACATCCACCCGATCCAGCGGCAGATCCACGTCCAGCACCGAGAAGCCGACGAACCGCGCAGCGCCGAGGCCGACCGGGCCGACAGCACCCACGGAACCACGGCCGGCGCGGGAGCCGGCGCCGGCCGTGCCTCCGCCGGTGCCTGTTCGAGGATCACGTGCGCGTTGGTGCCGCTGATACCGAACGAGGAGACGCCCGCGCGTCGCGGGCCGCCGGTCCGCGGCCAGGGTGCCGGCACGGTCGCCAGCGAGATCGACCCGCTGGACCAGTCGACCTGTGGCGTGGGCTCGTCCACGTGCAGCGTCGGCGGGACGATGCCGTGCCGCAGGGCCAGGACCGTCTTGATCACCCCGGCGATGCCGGCGGCGGCCTGGGTGTGGCCGATGTTCGACTTCACGGAGCCGAGCAACAGGGGAACGGCGCGTTCCCTGCCGTAGGCCGCGATCACCGCACGGGCCTCGATCGGGTCGCCCAGCCGGGTGCCGGTGCCGTGTGCCTCCAGCACGTCCACGTCGGCCCCGGTCAGGCCGGCGGCGGCGAGCGCGTCGCGGATGACCTGTTCCTGGGCGGCGCCGCTGGGCGCGGTCAGGCCGTGGGAGGCGCCGTCCTGGTTCACGGCGCTTCCGCGGACCACGGCGAGAATGCGATGTCCATTGTGCAGGGCATCGGACAATCGCTCGACCACCACAATGCCGATGCCCTCGGAAAAGGCGGTTCCGTCGGCGGCGGCGGCGAACGGTTTGCACCGCCCGTCCGCCGCCAGCCCGCCGATTCGGGAGAACTCGGCGAGGAACCTGGGCGTGGACATGACGGTTACTCCGCCGGCGAGCGCCAGCGTGGATTCGCCGGATCGTACCGATTGGACGGCCAGATGCAATGCCACTAGCGAAGAGGACTGAGCGGTGTCAATAGTGATGGCGGGACCGGTCAATCCGAGTGAATAGGCGACGCGACCCGAGATAACGCCTGCTGAGCCGCCGGTCAGCCCATATCCGGCGGTCTGGGCGAGCGTGAAAGAGGCGCCGTAATCGTGATGCATCGCACCGGCGAAGACACCCGTACGTGTCCCCTTCAACGCATCCGGGCTGATGCCGGCGTCTTCAAGCGCTTCCCAGCAACCTTCCAGCAACAGCCGTTGTTGCGGGTCCATCACCAGCGCCTCACGCGGCGAGATCCCGAAGAAACCGGCGTCGAAATCGGCCGCACCCTGCAGGAATCCGCCGGTCCCGGGCGGGGTCGCGGGGTCCCAGCCGCGGTCGGCGGGGAAGGCCCCGATCGCGTCCACACCGCCCGCCACCAGGTCCCACAACCCGGCCGGTGACGTCACCCCGCCGGGGAAACGGCAGCTCATCCCCACGATGACAACGGGATCCCCGCCCGCCGGCACGGACCCGTCGCTACCAATGGACATGAAGCGCCTCCTGTCGGAATACGACGTATTCGGTGACGGCGATCGGACGATCTGAAGCTCGGCCATTCACCAGCTTCAGCAGAAATGCACGATTCATCGGCCCGGCAGGGAGCAATCGCCGATCCAAGACCGGCAATACGACGCTATCCGGCCGCTCCAGAGATCGTCAACGGTCCCGCTCGTCCACAAGAGAGGACGGTTGTCCGGCGTCGCTTGTTGCCCTACGGTGTAAGCGCTTCCACTCCAGCCGCACATCACAGCCTGAGGCAGCACCCCGCCGCACGCCGTCCCCAGTGGTCAGAGAGGACACTCCACATGCGAGTACTGTTCGCTCCGTTCGACTATCCCACCCATTACCGGGTATTGACGCCGTTGGCGTGGGCGTTCCGGGCCGCCGGGCACGACGTTCTCGTCGCGTGCGGAGATGTGATGAGCGACACCGTTTCGAAGACCGGCATGGTGCACACCCTGGTCGGCGACGGATACGACACGTTCGCCGCCTATCAGGCCGTCGACACCGAGATCCGGGAGACGTTCGGCCGCAAGCTGACCACCGACGCGCTCGTCGGGCTCACCGCCGACGAGCAGCGGGAACTGCTCCGGATGATGTGGACGCCGTACGCGCGCTGTGCCGACGGCATGACCGACGACCTGGTCCGGCTCATCCGGGACTGGCGGGCCGACGTGGTGATCGCCGACCCGTGGGTCTACGCCGCGGTGCTTGCCACGCAGATCACCGGTGTGCCGCTGGTCCGGCACCTGCTCGGGCCGGACAACATGAGCCACATGGCCGCACCCGGCCAGAGCGGGCCGCACGGCGTCGATCCGCGCGTGATGTGGCCGTCGCCCTTCGTGGAACTCTTCGACAGGTACGGCGTCGAGGTGCGTGAGGAGTACGCGCAGGCGGTCGTCGACCCGGTCCCGGCCAGCATGCAGCTGGACTTCGACATCCACCGGTTCCGCACGCGGTTCGTGCCGTACAACGGCTCCGGCGAACGGCCGGCCTGGCTCGGCGTGCCACCGGACCGGCCCCGCGTCTGCGTGACCTGGGGGACGATGACCGGCGGGCTCACCAGCCAGCAGCGGTTCCTGCTGCCCGAGGTGGTGCGCGCCGTGGCCAAGCCCGGCCTCGAGGTGGTCCTCGCGATCACCCCGGCGGACGCGGAACGGCTCGGCGACCTCCCCGACGGCGTGCGCCTGGCTCCCCAGCTGCCCATCCACCTGCTGCTGCCGACCTGCGACGCGATCGTGCACCAGGGCGGCAGCGGGACGATCCTGACCGCGGCCGCGCACGGCGTCCCGCAGGTCAGCATCCCCGAGGTCGCGGACGAGCCGTTCAACGCCGCACGCCTGGCCGGCACCGGCGCGGGCGTGACCCTCACGCCGGATCAGGCGGCCGAGGCGGGCGACGTCGTGTCCGGGCTGCTCGGCGACAGTGAGCAGCGGCGGGCCGCGACCGCGCTGCGGGCGGAGATGTTCCGCATGCCCACGCCAGCCCAGACGGCCGCCGCGCTCGTCGATCTCCTCAGCGCGGGCGACCGTACCCCCGACGGATCTTGATCTTCAAAAACCTCGCGGGAACTTTTCGGCACGCGCGCGCGACTACGGGGCCGGAGGCTGCCGTCGATGCGGTGGCCTCCGCCGTCGCGCCGGAGATCGTGGGGACCGGTGTGGCGGCGGTCATCACCGGATACCGGCGCCCGCGCGCGCCACCGACCCTGACGAGGTAGAGCCGATGTCCGTCACCACCACCGCCGACACGCACCCCCCTCAACCCGCGGAACCGGCGCCGGCCGCCGCCCCACGCCGGGCGAACGGCAGCTCCGCGTTCGGCGCGCTGCTGCTGCGCCTGCACTTCTACGCCGGCATCCTGATCGCGCCGTTCCTGGTCGTCGCGGCCACCACCGGCCTGCTGTTCGTGTCCACGCCGACGCTGGACCGGATCATCTACTCCCAGGAACTGCTGGTCGACGACGCGAGCGGCGAGACGGTCCCGATCGGCGCACAGCTCGCCGCCGCGCGCGCCGCACACCCCGAAGGCACGATCACGGGGGTACGGGTGAAGGGCGGCGAATGGACGACGCACGTCGACTTCGCGGTGCCGGAGCTGGCCGCGGAGGAGAAGGTGCACACGGTCTACGTCAACCCGTACACCGGGGCGGTGACCGGGCAGCTGACCACCCAGTTCGGCTGGACGCCACTGCAGTCGTGGCTCGACGTCCTGCACCGCGACCTGCACCTCGGCACGATCGGCAACCTCTACTCGGAGCTGGCCGCGAGCTGGCTGTGGGTAATCGCGCTCGGTGGGATCGTGCTCTGGTGGCGCCGCCGCCGTGCCGTCCGGAAACTCTTCGCCCCGGAACTCTCCGCCAAGAAGGGCGTCCGGCGCACGCGCGGCTGGCACGGCGCGGTCGGCGCCTGGCTGCTCGTCGGCCTGCTCGGCCTGTCCGCCACCGGCCTGACCTGGTCGAACTATGCCGGGGCGAACTTCGGCCTGCTGATCGACCAGATCAAGGGCGGGACACCGTACGTCTCGACCGCGCTCACCTCCGCCCCGGCCGCCGAAGCCGGCGGACACCACGGCGGCGGCGCCGCCCCGGCCACCGGCGCGGACCCGGTCGGCATCGACATCGCGCTGCGCGTCGCCCGCGACAACGGCCTCTCCGGCCCGGTCTCGATCACCCCGCCCGCCGACGCGAACTCGGCCTGGACCGTCAGCCAGACCGACGCCGAACTGCCGAACCACCTGGACAGCGTCGCCGTCGACACCACCGCCGGCACGGTCGTCGACCGGGTGAACTTCGCCGACTGGCCGTTCACCGCGAAGCTCACCAGCTGGGGCATCAACGCCCACATGGGCATGCTGTTCGGCGTGGCCAACCAGCTGCTGCTCGCCGCCCTGGCGCTCGGCCTGCTGTGCGTCATCTTCTGGGGCTACCGCATGTGGTGGCAGCGCCGCCCCACCCGCGCCGACCGTCGCGCCCCGGTCGGCACCCTCCCCCCGCGCGTCGACTGGAGCACGGTCCCGGCCTGGGCGATCGTGACCGGCATCCTGGTCATCTTCGCGATCGGCTGGGCGCTGCCGCTCCTCGGCATCCCGCTGGCCGCCTTCATCATCATCGACGCGCTCCTGGGTGCCCGCCGCCCTCGCCCGGTCTCACCGCCTCACGCGGGCAGCTGACCCTCGCGTACCGGGCCTGTCCGGGGCCCGGTACGCCCTCTTTCATGCCGCTCGTGGATCGGACCGAGGCTCTCCGCGCGCAGGTCCGTCGCCACGATCATGGCTGTGTGGTCAGCACCGGCCGTGGCGCTCTCCGGTCGTACCCGCAAGAAATGCTTTTGATTTGAAGCACGTAGGATGGGCGGGTGACTGACATGACGGGTGGGCTGAGTGCGGAGGAGCTCGGCGCGTATTTCGCGTTGATGGAGGTCGGGAGCCTGCTGCAGTACGCGGTGGATGCGCATCTGCGGGCCGAGGGCGACCTCAGCTACGTGCAGTTCCAGATCCTGGCCCGGCTGGCCGACGCGCCGGAGGGACGACTGCGGATGACGGACCTGGCGGACGGCGTGGTCTACAGCCGCAGCGGGCTGACCTACCAGGCCGGGCTGCTGGAGAAACGGGAGCTGATCACCCGCTCGTCGTCGCCGGACGACGAGCGCAGCGTCATCGTGTCGGTCACCGACGGCGGCCGCGCCCTGGTCGCCCGCGTGCTGCCGGGGCACGTGGACGACGTCCGGCGGCTGCTGTTCGACCCGATGGCCGACGGCGATCTGGCCGCGATCAGCGAGGTGCTCGGCCGGATCCGCCGGCACATGCGGTCGACGCCGCCCCGGTCGGCCAAGCCCCGCGCGAAGAACCGCCGCAAGGGCTAGGCGCCGACCGTGATCACGGTCTTGCCGGGCACCGCGCCCGGCTCCGCGTGCACGGTCGCCAGCGCGGCCAGCGGCACCCGGCGGGCGACGTCGACGCGCAGCTCACCGGCGTCGATCATCGCGACCAGGCGGGCCAGCTGCGCCGCGTCGCTGGTGGCGAAGAGGTCGATCCCGCGCACGCCGCGCCCCTCGTCGGACGGGGCCGGCATCCACACGGTCGTGTTGACCAGCACGCCGCCGTCACGGATCAGCGTGACCAGTTCGGCCAGCCGCTCCGGCGCGACGGGTGCAAGGTTGAGCACGACGTCGACCGGCTCGGTGACGTCGGTGACGATCTCGTCCGCGCCCGCGGCCCGCGCCCGATCGGCGCTGCGGGCGCCGGTGATGCCGATGACGTACGCGCCGGCGTGCTTGGCCAGTTGCACGGCGTAGTCGCCGACCGCGCCGCCCGCGCCGTTGATCAGCACGCGCTGACCGGCGGCCAGCTTGGCGTGGTCGAACAGCGCCTGCCAGGCGGTGAGGCCCACGGCCGGCAGCGCGGCCGCATCGGCCAGCGGGATGCTCGTCGGCGCCGCGGCCAGGATCCCGGCCGGCGCGATCACGTACTCCGCGGACGCGCCGGCGCCGGTCATCGGCAGGAAGCCGACGACCCGGTCACCGACGGCCACGGTGTCCACGCCGTCGCCGAGCGCGTCGACCGTGCCGGCGACGTCGAGGCCGGGCGTGTGCGGCAGCACGACCGGGATCGGGCCCTGCATGAACCCGGCCCGAGCTCATTGAGACCGTAACATGCTTCAGATTCGAAGCTAGCCAGTGAGGCTGTGACCCCGGCTACACAGGCCCTCAGCTTCCCGAGGTGCGGCGCACCGCGCACCGCCGTCCGTCAGTCCCGGCGGGCGGGTATCGGGACGAGGACACCGAGCGCCACCACCGCTCTCCACCTCACCGAGGATCGCCGGCGGCCGCCACCGCCCTGCTGTGAGCCTCGGCCCCCGGACGAGGGCGGAGGACGAGGAGTTTCTGGCGGCGGCCCTCGCCGAAGACGACGTGACAGTCGAAGTCGACCCGCCCGGCACCCGGGTGAAGGATCGCGGTCGTCTCCGCCCGGCAGGCATGCACCTCGTGCCGGCTCCACAACGTGGCGAACTCGGCGCTGACCCCCAGCAGCGCGCTCACCAGGCCGGCCAGCTCCGCGGCATCCGGTCCGAGGTCCATCGCCGCACGGATGCTCGCCGCGTACGTCCGGCTCTGCGCCTCGTGGACGTCGACGGGGTAAAGGTCCCGCTCACCGGGGCGGGCGAACCAGCGGTAGTAGCCGCTGCGGTCGAGCCCGGCGAACCGCGTCAGGTCGCCGAACAGCGTACGCGCGAAGGGATTCTGCAAGAGGGTCTGACCGATGTTGGAGTTCACCATCGCCGCGCTGTCATCCAGCGACTCGAGCAGCATGCGTAGCGCCGGATCGATCGTCGTGACACCGTCGTCGCGTACCGGTGGATTGTGGCCGATCAGCGTGAACAGGTGGTCCCGCTCGTCGGCGGTGAGCCGGAGCGCGGTCGCGAGCGCGGCCGCCACCTGCTCGGACGGGCGCGGCCCGCGGCGCTGCTCGAGCCGCGTGTAGTAGTCGATCGAGATGAACGCGCGCGCGGCGACCTCCTCGCGGCGCAGCCCGGCTGTCTGGCGAGGCCCCGGCCGGTCCGGAACCGCGGCCGCCCGACGGCGACGAAGGAAGTCCGCAAGGCCCGATCTGTCCACCTACCCATCTTCGCGCGGGCCGGGAAGGGATCACGAGTCCCTCCCCGCCGGCCGGACGAGGTGCCAGCATCGGAGCCGGTCAACCGGAGGGAACACAGTGGTCTACAGGGTCGAGGTACCGGCCGGCATGGTCGGCGGGGACGTGGACGAAGGCTACGGCGCGGTCGCCGACGCCTTCCGCGACAACTTCGCCGTACGCCGCGAGATCGGCGCCGCCTGCGTCGTCTACCACGGTGGACGGAAGGTCGTGGACCTCTGGGGCGGCTACCGGGACGGCGTCCGCCGTCTGCCGTGGGAGGCGGACACGATGGTGCCGGTCTTCTCCACCTCCAAGGGCGTGGCCGCGACCGCGATGGCGGTGCTGCACGCGCGCGGCCTGCTCGACCACGACGAGCGGGTGGCCACCTACTGGCCCGAGTTCGCCGCCGCCGGCAAGGCCGACGTCACGGTCCGCCAGCTGCTCGCGCACCAGGCCGGGCTGGCCGCGATCGACCGGCCACTCACGCTCCGTGACCTGAACGGCTCCCCCGCCCTCGCCGCGGCCCTCGCCGCGCAGCGCCCGGCCTGGGAACCCGGCACCCGGCACGGTTATCACGGCCAATCCCTCGGCTGGTACGAGAGCGAGCTCGTCAGCCGGGTCGACCCCGCCGGACGCCGGATCGGCCGGTTCTTCGCCGAAGAGATCGCGGCGCCGCTCGGCCTGGACTTCCACCTCGGCCTGCCCGCCGGCGCCGACCGCGACCGGATCGCCCGCATCCACGGATTCCGCTCCTGGGAGATGATGCTGCACCTGCGCGCGATGCCGCCGTCGTTCGTCCGCGCGTTCGCGAACCCGCGCAGCCTGTCCGCGCGCGCGTTCGGCAACCCCCCGGAGCTGGGCGCGGTGGAGAACTTCAACCGCCCGGACGTGCAGGCCGCGGAGATCCCGGCGGTGAACGGCGTCGGCCAGGTGCGGTCGATCGCCCGGCTCTACGGCGAGATGGCCACCGGCGGCGCCGCGCTCGGCCTCACCGAAGCCTCGCTGGACGCGTTGCGCAACGCCGCCGAGCCGCCGACGGGAGGGCTGTTCGACGAGGTGCTCCGCGTGGAGACACGCTTCTCCCTGGGGTACATCAAGCCGTTCCCGTCGTTCCGGTTCGGATCCGCGTCGGGCCGGGCGTTCGGCACGATGGGCCTGGGCGGCTCGTTCGCCTTCGCGGACCCGGACACCGGGACAGGCTTCGCCTACGCGATGAACCGCACGGGATTCCGGCTCTGGGACGACCCGCGCGAGGTGGCGCTGCGGGAGGCGATCTTCACGCGGATCCTGGGGGTCTCCGGGCGTGGCGCTACATCGGCTCGAGGCGGGCCAGCCGGAGGTCGCCGGCGAGGTACGGCAGCGCGACCCCGTTGAACCGCGCGACGGCGCTCCGTTCCTGGTGGCGGGCCAGCACGGCACCCGACGCCCAGCGCTCGTAGAAGACGATCTCGCCCGTGCGCGATTCATGCACCTCGTAGATCAGGCATCCGGGCTCCTCGCGTGAGGCCTCGATCAGCTCTTTCAGCGCGGCCCGCACCTCCTCGCGGCCCTTCTCGTCAATCGGCGCCGTGACCAGCAGGGTGACCGGGCCTTCGGCGCGCACGGCGTCCTCGATGCCGTACGCGAAGCTCTCGTCAGACACGTATTACTCCTATGCCGTCGTGGGACTTCGACGCTAGGTCTCCGGGGCGCTCCGGCGATCGATCATCAACGCCAGATCGTGGTATACAGGCGACATGTCCAAGGTCGGTAGCTTCTCGGTCAGCACGGAACCGGCCGATACCGGACAGCCGTCATGGGACCGGTTCCTACAGGGCTGGCAGGCCGAGATCGGCGAACGATTCGCGCTGCCGCACTTCACCCCGGAGACCGCCGACGCCTTCGCCGGCCGAGTGCGCGCCGGCCGGATCCTCGACACCGCGATGGTCGACCTACAGGCCGTGTCGCCGACACGTACCACCGGCGTGAGCGGAGAGACCGACCTCGTCCGCCTGTACGTCGTCGAACGCGGGACCTGGACCCTCGACGATCCACTCGGCCGCGGCGAGCACGCGCTGAACACCGGCGACTTCCTCCTGCACCACGTGCGGGCACAGTCGCACTTCCGTTCCCAGCCGTTCACCGCCGCACGGATCCTCATGTTCCGCGACAGCACCCTCGGGCCGCTGGTGAAACAGGGCGCCCGATTCGGCAACGGCGGCTCGCCGGAGCTACGACTGCTCGTCGCCCACGCCCACCTGATCCAGCACAGCCTGCGGGACCTCAGTGCCGCCGGCGCGCTAGCCGCCCACGCCGCACTGATCGAGCTGATCAAGGGCGTCGCCACACGGCAGCTGGACGCCGCCGAGCCCGCCTTCTCCCCGGCGCTGGTACACCAGGGCCGCCGTCTCGCCGACCGCCGGCTCACCGGCGCCGGGGTGAAGCCGGCGGACATCGCCCGGGAACTGCACGTCTCCCTGCGCACGTTGCAGCGGGCTTTCGCCGGCAGCGGCGAACCCCTGGCCGACTACATCCGCCGCAGGCGGCTCGAACAGGCACGTCTGGATCTGGCGACCGGTCCGGCCGCCTTGAGCGTGACCGAGGTGGCGGCCCGATACCACTTCGCCGACAGCACCCACTTCATCCGCGCCTTCAAACGGCGCTTCGGCATGACGCCGGCCGCATTCGTCCGCTCCCAGCGCCGACCGTAGGAGTCCCCGTCCTCCCTCCCGGGACACTCATTGAGCGCGCCGCCCGGGGCGTGCGGGGAGGGGGTGCGTGTGAGGGGTGGGAGGGCTGCGCTAGGCTGTCTTCACTGCCGCGGGGAGCAATTCCGGCGGCGGGCGGGACGTGGCGCAGTTTGGTAGCGCACTTGACTGGGGGTCAAGGGGTCGTCGGTTCAAATCCGGCCGTCCCGACGTAAAGTCGCAGGTAGAGGCCTGGTTTCTGAAGATCAGAAACTGGGCCTTGATCGTTTGACCGCCGTTTGACCGTGGACTGAGACCTCACCAGCCGCACAATCAGACATGCGTCGTCACCCGTCAGCGGGGATCTTGGCATCGTGATTCAGCTCCGCCTGCCGAGCGCACATCTCGGCGCGACACCACGAACAGTGGGCGTCAGCGGCCTGCTCATCGCGCTCGCGTGCTGGACCGCCGGCATGGCCATCATCCAGCTGTTGCACGACGCGGCCCGGACTCCCGGCGAACAGATGGCGAGCACTCGGCTGTCACGTCGCGTGTTGCTTGCCGCTGCGGGATCGGGCCTGGCCCTCGCCACGGGATTCGGGCTCTACAGCAGCGCCTACATGACCCTCTTCAGAGACACGTTCGCGTGGTGGCCGATCCTTTTCGCCCTGCCGATCGTCATCCTCACCAGCGCGGCCGGGCTGACCATCACCCGGATCACGTCCCAGAACATCCCCTTCTGGGTACGCGACTATCGCACATCCGTCATACCCGCACTCGTCTCCACCGCCGAAATCCTCATCACCGGCGCCGCCACCGAAGGGGCCATACCGGATTTCATCCGGCTCGGGCTGCGTTACGACACCTTCGCGCGCTTCGGCATGCTGGTCCTCGGCATAGGCATCGGGCTCGCCATCACACGCACCCGTCTGAGCCAACTCGTCGTCGCCACCGCGTTCGGTCTGAGCTTTGCGGTCATCTATACCCGGCGAACACTCAACCACTACTCCTGGACCTTCGCCGCGGCCATCATGTGGTGGGTCCTGACCGCCACGCTCCACACCATCCGCAGCGCCTCACCGCGGCTCAACGAACACATGCAACGAATCCTCGGGATGTGACTCACCATCGCCTACAACGATGCAAACCCAACAAATCGGTCGATACCACGGGACCTCCCGCACAACATCCGATCAGTCATTGAGCCGCAGTTTGATCCGCGGCAGTGCCCCGGGTACCCAGAGCTCCACCGCTTGACGGACCAACCAACAATCCAGCGGGCGCGGCCGCCGTTCGAGACACCTCCAGATCGTCCGTGGTGGACACAACTGTTGTCACCAGCTCTCAGCACAGTTCAGGACCACTCGCGCGTGCGAGGGGAGGAGACGGCGGATACTGTGGTCCGTGGCATCCGTTCGCGCGCATCTACGAGAATCATCTCAGCGGGAAGTCAGCCTGCCCCTCGGCGGAGCAGGTCCGCTCGGGATACCCTCGTCCGGAAAGCGTCTGACCGCCGAAGCAAAGTGAACGAAAATCCGCTAATTGATCTATAGCGCCCCAGGTCAAGAAGTCTCTTCCCCGCGCACGCGGGGGTGGTCCCATGGCCGACGGCGCGTCGGGGGCGATCGGTGACTCTTCCCCGCGCACGCGGGGGTGGTCCGCGGAGCAACGCGGCGTCGCAGCCTCCGGGGAGCTCTTCCCCGCGCACGCGGGGGTGGTCCCTTGCGCATGCGCGCCTCCTGCGGTGAGTCGGTCTCTTCCCCGCGCACGCGGGGGTGGTCCCGCGCTCGCGAACGCCTGGGCGCTCTCAATCGTCTCTTCCCCGCGCACGCGGGGGTGGTCCCGAGGCGCAGCGTAAGCCGGTCCTGTTCTCCCGCTCTTCCCCGCGCACGCGGGGGTGGTCCTCCAGCCGTGCCACCCAACCTGCTCGTGCCAGACTCTTCCCCGCGCACGCGGGGGTGGTCCCCATTCCACCGCGCTGCCGCCGAGCCCGATCCCCTCTTCCCCGCGCACGCGGGGGTGGTCCCTGGCGCGGAGGCCGCCGCGTGGACGAACGTGGCTCTTCCCCGCGCACGCGGGGGTGGTCCTGAGCGAGCGCGTGCGGCAGGTGGTTACCTGGGCTCTTCCCCGCGCACGCGGGGGTGGTCCCAAGCCGTAGGACGCGGCCAGCGCCTCAGCACCCTCTTCCCCGCGCACGCGGGGGTGGTCCCTGCCGGGACGTGTCCCGCTGAAGCCGGGCCAGCTCTTCCCCGCGCACGCGGGGGTGGTCCCTCGCTGGGCAGGCTGCCCGGCCCGGACTCCATCTCTTCCCCGCGCACGCGGGGGTGGTCCGCACGCAAAGCCGCCACCACCGACTATCTGAAGCTCTTCCCCGCGCACGCGGGGGTGGTCCCGCGGACGCACGCGCGGGCCTGGACGAGAAGACCTCTTCCCCGCGCACGCGGGGGTGGTCCCAACTCGGGACCCGTCGGGTACGGCGACACCGACTCTTCCCCGCGCACGCGGGGGTGGTCCTGTCGCGGTGGTCGGGGCGCTCGGCCAGCGGACCTCTTCCCCGCGCACGCGGGGGTGGTCCCTCAACGGGTCGAGCTCGCGCGAGGGAGGGCACCTCTTCCCCGCGCACGCGGGGGTGGTCCACCGACTGCTGGAGACCTTGCTCCCGCCACAACCTCTTCCCCGCGCACGCGGGGGTGGTCCCTCGGCCTACCCGGCGCCGAACCGCCGGACATCCTCTTCCCCGCGCACGCGGGGGTGGTCCCGAGATCGTCTCGACGAACACCTACAACCGATGCTCTTCCCCGCGCACGCGGGGGTGGTCCCTCATCGGACGCCCCGTACCGGATCGGCCCGAACTCTTCCCCGCGCACGTGGGGGTGGTCCCCCGGGCGGCGGGGCGGGCACGAAACCGGCCACCTCTTCCCCGCGCACGCGGGGGTGGTCCCGCAATGAGGCCACCCTCCGTAGAGGATGGCCTCTCTTCCCCGCGCACGCGGGGGTGGTCCGCAGTCGCTCGATCGTGATTCTGTCCGTCTGGCCTCTTCCCCGCGCACGCGGGGGTGGTCCGTCTGCCCCTGCTGCACGACAATCAGCCCCTGGCTCTTCCCCGCGCACGCGGGGGTGGTCCCTACCCTGGCTTCGTTCTGCCGTGCCGTCCGGACTCTTCCCCGCGCACGCGGGGGTGGTCCCGGCGTCCGCCAGGTCACGTACGACCCGGTGGCCTCTTCCCCGCGCACGCGGGGGTGGTCCCTTCGTGCGGCCGTACGGGCCCTCCGGCCGGTCCTCTTCCCCGCGCACGCGGGGGTGGTCCCAACGACGCGGCACAGATCGTCGTCGACCGGGCCTCTTCCCCGCGCACGCGGGGGTGGTCCCGTCGGCATCGTCTGCGACGACGACGGCCGCTCCTCTTCCCCGCGCACGCGGGGGTGATCCCGCGCTCACCGTCCTCAACCAACTCGGGACGATCTCTTCCCCGCGCACGCGGGGGTGGCCCCTCCTGGCTGTTCGACCCGGCTAAGGTCCGCGGCTCTTCCCTGCGCACGCGGGGGTGGTCCCGCTCTGCCGAACGCGCGGAGGTTCGACGGGAGCTCTTCCCCGCGCACGCGGGGGTGATCCGACCCGGATCGGGGTCTTGGTCAGCAGCCGCTGCTCTTCCCCGCGCACGTTGGGGGTGGTCCCGGGTGCGGCGGCGCCGACGGGTGGGTCTTGACCTCTTCCCCGCGCAGGCGGGGGTGGCCCGTGCGGCAAGGGCCCGTTCTCGGCCGCGCTGATCTCTTCCCCGCGCACGTGAGGGCTCCCGCTGACGTGATTACCGCCGCGTTCGGTGGCGCCCCTCCCCGCGCACGTGGGTGATTCCTGGAAGCTGGACGAGGTGCCGCGATGATCCGTTCTCCCCGACGCACGCGGGGGTCTCAAGCGCGGAGGAACCTCTTCCCCGCGCACGCGTGGGTGGTCCCATCTCGCGGATCACCACCGGTACGTCGGTGGCGTCTTCCCGCGCACGCGGGGGTGGTCCTGCCAGATCGTCGCGGCCCAGTCCCCGGCGTACCTCTTCCCCGCACGCGGGGGTGGTCCCGCGATCCCGGCGACCGGCTGGACCTCGTTGTGCTCTTCCCCGCGCACGCGGGGGTGGTCCCGGCACACCCCGCCGCAGGCACATCCGCCGCAACTCTTCCCTGCGCACGCGCGGGGGCGGTCCCTGACGCGCAAGGGCATCATGGCCACCGGGCTGCTCTTCCTTGCGCACGCGGGGGTGGTCCGACGGTCTGGTTGATGCTGTTCTGGAGCGCGATCTCTTCCCCGCCTACGCGGGGGTGCTCTGACCGTTGACGTGATACGTCGTGCCGTCCTGATCTCTTCTCCGCGAATGCAGGAGTGGTCAAAACGGCATTCAGCGAGGGCGGTGCCCGTTGGCCTCTGCCCGGTCTCGCGACTCAGGCCAGGAGCGAAGGCTGGTTGGGAGGTCGCCCTTGATCCGCGTGGGGCCGTGGGCTCCTCGCCGGCTCGCGGCCGAGCGCATCGGCGGGCACCGAGAAAATCGGCTTCTTCCACACCGATGAGTTTCGGTAGGCCGCGCGGTCTCACTCATAAAGCCGGCTACCAGGGAGCATCCGTGACGTCGATCAAGCCCATCATCAGCACCCCCGACCTGCCCCGTCTGCGCGCGTTCTACGAGACGGTGCTCGGCGCGACGCAGACTCTCCGCGAACCCGAGGAAGGCCCCGAGTTCTACGTCGAGCTACTGATCGGCGCGACCGCACTCGGGATCGTGCAGGAGAAGGACACCGAGATCGGCACACCGGTACGAATCATCTTCAGCGCCGACGTCGCAGACGTAGACGCGCTGCTCCCGACGGTCGAGACGGCCGGCGGCACGGTGCCCGGACAGGCCAACGACATGCCGTGGGGCCAACGCGTCGCACACGTCCTCGACCCCGACGGGAACATGCTCAACCTGACCACGTGGCTCCGAGGCCACGGCCCATCCTGACCACCTCCACGATCTGCCGACTGACGGATACCGATAGAACACGATTTCCGATCAAACCCCAAGAGCCTGCCGGGGTACGAAAATCAGCATTGGAGACGCCGGAAGCGCTAACCGCTGCCGGTCCGGGTGCAGGTGAGCTGTTCGTGGGGACGCTCGGGGCTGCCGTACCAGAACTCGGCCGACCGGCGCACCGCTTCCGCGCACATCCTCGGCCGAGCAACCGACGACGCTCAGAGCCCTGGGAACGAACGGGCATCAGCGCGAAGTGGTGAGCTGGTGGTTGCCGCGCGCGTCGGCGACGGCGTGTGTGGCTGCAGCGGCCGGCCCGGCGACCGGGAACGGCCCGCGTGAGTGGCGGGTGCGCAGGTTGGCGCGGCGGCCGGGCTACCTCAGCGGCAGGTCGGCGACGGCGATCGCCACCAAGCGTTCGGCCGCGCCGGATTCACCACCGCCGGTGGTGGCAGAGGGGTCGGGTGCCGGGCGGGCCGGTACGATCCCGCTCGGCCACGTCGACTTCACCACAACGGAGGTACGCGTGGGTGAGCACGCAGTCCGCGCCGGCGGGCAACCGCTCTGCGGGGTGACAGGCACCGGGTGGCGGGACGTGCCGGCCGCATGAGCGCCGCGATGATCGAGCTGCGGGACGTGGTCAAGTCCTATCCGGGGGCCGTGGCGCTCGACCGTGTGACGGTCCGCGTCGAGGCGGGTGAGCTGGCCGCGGTCGTCGGCCCGTCCGGGTCCGGGAAGTCCACGATGCTGCACCTGGCCGGCACGCTGGATCGGCCCACCAGCGGCGAGGTGCACGTCGACGGGCAGGAGGTGTCGGCGCTGTCCGACCGGCGGTTGTCCGAGCTGCGTGCCGAGCGGATCGGGTTCGTGTTTCAGCAGTTTCACCTCGCGCCCGACGTGCGCGTGCTGGACAACGTGGCGGACGGCCTGCTCTACGCGGGTGTGCCCCGGCGGCGGCGACGCGAGCGTGCGGCCGAGGCGCTGGACGGTGTGGGTCTCGGGGACCGGTTGACGCATCTGCCGCACGAGTTGTCCGGCGGCGAGCAGCAGCGGGTGGCGATCGCCCGTGCCGTCGTCGGTGAGCCGGCGCTGCTGCTGGCCGACGAGCCGACCGGGAACCTGGACCCCGCGTCCGGCGGGGAGGTGATGCGGCTGTTCCGGCGGCTGCACGAGGCCGGGACCACCGTCGTGATCATCACGCATGACCGGGAGCTGGCCGCCGCATTCCCCCGCGTGATCGCGATGCGCGACGGAAGGATAACCGCATGAGACTGTCCCCGGTGGACGCCGTCCGGGTCGGCGCGGCCGGGATCACCGCCCGGCCGCTGCGCGCGCTCCTGGCCACGGCCGGCATCGCGATCGGGGTCGCCACGATGGTGTCCGTGGTCGGTGTCTCCGCCTCCGGCCGGGCCGGCGTGGATCGGGACCTGGCCACGATCGGCACGAATCTGCTCATCGCCACACCCGGCCGGGCGGCGGGCGGGGAGCCGGCGCGGCTGCCGGCCGGGGTGGTCGAGATCGCCGGCGGGGTCGACGGCGTCACCGCCGCCTCCGCGACCGGGCAGGTGAAGGCGAACGTCTACCGCTCCGAGCAGGCCGGCGAGACCAGCGGCATCGGGGTACTGGCGGCCCGGACCGACCTGCTCGGCCCGGCCGGCGCCACGGTCAACCGCGGCTCCTGGCTGAACGAGGTGACCGGGCGCGACCCCGCGCTCGTGCTCGGCGCGGACGCCGCCCGGCGGCTCGATGTCGACCGCGTCGATCCCGAGGTGCGGCTGTGGCTCGGCGGCCGGTGGTTCGTCGTGGCCGGTGTGCTCGCGCCGGTCCCTCTCGCCCCGGAGCTGGACGCGTCCGCGCTTGTCGGCTGGGACGCCGCGCGGACGCTGCTGGACTTCGACGGCGCCGCCGGCACCGTGTACGTCCGCACGGACCTGGACCGGGTCACCGAGGTGCAGGCGCTGCTGGCCCGCGCGGTCAGCCCGGACCGGCCCGGCGAGGTTCTGGTCGGGCAGCCGCGCGAGGTGCGGCGCTTGCAGGAGCTGCGCGTCCAGGATGTCGCGGACCAGCTGATGAACCAGATGCTGCTCGTGCTCGGCGGGGTCACGCTGCTGGTCGGCGCCGCCGGCGTGGCCAACACGATGGTCGTGTCGGTGCGGGAACGCCGGTCCGAGATCGGGTTGCGGCGCACGCTCGGGGCCACCCGGGCGCAGATCCGCACCCAGTTCCTGACCGAGTCGCTGCTGCTGTCGGCGCTCGGCGGCACGGGCGGAATCGTGCTCGGGGCGGCGGTGACCGGCTGGAACGCCTGGCAGCGTGGATGGCCGCCGGTGGTGCCGGTCTGGGCACCGGTGGCCGGGCTCACGGTCACGGTGCTGATCGGCGGGCTGGCGGGGCTTTATCCGGCGGTCCGCGCCGCACGCCTGCCACCGACGGAGGCCCTGGCGGCACCGTGAGCGCGACGGCCCGGCCTGCCCGCGGCCGGCGTCACGCCGGCTGCGGCACGCAGTGCCTGTTCCGGGGTGGCTCGGCTGCGGCACAGGCCATCGGCGGAGCCGTCCCGGGCGGGATCTCCGTGGCACCCGCCGCGAGCAGGGCTGGTAGACGTCCGGAAGCTCTGCGATCAAGAGCCTCCACGACCTGCCGGCGTACGGTGTGCGGCTGAGGTAGCCGTCAGCCACGCCGTACGATGGCGGCGGTCAGCTTTTCCGGCTCGCTGCCGAGGCGGTGCGGCTGGTCGATCACGAAGCCGCCGATCTCCGGTCGCCACAGCGGGTGCCGGCCGGCGGCGGTGGAGCCCGGTGCCGGCCGGACGACCAGGAAGGGTCGCTGCCCGGGGTGCAACGGCCGCACGTCGGCACCGCCCACGTCGGTCCAGCGCAGCCGGTGGGCGTGGTGGCGGTCCGGCTGGTAGGTCAGTCCCGCGGCGTCGACGGTCAGTCTCGGGTAGGTCTTGGCGGCCGCGCTCAGCAGCGAGACCGCGGCGGCGAGCGCGGCCAGTCCGGTCACGACGGCGGCCACGCCGATCCAGAAGTAGAGCGTCCACAGCTCACCGACGAGGTCCCCGCGCGCGAGGTCGTCGCGGTTGTTGCCCGCGACCCAGACGGCGAGGGTGAGGCCGCCGGGGAATGCGGCGCAGCCGAGAAGCGCCGCCGCGATGCCCGGCAGCCGCAGCCACCAGCGGCGGCGGACGAAGCCGGTGCCGCGTGCGGGACGCCAGTCGAGCCGCCGGGCCAGCAGGACCGTCAGCAGGACGCCCCAGATCCCGGGAAACAGCAGGCTGGGCCCCACGAGTAGATGGTTGACGGCGAGCAGCGGAGACACCACCAACGGCACCGTCAGCAGTACGCCCGGCAGGCTCACGGCCCGCGCCACGTTCACCGGCGCGGGAACGGTGGGCGGGTCCGGTGCCGGCGTGGCGACGGCGGTGTCCGGGGCCTCGATCGCGGGCGTCGTTCCCGCGGGCGCGGCCTTGCCGGGCCGGGAGAGGCTGCCCAGGGCGACGACCAGTTCGGGCTGTTCGAGCACGGTCGGGGCGACGCCGAGCGACCGGTGCAGCAGGCCGGCGACGAGCGGGATGCGGGAGGAGCCGCCGACGAGGTAGATGCCGGCGAGGTCGGCCGGTTGCAGACCGGTGGCGCGCAGCGCGGCCTCGGTGGCGGCGACCGTGCGCTCGAGGAGCGGGCGGGCCAGTTGCTCGAACTGCGCCCGGCCGAGCGGGGCGTCGATGTCGAGCAGCGGCAGATGGACGAAGGTGGTGGCGCTACGGGACAGCAGCTCCTTCGCGGCGCGGATGTCGTCCCACAGGGCACGTCCGGCGCGGCGGTCCTCGGCGCTTCGCGGTGCGGCCAGCCGTGCCCACTCCTGCGGGGCGCGGTCGGCGTAGGTCGCCGCCAGCAGCGCCCAGATGGCGGCGTCGACGTCGAGGCCGCCCGCGTCCGGCAGGCCGTCCTCGGCGAGGATCTCGAAACCGTCCGGGGTGCGGCGCACCACCGACACGTCGAAGGTGCCCGCCCCGAAGTCGTACAACATCATGGGTGTGCCCTCCGGCACTCCCGTGTCACCGCGGGCGGCGAAGTAGGCCGCCGCGGCCACCGGCTCGGCGAGCAGGGCAGGTGTGCCGAGACCTGCCTGGACGGCCGCGGCGACGAGCGTCTCCCGGCGACGGGTCCCCCAGGCCGCGGGGCAGGTCAGCGTGACCGCGTCCGGAACGTCACCGGCGACCCGCACCGCCTCGTCGGCCACCCGCCGGAGCACGGCCGCGAAGAGGTCCGTCACGGGCAGTTCGGCCTCGCCGAGCAGCACGGTGCCGTCATCGACCAACCGCTTGGGGTACGGCTCGAACCCGGCCGGGTTCGTCTTCGCCGCGTGCAGCGCGTCGCGGCCCACCAGCAGCGCGCCGCCCGGCTGAGCGCACACCGCCGACGGCAGCAGCTCCGATCCGTCGAACAGCAGCGGCCGCACCGACCCGTCCGCACGGCCCAGCACCGCCACCGTGTTCGAGCTGCCGAAATCCACTCCCAGCCGCGGTCCTACCAAGCGCATGCGCCCCATCGTAGGTATTTCGCCAAGCCCGGCCGGGCACGGACTCGTCGCCGTCCAAAGACGGTGGCAGGAGAGCGCCGGCTGCGCACCCGCCCCTCATAAGGGCGGCGCGCCCTGCGACTCAGCCCAGTGCGGCCGCGAGGAGCGGCGGCACCGTCTCCAGGGCGTACCTGTAGCCCAGGACCGAGTTGCTCGCGAACGCGGAGGAGATGTCCTTGTTGTCCAGGTAGACGACGTGGCCGGCGCTGACCGACGGTACCGACTGCAGGAGTTTGTCGCCCTTCACCTCGTCGGCGGTGATACCGATCATGGTGATGGTGGTGAGGTCGGCGTCGAGCGTGTTGATCTTCTCGTCGGAGATCTGGATGGAGAAGGTGTCGCCCTTGAGCGCCTCGATCGCCGGCGAGGGGGTGAAGCCCAGTCCGGCGAGGAAGTCGACGCGGCCGCTGCCGCCCACGTACGCGCCCCAGCCCCGGACGGTCCTGGAGCCGGCCGCCACCGTCTTGCCCTTGAACTGCGGGTTCGCGGCCGCGACCGCGGCGAACTGCGCCTCCAGGCCGGACTTGAGCTCGGCGGCCTCGGCCGTCCTGCCCAGCGCCTTGCCGACCATCTCGAGCTGCTGGTCCCAGGTGGTCTTGTACGACTCGCCGCCCGGCGGGATGTCGACGACCGGGACGCCGAGCGCCGCGATCTGGTCGTAGCGGTCCTTCTTGCCGCTGGCCCGGGTGTCCAGGATCAGGTCGGGGTTGAGCGCCGCGATCTTCTCCATGTCCAGCTCCAGGGTGCCGACCATCACCGGCGGCGTCGTGTACTTCCCCTGGTTCCACGGCCCCTGGCCGTCACCGCCGAACGGGATCCAGTCGGCGTCGCCGACGGGCTGCACGCCGAGCGCGAGCGCGACCTCCGCGTCGCTCCAGCCGAGCGTCACGACCCGGGTCGGCTGCTTCTCGATCGTCACGTCGCCGAAGGCGGTGGTGATGGTGACCGGGAACCGGTCACCGGCCGCCGCGGACGAGGACGACGCCGGGTTCTCCTCGTCCGCGCCGGTCGTCGAGCAGGCACCGAGGGCTATGACGGTGGCCGCGGCGGCGACGAACAGCCGACGGCTCCGGGACGGGACAACACGCATGGCGGGCAAACTCCACAACTCGAATGAAGGGTTGCCTTACCTAACAGTCTGCCCGCGTCGCCCTTCAAGCTCGTGGGGCTCACGTCACAACACTCGGTGCGGCGCGGAACAACGCCCGGGAACATCGCCTCGATCGCAGGTGCTGCACCTTTCATGATCGATCGACCGCGCCTCTCCCTGTTGGACCGCGCCCGGACCCGCGCCGGCGAGGCCGAGTCCGAGGCGCTGCGGGGCACGGTCACCCGTGCCGTCCAGGCCGAGCGGCTCGGATACGACCGGTTCTGGGTGGCGGAACACCACGGCGTGCCCGGCGTCGCGGGCGCGGCCCCGGCGGTGCTCCTGGCCGTCATCGCCGGCGCGACGACACGCATCCGGATCGGCTCGGCCGGGGTGATGCTGCCGCACCATCAGCCGCTCGTGGTCGCCGAGCAGTTCGCCACGCTGTCCGCGTTCGCGCCGGGCCGCCTCGACCTGGGGCTCGGCCGCTCCCCCGGCTTCACCGCCCCGGTGCGCAGGGCGTTGCGGCAGACCGACGGCGACTTCCCCGCCGACCTCACCGAGCTGCGCGGCTTCCTCTCCGGCACGGCGGAGATCGCACTGCATCCACAACCCCAAGGGCCGCTCCCGCTGTACGTGCTGGCGACCGGCACCGGGCTCCGGGTCGCCGCCGAGCTGGGCCTGCCGGTGATCGTGGGCGGCCCGCTGCTCGGTGTCGGCGGCGACCCGGAGCCCGGCCTGGCCGCACTCGCCGACTACCGGCGCGCGTTCCGCCCGTCGCCGCAGCAGGCGGTGCCGTGGGTGGCGGTCAGCCTCGACGTCCTGATCGCGGACACCGCGCAGGAGGCCGCCGACCTGCTGCTGCCCGAGGCGTGGGCGATGGCGCAGGCGCGCACGACCGGCGTGTTCCCGCCGCTGGAGCCGGTGCCCACGATCCGGGCCGCCACCCGCACCGCGCGTCAGCAGCAGTATCTGGAGCAGACCGCCGCCGCGGCGATCGCCGGCACCCCCACCACGGTGGAACGCGACCTCGCCGTGCTTCTCGACCGTACCGGCGCCGCCGAACTGGTCGCCTCGAGCAGCACCTTCGACCGGGCCGCCCTGTCCGCCTCGGACACGGCACTGGCCGCCCTGTTCGGCCGGGCGGCGGTCGCGCGGGCGGACCATCGGCCGGTCCCGGCGTAGGACAGGAGAAGCGGCGCTCAGGCGCGGCGCGGCCCTGCCGATGGGAAGGTGTGGTGTCGGGAGGGAACGCGCGGGGGCAGCGGGCGGTGCACGGGGCCGTGGCCGCCGTCGGCGTGCTGGTGGCCGGTTACCTGGTCTTCTACCTCGGTGGGTGGGGGAATGAGGAGAGCCGGCGGTTCGTCACCGATCTGGTGCATATTCCGGTCGGGGTGACGTACACGCTGCTCGGCCTGCGGGTGGCGACCTGTGGCCGGTGCACGCCGCGGGTCCGGCGGGCGTGGTGGTGGATCTCGGCGGCGTTCGCCGTGCGGACGGTCTCGGTGGTGACGTGGTTCGTCGAGGACGCGGTGCTGGGGCTGTTGCGGTATCCGGCGCTCGCCGACTTCGGGTTCATCCTGTTCGTACCGCTGCTGTTCGCGGGGTTGCTGTTGATGCCGGACGCCCGGCGCTCGTGGTCCGATCGGATCAAGCTGATGCTGGACGCGCTCATCGTGAGCGCGGCCGCCGGGATGATCCTGTGGTATCTGCTGCTCGGCCCGATCGTCGTCGCCGAGGGTGTGCCCGCGCTGCAGCTCGCGGTCGCGGCCGCGCTGCCGGTCGGGGACGTGCTGCTGGTGCTGGCGCTGGCCCTGATGCTGCTGGGGCGTTCCGCAGCCTCGGACCCGGCGGTGCGCCCGCTCGCCGGAGCGGTCGTGATGTTCGTCGTCGCCGACGTCGCCTGGGGCTGGCTGCAGTTGCACGCCGGGTCGGCCGGCGGGGCGTGGCCGGGCCTGTTCTGGCTGATCGGCGACTACCTGCTGGTCCTCGCCGCGATGCGTGGCTACCGCCAGGATCCGTCGGTGGCCGCGAGGTCGGGCCGGCCCGGCCGGGTGCTGTGGCTGCCGTACGGCGCGATCGCGCTCAGCTACGGCCTGCTCGGCTATCTCGCCCGTGAGCAGGGCCTGTATCCGCTCGGCGGGATGATCGCCGGGGCGATCGCGCTGACCGGGCTGGTCGTCGCGCGGCAGATGTTCGTGCTGCGGGAGAACCAGAAGCTCGCGGTCACCGACCCGCTGACCGGGATCGGCAACCGCGCCATGATCAACAGGCGGATGGCGGAGATCAGCGCCACCCCACCGCGGGACGGCCGGTGCGCGGCGGTCATGCTCATCGACCTGGACCGGTTCAAGCCGATCAACGACGCGTACGGCCACGACGCGGGCGACGCGGTCCTGGAGGCCGTCGCGGCCGCACTGCGCTCGGTGGTCCGTGGTGACGACAACGTCGGCCGGCTCGGCGGGGACGAGTTCGCCGTCGTCCTGCGTGACCTGCCCGGCCCGGCCGACGCGGCGCGGATCGCGCAGCGCATCGCCGAGGCGCTGCGCACGCCGGTCGTGCACGGCGACCTGGTGCTCGGTATCGAGGCCAGCATCGGCGTCGCGGTCCGGGACGCCGGCAACCCGGCCGACGCGGAGCTGCTCATGCACCAGGCCGACGTGGCCATGTACGCGGCCAAGCGCGCCGGCCGGTCCCGCTGCCAGGTCTACCATCCCGCGCTCGACACCGACGCCCGCGGCGCCGAGCTGCGCCACGCGATCGACGACGGCCAGCTCGTGCTGCACTACCAGCCGGCGGTCGCGCTCGCCGGCGGCGAGATCGTCGCGGTCGAGGCCCTCGTCCGCTGGGAGCACCCGGCGCGTGGCCTGCTCATGCCCGGCACGTTCATCGGGCTGGCGGAGGAGACCGGCGCGGTCGTGCCGCTGGGTGAGTGGGTGCTGCGCGAGGCGTGCCGGCAGGCCGCGGAGTGGCGTGCCCGCATCCCGGGCACGGCCGGCATGCGGCTCAGCGTCAACCTGTCGCCTCAGCAGGTCACGCAGTCGGATCTGACCTCGGTGGTCGCCGGGATCCTGGAGGAGACCGGGTTCCCCGCCGACCGGCTGGTCCTGGAGATCACCGAGAGCGTGATGCTGGCCCCGGACGAGCGGACCGTCGCGCGCCTCGAGGCGCTCCGCGACCGCGGCATCATGATCGCGGTCGACGACTTCGGCACCGGCTACTCGGCGCTGTCCTACCTGCGGACGCTGCCGATCAGCGTGCTGAAGATCGACCGGTCCTTCATCACCGGCATCGTCGACGACGCACAGGCGCGCCAGATCGCCGACGCGGTGGTACGCCTCGGGAGCGCCTTCCGGATGCACGTGGTCGCCGAGGGCATCGAGACGGCCGCGCAGGCGACCGTGCTGGCCGAGATGGGCTGCGCGGTCGGTCAGGGCTACCACTTCCATCGCCCGCTCGCGCCGGACGCGGCCACCGAGGTGTTGCGGGCCGCGGTGCGTACCGGCTGATGGGTGTGATCCACGTGCCGGCACCGGAGGCCGCGGCACAGGCCGCGGCCTCCCCCCGTCGGTCTGGTCGATCAGTAGGCGACGCGGCCGGTGGCCCAGGTCTTGTCGAAGAGCAGGTAGAACTGGGTGTTGTCCCGGACGTCGGTGGCGGCCAGACCCCACGTGCCGGCCGCGATCGACCGCCACGCGTTGCACTGGGTGCCGCCGCTGGTGGGCAGGAAGCAGGTGCGCACCTGGACGTCCTGATCCGGGCGCACGTTGATGTCGTTGCAGTACGCCGTCGTGTATGCCGTACCCCCGTAGGGCCAGTGCCCGTTGGGGTCGAGCGGCTGAATGGGGGCCCAGTTGTCCCGGCAGGCGGGCACCGCGGCGGCGGCCGGAGAGGCCGGCGTGATCATCCAGAAGGCGGACATCGCCGCGACCGCCGTGCCGACGAGCGCGGCCCTCAGCGTCGATCGTGTTCCCATACGTTCCTCCGTATGCGTGATGGGATGGTCCACGACAGTCCACCAGCGCGCGACGTTGTCTTTCAGCCCTCAATGTGATGGACAACGGCCCACCGGATTGTCCACCGGCCCGCGCGGGCGTGGACAACTGACGAGAATCCGTCACCTCGGCTGTCATCCCCGCCCGGATCTCGGATGCTGAATCCGATCGACGGGGGTGATTCGATATGCCGCGACCGGAGCGTGCCCTGGACCCGGCCGGCGGGCCCGTGCAGGCCTTCGCCGCGGAGTTGCGGGACCTGCGGCGATCGGCGGGCAGCCCGACCTATCGCGCGATGGCCGCGAACGCCGGGTGGTCGGTCGCCGCGCTGGCCGCTGCCGCCGCCGGTCACCGGCTGCCCGGACTGCCGGTGACGCTCGGTTTCGTGCGGGCCTGCGACGGCGATCCGGTCGCCTGGGAGCAGCGGTGGCGGCAGGCGTCCGCGGAGTGGGCCGCCGTGCAGGGCAACGGCGGCCGGCCGTCGCACGCCGCGGAGAAGCCGCCGTACCTGGGCCTGGTCAGCTACGGCGTCGCCGACGCGGACTGCTTCTTCGGGCGGCGGCGCATCCTCGACCAGGTGCGGGCGATGGTCGAGACCCACCGGTTCGTCGGCGTCTTCGGCGCGTCCGGCAGCGGCAAGTCCTCGCTGCTGCGAGCGGGCCTGATCCCGGCGACGCCGCGCGCCGTGCTGTTCACCCCCGGTGCCGCGCCGCGTGAGGCGCTGCGCGCGGCCCTGGCGTCCGCGCCGTCGCTCGTGGTCGTCGATCAGTTCGAGGAGCTGTTCACGCTGTGCCCGGACCCGGCGGAGCGGGCCGCGTTCCTCACGGAACTGACCGCGCTGACCGCCCGGGTGGTGATCGGCGTGCGGGCCGACTTCTACGCCCGCTGCGCCGAGCACGGGACGCTGGCCCGGCTGCTCGCCGGCGCGAACCTGCCGGTCGGACCGCTGACCGCCGACGAGCTGCGCGAGGTCGTCGTGGAGCCGGCCCGGCGCCGCGGCCTCAGCGTCGAACGGGCGCTGGTGGCCCGGATCCTGGCCGAGGCCGAGGGCCAGCCGGGCGCGTTGCCGCTGGTGTCGCACGCGCTGCTGGAGACCTGGCGGCACCGGCGCGGGGACGTGCTCACCGTGGCGGGGTACGACGCGGCCGGCGGCATGAGCGGCGCCGTCGCCCAGACCGCGGAGTCGGTCTACCGGAGCCTCACCGAGGACGAGCGGGAGACCGCCCGCGCGGTGCTGGTCCGGCTGGTCACGCTCGGCGACGGCGTCCCGGACACCCGGCGGCGGCCGCCACGCGACGAGCTGGCCCGGCCCGGTGCCGACGCGGTGCTCGACCGGCTGGCGCAGGCCCGGCTCGTGGTGCTCGGTCCGGACACGGTCGAGATCGCGCACGAGGCGCTGATCCGCGCGTGGCCGCGGTTGCACGCCTGGCTGCACACGGACCGGGAGGAGCTGGAACTGCACCGGCGGCTCACCGAGGCCTGCCGGATCTGGCAGGCGCACGACCGCGACAGCGGCGCGCTGTACCGTGGCGCGCCGCTGTCTGCCTGGGACGGCCGGGCCCTCTGGCGGCTCAACGCGGACGAGCGCGCGTTCCTGCTGGCCGGGCGGGAACGCCGGGACCGGGCCGCGACCGCGCGGCGCCGCCGGCTCCGGGCCGTGCTGGCCGGTCTGACCGCCGGGGTCGTCGTGACCAGCCTGCTGGCAGGCCTGGCCACCGTGCAGACCCGGCGGGCGAACGAGCAGCGCGACCTGGCCCGCTCCAACCAGCTCGTGGCCGGCGCCCGCGCGCAGTTGCAGGTGGACCCGGAGGTCGCGTTGCTGCTGGCCGTGGAGGCGTTCGACACCGACGCCACCGCTGACGCGCAGGCGATCCTGCGTCAGGCGGTCGCCGACTCCCGGGTCCGGGCGACCGTCGGCGCGGCCCACGGTCAGGTCGTCGGCGTCGCGTTCAGCCCGGACGGCCGTACGCTCGCCAGCACCGGCGACGACGGCACCGTCCGGCTGTGGCAGCGGGACGGCCCGGACCGTCTGCTCGCCGGCCCGCGCGTGCTCCTCGGGCCCGCGTCGTCCGTGCAGAACCCGGTGTTCAGCCCGGACGGGCGCCGGATCGCGGTCGCCGGGTTCGACGGCCTGATCACGGTGTGGGAGCTGAGCAGCGGCGCCACGTCGGTGCTGCGCGGGCACCGGGACGCGGTGAGCACGATCGCGTTCCATCCGGACGGGCGGCACCTGGCCAGCGCCGGCAACGACGGCACGGTACGGATCTGGGACACGACCGGTCCCGGTCCCGCGCGCGAACTGCCGGTGGAGGGGCCGCCGCTGGGCGTCGCGTTCAGCCCCGACGGCCGGCGGCTCGCGATCAGCGGCCTGGGGCCGATCCGCATCGTGGACGCGGACGGGACCGGCACGCCCGCCGTCCTCACCGGTCACGAGGGCGAGGTCAGGAAGATGTCGTTCAGCCCGGACGGGGAACGGCTGGCCAGCGCCGGCGCCGACGGCACGGTCCGCGTCTGGCCCCTGCACGGCGACGGCGAGCCGGTGGTGCTGCACGGCAACGACTCCGCCGTCGAGACCGTCGTGTTCAGCCCGGACGGCAGCCGGCTGGCCAGCAGTCACAGCGGCAGCAACACGATCCGGGTCTGGAACCCGGCCGTCGAGACGGACCCGGTCGTGCTGCGCGGGCACGACGGCGCGGTGTGGAGCCTCGCGTTCAGCCCCGACGGGCAGCGCCTGGCCAGCGGCAGCGCCGACAACACGGTCCGGATCTGGGATCCGGGGTTCGCCGCAAACCCGGTCGTGCTGCCCGGTCACGAGGGCGCGGCGGCGACCGTCGCGCTCAGCGCCGACGGGCGGCGGATCGTCAGCGGCGGCGTGGACGGTGCCGTCCACCTCCGGCGGGAGCCGTGGGACACCGCCCCGGTCGTCCTGCGAGACGGCGGCGACCAGGTCCGATCGGTCTCGATCACCCCGGACGGCCGCTGGGTGGCCGCCGGCGGCGTGGACGGGACCGTGCGTGTGTGGGACGCGGCGACCGGCGCGGAACGGGCCGTGCTGCGCGGTCATGACGGCACCGTGCCCGGCGTCAGCCTCAGCCCGGACGGGCGGCTCGTGGCCAGCGCCGGCGCGGACGGCACGGTGCGGATCTGGCCGCTCGACGGGACCGAGCCCCTGGTCCTGTACGGCCACGAGGACTTCGTCCGCACCGTCGCGTTCAGCCCGGACGGGCGGACCGTGGCGAGCACCGGCGCGGACGGCACGCTGCGCCTCTGGGCCGTCGACGGGACCGGCATCCCCGTGGCCGTGCCCGAGATGCCGCCGGGCCGCGGCAGCTGGCGGGTCGCGTTCAGCCCGGACGGCACCCGCGTGGCCGTGACCGGTCAGGACGGTGTGGTGCACCTCCGGCGCGCCGACGGCCAGGGGCCACCGGTGTCGTTCCGCGGCCACCGGGACGCGGTGTGGTCCGTCGCGTTCAGCGCCGACGGCCGGCTGCTGGCCACCAGCGGCCAGGACGGCGACGGCGTGCGCATCTGGGACGTGCCGACCGGCCGGGAGATCGTCACCGTACGCGGTCACGGCGCCTCGGCCGAACAGGTGCTGTTCACCCCGGACGGGCACCTGGTCAGCGCGCACGGCGACGGTACCGTGCGCATCTGGCGCTGCCCGACCTGCGGCCCGATCTCCGAGGTCCGGGCGACGGCCGCCGCCCTGATCACCCGCACGCTGACCCCGGAGGAACGCGCTGCGTTCGCCGGCTGAAACGCCTGATCGTGGGCCACCCCCGGGGGCGGTCCACGATCAGGGACGAATCAGTTCTCGATGTCGGAGAACAGTCCCTTGAACGGCACCTGCGATCCGACGAGCGCCCCGAAGAAGGCACCGGCGGCAGGCGTGGTGACCGCGGCGGAGGCGTCCTCGTAGCTGTCGAAGTACAGGTCGAGCGTGCGGTAGGCCGGCGTCGCCGTGCCGTCCTCCTTCGGCCACACCTTGGCCGACTCGAGGCGCTGGAGCTTGGGCAGCGTCGCGGCGTCCGCCTTCACCTTCGCGTAGATCTCCTCGAACGCGGCGGTGTCCTCGGGGTTGTCGATGATCAGCGTGATCTTGGTTGCCATGGTGCTCTCCTCTGAATGAACGGAGTCAGCGAGCCGCTTGCTCGATGATCCTGGTGACGGCGTCGGGACGGCTGAGCATGACCGCGTGCGAGGCGTCGACCTCGGTGACGCGGGCGTGCGCGCGGGCGGACCTGAAGCGCTGGAACTGGGCCGGGTCGAGCAGCACCTCGGTGCCGGCCGGGACCTGGGTGGCGATCAGCGGCGGCGTGGACCGGCCGGCGAGCTCACCGGGGAGTGCTACGCGGCGGCCGGGGCGCCCTTCGCGGCGCGGCCGAGCCGGATCGCGGAGATGAGGAAGAAGATCGCGCCGGGGATGGCGTAGCCGGCGGCCTGGCCGAGGGCCGGGTTCTCGGCGGCGGCGCTGAGGACGAAGCTCGTGCCGGCCAGCACCGAGATGCCGCCGCTGAGGATCATCGGCCACTGCCCGCCCATCTTCCGGCGGGGAATGGCGACGGCCAGCTGGACCGCGCCGGCGATGATCGCCCAGGCGCCCCACACCCGCAGCATGGCCGGGACCCCGGAGAGCGCGCCGACGCCGAGACCGATGGCGGTGAGCGTGCTGATCGCGATGTTGACGTAGAGCAGGACCGGCGAGCTCGTGGTCCGCGACGCGCGCAGGTCGTAGACGGCCGCGCCCACGTCGAACAGCGGATAGAGCACGAACAGCGCCACCGCGAACGGGTTAAGCTCGGCGGCGACGGCCATGGTGAGGACGGCCCAGACGATGGCGAACCCGAACCGGACGAAGTAGAGCCGGCGCAGCCCGGCCGCGGTCTGCGCGATGCCGGGGGTGGTGGTGTCGGTGCTCATGATGACCTCTCAAGAAGGAAGGAACGTTCTGTCTTTCAAAAAAACAAACAAGCCACACCACGGGGGTACGGGGAGAGCGCCGGGCGCCCGCGGCGGAGCGGGCGCCCGTGCGGTCAGCGGCCGTAGGACTCCAGCAGCCGCAGCCAGATCTCGCTCATCGTGGGGTACGACGGCACCGCGTGCCACAGCCGGTCCAGCGGGACCTCGCCGACGATCGCGACCGTCGCCGCGTGGATCAGCTCCGCGACGTCCGGGCCGGCCAGCGTGACGCCGACGATCACCCGGCGGTCCTCGTCCACCACCATCCGGGCCTTGCCCCGGTAGCCGTCCGCATGCAGCGACGACCCCGCGACCGCGCCCAGGTCGTAGTCGACGACCCGGGTCCGCAGACCGGCCGCCTCCGCCGCGGCCGCGGTCAGCCCGACCGAGGCGATCTCCGGCTCGGTGAAGACCACCTGCGGGACCGCGCGCTCGTCCGCGGTCACCGCGTGCCGGCCCCACGGCCCGGCCTGCACCGGCTCGCCCTTGGCCCGCGCCGCGAGCGCGTCGCCGAGCGCCCGCGCCTGGTACTTGCCCTGGTGGGTCAGCAGCACCCGCCGGTTGACGTCACCGGCGGCGTACAGCCAGTCCTCGGCCCCGACGACGCGCAGCTGCTCGTCGACCTCCAGCCACTGTCCCGGCACGAGTCCGGCGTGCTGCGCGCCGATGTCCTGCGTGTTCGGCGTGCGGCCGACGGCGACCAGCACCTCGTCGGCCTCGATCCGCTCGCCGTCGGCGAGCGTGATGTGCACCGTTCCGGTGTCGTCGCGGCGCACCGACGCGGCCTCCGCGCCGAACCGCACCACGACGCCCGCCTCCCGCAGGCCGTCGGTGACCAGCTCACCGGCGAAAGGCTCCGCGGCCGGCAGCACGCGGTCGCGGGCCAGCAGCGTCACGGCGGAGCCCAGCGCGGCGTACGCGGTCGCCATCTCGGTGCCGACCACGCCGGCGCCGATCACCGCGAGCCGGCCGGGCACCGCCTTGGCCGAGGCCGCCTCGCGGCTGCTCCACGGGGCCGCGTCGCGCAGGCCCTCGATGTCCGGCAGCAGCGCGCTGGTGCCGGTCGCCACGACCACCGCGTGCCGGGCGGTCAGCGTCGTGACGACGCCGTCCTCGCCGGTCACCTCGACGACCCGCGGCGCGGCGATCCGGCCCTGACCGCGGTGCAACGCGATGCCGGCCGACTCCAGCCAGCCGACCTGACCGTCGTCCTTCCAGTCCGAGGCGAAGGAGTCGCGGCGCGCCAGCACGGCCGCCACGTCGAGCTCGCCGGTGACCGCCTCCCGGGCACCCGGCAGCCGCCGGACCGCCCGCAGCGCGGCCGTGCTGCGCAGCAGTGCCTTGGTCGGCATGCACGCCCAGTAGGAGCACTCGCCGCCGACCAGCTCCCGCTCCACGATCGCGGCGGTCAGGCCGCCCTGGACGGCACGGTCGGCGACGTTCTCCCCGACCGGGCCGGCGCCGATGACCACCACGTCGTACGTGTTGTCGCTCATGTCTGTGTTCCCTTCGCGGCCCGGGTGGGACGCTTCCATGGACAACGGACGGGCAGCGTCCCCGCTGCAAGACCGAACGTTCTGCCTCACCCACTCTGACACCTCGGGGCGCGCCGCGTCAAGACCGAACGTTCTACCTCTTTCGCGCGCGCATGGCAGACCGAACGTTCTGGCCGCTAGCCTGGGCGGATGACCACCGCAACCGACACCCGGCCCTCGGAGGCCCGGCTACGGCTCCTCGCCACCGCTACCCAGATCTTCTACGCGGAGGGCATCCACTCCGTCGGCGTCGACCGCATCATCGCCGAGGCGAAAATTACCCGGGCCACCTTCTACCGGCATTTTCCCGGCAAGGAAGACCTGGTGCGGACCTATCTGCACTCGATCCACGAGATGGAACGCACCGGCATCGACGCGGCCGTCGCGGCCCACCCGGCACCGGCCGACGCGCTGCTGGCCATCGCGCACGTCATCGCCGGCAACATCGCCTCCCCCGGGTTCCGCGGCTGCGCGTTCCTCAACGCCGCCGCCGAGTACCCCGCGCCGGACAGCCCGGTGCACCGGGAGATCACCGCCCACCGGCAGTGGTTCCTGGACACGCTCACCGCGCTGATGACGCAGACCGGCGGCAACGCCCCCGAACAGGCCGCACGGCACTTCGCCATGCTCCGCGACGGCGCCATGACCGCCGGCTGCCTCACCGACCCCGCACCGGTGGCCGCCACCTTCCTGCACGGCACCGCGGAACTGGTCCGGGCCCGGCGCTCCTGAACGGCGTCGCGCCTGGCGCAACGCCGTTCAGGTCACGCGGTCACAGGCCGTACACGGCGATCCTGCTGCCGTCGGTCAGGTAGATCCGGCCGTTCGTGATGACCGGCGCGGCCGTCACGCCGGTGAACGCGAGCGTGGCGATCGAGGTGCCGTCGACCGGGTTCAGCACGTGCACGCGGTCGCCGGGGACGGTCACGTAGAGCACGCCACCGGCGATGATCGGCTTGAGCGGCGCCGCGGAGAACGACCTCGTCCAGAACACCGGCCGAGCCGTGGTGACGTCGAACGCGCTGACGCCGTGGGTGATGCCGCTGCTCCACGCCGCGTAGGCCCGGGTCGAGGTCATCGTGACGTGCTGTGCCGCGATGTTCGACGCGAGCGGCGTCGCCGCGCCCGTGCTCGCGTCCACGATCTGCACGCCCGCGTTCCAGGCGGTGTAGAACCTGGTGCCTGTGTCGTCCGCCGCCAGGGCCGCATACTCCGGCCCGTCGACGGAGGCGACGACCGCGCCGGTGGCCAGGTCACGGACCTGGGTGCGGTGCTGCCGCGTGGAGCGCAGCAGCAGCCGGCCGTTCGCCACGACCGGCGCGGCCGTGGCGTGCGAGACGTCCTCCCAGACCTTGCCCAGGTCGCTCTGCCGCAGCACCTCCGTGAAGAATCCCCGCTGGCCGCTCCACAGCGTCAGCGCGACGAAGCCCCGGTCGACGGTGATGTCCTGGATCGCGCCGTACGAGATCGGGGCCACCTCGGCGATCTGCGCGCCGGTCGCGGCGCTCAGCGTCACCAGCGACACGTAGCTGCCGTTCGGGGCGCCGGGGATGTTGTCCCAGCCCGCGATCAGCACGTTGTCCCTGAACGCGAGCCGGACGACCGTGTTGTACGTCGGCGGGGTCGCATACGCGTACGCCCAGAGCTGCTCCCCGGTGCTCTCGCTGAACGCGAAGATGCCGCGCTGGTCCGCGGCGAAGATGCGGCCCCCGGCCAGCACCGGCGCGCCGATCTGCGTGCTGCCCGGCCGCACCGACGTCTTCTCGGTCACCCGCCCGACCGTCGAGAGCACGATCGACGTCTCGTGCTGGCTGAAACCGCTGTTGCCCGCGGTGTAGCCGGGCGTGGGCCACCAGCCCTCGGTGGCCGCCCGCGCCGCACCGGGCGTCAGCCCGACGACGGCCACACCCGCGGCCCCGGCCAGCAGCGTCCTTCTCGACACCTGCGTCATAGTCATCTCTCCCCGTGAATATGTTCGGCTCTCCGGGAGGATAGCGGCACCGTACGACTACAAAGGACCGACACCGGTGCCGACCGGCCGCGTGGTGCGGCGACGCCGGTACCGCAGCCACCAGGTCAGCATCAGCAGGCTGACCATCACGTTGAACGCGTGCAGGCCCCAGGCGGGGCCGAACGGCAGGCTGAAGACGTAGAACGAGTAGACGACGTTCCCGACGTTGCTCAGCAGCAGGTTCCCCGGGCTGTACGAGGCCAGATCCTTCGTCCTGGCCGCCTTCACGAGCATCGGCAGATTCGCCGTCACGAAAACGCCGGTCGACAACGTGCCGGCCACCACCGGCCAGTCCATGTTCATCGTGCGCCCTTTCGTCCCACCGGAATCACGCTCTGAAGACGTTCCGAGCCGTGGAAACGTGAGCCGGGAATCAGCGCGGCGCTCGTAGACACCCTGCTCATCGGTGACCGGCATGCCCCATTCGGTGTCGTAATAGCACCGCAGCAGCGGATCGACGGCTGCCCACGCGGGCCGGGCGAGCCCGTCGTCCCCGACGACAACACCCGGGTCGGCGGAGTCCCGTGTGCTCATCCGGGAAGACCGGTCATCCGCATGGTGATGTTGATCCGCCCGTGGTCGAGCCCGCACGCCTCCGGCGCGGTGCCGTCGTGGATCCTCGTCACGCCGTGGTACGCCAGCCTCGACGCGCCACCGAAGACGAACAGGTCACCGGAGGCCAGCACCACGTCGGTGTACGGCTTGCCGCGGCTCTCCGCGTTACCGAACCGGAAGGTGCAGCTGTCCCCGACGGACAGCGACACGACCGGCGCGAGCACACGCTCGTCCCGGTCCTGGTGCATCCCCATGCGCGCCGTCGCGTCGTAGAAGTTGACCAGGGCCGTGTCCGGCGCGTAGGAGCGAACCGCGTCCTCGTCGTAGCCGGTGGCCTGGAGCGCGCGCCGGCCGAGGCGGGTCATCCACTCGGGGAACGGGAGCACGCGGGCGCCGTTCACGTCCGTGGCCTCACGGGTGTACCGGTACGGCTGCCAGTGCCAGCCCAGGCACACGGTCCGCGCCGACATCTCGTGGCCGCGCACCTTCGCCGCGCGGATCGGCACGGGGCCGCCGGCCCACTCACGGAACCGGCCCACGATCCAGGCCTGCTGGGTGAGGGTCAGCCAGTCCGGGACGTGGGTGGCACCGGACGCGACGTCGCGACGCTCACGCTCCGGCGGGAACAACGTGCTCATCGTGCCTGCCCCGCCTTCCACGACCGGTACGCGCCGGCGCAGCAGACGGCGCAAGGGCGATACCCGGCGGCCACGGCGGCCGGCTCGTCGGCGAAGAAGACGCGATGGGTCGCATAGCCGCCGCGGCCGACCGCGCGCAGGGCCGCCGGGCAGTCCAGACGGCCGTAGATCCTGGTGCGGCGGTGGCCGCCCCACCGTCCCTTGACCGGGGACCGGTAGGGGCGGCCGTCGGTACCGATGAGCGTATAGCCGCTCATGCCGCCGCCTCCAGTGCGAGCAGGGCCGTCTTGGCCGGCAGACCGCCGATGTAGCCGCCGAGCGACCCGTCGGTGCGCAGCACGCGATGGCACGGGACCACGATCGGCAGCGGGTTGGTCGCGCAGGCCGTGCCGACCGCGCGGACCGCCTTGGGGTTGCCGACCAGCTCGGCGATCTCCCGGTAGCTGCGTGTCCGGCCGTAGCCGATCTCCGGCAGACGGCGCTGCACCAGCTGCCGGAACCCGCGCGACAGCGACAGGTCGAGCGGCACGTCGAAGGTCTGACGGCGGCGGCCGAAGTACTCGTCGATCTCGCGGGCGGCGACGTCCAGCCGCCTCGGGGCGCGGAGGATGCGCGGGCTGAGCTGCCCGGCGAGGCTCTCCAGCACCCGGTCGTGGTCCTCGCCGGCGTACGCCACCCGCACGAGGCCCTTCGGGGTCTGCGCGAGCAGCAGCTTCCCGACCGGGGAGTCGACGGTGGTGTAGGCGACGTCGATGAGATCGGCCTGCTCCGCGGCCTGTTCGAGACGCCGGTGGAGCCGGTCGAGGGTGCCGGCGTCCACGGGCGTCGACAGCAGGCCGGCCAGGTCGTCATTCATGCGCGTTCTCCTTCCGTGGGCGCGTCCGGATAGGTCGTCCTCAGCTTCTTCAGTCCGTCGGCGGCCGCCCGTCGCGCCGCCTCGACGGTGCCGCCGAGGATCTCCGCGATCTCGGCGTAGGCCAGCCCCGCCACGTACCGGTAGGCGATGGCCTGGCGTTGTTTGCCCGGCAGCGCGCCGACCGCCGACCACAGGTCCGGCTCGCCCGCCCCGGGCTGCCCGAAGCTCGCCGTGGCCTCCGGCAGAGCCTCCACCGGTACGGGCCGGCGTTTGGCCGCCCGCAGGACGTCGATCGCCTTGCGATGCGCGATGGTCACCAGCCAGGCCTCCACGTTCGCGGTCTCCGGGAGGCCGGGATAGGCACGCATCGCGGAGAGGAACGTCTCCGACCAGGCGTCGTCGGCATCGTGCGGGCCGAGAACGACGCGGCAGACGCGCAGCACGGTGGTGCCGTGCTGCGCGACCACTCTTTCAAAAGGCTGTTTCATGTCCGTCCACGGGAAGGCGTGTGTTGTCAGAACAGGCGGCCGGCGCCGGCATGGGCCGGCTCCTCGAGGTCCAGCAGCGCCCGCTTGCGCGTCAGCCCGCCCGCGTACCCCGTCAACGCTCCGTCCGCGCCGACGACGCGATGACACGGCACGAGGATGCACAACGGGTTCGCGCCGACCGCCTGCCCGACCCGGTACGCCAGCCTGCGGTCGCCGAGCCGCTCCGCGATCCGCCCGTAGGTCGTCGTCTCGCCGCGCGGAATGTCACCGACGATCTCCCAGACCGCCCGCTGGAACGCGTCCCCCTCCCCCGCCAGGCGAAGGTCGAACGCCGTGTGCGTGCCGGCCAGATAGTCGTGCAGCTGACGGGCGGCCTCGTCCAGGACCGGGTCGGTGGCCACCTCAGGGCCGAACGTCTCCTGCGCGGGCCGGCGGACGTGGTGCCGGAAGTACAGCCCCACCACCGCCTCACCCCTGGCCACGACGGTGATCGTCCCAAGGTCACTCTCGACCAGCATGTGCCGGGTGCTCATCCGCATCTCCTTCCGTTCTACCCGGTAGACGCCCGGCGCGCGGAAGACGTGAGACGAGCGAACGGCCGACAGTGGTGATCATCGTCTGGTCCGGTGGGTGGGCAGCGGACGGCGCTACGGTGCGCACATGCCTGATCTACCAGCTCTTCGCGCTGTAGCTGCGCCGACGGGGTCCCGCCGAAGAGGCGCCGGCCTGCCGGTGGCCGTCGTCGAAGACGGACGCCGTCGTTGAGGATCGAGCGTCGCGGCCCGGACGGGGGCGCGGGCCGCGACGCTCGATCGTTCCGGGGCGGCCGGGTCAGGCGGCCGCGAGCGGGTTGACCGTGGCCGGGTCCGTGCCGAGCGGCGTGGTGACCTCGGAGGTGCTCGCGTCGAACACGCCGTCGAAGTCGGTGTCCGTGAGCGTCAGGTCGATCTCGCCGTCCGCGTTCTCGTCGAAGCCGATCGAGTCCACGACGTCGTCGCCGTTGGTGTCGTCGATCACGGCCTCGGTGACGCCGTCGCCGTCCGCGTCGACCTCGGCGTGGTCGAGCAGGCCGTCGCCGTTGGTGTCGGTCACGGTGGTGTCGTTGAGGCCGTCGCCGTCGGTGTCGGCCCAGACGGTCTCCGCGATGCCGTCGCCGTCGGCGTCGTTGCCGGACCAGTCGACCGCGCCGTCACCGTCGCTGTCGATGTAGGTGTAGGTCGAGCCGGTGGTGTCGGTGTCGGTCAACGAGGTCTCGGCCGATTCCGGCGCCTGGAAGTAGGAGTCCAGCGTCAGGTCGTAGGGGCGGTCCGCGATGCCGTCCGCCTCCGGGTCGTCGTAGCCGCCCCCGGAGCTGCCCGCGTAACCGGCGCCCTCGTTCGGGTCGTCGTAGCCGCCGCCGGAGCTGCCCGCGTAGCCGGCGCCCTCCTGCTCGTCGACGTCGGAGATTCCGGTGAAGCCGGTGTCGTCGCCGCTCATGTCAGCATCCCTTTCCACGTACGTCGTTGTCTGCCTCCGTAAACCTGCCAGAGCGCCGTACCCGGCGGATCCCGGAAATGTGCCACACCGGACTTAGGGGTGTTCCCGCTGCAAACTGCAGGAAACCGGATTATCCGGCGCCTGATGGCGGCGGCGGTCGACTCCGTATCCTTCACCTCATGCCCTCCGACGAACCCTTCCGCCCGGCCATGCGCGGCCTGCTGACCGAGCGGATCGCGCGGCAGCTGGAGCACGACATCCGCGGGGGTGAGCTGGCCACCGGCGCGAAGCTGGCCAGCGAGCGGGAGCTGGCGCAACGCTTCGGGGCCAGTCGCAACGTGGTGCGGGAGGTGCTGCGGCGGCTGGAGGCGCAGGATCTGATCGACGTGCAGCCGGGCCGCGGGTCGTACGTGACGGCGCAGGGCGGCCGGTCCGTGTTCGGCGCCGCGCGGCCGACCGTGCGCCAGCTGATCGAGGCGCGCATGCCGGTCGAGGTCGAGATCGCGGGGCTGGCGGCGGAGCGCGCGACCGGGGCGCAGATCGCGGCGATCACCGCGGCGCACCTGCGGGTGCTCGACGCACCGGACCCGGCCGTCAAGGCCCGCGCCGACCTGGCGTTCCACGACGCGATCGCGGAGGCGAGCGGCAATCCGGTGCTCCGGGTGATGCTGGGCTCGATCGGCGAGCTGATGTTCGAGATGATGCTGCGGTCGAACTCGGATCCGGCGATCGGCGAGCCCGGCGTGCCGCACCACGCGGAGATCCTGGACGCGATCGTCGCGCACGACGTGCCGCTGGCCAGGTCGCACATGCACGAGCACCTCGCGCTCGGCCTGCGCACCTACGGCCCGGACCTGGACGAGAGCCTGGACGTGATGGCCACCCGGCATCTGGACCGCCTCCTGAAACAGGCCTGAAACAGGTCTTGTGTGCGCCGTCGGGACCTTGCTACGTTCCGACTGGTCCAACTGGTACTACCAGTTGGACCAGGACCCCGACAGCGAGGACGACGATGTCTGACATACAGCTCAACAGGCGCGCGTTCGGGCGGCTGCTGGCCGCCGGGGCGGGTGCGGCGGCGCTGTCCGCGTGCGGGAGCCGGGGCACGCCCGGCCCGGACACGCCGCTGCGCATCTCCGCGATCAACCACGTGTGGTCGCAGGCGGTCCGGCAGCGGCTGCCGGAGTTCGAGGAGACGATCGGGCGGCGGGTCAGCATGCAGCTGCTCACCGCGGACCAGCTCGCCAGCAGCTACAACGTCAAGCTGAACGCATCGGCCACCGACATCGACGTGATGATGGTGCGCGCGCTGCAGGAGCAGCTGCTCTTCGCGCGCAACGGCTGGCTCGCGGACCTGACCGGCCTGGTCGAGGGCGACGCCGCGTTCGACTGGGCGGACTTCCAGGAGGCGCCGCGGGACCGGTCGATCACCCGCGGGAAGGTGCTGAGCGTCCCGGTGGTCACCGAGCGCCCGGCGCTCTACTACCGCAAGGACCTGGTCAGCAGCCCGCCGGCCACGCTCGACGCGCTGCGCGAGGAGGCTTTCCGCCTGACAAGTCGGGATTTATTCGGTTACGTCGGGCGCGGGCAGCGCAGCGGCGCGGTCACCCAGTGGTCGAGCTTCCTCTACTCGTTCGGCGGCGACTTCACCACCGCGGACGGCGGCTCCGGGATCGGCTCGCCGGAGGCCGTCGCGGCGTACCGGTTCTACGGCGAGCTGCTGGACCGGGCCGGGCCGCCCGGCGCGACCAACATGAGCCTGGAACAGGCCATGCCGATCTTCGCGCAGGGCAAGGCCGCGTTCTACATCGACGCGGACGCGATCTACTCCAACTTCCTCGACCCCACGATCTCCACGGTACGGGAGCAGGTCGGCTTCGCGCCGTTCCCGGCCGGACCGGCCGGGTCGAAGCCGCACAACATCCCGTCGTGGAGCGTCGGCATCAACGCGTTCTCGCTGCTGCGCGACGACGCCTGGCGGTTCATCCAGTGGATCTCCGGGCCGCGGATGGTCACCGAGCTGCAGGCCGCCGGCATCCCGGGCGCCCGCGCCTCGGCCTGGGCGGACCCGGCCACGCTCGCCGCGTTCCCGGCGGAGCTGGCCGAGTCGATGCGGATCAACGCGGCGAACGGCATCGGGCACGACCGGCCCGAGGTGATCCAGGTGGGCCGCGCCCGCGACATCGTCGGACGGCCGCTGGTCGCCGGCATCATCGGCCAGGACGTGGCGCCGGTGGCCGCGGAGGCGCACGCCGAGTTCGCCGACTTCCTGGTTCGCGACAACCGTCAGCAGGAGTTCTGATGTCCGGATTCGACCGCTCCCACCGGCGGCTGCGGTGGCTGATGCTCGCGCCGGCGCTCGGCTTCGTCGGGCTGATGATCATTTTCCCGCTGCTGTTCACGCTGCACCTGTCGTTCACCGACGCGTTCGGCGCGGTGAACGCGGGCAAGGGCTACGACGGCGGGCAGAACTACCTGGACGCGCTCGGCGACGGCCGGCGCTTCTGGCCCGCGGTGTGGCGGACCGTGTACTTCACGGTCGGCGCCGTCGTGATCGAGACGATCCTCGGGCTGGCGATCGCGATGCTGCTGCGCAAGCCGTTCCGCGGCATGCGCGTGGTCCGGTCGGTCCTGATGGTGCCGCTGCTGGCCACGCCGGTCGCGATCGGCATCCTGTGGCTGCTCATCCTGGATCCGACGAACGGCATCGCCAACCATCTGCTGGGCGCGCTCGGCGTACCCCCTCAGGAGTTTCTGGGGTCTGTCAGTCAGTCGCTGCCGGTTCTGATGCTGATCGACGTGTGGCAGTGGACGCCGATGATGGCGCTGTTGCTGCTCGCCGGGCTGAGCACGCTGCCCGAGGAGCCCGAGGAGGCGGCCCGGGTGGACGGGGCCACGTCGTGGCAGCGGTTCCGGCACGTGATCCTGCCGGGGCTGTGGACCACGCTGATGACCGCGCTGGTCCTGCGTGCGGTGGACGCGCTGAAGACATTTGACATCCTCTATGCCACCAAGGGGCCGGGCGGCGGCTCGGACTTCGAGGTCGAGACGCTCAACGTGTACGCCTACGGGCTCACGTTCGACTACCAGGAGTACGGGCTGGCCGCGGCCGTGCTGGTGCTGTTCACGCTCTTCATCGTCGGGGTCGTCGTGCTGCTGCGACGCCGTTCCCGGGAGGCCTCCGCATGAACCGAACACTGTGGACGGCGCTGCGCGCGCTGGCCATCACCGTGGTCTGCCTGATCATCGCGATGCCGGTGGTCTGGATGATCGCCGCCGCGTTCAAGACGAACGTGCAGGTCACCGACCCGACCGTGGGGCTGGTCTTCTCCCCCACGCTGGAGAACTTCCGCACCGTGCTCGCGGACGGCGAGATCGTGCGGTCGCTCGGCAACTCCGCGCTGGTCGGCATCGTCTCCACCGTGCTGTCCGCGCTGATCGCGGTGCCGGCGGCCTGGGCGGTCGGACGGTTCCGGATGCACTCCACCGGTTCGCTGGTGCTGGTCGCCCGGATCGTGCCGGCCATCTCGCTGCTGGTGCCGTGGTACTACCTGTTCGCGCAGCTCGGGCTGGTCGGCTCCTACACGGTGCTGGTGCTGAGTCACATGTTCGTGTCCGTACCGCTGATTCTCTGGATCATGATCGGGTTCTTCGAGGGGCTGCCGATCGAGCTGGAGGAGGCCGGGCACGTCGACGGGCTCACCGCGTTCGGCGCGTTCCGCAGGATCGCGCTGCCGCTGGCCGCGCCGGGCACCGCCACCGCGAGCGTGCTGGCGTTCATCTTCTCCTGGAACAACTTCATGTTCGCGCTGATCCTGTCCGACGAGGACACCAAGACCATGCCGGTGACGCTGTTCAACTTCATCTCCTACGCGTCGACGGACTGGGGCGGGCTGATGGCCGCGGCCACGCTGATGACGCTGCCGGTGCTGGTCGCCGCGGTGCTCGGCCAGAAATATCTCGTCGCCGGCCTGACCGCCGGCGCCACCAAGGGTTAAAGGGGCTCTCCGCACATGAAGATCGTCGACGCTCGGGTCATCGTGACCAGCCCGGGGCGCAACTTCGTCACGTTGAAGATCACCACGGACGAGGGTGTGACCGGGCTCGGCGACGCCACGCTCAACGGCCGCGAGCTGTCCGTCGTGTCCTACCTGCGCGACCACGTCGTGCCGCTGCTGATCGGCACCGACCCGCACCGGATCGAGGACACCTGGCAGTCGCTCTACCGCGGCGCCTACTGGCGGCGCGGACCGGTGACGATGGCGGCGATCGCGGCCGTCGACGTCGCGCTCTGGGACATCAAGGCGAAGGTGTGCGGGCTGCCGCTCTACCAGCTGCTCGGCGGCGCGTCCCGGGAGCGGGTCCGCACCTACGGGCACGCGAACGGCCGGGACATCCCGGAGCTGCTCGACTCGGTGCGGGCGCGGCTGGCCGAGGGCTACAAGAGCGTCCGGGTGCAGAGCGGGATCCCCGGATTGGAGACCGTCTACGGCGTGCACTCCGGCACCGCGATCGCCGAGGTCGTCGACGGCCGGCGGGTGGACGCCCGCGTGCGGCCGGTGGTCGAGGACTGGGACACCGGCGCCTACCTGCGGCACCTGCCGACGGTGCTGGAGGCGGTGCGCCACGAGTTCGGCCCGGACCTGCCGCTGCTGCACGACGCGCACCACCGGCTCACGCCGCAGCAGGCCGCCCGGCTCGGCAAGGAGATCGAGCGGTACGACCTGTTCTGGCTGGAGGACTGCACGCCGGCCGAGGACCAGCGCGGGCTGCGGCTGGTCCGGCAGCACACGACCGTACCCCTGGCGATCGGTGAGGTGTTCAACACCGTCTTCGATTACCAGACGCTGATCGACGAGCAGCTCATCGACTACGTGCGATCGGCCGTGACGCACTTCGGCGGCGTGACGCCGATGCGGAAGCTGTTCGACTATGCCGCGACCCGGCAGATCAAGAGCGCGATCCACGGGCCGGAGGACATCTCGCCGGTCGGCATGGCCGCCGCGATCCACCTCGACCTGGCCGTGCACAACTTCGGCATCCAGGAATACTCCGGCCACACGGCGCTGACGAACCAGGTCTTCCGGCATGGGTACGCGTTCGAGGACGGCTACCTGCACCCGGGTTCGGCGCCCGGCCTCGGCGTGGAGCTGGACGAGGAGCTGGCCGCGGCACACCCCTACCAGGCCGCCTACCTGCCGGTGAACCGCCTGCACGACGGCACGGTCCACGACTGGTAGGCCGCGCGCTCACGGCCCGGCGACGTCCCGGTCGCCGGGCCGGTCCTTGCGTTGCGGCGCGCTCGAAGCCCTGACGTCGTGGCCGTGACAGTGAACGAGCAGCTGGTGGTGACGTTGGGCTCAGGGGACGCACCGCCACGCCGAGGGCGGCTATCGCGCGACGGCGTCCGCCGGTGGCAGGAACTCCGGATAGCGGTCGGCGCAGGTCCGGAGCTCCTCGGCGGCCGCGAGACGGGCGAGGTCGTCGAGGGAGGTGTCGAGGTCGTCGTGCGGCTGGTCGAGGGGCTCCACCTGGAGGCGGTCGCACCAGTACCAGCCGGCGACCTCGATCTTGTTGAGCGCGGCGACGTCGTTGATCAGGCTGCCCCGCAGCTCGTCCCAGCCCCACAGCTCGCCGTTGCCGTAGACGGACGGCGTGGAGGCGCCGTCGCGGCAGAGCTTCCAGGCCGTGACACCGTCCTGGAAGTCGTCAGCGGTCAGGTCGCCGCGGCCGGTCTGGGGGTCGGTGAGAATCCAGCGGGAACCGTCCCAGTACTCGACCACCCAGTGGTCGATCCAGCGTTGTGCGTCGAAGTAGCCTGCGAAACCGCACCGGATCCGCGCCGGTGTGCCCGTCGCGCGCAGCAGGGCACAGTGCAGCAGCGCGAAGTGATAGCAGAAGCCGAGCATTCTCTGCGCCATCGGCCGCTCGTGGTCCAGCGGCGCCGGATCGATCCCGGCCACGTTGTCCAGGATCGATGCGGCGCCGACGGTCTCCTTGTGCGACATCCGCTCGGCGGACAACCGCAGGCCCTGCACGGACGCCGTGTAGTCGTGCACCAGCAGCCCGCGCACGATCGCGCCGAGCGCCTCGGGGTCGGCCGGAAGGCCGGGCACCCGGTCGTGATGCCGCCCGAGATCGGAGGTCGGGCTCGGCTGCCGGTAGAAGCCTGCGATGTCACCCATAGGCGGAAAGGGTACAAAATTCGCGGCCGATGGCCTATGCGGTGGTGGCGATGCCGCCGTCCACGGGGATGACGGCACCGGTCAGGTAGGCGCCCGCCCTGCTGGCGAGGAAGACGGCGACACCCGCCATGTCGTCGTCGCGGCCGATGCGGCGCAGCGGGGCCGATGCGGCGATCGCGTCGCCGAGCCGGTCGAGCGTGTCGGCCATCATCGTCGACGGGAACGGGCCCGGCGCCACCGCGTTCACGGTGACGTGCTGCGGTCCGAGTTCCCTGGCGAGGTGTCTGGTGAGCTGGTGCAGTGCGGCCTTGCTGCTGGAGTACGAGTAGTTGGGCCGCGCGGGGATGTGGATGGCGGCGATGCTGCCGATGTTGATGATCCGCGCGGGGTCGTCGGCGGTGCCCGCGCTGCCCAGTGCCGGCAGCAACGCCTGGACCAGCCAGAACGGCGACTTCAGGTTCAGGTCGACGACGGTGTCCCAGGCCTCGTCCGGGAACGTCGCCAGCGGCGCGTCCCACAGCGCGCCCGCGTTGTTGACGAGGATGTCGAGCGGCTCCGCGCCGGCGGTGACGAGCCCGGACAGTCTCCGGCACTCGTCGTGGCGGGACAGGTCGGCGGGGATCGCCCGCACCTCGCCGAACGCGGACAGCTGTTCCCGCGCCCGAGCGCACGAGTCCGCGTTGCGTGAGCTGATGACCACGCGCGCGCCCGCCTGGAGGAGGCCACGCGCGATCATCATCCCGATGCCACCGGTGCCGCCGGTGACGAGCGCGCGCTTTCCACTGAGGTCGAAGCGTTCCGCATGTGTGGTGAAGTGGCTGACTACCACGTGCTGCCTTTCTCGTTGCCGTGCTGTGTCTCCGCCATGACACCCGGGATCGCGGACGGGCGGGAGCTACCGCTCTTCCGGGTAACGGCGGTACCTCCCGGCGCACCGCCGCGCGACCTACGGTGGTGTGGTGACCAACGAGGAGGTACGGGAGTTCCTCAGCACCCGTCGCGCCCGCATCACGCCCCAGCAGGCCGGGCTGCACGCCTTCGGGGCCAACCGGCGCGTGACGGGGTTGCGCCGGGAGGAGGTGGCGCTGCTGGCCGGGATGAGCATCGACTACTACATCCGCCTCGAGCGCGGGAACCTCAGCGGCGTCTCGGACACGGTGCTGGACTCGCTGTCCCGCGCGCTGCAGCTCGACGAGGCCGAGCGGGCCTACCTCTACGACCTGGCCCGCGAGGCGACTCCGTCCGCGCGCCGGCCGCCCGCGGGGACCGGGCGGATCCGGCCGGTGGTGCTGCGGATGCTCGACGCGATGACGGACCTGCCGGCGTACCTCCGTAACGGGCGGTTCGACATCCTCGCCGCCAACGCGCTCGGCCGCGCGCTCTACGCCCCGGTCTACGACTCGCCGCTGTTCGCGCAGCGCGGTCCGGTCAACACCGCGCGGTTCCTGTTCCTCGATCCCGGCTCCGCCGGTTTCTGGCCCGCGTGGGAGAAGGCCGCCAACGACTCGGTCGCCCTGCTGCGCGCCGAGACCGGCCGCTCGCCGCGGGACAGGGGCCTGACGGACCTGATCGGCGAGCTGTGCACGAAGAGCGACGATTTCGCGCGGCGCTGGGCCCGGCACGACGTGCGGTTCCACCACTCCGGCGTGAAGCGGCTGCGCCACCCGCTCGTCGGGGACCTGGCCCTGCCCTACGAAGCCCTCGATCTGCCCGTCGACCCCGGGCTCCGCATCACCGTCTACTCGCCCGAGCCCGGCTCGCCCGCCCGCCAGGCACTCGACCTGCTGGCCAGCTGGGCCGGCTCAGTCCCCGAGCACCTCGTCGATCGCCCGGTCGAAGACGGACGACAGTGACAGCGCGGCGGCGTCGCGGCTCCACACCTCCTGCGCGGACACGAAGCAGGCGAACGCGGCGGCGACGGTAGCCGGCAGGACGACGTCGTCAACGATGGGCGGGTCGCGCAGCAGCGCCGCCACCTCCCGTTGTGCCTCGTGCAGGTGTTGCAGGTATCGGCCCAGCAGGGCCGGGGTGGAGAAGATCGCCTGGTGCAGCGCGCGGGCCGCCTCGCGATCGGGCCGGTCGTCGACGTGCCGGGTCAGCGGCGCGAACGCGGCGCGCAGTGACGCGCGCACCGGTTCGCCCGGAGGCCGCGATCGCACGGTCTCCAGGAGCAGCTCGACGGAGACGGTGAACCGGCTCACGAGGATGTCGTCCTTGGCCGGGAAGTAGCGATACACCGTCCGCATCGACATGCCGCACTCGGCGGCGATGTCGTCGATCGTCGTCGCCTCGTAGCCACGGGCCAGGAACAACCGCTCCGCCGTGTCGGCGATGTCCTCCCGTACGGCGCGACGCTTGCGGTCCTGGAGCCGCCCGGCCGGTGCAGTCATCGGGCCATCATCGCACACCTTGCCAGTAGTGTCACAACGTGTCAGTCTTGGCATGTCGTGCAAGATCGCTTGGTGACGGGAAACGCGATGAAGCTTCTGATCCTCGGTGCGACGGGTGGCACCGGCGCGCTGCTCACGGCGGCGGCCCTGCGGGCGGGGCACGAGGTGACCGCGCTGGTGCGAGACCCGGGCAGGCTCGCCGGTCGGCCCGGTCTGCGGGCCGTCCGCGGTGACGTCCGGGACCCTGGCTCGCTCGCCGCCGCGGCCGACGGGGCCGAGGCGCTCGTCAGCTGCCTCGGCGTCGGCAACACCCGCGACCCGCACGACCTGATCCGCGACACCGCGCGGGCGGTCGTCGCTGCCGCCGCGCGGACCGGCCTGCGGCGCGTCGTGTTCCAGTCCGCACTGGGGGTCGGCGCCTCCTACCCCAGGACGTCCGTCCTGATGCGACTCGGATACCGGCTCGCGCCCGCGGTGTTCCGCGACAAGGCCGCCGGCGAGGATCTGCTCGCCGCCACCGGCCTGGACTGGACCGTGGTGTACCCCGGCATGCTCACCAACGGCCCCCGCACGGGCCGGGTCACCGCGACCGGCCTCGACACGGTCACCCGGCTGCCCGGCCTGCCCCGCATCTCCCGCGCGGACGTGGCCGAGTTCCTCCTCGGCACCGCCACGACCGGCACGTGGAACCGGCAGATCGCGGTCATCACGGCGAAGAGCTGATCGCCCGGCCGGCAAAATCATGCAGCTGGTCGAGCCTGGGGAACAGCGCGAACGCGTCGACGCAGGCCTCGTCGACGCCGGACTCGACGGACCGCTGCAGCCGGTCCGCGTCCGCGTCGGCGGTGGCGCCGGGCCGGAGGTTGATCCGCATCGCCTTCCGCCGCGCGGCACGCGATCGACCACAGGCGGTCGGCGTCATCGGCCAGGGTAGCCACCTGCGACCAGGCGGTCGCCGACCCAGAGCGTGTCGTAGCCGAGGCCTTCGAGTCCGCGGCAGAACGCGCTCAGGCCGATGGCGGGCCCGGCGACGGGAAGGACGACACCGAGCCTCATCGCGAGAGCCTGGCTCCGGGCGTACCGAATGAGGGTGATGGTGTTCATGGGTGTGCTCCCTTGCGACCGCTCCGACCTCACGCCCCGCGAACGGCTCCTCGCCGCCTTCGCGATGCCCGCGTCCACGCCGCTGTGCCCCTACATCGGGGCGGCGGTCGAACTGCACGACCCCGAACACCCCGCGTCCCTGTACGCACGCGAGCACAAGCTGGCCATCGCCGCGCGGCTCACCGAGACCGCACGTGAGGCCGGCGCCACCGACCCGGAGGAGCTGGGTGAGCAGCTGGCGTTGCTCCTCGACGGCGCCGCGGCCCGCACCCGCGTCCTCAACAGCGCGTCCTTCCCCACCGCCGCCGCCATCGCCGCGATCCTCATCGACAACGCCATCCCCGCGCCGATTCCCGGGTAGCCCGCCGGCGGCGACGGCCGCGCCCGCCGGACACCGATGATCGACTGGCCGTGGACACGAACGAGCCGCACCGCCGGAGAGAACTCAGCGCGATTCGACCGGAAGTCCGGGCACCACGGCCGCGCCGAGCAGCGCCGTCACCCGATCCGCGGGCGCCGGGCGGCCGTAGTGCCAGCCCTGGCCCTTGTCGCACCCGAGGTCACGCAGCATGCCGGCCTGCGCGGCGGTCTCGACGCCCTCGGCGACGGTGGCGAGCCCGAGGCTGCGGGCCATGTCCACGATCGCCTTGATCAGCGCCTGCGCCCCCGGCTCACCCGGCGCCGACCGCAGGAACGACCTGTCGATCTTGAGAATGTCGATCGGGAGGTCCCGCAGGTAGGCCAGCGAGGAGTACCCGGTCCCGAAGTCGTCGACCGCCACCCGGACACCGTCGCGGCGCAGCTCACCGAGGTGCGTGATGTCCGGACCGATCAGGACCCCCTCGGTGATCTCCAGGATCAGCGCGGCCGCGGGCAGCCCGGAGTCCAGCAGCGCCCGGCGTACGACGTCGGCGAAGTCCGGTTCGCGGAGCTGGCGCGGTGAGACGTTCACGGTGACGGACGTGCCGTGCCGCCGGTGCCACGGGGCAGCCGCGGTGCAGGCCTCCCGCAGCACCCGCTCCCCCAGCGGCACGATCAGGCCGCTGTCCTCCGCGGCCGGGACGAACGCGTCCGGCGGTATCGGGTCACCGCCCGGCGGGAACCACCTGACCAGGGCCTCCACGGCCTCGACGCGACCGGGTGACAGCGACACGATCGGCTGGTAGTGCACGGTGATCTCGTCGGTGCCGAGCGCCGCCCGCAGGCGGTTCACGGTGGTGACCCGGCGCTGCTGCGCGTCCCGGAGCGTGGCCTCGAACACGACCGCACGGTCCTTGCCCGCGTCCTTCGCCGCGTACAACGCCAGGTCGGCGTCGACCAGCGCCCCCGCCGCGTCCGCGGCCCCGAGGATCGGCCGCACGCCGATACTGCCGGTGACGTGCAGACGGTGTCCCTGTACCTCGATAGGGCTGCGCAGCACCGCCAGCACGCGGTCACAGAGCTCGGTGCCGGCACCGGCGCTCAGGATCGCGAACTCGTCGCCGCCGAGCCGTCCGAGCCAGTCCCGCCCGCCGACGGTGTCGCGCAGCCGGTCGGCCACCGACGACAGCAGGGCGTCGCCAGCCGGATGCCCGAGACTGTCGTTGACGTGCTTGAAATCGTCGAGGTCGAGCACCAGCAGGATGCCGAGGGGAGCGCCGGCGAGCCGCAGCTCCAGGTCCACCCGGTTGGGCAGGCCGGTCAGCTCGTCGCGCAGGGCCAGCCGCACCAACCGGTGCTGCGTGTAGGCCAGTCGCACCACGAGCAGCACACCCACCGCGGCGACGACCGCCATCGGCAGCACGACGTCCAGCGTGTCGAGCTCTCGCCTCCTGATGTCGGTCAGGAACGCCACCGCGGTGACGATCGGGTTGACGACCACCAGCGCCGTGTAGAGCACGCCCGCCCGCCAGCCGGAGGCGGCACGGCCCCGTCCGGGTTCCGGCACGTCGGGATGCATGATCGCGGCGGCCAGCAGCGCGAAGAACAGCACCCAGCCGGCGGCACTGGCGCCGGGCCCCGACCACGTGCCGCCCTGATGCACCGACACGAAGTAGACCGTGTCGGCGATCGACTGGACGACGACGGCGCACAGGACGAGGACGTTGGCGGTCGCGATCCGGTCGAGGACGGCGAACAGCCGCACCACCGCACAGATCAACAGCAGATCCAGCAGTGGGTACGCCAGCGCGGCGTCCGCCGTACCCCAGTTGCCGGGGTCGTTGATCAAAGGGTCGTAGAGCAGGAACCAGCCGAGCAGCACCCCGGTGAAGGTCACCACGCCGGCCTCCGCGATGCCGGCGAGTGCCGAACCCCGGCCGTTGGAGTGGACGCAGATCGCGGACGCGATCAGGCCGTACATGGTGAAGTAGACGGCGTCGATCACCGAGAAGCCGGACGGGGGCGCGCCGATCAGGAAGCAGACCGACCAGGCGGCGCTGCACAGCGCGCCCGCCGCGAGACCGAGCGCGAGCAGCAGCCACGGCAGGGGCCGCCCCGGTCCGCTGCGGGTGCGGACGAACGCCGCACCCGATCCGATCCCGGCCAGCACGGCGTAGGCCGCCTCCTGGGCGGCAGGCGGCAGCCATGCGACGACGGCGGCCAGCGGCAGTCCGCCGATCAGCAGCCATCTCCAGGCGACCTTCACCTCCACCCGCTCCCCTCGGGACGGCACCACACGTGGCCATTGTCCGGGACGAAGGCCGCCGTCCGGGAGCAAACGGCGCGAGACCCGGCGGCAGGTGCGAGCCCCTGACCCCGGGTCCCGCAGGTGACAGCCCGATCCAGGACCATCGGCCCTACTCGATGTCTCCCGATCGTTGGACGCTCGACGTGACGGGCGGGCGCGACGACGGGCGAGGAGACAGGGATGACCGCACTGGAGATCATCGTCGGCACGGACGGTTCACCGGGCGGTGACCGCGCGGTGCGCTGGGCCGCCCGCGAGGCCCGGCTGTCCGGCCGGCCGCTGCGCATCATCACCACGTTCGACTGGAACCGGACGAGCGGCCGGGTCGTCGGCGGCGCCACCGAACGGGAACTCGCGCAGAGCGCCGCCGGCACGGTCCTGGCCGACGCACGCCTGATCGCACACGGCATCGCCCCGGGAACGCCCGTGCACGGCGAGGCCGTGGCCGTCCCGGCGGCATCGGCGCTGATCGAGGCCGGGCGCCGGGCCGGCGTGCTCGTGGTCGGCTGCCGGGGCCGGGGCGGCTTCGCCAGCCTGCTGCTCGGCTCCGTCAGCCAGCACGTCGCGATGCACGCCCGCTGCCCGGTCGCGGTCGTCCGCGGGCCGTCCGACATGCGCGTCGGGCCGGTCGCCACCGGCGTCGACGGCGGCCCGGCCACCGCGGTCACGCTCGCCACGGCCTTCGCCCTGGCCGCCGAGCGGCGGGCCCCGCTGCTCGCGATCCGCGCCTACGCCGAGCCGGGCGGGCTACGGGACGCGGTCCTCGACGCGGCGCTGCACGCCGTGGAGGCCGACCTGGATCGGGAGATCGCGCCGTGGCGGGAGAAGTACCCGGCCGTGCCGGTCGCGACGCGGGTCGTCGCCGGAGACGCCCGATCGGTGCTGCTGGAGGCGTCCCGGCACGCGCAGATCCTGGTGCTCGGCGGCCACTCCGGCCACGGCGGCGTCCTGCCCGGCTTCGTCGCGCTGCGCGCGCTGCACCACGCCGAGTGCCCGGTGGTCGTGGCGCGCGATCCCGGCCACGGAAGCGACTCGTGACCGGAGAACCGCTCCGGTCACCTATCCGATGAAGAACTCGTCCACGTCGGCCGGGTCCAGCGCCGCGAGCACCGACAGCAGCGACCGGGCCTGCTCGGTCACGTGTTCCGGCACCGTTTCCGGCGCCTGGGCGGAAAAGATCTCCAGCTCGCGGATCACCGGGCCGAGATCCTCCGCGTTCAGGATGACGCCGGTCTCGAACAACGGGAGGTATTCCAGCCCCAGCGACAGGGCCAGCGGCAGCCACCACTCGGTGAACGTCCGCTGGCTCGCGACCGGAACGTAGTCCCGGTACGGCAGCGCTGGCGGCGGCGCGGCACCGGCCTTGAGGGTGGTCAGTACAGCGACGCTCACGGCGACCATCGTGCACGCCAGGCGCAGGCCGCGTCGAACTCCGGGTCGAAAGCGGCGAACGTCCCGAGAACCGCACGCGCATCCGCGCACGCCGAGCCGAGCACGTGCCGCCGGCCTAGGGACGCGGCTCCAGCACCACCAGGGCGGTGTCACGGCCGCGCGCGGCCAGGTGCACGTCCACGTCCTCGTAGATGGCGTAGGTCCGGAACGCGGCCATCAGTCGTTCGCGCTCGTCGCCGGTCGCCGCCCGCGCCCGCACCGGCCGCCGTCCGCCGACGAAGGTCGCGGTCGCGTCCGGCCGGGCCTGGAGGTTCAGCCACCACGCCGGGTCCTGCGGCGCGCCGCCGTTCGACGCGATGGTGACCACGTTCGCGCCGTCCTCGATGTAGTTCAGGACGACCGCGCGCGGCTTCCCGGTCTTCCGGCCGACGGTGTGCAGCTGCAGCATCCCGATCTTGCGGCTGTCCGGCGCGGGCTCGGCCAGGCCCATCCGGCCGCCGGAGACGCTCAGCACCGCCCGGTGCGCTTTCCAGAGCCAGCTCATCAGCCAGTACGGCGGTGTCTTCGTTGCCATGGTGGAAGTCAAGCGGACGTCCGGACCGCGCGCCAATGCCGTTTGATCATGGGGGGACCGTCGCCGCGGACATGCCCGGTCACCCTCGATACCCGTCCGCCTGGAGGGCGAACAGCTCGGCATACCGCCCGCCCGCCGCCAGCAGTTCCGCGTCCGTGCCGGATTCGACGATCGCGCCGGCGTCGAGGACGAAGATGCGGTCCGCGTGCCGGACGTTGGCCAGGCGGTGGGTGATCAGGATGGTGGTGGCGCGGCCCTGACGGTCACGGATGGCCTGGAACAGCGCGTTCTCGGCGCGAGGGTCCAGCGCGGAGGACGGCTCGTCCATGATGAGCAGGTCCGCGTCGCGCAGGAAGCCGCGGGCCGCCGTGATGCGCTGCCACTGGCCGCCGGACAGATCCTGGCCGTCGGCGAACGTGCGGTCGAGCAGCGTCTCGTACCCGTGCGGCAGTGCCATGATCATGTCGTGCGCGACCGCGAGCCCGGCCGCGGCCTCGATCTCCGGCCGGGTCGGCGTAGCGATGCCGAGCGCGATGTTGGTCGCGGCGGTGAACGGCCAGCGGTGGTGGTCCTGGGTGACCACGCCGATCCGGGCCCGCACCGCGTCGGTGTCCAACTCGTGCAGATCCCGGCCGTTCCAGGTGATCACGCCGCTGGTGGGGTCGCGCAGCGTGGCGATCAGCGCGGCCAGCGTGGTCTTCCCGGACCCGTTCTCCCCCACGAACGCGACGGTCTGACCGGCGGCGATGTGCAGACTGACCTCGTCGACCGCGGCGCGGGACCGGCCGGGATAGGTGAGCCCGACCCGGTCCAGGCGCAGTTCCCGCAGCGGGCCCGGAAGATCACGATCAACGGCCTTCGAGGGGAGGTACGCCACGGCGCGCCGCATGAAGCCCTCGTACTCGCCGTACAGCTGGCCGTTGGAGTAGATCGCGTCGACCTGGACCGTCGCCGCGGCCAGCGCCCGCTGGGCCGCCTGCACCGCGATCACGCACACCGCGGCGGCGGACAGCGGGATCCGCCCGGCCAGCAGCAGCGCGCCGAGCAGCACGTAGACGCCGCCGGTGGCGACGCCGCCGATCAGCGTGCCGAGCGTGGTCGTGGTGGTGACGCGCCGGGCCAGCGCGATCTGGATCGCCGTCTCCGCGTCCGCGACCCGGTCGTACTGGTCGAGCAGGAACCCGCGCAGGCCGTAGGCGCGCAGCTCCGGCGCGGACACCCGTTCGGCCATCAGCCGTTGCAGCACCGCGGCCCGGCGGCGGCGCACCGATCCGGCCAGGTAGGTGGCGAACCGCTGGTGCCCGGCGCGCAGCGACGCCCACCCGCCGGGCAGCGTGGCCACGGCGAGCGCGGGCAGCAGCAGCGGGTGGATGAGTGTCACCGCGACCGTGACCGCGAGCAGCCCGGCGAGCCCGGCCAGCAGGTTGAGCACGTCGCGGACCAGGTCGATGGCGGCGTCGGTGCCGCGGGAGGCGCGTTCCATGTCGTCGGCGAACGCGTCCGCGTCGAACGCGTCCAGGCGTACCGCGGTGGTGGTCTCGTAGAGGCGGCGCTCGACCAGGCGGCGCACCTGCGGGGAGAGGCCGTTCTGCGCGTACCCGGTGGCGATGCCCAGCCCGGACCGGACCGCCGCCAGCGCCGCCACCAGCAGCAACGCGGGCAGCGCGGCCGTCACCCGGTCCGGCGTCGGCCCGCCCGCGAACAGCTCGACCAGCACGCGCTGCGCGGCCAGCAGCCCGCACGCGGCCAGCGTGCCCGCGCCGACGGTCGCGACCGCCACGATCGTGGTCCGGACCCGGTCGGCGTGCCAGGCGGTGCGCAGCGCGGCGGCGCACAGCCGGGGCAGCTCGGCCAGCACCGCGCGCAGCCCGGCGTCGGCGCGGGCCCGCATCCCGGTCTCCCACCACATGGTCCGGAGCTCCGGCAGGACAGAGTCGCTCATGGATGCGCACCATAACGCCACCGGTTGCGGAAAGCGCGCATGCCGTCACAGAATCGTCGAGCTTGGACACACGTGAGGTGACGGGGATGGTGTGGTTCTTCCGAGCGCTGGGTCCGCCTGTCGTGGAACGCGACGGCACGGTGGTGGATCTGGGCGGTCCGCAACGGGTGATGGCGTTCGGCGTGCTGCTGGCGAACGCGAATCGGGTGGTGTCGGTCGGCGCGCTGGCGGAGAGCCTGTGGGGTACGTCGCCGCCGAGTTCGTACCGGGTGCAGCTGCAGGTGATCGTCTCGGACCTGCGACGGCGGCTGGCCGGGGGCGGTGACCGGGCGCAGGCGCCGATCGTGACCCGCGCGCCCGGCTACCTGCTGCGCGTGCCGGACGGGTCCGCGGACGTGGACCTGTTCCGGACCGAGGTGGTGGCGGCCCGGTCCGCGCGGGCGGCCGGCGACGACGCGACCGTGGTCCGGCTGCTGACGGACGCGCTGGCACGGTGGCGCGGGCCGGCGTTCGACGGGCTGTCCGGGGACGAGATCGCGCCGGTGGCGCTGGCCCTGGACCGGGCGCGGCTGGACGCGACCGAGCTGGACGTGGAGGCGCGGCTGTCCGACGGGCGGCTGGACGGGCTGACCGCGCGGCTGGTGCTGCTGACCGCGGAGCATCCGCTGCACGAGCCGTTCCACCGGCAACTGCTGGAGGTGCACGGGCGGGCCGGGCGGCGGGGTGAGGCGTCCGCGGTGTTCACCGCGCTGCGCCGGCGGATGCGTGCGGAGCTGGGCGCGGAGCCGTCGGCCGCGCTGCGCGACCTGCATCGACGGATCATGAGCGAGGATCCGGGTGCGGCACCGGCGCGGCCGCGCGCGTGGGCGACCGCGTACCGGCAGCTGCCGCCGGATCCGCCCGGTTTCGTCGGCCGCCGCGGTGAGCTGGCGGCGATCCGCGCGGCCCGTGGCGCCGTCGTCGTGCTGGAGGGCATGGCCGGCGTCGGCAAGACCCGGCTGGCCGTGCACGCGGCGCACCTGCTGGCCGCGGACTATCCGGACGGCCAGGTCCACGTCGACCTCGGCGGCTGCTCCGCGCCGAAGGACCCGGCCGACGTCCTGGCACTGCTGCTCGGCCTGTCCGGCGTCCCCGGCCGCGCGATTCCGCCCACGCTCGACGCCCGTGCCGCCGTCTTCCGCGACCGCCTCGCCGGCCGCCGCGTGCTGTTCGTCCTGGACGACGCCGCCGGCGAGGAGCAGCTGCGCCCGCTGCTGCCGGCCGGCCCCGGCTGCCTGGCGATCGTGACCAGCCGCCGCAGCCTCGCGGTCCCGGGCGCGCGGTCACGCGCGGTGCGCCCGTTCCGCCGCACCGAGTCGATCGCGCTGCTCGCAGCACGTGTCGGGGACCGCCGGGTCGCCGGTGAGGCGCGCGCGGCCGGTCGGCTGGCGGCCAGGTGCGGGGACCTGCCGCTGGCGTTGACGCTGGCGGCGGAGCGATTGCGACGGCATCCGCTGTGGACGATCGACGACCTGCTTCGCCGGCTGCCGGACGATCGGACGCTGGACGGGGTCCGGGCCGCGTTCGCCTCCTCCTACCGGGCGCTGCCGCCGGAGCTGCGCCGGCTGTTCGTGCTGCTGAGCCAGCTGCCGGGCACGGACGTGACCGCGGACGCGGTGGCCGCGCACGGCGGCGAGGACGCGCGGGCGGTCGCGGACGGGCTGGAGTCGTTGCTGGACGAGCACCTGGTGGAGCAGCGCGCGCCGGACTCGTACCGGCTGCATGCGCTGGTCAGGGAGCTTTTAGCGAATAGTTAGCGGTCGTTGTTAACGTCCGTCGACAACTGTGACGAGGAGGAGAACCATGCCAGTCGCACTGCAGTCGGCTCTCGAGGAGCTGACCCCGCGCACGTTCGGCGAGCTGATGGGCGAGCCCGAGGTCCCGTTCGACGTCGTTCAGGAGAACCTGGCCTCGGCGGACCGCTGCCCCGCCACCTGCGGTGCCTGCACCCAGGGCACCGAGGACTGCCAGCGTACCGGCCACACGATCTCCTGACGCCGCGATGACGGGCTGGTTGTCCGCGCCGTACGTCCGGGACCTGGTGTCCGGCGCGTACGACCACGAGTTCACCGTCACCGCGACACCGCAGTGGACGCACGTCCGGCGGGCCGTGCAGCTTCCGGACCACGGTTGGAAGCTGCACGTCTCGTCCCGGGCCGCGGACCTGCCGGACCTGGCCGCGGTCCTGGTGCCGTACCTGCTGGCGCAGCGGCACGCGTTCAAGCTCGCACCCGGCGTCGACGCGCTCGCGGTGATGAACCAGGGTTGGGAGATGCCGGCCACGGTCGGCAAGGCGTTCACGATCTACCCCGCGCCGGAACGCGTCCGTGAGCTCGGCCTCGCGCTCGGCGCCCTGCTGCGCGGCCGGACCGGGCCGCGCATCCTCTCCGACCGCCGGGTGGCGCCGGACGCACCGGTCTACTACCGCTACGGCCCGTTCACCCAGCAGTGGTTCCGCGGCGAGCGCGGCATGATGGCCGTGCAGATCCCCGGCCCGGACGGTGCCCGTTTCGACGCGGCCGCGGAGCTGCACTACCGGCAGCCGGAGTGGGTCACCGACCCGTTCGGGCAGGAGGCAGCGGCGCCGGAGCTGCTGGCCGGCCGGTACCGGGTGGAGCGCGGCATCCTGCGCGCCGCACAGGGCGACGTGTTCCGCGGCGTCGACACCGTCACCGGCGACCCGGTGGTGATCAAGCAGGCGCGGCCGTTCGTCGGCGACGCCGGCGACGGCACCGACGCGCGCACCCGGCTGCGCAACGAGCGACGGGTCCTGGCCGCGCTCGGCGGCGTCGACGGCGTGCCGCGATTCCTCGACCACTTCGCGCACGGCGACGACGAGTTCCTGGTCAGCACGGACCTCGGCGACGAGAACCTGCAGGCCCGCATCCTGCTCCGCGGCGGCCTGCGCCTCTCCCCCGCGTTCACCGCGCTGGCCCGCGACCTGGCCCGGATCGTCCTCGCGCTGCACGACCGCGACGTGATCATGCGGGACATCACGCCCCGCAACGTGGTCCTCGCCGGCGACCGGGCCGGCCTGGTCGACTTCGGCATCTCCGCGCTGCACGGGCTGCATCCGCGCGGCGGCACGCCCGGTTTCGCGCCGTCGGCGCAGATGAGCGCGGAGCCGGCCCGCCCGGAGGACGACGCGCACGCGCTCGGCATGACGCTGGCGTTCGCGGCCACCGGACTGCTGCCGGTGCAGGGCGAGACCACGGACGGGCTGGCCGCCGCACGCATGCGCTCCTCGCTGTCGGCGATCCTCGGCGGTTCCGGCACCGTCCTGCACGATCTGATCAGCGGTGACGGCCCGGTCGCGCTCGCGGCGCTGCGCACGCTGGCCGGCGGTGACTTCACGATCAAGATCAGCAGGGGGTACGACGAGAGCCCGTTGCCGCCCGTGGCCGAGCTGCGCCGGCAGGTGCTGCGGATCGTGCTGGACGAGGCGCCGGAACGGGTGCTGCACGCGCCCGCGTCCGCGTTCGCGTCGTTCGACGGCACGCTCTACACCGGCAGCGCCGGGCTGGGCCTGGAGCTGCTGCACCATCGTGCGGCTGCCGGCGTACCCCCGATGCTTGATGATCTTCTGAAGCACGCGTCCGCGGGTGACCGGCGGTCGCCCCGGCCACCGGGCCTGTTCCTCGGCTCCACCGGGACGCTGCTGTTCCGGGCGCGGATGGGTGATCCGGACGCGGTCGCGCCGGCGCGGCCGTTCGCCACCGACGACGCCCACGACGACATCATCACCGGCATCGCCGGCTGCGGCATCGGATATCTGCTGCTCGGCGACGTGGCCGCGGCGCGCGCCTGCGTGGACGCGCTGCTCGCGGCCGGGCCGATGCGGCTGTCCGTCGCCGGCGAGGCCACCCCCAGCACCGACCCGGCGTCGAGCTACTCGCACGGCACCGCGGGCGTGCTGGACCTGCTGCTGCGGTACGCGGAGGTGACCGGCGACCAGGGCGTCCGCGACGAGGCGGCCAAGCGGGCCGGCATGCTCGCGGACACCACCGCGGACCTGATCGTGCGCGCCCAGGGCCCGGATGCGGTGCCGCTCGCGGTCTCCTGGTGCCAGGGCCTGTCCGGCATCGGGCAGGCGCTGCTGCGCGCGTCGGTCGTGCTGGGCGACGACCGATACTCCGGCCTGGCGCTGGAGGCCGCCGAGGTCTGCACGGCGTGGATCCCGCGTATGCAGAACCCGAGCCAGTGCTGCGGCCTGACCGGCGTCGGCAGCTACCTGATCGACTGCGCACGCCACACCGGCAGTGCGTCCTATCTGGACGCGGCGCACGGCGTGGCCCGCCAGCTGCTGCGCCGCAGCCACGGCCCGGACGACGCACCCCGCTTCATCGACCTGCGCCGCCAGGACGCGCCCCTGTCCTGGGCCGCCGGCTACACCGGCATCCTCACCTTCCTCCGCCGCCTCGACGACCCCGCATCGCCCGGCCTGCTCTGACTCACCGCCGGCCCGGCTCGCTCAGCGCGCGGAGGTAGCGGGTCGTCACGTAACGCTGGGCCAGGCGGCCGAACGGGGCGCCGGCCCGGACGATGAGGGAGGCGGGGAGGCTGAACGCGCGGATCCGGAACCGGACCTCGCCGTCGCCGGTCCTGGTGACCACAAAGGACTCCTCGCCGCGCTCCGGGTGGCCGGGCAGCGTCCCGTAGGCGAAGCCGCACCGGCCGGGCTCGTCGACGGTCCAGACCACGCGGCACGGCACCGTGAAACCGACCGGGCCCAGACCGGCCCGCAGGACGACGACCACGCCGGGTGCGGCCCGCCCGCCGGAGTGCAGGACGGACAGGCCGGCCCGCCGGTGCATGCGCCAGTCGAACAGGGCGTCGACGGCGCCGGCGAAGACCTCGGGGCCGGCACCCAGGCTGATCTCGCGGTCCGCGTGGTCGTACCCGGGAGGCAGGGTCGTGTCCCTGGTGGCACCGACCTCGGGATAGGTCAGCGGGGCGTCGGCCAGCGCGGAGAACGCTCGGGCGGGATCGCGGGGCATCGCCTCACGGTAGCGGAGTGCCCGCACACGCTGGCCCGGACGCTTTCCGCCGTGCAGACTGTCCCGGATGAGCCAGCTGGACCTGAGTGACCCGGGTGTCCGTCATCGGCTGCTGGCCGAGGGGCCGGTCGGAGCGTGGGAGACCTTTCCCGGCACGCACACGGCGCTGATGTACGACCTCGTCCGGTTCGGTCCGGACGGCACCGGGGAGATCCGCAGCGAGAGTGTGCTCGGTGGCGAGAGCTTCGCGAACTTCACCTGGTCGGTGCGGCGGTCCGGGCTTCTCGCCTGCATCGTCACGGAGGCCTCGTACCTTCCGGAGACCGACGACGACACGGAACCCGACGAGGTCGAGACGGTCGGCTTCGAGTTCGCGCAACGGCACTCCGACCTCGGCACCTTCTGGGTGATGCGTGACCCGCGGACGGACGGCTTCTGGAACCTCGGCTTCCCGCTGTCGCCACGGACCTCGCGCTGACCTTTCTTGCTCTTGGGTTCCGGGCGGGTGGCTAGGCTCGGCCGTATGTCGAGTTACATGTCCGCCGCGTGGCTGGACCTTGTGCCCGGTGCGGACGCCGAAACGGTGCTGACGCTGTTCCGTGAGCAGTTCGAGGAGGGGTTCGCGACGCAGACGCCGGACGGGACGCGCCTGGAGGTGCACGTGTTCAGCGTCGGCTATGCACGTCTCGGGGCGCTGTGCGCGGAACTGGTCGCGGAGGGCGGGCCGGGGCGGCGGGCGTTCGTCGTGCTGGATCATGACGAGTTCGGCGGGGAGGTGGTGGCGCTGGCCCCGGGCGGGCGCGTCTACCACTTCTACATCTATCCGCGGGACGAGGAGACGGGCGAGGCCTGTACCGACGAGGGCGGGCCGGCGCTGGACGACGTGCCGGCGCTGTCGGCTCCGGAGCCGTCGGACGAGCCGGGTGCGGTCCTGGCCGGTCCGGTGGCGCGGGAGCGGCTCGCGCGCCTCTATGAGGTGCCGCTCGACCGGGTCGAGGAGGCCGACCGGCGCGCGGCGGACGCGCACGAGTCGCTCGGCATCATCGGGGTGCCGTTCGAGCCGTGGCTGGACGCGCTCGGCATCGAGTGGTCGGAGGCTTGATCCGCACTCTTACGATCTTGGGGTGACCGCGTTCGAGGAGCTGTTCAGCCGCCATGTCGCCACCGCCTTCGCGCGTCAGCTCGCGCTCGCGGACCACATCGGGGAGCGCGACTGGCAGATCGACCTGACCGAGGGCGTGGCAACGTTCGGTGACGATCTGCGCTATAGGGTGCAGCTGCTCGGGACCGAGAGCCACCTGGACGACACCTGGCTGTGGGCATGGGCGAACGAGGTCCCGCAGGAGTTGCTCGGGCTGGCCATGTGGATGCGTGAGTACGGCGGCAACAACGCGGTGGCGGAGCTGACCGAGGCCACGTTCGCGCTGGACCGGGCGTCGGGGGTGCAGCTGGCGCTGATCGCGTCGGCGCTGTCGGGGCGGTGCTACTACCGGGGGCCGTACGAGGGCGGGGCGCTCTTCTTCCACCTGGAAGGGCTGCCGGCCGAGATCATCGCGCCGGCGCGGCCGGAGCGGGTGTTCACGGTCGTCGGGCAGGTGCTGCAGGGGTTCCCGGTCGACCATCGGCTGATGGTCACCTCGTTCCTGGCCCAGCAGGGCTGGGAGGTCGAGGACAGCCCGGCGGAGGTCGTCGGCCGGCACGTGAGCGGCACGGACATGCGCGTCACGTTCGACGAGCTCGGCCGGATCACGAACCTCGCCGGCTCCCTCCAGCCGGGCTGAACACTATGCGGTCTGCTGCCGCTCCAGCCAGGAGAGGATCGCCCGGTTGGTCTCCTCCGGCTTCTCCTGCTGGATCCAGTGGCCGCAATCCAGACCGATCACGTCCGCCTCGGGTACGAAGTCAGTCAGCGTCTCCGACCTGGCCACCGTGTCGCGGTCGCCGTAGATCATGAGCGTGGGCCGGCGGATGATCGGGTCCACGTCGGCCAGCAGGTGCCAGTTACGGTCCAGGTTCCGGTACCAGTTGATGCCGCCGGTGAAGCCGGAGGTGGCGAAGGCGTCGACGAAGACGGCCAGGTCGCTGTCGCTCATGATGGGCTCGCCGGGCGGGGCCTCCATCCTGGCCAGGTCGATCATCGTGGTGCCTGGTTGCGGCTCCGTGTCTTTCCGGTACATGTTCCGGAGGAAGCGGGACGGGTTCTCGTCGAAGACGGCGTCCGCGACACCCGGCCGGCGGTTGAAGTGGACGAAGTAGAAGTCGCCGCCGAGCACCGCCTCCATGACCTCGATCCAGGGCTTCTCGCCACGATCGAGGTACGGCAGGCTCAGGTTGATCACGCGGTTGACCCGGCTCGGGTGCAGCAGGGCCAGGCCCCAGACGACGGCCGCGCCCCAGTCATGACCGACGAAGGTGGCATCCTCGTACCCGTAGTGGTCGAGCAGCCCGACGAGGTCACCCGACAGGTGCGCGATGTCGTACGCGGTGACCTCCGACGGGCGGGACGAGTTCCCGTACCCGCGCTGGTTCGGGACGATCACGTGGTAGCCGGCCGCCGCCAGCGCGGGTATCTGGTGACGCCAGGAGAAGGCGTGCTCCGGCCAGCCGTGGCAGAGCACGATGGGGTTCCCCGCGTGCTGCCGGCCGGCTTCGAAGACCTCAAGTTCCACACCGTTGACCGCAATGACGGTGGGCTCGGGAAAGTCGGTTGTCATGAGGGCATCGTGCGGGGCGATACCGGTCACCTCCTGACCGGTTTCCGTGGAACCGTTACCGGGGTGAGAGCCGACCGGTTGATGGCCATCCTTCTTCTGCTGCAACATCGCCAGCAGGTGACCGCGGCGGAGGTCGCCCGGGAGCTGGAGGTCTCCGAGCGCACCGCGCGCCGCGACCTCGACGCCCTGGGCATGGCCGGCGTGCCGGTCTACTCCGTCCAGGGCCGCGGCGGCGGCTGGCGCCTCGTGGGCGGCGCACGCACCGACCTGTCCGGGTTGACCGCCGGTGAGGCTCGTGCGCTGTTCCTGGTCGCGGGCCCGGCCTCGTCCGCGACGCCGGCGGTCAAGGCGGCGCTGCGCAAACTCCTCCACGCCCTGCCGGAACCCTTCCGGGAGCAGGCCGAGGCGGCGGCGTCATCAATAGTCATGGATCCGAGGCGGTGGGGGTCGAGCCGGGGCGAGCCCCGGCTGCCGCGCTTCCTCGACGCGCTGCAGGACGCGGTGATCCGCGGCGTCCAGGTGCGGCTCGGGTACGTCGACCGCGCAGGTGCGGAGACGGAGCGAACGGTGCATCCGCTGGGCATCGTCGCCAAGGGCCCGTCGTGGTACCTCGTCGCAGGCACCGAGGCCGGCCGGCGGACCTTCCGGATCGACCGTGTGACGTCCTGCCTCCCGACCGGCGACCCCGTGGACCGGCCCTCGGACTTCGACCTTGCCGAGAGCTGGCGGGCGATCGCGGACGAGATCGACCGGCGGCGGATGCCGCTTGAGGTCCGGGCGGTGTGCACGCTCGGCGGGATCGGGGTGCTCCGGATCGGGTTCGGCGGGCGGCTCGAGGTGGGGGGTCCTACGGCCGACGGCCGCGTCGAGGTCGTGATCCGCGGCAGCGATGAATATGTGGTCGCGGGCGAGCTGGCCGGGCTGGTCGCGTGGGTCGAGGTGACCGGGCCTCCGGGGGTGCGGGAGCGTCTGGCCGCGATGGGAAAGGCGCTCACCGAGCGGTACGGCTGAGACCGGTACGGACGACGTGCGGCAGCGTGCCTCAACGGCTTTGACGCGGCAGCACGGCTCGTGGATGAGTCTGTGATCGGCGCGCAGATCCGTGCTCCGGAGCCGATCGCTCTTCGCTGTTGTTCAGGAGTCCAGGGCGGTGAGCACGGATTCGAAGTCTCTTTCGCCGGCCCGTGTCTGGGCGCCGGCGGCGAGGGCCGCGCGGGCGAGGCGGGTGGCTGCCGGTTCGGAGCGGTCAGCCCCAGATCTCCTCCGCGGTTTCGGCGATCAGCCGGAGTTTGGCGACCTCTTCGTCGTAGGTGAGCACGTTGCCCTCGACCGTCGAGGAGAAGCCGCATTGCGGGGAGAGACAGATGCGGTCGAGCGGGACGTAGGTGGCGGCCTCGTCGATGCGGCGCTTGAGGGCGTCCTTGGATTCGAGGGCGCCCTTCTTCGTGGTGACCAGGCCGAGCACGACCATCTTTCCGGGCGGTACGAAACGCAGCGGGGCGAAACCGCCTGAGCGTTCGTCGTCGTACTCCAGGAAGAAGCCGTCGACGGCCAGCTCGCTGAACAGGGCTTCGGCGACGAAGTCGTAGCCGCCTTCGGCGGCCCATGAGGAGCGGAAGTTGCCGCGGCACATGTGGGTGGTGACGGCCAGGCCGGCGGGGCGGTCGGCGATCGCGGCGTTGATCTGGCGGATGTAGCGCAGATGCTGGTGTTCGGCGTCGTCGCCGCGATCGTTGAGCAGCCGCCGCTGAGCGGGGTCGTTCAGGTAGGCGAGGCTGGTGTCGTCGAGCTGCAGGTAGCGGCAGCCCAGGCCGGCGACGCGGCGGACCTGTTCGGCGTAGGCGGCACTGAGGTCGGCCCAGAACTGCTCCTCGTCGGGGTAGACCTTCGGGTCGATGGCCGCACGGCCGCCCCGGTAGTGGACCATGCTGGGCGACGGGATGGTCAGCTTGGCGGTGACGCCGTCATCCACCCCGTTCGCCAGGAAGGTGAAATCGTCGCCGAAAATCGTCTCGGCGAGCCGGACCGGGGCGTCGATCGCCAGCGCCGCCGACTCGAAATCGAGCTCGCCCTGATCGTTGCGGAAGTGCACCTGGATCTTCTCATCGGTGGGACGAATGCCCCCTAAACGGTAGATAAAATCCATGTGCCACGAGGTACGCCGGAACTCGCCGTCGGTGGCCGAGCGCAGACCCACGTCGCGCTGCATGCGGATCACGTCGCGAATGGCGTCGTCCTCGATGGCGCGCAGCTCGTCGGCACCGATCTCGCCGGCGGCCTTCCGCTCGCGCGCCGTGAGCAGCGGTCCTGGGCGGAGCAGGCTGCCGACGTGGTCGGCACGGAACGGCGGGGTGTCGCGCAGCGTCATCGTCGATCCTTCCGTAGAATTCACCCTTTTCGATACGCTACCGCTCGCAAGCGGATCAGGCGACGAGCGCCCGCAGGCCGTAGAGGGCGAGGACTCCGGCAAGGATCGAGGCAGCGCAGAGCCCCGGCGCCGGGCCGCCCTGCCATCGCCGGGCGACACCACGCCGCCCACCACTACCGCAGCAGGCCGATGCCGACGAACGCTCGATCAGCGGCAGATCCGGACACGGGCCGGCTGCCAGCCGCGTCTACGGCCGTGGAGCGAATTGCTGCAGCAGAACGCGTTGTTCCGGCTGGACGATCAGAGCTTTGTTGCTCGGTGTCGGGTATATCTCGGCGGCCACCCACTGCGGGGACTTCACGCTCGTGGCAGCACCGATCTTGACGCCGCGCTCGCGTAGTTCGCCGAGCAGGTGCCGAGCGTCGAACAGGTACACCGACTCCAGGCACCACGGCCGGACAGTGCCCCGCGAGTGGGCAGCGGGTCCGGCTGGTCCGGTCAGCACGAGGTAGTAGTCCAGGATCTCGGACCGGGTGACGTCAAGGAGCCCATCCCGCTTGAGATACCACTTCACATTGACCGTACGGCCATGCAGGGGACCGGAGGCGAATCGGCCGTCAAGCGCAGCCGATGCCGCGGAGTCCTCCAACCGGATGTTGAATATGCTCGCGGCGATCCACTCGCCGAGGTGTCCCGCCGTCATCGGACGGCCGGTGATAGCGGCGATCCTGGCATCGATGGCGTTGCGCTCGCGAAGCAGCCCGGCGACCACGCGAAGGTCATTCTGACGCATAGAAGGCAGTCTGCCGCACCATGCCCACCCCTCCCCTCGGCCGACAGCAACCGAGAGAGTCGATCGCACAGATCAAAAGGCATGATCCCGTGTGCTGGACGCCGCATGAGACTGGCGGCAGAAGCGGACGTCGGCGAGCCGAGCAGCGGCGCAGAGCGCGACGACTACACCCGGCGCCGCGCTCGGTCGGCGGCATGGGGGGCGGGGGTCGGTGGTGGTTCGGTCCTCGGATGACGGCTCGGGAAACGCCGCCCTTCAGGACGGCTCGACGCCGTCATCGCTGGTGCTGATTGACGGCATGAGTCAACGTCCGTCATCTCCCGTCCCGTCAGAATGAGATCGCGTCAGGGAGTCGACGGGAACCGCCTTGAGCTCCTCGCCTGACTGCACGTCCCGACCGGATCGACGAGGCAGTGCTACCGCACTATCATCGGCACAGTTCAGCACGTCGCTGCGGCACGCGAGACCACCGAGCGTGAAGGGCCGTTGCTGGTCGGTATGACCGATCGGCGGTATGTGCGCGCAGCCGATCAAGGAACCGGGGCCATCGCGACGTCGTCGAGGTCGCGGGAAAGACGGCGGTCGCCCCCGGGCTCCGACCCTCCTTCAGCCGTGCCGATCCAGGTCGGCGAATCCTGGAGTTTCTGCACCCGGGGCTCGGTAGGTTCGGCTGTGCCACGCTGACCACATCGAGGGCGACTATGACCAGAAGTGACCGCGTGTTCGTGCGCAATATCCTCCTCGAGGCCGGATACCCCGAGGATTGGGTGAGCGCCAAGTCCGGCCCTATCAGCGGAACGTATTACCACCACCGCAGGCCAGGTCCGCCTGCGCCGAAGGACGACAAGGGTATGGCGATCTACGGCCCGGAGGACGTCGCCGGCCTGCTCGAAGTCGCCCGCGACCTGAAGGACGGCAACGGGGGCAGCCTGGAGCGTCCCGCGCCACCGATCTGCGACAACCCGAAGTGTTCGATGTGGAGCCAGCAGCACGGCGGCCCCTGCGACGACTGATCCTATGAACGCAATTCGGTAGGAGCGTGCGCCCGGGCCAGGCCGACGCCGATCATGCCGCGGGACCGCTCTCGGTGGCCAGGGCACCCTCGGCGGCATGTGAGTGCGTTTCTCCGCTTTGCTCCGGCTACATGCGGCACCGGCATTCCGCCGATCTACAGCACACGAGAGGAGAGCGGCCTAGGATTTCCGGCATGCAGGACGAACGTCCTGTACTGCTGACCAGCCAGCCTATGACCGTTGATCGGATGATGTAAGCAGTGAGGATCGATGTCTTCGATTCTTGAAGCCGAAGAGGCCGACATCGGTGTCGCGTATCGGCTGGTGGAGTTGTTCGACGGCGAGGGTGACGAGGCTCTGCCGACTCCGCGCACGGTGGGCCATGCCTGGGTGAGTGCCGGCATCTTGACGGTGCTGCTGGAGTCACCTGAAGACATCAGCCGGCCCCGGGTGCAAGCGTGGGCCGCTGCACGGAGCGTGACGATGGGCGGATGTCGGCGCGCGTCGTAGCGTGCAACCGCGTCTCCGTAATGTAGTTCGACGTGGAAGACGATTGGCATCCGGAGAGTGGACCTCACGGCTTCCTGACCGCCACCGCCCACCAGGCACGCCTTGTACTCGATGCGGACGACGGCTGGCCGACCTACGAGGCAGGTTCCGAGTTCCAACGCTTGGCCGTTACGGCCATGGCCGCGACGCCCAAAGGTGAGTTCCTTGCCGATGTCCCCACCGCTCTCAACTTGATCTGGGGCGCACTTACCGACGAGATGGACGCTCCCGGTAGGGGCTCACCGGAGCAGGACGCTGCTGCCGTCCGACATATGAAGCAGGCCGCAACCGAATGGCTCAAGAGCATGAGTTCCTCGGACGCCCGAGCCGCCTACTGTGACCGCTGGGTACACGATGAATGCGGCTACGAACGAGGATAGCCGGCGCGGCGGGTGCAGCGGGTTGGCGCGCTCTTCTCGGCAGATCCGGATGCCAGTGACGCGCTCGGCGCGCCCGGACTGCGGCAGATCCGGATGGTGCGGCGGCAAATCGGTTGCCGCGCTGTCGATGTGTGGCACCGTGTGAGTCCCGCTCCCCTACCGCGAGGCCACGGTGACGATCTACTTCTACGGCGCCGACGAGGTGCCGTACGGCTGCTTCTCCAACTTCTCCTCGCACGGCTTCGACCTCGACGGGCACCGGTGGCCGACGTCCGAGCACTACTTCCAGGCTCAGAAGTTCGCCGGCACCCGCCACGCCGATCTGATCCGCCGCGCGGCCGGCCCGTTGCGCGCCGCCGAACTGGGCCGCGACCGCTCCCGGCCGCTGCGCCGCGACTGGGAGCGGGTCAAGGACGACGTGATGCGCCGGGCCGTCGCGGCCAAGTTCGCCGCCCACGCCGACATCCGCGTCATCCTGCTGGACACTGGCGACGCCGAGATCGTCGAGGACACCGGCACCGACCACTACTGGGGGCGAGGCCGGACCGGCACCGGCAAGAACATGCTGGGCCGGATCCTGATGCGCACCCGCGACCGCCTACGCGCCGATCGTATCCGGGATGACCGGGGGTCCCAGACCTGGCGCCGCCCGGCCTAAACGTGGCGTTTGCGCAGGTCAGGAACGCTGGCTTCACCTAGCCTGGTGGGGTGGTCGAAGCGGAGGATTATGCGTGGGCGATCAATGCGCACGCGTTGGGTCTCGATTTCTGCCTCAGTTTCGTGAAAGGCCTCGAGCCGGATGAGGCGATCTCGGCAATGGGCGGGACCGACCCGGTACCGATCGTGTCGGTCGAGGCGGCCATCAGCGCATCCGAAGCGGTTGAGGAATGGGTAGACGAAGACGGCGATTCCCATCCGACCGACTTCGCCTTCGTGGCAGTGACCCGGGCCGGCGAGTGGACGATGATCCTCGAACCCAACGGATTCCTCTGTACTGAGGCCCCGGTCGTGCAGGCGCTGTCATCGGCCGGCGAAATGGTGTCGTTCTACTACAACGAGAACACCACCCCACATTTCTCCTGGGCTGTCGGTGGCCGGGTGGTGGTCGGCTTCAATCCAGGGTTCCCGCAGGACCGTTACGGCGACGATCCGGAACGGCTGGACCGGTTGCTGACCGAGGCCGGGTTCGTACTGCACGACGATGACGGTGACGCGCGTTTCCGGGAACGGACGCTCGCGCTCATGGAGCGGATCACCGGGGCGGGCTGGAACGCGGATTTCCTGGAGACGTCGACGTTTCGGTGCGCCGCGGTGGGGGCCGGGGCGGCGGCTCACCCCGCCTACGCCGAGGTACGGGAGGAACTGGCGGCCTTCGCCGAGGACCCCGACGAGTGGGCCGATGACGATTTCGCCGGCTGGAGCGAGTACGGGGTCACCGACCCGCGGATCAAAGCGCTGGGAGCCGCCGGACCGAGGCTGTACGAGGATGACCAGGAGCTGGCGGCGGCGATCGCCTACGCCCCGGCCGAGCTGATCGGCCGGATGGCGCGCTGGGCCTGGGAGAGGCCGCTACGGCTCGCCGGCATCCTCGACGAGCCCTGGTTCGCGCCGATCCGTGACCTCGTACGCCTCGGCCGGCCGGTCCCGCAGGCCGACGTGCGGCTGGTCGAGGAACGGATGGACCCGTACCTGCGGACCGCGTTGCCGGACTGGATTCGCGACGACGAGAACCAGCGGCGTAACGCGGCCGCCTCGCTGGTCGTGCAATGGGACACGGACGGGCCGGTGGCCGACCTGTGCTGGACGCTGGCCAGGGCCGAGGGTGCCGGGGCCGGCACCTGGACCGAGATTCTGATCGCCCTGCGACGCGACTTCCCGGAACTCGGCGACGTGGTGGTCCCGCCACCGCCGCGGCCACCCGTCGCGCGTGCTTCCGCGCGCCGCAAGCGCGAGGCACAACAGCGACAGGACGAGCAACGAAGACATGCGGAACTGGAACGAATGTGGGCCGGCCGGATCCCCGACGACGCACGACTGCGCGAACCCGAGGTGCAGGCACACGCCCTGGGCCTGGTCCCCTACGATCGTGACCTCATCGACCGGATCGCCGACGCGGAGCCGCGGACACAGCGGAGGATGGCTGTCTGGGTCGCCCGCTACTGCTGCACCCGCGCAGAGCTGATCGCCGAGGACTGGCTCGCCGCCGGCATGATCGCTCTCGAACGCGACGAGCCGCCACCACCGTGGTTCGAGGACTTCCATGCGGCCTACGCCCGCCGGCGGGGCGTCCCGCGGGAGAGCATCACCTTCTCCTCGTCCATCAGCGTCGATACCGGCGACAGAGAGCCGCCGAGGATCGACCCCGCCGTCAGCGCGATCCAGGCGGTCTTGATCGCACGCCACCCCGACCCACTGATCGCCGCCATTGACACCCTCCGTAACGCCGTCCAGATCGACCACCCGCCCACGGCCATTGCCGCCTTCCGCACCGCCTTCGACCTGACCTAGACGGGGCAGGTGCGGGCTGTCCAGCAGGCCCAAGCGCTCCCGTCCCGGTGTGAGGCAAGCTGGTCGCATGAACGACGACGGGTGCCTGTTGTGTCGTGCCGGTGATGCGGATGCTCACTTCGGGCGCCGCCGGGTCTGGGAGGACGCGCACTGGCGGCTGTCGGTCGTTCTGCGTGGTGCGGTGCCGGGCTTTGCTCATCTTGAGCCGCACCGCCACATTCCCTTCATCACCGACCTCGACGGGCCGGAGGCGGCGACGCTCGGGCCGGTGCTCGCACGGGCGACCGCGGCCCTGCGCCAGGCCACGGCCGCCGACAAGGTGTACGTCTACGTCTTCGGCGACCGTGTGGAGCACCTGCACCTCAACCTCGCCCCGCACCGGCCCGGCGACGCCCTCGTTGGCGGACCCGGGCTGCTGCACGCGGACGCGGTGCCGGCGGATCCCGCGATCCACCGGGCGGCGGCGGACGCCATCGCGCAGGCACTGAACGCCTCCGCCTAGGGCCGTTATCGGGCCGGGTCGAGGAGGGCGGCGGCGAGCCGGCCGCCGGTGACCGCCGTTCGAACTCGTACAGGTAGGTCCGGCCCCGGTGGGCTGCGGTGAACTGCCGGGCCGGCCATCGGGAGGCGAGGTCGCTCAGCACCCGGATCAGGGTTGCGCCATACCTGGAGCGGCGCGCGGCCCGGCGGGCGGCGCTCGCCCCGCTGGTCGAGCAACGTGCGCGCCGCGCGGGGACGCCGCCGGACCGGCTGGGCGCCGCCGCCTTGGTGGCGGCTCTCACGTGGCCACCGAAGCGTGGATCCGCGAGAACGGCAGCACGCCGCTGCCGGACCTGTACGAGCGTGCGGTCGCCGCGGTCGGAGGCCGATAGCCGGCGCCGGCAAACGTTACCGAGGTGTGAGCAGGCTTTCCGCGAGGGTGTCGATCAGCTCGGGGCCGACGGGGGCATCGATCATCGCGCCGTAGACGATCGGGCCGGTGAGGGCGTCCATCGTGGCGTCGGGGGTGAGGCGGAGCGTGAACGCGCCGGCGGTGAGCATGTCGCGCTCCAGGGTCCGGCGGGGTGCGAGGTATCGCTCGCGCAGGACGGCGGCGGTGCCGGGGCTGTGCTGCGCCTCGGCGAGGAGCGCGAGCAGCACCTTGCCGGCCGGGTCGTCGTCGAGGAAGCGGGCGAAGGCGCGCAGGTAGTCGCGCACCTCGCCGACGGTGGGCTCCCCCTCCGGGACGGGGAAGCGCTTCTCGCTGTCCTCGATGAGCGTGTCGAGCAGGATCTCGACCTTGGACGGCCACCAGCGGTAGATCGTCTGCCGGGCGACGCCGGCCCGGCGGGCGATCGCGTCGACCGTCAGCGCGCCGAAGCCGCGCTCCACGAGGAGGTCGTCGGCGGCGTGCAGGACGGCGATGCGGGCGGCGTCGTCGCGCCGGTTGCCGCGGTGCTGCCTGCTGGGTGGTGAGGTCTCGGCAGGCATGCCCGGAGTGTAGTCAGGCCCGCGATCCTGTCGCAACACCGTGTCTAGACACGACGTCTTGTCTAGACGTAGTGTCTCGGCAGTTGTCCGCTCGTACCCGCCGGGAGCAGCCATGTCCGTCACACCACCACGCACCGCCCTCGTCGTCGGCGCCTCACGCGGGCTCGGCCTCGTGCTGGCCGGCGAACTCGTCCGCCGCGGCTGGACCGTCATCGCCACCGCCCGGCGCGTCGACGGCGCGCTGCCGGCCGCGACCGGCCCCTCCACCGGCGGAAGCCCGCCGCAGACCGGCGAAGGCACACTGCAAGCCGCGGCCGACGCCTCCCACGGCCGCCTGACCGTCGAGTCCCTGGAGATGAACGACCCCGGTCAGCTGTCGGCGCTCCGCGAGCGCCTCGACGAACGCCGCCTCGACCTGCTGTTCGTCAACGCGGCCATCGACCGTGGCGGCGACCTGCCGATCAGCGACGTCCCGACTGCCATGTTCACCGAGGTGATGATCACGAACGCGCTGAGCCCGATGCGCGTCCTCGACGCGCTGCGCGACCTGGTCACGCCCGGCGGCACGGTCGCGGTCATGTCCTCCGACCAGGGCAGCATCTCGCGCAACACCGAGGGCGGGTACGAGCTCTACAAGGCCAGCAAGGCCGCGCTCAACCAGCTGATGCGCAGCTATGCCACCCGCCACTGCGGCGACGGCCACACCAAGCTGCTCATCGACCCCGGCCACAACCGGACCGCGCTGGGCGGCCCGGACGCGCCGCTGGACCCGGCGCAGAGCATCCCGTCCGTGGCCGACGTGCTGGAGACTCACACCGGCGACCTGCGATTCCTGGACCGTCACGGCGACCCGGTCCCGTGGTGACCGCCGGCATGAGGCCGCATCCGGCCTCTATATCGTGAAATTTCGGGCACGGAGTGCCCGTTGATCGAGGCCGGCCCCGGACCTCACGCCGGAAGCTCGTCGGCGTCGGCCGGCATGTCGTGCAGCTCAGGAACCGGAGATCTCCCGCTCCCACAGCCACTCGGTGAGCCCGGCGACGGCCTCGTCCCGCCGGCGCCGGTAGGTGTTGTAGGACAGGTGCAGCGACGCGGCGACGCGTTCCTGCGTGGTGCCGGGGTGCAGGAACGTGCGGGTGATCAGCTCGGCCGCCGCCGGTGGGAGCGCGGCCGTGCCGGCCTCGATCAGGTCGCGGAGCGTACGTCCCTCGTCGCGGCGGAGCAGGCGCGCGCCCTGCAACGGGTTCTCCCGCAGCCGGGCCGGATCGCGCAGGTCACGCAGCGCGGCCCGGACCGCGTCGGTGAACGCGGGCAGGGTCAGCACCACGCCGGTCGTCGGTTCCGCCGTGGGGCGCGTCGGCGTGCCGGACTGGCGGTCGTGCACCAGCGTCAGCCACTCCGCGATGTCCGTGCGCCGCCAGTCGTGGGCGAAGACCGGATAGTGGGTGCCGCCGACGGTGTACCCGGCGCTCGGCGCGTGCCAGAAGTCGAGGTTGTCCATCGTGGGCGCCCACAGCTCGGGGTCGGCGTACGCGCCGATCAGCGTCCACGCCGTACCCCCGAGGGTGATGTTGTCCAGGGTCTGGCAGGCGACGAAGAGCGTGACGGACGGCGACGAGGACTGCCCGTGGTCGCGGTCGAGGAAGAAGCGCCAGGCCCGCACGCGCTCACCGGCGCGCGGGGGCGCCTGCTGCACGTAGTGCCACATGGCGGCGGCGCCGGGATCGCCACCGTCGTCCGGGGTCAGGTCCAGGCACGCGGCGAAGCCCCTGGGCTCGCCGGACGGCGTGCGGAAGACCTGGAACGCCTCGGGTGCGCGGTCCAGCCAGCGGGCGACGTGCCCGGCCTGCTCCTGGCCCTGCCACCGGGCGGTCATCGCGATGATCGGGGCGCGGTCGCCGTCGCGGAGTTCGTCGACGTACGCCTGCATGGTCGGTGCCGGGGTGCGGCACGTGGTGACGCGGGAGCGGGCGCCGGCGACCACGGTGTGGTCGATCACGAGCCGCAGGCGTTCGCGCCGGTCGGCGGTGGCGTGGATGCGGGCCAGCACGGCGGCGTCCAGAGTGCGGCTGAGCCGGGCGTAGTGTGCGGGGTCGCGCCAGCGGTGGTCGGCGTCGAGCGCGTCGCGGACGATGTCGTGCGGGAACAGCCCGTGCGGCCCCTCGGACACGAACGACAGCGTGCGCAGCCAGGCGAACAGCGGCCCGGCCTCGTCACCGGCGACGGATCGCAGCAGGTCCTCGGTGGTGACCGGCAGGTGCGCGCAGACCTCGAGCGCGTCGCGGTGACGCGGGCTGGGCGCCTGGTCGACCAGCAGCGCCAGCAGCGCGCCGACAACATCAGGAAGATCTGCGAGGGTACGGGGATCGCAGCCGCGACGCACGGCGTCGACCAGCAGCGACAGGGTCAGCGGATGGCCGTGGCTGAGCTGCAGCAGCCGGTCCCGCGCGTCCTCGGGCACGTCCTGCAGCGCGAGGTAGTCCCGTCCGGCCCGCGGCGTCAGGTTGCCCAGCTCCCGGGCCCGCAGCAGTTCCCGCCAGGCCGGGTCGGCCCGCCATCTCGGGCCCGGCGCGTGCCGTCCGGCGAGGACGACCAGCGTGTCCGCGGGCAGCGAGGGCAGGTACTGCTCCCGGACCCAGTCGTCGACCGGTGCGAGCAGCTCGTACGTGTCGATCAGCAGCACCGGACGGTCGCCGCCCGGCCGGGGCAGCCCGTCCGGGCCGAGCGTGACGTGCCGGGCGTCGATGCGCAGCACGGTGCGCCCGGCGTCGGTGGCGAGGCGCGCGTACGTGTCCAGCAGTGTGCTCTTGCCGACGCCGCCCGGCCCGTGCAGGAAGATCACGCCGGACGTCGCCAGCGCGTCCCGGAACCGGGTGAGCTCTTCGTCACGGCCGACGAACACGCGCCGCCGTAGTTCGCCCAGCTGCTGGCCCAGGGTCGTCACCACCGGGCAAAGGTAGCCGGGAAGTCCGCAATTTTCCGCATCGTGGGGCACCGGCGCCGCGCCCTACAGTCCGCACATGTCCAAGATCGAACCTTTTCCCATATACATACCCGAGACCGACCTCGCGGAGCTGGAGTACCGCCTCACCCGCGTGCGGCTGCCCGAGCGGGAGACCGACGCGTCGCAGGGCATCGGCCTGGACCGGCTGACGTCGCTGCTGGAGACGTGGCGGCGGCACGACTGGCGGGCGCTGGAGCGCCGCTGGAACGCGATCCCGCACTTCCGCTCGCACGTCGACGGCCTCGACATCGCGTTCTGGCACGTGCGTTCGCCGGAGCCGGGTGCGGTGCCGCTGATCCTGACGCACGGCTGGCCCGGCTCGGTGCTGGAGTTCGAGGATCTCATCGGGCCGCTGACCGACCCGGTCGCGCACGGGGGTTCCGCGACGGACGCGTTCCACGTGGTCGTTCCCGCGCTGCCCGGGTTCGGGTTCAGCGGCCGGCCGGCCGAGCAGGGCTGGAATCCGACCCGGACGGCGCGGGCCTGGGCCGAGATCATGACCGATCTCGGCTACCACCGGTTCGGGGCGCACGGCGGCGACTTCGGCGCGCACGTCAGTACGGAGCTGGCCCTGATCGCACCCGGCCGGGTCGCGGGGCTGCACCTGACCATGCCGCTCGCCTCGCCGTTGCCGGAGGACCTCGCCACCGCGGACGAGACCGAAAAGGCGAAGATCGAGAAGCGTGACCGGTTCGTACGCGGCGGGATGCTGCACGTCATGGTGCAGAGCCTGCGCCCGCAGACGCTCGGGTACGCCCTGGTCGACTCGCCGGTCGGGCTGGCCGCGTGGCTCGGCGAGCGCCTCGACGCGTTCGCCGGCACGCCGGGCGTCAGCCAGGAGCGGCAGGCCGACAACATCGCGCTGTACTGGTTCACCGGCACCGGCGCGTCCACGGCCCGCTGGTACTGGGAGTCCGGGCCACGCTGGGGGCCGCGCGGTGCCGAGGCGCAGAACGCGCAGCCGGTGACCGTGCCGACCGCGTTCACGCTGTTCCCGGACGAGCCGTACCCGGTGGTCCGGCGCTGGGCCGAGCGCCGCTACCGGAACATCGTCGCCTGGGACGAGATGGCCGAGGGCGGTCACTTCCCGGGCTGGGAGCACCCGGGTGTGCTGGTGACCGAGTTACGTGCCGCCTTCCGCCACGTACGCAACCGGAACTGACGGGGGCGCACGTACCTGACGGGGATTGAGCAGTGAATGGGCAGTAGATCGCCGGGCCGGCGACCGACCATCGGTGGGTGCCGTCCACTGTGTCTGATCCGAGGGTGGGCCGGGCCGTCGCCTACATGCGGGCGCGGCTCGGCCATCCTGTCTCCGTGGCCGAGCTCGCCCGGGAGGCGCGGCTCAGCCCGTACCACTTCCTGCGCGTCTTCACGGTCGAGGTCGGCCGTACCCCGCACCGCCACCTCGTCAAGCTGCGCATCGGCGAGGCCAAACGGCTGCTGGCGCAGGACCACACGGTGACCGAGGCGGCCCTGCGCTGCGGTTTCTCCAGCACGGCGCACTTCTCCGCCGTCTTCCTCCGCGAGACCGGGATGCGGCCGTCCCGGTGGGCCGGTTACGGCTTGCGGCCCACCGCGCAGTACACGTCCAGCGGCGCCTGGACGGATCCGGGTGCGGGCCGCCACTGCGAGGTCGGCACCACACCCGGCGCCAGCACCTCGAGGCCCTCGAAGTAGCCGGCGATCTCCTCGGGGCTGCGCAGGTTGTACGGGTGGCCGCTGCGGCTGGCGACCCGCTGGCTCTCCACACTCTGCTCGCTGGTGCTGGTGCCGTCGCTCACCACGAGATAGCTGCCCGACGGCACGGCCGCGAGCAGGCGGGTGACGATCGCGCGGGCCTCCGCGTAGTCGGCGACGTTGCCCAGGATGCCGATCATGGTCAGCGCGACCGGCCGGGAGAAGTCGAGCGTGCGGGCGGCCTCGGCCAGGATCCGCTCCGGGTCCTCCACCCGGGAGTCGACGTACGCGGTCGCGCCCTCCGGCGAGCTCTTCAGCAGCGCACGGGCGTGCGTGAGCACGAGCGGGTCGTTGTCGACGTAGACGATCCGCGAGTCCGGCGCCACGCGCTGCGCGACCTCGTGCGTGTTGTCCGCGGTCGGCAGGCCGGTGCCGATGTCGAGAAACTGCCGGATGCCGACCTCGCCGGCGATGAGCGTGACCGCCTGGATGAGGAACCGCCGCTGGGCGCGGGCGATCTCCGCGATGCCCGGGTTCGCCGTGCGCAGCGCCTCGCCGAGCTGACGGTCGACGGCGAAGTTGTCCTTGCCGCCCAGAAGATAGTTCCACACCCGCGCGCTGCTCGGGCGGGTTACGTCGATCTCGGGATCGGTCATCAGGAGTCCACTTCGGTGAGACGGCCGTGAGACAGCGATCTTAAGCACTGTGCACATCCCACCGCGAGCGACATCGGGTGCGCGATCGGGTGTTCGGCCATCAACCGGACATCGTTCGGTGACGGCTCTCCTCCGGACGGCAGGTGGTGGCGCGTCGTGAGGCGCTCCTGGACACGGCGCAGCAGATCAGGCCGTGATCCACGTTGTCCCGGCGCCCGCGGTGACATCCACCGGCCCGGCCGTCGCCACGGTGCGGGTTCAGGCCGCCGCGCGGATCGTCTCGGACAGCACCGGCCACAGCGCCGGGGCGGCGCCGATGGTCAGCTCGGTGGTGAAGTCCGCGCCGGGGCCGCCGAGGATCACGCCGGCCTCGCGGGCGATCAGCGCGCCGGCCGCGATGTCCCACAGGTTCGTGTCCAGGGCCACGCCGCCGTCGAGGCGGCCGGCCGCCTGGTAGACCAGGTTCAGCGCGGCGGGCAGCCGGCGGAGGTCGCCGGAGTGCGGCAGCAGCTCGCGGATCACGCGGGCGGCGCGCGCCTTCGTCGCCGGGTTCGGCTGGAAGCTGACGCCGATCAGCGCCTCGGCCAGCGGCGGGCCGTCCGGCACCGACAGCGGCACGCCGTCCAGCGTGGCCCCACCACCGTCGACGGCGCTGAACGTCTCGTCCGCGACCGGCTCGTGCACGACCGCGACCCGCGGCGTGTCGCCCTCGTACAGCGCGATGCAGACCGACCACGGGCCGGTACGACTGATGTAGTTGCGGGTGCCGTCGAGCGGGTCGACCACCCACTTCCAGCCGGTCGTACCGTCGCCGCCGTGACCCTCCTCCGCCTGGATCGCGTCGTCCGGCCAGGCCGCGCGGATCGCATCCACGATCAGGCGCTCGCTGGCGATGTCGACGTCGGATACGACGTCGTTGGCGTGCGCCTTGGGCGCGCCGACCCGCAGGGTGTCACGGCGCTCGACCTGCAGCCGGCCGGCGCGGACCGCCAGGCCGGATGCGAGCTCGCGTGCCGCGTGAAGATCCCGGTTCATCATCGTCAGGCTACCGGAGGCCGGGGCCGCGTCTCAGGCCCGGCGACCGAAGCCGGGCCGGTGCGGGCCCGGCCTTGCACAGTCCCAGGATCTCCGGCGCGGCCGCGGCATCCGGACGCCTGGCGGCGGTAGCCGGGCCGCGGCTGATGTGCCGGGCTCAGGTCCGGCGGGCCAGCGCGGTCCGGTTCCGTACCCCCAGCTTGCGGTAGATGTTGACCAGGTGGAACTCGACGGTCTTGACCGAGATGGACAGGCGCGCGGCGACCTCCCGGTTGCTCAGCCCGTCGCCGACCGCGGTCGCCACCCGGCGCTCCGTGCGGGTCAACGGGTCCTCGCCCGGGACGGCCGCCGGCGGGCGTGCCATGTCCGCCTCGACCCTGGCGGCCAGGCCGGCGGCGCCGAGCACGGCATAGCCGGTGTACGCGGTCTCCAGCAGCCGGACCGCGTCGGCGCGGCGGCCCAGGCGGGCGTGCTGCGCGCCGAGCAGCCAGGCCAGGCGGGCCCGGCCGAGACGCTCCAGCGGGCGGGTCAGGCCGGACAGCGCGGACTCGGCCACGGCCATCGCGCCCGGGTCCGCGGGCGCGGCGATCCAGGCCCGCCAGGCGGGCAGCACCGGCGCGCCCGGCCAGCCGACCGGCGGATCCGCGACGCCGTCCAGCAGCGCGGCGGCCCGCTCCCGGTCGCCGCGCAGCGCGTGATGGCCGGCCAGCTCCCAGCGGTGCTCGTAGAGCAGGCCGGAGACGACGCCGACACCGTGACCGACCAGGAACTCCAGCGCGCCCGCCCACGCCTCCACGTCGCCGCGGGCCAGGTGCAGCGCGGCGACACACTCGGCGATGTGCGGGGCGACCCAGGTCGACCCGGCGCGTGCGGCCAGCTCCCGCGCCTCGGACAGGTGCGCGGCCGACGCGGTCAGGTCACCGGCCAGCGCGTGGCACTTGATCAGGAACGACGTCGCCTCGGCCCGCACGTCCAGGTCGGTCGCCAGCGCCCGTGCCCGGATCAGCTCGTCCCGGCCGCTGCGGAGGTCGCCGGCCCACGCGTCGCCGACCCCGAGCATGGTCCGTAGCCGCGCCTCGCGGGCCGGGTCGCCGGTGAGCCGGTCGATCCCGGCCGCGAACCGGGGCCGGGCCTCATGCGGGCGGCGCAGCGTCAGCAGGCAGGTCAGCGCGCACTCCAGGTAGAGCGGATCCTCGTCCAGGCGGTGCGCGGCGACCAGGCGCAGCACCGTCTCCAGGTGCCGGGCCGCGTGCGGGCGGCCGGTCCGGCCGTCCGCGATGCCGGTCAGCGCGTGATGGATCACGGCGATCCGCGGATCGTCGCTCGGTGGGACGCGGGCGGCCAGCGGGGCCAGATCGGCCGGGGCCGCGGTGCGGGAACCGGCCAGGTACCGCGCGAAGACCGCGCGCGCCGCCGCCTCGTTCACGCGGGGAGCGTACCCGGGAAATCCCTGGTTTTGATCGGGGTTGCGCTGCCGGAAGCGTGACAGTGCCGCGCGGGTGGACCTCAACGTTGCCACCGTTGCCGGCATGAGACGAATAGCTGCAGTTCTGGCCGTGCTGACCGTCCTCTTCGGAGCCTCGCCCGCGTCGGCGGCGACCGTGCCGCCGGAGAAACGGCTCCTGCGCCTGTGCGACGGCACGGTCTGCTACCTCGCCTGGCGGGTCGTCGACTCCGACGGCGACGGCGTCTGCGACGCGGACGAGATCGTCGCCGGGACCAACCCGCACGACGCCACCTCCGCACCCGGCCTGCCCGTCGTCGCCGAACTGCTGCACGGGCGCGGACTGCCGTCGTTCGAGCAGGGGTACGGCGCGTTCCTGTTCCTGCCCGGCGGCGTGATCGCCGACCGGGCCACGCTCGGCGCGTCCACGCACGGCGTGTTCCCGCCGGACAATCGCAAGGACACGCTCACCCGGCTGGGCGTCTCCGCCGACCTGATCGCCACGTTCGGCATCTCGCTCGAACGCGGTGACGGGTTCACGCTCGGCGCCACCCGGAAGTCCGGGCTCCAGCTCGGACGGTGGGACGGCGGCCGGGTCAGCGCCGGACGGGCCACCGTGCACGGCGGCGGCGTCAAGGATGCCACGCGCCACTCCGACGGGTCGACGACCACCACCTACCGGGACGGGTCGACGGCGACGACGTTCCCGTTCAAGAACGGCCACCGCACCGAGCACCGGGACCCGGACGGCGAGCTGACCGGCTCCCGCAGCCAGGAAAACCTGACCCGGGTCGTGGACGGCATGCGGATCGACAACGACCACGAGGAGGTCTTCGACGACCGGGGCAACCTGGTCGAGGAGACGGACTCCGAGACGCACTGGGTCCCCGGCGGTGCCAACAAGTACTTCGTGACCACGGAGTACGTCCGCGACGAGGACGGCACCGTCACCGGCACGATCGTCACCGAGGGCAACACGTTCTACGGCAACGACGGGACGGTCTCCACCGGGCAGACCACGGCCGAGTGCGACGCGGGCGGGGAGAACTGCCAGAACGAGCACAGCACGTACGAGGAAGAGCGCTATCTGGATCCGGACCAGGCGTACTCGACGATGGTCACGCAGGAGGCGGTCGACGGGGTGCTGCGGACCCGGGGTGCGGCGATCAACGTGGTGCCGGGGTGGACACCGACCGGCGACCGCGACCCCTCGCTCCCGGATCCGGCCGTCATCATGCTTGTCGACGACACGACCGCCGACCTGCACATCCTCGGGGAACCGGATCGCCTGACCACGGCCCAGCCGGAAACCCGGCCCGACCTGCCCTCGCCGACGCTGCCGCACGACCTGCCGCCGACGGGTGGGTGTGGCGGGTTGTGCTGACGTCGTCATACGAACGGATGACCTGGCTGTTCACTGTTCACTGACGCGAGGGGCCGGGCGGGCGGGCGAATCTGGTCCTATGAAAGAGACACCGATGAAGTACGCGTCCTGGATCGTCAGAGTGGGCGGCAACCTCGTGGACGGGCTGGCCGTCGTGCCGCTGCTCGTGGCCACCGACGTCAGCGGTCTGCCGGTCGGGGTCAGCGTGGTGCTGGGTGCGGCCGGGGTCGCGCTGACGGTCTACAGCCGCTGGTACCTGGCGGGGAGGACAGGGCAGAGCTGGGGGCGCAGGGTGGTCGGCGTCTACCTGGTCGACGACAGGACGGGGCAGCCCGTGGGAGTGGGCAGGGCGGCGCTGCGCGACGTGGCGCACCTGCTCGACAGCCTGGTGCTCTACCTGGGGTGGCTGCTGCCGGTGGTGACCGCGAAGCGGCAGACGATCGCGGACATGGTCTGCCGGACGGTCGTGGTCCGGGAGGCGCTGGTCGAGGCGCCGGTGGCGGGGTGAACCGGGTGCTGGTCCCGCCCGGGTGCCTTTCGTCAGGCGAGCCGTCCGAGGTGTCGATGGCATAGGTGCGAGGCAGGGGGCGGGTTGCGGTATCAGAAATTCAATGCCGAGATCGCTCCGGGCATCTACGAGGTTCCCGCCCCCTGTAACCGCGCTGTCCCACCTGGGGTAGCTCCGACCGGCCAACTGCGACGTAACGTAACAGCCGGGTACGACAAACTCCCTGACTTGCGTGCCGCCGGCGCCCTCACCTGCCGAGAAGAGAGCGGCGCATCGACACCGACACTAGAAAGGAATCCCAGCCAACACCGTTAGTCGGACGAACTCGATTGGTGTCTCACCAGTGTTGTAGTCGCCGCCGAGGTTATGGGCGATGGGAAGCCAGTCCGGCAGCCACATCCAGGAGCAGGGAGAGCCGGCGGGTTCGGCGCTCCGCTGGGACAACTCGGGCTCATCGGGACGAAAGTTCAGCATAGTATGATAGCGGGTCAGGGCAGCGCTGGTAGAAAGCGGCGTCCACACGACCGGTATGAGCGAGATGGCAGCGCCGTTCTCGTCGGTCCCGTCGGCGAGCCGCCACCATGCTCGTTGATCAGTTGGCAGTGATTTTCCTACGGCCTTCTCGATGGCATCGAGCCGCTCCTCGGCAGCAGGACCCTGCAAACTCGCGAGATCGACCGGACAGTTCACCGCGAGCCAGTCAACGATCATGTGCCACGAAAGATCAACGTCGAGCGGTTGTTCCATGCAGCCAGCATGCCCGAACTGGCGACCCTCGGACGCAAAGACAGCGGGATCGCACCAACGCGGAACAGTAACGCGTTCGGATTAGGGCAACCGCCTGTAATGGCACGCCCGCTCGTAGCATCCGCAACGCCGGCTGGAGATCGGCGCAAGCTACTCAAGGGATAGCAGTCTGAGTTTCCCTTGCTCATGCTGGATGGAGCAATCTTGCGAAGCGTGTCGGAAAACAGGCGACATCAGTCGGCTGCGACTGCGCACGTGACGGGCGAGTGCCTAAATGGCGCGCCGGGAAATAAAATAGGCCGTTGGGAGAGAATCTCGTGACCGACGATGTCGACGCCGGCCTACCCCGGATTCGGGTGCTTGTCCTCGGTGCCTCAGGGTCCGGCAAGACCGTGTATCTGGCCAGTCTCGGCCGGCGGCTGGGGGTGCAGGACCCAAAGATCGGATTCTATCTACGCTCCCCGCTGACACAAGCCGGCCGGCTGCGCGACGTCTACTCGCAGGTGGCCAACCCGAGCCGGCCGTGGCCGTCGCCGAACAAGGTGGCCGACGGGGAGGTCTTCAGCTTCACGTGTGCCATCCAGCACGAGGGCGCAAACCGGCCGGTGTTCACCATCGACTACCAGGACTACGCCGGTGAACTCATTTCGGCCGACGGCGGCGCCTCCGAGGCCACGGCCGAGTTCGACGCCGACATCGAGCGAGCGCACGTGCTGCTGTGCCTTCTCGACGGCCAGCGCGTGATGGAGTTCCTGGCCGGCGAATACGACGGGCGCCGCTACCTCGAGGAGACGATGCAGCCGGCGTACCAGAAGCTCCAGGAACACGCGACCGGTAAGCCGATGCACTTTGTTCTGACCAAATGGGACCTGGTTGCCGCCGACTGCGCCGATGAGCCGGACCAGCAGAGCGCGAGGCTGGCGCTGGTGGCCGACCGGCTGCGCCAGATCCCGGAGATTCACCAGTTGGCAGCCGGCCACACGGCGCCCGTGCGGCTCATCCCGATCAGCGCCGTTGGGTTCGGGTTCGCGCGGCTGGAGGACGGCAGGGGCGCTGTGAAAATCCCCGGTCGATCGGCCTATCCGGTGGACGTGGAGATTCCGCTCACGGCGATCATGCCGGACCTGCTCGACCAGGCGCTGGCGGCGTTTCAGGAGAGGGCCGGCCAACGCATCGCAGCGCTGTCCCCGGGCGCCGTGCAGCAGTGGGCCGAGCGGATCGCTTGGAAGGCCGGTGAGTCCCGTGCCGGCATCACGGCGGTCGCCACCGGCCTGGTCGAACGGCTGAGCGGCCGGCCGGCCGGCGCCGCGACCAGGATCGCGGTGGACGGCGTGGTGCAGCAGGTGATCGACGCGCTGATGCGCGCCCCGAGCCGCCGCGGGAAAGCGATCGACGACATCCACGGAACCCTCGACGACGCGGAGCAGTTTCGGAAGCTGGCGATCGAACGCCTTCGTGGCTCGATGAAGGACTACGAGGGCCGGATGCCGGCCAGCGTGCTGCGGTCGGTGGGGTAGCCCATGTGGCCTTTCCTCGTCGCCCGCGGCAGGTCCCACGGTCAGCGGACGCTGCTCTGCCCAGATTTCCTGATGGAACAACGGATGTTGCTGCGCGATCGGATTCCGTCAGCCGACGAGCGGATCAGGACGCTCGAATTGAGCCTGCACGGCACCGACTCGGTCACCGTATACCTCAGCGAGGTCCAGGCGCCCGGCCAAGTCATCGACCAATACGGCCGGGAGCTGACCATCTCCTACGGCGTGATCGACCTCGGTGATCGCGACCGCCCAGAAGACCTGAACACCTTGATGGCGGCCGCGCTCGACCGGGCCAGCACGGTATACCGGGAGTTCCTGGCCGACGAGGACAACTTCGAGACCCGCCCGTCCGATCCGCTGCTCGATGTCGTGCCGGCCACGGCTCCTTCGCCGGTACGGTCGCAGTTGCCCGAACCGCGGCCGGCCGAGACCGGGCCGCCGATGCCGATGCTGCTGCGGATGCTCGTGCTTGCCGCGCTCGGCGTACTGGCGGTCGTGGTGATCCTGATGTGGCTCTACCTACGGGCGCTCCGCAGTTGACCCGTCCAACGTGCACCGGCGCCTTCATGGCATCCGGCTGATGACGGATCTGCTCGACCCGCCGGAAGACCTGATCATGGACTATGAGGTCTTCGAGGAGCTGTTCGCCGCGGACTGGAATCGTGTCTTCGTCGCCGCACGACACCCTGACCCGCGGGTGCGCCGATTCGCGGCACCCTACGCCTGGCGCGACGATCTACGGCTACTGCTGAGTGACCCTGACCCGCGCGTGGCGGTAGCCGCAGCCGTAGCAGTCGCCGAACGCGAGCGGCTCATGGAACCAGCCGATCTGCCGCAGCACCACTGCCATGCCTTCTGGTGGGTGCTGCAGCGGCGACTGTCCTCAGCCCTCGCTGAACAGGTTGTCGCGTCCGACGATCTCAACGCTGTCAGATCGGTCGCCGTGAACGCCACCACCCCGCCCCACCTCATCCAGATCCTCTCGCAGCATCCGCACACCAAGATCCGGGCAAGGGATCGCCGGCCGGGTGGACCTGACCGCTGAGCAAGTCGCCACCCTGGCCACAGACCCCGCACCGGCCGTCCGTACCGTGGTCGCCACCCGCATCGGACTCACCATCGAGCAGATAGCGGCCTTGACCGCCCCTTACTCGTACACCAGCGCCGCTCGGAAAATGGCGGCCACCGTCGACCAATCTGGGCTGTCGGGAACCGGCTCCTTCAGAACGTTCGAGAAGAAGCCGTCCATGGACTCTGTCCACCGGCCCGCTGCGTCGATGAAGGCGTCCGTGGATGGGTTCTCGGTCGAAAGATCGCCTACCCGAAGCCGGGATGCCAGACTCACCAAATAGCGGGCGAGATCCTCGCGACTCTCTACGGCTGCTATCTCGGGATCCTGCCAGTTCACGACGCGCACCTTACCCGAGCGCGCTCAGCCCGGCGTCCGGATCTGCCGCAGATAGCGCTCAGGTGACGAGGTGTGCGGAATGCGGGTCAGCGTGCGGGTTGAGGTGGGCGCGGCGCTGCGGGAGGGTTTGTGCTCTCGGGCCGTTGTAGCGTGCTGTGGTGAAGTACACCGTCTCGATTGAGATTGCGCTGCCGCTGGGGCAGGCGGTGCGGCTGCTGGCGGATCCGGCACAGCTGCCGATGTGGTTGCGTGGGCTCGTGTCGCACGAGCCGGTCAGCGGCGCGCATGGGCAGGTCGGGACGGTGTCGCGGGTGGTGCTGGAGATGGGCGGGCAGCGGTTCGAGTGTACGGAGACCGTCACCCGGCTGGAGCCGGCGGACCTGCGCGACATCCCGGCGGGCGCGGTCGTGCACTACGAGCGTGAGATCGTCGGCGGCGGCATGTGGAGTGCCGCGCGTGAACGGCTGAGCGAGGCGGGTCCGGGCCTGACGCTCTGGCAGAGCGAGAACGAGTACCGGTTCAGCGGCCTGCCGATGCGACTGGTGGCGCTCCTGATGCCCGGCACCTTCCGCAAGCAGTCGCGGCAGCACATGCAAGACTTCAAAGCCTTCGCCGAGCATGGCCGGGACGTCCGCGACGTACCGGCGTGATCGTTGATCGGGGTCCGGTGCCGCGCTGCCGTCGATGACCGCGGAGAGGTCCGCGCTCGCTACCCCGACCTTCCGGGCAAGGACGGTCCGCGGGTGCGCAACCGCGGTCCGACGCCGGCCGGCGCTGCGACAGCAGGTGCCCCAACCGCACGCCGATAGCCCTCATGGCGCGGGACTCTACCCACAGAGTTCTTCGCGCTGTCTGCCGCCGGGATTGGCGGGCTACCGGCGTCGCTGCTCTGCGGTGACGTGATCGGTTATGCGGTAGATGAAGCGGCCGACCGTCGCGGAGTCGATCTCCACCGGGTCCGGGTCGTAGGTCGGCCGTGCCGTGGGGGACATCGTGTCTGTCTCCACCCAGTCCAACGAGGCCATGAAGGTCTCTTCGCGTTCGGATCCGCGGGCGTCGGTCCATGTTCTGAGGACCGTCGACGGCTCGCCGTGGACGTCCTCGGGTCGGATGATGCCGAAGTAGCGGTACGTGACGGGGTGCAGCGTGACGTCCGGGGCGATGTGATGGATGTCGGCCAGGGCGGTTCCGGTGCGCCACACGTGTGCGACTCGGGCCACCTCGGCCAGGTCCCACGCGCTCCCGGCCATGCGGTGGTCGGCGTGGCATCCGTCGATCCGCCATCCCCGCTGGTTCCAGTAGGCGGCGACCTGCAGACTCTCCCGCTTCCGGATCCTGCTGCGGACGGTGAGGCCGTACTCCGGGACGACCGTGCCGTAGAAGCGACCGAGTGGCTTGAGGGAGGTGCGTGGGAGATCGAGGCCCTGGGCCTTCGCGGCGGCACGCACGGCCTCGCTGAGGCTGCCGAGAGCGATGACATCCGGATACAGGGGATCCGGGTTCGGGTAGATGCCGGGGTCCGGCTCGAGGACTATCGGTCGCTTTCGCTTCGACATCTGCACCCCCGGTGGCGTTCGTCCGGCACCGCAGCCGTGCATCACGGGCTGCCCTCTCAACGTATCCCGTGCGGTCGATGGGCACCGAGTGAGTTCTGAGGCCGACTTCACCGCGAGGTGGCGGCACTGCTCGGCTTCGGGCGCTGCTACGGGGCGAACCTGGACGCTTTGTGGGCAGCACCGACGTCGAGCGGCCGGTCCATCTCTTGTGGACGGATCCATGATGGGCGCAAAGCTACCCGCTCGGCGGGGCGGATCGAGCCGAGCGTCGGGTGGAGGACGTCGTCCCGAATTCACGGGGTGTTCCTCCGGTGTGGTGACGTGGCGGGCAGCCGGACCGTGAAGACGCTGCCTGCGCCGGGTGTGCTGACGGCGGTGAGGTCGCCGCCGTGGGCCTGGGTGAGGCGGCGGGCGATGGACAGGCCGAGTCCGCTGCCGCCGGTGGATCGGGCGCGGGACGGGTCGGCACGCCAGAACCGGTCGAAGACGTGCGGCAGGTCGTGCGCGGCGATGCCGACGCCGGTGTCCTCGACCGCGATGACCAGATCAACGTCCAGGATCATCGCGTGTACGGTGACGCGGCCGCCGGCCGGCGTGTGCCGGACCGCGTTCGAGACCAGGTTGCCGACGATCTGGCGCAGGCGGGCCGGGTCGACGTCCGCCTCCAGGTCCGCGTCCGCGTGCAGCGTGAGTGTGACGCCGGGCCCGCGGTGCGCGTCCACGACCTGACGCAGCAGGTCCGCGACGTAGCAGCGGGACGGTGCCAGCCGCAGCGTGCCCGAGTCCGCGGCCGCCAGGTCCCGCAGGTCGTCGACCATGTGCTGGAGCAGCACGGTCTCCTCCAGCAGCAGGTCCAGCAGTTCCTGGTCGAGGTCGGCCAGCCCGTCCTGGCCGGCGGTCAGCCAGTTGCGGATGTTGGTCAGCGGGCTGCGCAGCTCGTGCGCGATGTCGTCGACCATGGTCCGGCGCTGCTGCTCGCTGTGTTCGCGGCGGGCGGAGAGCGCGTTGAACGCGCCGGCCAGCCGGCCGATCTCGTCGTTGCGGTGGACGGTGACCGCGACCGGCCCGTCCGCGGAGCCCTCGGCGGCGGCGGTGAGCGCGCGGAGCGGCCGGACCAGGCGGGTGCCGACGATGACGGTGCTGCCGATCGCGAGGAGCAGGACCGCGCCGGTGACGCCCGCGATCCGCAGCGTGCTGGACGGGGAGAGGTCGAAGACCGGGAGCGGCTGCCGGTCGGGGCTGCCGATCCACAGGGTCGCGGGCTCGGCCACGTACGGGCGCAGTTGTTCGCGCCGGGCCTCGTCGACGCAGGCCTGCATCTCGGCGGTTCGCGGGTCGCCGGTGTCGCGGTCGTAGTCCCAGGTGAACATCGGGTCGACGATCTTCACCGAGGGCAGGCGCGCGTCGCGGGTGCACGCGTTGGCGAGCCGCGTCAGGTCGCGCAGCGCGTCGGCCTCCGTGCGGGTCAGCTCACCTTCCGGGAAGCCGCAGTCCGCCTGCGGGGGCGGGTTCGTCCGGTCGAGGTGCACCACGGCCCGGCCGGTCGGCGACTCGGTGACCGAGGCGCGCAGCCCTTGGTCGCGCAGGCAGGCGAGGCGCTGCTCGGCGGCGGCGTGCTGGGCGGCGCGTTCGTCCTCGGCCAGCCGGTACGGCCCGGCCGCCCGCGCGTCGATCACGCCCGCGCTCGCGGTGTGCAGCGGGTCGACGATCGTGCCGGGCCCGTCCACCGGCCGGCCTGCGATCGGCACGCCGGAGCGGGTGGCCAGGCCGATGCGCCGCCCGGTCTCGTCCGCGAGCGCCCGTACGGTCAGGTCGACGCCGTCCCAGCCGGGGTGGGTGGCCGCGTACCCGAGCAGCGTGTCGAAGATCTTCGAGTCGGCGGCGAGCGTCGCGCCGCTCTCCTGCTGGACCGCGCGGGTGGCGGTGGTGGCGGCCAGCCAGGCGGCGGCCGCGACGGACGCGACCACGATGAGGATGGAGGAGGCCAGCAGCCGGACCATGAGGCTGCGGTGCGGCGGGACGCCGGTCATCCGGCGACCAGTTTGTAGCCGACGCCGTGCACGGTCCGCAGGTAGGCCGGGCCGATCTTGCGGCGCAGGTTCATCACGTGCATGTCGATGCCGCGGTCGGTGGCGTTGCGGTCCAGCGTGCTGAGCCGGTCGAGGAGCTGGCGGCGGGTGAAGACCCGGCCGGGTTCGGCGGCCATCGCGGCCAGGACGGTGAACTCCCCGCGCGTGCACGGGACGTCGGCGCCGTCGAGGCTGACCGTGTGCCCGCCGCGGTCGACCGCGAGCCCGCCGACGCGCAGCACGTCGTCCGAGGGCGGCCGGGGTGTGCTGCGGCGCAGCAGCGCGCGGACGCGGGCGACGAGTTCCCGCGGGTCGTACGGCTTGGTGAGGTAGTCGTCCGCGCCGAGTTCCAGGCCGGCCACCCGGTCGTCCGCGCTGGAGCGTGCGGTGAGCATCAGGATCGGCAGGTCGTGGTCGACGCGGAGCACGCGGCACACGTCCCGGCCGTCGACCCGCGGGAGCATCAGGTCCAGCACCAGCAGGTCGGGCGGGTTCCGGCGGACGGTGTCGATCGCGGCGCGGCCGTCGCCGACCACGACCGGGTCGTACCCGGCCGATCGCAGGTAGCGGCGGACGATCTCGGCCTGCCGGGGGTCGTCCTCGGCGATCAGGATCGTGGCGGGCACCGCTCGACTCTAGAGCCTGTCTCGCGAATCCCGGGAAACCTGACAACTCCCTTACATTCGCTCGACGTGGCGGCGACGAACGCCCGGCACGGTGATCGTCATGAAGTTCCTTCGATGGGCGGTCGCGCTCTGCCTGGTCGGCGGCGGCGGGGCCGCGGCGGTGTGGTGGGCCGGCGCGCCGGACGACGAGACGGCCGCGGCCGACGCACCCCCGGCCGGGACGGTCGCGGTCGCACGCACCGACCTCACCACGGCGCGGACCCAGCCGGGCACGCTCGGATACGGCACCCCGCGGCAGGTCAAGGGCGGTGCGGGCGCGGTCACCTGGCTGCCGGCGGTCGGCGGCGTCGCGGAGCGCGGCCGGACGCTCTACCGGGTCGACGACACCCCGGTGATCGTCCTCTACGGCGGCACGCCGCTGTTCCGGACGCTCGGCACCGCGAACCAGGTCGGCCGCGACGTGCGGGTGGTGATCGACAACCTGCGGGCGATGAACTACGCCGTGGGCCTGCAACCGGCGGTCGGCCGGGCGGTCACCGAGCCGGGCACGACCGCGCCGGTGCCGGTGCAGCGCGACGACGGCGTGCTGACCCCGGCCGTGCTCGACGCGATCAAGCGCTGGCAGGCCGATTCCGGGCTGCCGCCGACCGGCACGATCGACCCGGCGCACATCCTGGTGCTGCCGGGCCCTGCCCGGGTCAGCGAGCTCGCGGCGCAGCTCGGGGACCCGGCCGCGGACGGCGTGCTGACGCTGACCGGCGACGAGAAGGTGATCACCGTGCCGGTGAACGTCACCGACCTGGGCACGATCAAGGAGGGTGCCGCGGCCGAGGTGGAGCTGCCCGGCGGCGCGCGCACGCCGGGCACGGTCCGCACGATCAGCCGGGACGCCACGGCGCCGGACGGCGCGACCGCGACCACGGCCGCGCAGGTCGTGGTGACCGTCGCGGTGAACGACAGGAAGGCGGTCCAGGATCTGGAGTCCGGGCCGGTCCAGGTGTCGTTCGCCGGGCAGACCCGGGAGGACGTGCTGGCCGTGCCGGTCGCGGCGCTGCTCGCGCTGCGCGAGGGCGGATACGCGGTGCAGGTCGCCGGCGGCCCGCTGATCGCGGTGCGGACCGGCATGTTCGCCATGGGGATGGTGGAGATCAGCGGCGACGGTCTCGCCGAGGGCGTCAGCGTGGTGACCGTCTCATGACGACCGTGCTGTCCGTCGAGGACGTCAGCCGCGTCTACGGCACGGTGACCGCGCTCGACCGGGTGTCGCTGACCGTGGAGGCAGGCGAGCTGCTGGCCATCGTCGGCCAGTCCGGTTCCGGGAAATCCACACTGCTGCACATCATCGGTACGCTGGACCGGCCCACGTCCGGGACCGTGCACGTCGGCGGTCACGACGTCAGCCGGCTCTCCGACCGGCAGCTGTCCGCGCTGCGCGGGCGCACGCTCGGCTTCGTCTTCCAGCAGTTCCATCTCACCGACGGCTTCACCGCGGTGGAGAACGTGAGCACCGGCCTGCTGTACGCGGGCGTGCCCCGGCGGAAGCGGCGGGCGGCCGCGTGCGAGGCACTGGATCGGGTCGGGCTCGCGCACCGGCGCGACCACCGGCCGCACGAGCTGTCCGGCGGTGAGCGGCAGCGGGTCGCGATCGCCCGCGCGCTGGTCACCCGCCCGTCGCTGGTGCTGGCGGACGAGCCGACCGGTGCGCTGGACACCGCGAACGGGCAGGCCGTGCTGGACCTGCTGGTCGCGCTGCACCGGGACGGGACCACGATCGCGGTGATCACCCACGACCGGGACATCGCGGCCGCGCTGCCGCGCCGGGTCGAGCTGCGCGACGGCCGGATCGTGGCGGACACCGGGGCGCCACGATGATCGAGACGAGCCGGCTGTCCCCCGGCGATCTGCTGCGCCTCGGGCTGGTCGGGCTGCGGGTACGCCGGATGCGTGCCGTGCTGTCCGCGCTCGGCATCTCGATCGGCATCGCCACGATGGTCGTGGTGATGAGCATCCCGGCGTCGAGCGAGCGGGCGCTGCTCGCCGAGCTGGACCGGCTCGGCACGAACCTGCTGCAGGCCAGCGCCGTCCCGAACCAGGACCCGCCGGTGCTGCTGCCGGAGCAGGCCACCGAGATGGCGCTGCGGATCGGGCCGGTGACCGAGGCCGGCGCGGTCGCGAACACGCACGTCACCATCGCCCGCAACGACCGCACGGACGCGTCCGCCGCGACCGCGGTCCTGGCCGTCCAGCCGCAGCTGCTGGCGCTGCTGCACGGCACGGTCCGGCACGGCGCCTGGTTCGGCCCGGCCACCGAGCGGTTCCCGTCCGTGGTCCTCGGCGCGGAGGCCGCCGGCCGGCTCGGGTTCGAGGATCTGCGCGGCGGCGACCAGCTCTACATCGGACGGCGGTGGTTCACGCTGACCGGCATCCTCGACCCGATCCCGCTGGCGCCGGAGATCGACCGGGCCGCGCTGGTCGGCTGGCCGGCGGCGCGCGGCGAGCTCGGGTTCGACGGTCACCCGACCGTCGTCTACGTCCGCAGCCACGACGCGTCCGTGGAGGCGGTCCGCGACGTGCTGCCCGCGACCGTCAACCCGGAGGGGCCGGGCAAGGTCCGCGTCACCCGGCCGTCGGACGCGCTGGCCGCGAAGCGCACCACCGAGACGCACCTGAACGCGCTGTTCCTCGGCCTGGCCGGGGTGGCGCTGCTGGTCGGCGGCATCGGCGTGGCCAACACCATGGTCATCTCGGTGCTGGAACGGCGCCGGGAGATCGGGCTGCGCCGGGCGCTCGGCGCGCACCGCGGCCAGATCCGCACCCAGTTCCTCGCCGAGTCGGTCGCGCTGTCGCTGCTCGGCGGCGTGGCCGGGACCGCGCTCGGCGTCGCCGGGTCGGTCGGATACGCGCTGCACCAGGGGTGGCCGCCGGTCGTCCCGGTTGCCGCGCTCGCGGCCGGCGTCGGCGGGGCGCTGCTGGTCGGCGTCGTGGCCGGCGTCTATCCGTCGATGCGGGCCGCGCGGCTCACCCCCACCGAAGCACTCGCCACCACCTGATGAAAGGCGCTGTCACCATGCCGAAACGTACCCTCGTCGCCCTGGGTGTGCTCCTGCTCCTGTCCGCCTGCGGCGGCACCGATCCGGACGCCGCACCGGAGGTGGCGACGCTGACCACGCCGGACGCGGCCGTGTCCGCGACGCCGGTGTCCGGGGCCCCGGTGGTCCGCCCGGACACCACCTGGGACGAGCAGCGCGTCATGCAGCAGCCGTTCATGACCTGCGTGCGGGACAAGGGGCTGCCGGTCGTCACGGACGAGAAGGGGCTGCTGGACCTGGCGCCGCCGGACGGGCGGCGGCTGGCGTTCTCCGACCCCGCGTACGGGGACTGCCAGAAGCTGTGGCCGGTGCTGTCCCCGGAGCTGGACGAGGACAAGAACCCGTACTGGGCCGACGACGACGAGAACTACCACAAGTGCCTGGTCGCGGGCGGCAAGCCGCTGGTCAAGGTGGACGGTCAGTGGCGTCCCGGGCCCGGCTTCGACACGTGGGAGCCGGACGAGGCGATGGAGATGGAGTGCCAGGCCGCCGCGTTCGACGGCAAGAAGGGCTAGGGGTCGGGGCGGATCGTCAGGTCTCCGTGGGTGCCGGTCACGGAGACCTCGTCCGAGGCGTACAGGTCGAGCGCGATCTCCGGCGGGACCTCGATGTCGTACGACACCTCGCAGTTGATGATGATCTGCACGTCGCGGTCGGGGCGGCTGCACCGGGTCCGGATGGTCAGCTTCGTGCCCGGCTGTTCCTCCTGGATCCACGGCTCGTCCAGCGTCCACTCGGTGTACCGGTGGAGGATCACGTCGGGGCCGCCGGCGCGGATCCGCAGCTCGCCGTGGCGGTTGTCGACGATCAGGAGTCGTACCCCCGGAAAGACCGTGGTGATCTCGGCGCTGCGCGCGGTCACGGCGGCCGCGGCCATCACGCCACCGCTCGCCGGCCGCCACCGCTGCCTGGGGGAAGCAGGCGGGTGGCGCGTCTCGCTGTAGTCCGTCGCCCTACCCAGCTGTCGGGCCGGCCGTCGTCCGGCCGGAGCACGTGGATCGGGCGGGACTACAGCCGGCCTCAGCCGGGCTACAGCCGGACGATCGCCGGACTTAAAGTGATGTAGTCAACATGTGCGTCATTCCGGTTCTTCTCAACCCCGGGGGTACGCACATGAGGTTGGTCCGCGCGGGCATCGCGCTCGGGTCGGTTCTCGCAACATTCCTGGTCGCCACGCCGGCGTCCGCGGCGGGGCCGGTCGGGCAGGGGTTCACCATCACCCCGGCCGACCTCGCCTACATCCTTCAGCAGATCAAGATCGCTGAGGCGCACGTGGCCGGCACGACCAGCGAGACCGGGCCGTGCGGCGCGCTGCTGGCCCAGCTGGGCAGCCCGCTGGTGTCGAAGGGGCTGCGCACCGTCGACGGCTCGTGCACGAACCTGGTCGCCGGGCGGGAGAGCTACGGCGCGGCCGACCGCTCGTTCCCCCGGCTGGCCGGCGCGGACTTCCGGACGGCCGAGCGGGCCCCGGCGAACATGTTCGGGCCGGGCAGCCCGGCGATGAACACGACGTACACGGACACCCGGACCGGGAACGTGGTCGTCGACAGCCAGCCGCGGCTGATCAGCAACCTGATCGCGGACCAGACCGCGCACAACCCGGCCGCGGTCGCCGCCGCCGGGCAGCCGGTCCGCAGCCAGACCGGCGGGCCGGTCACGCCCGGAATCGACGGCAGCACGCTGTTCATCCCGAACGTCACCACGGACATCGGGCTGTCCGCGCCGTACAACTCCTGGTTCACGCTGTTCGGGCAGTTCTTCGACCACGGCATCGACCAGACCGTCAAGGGCGGTGGCACCGTGATCGTGCCGCTGCGCGCGGACGACCCGCTGATCGCCGGCCCGGACCGGATCGCCAGCACCTCGGACGATCCCCGGCCCGGCGACGCCCGCTACGTGCCGCCGAGCATGCGGTTCATGGCGCTGACCCGCGCCGCGAACCAGCCCGGACCGGACGGCCGTCTCGGCACCGCCGACGACGTGCAGGACGCGAGGAACACCGACACGCCGTACGTCGACAACTCCCAGACGTACGCCTCGCACGCGGCGCACCAGGTGTTCCTCCGCGAGTACGCGCGGGACGCCGCCGGACGGCCGCGGTCCACCGGCAACCTGCTCACCGGCGCCGGCGGCCATGGCCTGCCGACCTGGGCCGACACCAAGCGCCAGGCCCGTGACCTGCTCGGGCTCGCGCTCACGGACGCGGACGTGCTGAACGTGCCGCAGATCCTCACCGACCCCTACGGCCGGTTCGTGCCCGGCCCGGCGCACGGCCTGCCGCAGTACGTCACCGCGTCCGGGCTCGTCGAGGGCGATCTGGCGCGGCCGGTGGCCGTACCCGCGGACGTGGTGTATTTCGACACGCCGTTCCTGACCGACATCGCCCATCACGCGGACCCGTCGCCGGTCGACCACGACCACAACCCGGCCACGCCGCCGGTCGCACCACGCCCGGACGCGGACACGGTCGCCAGCTCGGACTTCGCGGCGCAGCCGGCCGGCACCTACGACGACGAGATGCTGGCCGCGCACTACATCGCCGGGGACGGCCGGGTCAACGAGAACATCGGGCTGACCGCGGTGCACCAGATCTTCCACGGCGAGCACAACCGCCTGGTCACCGACATCGAGCGGGTGCTGACCGCGGACGGGACCGCACTGTCGGAGTGGCGGCTGGCCGACGGGTCGTGGAACGGCGAGCGGATCTTCCAGGCCGCCCGGTTCGTCGACGAGATGGAGTACCAGCACCTGGTGTTCGAGGAGTTCGCGCGCAAGGTCCAGCCGGCGCTGAACCCGTTCCAGCCGTTCGCGTTCACCCAGACTGACCTGGACCCGGCCGTGTCCGCCGAGTTCGCGCACGCGGTCTACCGGTTCGGGCACTCGATGCTGAACGAGACGATCGCCCGGACCCGCGCGGACGGCACCGACGACTCGATCTCGCTGCTCGACGGGTTCCTCAACCCGCCCGCGTTCACCCGCGACGGCACGCTCACGCCGGCCGCGGCGGCCGGGGAGATCATCACCGGCATGACCGGGCAGACCGGCAACGAGCTGGACGAGTTCATGACCGAGACGCTGCGCGACAACCTGCTCGGGCTGCCGATGGACCTGGCCTCGCTCAACATCGCCCGCGGCCGCTCCGAGGGCATCCCGCGGCTGAACCCGTTCCGCCGCGGCGTCCAGCTCGCCCCCTACACCTCGTGGATCGACTTCGGCGAGCACCTCAAGCACCCCGAATCTTTGATCAACTTCGTGGCCGCGTACGGCCGCCACCCCAGCATCACGGCCGCGACCACGGTCGACGGCAAGCGCGCGGCGGCCCGCCTGCTGATCGAGACCACCACGGTCGAGGACGGCGCCGCGTTCCTCAACGCCACCGACGGCTGGACCACCGCCACCAGCGGGCTCGACGACGTCGACCTGTGGATCGGCGGGCTCGCCGAGGTCACCGACCCGTTCGGCGGCCTGCTCGGCGAGACGTTCAACTACGTCTTCGAGAACCAGCTGCTGCGCCTGCAGAACGGCGACCGCTACTACTACCTCGCCCGTACGCCCGGCATGAACCTGCGCACCCAGCTGGAGGGCAACACGTTCGCGGAACTGATCGGCCGCAACGCCGACGTCCCCGGGCTGCGGGCCGACGTGTTCTCCACTGCCGACTGCACGTTCGACCTGACGCGCCTCAACGGCACACCCCAAGGCTTTCAGCGGTACGGCAACAGCGTGCCCGACGACCCGGCCACCGCCTGCGACGAGCGCGCGCTGCTGATCCGCCTGCCCGACGGCACAATCCGCTACCGCGCCCGCAACACCGTCGACCGGCCCGGCATCAACGCCCAGTCCGTCTACCGCGGCACCGACGGCCTGGACCGGGTCGTGGCCGGCAACGACAACGACACCATCTGGGGCGGCCCCGCCGACGACGTGCTCGAGGGCGGCGCCGGCAACGACGTGGCGCTCGGCGGCGACGGCAACGACATCATCACCGACCTCGGCGGCGACGACATGCCGCGCGGCGGCCCCGGCAACGACGCGATCAACGCCGGCCCCGGGCTCGACATCGTCAACGGCGGCGTCGGCGACGACGTCCTCGACGGCGGCGCCCAGGCCGACGACGTCTTCTCCGGTGAGGGCGACGACAAGGTTCTCGGCGGGGACGGCGACGACAGCGTCTGGGGCGACGCCGGCGACGACTGGCTGGAGGGCGGCGACGGCAACGACCTGCTCCAGGGCGACAGCGGCAACCTGTTCTTCCTCGACGACGCCAACCGCCCCGGCCACGACGTGTTCATCGGCGGCGGCGGGGACGACGACTACGACATGGAGGGCGGCGACGACATCGGCGTCCAGGGCCCCGGCATCGAGAAGAACGCCGGCGGCTCCGGGTACGACTGGTCGATCGCCGGCGACGAGCGCATCGACGCCGACCTGGCGCTGCCGCTCAACCCGCTGGACACGCTGACCGTCGGCGTCCGCGACCGCTACAACGAGGTCGAGGCGCTCTCCGGCGGCGACCACGACGACGTGCTGCGCGGCGACGACCGGGTCCCCTACCAGGTCGGCGGCGCCGGGTTCATCGGCTGCGACGCGCTCGACGCGGCCGGCCTCGCCCGCATCGCCGGCCTCGACGAGATCGTGACCGTGCTGCCCACGCCCGTCGACCTGGTCGCCAACGCGTCGGGACGGCCGTGCGACCTGCACGGCACGGTCTGGGGCGGCGGCAACCTCCTGCTCGGCGGCGGCGGGAACGACGTCATCGAGGGCCGCGGCGGCGACGACATCATCGACGGCGACCGGTACCTGCGGGTGCGCCTGTCGGTGAACGGCCGGATCGTGAGCTCGCTGGCCGTGCTGCAGGCGGACGTGTTCGCGGGGCGCATCGACCCGGCTGACATCCGCATCGTCCGGGAGATCGTGACCGGCGCGGCCGGCGACGACACCGCGGTCTTCTCCGGTTTCCGCGGCGAGTACACGATCACGCCGATCGGCGGCGGCCTGCTCGTCTCCGGCCCGGACGGCAACGACACGGTCCGCAACGTCGAGCAGCTGCGGTTCGCGGACGGGACGATCCCGGCACCGGTGCTCGACAGCGGGCTCGGCGATCTGAGCGTCGCGGCCGTGGCCGGGGACGGGCAGGCGACGGTCACGCTGACCGTGCCGGCGACCGTGGACGGGCTCGAGGTCACCGGCCTCACGCTGGAGATGCTCGCGGACGGCGAGGTGACCGAGACCGCGCTTCCGTCGGGTACGCGGGCGACCGTGGTCACCGGGCTGGTCAACGGCGTCGCGGTGACGTTCCGGGTCCGGGCTGTCACGGCGGCCGGACCGGGCGGGTGGAGCGACGCGTCGTCGCCGGTCACGCCGGCCGTGTCGGCCGCAGAGGGCGACGACCCGGCGGAGAACGGCGAGGGCGACGGCGACGAGGGCGACGGCGACGAGACGGACGAGAACGACGAGACGGACGGGGACGAGGGCGCCGGTGGCGATCCGGGGACGGACGTGCCGGTCACGCCGATCCCGGACCCGGATCCGGTCGTCGACCTGCCGGCGCCGACCCCGGCCACGACCCCGGTCGTTCCCACGCCGACTCCGGTCGTGGTGGTGCCCACGCCGGTCGTCCCGACCCCGATCGTCGTGGTGCCGACCCCGATCGTCGTGGTGCCGACGCCGATCGTCGTGGTGCCGCACCCCGGGCCGGTCGACCCGGGCCCGATGCCCGGCACCGCCCCGAACCCGGTGCCGGTTCCGGCGCCGACGAGCGCACCCGCACCCGTTCCGGCGCCCGCGCCGGCTCCGGCTCCCACGCGGCCCGGCGCTGACCTCCGTACCCCCGGATCGCCTGCTCTCAAGACGGTCGCGGCGGGCAACGGAAGGATCGTGGTCCGGTGGGCCACGCCCACCGACAACGGCGGCGCGCCGGTGCTCGGCTACGAGATCACCGCCCTCACCACGCGGGGCACGGTCGCCGCGCGGGTCCGGGTCGGCGCCGTCACCCAGGCCACCGTCACCGGACTGGGCAACGGCACCACCTACCGCATCCGCATCCGTGCCCTCAACGTTGCGGGCAGCGGAGCCTGGTCGGCACCGTCCGGCCCGGTCGTGCCGCGCACCGTCCCGGCGGCCCCGGCCACCGTGGCCGTCACGCCCGGCCCGAAGGGCGGCGCCACCACCGCCACCGTGCGCTGGGCTCCCGGCGCCACCGGCGGCGCGCCGCTCACCGGCTACCGGGTGACGGTCCAGCGCCTCACCCCGGGCGGCGCCCCGGCCGGGACCGCGACGGTGTTCGTCACCGCCGCCGACGCCCGGACGTTCACCTTCACCGCCCGCGGCGTCAAGGCCGGAACCCGCTACCGGTTCACGGTCCAGCAGGTCACCGCCGCCGGAACCGGCCCCGGCCGCACGGCCGCCGGCACGGTCCGCTGACGGACACGGCCCCGGGACCTCGTGTCCCGGGGCCTCAGTCCCGCGCGTGACGGGCGTACTTCGCACGGAACTTCTGGACCCGCCCCTCGGTGTCCATCAGACGCTGCCGCCCGGTCCAGAACGGGTGACTGGCAGACGAGATCTCCACATCGATGACGGGGTACGTGTTGCCGTCCTCCCAGACGATCGTCGTGCTGCTGGTCCCGGTGGACCTGGTGAGAAAGCTGAATCCGGCCGCCTTGTCGCGGTAGACGACGGGCCGGTACTCGGGGTGGATGCCACGCTTCATGCGAATCATGCTCCTTCGGGATCGGCGAGCGGGAAGCTGCCGGCGAACGGGTCGGGATAGGTGCGCCACACGTCCTCGCCGTCGGCGAGTTCGGCGTCGGTGAGCAGGCAGGACCGCAGCGTGCGGCGGACCCGGGCGGCGTCGGGGTCGATGCCGATCAGGACGAGGTGCTGGCCGCGGTCGCCGTAGTAGGGGTCCCAGTCCAGGGCGGCGGCGATCCGTCGCTGGTCGGAGGCGTCGTCCCAGTATTCGTCCGGGGTGGCGGCCAGCCAGCGGCCGAGGCTGCCGAGCCCGAGGCCGCCGCCGGCGAAGTCCCAGGCCACGACCGTCTCGGGCTGGCTGGCGAGCCAGAGGTGGCCGCGGGAGCGCAGCATCTCCTCGTTGACGTCGTCGAGCGCGTCCGCGAGCCGTTGCGGGTGGAACGGGCGCCGGGACCGGAACGTGACCGAGACGACGTCGCACTCGTGCGTGCCCTCGAAGGCGCCGAGCGGGTACCCCTCGATCCCGCGGGCGAGCACACCCGGTGTCTCCGGCCGGTGCCGGCGGGTCCGGAGCAACCGTCCGCCCAGGCCGGTTGCGTCGACGGGGTCGTCGCCGCCGACGTGCACGTGGGCGGCCCACGGTGCCAGGCGTTGCAGCAGTGTGCGGGCCTGGGCGGTGTCGAACGCGCCCGCCTCGCAGTCGCCCCAGGACACGACCGTGTCCGCGTACTCGACCTGCCGCACGATCACGTCCGCGAGCGCCCGGTCGTCGTCCTCGGCCGCGTGTATCCCGAGCGTGACCAGGTCGTCGGCGCTGGCCAGCCCGGCCAGGAGGTTGTCGGTGTCGACGACGGTGACGAACGAGTCGATGCGGAGCAGGTCCGCGAGCGGCGTGCAGGCGTCCGCGACCGCCTCGGGCTCCACGATGTCCGGCAGCATCAGCAGCAGGTCGCGGTCCGGGGCGTCGGCGGCGAGCCGGGCCAGCGTGGGCAGCACGTCCTCGCGCAGCGTGCAGGACAGGCAGCCGTGCCGCAGCCGCACGGTCACGTCCTCCAGCACGTCGCGGCCGGTGCGCACGATGCGGCGGACGCGTCCGTCGCGCAGGTCCGTGAGGTCGTGCCGGATCAGCCGCAGTGCCGGCTCCGCGGCCAGCAGCGTGCGGGCGACCGCGTAGGTGGCCGGTTGCCAGAACCCGGACAGCACGGTCAGCGCGGGCCGGCGCGCGGTGTCCCGGACGGAAGCCGAGGTGCCGGTGGTGGGCGAGGACATGACCCTCCCTTCGTTATTGGAAACGGTTGTCATTATAGTGTGGCGCATCCGACCACAGAGAGGCCGACCCCGTGTCCAGACGATGTGACGTCACCGGCGCCAAGCCGGGCTACGGCAACGCCGTGTCCCACTCCCACCGGCGCACCCGCCGCCGCTGGGAACCCAACCTGCAGAAACACCGCTTCTGGATTCCGTCGGAGCGCCGCTGGATCACGCTGCGGCTGACCGCGAAGGCGCTGCGGACCGTCGACCGCCACGGCATCGAGGCCGTCGCCGCCCGGCTGCGGGCCCGCTGATGGCCAGGCAGACCGACGTCCGTCCAGTGATCAAAATCAGGAGCACCGCGGGTACGGGGTACACGTACGTGACCCGCAAGAACCGCCGCAACGACCCAGACCGGCTGGTGCTGCGCAAATACGACCCGATCGCGCGCCGGCACGTCGACTTCCGCGAGGAGCGCTGATGGCGAAGAAGAGCGCGATCAACCGGCAGCAGCGGCGTGCGGAGCTGGTGCTACGGCACGCGGCCCGGCGCGCCGCCCTCAAGGCCGCGATCGCCCACCCCGGCACCGACCCGCAGGCCCGCGCGGACGCGGTGCGCGCACTGTCCCGCCTGCCGCGCGACTCCAGCCCGTCCCGGCTGCGCTCCCGCGACCAGGTCGACGGCCGCCCCCGCGGCGTGCTGACCCGGTTCGGCCTGTCCCGGGTCCGCTTCCGCGAGATGGCCCTGCGCGGCGAACTCCCGGGAATCCGCAAGGCCTCCTGGTAGCCGGACGGCAATCGGGGGCGAAGGCCGCGCAGCGACCTGCCCGCGTTCCGCCGATGTCACGCGTGCGGCGATCGGGGCGTCAGCGGAACACGCCCTCGGGGTCGATCCGCGCGCGCAACGCGGTCAGCCGCGTGCCCGTGGCGCCCGGATAGATCGTGTCGAACGGGTGCTCGGTCGTGAGGTTCGCATAGGAGCCGGACGTGTGCGGCCGCACCCGCTCCCACGCCGATCGCAGCCCGGCCGGACCGGCCGGCGCCATCACCGACGCCACGGCGAGCACCTCCGCGCCGCGGTGCGCGAACGCGGTGGCGCCGGCCGGCACGTCGTGCACGGCGCCACCGACCGAGCGCAGCTGGATCAGCGGCCCGCCGGGCGCGGCGGAGGCGGCCATGACCGCACCGGCCGACGCGTCGGTCAACGTGCCCAGGAAGCCGTTGACCGTGCTGAACTCCGCCATCGCCGCGTGGTGGCGCGACGGCGGCAGCAGGCCGGCGTACGGCAGGATCCGCATCTCGGCCCGGAGCACGGACCGGCCGCTTGCCAGCGCGGTGAACAGCCGCCGCGCCCGCGACAGGTCGCCGGTCGCGGCGACGGCCTCCAGCCGGCCGACGGAACGGTCACCCTGCCGGATCACGGTCAGCGTGCTGGACAGCTCCCGCGGGGCCGCGCTCTGGGCCGCCGACCACCGCCGCAGCACGACGCCGCGACGATCCAGGCCGAGCAGGAACATGGCGTGCACGACGTCCCGTACCGCCGCGGCCTCGATCAGGAATTCGGTGACGATGCCGAGGGAGCCGCCCGCGCCGCGGACTCCCCAGAACAGGTCCGGATCCGTGGTCTCGTCGGCCCAGGTGGCGGTGCCGTCGGCCAGCACGATCCGGACGCCGCGGACGCTGTCGATCGTCAGACCGCGGGAACGGATCAGCCAGCCGACGCCGCCGGCGGTGGCCAGCCCGCCGACGCCCACGCCGCCGTGGTCGCCGGAGGAGATGGCCAGCCCGTGCGGTGCTAGCGTGGCGGCGACGTCGGCCCATCGGGCGCCGGGGCCGACCCGGACCAGCCTCCGGTCGGCGACCGTGACGGCGGCCAGGCGGGACAGGTCGACGAGGACGCCGCCGTTGTTGGTCGAGCCGCGGCCGTGACCTCCGCTGCGTACCGATATCGGCAGGTTCTTGGTGCGGGCCCAGGTGAGCGCGGTGGCGACCTCGTCGGTGGTGCCGGGCAGCAGCACGACCGCGGGCGCGCCCCGGGCCGCGTAGGTGGAGCGCAACGCGGCGTACCGCGGATCGCCGGGCAGGACGGCGAGGTCGCGCAGCGCGGGGTGGAGGGCAGGATCGCTCATGGCGCCAGCGTGGGCCGGGCCGGGCCGCGCGGCGACCACGCCATTAGCCGCTTACCGATGATTAGCCGCTCACCACGGCGTTGGCCGGGGACCGGGTCGTGCAGAAGCCTTGTGTCAGTTGGTTCCGGCTGAGGAAAGAGGCCCGTCATGCCCCAGATCGATCGCACCAGACTGCTCACCACGGACGACCATGTGCTGATCCTTCTCGACCATCAGTACATGCAGGTCGTGACCGTCACCTCGCACGACCCCGGCCAGGTCGTCGACAACACGCTGGCCGTCGCGAAGACCGCCAAGCTGGCCGGGGTCCCCGTCCTGCTCAGCACCGGGCTGGCCGCGCGGCAGCCGCTGATCTCACAGCTGGCCGAGCTGTTCCCGGACCAGAAGCCGATCGACCGGGTCACCATGAGCGGCTGGGAGGACGAGGCGTTCGTACGCTGGGTGGCGGACAGCGGCAGGCGGCGCATCGTCGTCGCCGGGCTCTCCACCGAGGTGTGCCTGCAGCTCACGGTCCTGCCGGCGCTCGCCGACGGCTACGAGGTGTTCATCCTGACCGACTCGTCGGGCTCGTCGACCCGGGAGGCGCACGACATGGCCGTGCAGCGGATGACCGCGGCCGGCGCGCAGCCGCTGACCACGTGGGCGTACACCGGGGAGCTGGTGCGCACCTACGCCAACCCGCTGATGGCGGCGGCCGGCGGCAAGGTGATGACCGAGCACGGCGGCCTCAGCGGCATCGCGTTGCAGTGGACGGCGGCGATGGCGAAGGCCTGATCGGGCCGCCGATCGACGGGTGGACGGGACGGCCGGGCAGCGTGCCCGGCCGTCCCGGAGGGCGTGGTCAGCCGGCGCTGCAGGAGACGATCTGCGGGCGGGCGCTGCTGTTGCCGTTCGTCATGGTGGTGAAGCCGAACGTGTTGCCGCTGCCGTTGGAGCGCATCGTCATCCTGTTGCCACTGCTGTCCCAGGTGGGGCTGCCGTTCCAGGTCGAGGAGATCTTCTGCGGCGAGGTGATCGCCACGACCACGCTCCAGGTGCCGGCGCCGGCCACGTCGACCGAGGTGTTGTACCGGTCGCCCCACACCGTGCCCGGCGTGATCGAAGCGGTGCAGGAGCCGCTCGGCGGCGGGGTCGTGGTGGGCGGCGGTGTGGTGGGGGTGCCGGTCGGCTGCGAGGTGCCGTTGTTGAGCGCGGTGAGGACCGCGTCGTACGCCGACTTCTTCTGGCCGCTGCCGTTGAACAGGAGGGGGCTCTCGCCGGAGCGCCACGAGTCGGAGTCGCGGATGCCCCACACGGTGATGCCCTTGCAGCGGGCGACCGCGAGGCAGTCGTTGGTCACGTTGCGGTAGGCGTCCACCGGCGCGTTGCGGATGTCCAGCTCGGTGATGTGCACGTCGACGCCGAGCGCGGCGAAGCTGGACAGCGTGGTCCGGTAGTTGCCCGGATAGTTCGACCCGCCGGTGAAGTGCGACTGCAGGCCGACGCAGTCGATCGGCACGCCGCGCGATGTGAAGTCCTGCACCATGCGGTAGACGCCCTGGGTCTTCGCGTCGGTCCAGTTGTCGATGTTGTAATCGTTGTAACAGAGCTGCGCGTTCGGGTCGGCGGCGTCCGCGGCCCGGAACGCGGCCTCGATCCAGTCGTTGCCGGTGCGCTGCAGGTTGGAGTCGCGCCGGCCGCCGCCGCTGCCGTCCGCGAACGCCTCGTTCACCACGTCCCACCAGGTGACCTGGCCGCGGAAGTGGGTGGCGACCTGGGTGACGTGGTTGAGCATGGCGTTGCGCAGCGTGCTGCCGGACATGTTCTGCATCCAGCCCGGCTGCTGCGAGTGCCAGGCGAGCGTATGGCCGCGCACCTGCATGCCGTTGGACCGGGCGTGCGAGACAATGCGGTCGGCGTTGCCGTAGCTGAACTGGTTCTGATTCGGCTCGGTCGCGTCGATCTTCATCTCGTTCTCGGGCGTGACCTGGTTGAACTCGCGGTTCAGGATGGTCGTGTAGGCGGAGTCGCTCAGCCGGCTCGCCGCGACCGCGGTGCCGAAGAACCGGCCCTTCTCCGCCGCCGACGCCCCGAGCGTGGTGCCGGCCTGTGCCGCGGTGGTGAGGCCGACCACCAGGACGGCGGTGAGCAGGCCGGCAGCTCCGGCCAGGACCGCGCGGCGGGGCGCGGCCCGTCTTCCAGCGTTGACAGTCACGTATGGCTTCCTCTCTGTCCGTGGAGCGGGCCGACCGTGGAGAACGACGCCACAGGGCGTGCGGCGGCAAGGTCACCCCGGCGCTCAGGTTACGAAAATGTTCCGGGATATCCAAGCCTGACGATATTATTCGATCTCGATTTAACTCCTCTACCGGCTAGATATCTGCAGCTCAAATGGACATAAAGGCCAAGATTGATACCAAACAAATTCAGAGAGTGATCGAAACTTTCGGTACTTCTATAGTCCCGTCTTGCGCGATCAGCATGAAATGGTGGACGGAAATGTGTTATGACCACCGCCTGACGCGACAGCCGGCACGGACTCCCGCACGGGCGCCGCACGCGCCGGCGCGACACGGCCCGTCGGCCGCGCGCACCCACTCCCGTACCGTCGCCGCAATCGAATCGATTTTCTTCGATCTTTGGAGGCGGTCGGCCGCACGGCTACCGTGAGGCCATGATCATGGCCGGACCGGCCCCGCACGGCACGGCCGAGGGCGACTCCACCGAGGCCGGTGGCGCCGCGGCGATGCAAACCCTGCTTGACCGCCACCCGGACCTCGACGGCGTCTCCGCGGCCGGCGACAACATGACGGCGGGCGCGCTGCACGCCCTGCGCGAGGCCGGCCGGGCCGTACCCGCCGATGTGGCGGTGGTGGGTTTCGACGGCCTCCGCATCGCCGCCCGGACCCGATCCGCCGGGAGGTCAGGGTCCCGAAGCCGCCGCTGTCCGGCATCTCGGGGCGTGGAGTACCTCCGGACCTCGGCGGCGACAGCTCAGTGCAGCGCGAGCAGGTTCTCCGCCGTCTCGACGATGGTGTCCTCGATGGGGCGGGGCTTCCAGCCGAGCACCCGTTCGGCCTTCGCGGACGTCGCGTCCAGGTCGCGGCCCAGCAGCGCGCGCAGCGAGCGCATCTCCGGGTTGACCTTGGCCATCCCGCGCGCGACGAGCAGCGGCATCTCCCGCGTCGGCACCTTCGCGGCCCGCTCGCCCAGCCGCTCCCGTAGGATCGTCGCGACGTCGCGCAGCCACAGGCTGTGGCAGGAGGTCGCGATGAAGCGCTCGCCCGCGGCGGCCGGTGCGGTCATCGCCAGCAGGTGCAGGGCCGCTACGTCGCGGACGTCGACGTAGCCGGTGGCGAACGGCAGCAGGACCGGCATCTCGCCACGGAGCATGCGGGTGATGAAGTTGAGTGACGGCGAGTAGTCCGGCCCGAGGACCGGGCCGAGGACCGCGGTCGGGTTGACGGTGGCCAGTTCAAGACCGCCGTCGGCCACGAAGTCCCAGGCGGCGCGCTCGGCGAGCGTCTTGGACTTCTGGTAGGGCGCGATGTCCGCCTCGACGTCGGTCCAGTCCTGTTCGGTGAACGGGGTGTCGCGGGGTGCGTGGCCGTACGCGACCGCGCCGATCGCGGAGGTCATCACGACCCGCCGCACTCCCCCGTCGCGGGCCGCGCGCAGCACCCGGAGCGTGCCGTCGATGGCCGGCCGGACCATTTCGTCGTCGTCGCGCGGCACGTGGGTCATGGTGGGCGACGCGACGTGCAGCACGGCCTCGCAGCCGGCGGCGGCCTCCTGCCAGCCGTCGTCGCTGGTCAGGTCCGCGGTCACCACGCGCAGTGGCGCGTCCGGGTCGGCGCCGCCGCGTCGCAGCAGGGCCCGCAGCTGTGGTTCGCGGGCCGGGTCGCGCACGGTGGTGCGCACCGAGTGCCCGGCGTCGAGCAGCGCCAGCGTGCACCAGCTGCCGATGTATCCGGATCCGCCGGTGACGAGTACGTCGGTCATGGTGACCTCCTTGGAGTGGTGACTCCACGGTAGTGGAGACCTCTCCACTTGTCCACGATTATCTGGAGACATCTCCAGATCGGCCCGCGAGACCGTCCAGGACCAGCGCCAGCAGGGGCTGCGTGCGATCCGGCGCGGCCCGCCACAACGCGCCCGTCAGCTGCAGGAAGTCGCCGGGAACGGCGTCGGCGCGGATGCTGCCGTCGCGCTTGCCGGCCTCGAACAGCGTGTCGATGGCCGCGATCACCGGGCCGTACGACTGCTCCGCCATCGACCGGTGCACGTCCGGGCTGAGCGCGGCGCCGAGCGCGTGCTTGCGGCGCATGGCGGTCACCAGGTCGGTCGTCCAGCGGCGCAGCGCCTCGACCGGCGTCAGCGTCTCCAGCAGGCCGGAGACCGCGCCGGTGAGCAGCGCGAGTTCGTCGCGGTAGATGTCGAGGATGAGCGCCTCACGGGACGGGAAGTTGCGGTAGAGCGTGCCGGGGCCGACGCCGGCCCGCTGCGCGATCTGGTTCATCGAGGCGTCGTCGTTCTCGGCGAAGGCCTCGCGGGCCGCCGCCAGGATCCGCTCGCGATTCTCCCGGGCGTCTGCGCGAACCATGTCTCTCCTCGTCGTCGGCGTACCGGACACCTCTCCGCAACGCTACCCGGTGACTAATACTCAGATCATCTGTATATTCGCGGGCATGGTGCCACCTTGGTCGCTGCGGATGCTCGTGCGCGCGTACCCGCCGGGAGCACGCCGCGCGGAGCTGCTGGACACGATGCTGCTGGCCGCGCACGCCGAGTCCCGGACCCGCCCCACCCTGCGCGAGATCGCCGACATCCTGCGCCGCGCACCCCGTGCCCGCCTGGGCCGGCCGGGCAGTCGCGGAGTCGTACCCCTGGCGGTGGTGGTGGCTCTGCTCTTCGGCGTCCTCGGCGTGACGGTGGCGGCCCGGCTCGGCGACACCACGCACCGGCCGCTGCCCGGTGACGCGGAGATGGCCGCGATCGTCGCGCTGGCCGCGCCCGGCATCCCGCTGGCCCTGGACCAGCGGCATGACGATCTGCACCTCAACGGCAACGGCGAGCTGACGTACGGCCAGGTCGCCTACCGCGCGGACCAGATCGGCCGGGTCGGCGAGCCGGCCGGCTTCACCGCCGCCGCGGCGGCACGTCTGAGCGCGGCCGGCTGGCGGGCGGGTCCGCCGGACGGCGGAGACGGCATCCTGACCGTCGACCGGGACGGCCTGGTCCTGACGCTGCAGGCCTTCGACGCCGGCGAGGCGTCGGCCGAGCGCAGCCACGTGTGGCTCACCGTGCGCCGGGCCGAGGCCCCGGGCCTGCTCACCAGGATCGCCGCCGGTGGCGTGGCCGGACTGCTGATCGGCTGGCTCCTCGCCGGCTGGGCGAGCCGCCGCACCGAGGCCCGCCCGGTCGTCAGCGCGACGCTGACGCTGCTCGTCGGCGCGACCGCGTTCCTCGCGCTGCCGCTGATCATCTATTCGGCATTCCAGATCAAGGACATCGCACGGTACGGGTACGCGACGGACGAAGGCCCGTTCTGGAGCTGGACCACGCTGTTCGAGGAGAACTTCCTCGCGGCCGCCCCTGCCCTGCTGACCGCGGTCGCGGCGCTGCTCGTCGTCCTGTTCACCCGTCCCGGCGGCCCGGCCGTCCCCGCGCGGGTGCGCCGGATCCCGGCCGCGGTCATCCCGGCGGTGGCGCTCGGCGTGCCGGTGTATCTCGCGCTGCTGACCGTGACCGGCCTGTGGCTACCGTTCGCGACCGCGCTGGCCGGCGTGGTGCTCCTGCTCGTCGTCCTCACCCGGCGCGCGCCCGGCTCGTGAGTGGACGCGCCTCAGCCGTTTCTTAACCGGCCTCCTCGACCGTGAGGTGGTGACCGGGGCAGCCGGTCACCACCCGCAACGATCGAGGGAGAACACCATGAACTGGTGCGGACTGCTGCACGGCATCGGATCGGTGGCCAAGGTCGTCCTGCCACTGGTCGTCGACGTGTGCACCGGGCGGAGGAAGGCCGGGGCCCGCCGGCGTCCGGGACCGCCCCGCCTGTCTCGTGCGCGGCGGCTGGCCGCACAGCTCCGGCAGCGGCGGTCCTCCGGCGGCGGGCCGCGCCGCCGGCTCACCGGTCACGGCGACGTGGCGCATCGCCGAGACCGGTCCGTTTCGTCGCTATAGGACGATTTTACGATAGATTCACCCTGTGCTGATCGCCGCGACGTTGCCGCTCGTGCCGATCGCGGCCGGAGCCCTGTGGTTCTGGCGGGCCTACGTCCGGATGACGGTGACCGAGCTGCGGCCGGGCGTCTTCGCCGCGCTGGGCGGCGGCGGCAACACGCTGATCGTGGCCGGCCGCGAGCAGGCCGTGCTGGTCGACACGAAGTTCGGACCCGGGGCGGTGGCGCTGCACCGATGGGTCGACCGGCGGCTGGGGCTGCCGGTGCGGGCCGTGGTGAACACGCACTTCCACTACGACCACACGCAGGGCAACGCGCGGTACCCCGGGGCGGAGGTCTGGGCGCACACGGCCGTCCCGGACCTGATGCGCGAACGGGACGGCGCCTGGTGGCGGGACAGGCAGGGCGCGCTGCCCACCCGGCTGGTGACGGCGGCCGCCGAGCTCGACGTCGACGGCACCACGCTGCAGCTGCGCCATCCCGGCGTCGCGCACACCCACGGCGACCTGTACGTCCACATCGACGGCGCCCCGGAGATCGTGGCCACCGGCGACCTGCTCTTCCACGCCCACTATCCGTTCCTGGACACCGGTCCGGGCGGCGCGGCGCCGGCGGCGTGGATCGAGGCGTTGCGGCGGCTGGCCCGCGACCATCCGGATGCGATCTTCGTGCCCGGTCACGGCCCGCTCGCCGTCGCGGCGGACCTGCACCGCTACGCGGACTATCTCGAACGTCTGCACACCGCCGCGGAGCACGCGCACGCGTCGCGCACCGGACGAGCCGAATTCCTCCGCCGGTACGCCGTGCGCGTCCCCGATCGGTCGATCCTGCCGTCGGTGCACGGTCCCGGGCTGCGCTGGGCGACGTCGAGGACGAGCGCCGGCTGGGTGTACGACCTGGCCGGCCGGCGGATCCGGAGCGGAGCATGACGGACGCGGATCCCGCCCTGCCGGTGCGGGCGACGGTCGACGTGCGGATCCCGGTCGCCGAGTTCTGGGACGTCTTTCGGCAGGCCCGCCTGTGGCCGCGGTGGAACAGCTGCTTCCACCTGGTCGGCAACCGGGACCTGACGGCGGGCCGGCGGCTGTTCTGGACGTTCCGGCCGATCCGGCCCGGCTACCTCTACCGGATGCCGGCCGTCGCGGACATCGTCGAGGTGGCCGCGCCGTACCGCGTCGCCTGGCATGTCACGGCGCTGCCGGGCTTCTTCGCCCGGCACGTCTACACGCTGGAGGATCTCGGCGACGGAGTGACCCGGTTCGGCTCGTGGGAGACCGCGAGCGGGCCGGCGTACCGTGCCGCCCGTCGCTTCTGGGTCGCGCACTTCGAGTTCGTCCGCGACCGGTCGATGGCCGGCGCCGTCCTGCTCGAACAGCACTACCGGGAGACAGGCCGGCTGACCGCGGCCGGCCTGTCCCGGGCGTCGCTCAGGCGTTCTCCTCCAGGTGCCGGAGGATGAACGGGTAGACGTCCCGGACCGCGTCCCGGCCGAAGATGCAGTCGATGTGGCCGTATCCGGGGATCACGTGCCGGCGGTAGAGGTGGCCGCCGTTGCGGTCGCGCAGCGCGGTGAACGACCGCGTGGTGCCCTGCGGCGTGAAGCACGAGCTCTCGGCGCCGTGCAGGAACGTGATCGGCAGCGCCAGCCGGTCGAGGTGCGGCAGGTAGCGGTCACTGCCGTCGGCGGCGCGCAGCCCGCCCTTGCGGACCATCAGCGCCAGATGTTCCAGGTAGCCGATGCCGGCGACGCCGAACAGCTCGTGCAGGTGGTCGTGCGTGGCGCGGCTGAGCTGGTCGTGCTCGTAGAGCCGGGAGTACATGAACGTGATCCGGTGGCAGGCGGCGCTGCGGCACTCCTCCTCGGCCGGGTCCGGGAAGAGGTCGAGGAACCGGTCGTAGAGGCGGCTTGACCAGTCCCCGCCGGCCGCGGCGTACGCGGACAGCGACTCCACGCCGAGCGCGTCGAGCAGGCTGGGCAGGTACAGCGCCGACTTGAGCCGGGTCATGACCGGCGGGTTCATGTGCGTGGCGACCTGCGAGGCGAGAATCGACCGGACGCCCTGCAGACCGTCGAGCATGGACATGAACAGCGTGGTCGAGCCGAAGCAGTGGACAACGGCCTGGACGTCGGCGTGGCCGGTGACGGCACGGACGGTGTCCACCGCGGCGGGGTAGTCGTACCGCGCCACGTCATCGGCGTTGTACCGGAGCCCGGCCGTGGGCAGTGCCGTGCTCGCCCGGTAGTCGAGCAGCCAGACGTCGTACCCGTGCGCGTAGAGGTATTCGACCAGGTTCGTGTCGATCGTGTCGGTGGAGAAGATCTCGCTGGACACGCCGAGCCCGTGCGCGAGCAGCACCGGTCCCTTGTCGCCGCCGCGGTACCGGGTCAGCCGCAGCGTCACACCGTCCGCGGTGACGAACGGGTGGACCTCGGGTGCGGCGACGCGCAGCCTCCGTCGCCGCCGGGCGGGCGCGTCCGCGTCGAACCAGCGCAGCGGCGCGACCACGCCGCCGTACACGTCGAACAGCTGCCCGGCGAAGAACCGGCCGAAGCGGGCGACGGCCGCCAGCCGCTGTCCGAGGCTCGCCGCGTTGGTGGCGTTGATCGTGCCGAGCTGGGTCCGCAGGTCGCCGGGCGTGATCCGGGCCGTGCCGGTGGCGACGACCGGCCCGCCCCCGTCGCCGGCCCGGACCGTGACCGGCAGCGTCATGGTGTCGGTCAGCAGGTCGAACCCGGGATCGTCCCGGACGGTCTTGTGCCCGGTCAGCAGGAACGTGCGGCCGTCGGCGCTGCGCAGCGGCATGACGTAGGCCATCCGCCGGGTGCGGGGGTCGTCCGGGTCGTCGTCGAGGATCCGGAACGTGCCGTCCACCACGGTCATCGGCGCGCCGGCCAGCGCCGGGAGCTCGACGGTGCCGAACAGCCGGGCGGTGTGGTCCGGCATGGTGATCAGCCGGTCCAGGTCGTCCGCGGCGATCGTCACGGTGAACGAGAACGGCGAGCCGTCGGCCAGCCGCCCGCGCATCCGCTCGGTGAACTCGATCCCGACCGGCCGCCTCGGCGCCGGCGCCACCGGAAGCGGCCGGGGCCTCGGCCGGTCGTCGACGGTCCAGCCGCGGTCCGCGGCCATCAGCCGCACGCAGCGTTCGGCCAGGGCGGAGATGGTCAGCAGCGGGTTGACGCCGAGCGGGCGGGGCACCACCGCGCCGTCGCAGACGTAGAGGTTCTCGTACACCTCCGTGCCGGCCGGCCCGGTGAACACCTGTCCCCGGTCGTTGACCACGCCACCGGCGGCGTCGTCGGCCATGACACAGCCGCCGAGCGGGTGGACCGTGATCTGCCGGCTGCCCAGCGGGTTCGTCCGGTAGGTGCCGCCGAGCGGCTCGGTGATCGCCTGCAGCGTCTCCGCGATCTCGGCATACACCTTCTGGTCGCCGGCGCCGGGCCAGTCGACCCGGAGCCGGTCGCCGGTCAGCACCAGCCGGCCGTCGCCGCTGTCGTGCGCCATCACCAGGTAGGTCTGCGTGTTCTGCAGCGCTTCGGAACCCTCGATCAGCGACTGCACGGCCTGCTCCGCATCGCCGCCGGTCGCGGCCAGCACCGTGGACAACAACCGGCCCACCGCACCGGGTACGGCCCCCTCCTCGACGATGAGGCCGCGCTCCGGGTCGGGATCGCCGCGCAGGTCGATCACGGAGGTGATACACGGGCCGACCGGCGTCCGCTCGCCGGCCGGGCGCTCGCCCCACCCGACGCCGTCCACCCGCCGGTCCGTGTCGTAGCCGAACGCGAGCACGTCGCCGTTGCCGGTGAACCGGGTGCCGACCGTGCCAGACATCGGCAGCCCGTGCTCCCGGGACCGCAGCAGGATCTCGGTGGAGCCGAGCGTGCCGGCGGCGAGCACGACGATGCCGGCCCGGACGATCATCGGGGGCGCGTCGAAGTCCTCCCGCCCCGTGTCGAGCCGCTGGTAGTGGACCAGCCATTCGCCGTCACGCCGTGCGAGCCACTGCACGCCGATCTCCGTGAAGATCTGCGCCCCATGGGTGTACGCGTCCGGCAGGTAATTCATCAGGACGGTGTTCTTCGCCCCGTAGTTGCAGCCCGACGCGCAGTCCCCGCACATCGTGCAGGCCTCCTGGGTGACACCGGCCGCGTTGACCCTCCGGTCGAAGGTGACCGCGATCGGCGCCCGGTAGAAGTCGCCGTTCACCGCGGACGCGGCCTCGCGCATCGCCGCGAGCTTCGGCAGCCGGGCCAGCGCGTCCGGGACCGGCGTCGGCTGCAGCATCCGTTCCGCCTGCGTGAACCCGTCCTCGACCAGCGTCCCCAGGTCTGCGCGCAGACCGGTGGGCCAGCGCGGGTCGTCGAACAGCCGCGGGTCCGGGCGCAGCGCGACGGCGGCGTTCAGCAGCGACGTCCCGCCGAGACCGCAGCCGACGAAGACGTTCATGTCGTCGTTGACCCGCAGGTCGTACAGGGCGGTGCGCGGTCCCACCCGGCGGCCGGGCAGATCGGCCTGGAACGCGCCGCGGGCCTCGGCCAGCGTGTCCGGGAACTCCCCGGGCCGGATCTCGCGCCCGCGCTCCAGCAGGCAGACGTCACGGCCGGCGCGGGCCAGCCGGGACGCGGTGATCGCCCCGCCGTACCCGGACCCGACGACGATCACCTCATAGCGGTCGCGCAACGAGCTGAGCGGACTGGACAACTGGCCGATCATGGCGGCCTCCTGGTTCTGTGGTCGGAGTCGTTCGTGCTGCTGTGCTACTCGGGCAGGGCCGCGGCGCGGACCGCCATCGCCTCTTTCCGCAGGCGGCAGAGCGGCCTGGTGAGGCGGGACATCGTGTAGACCGGGGCGGGCGGGGTGTCGCTGAACCGGGCCGTCGGGCGGCCGGGCCACTGGAAGTAGCCCCAGAACGCGGTCGCGGCCAGCCCGAAGATCAGGAAGAAGCCCAGCGCGCGCAGCCACTGGTCCTCCGCCGGCGCCACGCCGTCGACCTCGGCGCGGCACTGGATCACGTACCAGAAGAACAGGCCGGAGGCGACCTGCAGCGGCAGCCAGGAGAGCAGGCGCCAGCCGGCCAGCGTGAAGCCGTCCAGGAACCGCATCGGGATCAGCGTGAAGACCAGGCTCTCGGCCCCGATCACCACGATCCAGTACGCCACCGCGTCGATCAGCACCGTGAGCAGGCCCGCGTGCCCCGCGTGCGCGGTGTGCCAGTTCACGCTGAAGCCGAGCCAGCCGAGCGCGATCAGCACGGACAGGCCGGCCACGCTCCACAGCACGCCGCGCGCCTTCTGCGGCTCGGTCGGGCCGGGCTTCTTCGACGCCAGGACGAACATGAGGAACAGGCCGTACGCGTAGGCGGGGTTGAGCCCGCAGAGCTGGGAGAAGACGGCGCAGAGGACGCCCGCCGCCAGGCCGAGCGGCGGGACGTAGAGGGAGGCCTTGCCGCGGATCCGGCGCAGGTAGAGCTCGCCCGGGACGCTGTAGGCGGCCGTGACCAGCGGGACGGCGACGAGCAGCGCGGCGAGATGTAGCTTCCAGTTGCCGGCCGGCAGGTTCTCGGCCGGGCCCTCGCCCCTGCTGGAGAGGAACGCGGCGCCGACCGCGATCACGGTCAGCAGCACGGCCTGGAGCCAGGCCGGGAGACGGTAGCGCCGCTTGACACCGACCGCGCGCAGCGCCTGGTGGATCTCCTCGCGGCGGTCCTCATAGGTCTTGTTGAACACGTCGGCCGGGAAGCCGACCAGGAACAGCAGCAGGACGGTGAGCGCCGCGACCAGCAGCAGCTGCTGAATGTCGAGCGAGAAATCACCCATCCTGGGCAGGAACCAGCCGGCCCGGATCGGGGTGACACCGGACTGATCCGCCGAGGGCGGCGAGGGCTCGGGGGCGGGCGGGGAG
>NZ_JNXY01000029.1 GCF_000717135.1 Catenuloplanes japonicus
CCTGGTGGACCGGACACCACCTCACCCCACAACACACCACCCACCTCGCACGCCTCGAACACACCCCATAACCATCAATAGGCAACAGAGTCGGGAGCAGCGCTGCCGGACCACGCCGGAAGCGGGAATATGTTCTGGATCTTGACGTTGATCTTGATTCTTGCGAAGCAGGCGGCGTACGAGCGTCAGGGCCGCGCGGGCTAGAAGCGGTGGAGCAGCGTCAGAATCAGCGTGGCGGCCGCGGTGAGCAGGAAGACCGAGGGGCCGATCAGGGCGCGGGAGCCGACGCGGGCGTGGGCGACGAGCGCGCCGATGAAGTAGAGGACCAGGCCGCCGGCGGCGAGCGCGCCCAGCAGCGGAACGACGAGACCCGCGGCCAGTCCGAGCGTGCCCGCGGCCAGCAACGAGCCGAGCACCGGCACCCAGGAACGCGGGATGCGCTTCATGTCGGCCTGCTGGTTCGGGTAGTCGTGGCCGCTCAGGTAGGTGAACGCGGCGGCCCCGTTGAACAGGATCGCGACGGCGGTGACCGTGACATAGGCGATGAACATGCTCCAGGGACGACATAGCCGCATCGAAGGTGACTTGCGCCGGGCGCCTAGGTTGACGGCATGGTGAGGATGCCGTGGAGCACACCGTCGCCGGACGAGGTCGACCGGCTGTTCACAGTCGCCGAGAATCTCGCCGTGCAGCAGGGGATCACGCCCGCCTCGCGAGATGCGGCGGTCCGCGCGCTGATGGCCGCGCGCAAGCTCGCCACCCGCGATCCGAGCCGGGAGAACCGGGGGCGGCTGCTGCGCGCGAGCGGCCGGTCGACGGTCAACGTGGCGCTGGACGCCGGTGACTCCACACTCGTGCAAGACCTGGCGGACCAGACCGTCACGCTCGCCCGCGAACTGCTTCACGAGCAGACGGACGACGACACGGTACGCGAGGAGGCCGTCCTGCGCCTCGCCCAGGCGGGACAGATCCTCGCCTCGGCCGGGCGCGTCGACGAGGGCCGCGCGCTGGTGTCGGAGGCGTTCGAGGCCGCGGGACCGGGCCGGGGCAGGACGGCCGCGACCGGCGCGCTGCTCACCGTCCGGCTCGACGACCTGACCGAGCGGGCGCAGGCCGGTGAGAACGTGGCGGCGCCGCCGGACCTCGGCGCGCTCGCGGTCGCCTATGTTGACGGCCAGCGTGCACTGGCGGTCACGGCAGGCAACGACCCGGCGATCACCTTCGACCTGGCCGAGGCGCTGGGCACGTTCGCACGCGCCGCGGTGTTCCTGCGGCGCCCGGACCTGATCGGCGTGGCGATGGCCGAACAGATGTCGATCCTGATGATGTTCGACGGCGGCGGCGCGCGAGCTCAGCTGGAGGTGGTGGCGCAGCAGCTCCGCGAGCTACGCACGATCGCACCCGAGGTGACCGTGGTGATCCCCGGCCCGGACGCGTGGCGCCACCGCGGATCGTACGGCGCGTACCTGACGCCGTCCTCCCCGGTGCGGCCCGGCGGCGCGCGCAAGGACAGCGCGGAGCGGCGGGCGAGCGTGACCCCGCCCTGGGGCGCCGCCACCCACGGATACGCCGAACGGCTCGAACGCGGCATCGCCCTGTCCCGCGGCGGCCGGCTCGCCGAGGCGTACCAGTTGCTCAGCACGCTCGCCGGCGAGCTGGCCACGGGCGACGGGAACGACGCGCTCCGGGCGCGCACGCTGTGGCGGCAGTCCATGGTGGAGGCCGCGCTCGGCCGGATCCCCGACGCCTGGGAGACCGCGCAGACCTCGGTCACCGTCGCCACCCGGCACCTCGACGCGCTGCCCGACGGCACGGAGGCCCGGCGCACCGCGCTCGCCGACACCGCCGTCTACCTGACCGACGCCAGCCAGATCGCCGCCGCGGCCGGACATCCCGACGCCCAGATCACGCTGCTCGACGACGCGATCGCCCGGTGCGGGGACGTCCCGGACCGGGCGGTACGCCGCGCGCTCGGCACCGCGCTGCACAACCTGGCGAACGCGATGACCCCGGACATGGCCGCCCACGCGGAACGCGCGGTCACGCTGCGCCGATCCCTGGTCGACGAGTCCGAGCCGCTGACCGTGTGGGAGTACGCGAACACGCTGGTCCTGGCCGCCGGCATCGCCTCCGCCGACGGCCGGCCCGGCGCGGGCGTCACGCACCTGGTCACGGCCGCCCCGCTGCTCGTCCGTCTCGGCCCGGCCGCCGCCCAGATGGTCGCGCTGGCCCGGAAGCACGCCGCGGTGCTGGCCAGGCTCGACCCCGCGGCGGTCCGGTCGGCGCGCAGCCGGGGCCAGTGGCCGTACGCGTAATTCGCTGTTCGTCGGCGGGTTCCGGTGGTAGACACCCGCAGTGGAATTCACTGAGCTGCTGCGCCTGATCGACGACCGTTCCGAGGCCTTCCGCCGGGCGGTGGCGTCCGCGCCGGACCTGGACGTGCAGGTGCCGTCCTGCCCCGAGTGGACGCTGTTCGACCTGGCCCAGCACATCGGCGCCGGCCGTCGCTCGTGGGCCGCGACCGTGCTCGCCGGCCCGGACGCGACCGCGAAGTCCCCGGAGACGGAGACCGCGCCCCGGGAGCGCGAGGCGCTGCAGGTCTGGCTGGCCGATTCGACGCAGCAGCTGGTGGACGCGCTGCGCGACGCCGGTCCGGACCGCGGTTGCTGGTCGTGGTGGGCCGGCTCGCAGTCCCCGCTGACGTGTCACGCGGTGGCCCGGCACCAGCTCCAGCAGTACGCGGTCCACGCCTACGACGCCCAGCTCACCGTGGGTACGCCGGAGCCGCTCCCGGCCGGGATCGCGCTGGACGGTGTGGAGGAGTTCCTCCACACCTGCTGCACGACGACTTCGCCCTGGCCGCACGCTCCCGCGACCGTCGACTACCACGCGGCCGAGGGCCGGTCCTGGCGCCAGGAGCTCTCCCCCACCGGCTCCCGCGTCTACCGCCTGGACCCCGCGGCCGCCCCGGGCACGATGTCCGTGCGGGCCTCCGCGAGCGATCTCGTGTTCCTCCTGTACGGCCGCATCTCCCCCGGCGATCTTGAGATCACCGGCGACCGCGGTGTCCTGGACCGTCTCGACGCCTGGGACTTCAGCGCCTAACGCTCGGGCGGTCCGTGCCGGAGCAGGTAGGCGCGGACCGCCTCCAGCAGGGCCGGGTTCTCCTCTGCCGCCCGGGTGACCTGGTGGCACCGGTGGCAGAGGAGCTGCCGGACCGCACCGGTGCGGTGATCGTGGTCGACGGCGAGGCGGCGGGGCCGGCCACCACGGCCGCGCGCCGTTTCCTCCTGCCGGCAGATCGCGCACAGCCCGTCCTGTGCGGCGAGCAACCTGTCGTACTCCGCCGAGGTCAGGTTGTGCTTCTCCCGCAGCACCTGCGCGTGCGAGGCCCGATCGCCGCCCGCCGCCGCGTATCGCGCGCGCTTCTCCACGCTGATGCACTCCTTGCACGGCATCCGCGGCTGCGTCGTGTGCCGCAGGTTGTAGAACTCGTCGCGCGGCTTCTCCTCACCGCACCGGCGGCACTGTATGTGCTGGTCAGACATGCTCACACCATACACGGTGTGTAGTGCGACCACATAACTGTCATTATGGTGTATCGCGATCCGGGAGCGTTATGTCCGTTTCGTGCAGTCTCCCTTGATTATTGAATTACCGGTAATAGCAATCCAGTAATAGGGCGCTAGAGGTACCCCAGGAAAGCCCGCTGGAGTTCTTCTGTCAGCGCCATCCTCCTGAGATTTCGCCCCCGCAGGAAAACGGCGGCCCGTGTCGTCGTCCCGCGCGCCGCGTTCTCCACGGAGGCAAGGCAGGATGACGGAAACGAAGATCAGGAGCACAGGTGCAGCTCGGCAGTACGACACCGCGGATCGTCCACGACCGGGAACTCGACGGGATCCCGGTGGCACGGATGCTCGACGTGATGCGCGCGACAACCGCGGTGCTCAGCCTGCCGCAGGCGGCGGCCGACACCGCGGACGCGCTGATCGTGCCCAGCGGGCAGGGCGAGGAGTGGCGGATCACGCACGCGATCCGGTTGTGGGAGGCGAACCCGCGCCTGCGGCTGCTGCTGATCGCGAACGGGAACCCGGCCGAGACCACCTACGACGCGCTGACGCCGGACTACCTGCACGGCCTCGGACTGCGCCGGACGGCCGGCGTGCACGTGCAGGCGGACCCGGCGCCGAACACCGCGCTGCAGGCCGCCTGGATCGCGGACCGGGTCGCCGCGCTCGGCATCACCAGCTTCGGACTGGTCGTCTCCCCGTACCACCTGGTCAGGGCTTATCTCACCGTGCTCAAGGCGCTCGGCCGGGCGGGCCTGTGCGTGCCGATGTGGCCGGTACCGGTCGCGATCTCGCCGGACGCACGCGTGCCCGAGACCGGCGCGACCGCCTACGACCTGCTGCCGGGCGAGGTCGCGCGCATGGTGACCTATATGGACCGTGGCTGGATCGCGACGACCGGCGAGTTGCGGGACTACGTTTGCCGCCTCTGGTCACACTAGACAGGTGCAGACCGCGATAGATTTCGGCACCTCGTCCACCGTCACCGTGTTCGGCGAGCCGCCGCAGCCGCTGTTCCTCGACTCAGCCATCGCGGTCACCGCGGAGGGCGGCATGCTGACCGGCCCGGACGTCGCCGCGGCCCCGCCGGAGAACACCGAACGGCACCCGAAACTCCGCGTCGCCGACGGCGTGATCCGGGCCGGCGGACGTGAGCTGCCGGCCGGATACACGATCGGCGCGGTCCTGTACCGGGCCGCCGCCGAACTCACGCGCGTGGCCGGCGACGGTGCACGGGAGGTCACGCTCACCCACCCCGCCACGTGGGGCCCGCCGCAGCTGGCGCTGCTGGCCGAGGCCGCGACATGGGCAAACCTTTCCACGGTACGGCTCGTGCCGGAGCCGGTCGCGGCCGCGCACACGTTCGGCGGCGCGGAACCGGTCGTCGTCTACGACCTGGGCGCGGGCACGTTCGACGTCGCGGTGGTGCGCGCGGGGACGCTGCTCGCCGCGACCGGGCTGGCGGACGTGAGCGGCCTGCACCTGGACGCGATCGTGGTCGGAACGGCCCGGCGGGTGACCGCCTCCGCCGCGCCGGACGTGTGGGCGCGCCTGGAACGGCCGCAGACCACGGACGACCGGCGCGCGCAAGCGCTGCTGTGGCAGTCGGCCCGCGCGGCCCGTGAGCAGCTGTCCACGCAGGCGGCCGCGCTGCTGCAGGTGCCGATGATCGGGACGCCGGTCGAGATCGGTCGCGCACAGTTCGAGGCGGAGGCGACACCACTGCTGGAGCGCACGGTGGCGCTGACGCTGCAGGTGCTGCAGGCCGTGGGCGGGCCGGTGGCAGGAGTGCTGCTGGCCGGTGGCGTGAGCCGTACTCCGCTGGTGGCGGCGCTGCTGGAGCGGGCGCTCGGGTTCGCACCAGTGACACCGGAGCGGCCGGAGCTGGTGGTGGCGCGAGGGGCGCTGGCGATGGGGTGGCCGGGGGCGGGCGGTGCCGGGGCGGCAGCTCCCGCGCTCGGCGCTCCGGCACCGGCAGCGCCGTTCCAGCAGGTGAGCCCGCTGCACGCCCCCGCGTCGCCGCCCGTGCCCACGCATGCCCCTGTGACGCCGGCCGGGCAGACGCCCGCACCGACAGCAACACCGGTGATGCCGGTGATGCCGCACCCGCAGGCGCCCGCGACCGGCTGGGCACCACCTGCCCCGCCCTACGTCGCCCCGCCCACCCCCGGTTACCCGCGCGTCGAGCCGATCGAGATCGCGATCAACGGCGACGTCGGCATCACGCTGCGCTGGATCGAGCGCGAGCCCGACGACGACGGCACCGGCGGCACCCACGAGGAGCCCCGTTTCCTCGCCGCCGACGGCCGCGTCCAGGTGTTCCGCACCGCGGACGGCCTGGTCGCCTACCTGCACAGCGACGCCGCCCACGACCTGCGCGGCCGTCCGGGCTGGCCCGCCTACCTGCACTGGGTGACGCCGCCGGTGCTGTTCCCCGCACCGGATCACCGCTACGAGCTGGACCTGGTCGCCGACAACCTGGCCGCCGGCCGCGACTCGTGGATCCCGGAGCTGGTGCTCGGCGCCGCCGTCGTCTCGCGTGACCTTTCGTACGCGCTGGACCTCGACGTGTGGACGCTGCTCGCCCCGGGCTCACTGCTGGACGATCTCGACGAGGCGCTGCGCCGCCAGAACCGGTGGAAGCTGCGCGGCCTCGACCCGGCGCGGGTGGCCGAGCACTGGCGTCAGGTCGTCGACGAGCTGGAGGACGTGGTCGAATACCGGCCGTGACAGGCTCATCCCGTACCCCTGCCATGATCTGTCAGGTTTTCTTGAGACCGTGACCGCATGGAACGAACACTGGAAGGCAGGGTCGCGCTGGTCGCTGGCGCCACGCGCGGCGTGGTCCGGATCGGCCGGCTCGCGGCCCGACCCATATAACGCTTGGCGTTATATATCGGCTGAGGTAGTGTCGTTCGGTATGCAAGAGCCGACGTTTCTGATTCTTACCGCCCTCGCGGCCGGACCCACCCACGGATACGGTGTGATCCGCGCCGTCGAGGAACTCTCCCAGGGGGACGTCGTGCTGCGGCCCGGCACCCTGTACGGCGCGCTCGACCGGCTTACCGAGCAGGGCCTCGTCGAGATCGACCACGAGGAGGCCGTCGACGGCCGGCTCCGGCGCTACTACCGGCTCACCGAGTCCGGGGCCGCGGCCCTGACCACGCAGGTGCAGCGGTTGCGCCGCAACGCCGACGCGGCCGCCAGCCGGTTGCGTCTCGCGTTCGGGGGTGCGCTGTGACCACCCGTACCGAACGGCGCTACCGGCGGCTGCTCTGGGCCTACCCTCGGCCCTACCGCGACCACCGTGGCACCGAGATCCTCACCACCCTGCTGGAGATGGCCGAGGACGGCCGCCGACCGGGCCTGAACCTGCACCTGCACCTGCTCCTCTCCGGCCTGCGGGAGCGCTTCAGACTGCCCGCCCGGCGCCCCCTCACCTGGGTGGCCGCTCTGCTCGCCGCCGCCGTGCTGGGTGGCTTCGGCGCCGCAGCCGGCACCTGGATCGCCTGGCGCACGGCCCCCGCCCTCCCGTCCGACCAGGAACTGCACGCCCTCAACACCGCCCTGGGCAGCATCCCGGCCGATGCCTCTCACCACCACGAGACGTCGGCGCAGCGGGGACCGAGCGTGGTGATCGTGGCCGAGGGCATCACGGACTGGTCGTCCTCCCGGATCCGCGACACGCTGACCGGCGCCGGGTGGCGGATCACGTCGTTCCGGGAGAGCGACGTCCCGCGTGCCGCTCCCCGCGAGGACATGGATCTCCGCCTCCCGAGCACGTTCCTCGCGTGGACGGCGACCAGCGACGGGCTGAAGATGGAAGGCCACATCTGGGTCTTCACGGGCTCCCAGTTCACCGGCCAGGGCCAGTACAGAGTGAAGGTGTGGCCGGTCGAGCCCGCCGTGCTGCGGCCGCTGACCATCGCAGGGACCGTCGCCGGCCTGCTCGCCGGCTGGCTGCTGGTGGCCGCACTCGCCCGCCACCGACCCGCGACCGGCCTGGCCGCGGCCGGCCTCGCCGTCGCCACGCTGCCTGCCTACCGGTTCTACCGCGAGGCGTACGACGTGATGGCGTACCCGCACGGCTCACCGGTCCCGGGCAACGTGCCCGTCGCGCTCGGTGCGACGCTCACGGCGATCTGCACGGTCGCCGGCCTGCTCGCCATCGTTACCGCCGCGATCGTGGCGCGGCCCCAGCCAGCGGTCCAGGGGCGCCGGTAAGGAACGGTCACCAGATCCAAGCGTCGTTGATCATCGACGCAGCCGCGCCACGCCACGAGGTTGTTCGTGCTGCCGTGCCCGGCAGCCCGTGGAATCGAACATGATCGAAGCCGGGCTGCCGGTCGGCCGTGACGACCGCCGCACTCACGCCGACCGAGGAGGGTCCCGTGGCGCGCTGTCCACCTGGGGCGATGTCGTTGTGGCGCTAGACTCGCAGGCCATGGGACTCCTGACCTTCAGCCTCAACGTCACTCTGGACGGTTGCGTCGACCACCAGGAAGGGATCGCCGACGACGAGACGCACGCCCTCTTCACCCGGCTCATGGACGAGGGCGGCGCGATGCTGTGGGGCCGCGTCACCTACGAGATGATGGAGAGCTATTGGCCGGCCGTCGCCCGCGGGGACGTGGAGGCGCCGCCGGCCTTGCGCGAGTGGGCGGTCAAGCTGGAGGCCAAACCCAAGTACGTGGTGTCGTCGACGCGCAAGGACTTCCCCTGGACCAACAGCCACCACATCGCCGGCGATCTGCGGGAGAGCGTGCAGGAGCTCAAGGACGCCACCCCGGCCGGGGTCCTCCTCGGAAGCGGCAAGCTAGCGACCGCGCTCGACCGTCTGGACCTGATCGACGAGTACCGGATGCTCGTCCACCCCCGGATCGCCGGTCACGGCCCGACACTGCACCAGGGTGGCCTGCCCGTCACGCGCCGGCTCGACCTGATCTCGGCGGAGCCACTCAGCAACGGCGCGGTGTCCATGCACTACCGCCGCGCCCGCTGAGCCCGTCGCGCCGGGCGGGGAAACGACGCGGGACAGGTGCGATTCGCCCGGGGCTGCGGCGGCGTCGAGGCGCTCACGCATCGGTGGCGTCCGGCCCGGGTGCGGGGTGGAGGATGGTGCGGGCCTCGTCGGCGGCGCGGGCGATGGCCTTCGCGACACCGTGCTGTCCGGCGAGGTCACGGACCTGCCGGAGCCGCACGCGATCGGCTACTACCGCTACCAGGACGGCGAGGAGTGGACGGTCGCCGACGTCTCCCGGCAGAACCTGTCCATGCTGCCCGGCGCCGGCGCCGCGATCACCACCACGAAGGACCTGCACCTGTTCTTCTCCGCGCTGAACGGCGGCCGGCTGCTCCCTGCCCCGCTGCTGGCCGAGATGCGCACCCCGGCCGGCCCGATCGACTACGGCCTCGGCGTGTTCGTCCAGGATCTCGGCGAGGCGGGCACGATCTACCATCACAACGGCGGCGCGCCGGGCGGGTACGGCGCGCCGATGTATAGCTCGCCGGACGGCAGCAGGACCATGACCGCGGGCCTGACCATGGGCGACGCCCCGCACGACCCGGCCGAGTTCTTTCCTCGGGCCCTGGACACGCTGGTCCGCACCGTGTTCACCGCCTGATCCGCCCGATCCGCCGGACAGCGCACGGGAAGCCGTGAAAAGGCGGTGCGGGCGGCGTCCCGCATCGCCTAGCCTGCGAAGGAAGATCGGCACACGGAGAAGGAGATCGATGATGAGGACTTCCGGCGGTCACCTCGGATCCCCGATTCTCGCCTCCGCCGGAAAGGCACTCCGTGTTGCGCGACCTCTTCGAGAACCCCACTGACCCGTTCCCCGACCGCACCGGCACGCCGGCCCGCGGCGCCGGCCGTTTCCTCCGGGAGGAGCTGCGCCCGCTGCGGCCCGTCATCGTGGCCGCGGTCGCCACCACGATCCTCAGCGCGCTGGTCGAGGTGTGGCTGATCGGCTACGCCGGACGGCTCGTCGACACCCTGGCCACCGGCAGCCCGGACACGCTCTGGGCCGCGCACGGCCGGGAGCTGATCGCGGTCGCCGCCGTCATCCTCCTGGCCAGACCGCTGCTCGGGCTGGCCGGCGAGGCGCTGGACGACATCAGCTTCCATGCCAACGCCCGCGCGCTCGCCCGCTGGCGGGCCCATCGGCACGTGTCCCGGCAGTCCGTCGGCTGGTTCCGCGACAATCTTGCCGGACGGACCGCCACCTACGTCCGGGACGGCGGTGATGCGGCGGCCACCGCCGTCTACAGCGTCATCCACACGCTGGTCGCGGTGGCCGCCTACATCGCCGGGTCGGTGTGGGTGATGTCCGCGATCGACGTGCGCCTGCTGCTCCCGCTCGGCGCCTGGATCGTGGCGTACGCGCTGCTCATGCGCTGGGCCGTGCCCCGCTACCGCCGTGCCTCCGCACGGCTGCAGGACGCGGAGTCCGCGCTGACCGGCCTGCTCGTCGACGCCTACGCCAACGCGGACACGCTGGCGCTGCTCGGCGGCGCCGGGCCGGACGACGACCGGCGGGTGTTCGCCGAGGCCCGCCAGGCGCACCTCGGTCTGCAGCGCGTCGAGGTGACGATCAACGGCACGATGAAGGCGCTCAGCAGCGCGCTGCTGGTGGGGCTGACCGGGCTCGGGATCGCGCTCTGGCGTACCGGCGAGGCGCCCTTGGGGTTGATCGCGGCCGCGCTGGCGCTCAGCTTCCAGATCACCGGGATGGCCGAATGGCTGCTCGACGCCGTGTCGTCGCTGTTCGGGGCCGTGGGCGCGCTGCGGCAGGCGCTGCGCACGGTCGCGCAGCCGCTGCGGGTCGCGGACAAACCACATGCCACCACGCTGGGGGTACGGGGTGGAGCGATCCGGTTCGCACAGGTCAGCCACCACTACGGGCGTGGTGCGGGCGGGCTGGACCGGCTCAGTCTCGACGTGCGGGCCGGTGAGCGCGTCGGCGTGGTCGGCAGGTCCGGCGCGGGCAAGTCCACGCTGGTCGGGCTGCTGCTGCGCTTCCACGATCCGGAGTCCGGCACGATCACGATCGACGGCACGGACATCACGGACGTGACCCAGGAGAGCCTGCGCGCCCGGATCGCCATGGTCTCGCAGGAGGCCACACTGCTGCACCGCGCGATCCGGGCGAACATCGGCACCGACCCGGACCGGATCGCGACCGCGCTGCGACAGGCCGCCGCGGACGGTTTCGTGGCACAGCTGCGCGACGCGGACGGCCGGACCGGGCTGGACGCGCACGTCGGCGAGCGCGGGGTGCGCCTGTCCGGCGGGCAGCGGCAGCGGATCGCGCTGGCCCGCGCGTTCTACCGCGATGCCCCGATCCTGGTCCTGGACGAGGCCACGTCCGCGCTCGACTCCGAGTCCGAGGCCGCGATCCACGACACGCTGGACGAGGTGGTGGCCGGCCGTACCGTGATCGCGATCGCCCATCGCCTGTCCACGATCGCCCGGATGGACCGGATCGTGGTGCTGGACGCGGGCCGGATCGTCGCCCAGGGCACGCACACCGAGCTGCTGGACGGCGGCGGACTGTACGCGGACCTGTGGGCGCGGCAGTCGGACGGGTTCCTCGGGGACAATCGGGACCGTGCGCGCGTCCCGGCTGATGTCCCGCGGCACGGTGACGGCCGCCCAGATCGCGGCTGAGCTGGGCGTCTCCGAACGCACGGTGTACCGGGACGTGGCCGCGCTCAGCACCCGGGCGGGATGCGCGCGCTGCGCTGGGCCGTGGAACCGCAGGCCGCCGGGGACCTGGAGGTCATCGCGGTCGACGGGCAGGGGTGGACGTACGCCGGCCTGCCCGTCGAGTCGGCCGACGTCGCCTACACGCAGATCCTGGCGCCGGCGGACCTGCGGGCGCGGATGCGCGAGGCCGCGACGCTCACCGCGGCGCTCTACCGCTGAGCGCGAGCGCCTCCTCGAACGGCGTCGCGCCGGACGGCACCGGCAACGCCTCGCCGAAGATCTTCATCTGCCGGCCCTGATCACCGGATGCGGCCACGAAATCCCTGGTCACGACCGCGACGGCGGGGTCGCACAGGTAGTCCCGCCCGGTGGCCCGTGCCAGGTCCCAGCCGTGGATGGCCAGGTCGCTGACCAGCATCGTGACGGCCTCGGCGGCGGTCATCGGCATTCCCAGATCGACCTTGCCGTCCCAGGTCGCCGGCTCGGACCAGGCCTCCAGCGCGTCCCGCCGGTCGTCCTCGAACCGGTCGGACGGGCCGTCCGCGCCTATCAGGTCCCGCGTCCAGAGGTCATCGGGTGCCGGGGCGCGGCGTCCGGCGAGTTTCAACGCGTACCCGACCTGGAGCACGTGGTTGGTCAACGCGCGCACGTCCCAGTCCGCGCACGGCGTGGGTGCGCCGAGCTGCTCCGGCGTGACACCCCGCACCACCGCGCCCGTGTCCGCGAACGCCCTGACAAGCACTGCGTGAAGTTGCATATCTGCAGGCTAGACAGCCCGCGGTGCGCCCGGCCCGGAATGTCGGCAACGGAAGGATCACACGCTCATCATTATCTCACGGGCGCTGCCGACCCTCACGAAGGGTAGTTGCATTCCGCGGATTCGGTGACCGATACGGTCGCCGGCATGCAGACGTCAATACGTTCCGGACGGGTACGACTGTGGACCGAGCGCTTCGGCAGCCCGGCCGATCCCACCGTGCTGCTGATCATGGGCACCGCCACGCAGGGCATCGGCTGGCCCGACGCGCTGGTGGAGGGCCTGGTGGGCATTGGGCGGCAGGTCATCCGGTTCGACCATCGCGACACCGGCCGCTCCGACTCGGTCGACTTCGCGGCGGAGCCGTACGCGCTCGCCGACCTTGCCGCCGACGCGACCGCGGTGCTGGACGGTCACGATGTCGCCGCCGCGCACGTCGCCGGGATCTCGCTGGGCGGCACGATCGGGCAGTGGCTCGCCGTGCACCGGCCGGACCGCGTCCGCACGCTGACCGCGATCTCCTCGTCCCCGATGGGCCACAACCCGGGGCCGGCCTGGGCGCGGGCGTTCGCCGGACAGCCCGCCGCGGACGGTGAACTGCCGCCGCCGACCGCACGGTTCCGCCGGCACGTCACGGCCCCGGCGCGTGGTCTGGATGCCGACGTGGAGACCTGGCGTGTCCTCAACGGCGACGTGCTGCCGTTCGACGAGCCGGCCGCGCGGCGTTTCGTCGAGGAGTCCTACGCGCGGGCCCGGGACCTCGCCGCCGCCACGAACCACGATCTCGCCGGCCGGCACTGGGACGACGACCGGCGGGCGCCGCTGTCGCGCATCACCGCGCCGACGCTGGTCGTGCACGGCGACGCGGACCCGCTGTTCCCGCCGGCCCACGGCGAGGCGCTCGCGGCGCAGATCCCGGGCTCCCGGCTGGAGATCGTGCCGGGCATGGGCCACCACCCGTTCTTCGCACCCGGACTCACCCGGCGGATCACCGAGCTGATCGCCCGCCACACCGCCTGACGTGACGCAGACGGGCAAGAATCTGAGTTTTATGAGCATCGACTGCCCAATGCTCGCTGCCTACGGTGAGGTCATGACAACCGACACCATGCGGGCGCTCATCGCCACCGGCTACGGCGAGCCCGAGCAGCTCACGGTCGCCACCCTGCCCGTTCCACGACCCGGTCCCGGCCAGATCCTGGTGCGGATCGCCGCGTCGACGATCAACCCGACCGACCTGCGCGTGATCACCGGCGGCTTCCGGACACTGGTCGACCTGGAGTTTCCCTACACGCTCGGCAACGAGTTCGCGGGCACGGTCGTCGAGGCCGGGCCGGGTGTCACGCGCTTCCGTACCGGCGACGAGATCTTCGGTCTGGCCATGCCCCGCCAGCTACGCCTCGCCGCCGACCCGGTGCGGCCGTCACTGAGCACCGGGGCGCTCGCCGACTACGCGGTGTGCGAGGCGGACACGCCGGCGCTGGACCATCGGCCCGCCTCGCTCGGCGCGGCGCAGGCCGCGTCGCTGCTGATCGCGGGCGGCACGACGCTGGCGGTCATGGACGCCGCGAAGATCCGGCCCGGCGAGACCGTGCTCGTCATCGGCGCCACCGGCGCGGTCGGCCTGACCCTGGTCCCGGACCTGGCCGCCGCCGGTGCCGAGATCACCGCGACCGCCCGCACCGCCGAGGGTGCCGGCCTGCTGCGGAGCCTCGGCGCCCACCGCACGGTCGGCTACGACGACTACCCCACCGGCGTCGACGTCGTTCTCAACCTTGCGCTGTTCGCGGACGGCCTGCCCGCAGCAGCCCGCAGCCTGCGCCCCGGCGGCCGGCTGCTCTCGATCATCTTCCCGCCGCCCACGCCCGAGCAGCTGGAACGCGACGACGTGGAGCTGGCCTTCGTCATGCAGAGCGGCAACGAGTCCACCGGTGCGCGGGCCGTGGCCGAGGCCGCCACCGCGGGCCGCCTGGCCACCCCGATCGCCCGCCGCTACTCCCTCGACGACGGCGTCGACGCCGTCATCGACTACGCCCGCCACCACCCGCTCGGCAAGATCGTCGTCACGACCTGACCGGTGCCGGCCGAATCCCGCGGTACATGAGCGGGCCGGTGAGATGATGCTCGATGGCGAAGTACGGCCGGCGCGGAAGCCGGACACGACGGCCACTGGCGAAGAAGATCTCCAGTCCGTCGTGGAGCGGGCCGAGCACGGAGCCCTGCGCGTACGCCGGGATGCGCAGGTCGCGGCCGCTCCTCCCGCGCACCGTGGCCACGATGTTGCGCGCGACCAGCTCCGCACCCAGGTTCCGGGCCGAGGCACGCAGCGGATCGCTGGCGGCCACGTCACCCACGGCCCAGATGTCGTCATGGCCGGGTGTGCGCAGGTCGGCGCGCACCCGTACGAATCCGTCCTGGTCAAGCAGTTGATCCGGCAGCCAGGCGGTGTTCGGCTCGGCCCGGCCGACCGCCCACAGCACGAGTTCCGCCTCGGCGGACGGCCGACCGGTGGTGAAGGCGACCGGGCCCGGCGACGGTGACAGGTCGGCCGGCAGCACCGCACGATGCCCGGGGTGCAGCCGCACGCCGAGCCGCTGGAGCCGGGCCCGCACCACGCCCCAGACCCGGGGATGATGCCTGGTCAGCGCGTTGTCCCCCGGGAAGTACAGGTCGACCCGCGTGGCGGGGAACGCCTCGGCGAGCTGGGCGGCGCTGTTCACCGCGGTCGCCCCGCCGCCGACGATGGCGATCGAGCCGGCGGCGGCGAAGCGGTCGTGCATGTCGCGCAGGCCCTGGTCGAGCTGGGCCTGCCCCTGCAGCTCCGGACGGCGCCAGAATCCGCTGCGCACGCCCGTGGCCAGCACGAGCACGTCATAGGGTTCCTGTGTGGTGGCGCCGTCCGCCGATTCCACGGTGACCAGCCGGCCGTCCGGGTCGAGGCCGGTCATCGTGCCGTGCACCAGCCGCACACCGTCCAGCGCGCGGTACCGGCCGAACGGCACGTGGTACTTCGCCGCCCACTGCTCCGGCCGGGCCAGCCGCCAACCCAGATCCTTGCCGCTGAACAGGCCCGGCTTGCTGGAGATGCCCACCACGTCGACGAGACGCCGGTGCCGACTCAGATTCACGGCCGTTATCAGCCCGGTATCGCCCATCCCGGCGACCACGACGCGGACAGGTCGTTCCGGGTGCGACATGAGTCGATCTTACCGTCGGCTCAGGGCTGCTCGAAGATGGCCTGGACACGGTGGAGCAGCGCGGCCCACTCACGGTCGAGAAGGGACTCGAGATCCGCCTGGAGCGCGCGGCGGGACGGCTCCTGGAACCAGGCGCGGTTACGGTCGAGGACGCGGTCCAGGTAGCCGGAGCCCTTGCCCCACTCGTTGGCGCTGTCGATCCAGAACTGCCGGTCGCCGGAGAGCTGACCCCGGTAGAGACCCCGGGCGCTCTCCTCCACCGTGTGCAGCAGCTCGGTGTAGGTGGAGGTCATCAGCCGCTCGCCCTGGATCAGCAGCTCCCGCGCCTCCGGCAGCGAATTACTCAAAAGCTCGCACACGGTACGGAACGCCGCTACCGATCCGCCCATGGACACCTCCACGAGCTTCCGGGCGCCACGCCCCAGCTCGTGCGTGTAGCTGAGCGACGGCCACTCGCCGTCGCGCCGGATGCTCGCGTTGACCGCGCTCGCGTGCACGCGCCCCATCTGTTCCAGCAGCATGTCGTGCACGAGTCCGTCCAGCGGGCCCGGCGAGCGGTGCGCCCGTAGCCAGTCAAGGAATCCGCAGCCGATCCGCACCCCGCGCCTCGACCGCGATGCCGTCGCCAGCCTCTGGGACCGCGCTGCGGCGTCAGCCCACCCTCGAAGGCCTCGACACCGCAGCGCGCAACGGCAAGCACCCGCCGTCATCACCGGGGACATGCTGCACACCGTGCCGGGTCGGCGCGCGCTCGGAGAGACCGTCCGCGCGGGCCCGGCGAGGGAAAGCCGGGCCCGCGCGGCTGACCGGGTCCGGGGTTAGATGGCGGAAAGCTCGCCGCCGTCGACGTTCAGGCCGGCGCCGGTGATCCACTGGGCTCGGTCGGAGACGAGGAAGGCGACGGCCTCGGCGACGTCACGCGGGTCACCGGGGCGGCCGAGCGGGATGCCCGCGGTGATCGCGGCGAGCTCCACGCCCATCGCGTCGGCGAAGCTCTGGGTTCACGATGATGTCGACACCGCCGAGCTCGCGCAGTGCTGCCGCGGTGAACGCCTGCACGCCGGCGACGTCCGCCGACGTGGGCACACGCCAGGCTTGCCGGCCGAGGCCGGACACAGCTGATCCCGGCCGTAACGCGCTCGGCTTTCTGCAGGTGACCGGGGCGGTGCTGGACATCGACGGGTACGACATGACGCCGGACCGAGGCGCTGTCATTCGGTGCGGAGGGCGGAGGGGGTGGTGAGGCGGTAGAGGAGGGGGAGGCTGGCGGTGGTGGCGAGGAGGATGACGAGGACGGCGGCGCCGGTGGTGATGGCCATGCCGGTCCAGTCGAGGCTGATCGGGGCGTCGGCGGCGCGCTGCAGGATGATGCCGAGGGCGGCGCCGGTGAGGATGGCCAAGGACATGCCGAGCAGGACCGGGATGGCGACCTGGTAGAGCACGGAGCCGGTGAGCGTGGCGCGGCGGGTGCCGAACGCGGTCAGGATCGCGAGCAGGCGGCGGCGTTCGTGGAGTTGTTCGGCGACGGTGACGACCATGCTGGCGCCGATGAGCAGCAGCAGTGCGGTGGCGAGCACGAGCAGTGCCTGGCGGATGCCGACCAGGATTGACTCGAACGTGCGGTCCTGGATGAGGCTGACGCCGGCGGTCGGGTCGACGCCGGTGACGGTGTTGCGGAGCAGGTCGATCGCGGCCGGCTCGGTGAGCGCCACGTAGTACTCCACGTTGGCCGACGAGGGTTGCACGCCGCCGAGCGCGCCGGGGGTGAGCAGGACGGCGGCGGGGGCGGCGCCCATCGCGTCCGGGATCGGGGTGACGGCGGTGGCGGTCGCGGGGAGCGTCCACTGTGCGTCGGGGCTGCCGAGGTCGTAGCGGGTGCCGGGGGCGGCGCCGGCGGAGACGAACGCGTCGCCGTCCGTGCAGGTGTCGAGGCGGGCGAACTGGCGCAGGACCGTGCAGTCGCCGATCTGGATCAGGGCCTCGGTGCCGGCGGTGGTGGCCCAGACCGTGGTTTCGGTGGAGAGTGCGGCGACGCCGGGTGAGCCGCGCAGTGCGGGCTCCCAGCGGGCGGTGTCGTTGTCCATCGGCCAGACCGTGGCCTGGAAGTCGTCGACGCTGCGGCCGGTCTCGTGCGTGTACTGCGCCTGGACCGCGACGAGCAGCCCCTGCAGTGCGATCGCGCCGGCGACGGAGACCGCGATGCCGGAGACCGCGCGCACGGCGGTGCCGCTGTCGAGCTGCAGGCGTCGGACGGCCAGCTCCCAGGCGACGCTGCCGCCGCCGAGCCGGCGCACGGTCGCGTCGACCCACCAGGGCAGCAGCAGGGCGACGCCGACGAGCAGCGCGGCCAGCCCGGCGAGGACCTGGGCGGCGGTGCCGGCGCCGTTGTCGCCCTCGCCGAAGCCGTCGTAGATCGGCCAGAGCAGTGCCAGGCCGAGGACCGGCAGGACGAGCCGCCACCACAGACGCCGGTGCCGGTCGGCGCTGAGGCGGACGACGCCGAGCGGCTCGACGACGACCTTGCGCAGCGCGGACAGCGTGACGAGCACGGCCGAGACCGGGACCAGGACCGCGGCGAGGATCGCGAGCGCGGGGACCGGGCGGGCGTCGGCGGCGTAGAAGCTCATGCCGGCGGGCACGAACCGGCCCGCGACGAGGACCGTGACGATGTAGAACAGGGCGCCGACCAGAAGGCCGAGGAGCGCGGCGGTGAGCGTCTCGCCGGCGGCGATCCGCCGGGTCATGCCGGTGTCCGCGCCGACGAGGCGGACCGCGGCGAGGCGCCGGTCGCGGGTCTCGCCGCCGAACCGGACGGCGGTGGCGACGAACACGCCGACCGGGACGAGCAGCGCGGCCAGGCCCATGATGCCGAGGAGGATGAGGGTCGGGTCCATGCCTTCGTCGAGCTCGGGGCGGCCGAACCGGTCGGCGCGGTGCGCGGTCTCCTCGGTGAGCCGGTCGGTGCCGAGGTAGACCACGAGCTCACCGGGCCCGGCGAGCCCGGCCGGGCCGATCTCACCGGCCACGCGCGCCCGCCATCGGTCACGGAGCAGCGCGCCGTCGGCGGAGGCCATCAGCGCGGCGAGCGCCGGGGAGACGATCATCTCGCCCGCGCGCGGCATGGTGGTGACGCCGGGCGGCAGGACCGGGCGGGTGCCCTCGGCCTGGAGGAGGCGGCCCTGGATGCGCCGGTCGCGGTAGTCGGTGTTGGCGACGGCGACGAGCACGGTGGTGTCGCCGCGGGCCACGGTCTGCTCGGCGGAGACCGGCTCGGCGCGCTCGGCGAGCCGGGTGCTGCGGGCGGCGACGAGCGTCGGCACGGTGGCCGTGACCAGCAGCATCGCGACGCCGAGCCCGACACCGACCGCGATCATGGTGAGTCGTGCCCAGCCGGCCCGGCCGCCGGCCACGCTCAGCCGCACGCCGAGCGCGAGGTCGGCGGCCCAGCGGCGTGGCGCGGACCGGGTCGGGAACTCGGTCATGCGGCGAACTCCTGCTCCCGGACGCGCCCGTCGCGGACCACGGCCTCCCGGTCGGAGTAGGCCGCGACGCGTGCCTCGTGCGTCACCAGGACCACGGCCGCGCCGGTCTGCCGGGCGGCGGCGGTGAACAGCTTCATCACGCGCTCGCCGTTGAGCGAGTCGAGCGCGCCGGTCGGCTCGTCCGCGAAGATCACTGTCGGGCGGGTGACGAGCGCGCGGGCGACCGCGACGCGCTGGCCCTGGCCGCCGGAGACCTGGCCGGGGCGTTTGCCGGCGACGTCGTCGACCTCCAGCCGCTCCAGCCAGCCCGCGGCCGCGACGCGCGCCTCCCGCCGGCTGACGCCGCACAGGCGCAGCGGTAACGCCACATTTTCCAGGCAGGTGAGCTCCGGCACGAGCTGGCCGAACTGGAACACGAACCCGAACTTCGTGCGCCGCAGCGCGCTGCGGGCCGCGTCGGTCAGGGCGGCCAGGTCGTCTCCGTCGAACGTGACCTGCCCGGACTCGGGCGTGAGGATGCCGGCCAGGCAGTGCAGCAGCGTGGACTTGCCGGACCCGGACGGGCCCATCAGCGCCAGCACCTCGCCGGCGCGCACGCGCAGCGACGCGCCGTCCAGCGCGGTGGTCTCGCCGAAGCGCAGGCGCAGGTCATGGGCGGTGAGCAGGGCGTCGGTCATCGGGTGATCCCCTCGGCGAGCTGGTCGAGGCGGGCGGCGGTCAGCTCGAGCCAGCGCAGGTCGGCCTCCAGGTGGAACAGCGCGTGGTCGCAGATCAGCGCGTCGGCCAGGTCGCCGTCGGTCTTGCGGCGGGTCAGCTCGCGCATGAGCCGCAGGTGCTCGTGCCGCTGGGTGTCGAGCAGGTCGTTGGCGTCGCGGCCGGTCATCAGCGCGAGGATGATCTTCGTGAAGAGCGTGCTCTGCAGATATGGCTCCGGCTTCTCCGGGCGGGCCAGCCAGTCGGCGACGTCCGTGATGCCGGCGTCGGTGATCGCGTATCGCTTGCGGTCGGGGCCGTCGCCGGGCTCGGACTCGACCTCGACCAGCCCGTGTTTGAGAAGCCGGGCGAGCGTGGAGTAGACCTGCCCGTAGTGCAGCGGCGCGCGCCCGGCACCGAACCGCTCGTCGTAGTTGCGCTTCAGGTCGTAGCCGTGCGCGGGCCCGTTCTCCAGCAGCCCGAGCAGAGCGAATCCCACCGACATGCCCGCCACTCTACACCCGGTTTATACACGCAGTGTCTACGCCGCTCAAAACCCCAAAAGCCGCAAAACCACAGCCACCTTCCCGCTTCCGGCGTGGTCCGGTGCCGCGCGCTCCCGCGGCCGGCGGATCCGTGGCCGGTTCCGCACACCCCGGGTCAGCCGAGCGCCAGCCAGCGGATCCCGCCGCGGGCCACCGCGTCCCGTTCGCCCTCGGTCATCCGCGCCCGCCCGGTCGCCTTGCGCAGGAACGTGAGCCGGTCCCAGCCCAGCGGCGCCGGCCCGTCGCCGCCGAGCAGCAGCCCGCTCACCGCGGACGCCGCCTCGGGCGTGGTCCACGCGGGCCGGTCGAGCGCGGCCGCGAGGTCGATCCCGTGCACCGCCACCTCCACGACCCTGGTCAGCATGAAGTCGGTCAGCGTCATCGCGTCGCCGTGCCGGGTGCGCACCACCCGTCCGGCCGACTCCTGGCGGCAGAGGCGCACGACGTACCCACTGATGGTCGTGAACTCGGTGACCAGCGACGGTCCGGGCAGCGCCGCACGGTCCTCGCCGACCGCGATCCTGGTGGCGTTCGTCGCGGCCGAGAAGCGTTCGCCGGGCCGGTAGTAGCCGGTCGCGTCCACGGTCGCCGCGGGCGGCGCGTCCGCGCGCAACATCCCCGGCACGCGATCGACGGTCACGATGACGTGCCCGAACAGCCCCGCCACGCTCCACGGCGGGCAGGGTGACGGCCGCGCCCATCCGGCATCGTCCACCGTGGACATGGCGTCGGACAGGGCCGCGGACTCCGCCTCGAACGCGGCGAGGACATCATGCATAGATCACGAGCATAATGCCGCCATCGGTACGCGCGTGCCGCTGCTCCCAGCCCGCGGACCAGGTTCCCGCGACGGCCGCCGAAGCGGCGTCCCATGACCGGGACGAGACGAAAATGGGGCGCCCCGGAGGACGCCCCATCACACGGAGAACGGGTCAGGACGGGTCGTAGGCCAGGTTCGGGCGGAGCCAGCGCTCGATCTCGTCGAGCGGCATGCCACGGCGGGTCGCGTAGTCGGCGACCTGGTCGCGGCCGAGGCGGCCGACGGTGAAGTAGCGCGAGTCCGGGTGGGCGAAGATCAGGCCGGAGACGGCGGCGGCCGGGGTCATCGCGAACGACTCGGTCAGGCCGATGCCGATCTCCTGCGCGCCGAGCAGGTCGAACAGCTCGTGCTTCTCGCTGTGGTCGGGGCTGGCGGGGTAGCCGAGCGCGGGCCGGATGCCGCGGAAGCGCTCGGCGTGCAGGTCGGCGAGGACCGGGTCGGCGTCCGGCTCGAACCATTCGCGGCGGGCCTGCAGGTGCAGGTGTTCGGCGAACGCCTCGGCGAGCCGGTCCGCGATCGCCTTGACCATGATCGCCTTGTAGTCGTCCTGCTCGGCCTCGTACGTCGCGGCCAGCTCCTCCGCGCCGTGGATCGCGACCGCGAACCCGCCCAGGTGGTCGCCCGCACCGGCCGGCGCGACGTAGTCCGCCAGGCACCGGTTCGCGCGCCCGGAAGGCTTCTGCGTCTGCTGGCGGAGCATCGGGAACGTGACGCCCTCGTTGTCGAGCACGATGTCGTCGCCGTCGGCGTGCGCGGGCCAGAAGCCGTACGCGCCGGACGCGCGCAGCGTACCGTCGGCAATGATCTTGTCGAGCATCGTGTTGGCGTCGTCGAACAGCTCGCGGGCGACCGGCTGGTCCAGGATCGCCGGGTACTTGCCCTTGAGCTCCCAGGCCAGGAACAGGAACTGCCAGTCGATCATCGTGCGGAGTTCCGCGATCGACGGGTTCACCCGGCGCACGCCGGTGAACACGGGCGTGGGGATCTCGTCGAAGGAGACGGTCTCCCGGTTCTCCCGCGCGGCCTCCACTGAGAGCAGCGGCTGGGAGTGCCGGTTCTCGTGGGCGATCCGCAGCCGCTCCTGCTCGGCCAGGTTCGCAGTCCGCAGCGTCACGCGGCGGTCCTTGTCCAGCAGGTCGGAGACCACGCCCACGACCCGGGACGCGTCGAGCACGTGGACGGTGTCGCCGGTGTAGGCGGGCGCGATCCGTACCGCCGTGTGCTGCTTGGAGGTGGTGGCGCCGCCGATGAGCAACGGGAGCGTCATGCCGCGCGCCTGCATCTCCACGCCGACCGCGACCATCTCGTCCAGCGACGGCGTGATCAGGCCGGACAGGCCGATCGCGTCCGCGCCCTCGGCGAGCGCGGTCTCCAGGATCTTCGCGGTCGGGACCATCACGCCGAGGTCGATGACCTCGTAGTTGTTGCAGCCGAGCACGACGCCGACGATGTTCTTGCCGATGTCGTGGACGTCGCCCTTGACGGTGGCGAGCACGACCTTGCCCTGGCCGCGGTTGCCGGCCTTCTCCTTCTCCATGTACGGCTCGAGGTAGGCCACGGACCGTTTCATCACGCGGGCGCTCTTGACGACCTGCGGGAGGAACATCTTGCCGGAGCCGAACAGGTCGCCGACGACCTTCATGCCGTCCATCAGCGGGCCCTCGATCACGTCGAGCGGCCGTGGGAGCTGCTGGCGGGCCTCCTCCGTGTCGGCCTCGACGAAGTCGACGATGCCGTGCACGAGCGCGTACGACAGGCGCTCGCCGACCGTGCCCTCGCGCCAGGAGAGGTCGACCTCGCGCTTGGTGCCGGAGCCGGTGACCGTGGACGCGAACGTGACGAGCCGGTCGGTGGCGTCGGGGCGTCGGTCGAAGATGACGTCCTCGACCATTTCGAGCAGGTCGGCGGGGATGTCGGCGTAGACGGCGAGCTGGCCGGCGTTGACGATGCCCATGTCGAGGCCGGCGCGGACGGCGTGGAGCAGGAACGAGGAGTGCATGGCCTCGCGGACCACGTCGTTGCCGCGGAACGCGAACGACAGGTTGGAGATGCCGCCGGAGGTGCGGGCGCCGGGGCAGCGCGCCTTGATCAGCGGCAGCGCGTCGATGAACGCCTTCGCGTATCCGTTGTGTTCGGAGATGCCGGTCGCGACGGCGAGCACGTTCGGGTCGAAGATGATGTCGTCGGGAGCGAAGCCGGCCTTCTCCACCAGCAGGTCGTAGGCGCGCCCGCAAATCGAGACCTTGCGGTCGGTCGTGTCCGCCTGCCCCTGCTCGTCGAACGCCATGACGACCGCGCCGAGCCCGTACGACTTGATCACGCGCGCCTGGGCCAGGAAGGCGTCCTCACCCTCCTTCAGCGAGATGGAGTTCACCACGCCCTTGCCCTGCACGCACTTCATGCCCGCTTCGAGCACGCTGAACTTCGAGCTGTCGATCATGACCGGGATGCGGGCGACCTCCGGCTCGGTCGCGATCAGGTTCAGGAACGTGGTCATCGCGGTCTCGCTGTCGAGCAGGTCCGCGTCCATGTTCACGTCCAGCAGGTTCGCCCCGCCGCGGACCTGCTCCAGCGCCACGTCGACCGCGGCCTGGTAGTTGTCCGCCTCGATCAGCCGCCGGAACTTCGCGGACCCGGTGACGTTGGTCCGCTCGCCGATCATGACGAAGCCGGTGTCCGGCCCGATCGCGAACGGCTCCAGCCCGGAGAAGCGGGTGGTCGGCGCCGGCGGGTCGATCACGCGCGGCTTCTCGGACCGCACCGCGGTGGCGATGGACGCGATGTGCGCCGGCGACGTGCCGCAGCATCCGCCGACGATGTTGACCAGCCCGGCGTGCGCGAACTCCCCGACCAGCGCCCCGGTCTGCTCCGGCGTCTGGTCGTAGCCGCCGAACGCGTTCGGCAGCCCCGCGTTCGGGTGCGAGGTCACGAACGCGTTGGAGATCTTCGCGAGCTCCGCCACGTGCGGGCGCATCTCGGCGGCGCCGAGCGAGCAGTTCACGCCGACCGCGAACGGCTCCGCGCGTTCGACGGACCGCCAGAACGCCTCGACGGTCTGCCCGGAGAGCGTGCGCCCGGACAGGTCGACGATGGTGACGGAGATCCAGAGCGGGATCTGCGGTGCGACCTCGCGGGCGGCGGAGATCGCGGCCTTGAGGTTGAGCGTGTCGAAGATCGTCTCGATCAGGAACAGGTCGACGCCGCCCTCGACCAGCGCCGTCATCTGCTCCGCATACGTGGCCTTGACCTGGTCGAACGTGACCGCGCGGTAGGCGGGGTCGTCGACGCGCGGCGACAGCGACAGCGTGACGTTCAGCGGCCCGACGGAACCGGCGACCCATTTGCCGCCGGCCTCGTCCGCGGCCTGCCGGGCCAGGCGTGCGCCCTGGAGGTTCATGTCGCGGACGAGGTGCTCGAGCCCGTAGTCGGCCTGGCCGATGCCGGTGGCGGTGAACGTGTTCGTGGTGGTGATGTCCGCGCCCGCGGCCAGGTACTGCCGGTGGACGTCGAGGATGATGTCCGGGCGGGTGAGGTTGAGCAGGTCCGGGTCGCCGGTGACGTCCTTGTGGTGGTCGGCCGGGACCATCGGGCCGAGGTAGTCGGCGGGTGCCAGTTTCGCGGCCTGGAGCATGGTGCCCCAGGCGCCGTCGAGGACCCCGATCCGCTCGCTCAGCAGTTTTCTCAACGCATCGATGCGTGTGGTGTCACTCACTGCGACCTCCTCCGAAAGGCTGTCTTCGGAGGCGCCCTTGTCGTCAGTCGATCCAGGTCGAGCGTGGCGGGGTCGTCCCGTCGCAGCGCCTCTCGGCCCGGTCGCCAAGACTACCCGACTCGGGTCTCCGGCAGGCTCACCGGTGCGGCCTGCGGAAACCACCCATAAAACCCTTCATGACCAGGGGGTACGGGTGGGCGCGCCACCGCCCACCCGTCTCAATGGCTGAGATCCCGCCTGGAGAGTCCGGCCGCGCCGGCGAGCACGCCGCCGACCGCGAGCACCACGCACACGGTGACGCCCACGGGGTCCCAGTCGCCGACCATGGGTTTGCCCAGGTGCGCGGTGAGCGCGAGGCCGTGCACCCAGTCCGGCAGCCGCAGCGCCGGCGCGACGAGGTCGATGAGGTAGGTGAGCACCACCACCGCTCCGGCGACGGTCCCGGCGGTGGACATCCGGGTGATGCCGCCGACGGCCACGCCGACGCCGGCGCACGCGGCCGTGAAGAGTCCGAGAACGGCCGTGCCGGCGACCGGCTGGAACACGTCCGTGCTGCCGGCGGCGACCGCGCCGAGCCCGACCCCGGCCGCGGCCAGCGCGGTCATGACGGTGACGGCGCCGAGCAGCCCGATCCCGCCGCGGAGCACGAGCCCTGCGCGGCTGACCGGGGTGGCCAGCAGCATCTCCAGACGCCCGGTCTCCTCGTCCGCGCCCCACCCGGTCACCAGGCCCACGGCCGCGAACCCGGCGAGCACGAACAGCAGCTGGACGAGCAGTTGCAGGAACCCGCCCGCCGTACTCACGTCAAAATCCGGAAATATCCGTTCAAAGGTGTCGGCGAGGGCGGGTGAGCCGGCGAACTGGCGGGCCATGGACTCGCTGGTGGCGGCCAGGACGAAGCCGAGCACGCCCAGTCCGCTCCCCCACGCGACCGCGGTCGGGAAGCGTTCCGCGAACGTCCGCCCGGCAACACCCCCGAGCCCGAACGCGGGCATCCGTACCCGCGGCAACCCGACTCGCGCCCCCAGGTCCCGCCGCGCGAACGACTCCACCCCGACGCCCAGCAGCACCACGCCGGCGAGCAGCGGCCACAGCAGCGACGCCCAGTCCAGCCGTCCGGCCAGCGGCAGGTGATCGTGGGTCCAGGCCCACGGCGTCAGCGGCGCGATCGCGTCCAGCGCCGGGCTGAGCGTGCGGTACCCGACCGCGACCAGCCCGCCCACCAGCACCACACCCGCGATCCACGCCGAGACGGCCCGCCCGAACCACGGCGCGAGCGCGGACGCCAGCCCGCCGAACGCCAGCGCCATCACCCACAGCCAGGCCCCGAGCCCGGCCGCCATGCCCACGCTGATCCCGTCGCCGGGCAGCCGCGCGAAGACCTGCCCGCCCAGCCAGGCCCCGGCCGACGCCGCGGCGCACACGACCGTGAGCACCCCCGCCAGGCCGCCGGTCGTGGCGAGCGCGATCCGTCGCCGGGAGAGCGGCACCGCCGCGAGCAGCTCCAGGGCCTTCCCCGCGATCGTGCCGGTCAGCGCGATGATCGCCCAGACGGCCGCGATGACGACCAGGACCGTGCCGTACTTCCACTGCACGTATCCGCCCATGGTCTCCACGCCGACCGCGGGCCCGGTCATCCCGGTCGCGGCCGGCCCGAGCGTGGTGGCGAGCCGGGCGATCTCCGTCCGCGCCTCGACGGTCGGGTACGCGGACGCGACCCCGCCGAGGACCGCGAACACCAGTCCGGCGAGCAGGATCAGCAGCGTGATCAGCCCGCGTCGTGCGTCCCGCCAGGCGCGCATCGCGACGGTGGTCATGACGCGGTCTCGTACGCGCGCAGGAACGTCTCCTCCAGGCCCGGTTCCCGGGACTCGAAGTCGAGCAGCTCGTATCCGGCCGCGGCCCGCACGACCGGCGTCATCGGCCCGCTGACCCGCATCCGCAGCGTGTGGTCGACGACCTCCACGTCCGAAACGCCCGGCAGTCCCTGGAACGCCTCGACCGGCACCGTGTCCGCGAATCGCAGCAGCACCTGGTGGTGGGCGAGGTCGCGCAGCTCCGCGACCTTTCCGGTGCGCACGATCCGCCCGTCCCGGATGAGCGTGACCCGGTCACAGACGGCTTCGACCTCGGACAGCACGTGGCTGGACAGGAACACGGTCCGCCCCTCGTCACGCGCCTCGCGCAGCAGCGCCTGGAACTCCTGCTGCACGAGCGGATCCAGCCCGGACGTGGGTTCGTCGAGGATGAGCAGGCCGGGCCGGTGCTGGAAGGCGATGAGCAGTCCGATCTTCTGCTTGTTCCCCTTGGACAGCTCGCGGAACCGGCGCCCGGGGTCGATCCCGAGCCGGGCGATCAGCGCGTCCCGGTAGGCGGTGTCGACGCCGCCGTGCAGCCGGGCGAAGTAGTCCGCGGTCTGGGCACCGGTGAGCCGGTCGTAGAGCCCGAACTCGCCGGGCAGATATCCGAGCCGGCGGTGGATCGCGACCGGGTCCGCGTGCGCGTCGAGCCCGAAGACCCGGGCGGTGCCGGACGTGGGCCGCAGGTGGCCGAGGAGCGTGCGGATGGTGGTGGTCTTCCCGGCACCGTTCGGCCCGAGGAACCCGTGGATCTCGCCGGGCGCGACGGCGAGCGTGACCTCGTCGATGCCGCGGCGCGTGCCGTACCGCTTGGTGAGCCTTTCAGTTTCGATGATCATTTTTGCCTTCTCTCAGGCGATCGCATCGAACCATTCCCGGACGACGTCGAGTCTCCGGTCGAATCGCAGGGCGCCGGGCGCGACGCCGAGCACGCGCTCGAACGCCTCCCCGAACGCGCCGAGCCGGGCACTGACCTGTGTGAAGGTGAGTTCCTGGCCGATCATGGACATGGCGGCCTCGTTGGTGCCGAGGACCAGTGCGGCGAAGACGGCGGCGGTGGCGTCCGGGTCGGTGACGGCGAAGATCCGTTCGCGGGCGCCCTGCCGGATGATGTCGGCCAGGATCGGGGTGAGCGCGGTGATGGCGCGGCGGCGGAAGTGCTCGCGCACGACCGCGTTCTCGTCCGACATCCAGACCCGGGCCATGCCGATGATCAGGTCGCGTTGCCCGGCCTTGAGGTCGGCGAGCCCGCCGAAGACCGCGTCGAGCCGTTCGAGTGCGCTGCCGTCCGTGGTGAGGTGCGGTCCGGCGGTGTCGACCATGCGCAGCACGAGCGCGTCCAGCAGTGCGGCCTTGCCGTCGAAGTAGTGGTAGAACGCGCCCTTGGACGCGCCGGTCGCGCTGAGCACGTCCTGGATGCTGAGCGCGTCGTACCCCCTGGTCGCGATGATCTGCTGCGCCGCGTCCAGGAACGCCTCACGCCGTGCCGCGTGCGCCACCGGATCGACCGTGCGGGCCATCGCGCGCACCCCCTATTCTCAGACCGACCGCCGGTCTAAGAATAAACCCACAAGCATGATCACGGGGGTACGCGCGTCCCGCGCGCTTCTCGCTCGGGAGAACTCCGGCCGTTCCCGGCTCAGTTGCCGGTGGTCCGCCGGATGCGGTCGAGCCAGTCCGTGACGAGGGCGGCGCAGAGTCCGGCCTGCTCGAAGAGGAGGTTGTGCCCGGCCGCGTCGAGTGCGGTGACCGTGGCGTGCGGGTAGTGCGCGACGCGTCGCCAGGCGTCGGCGTAGCCGACCACGTGGTCCTGCCGCCCGGTGATGTGCAGTGCCGGCGCCAGGAACGGCTCCGGGTGCGCGTCCTCCGGCTCCCGGTCGAGCGAGTACCGGGCGCCGATCCGTGCGATCGCGTCCGGGTCCGCGCCGTCCAGCCCCGGCAGCAGGTATTCCAGGAACGCGCGCGCGTCGTCCGCGGACTCCACCACCGCGTCCTCCCGGTACTGTTCCACGGCCGCGCCGAGGATCGCGTCGACCTCGGGCTCGTGCCGCAGGACCGTCCGCGCGGGCACGTCCCGCCGCGCGTGTGCGGCGACGAACACGCCGGCCACGGTGGCGAGCCCGAGCACCTGCGGCCGGAGCGCGTGGGCGACGTACCGGGCGATCATGCCGCCGAACGAGCACCCGAGCACCGCGAACGGCGTGTCACCGAGGCGTTCGCGGATCTCCGCGACCGTCGCTTCCGCGACCTCCTGGGTGCTGCTGATCCCGTCGGCCGGGGTGCCGGTCGCGCCGGGCAGGTCGAGGTAGAGGCGCCGCCAGCCCCCGGAGCGCGTGAACGTGGGCTCCAGGGGGAGCAGGCTGCGGTGGTCGAGGCCGAAGCCGTGCAGGAGCACGACCGGGGTTCCGGAACCGTTGTCATGTGCGAACACGACGCGAGATTACAAGGTTTCTAGCGCGGGTCCGGGGTGATCAGGCGGGCGCGGCCGGCGTCGAGCTGGTAGGACATGCCGACGATGGCGCAGGTGCGGGCGTAGACGGCGGCGGCGAGCGTGGCCGAGTTCGCGCGGAGCTGGTCGACGGTGCTCTGGATGTGGACGTCGACTATCCCGTCCACGTCGGTGACGCCGCGGGCGGCGGACAGCTGGACGCTGGGCAGCAGTCCGTCGACGATGGCGCGCAGGTGGCCGGTCGGCGGGATGCGGGTCTCGTCCGCCTCCAGCGCGGCCTGGACCGCGCCGCAGGAGTTGTGGCCGAGCACGACGATCAGCGGGGTGCGCAGGACCGCGACCGCGTACTCGATGCTGCCGAGGACCTCGCGGCCGATGACGTGCCCGGCGGTGCGGACGACGAACAGGTCACCGAGCCCCTGGTCGAAGATGATCTCGGCGGCGAGGCGGGAGTCGGAGCAGCCGAACAGCACGGCCTTGGGCGCCTGGGCCTCGGCGAGGGAGGCGCGGTAGGCGGCGTCCTGGTTGGGGTGGACGTTGACGCCGGCGATGAAGCGTTCGTTGCCGGCGATCAGGTCGTCGAGTGCCCCGGCTGGTGTCAGCCCGTCCCCCACGTGCGCCTCCCACGGTGTCGAAGTTGCGTTTACTCTCGCGCATACGCACTGGTAACGGCAGACATGGTGACGTCGGTTACGCCGTCACCTCCGTGTGCGCGGCGAACTGGGTGCGGTACAGCTCCGCGTACCTCCCGTCCGCGGCGAGCAGTTCGTCGTGGCGTCCGCGTTCGACGATGTTCCCGGCCTCGATGACCAGGATCTGGTCGGCCGCGCGGACGGTCGACAGCCGGTGCGCGATCACGATCGCGGTCCGTCCTTCGAGTGCTTCGGCGAGCGCCGCCTGCACGGCCGCCTCCGAGGTGTTGTCCAGGTGTGCCGTGGCCTCGTCGAGCACGACGACCTGGGGCCGGGCCAGCAGCAGCCGGGCGATGGTGAGCCGCTGCCGTTCTCCCCCGGACAGCCGGTACCCGCGCTCCCCGACGATGGTGTCCAGCCCGTCCGGCAGCGACGCGACCAGTTCTTCGAGCCTGGCCCGCTCCAGCACGTCCCACAGTTCGTCCTCGGTGGCCTCCGGCCGGGCGAGGAGCAGGTTCGCGCGGACGGACTCGTGGAACAGGTGCCCGTCCTGGGTGACCAGCCCGAGGCTGTCGCGCAGCGATGTGAACGTCAGGTCCCGCACGTCGACCCCGCCGAGCCGTACCGCGCCGGAGTCGACGTCGTAGAGCCGGGGCAGCAGCTGCGCGATCGTGGACTTCCCCGCGCCGGACGACCCGACCAGCGCGACCATCTGCCCGGCCTGGGCCGTGAACGAGATCTCGTGCAGCACCTCGGCGCCGCCGCGGGCGTCGAGGACCGCGACCTCCTCGAGCGAGGCGAGCGAGACCTTCTCCGCGGACGGGTACGCGAACCGGACCTTGTCGAACTCGACCGTGAGCGCCCCGCCCGGCGCTTCCACGGCGCCGTCGCGTTCGGTGATGAGCGGTCGCAGATCAAGGATCTCGAACACACGTTCGAAGCTGACGAGGGCGCTCATCACCTCGACCCGGGCCGAGGCGAGCGCGGTCAGCGGCGCGTACAGCCGGGTGATCAGCAGCGCGAGGGACACGACCGCGCCGGGGTCGAGCTGGCCGCGCAGGGAGTAGAACCCGCCGACGCCGTAGACGACGGCGAGCGCGAGCGTGGAGACGAGCGTGAGCGCGGTGATGAACAGCCACTGCACCATCGCGGTCCGCACGCCGATGTCCCGCACCCGCCGTGCCCGTGCCGCGAACTCGGCCGATTCCGTGCCCGGCCGCCCGAACAGCTTGATCAGCGTGGCGCCCGGTGCGGAGAACCGTTCGGTCATCTGCGTACTCATCGCGGAGTTGTGCCCGGCGGCCTCGCGTTCGAGCCGGGCGATGCGGCCGCCCATGCGCCGGGCCGGGAGCACGAACACGGGCAGGAGCAGCAGCGCGAGCAGCGTGATCTGCCAGGAGATCCCGACCATGACGATCAGCGTGAGGATGAGCGTGACGGTGTTGCCGACGACGCCGGAGAGCGTGTCGGAGAACGCGCGCTGGGCGCCGATGACGTCGTTGTTGAGCCGGCTGACGAGCGCGCCGGTACGGGTGCGGGTGAAGAACGCGACCGGCTGCCGCTGCACGTGGTCGAAGACCGCGGTACGCAGGTCGAGGATGAGCCCCTCACCGATCCCGGACGACAGCCACCGGTTGAGGATCCCGAGCCCGGCCTCCGCGACCGCGATCACGCCGATGCAGGCCGCGAGCGTGAGGACGCTGCCGAGCGGGTCGCCGTCGACGATGGCGTTGACGATCCGTCCGGCCAGGACCGGTGCGGCGACCGCGAGGAGCGCGGTGACGACGCCGACGGCGAGGAACGCGGTGAGTTTGCGTCTGTGCGGCCGGGCGAACGCGAGGATGCGCCGGAGCGTGGCCCGGCTGAACGGGCGTTTCTGTTCCTGGGCGTTCATCGCGTGGTAGAGCGAGTTCCAGGCGGTCATCTCCATGCTCATGGGCCGACGGTATGACCTCATCCGCGGTAGAGGTCAAGCCGGTGTGCCTCGTACCCACGTTCGAGGCACAGCCGCTAGACTCCGGCGGCGATGGACACGGACACGCAGGCGGCGGATGAGGTCGTGCGCCCGTGCGCGCACTGTGGCCGTCCGGTGCCGCAGCGGGCGAGCGCGGGGCGGCCGTTCCGCTACTGCCGGGACAACGACGGCGAGTGCCAGCGCGCCTCACGCACGTCGCGGATGCGGCAGCGTTCCGCGCCGGGCCTGGCGGGTCAGGTGGCGCGCACGTGGGAGACGGTCGACCGGCTGGATCAGCTGGTCGAGACGCTGAGCGACGCGTTGCACGCGGAGTTGTCCCCGGCGGGGGTGGAGCGGCAGCTGGCGCAGGTGCGGGCGGAGACGTCGGCGCAGGTCGCGGCCGCGCACACGTCGCGGGACGAGGCGCGTGAGGACGCGGAGGCGGCCCGGTCCGCGCTGACCCTGGCCGAGCACGCCACGGCGGCCGCGCAGGAGGAGGCGGCGGCGTCGCAGCGCCGGGCCGAGGCCGCGGACGCGATCGCACGGGCCGCCGACAGTGCCGCCGCGGAGGCGCGCGCGGCGCGGGCCGCGGCGGAGGAGAAGGCGACCGGGGCGGAGGCGTTGCGCCGTCAGGCCGCCGACGACCGGGACACCGCGCGGACCGAGGTGACCGCGTTGCGCCGTGAGCTGGAGGCGGAGCGCCGCTACCAGGACGAGCTGTCCCGCGACCTGGACACGGCCAAGGCCGCGAAGGCCGCCCTGGCCGTGGATCTGGAGCGGGCCGGCGAGGCGCTGACCGAGGTGCGGGCGGAGCTGACCGGCACGGCGGCGACGCTCGCGGCCGCGCACGCCGACCTGGCCGCGTCCCGGGCGGAGACCGCGCAGGCCCGCCGGGACCTGGCCGCGGCCGGCGAGACGCTCACGAAAGAGCAGGCCGAGACCGCCCGTCTGGGTGCACAGGTGGCGCAACTCACGACGGATCTGGCACAGGCGCGCACGCTGGCCGACACGGTCGCGGAACGGGACCGGGAGCTCGCGCAGCTCACCTCCCGGATGACCATGGCGCGTGCGGAGCGTGACGCCGCGGTCGCGCAGGCCGGTCAGCTGGCGGGTCAGGTGTCGAACCTGGCGTCCGCGCTGGCGAACCTGGGCGCGCGTACCGTGAATGGCGGGCCGAATTCGGGGTAGTCATGCCTGCAACGGCCTTCACGGGTGGTTTGCCCTAGATCGACGAACCGTCTACCGGCCGGTTACCCTGAAGACTGTTAACACAGCGGACACAACCGCCGGTCCGAGGGGAATCGTCGGGGCGGCCGGATCGTTGCACACCCCGGGCACGGGTGGCACGCCATCGATACCTTGCAGTACAGCGTTTTTCACAGCGTAGTGAGCACGATCAGAGCAGTGAGCACGATCAGCACCGAGCGAGGGGAAGCTTCATGGGCGAGCGCATGCTGCGCGGCAGCCGTCTGGGCGCAGTCAGCTACGAGTCGGACCGTAACACGGAGCTGGCGCCCCGGCAGACGCGCGAGTACCTGTGCGCCGGCAAGGGGCACCGCTTCGAGGTCCCGTTCGCGGTCGACGCCGAGGTGCCGATGACCTGGGAGTGCAAGTTCGACGGGAGCGTCGCCCGGCTGGTCGACGGTTCCGAGCCGGAGCAGAAGAAGGTGAAGCCTCCGCGCACGCACTGGGACATGCTGCTGGAGCGCCGGTCGATCGCGGAGCTGGAGGACATTCTGCAGGAGCGTCTGCAGGAGGTCCGGGCCCGCCGCGGCCAGGTCGCGTAGGACAGCACGAGAAAAGCCCTCCACCCGTACCGGTGGAGGGCTTTTTCATGTCCTTCAGACGATCTCGCCCTCGATGACGGGGTCACCGGTCGAGGCGGGCGGCGTCTGCTGGGGGGCCGCGTGCGCGTAGTCGTTGGCCGGGCGGACCCGGCGGGGCCCGAACAGGTCGCCGGCCTGCGCGGACGGCAGCCGCCGCTCGAGCCGGCGGATGACGGCCTTGCGGGCGAGGCCGCGGAACGGCGGGATGATCAACAGCAGGCCGATCGTGTCGGTGATGAACCCGGGGACGGACAGCAGCACGCCGGCGGTGATGCCGACGATCCCGTCGACGCCCTCGGGGCCGGGGTGGCGGCCGGCCCGGGACGCGTCCCGGAAGCGGCGCCAGCCGCGCAGTCCCTCGCGGCGCAGGACGGCCGCGCCGGCGGTCGACAGGACCAGCCCGGCGAGGATGGTCCAGAAGTAGCCGATCTGCTGCGCGACGACGATGAACGCGGCGATCTCGGCGATCATGAGCGCGGCGATCCCGAGCGGCGCCCAGGTGCGCAGGCGACTTCGCCGCGGGCCGGTCACCGGGGTGGCTTGCATGCGTGGCTCCCTGTGAGGATGTGAACGGGTGGCCCTTGACAGCATGCCACGCCATCCTGATGCCCTGCTGTGAGGCTGCTAGGCCTTGCGGCGCACCAGTCCGGCGCCGATGAGCAGTCCGAGGGCGAGCGCGGTCAGCGCCGTCTCCGGCCACGCACCGACGCGGGTGGCGACGGTCAGGCCGGTGCTCTCGACCATGTCCCGCACCACGACCGCGGCCGTGTTGAACTCGGTCTGGTCGTGCACGCGCCCGTCCGCGCCGACGAACGCGGACACGCCCACGGTCGAGACCATGAGCGCGTCCCGGCCGTGCTCGACGGCGCGCAGTTGCACCATGGCCAGCTGCTGCTCGGCCTCGGCGGTGTTGAACGTGGCGTTGTTGGTCTGCACCGCGAGGATCTGCGCGCCGCCGGTGACGACGTCGCGGACGATCCCGTCCAGTGCGATCTCGAAGCAGATGACGTCGCCGATCACGGTCGCGCCGCTGTCGATGACGCCGGGGTGGTCGCCGGGTTCGAAGTCGCGGGCGACGCGGTCGACCTCGGTGCTGACCATCCGGGCGATCGTCCGCATCGGGATGTACTCCGCGAACGGCACCGGACGTCGCTTGGCGTAGAGCTGGCCGAGGTCGGCGCCGCCGCCGTTGCCGGTCCCGGCCGGCCACCACAGCACGCCGATGTTGCGGACATTGCGCGGGGTGGAGCCGTCGGTGACGCCGCCGACCAGGATCGGCACGCCGATCGCCTCGGTCGCGCGCGTGATCCCCTCGATCGCGAGCGTGTTCTTGAGCGGGTCGACGTCGCTGGCGTTCTCCGGCCAGATGACCAGGTCCGGCCGGCGTTCCTGTCCGGCGGTGACGCGGGCGGCGAGGTCGAGCGTGCCCTGGACGTGGTTGTTGAGCACGGCGCGCCGCTGCGCGTTGAAGTCCAGCCCGAGCCGGGGCACGTTGCCCTGCACGATCGCGACCGTGATCGTGTCCCCCGCCGGTGCCGCCACGGGCACCAGCGCTCCGGACACGGCCACGGCGACCGCCCCGAGAACCCAGCCCCCGAATGCAAAGGCTTTCGAGGGTACGGCCGGAAGCGTCGACGGCTTCTCTCCGAGGTCCTCGGCGTCCGCCGTGGCGGTGCGCGCGCCACGGGCCAGCAGCGTGAGGGCCGCGGCGGCGAGCAGGCCGCCGGTCAGCGCGACCATGAACGTGACCAGCGGGGCGCCGCCGAGGACGGCCCAGCGCAGCAGCGGCACCTCGCCCTGCCCGAACGCGAGCTTCGCCCACGGGAACCCGCCGAACGGTGTCCGCGACCGGGCCGCCTCCTGCGCCACCCACAGCGTCGCGACCAGCACCGGCGTCACCCACCGGTGGCGGGTGGCGAGCGGGGCGGCCCAGGCGTGGGCGAGGCCCATCGCGGCGAGGTAGGCGGCCTCGGCGACGGACAGCAGCGTCCAGGGCAGGTAGCCGGTGTGCAGGTTCGTCCAGGACAGCATCGGCATGAACAGCACGATCCCGGCCAGGAACCCGAGCCCGGCCCCGGCCCGCAGGCGGCGGCCGTGGATCGCGACCGCGAGCGCGGCGACGCCGATCGGGGCGAGCCACCACAGCCCGTACGGCGGGAACGAGAACAGCAGCGCCACGCCGGCGGCGACCGCGACCAGCACGGATCCCCACAGCGGCAGGACCGGGGCGGGGCGGGTTCTCGGACCGGCCTCGGGCGTCACGCCCGGTGCGCCGGTGGTGTCGACCATCGTCACCCGTGCCTCACTTCGTCGTCGCGGTACCCACGGTCACCGGTAGAGGGGTGAGAGTACCGGTGGGGTGAGGCACAACGAGGCGGGCCGGTTCCCGGCCGCCGCCTCCGACACGCGAAAGCGGGGCACGGCCGGTGTCAGCCGCGCCCCGCTGCTCCCTGGCCCAGTGCGGTCCGGCGCGTCGGACGAGGTGTCGAGACCTTCGGACCGACCTCACGCCGGCTGGTTGCCGTCGTATGGCCGTTGTCTACTGGCCTCGCGTTCCTCGCCGTTCGTACCGCCGGCGACGATCCCGGTTCGCGCCGCCCCGCCGACCCCCGCCTGCGTGGCCTGGCTCGGCCAGCGGACGAAGGGGCTAGAGCGAACGTGGGTTCATCTGCCCGCGCTTGGACTCAAGAACTTTACGCGTTGGGGATGGTTGGGCGTCAACCGGGGTTTGCTTTCTCTTTGGTTGCGGTGCGGTCTTTTACGTGCGTCACCGGCATATCCGTGCCCCGGCGCAGCTGGGCGGTTCGCCCGTTCGGGTGCGCTCACGTCCCCGACGTCCGGTCGAGCAGCCGCCGGGCCGCCCGCGGGTGGTCGGGGGCGAGCAGTCCCGCGGCCGCGAGGACGTAGGCGGCGTCGACCGTGACGACCGCACCGGCCGGGACGGGCCAGGCGCCGGCGTGGTCGCCGAGCGCGGTGTGCAGCGCGGCCGGGCCGTGGTGGCGCAGGACGCCGCCGGAGCCGACGACGAGCCGGGCCGCGCTCAGGTCCCGCAGCGCGCCGCCCGGGTCGGCGTGGCGGGCGTGACGGCGCAGCGCGACGGTCAGCGCGAGCCCGGCCAGGCGCTCCTCTGCGGCCCTTTCCCGGCCGGTGGTGGGTACGGAACCGGGATCGGCCGCGCGGGCCGCTGCGGCGATCTCCAGCCGGTCTGCGTCGTCGTCGGTCAGCAGGCGCTCGGCGCGGGCGGCGGCGACGATGCCAGGGGCGCCGGCGCGCATGCCGAGGTCGCCCTCGACGGTGCGGGCGCACCGGAGCGTGCCGGTGGTGGTGCGCGGCCGGTCGGGGTCGGCGGTGACAGCGGAGTAGACGTCGGTGGTGGCGCCGCCGACGTCGATCACCATGAGGTCCCGGTGCGCGGCGAGGAGCGTGACCGCGGTGAGGACGGCGTCGGGGGTGGCGGCGTGGACGTGGCGGGTGAAGCGCCGGCTGCGGGACAGTCCCCGGCCGCCGATGACGTGGTGCAGGAACGCGGCCCGCAGCGCGTCCCGGGCTGCCGCCGGGTCGAGGACGCCGAGGCGGGGCAGGATGTTCCCGCAGACGGTCACCCCTGGCAGCATCTCCCGGACGGCAGGCGCGCAGACGGCGTTCCCGGCGTAGACGGTCGGCACCCGCCAGCGGGTGGTCGCGAGCCGTCGCGCGTTGTGCAGGACGGTCTCCTCGTCGCCGCCGTCGGTGCCGCCGGCGAACAGCAGCAGGTCGGGCCGGGCCGCGCGCAGTGCCGCGATCGCGGCCGTGCCCAGGCGTCCCCAGGCGACGTGGACGACGTGCCCGCCCGCGGTGAGCGCCACCCGCCGCCCCGCGTCCGCCGTGACGAGCTGCTCGTGGCCGAGGACCGCGATCCGCAGCCCGCCGCCGGCCGACGAGCAGACCCGCAGTGACGCCCCGCGCGCGTCGGGGCCGAGCAGCGCCACCGCCCGGTCGAGCCCGTGGACGACGTCGGTGCCGACGGTGGTCGGCACCGCGGACGTGGCCACCAGGTCGCCGTCCTCCTCGCGTACCAGTGCGGCTTTCGTCCAGGTCGAACCGAGGTCCGCGCAGATGATCATGGGATGACGACGGTGCCGACCGCGGTGACCGCCAGCAGCGGCGGGTCGAGCACCTCCGCGGCGGACGGACGCACGTCCGGGCGGCCACGGCACACCACGGTCAGGCGCAGGTCGAGCGTCCGGGACCGGTTCCCGGCCCGGGTGAGGACCGCGGTCGCCTCCACCACGTCCCCGGCCCGGACCGGGGCGAGGAACCGCACGTCCGCGTAGCCGGCGAACAGGCCCTCGTCACCGTCGGCGCGGATGCAGACCTCGGTGGCGACGTCGCCGAACAGGCCGAGCGCGTACGCGCCGTCGACGAGGTTCCCGGCGTAGTGGGCGTGCGCGTACGGCACGTACCGGCGGTGGACGACCTGCAACCCGATCATGACGGCTCCCCGGCCAGACGGTGCACGAGGTAGGAAGCGACCTCGCGGGGCGTGGTGCCGCGGCCGAAGATCCGGTCGACGCCGAGGTCCGCGGCCATGCCCTCGTCGAAGCGCGGCCCGCCGACGATCAGCAGCGGCCGCCGGTGCGCGGGCATCGCCTCCCGGAACGCCGCCGACATCTCCCGCGTGTTGTGCAGGTGCGCATCCCGCTGGGTGACGACCTGGGAGACCAGGACCGCATCCGCGCCGGCGGCGGCCTCGACCAGGTCGGGCACGGACACCTGCGCGCCGAGGTTCGTGACCGTGAGCTCCCGGTAGTACTCCAGGCCCTTCTCACCGGCGATGCCCTTCACGTTGAGAATCGCGTCGATGCCGACCGTGTGCGCGTCCGTGCCGATGCAGGCACCGACGATCGCGAGCTTGCGGCGCAGCCGCCGCTTCACCGCAGTGTTGATCTCGGTCGCGGTCAGCAGCGGGAAGTCCCGCTCGGCCACGGTGACGGCGCCGAGGTCGACGGCGTGCCGCACCCGGCCGTAGACGACGAAGAACGTGTGCCCGTCCCCCATCGCCCGCGAATGCACCAGCATCGCCGGCTCCATCCCCATCTTGGCCGCGAGCTGCAGCGCGGCACCGTCGGCACGACGCCCGGCCGGCACGGGAAGCGTGAACGAGGTCTGCACCATGCCGTCACCGGTGGTGTCCCCGTACGGGCGGATCACGGCAGCAGCCCGTCGAACGGGCTGAAGTAGTCCTCGGACATGCGGGCCACCCCGTCCAGACCACGGCCGCGGTCCGGCGGCCGTCTCATGATGCCGAACGTGCCGTCCGCGATCGCGCCCAGCAGCGACCCGGCCGCGATCCGTTCCAGCAGCTCCACCGCCTCACCGAGCACCCGGTGCGCACGCTGCTGCACGAAACCGCCGGGCGCGGGCACGAAGTCCTCGGCCATGTCCCCGGCCGCGGACAGCACGTAGCGCACGTTCTGCAGCGCGATGTCCCGGTCGGACAGCCACGGCGTCACCACCGCCTCGGTCATCATGCCGACCAGCAGGATGCTCTGCCCGGTCAGCGCGCCGACCAGGTTGAACATGCCGTCGAGCAGATTCCCGCGGAACACGTCCCCGGTCATGTGCTTCGTCGGCGGCATCCACTTCAGCGGCGCGTCCGGGAACAGCTCGCGGGCCAGCAGCGCGTGCGCGGTCTCCAACCTGAGCGAGTCCGGCAGGTCCGGGTTGATCTCGAACGCGTGCCCCAGCCCCAACTGCCCGTCCGCCAGCCCGGCCTCGTGCGCGAAATACTCGTTGAGCAGCTGCGACACGGTCACGGTGTGCGCGTCCGCGACCGCGTCGGCCGTGGTCAGGTAGTTGTCCTCGCCGGTGTTGATGATGATCCCGGCACGGGCGTGGATCTGCCGGGAGAACCGCTGGTCGACGAACGTCCGGATCGGGTTGATGTCCCGGAACAGGATCCCGTACATGCTGTCGTTGAGCATCATGTCCAGCCGCTCCAGACCGGCGAGCGCGGCCATCTCCGGCATGCACAACCCGCTGGCATAATTCGTCAGCCGCACGTACCGGCCGAGCTCCCTCGACACCCCGTCCAGCGCGGCCCGCATCAGCCGGAAGTTCTCCCTGGTCGCATACGTACCCGCGAAACCCTCCCGGGTCGCGCCCTCCGGCACGTAGTCCAGCAGGGACTGGCCGGTCGACCGGATCACCGCGATCACGTCCGCCCCGGCCCGCGCCGCGGCGACGGCCTGAGGAATGTCCTCGTAGATGTCGCCGGTCGCCACGATCAGGTAGATCCACGGGCGCCGCGGCGCGTCACCGTACCGCCGGATCAGCTTTTCGCGGGTCAGACGCGTCGCGTCGAGCTTCGACACGGCGCGTCGCGCGGCCCGGACCGCCGCCTCACGCGCGGCCCCGCGGAAAGGGCCGCCGAACGAGACCGCACCGGCCGCCGCCTTCTGCGCCAGCACCTGCAGGCCCTCACCGAACGACGCACCCCGCAACGGCTGATAGCGGCGCAGCGCGTGCATCGCCGGCAACACCACACCACCGGCCAGGCCGTTCTGCGCCACGATCTCGTCCACCAGACGGTTCACCCACGGCGTGCCGTCCGGGTCCGCACCGGTCAGGCCGAACAGGCGCAGCATCGCCCGCTCCACCGACACCGTCGTGTGCGTGCGGGCCAGATCGACGACCGGACGACCGGCCGCGGCCGCGAGCTCCCGCGCCCGCGCCACCAGCAGCGGATCCAGGTCCAGTTTCCCGGCCATCGCACCCCCTCATCCCTCGTGGATCGTCACTCCGTGCACCACCGTGCGCCGGCACACCGGCGTCACCTCCGCCGCCGCGGCCACGTCGGCCACCCGGTCCCACACCGCGAACGTGGCCGGCGCACCCGGCTCCAAAGCACCCCCGGCCACCGTCCCCGGCAACGCCCGCCAGCCACCACGGGTATGCGCGGCGAACGCGGCCTGCACGCTCATCCGGCTCGACGGCGTGTGATGGCCGACCGCCGCCCGGACCGCACCCCACGGGTCCAGCGGCGTCACCGGCGCATCCGAACCGAACGCCATCGGCACCCCCACCCGGTACAGCGCCGAGAACGGATTCGACGCCGCCGCCCGCTCCACACCCAGCCGCGCCGCGTACATCAGCCGCGCGCCGCCCCACAACCGGTCGAACGCCGGCTGCACCGACGCGACCACCCCGGACTCGACCATCCGCGCGATCAGCGTGCGGTCCAGCAGCTCCGCATGCTCGATGCGGTGCCTCGCCGCCCGCACCACCTCCACACCCAGCCGCGCCGCGACCTCGCCGATCCCCGCCAGGACCGTGGCGCTCGCGGCATCCCCGATCGCGTGGAACCCGCCCTGCACCCCGTGCGCGTGACAGTCCAACAGGTGATCACGGACCTGCGCGACGGTCAGATAGCCGTGCCCGCGACTACCGGGCTCGTCCGCGTAGTCGTGCCCCAGGAACGCGGTCCGGGAGCCGAGCGCACCGTCCGCGAACAGATCCCCACCGGCACCGACCGCCCCCAGCTCACGCGCCTTCGCGGCCGCGCCCAGCTCACCCCAGTAGCCGAACACCTCCGGATGCCCGCGCTCCGGGCCACCCGCGGCCAGGACCTCGGCGAAGTCGTCCTCGCTGGAGATCCGCGGGCCGCCGCACTCGTGCACCGCACCGATCCCCAGCGCACCCGCATGCACGAGCGCGGTCTTCTGCGCCTGCCGCCGCTGCGCCGGGCTCACCGACGCGAGCGCGAGGTCCCGCACCACGTGGTGGGCGTCGACGCGCAGCCAGCCGGAGGAGTCGAACCCGGCCGCGGCCGCGATCGTCGGCGACGCGTGCAGCAACGGCGACGACACCAGCGCCGAGTGCACGGACACCTGCGACAGGTAGACGCGCCGCCCACCGGCCGCGACCGCGATCTCGTCCGCGCCGGGCAGCACCGGGGACTCCCAGGTGGACTCGTCCCAGCCGTGACCGAGCAGCACACCGTCGGCGGGCAGGCCCTTCGCCGCGTCCTCGACCGCGGCCAGCACGTCCCCGGCGGAGCGGGTCGCGGTCAGGTCCAGGCCACCGAGGTTCAGGCCGGTCGACGTGGCGTGCACGTGCGCGTCCACGAACGCGGGCGTCACCAGACCACCGTCCAGGTCGACGGTCCTGCCCGCCGCGGGCGCGTCCGCGGCGGCGCCGAGCCAGGTGATCCGGCCACCGGAGACCAGCAGCGCGGTGGCCCCGGGCGCGGCGGCGGAGTGGACGGTCCCGCCACGGTAGAGCACGTCGTCAGTCATGGGACTCAGTCTGCCCGGATCCGCGCACGCAGCAGGTCCCGCAGGGCCGGAACAGCACGCACCAGGCCCAGCGCCAGCTCCGCGTGACCGGGCACGAAACCGTTCCCGATCAGCAGCGTCACGTCCGCGGCCAGGCCCTCCGCGCCGAGCGCGGCCGCGGCGAAGTCGGTGGCCATCGAGAAGAACACGACGGTACCGCCGGGACGGGTCGCCAGGATCGCGCCGTGCTCGCAGCCGGGCACGTCCACACAGACGACCGTGATGTCCGCCTGCACCGCCCTCGCCATGGCGACCGGGTCACGGGCGTCGGCGACCACGACCTCGTCCGCGAGGCCGGCCTCCCGCAGACGGGCGGCCTCGACATCATCAGGGCAGACGCCGACGGTACGACCAGCGCCTTCTGCCGCTGCCAGCGACAACGATCCGGACTTGCCGGAGGCGCCGACGACCGCCACGGTGCAGCCCGGGTGCTGAGCGACGAGGCGGGCGGTGAGCGCGGGCGCACCGCACACGTCCATCACCGCCAGGGCGAGCGAGGTGTCCAGGTCGCCGGGGAGCGCGGCGGCGATGGTGCGGCCGTGCAGGATCGCGTGGCCCTCGCACGGGACCTGCTCGGAACGGCCGTCCCAGCGGCGCAGGCCGTCCGTGATCGCGAGCGGCGTGAGCGTGAGGCTGACCAGCGTCGCGATCCGGTCGCCCGCCTTCAGGCCGTGCGTCGCCTCGGGACCCACCTCGTCGACCACACCGACCAGCATCCCGCCGGAGCCGGTCACCGGGTTCTGCATCTTGCCGCGCGCGGCCACGATCCGCAGCACCTCGTCGCGGATGCCGTCACCGTGCGCGGTACGCAACTGCCGGAAACTCGCGGCGTCCAGGTTCAGGCGCTCCACGCGCACCCGCGTCTCCGCGGGGCTGATCCTCGGGTCGGGGTCCAGGCGCCAGGCCGCCTGAGGCAGCACGCCCGGCGGCGAGACCACCCGGTCCAGACCGATTCCCATCCCCGCCTCCCTCACGTAAAACTTACGGCAGAATATTCACTGCACAGGAGGATTTCCAGTAATCTGCGGTCAACTGAGGAAAATTCTTTGCGGGAGGCCGTTGTGACGCAAACCCTCACCCGGCAGCCGTACACCTACGGCCGCCACACCCTCACCGAACCCGACTGGACCCGCTTCCCCGGCTGGCGCCACGTCACCCGCGACGAATGGGAATCCGCCCAATGGCAGCGCGCCCACTGCATCAAGAACATCCGGCAACTCCGCGACGTCCTCGGCACGCTCGCCGACGACGCCTTCTACGACGACCTCGCGACCGACCAGACCCGCAACGCCACCATGTCCATGCTGATCCCGCCACAGATGCTCAACACCATGCGGGTCGACGCGTTCCGCGCCGACCCGATCCGCCGCTACATGATCCCGATCCACAGCGACCGCCGCACCGACCACCCGTCACACCCCATGGCCCGCCGCGACTCACTCCACGAACACGACATGTGGGTCGCCGAAGGACTCACCCACCGCTACCCCACCAAAGTGCTCGCCGAACTCACACCCACCTGCCCCCAGTACTGCGGGCACTGCACCCGCATGGACCTCGTCGGGAACAGCACACCCGCGGTCACCAAGCTCAAACTCGCGCTCAAACCCGTCGACCGGCACCAGGCCCACCTCGACTACCTGCGCGCCCACCCCGAGGTACGCGACGTCGTCGTGTCCGGCGGCGACATCGCCAACGTGCCCTGGCGGCAACTCGAGTCCTACCTCATGCGACTGCTCGACCTCGACACCGTCCGCGACGTCCGACTCGCCACCAAAGCCCTCGCCGCACTCCCCCAGCACTGGCTCCAGCCGGACATCGTCGAAGGACTCGAACGCGTCGCCGGCACCGCAGCCCGCCGCGGCGTCAACCTCGCACTCCACACCCACGTCAACCACGCCCAGACCCTCACACCACTCGTCGCCCGCGCCGCCAGGACCGCACTCGCCGTCGGCGTCCGCGACGTCCGCAACCAGGGCGTCCTCCTGCGCGGCGTCAACGACACCACCACGGACCTGCTCGACCTCTGCTTCGCACTCCAGGGCGAGGCCGGCATCCTGCCCTATTACTTCTACCTGTGCGACATGATCCCCGGCGCCGAACACTGGCGACTCCCGGTCCACCGCGCACAGGCCCTGCAGCACGACATCATGGGCTACCTCCCGGGATACGCCACGCCACGCATCGTCTGCGACGTCCCCTACGTCGGCAAACGCTGGGTCCACATGGTCACCGACTACGACAGGGAACGCGGCATCACCCTGTGGAGCAAGAACTACCGCACCCCGCTCGACGACGAAGAACTCGACACCCTCCACCCCTACTACGACCCGATCGACACCCTCCCGGAAAAAGGCCGCGCCTACTGGGCAGGACGCTGATACCCTCCCCGCCCATGCCGATCATCGCGAGCACGGCCTCGAACTGGGGCGACGACCCCTGGGCACAGGGATCCTGGAGCCTGATCGGACGGCACGGCAGCCCGGACGACCGGACCGCACTGGGAACCCCGATCGGCGGACGGCTACGGATCGCGGGGGAAGCCACGCATCCGGCACGAGCCGGGATGACGCACGGGGCCTACGAGACCGGGATCGCGGCGGCGGACTGGGCCTGGACCGCCGGGCACCGGGACGTGATCGTGGTCGGCGCCGGGATGGCCGGGCTCGCCGCGGCGCAGCAACTGCGCGCGCACGGGGCCGAGGTGCGGGTGCTGGAGGCGCGGGACCGGGTCGGCGGGCGCACCACCGGGGTCGAGGTCGGCGGGTTCGTCTTCGATCTCGGGGCGAACTGGCTGCAGCAGTACGACGACAACGTGCTCGGCAGACTGGCGGACAAACTGGAGCTCCGAGTCGTACCCACGGAGTTCGAATCTCTTGATCTTGACCTTGAGGACGAACTTCGATCACGGCTGGCGGCAGCGGAAACGCACTCGTCCATCACCGACGTGCTCGACGCCTGGCCGGGCGGCGTCTCCAAGCACCTGCGACGCGTCGTCGACACGGCCATCACGATCGACTCCGGGGCATCGCTGGACTGGATGAGCGCGCGGTACGGATTCGAACCCGGCGTCGGCGAGGGCGATCGGTGGATCGTCGGAAGTTACCAGCGGCTCGTGGACCATCTCGCGGACGGCGTGGCCGTGTCGCTGAGCTCGCCGGTGCGGGACATCCGGGCCGACGCGGACGGCGTGGTGATCAACGGAGAGCTGCGGGCGGACGCGGCGATCGTGACCGTGCCGCTCGGCCCGCTGCGCGACATCACGTTCACGCCGGCGCTTCCCGCGCCGCACCAAGCGGCGCTCGCACACCTCGGGGCCGGCCGCGTCGAGAAGATCATCCTCCGGAGCGACACGCGCTTCTGGCCTGATCCGGCCCCATATTTCCGGATTTATGGGCCGGAAGAGGGGTCGATCAGTGAATGGCTCGACGCCACGGAAGCAGACGGGACGCCCACCCTCGTCGGACTGTTCGCGGGACCCTGGCTCGAGCGACTCTGGAGCGGGCCGGACATCGCGGCACGCATCGTCGACACCTGCTACCCCAGCGGTGATCAGGGCGTCCCTCACGTCGCCAGCACGACTTGATCATGCCGGAGCCCATCAGCGCAACGCCACCCGGCGCCGCATGATCGCCGCATCCAACCGGCCCGCCACACCACGCGCCGGACCCAGCGCCCGCAACCGCTCCAACTCCCGCAACGCACCCACCGAACCGAACGACTCCAACGCGTGCACCGCCGCGTACGCCACCACCTGACTCCGCGGGCCGTGACCCGGCACCTTCTGCGCCGCGTACTCCCCCAGCGCGCCCGCCACCGGCACATCCTCCTCATCGGCCGGCAACACGGACAGCACGAACAGCAGACCCCGAAGAGCCTGCGCGTTGTACGGATCCAGCGCCTCGTTCACGTCCGGCTCGTCCGCCACCCGCCGCAACACGATCGTCCGGCCCGCCGGAACCAGCGCACACCACCGGTGGATCAGCTTCCGGCACCACGGCACACCCAGCTCCTCCACCAGCGCCACGGCCCGCCGCGACCACTTGATCTTCGGCTGCGGGGTGGACACCTCCAGCGCCAGCGCGAGCAGACGACTGTCGGGACACTCCGCGTTCGCCGCCTCCGCCCAGACCTCACCGGCGTTGAGGCACTGCTCCGAGGCCAGCCAGGACTCCAGCGAGGTCGCATCCGTGCCGAGCCACCGCTGCGTACGCCGCATCACCGCCACCAGACCGGGCGGAACCACACCGGTCTCCCGCATGGCCACCTGCGCCAGCACGGCCAGATCGTCCACGAAACCGGTCGGGCGCGCGGACGCCGCCTCGATCAGGATCAGGCCGGCACGCCACGACAGGGCGTCCGCCTCCAGGCCGTAACCGAGCCAGCCCAGCAGACCGACCAGGGTGTGGATCGGCGCGCGATCCGCCGCGTCCAGGATCAGCGCGTGCCGGCGGGCAGGCGACAACCGCCACACGACGGTACGCACGGTCGCCCCGTCATGCCGCCACACGTCATCGTTCGCGCCGGCCAGATCGACCAGCTCCTCCGCCAGCCGACGATCATCACCGGCGGCCGCCAGATCCCGCACGCGCTGCACACGCTCCGGATAACGGTCACGGGACATCGGACGGCTGGACATGGCGCAGAGGATACGACGCTTCACGCACGGCGAGGGGCCCGGACTCACCTGTCCGGGCCCCTCCGTCGCTCTATCGGTCCTTATGCGTCAGCGGTGACCGCGGAAGGCGTCGCCGACGTCGTGGGCCGCGTCCTTGACGTGCTCGCCGGCCTGGCGGGCGCGGGCCTCGGTCGCCTCGGCGGCGCCTTCGGCCTGCACACGCTCGTTGTCGGTCGCGTCCCCGTAGCGCTCCTTGGTCTCGCCCTTCAGCTCATCGACCTTGTTCCGAATCTTGTCGGTGATGCTCATGTCTCAACCTCCGGTTGTGCGCTGTTGTCCTCAGGGTCTCCAATCTCGCGCACGTCCAAACAAAGGTCCGTTCTTCGGGGGTGGGTGCCGGAGGCACCTGTTCAGCTCTTTGTGGTGCGGAGCACCACGTGTAAAGGCTTCCTAGGAAGCTAGTTTACAGGGATGACCCAGGCGCGGCGCTCGGCGATCAGGCCGTCGCGCATGACGAAGACCTCGGCCATGGAGAGGGTCGCCGTGCCGTCGGGGGTGGGGACGACGCCACGGAGCTCGGCCATGACGGTGTCGTCCTGCTCGACCATGCGGACGACGTCGAGCTGGGGTGGGCCCAGCCAGCCGGGGCCTTCGATCGCCTCGTCGTAGGCGGCTTTGCCCTTGAGGTGAAAGTGGCCGAAGACGGTCCACTCGATGTCCTCGGTGAGGCAGCTGAGGATCTGCGCGTGATCGTTCCGGCGAAAGCCGTCCAGGTAGGTCTCTACGGTCTTCCGGTTCGTCGACATGGTGGAGACTCTGTCAGGTCGCGCACGGCCGGCAGGGCATCCTAGGAGGCTGGAATAATTTCGGACGTGAGCGACGCGGGCTGACGTGCAGGGGAGACGGGCGGGCGCGGGGACGACAAGGGACGGATGCGGCGTCTGGTTGACTGGGGATCATGGCGGAGATCGTGCTGGTGCGGCATGGGCAGACCGAGTGGAGCAAGGCGGGGCGGCACACCGGGCGGACCGATATCGAGCTGACCGCGGACGGGGAGCAGCAGGCGCGCGAGGTCGGACTGAAACTGGTGGGGCGGGAGTTCGCGGCGGTGCTGTGCAGTCCGCGGGGACGGGCGCAGCGCACGGCGAAGCTGGCCGGGCTGCGGGTGACCGCGATCGACGATGATCTGGCCGAGTGGGACTACGGGGACTACGAGGGGATCACCACAAAGGAGATCCACGAGACGGCGCCGGACTGGTACCTGTGGGACGACGGGGTGCCCGGCGGCGAAACGCCGGATCAGATCGGGGCGCGCATCGACCGCGTACTGACGAAGGCGAAGGAGCACCTTGAGCACGGCGACGTGGCCCTGGTCGCGCACGGGCATGCGCTGCGCGTCGTCGGGGCGCGGTGGATCGAGGAGCCGGTGCGCGTGGGCGGGCGGCTGAGGCTGGACACGGCGACGATGTGCCGGCTCGGGTTCGAGCACGGCCGGCCGGTCATTCTGGAGTGGAACTCGCGCTGACGGCGGGGGGACGGCCCTCGTACGGCGTGGAGAGCACCACCGTGGTCCGAGTGGTCACGTTGGCGGCGGTGCGGATCTGCTGGAGCAGGCGCTCCAGCTCGCCGGGGCTCGCCACCCGGACCAGCAGCATGTAGAAGTCCTCGCCGGCGACGGAGTAGCAGCTCTCGATCTCCGACAGGTGCGCGAGCTTGTCCGGGGCGTCGTCCGGCTGGGACGGGTCGAACGGGCGGATCGCCACGAACGCGGTGAGCTGCAGGTCCAGCGCCTCGTAGGAGACGCGGGCGGTGTAGCCCTTGATGACGCCGCGCTGCTCGAGGCGGCGCACGCGCTGGTGCACGGCCGACACCGACAAGCCGACGCGTTCCGCGAGGTCCGTGTACGACAGCCGCCCGTCCGCGGTCAGCGCCGTCACGATCGCCCGGTCGATCTCTTCCACATCGGAAAACTTACCCGACACTGTCGCCGACCGGTGCGGCGGTCACGGACGGGACGGGCGAGGACGACGGGGCGGGCATCGCGCCGCCGCCGGTCTCGAGGAGCGCGTCGCGCAGCACGGACGCGCCCGCCTTGAGGCGCTCGGTGTAGTAGACGCGGTTCCACGGCTCCCAGGCGACCTCGTCGAGCGGCTCCAGCTTGCCCTCCGCTGCCAGCCGGACGCGGACGCCGGTGGCGGTACGCGTGGTCGCCACGTTCCCGTCCGGGACCAGCACCTGCAGCGAGGAGGGGTCGGCGAAGCCGGCGAACGCCCACGGGATGCGCATGGTCAGCGTGCCGTCGTCGGTGATCCGCCAGAGGTTCCGGTCGTCCGCGTTCTGTGCGGTCGGGTCCCAGACGCCCGCGTCGATCGCGCCGGCGTCGAACAGTTCGGCGGGCAGCTCGCGGCCGCTGGACGGCACGGTCAGGTCCCGGTTGATGATCTGCTGGTAGCGCTGCCAGCCGTTGACCGGGGCCGGGCGCAGACCGTCGGGGAGTTGGTAGTCCAGCGGCATCGGGTCGAGCTTCTCGCGGACCCACACCTGGCCGGTCTTCTGCTCCAGGTCGAGCTGGACGGCCAGGTCCGCGCCCTCGTCGGTGGAGCCGGGCGGCGGCGGGCCGACCACGTCCGGGAGCACGTCCAGGCCGAGCGTGAGCGCCTTCGGTGCCGGCTTCGCCAGTTTGAAGCCCAGTTCGAGGTAGGACTCGTTGACGGCGGCGACCGCGTGCGTGGCGATCGACGACTCGGGCGTGTCGAGCACCTGCTGCGGCCAGCCCTCGGGCGGGCCGCTCGCGTCGGTGGCGATGATGCCGAAGTGCTGCTCGTTGGTGAGCGGGTCGTGCCAGAGCTGCCGGCGGTCCGCGGGGAGCTGGTGGGCGATCGTGTTCCAGGTGAACTTGAACCACTCGTCGGTCCAGCCGAACAGGAAACCGCCGGCCATCCCGGTGCCGCGGATGACGCGCAGCAGGTCCGCGTCGATGCCCATCGCCTCGCGTTCGCTGTGGTCGCCCTGGCCGCGGCCGAGCGGGCCGGCGTGCGCGGTGCCGAGGCTGGACGGCACGCCGAACTCCGTGACCATCACCGGCATGCCCGCGTGGTGACGGCGCAGCGCGGTCAGATAGCCCGCGTAGGGGTCCGGGCGTCCATTGAAGATGGCCTTCTGCAGCGACGGGTCATGTCGCTGAAAATCCGGATAATAGGGGTACGCGTGGTAGCTCGCGAACGTACCCCCTGGCCAGGCTTCTGTGGCTTTGATCTTGTTGGCGTCCACGCCGGCCAGGTCCTCCTGCGGCAGCGGCTCCTCGGGATGCCGCAGCGGGTCGGTGGTCGGCCAGTTCACGAACGCGATCGGCGCGCTCCGGCCGCGTGCGGCCTCGGCGGACGCCAGGTTGTCCATCCGGGTCGCCAGCCAGCGCTCGGTCGGCGAGGCGTCCGGTTCGCTGCGGAAGTACGTACCCGCGAAGGCCGGTCGGTCCCTGTTCTTCTCGTCCGAGGCGTGGGTGCCGGTCGGATCCCACTCGACGCCGATGATCCAGGCGGCCAGCCAAGGGCTCACGTCCGCGCTCCACTCCCCCGACGCGCGACCGGGCTGTGGCTCACGGTCGAGCGTGCCGGAGACCGCGGCGGACGCGTCCTTCAGCTCGCGGATGAACGCGGTGGTCACGGCGTTGTCGTACAGGTCGCCCTTCTGCACATACGACTCGTCCGGCAGGTACACGCCTTGCACCAGATAGAGCGATTTTTCGGGATATTTGCGGTTGTGTGCAGCCAATTCCTGGTAGAACGCGGGCGGGTGGATCGTGTAGATCCGGACGACGCGGATGCCGAGGTGGTCCATGGCGGCGAACCACGCGCGGTAGTCCTCCGCCGTGATCGCCAGCTCGCCCGGCTGGTGGCCCGGCGTCGTCGACCCCAGGTTCACCCCGGGCAGGAAGGTCTTGTCGCCCGACTTCGTGTGCAGCAGGAACTGCTCGCCCATCGCCTGCGCCGCGACCTTCAACCCGTTCGGCGCGATCTTCCGCTGCGGCTCCCAGCTCGGCAGCCCGGCCGGGAGCGCGTCGAGCGTGCTCATCCCGGCGATCCGGCTGGTGAACTCCTCGACCGGCGGCACCGGGTCCGACTCGTCCGCCATGACCTGGTGCACGCCGAGCGCACCGAGCGCGATCACCGCCCCCATGCCGACGAGCCAGCGCCAGCGCGCGTTCCCCGCGGGCTGAACCTGGTGATGCCGTCCCGGCGAGCGATGAGATCCGGTCACCGGTTCATTTTGTCGCTTTATTCGCGTTTGTCCGGGACTTTCGCAGGATTCACGAGTGGTCAGTGACGCTGAGCTTACGAGTGGTCAGTGACCACGTGCGGCCGGTACGGCTCCTCGAGTGCCTTGATCTCCTCGTCGGACAGCGTCACCGACACCGCCGACACCGCGTCCTCGATGTGCCCGACCTTGGACGCGCCCACGATCGGCGCGGTCACCACCGGCCGGGACAGCACCCACGCCAGCGCCACCTGCGCCGCGGGCAGACCGCGCGCGTCCGCGATCCGCCGCACCTCCTCCGCCACCGCGAGATCGTCGTCCGTGTAGAGATCACGGGCGATCGCATCGGTACGCGCACGCGTGGTGTGCGACCCCTCCCGGGTCCGCGACCCGGTCAGCAGGCCGCGCGCGAGCGGGCTCCACGGGATCACGCCGACGCCGGAGTCCGCGCAGAACGGCAGCATCTCCCGCTCCTCCTCGCGGTAGACCAGGTTGTACTGCGGCTGCATCGACACGAACGGCGTCCACCCGTTGCGCTGCGCCACGTGCTGCGCCTTCGCGAACTGCCAGGCGAACATGCTGGACGCGCCGAGGTAGCGGGCCTTGCCGGCGCGCACCACGTCGTGCAGCGCCTCCATCGTCTCCTCGATCGGCGTGTCGTAGTCCCACCGGTGGATCTGGTAGAGATCCACGTAGTCGGTGCCGAGCCGCCGCAGCGAGTCGTCGATCGAGGACATGATGTGCTTGCGGGACAGGCCACGGTCGTTCGGCCCGTCGCCCATCACGTGGAAGACCTTCGTGGCCAGCACGTAGTCCTCCCGGCCGTGGAAGAACGCGCGCAGCAGCCGGCCGGTGACCTCCTCGCTGCCGCCCAGGGAATACATGTCCGCGGTGTCGAAGAACGTCACGCCCAGCTCGACCGCGCGGCGCACGATCGGCTTGGCCGCGTCGCCGTCCAGCACCCACTCCCGCCACGTGGGCGAGCCGTAGGTCATCATGCCGAGACAGATCCGGGAAACCTTCAGTCCGGTGGCACCGAGCCGCACGTAATCCATGGTCTGCAGACGTTACTCGCACGTACCGCCTAACGAGCGTTAACCTGAGCCGCATGTGGATCCCGCCCTCGGATGAGGCCCGCGACCTGCTCGGCCTCGTCGAAGAGATCGCCGAAGGCGAACTCACCCCGGAGACCGCCGCCGCCCACGAGGCACGCGGCGAGTTCCCCCGGGAGATCGTCCGGACGCTCGGCCGCGCCGGCCTGCTCGGACTCCCCTACCCCGCCGCGCTCGGCGGCGCCGACCAGCCGTACGAGGTGTACCTGCGCGTGCTGGAACGCCTCGCCTACCGCTGGCTGACCGTCGCCGAAGCGGTCAGCGTGCACACGCTCTCCGCCTACCCCGCGGCCGTGTTCGGCGACGACACGGTCCAGAAGCTGGTCCCGGATCTGATCGGCGGCGAACGCCTCGGCGCGTACTGCCTCTCCGAACCGGCCGGCGGCTCCGACGCGGCCGCGCTCGCCACCCGCGCCGACCGGGACGATTCCGGATACGTGCTCAACGGCACCAAGGCGTGGATCACGCACGCGGGCAGCGCCGACTTCTACACGGTCTTCGCGCGTACCGGCGGCCCCGGCCGCGACGGCATCTCCTGCCTGCTGCTCGACGCCACCACCCCCGGCCTCACGCCGCAGCCGCGCGAACGCCTGATGGGCCTGCACGCCGGCGCACCCGCACAGGTGGTGCTGGAGGACGCGCACGTCCCCGCCGACCGCCTGATCGGCGCCGAGGGCCAGGGCTTCCACATCGCCATGTCCGCGCTCGACGCCGGCCGCCTCGGCATCGCCGCCTGCGCGGTCGGACTCGCCCAGGCCGCGCTCGACTACGCCGTGGCCTACGCTCGCGAACGCACGCAATTCGGCTCGCGCATCGTCGACTTCCAGGGCATCGGCTTCATGCTCGCGGACGCCGCCACCGGCATCGCCGCCTCCCGCGCGCTCCTCTACAGCGCCGCCCGCCTCCGCGACGCCGGCCTCCCGTTCCGCATCGAGGCCGCCCAGGCCAAACTCTTCGCCACCGACACCGCCATGCGCGTCACCACCGACGCCGTCCAGGTCCTCGGCGGCGCCGGCTACGTCACCGACCACCCGGTCGAACGCTGGTTCCGCGAGGCCAAGCTCCTCCAGATCGTCGAGGGCACCAACCAGATCCAACGCCTGGTCATCGCCCGCAGCCTCGCGAAGTAACCACCTCAAAGACAAGATCAGACCATTTCCCGCTTCCGGCGTGGTGGCGGGAACATGGTCAGGATCTTGGTCTTCGCGTTACGAGCGGCGGGCCACTCATCGCGCGAGTGTCAGGGCCGCGGTCCGGGGAGGCGCCGAGTCACGCGGAGGCGGCCGGTGGGGCCATTCGGTCACGGAAGGCCTGTTTGCGGCGTTCGCGTTCCTCACGGTCACGGCGGCGCCACTCGTCCATGCCGGCCTCGGAGCGGGCGCGGACCTCGCCGGCCGGGTCCCAGTCCAGGCCCGCGGCCTGCGCGGCCGTGACGATCTGGTCGAGCGCGACGCCCATCCGGCGCAGGCGGGCGATCATCTCCAGCGAGTCGTCCGGCATCGGGACGCTGGCCGGGCGGCCGGCACCGTCGTCGACGACGGCCCACAGCCGGTCCGGGCGGGGGTCGAAGCGCAGCGCGGAGGCGCGGCGCGGCGGGCCGGCGGTGGCGAGCACCACCAGGCCGGGCCCGTCGTCGTCGGTCGGGTCGACACGGAAACCGGTTTCTTCGAGCACGCTGGCGTACCAGGCGTCGGAGCGCAACCGGATCTCCCGCTCCAGTTCGATCTCGGTGCCGTCCGCGAGCCGGTAGCCGGCCCGGTAGCGGACCCGGTCGCCGGACACGCGTGGATTGTCCCGCCAGGCGGCCGCACCCGCGGGAAGCTCCTGGTACGACCGGGCGCGCGTCCAGGTGGTCCAGTCCCGGGCCCCGAACCGGCGGGCGTCGAACGCGAACCGCCCACCCGGCCGCAGCGCACGCCGGGCCGCCGCGAACGTGGCGATCAGCTCCCGGTCGTCGACGATCTCGGAGACCACGCCGCCGGAGAGCACCACCAGCTCGAACGCGGCCGCCGGGAGATCGCGCGCGTCACCGTGGATCCAGGTGATCAGCGCGCCGATCGGATGCCGCCGGGCCACGTCCAGCATCGCGCGGGAGGGGTCGACCGCCGTGACCCGATGGCCGCGCCGGGCCAGCTCCGCCGCGAGCCGCCCGGTGCCGGTCCCGACATCCGCGACCGACACCGCCGGCAGCTGCGCCGCCACGTCGACGTAGAACGGATGCTGCGGCGGCTGGGGGTGCCGCGCGTCGTGCAACGCCACGATCCGGGGATCCGTGAACTCCGCGGATATGGCGCTCATCAACACAGTCTAGGCAGCGGTGATCGCTTGCTGCGCTGCGGTCTTCAGCCGGTAACGTACTGCGGCGGGACCGCGTCGATCAGCCAGACGCCGTTCGCGCTGCGGAAGAAGGTGTGGCCGTCGCGCGCCATCCGGCCCGCGTCGATCGTGAGCACGACCGGCCGTACGTGGCGGCCGCCGACCGTGCGGGCGGTGTCCGGGTCCGGGGAGAGGTGCACGTGGTGCCGGCGGCCCTTGACCAGGCCCTGTTCGCGGATCGCGGCGAGGTTCCGGTCGGCCGTGCCGTGGAAGAGCGTGCCCGGCGGATCCTGCGGCTCATAGCCCAGGTCGACGGTGACGGAGTGGCCCTGGTTGGCGCGGATCCGCTCCCCGTCCGGCGTCCGCTCGATGGTGAACCGCTGCTTGTCGTTCTCGGCGACGACGCGGCCGAGTTGCTCGCGGGTGAGGTGCAGGGCCGCGAGCAGCGTCGGAACGGGAACCCATCCGTCCGGAGCGAGGGTGATGCCGACGCTGTCCGGCCGATGCCGGAGAACCGATGAGATGCGTTTGCTGGTACGTCTGATGTCCATGTCCCGGGCAGGATAGCCGCGCCGGTGAGCGGCAGGCATCCCATTTCCGCAGGACCGCGCGGGCCCTTTCGGCACAGCAGCGCGGTCCGCGGGCGGTGACGGCCGTGCAGTCACCCGCGAGTCAGTGCAGTCTGCGTGCGGCGACGGCGGCCCGGAGCGCCGGCCAGACCCGCAGGCGCCGCCCGTGATCGGCGGCTGCCAGCACCTCGGCCAGCTCGCGCCGCTCCCCCGGCGGCACCAGCGTGACCACGATCAGCAGCGGAATCGTCGCGACGACCAGCTCCACCACCAGAAAGAACACCACCACGATCGCCACCACGACGAACGCCACGAACGTCGACATCGTCTCCCCCGGGTCGGGCAGTCAGCCGCTGAGCGCGGCGGCCAGCAGGAAGATCAGCGCAACACTGATCGAGAACGCGACCACGATCGTCGCTTTCACCGTCTCGACAACCACCCCGATCGGCTCCAGCGCCTGCCGCAGCGACCTCAACGCGGCGATCAGACAGAAGCCGGCGACGGCCAGGTACAGCGCCGGATGTTCGGGCAACGGCAGGGCCGCTGCCGTCAGCACCGGTTCCGGTACCGAGTAAATGATCATGAGCTCACCCCTACTCATCGATTTGCTTCGGCAACTCTGAGTGTTATTCACCGGCCGTGAATAAGTAAGGGGGTATGCAGACTACGAACATGAACCCGAATACACTGCTAGGTTCGAGATGATCAGCGAGGCGGCACGCAGCGATGTCGCAGATGATGGCGTGTCGACCTTGATTATCCATGTAGGATGAATGAAGGTATACACCCGTGACTAAGAACATCGGTGAGGCACTCTTCCCCGCTTCCGACGAAGCGCTGCCTCGTGGTCCCCTGCGAGTACTGGCCGCCACGCAGTGCGGGACCAGCTCCTGCCCAACCGTCTACGAGGGCACTCCGGGCAACATCGTCGTCCAGGGATACATCGTTCCTACCGCGTCCACCGGCATCGACGTGCCGGAGGGCGAGATGCTCGTCGAGATCCCGTCCCATCTGTTAGCCGAGGCGCTCCGTAAGCTTTCCTGATCAAGCGAAGTCAGCACACAGCGGCGGGAGGAGCATCATGTCTGCAACCGACAGTGCACCTCCCGCCCCTGACGAGCCACCCGGCGTCACCCTCGCCCGCCTGCGCAAACAGCGCGGCCTCTCCGGCACGGAACTCGCCGCGCTCGTGGGCATGAGCCAGCCGAAGATATCCCGCATCGAGCGCGGCCAGGCCGCACCGGATCCCCGGGACATCGAGAAGATCGCTCGCGCACTGGGTGCGAGCCACGAGTTGGCCCTGGACCTGGCTCAGCGCTCAGCGGAGGCGCAGAACCGGATCACCGACTGGCGGCCGGCACCACTCAACCTGGCCACTCGCCAGAACGCGGTCGGAGACTGGGAGACGAACGCCGTCACGGTGCGGGAGTTCACGCCGACCATCATTCCCGGACTGCTGCAGACAAGCGGATATGCCAAGGCCGTCCTGCTCGCCTTCCAGAGCCTGATCCGGACGACCCGCGAGCAGACGATTGACAAGCCCGTCCTGGCCGCCGTCTCCGCGCGGCTCAAGCGCCAGGAGATGCTGGCCACGCCGGATAAACGGTTGCATTTCGTGCTGACCGAAAACGCGCTGCGTCAGCGCGTGTGCCCACCGGAACAACTGCCCGCGGAGATGCTGGCGCAGATCAGCCACCTCCGCACGCAAGCGGCCCGGCCGAACGTCACGATCGCGATCATCGCGGACGATGCCATCACCAAGATCCCTCCGCTGCACAGTTTCATGCTCTTCGACAACGACCTCCTGCTCGTCGACGTCTACAACACCGGGCTGGTCTCCCGCGGAGCCGAGGACATCGACTTCTACGAGCGTGTCTTCACCGCGTTCGCGGCCGACGCCACCGAGGACATCGACCCGATCCTGAGGCGCTACGAACTTCAGTACAGCCGCGAGCTCCAGGAAGGTCTCGATCGGCCCTCGCGCACATGACAGGGGACACCGGCGCGATACCGATGTCCCCTGTTGAGCGACCTGCTAGATGAGGGTCTGTCTGAACCTTGCCAGTGCCCCCACCCCGTGCTCGTAGTACTCCACCACCACCGTGTGCTCCCCCGCCGTCAGCGCCACATCCGCCGTGAACGTCGTCGGGCCCTGGTCACGCCAGGCGTCGATGACCAGCCGCCCGTCGACGCGTACCCGAATGCCGTCGTCCGCCGTCGCCGACATCCGATATGTCCCCGCCGCGTAGTCACCCACCTTGGTCCAGCGGGCGGAGAAATTGTCGACCGGGATCTTCGGGTCGGGGGAGCCGGCGCCCCAGTCGAAGTCGATCTCGGCGGTGTCGCGGGTGACCAGCGGGGTGCCGGAGAGGCTGACGTTGGCGAAGTACTCGCCGGCCCACATGTCCGACGGCCCGGCGTCCGCGACCCGCTGGTAGGCGAATCGGGCCGTCGCGTCCACGCCGTTCTCGTAGTATTCGACGCGGATCTCGTGGGCGCCGGCGAGCAGCAGCCGGTCCGTGCTGAACGTGGCGTTCTGGTCGAACCAGCGGTCCACGATCGGCGCGCCGTCCACGAAGACCCGGATGCCGTCGTCGCCGGCGCCGCTGAAGCGGTAGACGCCGGCGGGCAGTGTGTCGGTGCGCGTCCACCGGGCGACGAACTTGTCCGCGTTGATGCCGGTTCCGGGGGAGCCGGCGCCCCACGCATGGTTGATGGCCGGTTCCGCACGAGCAAGGTCAGGAGCCCTCGCGGGTACGACCGGAGTGGCCGAATTCCAGTAGGACGCCTGCCAGTTCGGCGGGTCCACCGCGTCCGCGGTCTGCCGCCAGGACAGTTTCGCCACCGCGTCGCAGCAGTTCTCGTAGTACTCCATGACGATCGTGTGCGGCCCGCCGCCCAGCACGGTCCTCGCCGTACGCGTGGTCGCGCCGCTGTCCGCCCACGCGTCGATCAGCCGCACACCGTCGACGTAGAGCCGCACGCCGTCGTCCGCGGTCGTGCTGAACTCGTACTCCCCCGGGGTGAGGCTGATCCGCCGTGTCCACCGGGCCACGAAGTGCTCCGGCGTGATCGCCGGGTCCGGTGAGCCGGTGCCCCAGCTGTGGTCGACCGTGTCCTCCGCGCGGGTCACGCCGGGTGGTGTGCGCGGGATCGCGGGTGCGCTGCCGGCGCCGGGCGTGTTCCAGTACTCGGCCGTGAACCGCTCGTGGGACTGGTCGGTGGTGGCCGACCAGGCGAGCTTGGCCACGGCGTCGTTGCCGCCCTCGTAGTACTCCATGGTGATCGTGTGGTTGCCCGCGCCCAGGTCGCCGACCCACTCGTGCGCGCTGCCGGACTGTGCCACCCAGCTGTCGATCACGAGTTTCCGGTCGACGTAGAGGCGCACGCCGTCGTCCGAGATCGTGGTGAAGCGGTACCGGCCGGCCGCGAAGTACTGCCGTTTCGTCCATCGCGCGGAGAAGTTGTCCGTCCACACACCGCCGCCGGGGCCGCCGAGCCCCCACATGTAGTCCAGGGTCCGTTCCGCGCGGGTCAGCACCGGCGTGCCGGACAGCGTGGTGTTGTTGAAGTACGTGGCCGTCCAGTTCGGCGACAGTTCGTACTTCGCGGTGTACGTGGTGGCCGTGTCCGGCGTGGTGACGGTGTGCCGGATGCCGCCGCCGTCGGACCAGCCGGTGAAGTGGTAGACCCGGCCGTCGGACGCGGTCGCGGTCGGCGGCGCGTAGATCTCCCGGTGGAACCCGGACACGCCGCGGACCTGGTGCGGCGTGCTGATCGGGATGCCGTCGAGGTGCGCGGTCAGGCCCGGCGGGTCCGTGGTGACCGTGATCGGCGCCGTGATCGGCCGGATCTCGACCGTCTTGGACGTGCTCAGCCCGCTGGAGTCGGTGGCGGTGACCGTGATCCCGTACCAGGTGTCCGCGGCCGACTCACCGGTGACCGGGATGGTGAACGAGCCCGCGCGCCCGGTCAGCGGCCCGGCGAACGGGTGCGTGTGCGTGCCGTGATGCAGCAGCACCGTGGTCTTGATGTCCTTGTCGTCGAGGTCGAATCCGGCGCCGTCGATCGCGAACGCGTTGTACGTGATCGTGTCCCCGGCCCGATAGGTCGACTCGTCTGCCGGGACCGCCACGGTCACGGTCGGCGGGATCCCGACCTGGATGACGATCGGGATCGCCTGTGAGCTGTGGCCCTGCCCGTCGCTGACGGTCAGCGAGACGGTGAAGACGCCGACCCGGTTGTAGGTCTTGACCGGCTTGACGCCGGTGCCGGTGGTGCCGTCGCCGAAGTCCCAGGCGTAGGTGAGCGGGTCCCCGTCCGGGTCGGTGCTGGCGGAGCCGTCGAACCGTACCGTCAGCGGGTTCTGGCCCTTGGTCACGTCCGAGGTGGCGCTGGCGGACGGCGAGTGGTTGCCCAGCTCGTAGGAGATCCGGTAGAGCCGCCCCGGGAAGTAGGTGACGTAGTACAGCGAACCGTCCGGTGCCTCCTTGATGTCGACGACCGAGCCCGCGTTCGCGTCGAAGTCGGAGACGCGCGTGACGTTCCCGGCCGCGTTCAGTTCCGCGCGCCGGATGAAGCCCTTCGCGTAGTCGCCGAAGAACAGGCTGCCCTTGTAGGCCGCGGGGAAGTCCTCTCCGCGGTAGACCGGGCCGCCGGTCACGGCCGCGCTCTCGCCCGCGTGGTCGTACGCGTGGATGGGGTTGGTGTATCCGGCGCAGCCGGTGGTGCAGACGCCCTCCTGGATCGGCCAGCCGTAGTTGCCGCCCTTGACGATCCGGTTGACCTCCTCCCAGGTGTAGTTGCCGACGTCGCCGCCGTAGAGGAAGCCGGTCGCCCGGTCGAACTGGAACCGCCACGGGTTGCGGAACCCGTACGCCCAGATCGCCTGTTCCTTGCCGGCCTGGCCGTAGAACGGGTTGTCCGCGGGGATCGTGCCGTCCCGGTTGATCCGCAGGATCTTGCCGTGCGGGTTCGTCAGGTCCTGCGCGTTGGCCGGGTAGCCGTTGTCGCCGACCGCGAAGTACATCTTCCCGTCCGGGCCGAACCGGATGCTGCCGCCCACGTGCAGCTGCTGCGACAGCGACTGCGTCTGGAAGATGGTGAACGGCCCCTCCGTGCCGACGTCGCCGGAGGCGTTGAAGCGGACCAGCCGGTTACGCAGGTCGAGGCCGGTGTAATAGAAGTAGACGTAATGGTTCGAGACGCCGAATTCCGGGTCGAAGGCGATGCCTATCAGGCCGCGGTCACCGCTCGGCTCGGAGGGCAGATCCGCGAACGGAGTCGCCAGCAGCCGCCCGTTCTTGACGATTTTCACCTTGCCGGCCCGCTCCAGCACGAAGATGCGCCCGTCCGGCGCGATCTCGAACCCGCTGGGCCCGTCCAGCCCGGATCCGACCACCAGCGAGGTCAGGAAGTTCGCAGGTGGCGCCGCCTGTGCGGGCGGCACGGGAAGCAACACCGCTATCAGCAGGCAGGCGAGCAGGGCGATGAGTCTGGCGCGCACGGTTCCCCCCTTCAGTGCGGCCGGGAGACGGGCCGCACAGAACCAGTGAGTGGTGACGTCATCGATTCGACACTGCGGCGACCGCCTCCACAATCGAGTAAAAGGACCGGCGGAAAGTCGAATAGGCGACAGCGTATTGCGCATTAACCATCCACTGTGCATGACGGCGAGACCACCTGCATGGTGCAAGCACTGCGTGCCGCGCTACCCGCGCGGCCGGAAGCCCGGCGCGTCCTGATCGGCGTGTTCGTCTCCGCCCTCGGCCCGGTCACGGCCGGCCCGCTGATCGGCGCGGGCGGCGGCACGCTCCGGGTCGGGCTGACCGTCACCGGCTGCCTGGTCGCGTCCGTGATCGCGCTGTCCCTGCACGGTCTGCTGACGCCGGCGCAGGACGGTCGCGCCGCGGAGCCGGCCACCTCAACGGCCTGAATTCACGATCACCACCACACGGGGGTACGCCGGGAGCGCGGCGGTTCCGGCCGGGATCGGCTGAACGGTTGATCTCCGTCCGGCGCCGATCCCTCGTTGAACGCACTGGTGGTGACCGTCGCCGCCGAGGCGGAGAGCGGGTGGCCAACGGTGACCGGAACGACCACGGCCCAGGAGTTCGTCCTGGACCTCGCACGGGAGATCGTGGGCGAGGTCGCCCCGGCCGAACTGCCCGGATTCGCCGTACTCGGCGAGGGCTTCCTGCGCGACCCCGGCCGGGTGCTCAACTCCCGCGTCCGCTCCGGCGCCACGCTCGGCTCCGGCATCGACACCCAGATCCTGGTGGTCACGCCGATCGCGCTGGCCGCCGCCACCGTCGTCTACGAGCACCTGCTCGGCGAGGCGGCCGGTTACGCGCTGCGCCGGGTGGCCCGCGCCGTCAAGGGCCTCCGCCGCGCGAAGCCGGTACCCGGCGAGATCACCGACGAGGCACGGGACGCGGCCGTGGCCGGCACCCGCGCGCTCGTCCGGGAACAGACCGGCGACGCCGCCCTGGCCGACAAGTGCGCCCAGGTCGTCCACCTGCTGCTCGACCGCCGCCGATGACCGCCGCCGCGCCGGCGCTGTCAACCGTCGCGCCGCCCCGGGCGCCGTCCGGGACGAGCCTGCGGTTCGCCACGCTGGTCGTGCTGGCGGTGTCCGTCACCGCGTTCGTCTACGCCTACGTGTCCAACGGCGGATTCTCCGGCATTGTCAGCCGCTCCAGCGCCTGCAACGTCCGGGCGAATCTGTATCCGACGACCAGTGGGGTCCCCGATCCGGACGCGGGCAAATGGGCGGTCTACCGGGCCTGTGTGTCCGGGCTCCTCCTCCCCACGGTCGTGTGGATCGCCGCCGGGCTGCTGGTGCTGTCGACGGTCGCCGCGCTCGTCTATCTGCTGTCCCCCTGGTGGCGGATCCGCCGATCCCGCCTGTGCCGGATCGAGGACCGGCCCGAGGTGTGGGAGATGCTCCGCGAGCCGCTACAGGACGCGACCGTCGTCGCCGGACTGCGGCGAAGGCCCGAGTTCTACCTGGATCTGACCGGGCCGCGTGCCGGTGGGGTCGCGTTCGGCACGCGCCGGCGGCCCCGGGTCTGCCTCGACGCCGGGCTGATCGCGCTCTTCCACCAGGATCGTGCCGGGTTCGACGCGATCGTCCTGCACGAGCTGGCGCACGTCCGGACCGGCGACATCCCGCTCACGTACCTCACGATCGCGGTGTGGCGCGCGTGCGTCGCGGTCGCGGTGCTGCCGTGGGTCCTGATCCCGCTCCTACCCCCGGCCCGGTTCTACCCGAAGATCCCGCTGTGGTCGCACTTCAACCCGCTGAGCTGGTTCAACGCCCGGCTCTACGGCGGCGTACTGGTGCTGGCCGCGCTGATCCTGCTGGTCCGCAACGCGGTCCTGCGCAGCCGGGAGCGGGAGGCTGACGCGCTGGTCGCCCGCTGGACCGGCAGCGACGACCCGTATCGGTCGCTGGCGTCGGGGCGTCCGCACCGCCGGATCCTGCGCTGGATCGCCACCCACCCCACCGCGGCCGCCCGCCGGGCCGCGCTCCGCGAGCCCGCATCGCTGCTGCGGCCGGGCGCGCTGGAGGCGTTCGCCACCGGACTCGCGCTCCAGGTGGGATACCAGCACCTGCTGTCGGTCCTGCGCATGGTCGGGTGGTACCACGCGGACAACGGCTCCTTCGACGTCATGCGAGTGGTGTGGGGCGTGCTCTTCGCGCTGCCGGTCGGCGTGATCGCGTGGCGCGGCGCCGCGTTCCGGCGGGCCGGGGGCCGGGCACGGATGCTTTTCGCCGCACCCGGACTCGCGCTCGGCGCCGGCATCGCGGTCGGTGACCTGGTGGCGCTGGAACAGGTGCCGGTGGCGGTGACGTCGCTCGGCGTGCTGCGGACCGCGGCTCTGGCATTCGCCCCGACGCTGATGCTCCTGGTGTGCGCGTGGGCCGGACGCTGCGCCCTTCTGCTGGGCCCACACGTCAGCACCGGCCGTGGCCTGCTGTTCGCGGGCGTACTCGGGCTGCTCTGCATCGGGCTTTTCGGGCACGTCGACACGTATGCCAGCGCGGACGTCAACTGGACGGAGGTGCTGCGGCCCTATCTCGATCACGCCGCTCGTTATGGGCGCCCGGTGGACCGCCCGGTCGTGCAGGCGGCCGTCCTCGCGCTGCTCGGCAACCTCCATCCGGCGCCGCCGGTCACCGCGGCCGCGCTCGCCGCGCTCTGGCTCGTGCCGCTCCTGCTCGCTCCGCGGTCCGGGCCGGTGGTCCGGGCGGCAACGACCGGCGCCGGGTTCGCGCTGGTGGTCTGGCTGGCGGCCCTGCCCGTGTTCCGTCTGCTGGTCCCCGGCGGCGGTCCGGAGCGCGCGATCGTCCTGTCCGCCTGGGAACTCACGGCGGCGGTGACGGCGCAACTGGTCCTCTCGGCGGTCCTGCGCCGACGGCACGGCTGGGTCGCGGCCGCGTGCGGCACCTGGGTACTCGGCAGCGCGGTCACGCTCACCATGTGGCTGGCGCACTGGCACGGCGGCCAGGTCGACAGCATCCTGGCCCGGCGGCCGCTGCAGATCCTGGCCACCACCGGCATCATCGCGGCGGTCCTCGCCATAGCGGTCCCCGCCCGCCGCCCGACCGCGGAACGCGGTGTCCGGGAAACCGGGTCCGGCGCCGCCCGGCGACGGAATCCGCTGGTCCCGGCGATGCTGGTGCTGTGTGCCGCGTCCGTCGCCACCATCGTCTGGTGCCCGGCCTCGCTGAGCGGCGCCCCGATCCAGCCGCCGCCCGGTCCGCCACCGGTGATGGATCGGAACCAGGCGTTGTCCGTCTGGTCCAGCGGTGGCGGAAGCAGCCGACTGGACGACGTCGTCTGGGCGAACGCGGAGTTCGTCGAGGCAGCGCGCACCCACGATCCGGCCCGGGTCCTCGCCGCGTGCCGCCATCAGTTGCAGACGGTGGAGGCCGCGGCGCACTTCCCCGCACCACCGGTGGCGGAGGTCAGCACCATGCTGTCCTCGGCGCTCCACCACCTGACGATCGAGGCGAACTGGTGCGTGCGCCTCTCGCTCGACCCCGCCGGAGACGAGGAGATGCCGGAGACGTTCGGCCGCGGCGCGGAACACCTGCTACGCACGACGGAGGCGCTCTTCGCCGCCCGGATGGCGCTTCTGAAAGGCGTGTGACCCGCAACCGCGCCCACCCCGGCGCGTGGCGGTCCCGGGCGGTTGCCAGGGAGGAGCGTCAGCGACGACCGGGACCACCGGGCGTCCGGCAGCCGGGTGGCCACCCACGGATCCGCGGCCGCGGGAGCTCGCGGACGGTGACCACGCCGGAAGCGGGAAATATGCCCTTAAAGGCCGAACAGGCCGGTCAGCGCGTCGGGGAAGAGGCGGCGCCAGTTGACGTAGTCGTGGCCGCCCAGGTATTCGCGGTAGGAGAGGGGGTAGCCGCGGGCGTGGAGGACGTCGCGGAAGCGGCGATTGACGTCGAGCTGGGGTGGGGCGCCGGCGGGGCCGAGCATGGTCTCGCGGTCGCCGACGTCGACGTAGAGGCGCAGGTCGGCGCGCGGGAGGGCGGCGAAGCGGGAGGTCAGCCACTCGGGTTCGCCGTCGGGGCCGGGGCGCCAGTAGCTGCCGGAGTGGGACAGGACGCGGCTGAAGACGTCGGGGGCGGTGAACGCGACGTGGGTGGCGGTGAGGCCGCCGAGCGAGACGCCGGCCAGGCCGGTGCGGGCCGGGTCGGGCGTGGTGCCGAATTCGTGGCGGGCCCAGGGGATCAGCTCGCGGGCGACGAACTCGGCGTAGGCGGGGTTGGTGCCGAGTTCGGCGTCGCGGGCCGCGTCCTCGACGTGCACGAAGAGCACGATCATCGGGGGTACGCGTCCGGCCGCGATCAACCGGTCGAGCAGCGTCGGGAGCCGCAGCACGTGCTGGACGAGGTGGCCGTCGAAGACGACGAGCGTGCCGAGGCCGTGCGTGGGTACGCCGGCCGGCCGGTAGACCGTGATGTGGCGCGGCCCGCTGAGCGCGGCGCTGTCGACGTCCGCGGGGGTGAGCGTGCCGGTCGGGACGGGCGGGCCGGTCAGCCAGGGTTCGGGTGGCGCGTCCGGGAGTTCGAGCACCGAGGCCCAGCAGTCGCGGTCGGTGGGGTCGAACGGGTCGCGCGGGAACAGGAACGGGCGCGGGTTGAGCGGGTCGACGTGCGTGTCACCGACGCCGGTGTCGTCGTACGGGGAGACCGCGGCGTCGCCGTGGCTGAGGTAGTAGAGCGTGCGCAGCCGCGACGGGAGCGCGACCGTGGCGTGCCAGAAGTCGGTGCCGGGCGTGCGTTCCAGCGTGGCCTCGGCGCCCCAGCGTACGGTGGCGGTGCCGGCCTCGCCGCGCCAGCAGAACGTGACGAGCGACGTGCCGCCGGGGCCGGGTGAGATGAGCGGGCCGCCCTCCGTCTCCGCGGTCTTCCACAGTCGTGCTGCCGCGTCGGGCGTGCCGGCCCGTACGTCGTCCAGCAGCGCGCCGATCCGGTCGTCGATCATGAGCCGCTCCCCGGGGTCCGTGGTCCACGAACCACCATGGTCGATTCAGACGCCCTGAGTCACGACCTGAACACTCATTGTTGCCGGGTTGTCATAGATGGAACATCCATAGACGCATGGAGATCGGCCAGGGCGCGTGCTGCCGGTGACCGCGACCGGGTACGCGGCGCTGATCACCGCGTACAGTCCCGATCATGCCTAACCCCGTCCTCCCCGGGCTCACCGCCGATCCACACCTCGTGGCGTACGGCGACACCTACTACCTCTACCCGACCACGGACGGCTTCGACGGCTGGTCCGGGACGCGGTTCCGCGCCTACTCGTCCACGGACCTGTCCCGCTGGACCGACCACGGCGTGGTCCTCGACCTCGAGGACGTCAGCTGGGGCAGCACACAGGCGTGGGCACCGGCCGCGGTCGAGCACGACGGCAGCTACTACCTGTACTTCTGCGCGGAGAAGAGCATCGGCGTCGCGGTGGCGGACTCCCCCGCAGGCCCGTTCCGGGACGCGATCGGCGAGCCGCTGGTCGCGGCCGGGGCGTACCCCGGGCAGATGATCGATCCGATGGTCTTCACGGACGACGACGGGCGCGCCTACCTGTACTGGGGACAGGGCGCCGCCTACCAGGTGCCGCTCAACGACGACATGGTGTCGTTCGACGCGTCGAAGGTGCTGGTCCACACGCCGGACGGGTACAACGAGGCACCGTTCGTGATCAAGCGGGAGGGCGTCTACTACCTGATGTGGTCGGAGAACGACACGCGCAGCGCGGACTACCAGGTCGCCTACGCCACATCGGACGGTCCGCTCGGCCCGTGGAGCGACCGGCGCGGCGTCGTCCTGGCCAAGGACGCGGCGCGCGGCATCCTCGGCACCGGCCACCACTCGGTCGTCCGGGTGCCCGGCACCGACGAGTGGCACATCGCCTACCACCGCTTCCGGATCCCCGGCGGCGACGGCACGCACCGGGAGACCGCCATCGACGCGCTGCACTTCGCCGACGACGGCGCGATCCTCCCGGTGCGCCCCTCCTAAAGGGTTCCGGTCGCGACCAGCGTGGTCAGCGGCCCGGCCGCCGCGACCAGGATCAAACCCACGATCAACAGCCGCCGGCGGTACGCCGAGAAGCGCCCCCGGACCTCGTCGGGATCGCCCTCGGCGGTGCCGTCGGCCCACCCGCCCCGGATCAGCCGCCGCGTGCCGTCCGGCTCGATCAGCAGCGTGCCGGTGACGATCGTGGCCACGTCCGGCCGCACGACGTCCTCCGCCACGGAGTAGGGCCGCTTCAGCCCGTCCCGCTCCCGCCCGTTGTCCTGATGCGACCGCGCGATCATCGGCGCCCGCATCACGAACAGCCCCTGCCGCGCCAGATCCTCCGCGACCTCCACGCGCACACCCCCGTGGTAGATCCCGCGGTCCCCGTCACCCTTGGCGACGTCGGTGCGCCAGTCCACGTACCCGCCGCCGTCCCGGTGCCCGCGCCGCACCGTCTCCCCGTGCCACACGCACGGCGTCCGCGACCACGGCCCGACCAGCCCCTTGTCCGGCCCGGTGCGCCCGCCCACGGTCACCGGGCTCCCTTCCTTGACGGAGGCCAGCTGATCGCACTTCAGCACCGGCCGTCTCCGCAGCCGCAACCACCGCATCCAGGACCGCGTCCACAGCAGCGCGGCCACCCCCACCCCAACCCACAGCCCGACAACCGCACCCACAATCACCCCGACAGCATGCCAACCCCCGCCCCGCCTCCCGCACCGCGGTCCACCCTCACCGCGCCACCTGCGCCCGAGCCCGGCCGCGCCGTCACCGCCGTTGCGCGCGGCACCGGACGCGCCTCGCGCAACGCGCGCACGACGGGACTCGCGCGCTCGAAAATGAAGGTGATCTGAGTGGTCGGTCAGCTCGGCCGGGGGTGCATGCGGGCGGCGACGCCGTCCAGCAGCAGCTCCAGCGCGGCGGGGAACGCGCTCGACACCATCTGCGTGGCCAGCAGCGGTGCCGCCTCGGCGATGTGCGGGTGCGTGGCGGAGGGGAGGCGGGAGTAGGTCGAGCGCCAGACCTCCTCCTCGGCCAGCAGCGCGGCGTTCGGGAGCGCGAGCGAGGCGGCGTCGAGGGACGCGAAGGCCAGCGTCTGGTCGATGAACGCGTGGTAGACGGCGACGGCCTGGCGGACCGGGAGGCCGGACGCGCTCAGCACGGTCAGCACGGCCTCGTCCGCGGCCAGTTCGTTGGCGCGGCCGGTGACGCGGCTGGTGGTGAGCACGGCGGCCTGCGGGTGGGCCACGTAGGCCGCGTGGATGCGCAGGCCGAGCGTGCGCAGGTCGTCGCGCCAGGAGCCGGTCGGGCCCCAGCCCTGCAGCGCCTGGCCGATGAGCGTGTCGCCGATCGCGAGCGTCAGCTCGTCCATGCCCCGGAAGTAGCGGTAGAGCGTGCTGGGGTCGCAGTCGAGCGCGAGGCCGAGGCGGCGGGCGGTCAGGCCGGCGGCGCCGTGCTCGCGGAGCAGGCGCAGCGCGGTATCGACGATCATCTGTTCGGACAGCACCTTGCCGCTGCGGGTCGGTCTCCGGCGACGGCGTTTCTCCTCCGGAACCACGACTTTCGGCATCGCACGCCTCCAGGTTCTTATGCCAACACAGTTGACCTTACGCGCGCCGGGCGCGTTTGATCAGCTACGGGGCCCCGCAACATTGACACCAGTTCGATTGGAGTCTCTCCCCCATGCGTGTCCTGCTGATGGGTGCAGGCGGTGTCGGCACGGCGATCACCCGGATCGCCGCCCGGCGAAGGTTCTTCAATGAGATGGTCGTGGCCGACTATGACCTGGCACGTGCGCAGGCCGCGGTCACGGCGACCGGCGACGTGCGCTTCCGCGCCGAGCGGGTCGACGCGGCCGACCCCGCGGCGATCGCGGCGCTGATCCGGCGCACCGGCGCGGACGTGCTGCTCAACGCGCTCGACCCACGGTTCGTCATGCCGCTGTTCGAGGCCGCGCGCACCGCCGGCGTCACGTACCTGGACATGGCGATGTCGCTGTCCCGGCCGCACCCGGACAGCCCGTACGCGCAGTGCGGCGTCAAGCTCGGCGACGCCCAGTTCGCCCAGGCCGGCGCGTGGGCACGGGACGGCGGGCTCGCACTGGTCGGCATGGGGGTCGAGCCGGGACTGTCCGACGTGTTCGCCCGGCACGCCGCGGACGAGCTGTTCGACGAGATCGACGAGATCGGCGTGCGCGACGGCGGCAACCTGACCGTCGACGGCCACGAGTTCGCGCCCTCGTTCAACATCTGGACCACCATCGAGGAGTGCCTGAACCCGCCCGTCGTGTGGGAACGCGGCCGCGGCTGGTTCACCACCGCGCCGTTCAGCGAGCCGGAGGTCTTCGACTTCCCCGACGGCATCGGGCCGGTGCAGTGCGTCAACGTGGAGCACGAGGAGGTGCTGCTCATCCCGCGGTGGGTGCCGGCCCGGCGGGTGACGTTCAAGTACGGCCTGGGCGAGGACTTCATCCGCACGCTCCGGATGCTGCACCAGATCGGCCTCGACCGTACCGAGGGCATCATCGTCCCCGGCCCGTCCGGCCCGGTCACGGTCTCCCCGCGCGACGTGGTCGCGGCCGCACTGCCGGACCCGGCCACGCTGGGCGCGCGCATGCGCGGCAAGACGTGCGCGGGCACCTGGGTCCGGGGCACGTTCCGCGGCGCCCCGCGCGAGGTCTACCTCTACCACGTGGTCGACAACGAGTGGTCCATGTCCGAGTACGGCTGTCAGGCCGTCGTCTGGCAGACCGCGATCAACCCGGTCGTCGCGCTCGAACTGCTCGCCACCGGCGCCTGGACCGGCACCGGCGTCCTCGGCCCCGAAGCGTTCCCCGCCCGCCCGTTCCTCGACCTGCTGACCGCCTACGGCTCCCCGTGGGGCCTGCGCGAGATCCCCGTGACACCGTCCGTCACCCACGGTCTCGCCGCCGGCGCCGCCGCCTGAGGACCCCGGCCCGTCGACAGCCTGGGCGTGAGCCCGTGCGAAATGAGGATGGCGGCGGGATCAGCCCGCGGCGGTGGTGACCGGCCACGGATCCGAGGCCGCGGGAGCGCGCGGGACGGGACCACGCCGGAAGCGGGAGATCGGTTGTGGTCTTGGCTTCGCTTTCGGCTTTGAGATCTGGAACGCGGGATCGCCTAGAGTCGCGCGCATGGTGGATGCTCTGGTGATGCCGGGTGGCGGGTACGGACCGACGACCGGGATGCTGCTCTATACGGGGGATGTGGCGGAGCGGCGCGGGGCGACCGTGCACCGGCATGAGTGGACGGAAGGATTTCCGGATCATCGCGAGCCGGTGATCGAGACGTGGGTGCACCGGCAGATCACGCCGGTGCTGGACCGGCTTCCCGGCACGCCGCTGCTGATCGGGAAGTCGCTGGGGACCAACGGCGCCGCGCTGGCGAACGAGCGCGCGCTCCCCGCGATCTGGCTGACGCCGCTGCTGATCTTCCCGTGGGTGGTACGTGCCCTCGAGGGGGCCACCGCGCCGTTCCTGCTGGTCGGCGGCACCGGCGACCCGACCTGGGATCCCGGGGTCGCGCGCCGCCTGACCCCGCACGTGCTGGAGTTCGATGGCGCCGACCACGGGCTCTACCTCCCGGGACCGCTCGCCGCCTCCATCGACGCGCTCAAGGACCTGGTCGTCGAGGCGGACCGGTTCCTGGAGGAGGTCGCTTGGCCGGGCTGACACCGGTCTGGCTGCTGGACGTGGACGGCGTGATCAACGCGAAGCGGCCGGGCTGGGGCGGCCCGCCGCTGCGCCGCGACGTCTACTCACCGGAGGACGACGCCACGTATCCGCTGCGGTTCGCGCCCGCGCTGATCGCCCGGATGAAACGGCTGATCGCGGACGACGCGGTCGAGATCCGCTGGTGCACGACCTGGTGCCCGGAGGCGCACCTGCTGGAGCGGCTCTGGATGCTGCCGGAGCTGCCCCGCGCGCTCACGCTCCGCCCGCTGCCGCGCGGCGCGGAGTGCTGGCCGTTGAAGCTGGCGGCCGCGCGTGACGTGGTCCACACCGAGGGGCGGCGGCTGATCTGGACCGACGACGAGGCGCTGCCGCCGCCGGGACCGGAACGGGACACGCTGGGCGGGCCGGAGCGCGCGCTGCTGATCGCGCCGGACGCCCGCCGCGGCCTCCAGCCGGCCGACCTGGACGCGATAACGGAGTTCACCAGGTAGCCACCGCGGTGCGGGAAAGGTTCAGCTCGCCGCGCCGGACGCCGATACGGCGGCCATGTCCAACTCCCCGGAAGGTGCGCGCCCCGCGCGTACCGTACACGTGGGCCGCCAGGCGGTCCTCGACCGCGAGCGGGCGGTCATCGGCCACGAGCTGCTGTTCCGCCGCAACTCCGCGGCCCTGGAGGCGACCCACCGTGACTCGGGTGCGACCAGCCAGGTGATCGTCACCTCGATCACGGACATCGGTCTGGAGTCGCTGGGCGGCGGCGGCCGGTGCTTCCTGAACATGACGCGTGAGTTCGTCACCGGTGTGCTGCCGCTGCCGTTCGGGCCGGAGAAGGTGGTGCTGGAGATCCTGGAGACGATCGACGTCGACGACGAGGTGGTCGACGGCGTCCGCCGTCTGGTCAACGAGGGGTACGAGGTAGCGCTCGACGACTTCATCCCGGGCACCGGCGCGGACCGTCTGCTGCCGCTGGCCACCTACGTCAAGGTCGACGTGCTGGAGTCGTCGCGGGACCTGATCCTGGAGACGCTGGCGCTGTGCCGGTCGTACCCGCAGATCAAGGTCATCGCGGAGCGGGTGGAGAACGACGAGCACATGGAGTTCGCGCTGGACGCCGGGTTCGACGGCTTCCAGGGCTACGCGGTCGCGCGCCCCGAGGTGGTCTCCGCGGCCGCGCTCCCGGCGCCGCGGCTGCGCGGCATGGAGCTGCTCGGCATGCTGGTCGACAACAACCTGCCGCCGTCGCAGGTCAACTCGCTGATCACCTCGGACGCGACGCTGTCGATGCGGGTGCTGGCCGCCGCGAACGCGGACCCGCTCGGCCTGCCGGTGCCGGTGAAGTCCGTCCAGGAGGCGATCCTGCTGCTCGGCGAGGACCGGCTGCGGGACTGGACCACACTGATGCTGGCCGGCGACACGGTCGGCGACGAGGACGTGCCGCGGCAGACGCCGGCCGGTCTCGGGCGCGCGCGGATGGCGCAGAACCTGGCCCGCCGGCTGAACCTGCCGGCGGACGAGGCGTTCGCGGTCGGGCTGGTGTCGTCCGCCGCGGAGGCGCTGGGCACCCCGGCGTCCGAGCTGGCGCCGCGGCTGTCGCTGAACGCGGAGCTGACGGACGCGCTGACGGACGGCACCGGCGCGCTCGGCAACCTGCTGGGCCTGATCACCGCCTACGAGGTGATAGACCCGCCCCGGACGCCCTGAGATCCGCCGATCGGGGCGTCCGGGACGGCGCCCCGATCAGGACGAGGTCATCACGCGCGAGTGCAGCGCGGTCACGGCCGCGCGGGCGGAGACGAGCGCGCCGTGCTGCCAGGCGATCGCGTGGCTGAGCCAGTCCCCGGCGAAGTAGACGCGGCCGGCCGGCTGCAGCAGCAGGTCGTAGCCGGCCGTGCCGTAGGGCGCGCCGGTCCACGCGCCCTCCAGGTACGGCACCTTCTGCCACGCGATCGAGAACGACGACGCGAGGTCCTGCCGGTAGCGCGGGCCGTGGATCTTCGCGCCCTGGGTGAGCGCGCGTTCCAGCCGCTCCGGGTGGGTGAGTGCGCCGTAGGACACCGCGCTCGCGCCCGTGTTGTAGTAGCCGACGATCACGCCGCGCCGCCCGTGGTAGCCGTACGACGGGTACCAGACGTGCGCGAGGTCCAGGTCCGTCTCGGTGATGCCGCCGTAGATGCCGAGCTCGTTCTCCCACCACCGGGTGCGGTACTCCAGGCCGATCTTGCCGGACGCGGTCACGCCGAACGCGCCCAGCGCCGCGGTGACGTCCGGGCCGAGGTTGTGCGGCACGCGGGCCATCAGGTGCGGCGGGAGCGTGGCGACGCAGAAGTCGGCCTTGATCTCCGCGGCCCGGCCCGCGCGGGTGTAACGCACCGTGACGCCGCGCTCGGACGACGTCACCGAGGTCACGGCCGCGCCGAGCACCACCCGCCGGGCCCCGATCGCGCCGGTCAGCGCGCGCGGGATCGCGTCCATGCCGCCGACCGGCTGGAACATGAGCATCGCCTGGTCGTAGCCGAGCTCGAAGCTGAAGTAGCGTCCCGCGCCGGAGGCCAGCACGTCGGAGAGCGCGGGCGGCGCGCCGAGCAGTGTGCCCGCGTCGTTGCCCGCGCCCGGGTCCGAGGCGTACCCCCGCCGGCTCGTGCCCTGGTAGACGCCGCCGGTGAGCGCGCCGAAGCCGCTGAGGAACGACACCAGGCGCGCCTTGTCGTCCGCGGTGAGCGCGGTGTCCAGCGCGCCCTGGTTCGTGGCCTTGGTGAGCAGCTCCGCCACGTACCCGTAAAAATCCGCTTTTGCTGTGCGATAACGGACAGGTGCGCTCATCCCCGCGTTGTAGATCAGCGCGTCCGCGTTGCTGTTCGTGAAGACCTCGACGGGGACGCCCAGCTCACGGCAGTAGTCGAGCGTGACCATCCACTGGGCGAGCCGGGCCGGGCCCGCGTTGAGATATTGGCCGTCGGAGAACGTGGCACGCTGGGTGCGCCCGTCCAGGTCCGTCTCGGTGTCGCCGCCGCGGATCGTCCGGTTGCGGCCGCCCGCGACCGCGCGCGCCTCGAGGACCGTGCAGTCGTAACCGGCCTTGCCCAGCTCGTAGGCGGTGGCCAGCCCCGCGACGCCGCCGCCGAGGATCACCACCTTCTTCGCGGACCGTCCGGTCAGCGTGAAGTCGCCGGGGCTGGGCGCGTGGTATTTCGGGGTGGCCGCGTGCGCCGCGTCCGGTGCCAGGCCGAGCGCCCCCATCGTCGCGAACATGGCGCCGGCGCCGCCGGACACGCCGACAGCGCGCAGGAACTCACGTCTCGTGGTCATGCCCGGAGTCTGTGACCGCGAGATTGCGTCGATCACGTAACACCTGTTAACGAGATATTTCGAAATCTCGATTCACTAGCATGATCGCCGTGATCGAGGCACTGGCCATCCTGGCCGCCGGATTCTGGGCCGGCATGATCAATGTGGTGGTCGGGTCCGGCACGCTGGTCACGTTCCCCACGCTGCTGTTCTTCGGCTATCCCCCGCTGGTCGCGAACATCTCCAACAACATCGGACTCGTGGGTGGCGGCATCACCGGCACGCTCGGCTACCGCCGCGAGCTGGCCGAGCACGGTCCCGCCCTGCGCCGCCTGCTGCCCGCGTCCCTGGCCGGCGGCCTGACCGGCGCCGCGCTGCTGCTGGTGCTGCCGGACTCCGCGTTCCGCGCGATCGTCCCGGTGCTGATCGGCCTCGGCCTGGTCATGGTCATCTGGGGCCCCGCACTGCAAAGACACGTCAAAGACCACAGGCCAGCCTTCAGCCAAAACCCGGACGATCGAAAAGCGATGCCAAAACCGGGCATCGCAGTCCGATCTCAGCACAGCCTCGCCCTGACGATCGGCATCTACGTGCTGGGCATCTACGGCGGCTACTTCGGCGCCGCGCAGGGCGTGCTGATCATCGGCTGGATGAGCATGATCACCGCGACGTCGCTGCAGTCCATCACCGCGCTCAAGAACCTGCTCACCACCGGCGTCAACGCGATCGCCGCCATCACCTTCATGATCGTCGCCTGGGACTCGGTCGACTGGAAGGCCGCCGGGCTGATCGCGGTCGGCGCCACGCTCGGCGGCATAGCGGGAGCACGCTTCGGGCGGAAGCTCTCTCCGGTGGTGATGCGCACGATGATCGTATCGGTCGGGCTCGTCGCAATAGGCAAGCTCGTCCTATTTCCATAGACGGAACCGCATGCCCGTGATGTCATGACACGGTACGCCGACGACCATTGGGGGGTGTCGTAATGGCGGCCGAAATCGAATACGAGGGACACGGCCAGGCGCTGGACGGCCTGGTCACCGTGGTGGCGGGACAGGACGGGCGACTCCGGCGCATCGCGCTCGACCCACGACTGCACCGCCTGGGGTACGACGAGATGGCCGACGCCATCCTCCGGGCGGTGAACGCCGCACTCGAGGACGCCGCGCTCGGCACGCGGGACGAGCTCTTCACCGTCGCGTTCACCGAGGCGCTCAACCGCCTGGGGCGGCCGGTCGGCTGATCGTGACGTGACGCCGGTCTCGGTTGACTTGAAGCGCTGTTGAGGTTTTAACGTTCGTCACGGCACAGCACCGCGGCGAACGAGGAAACACGTGATCACGACCGATATCTCCGTACGGTTCCGGGACGCGTTCCGCGGCTACCCGACCGGCGTCGCGTTGATCAGCGCCGCCGGTCCGGACGGACCCGCCGGACTCACCGCGTCCAGCGTCGCGTCCGTCTCCGTCGCCCCGCCCGCGCTCTCGTTCTCCGTGATGGGCTCGCCGTCCGCCCGGATCATCGTGGACGCGCCGTCGTTCGTCGTGCACCTGCTCGGCCCGTCCCACGCCGGGATCGCCGCCGACTTCGCCACCGCGGGCGCGCCGCGCTTCACCCCGGACCAGGGCTGGGACACGCTCCCCACCGGCGAACCGCTGCTGCCCGGCACCCAGGCCGCACTCCGCTGCCGCCCGCTGCACCTGCTCCCGGTCGGCACCTCGACCGTGGTCGTCGCCGAGGTGCTCTCCGTCATGCTCGGCGACCCCGGCGACCGCCTGATCCACCACGACCGCAGTTTCAGCACCGTCACCGTCTCGAAAGGACACTGAGTTGCGTCTCCCGCGTTTCCTCACCCCTACGCTGGTCGCCAGCGCGCACTGCGACCTGCCGTGCGGCGTCTACGACCCGGCGCAGGCCCGCATCGAGGCCCAGTCCGTGAAGGCCATCGCGGAGAAGTACCAGGCCAGCACCGATCCGGAGTTCCGCACGCGGGCGCTGCTGATCAAGGAGCAGCGCGCGGAGCTGGTCAAGCACCACCTGTGGGTGCTGTGGACCGACTACTTCAAGCCGCCGCACTTCGAGAAGTACCCGCAGCTGCACGCGCTGTTCAACGAGGCCACGAAGCTCGCCGGCGCGGGCGGCGCCAAGGGGGCGGCGGACACGGCGGTGGCGGACCAGCTGCTCGCCAAGATCGAGGAGATCTCCACGATCTTCTGGGAGACGAAGCAGGCCTGATCCATCGTCACCACGCGTTTCTCATCGGCTGGCCGGCTCGGACGGCACGCCGATGAGAACGCGGGCGAGGCTGATGAACTTCTCGGCGTATTCGAGGGCGTAGGTGCGGCGCTCCCCCTGACAGGCGAGCGCCACGAGGCCGAGGAAGCCGACGAAGATGACAAGGATCAACGCGGGCAGAGCGCCGGCAAGCGGCTGGACAACGGCTTTCACGGCGAGCATCCACGACGGCACCATCGACCGGCCTCCTATCCTGTGTGTCTTTATAGGGTCCGCGCGGACAATTCCGCGTGATGTGATCAGTTCCCGCTGAGCGGGAGGTGTGCACGGCGGATCTCCCGGCCGGTGCGGGCGGCGGTGGCGCGCAGGCAGAGCGCCCACCACACGAGCCGCCATCCTTCCTGGCAGCTGCAGTGGTCCGCCCACTCCTCACTCCACCGATCCCGCACCGGCTCGGGGAGCTGCGCCAGGGCGCTGCGCAGCAGGAACGCGACGAGCCGACCCTTGTCGTTTGCGACCAGCTGCGACTCCGGGCTACCGGCGCGAATGTGCCGCCCGCGGGAGAACGGGTTCCTCAGCCGCTGCCGAGCTCCTGCAAGCCAGCTCCTTGTCCGGCCAGGTCGTGCCAACTTGACCAATCGTGCCAACTTACAAACGCCGATGGTTGCAACAACGGCGAGGATGACAACGACAACAGACCCCACGCCAAAGAGGACGTAGGCGAAGCAAGCAGGGCCGCCGAATGCGCCGATGACCGGTAAAACTGGCAGTAAAATGACGCCCATGGAGATGGAATAAATTCTGGCGTAACGCCTTGCCGACTCCGCCTTGGCAGCAGCCAAGGACTCCTGCGGAATCATGACGGGCCCACCTGCGGACTCGGCGCCTGCGGGAATCCGAAAGCAGGCAGCCCCAACGCCTGATAGGTAGTAGCCAGGGCTGTCCGGGCAGCATGCGCCCCCACACCGGTCAGCTGATACATCCGGCGTCGCGGCCGTTCCAGTACCGCGGGTTCCTCGCGCTCCCAGAAGCTGGTCACCCACCCTGCCGCCTCCAGCCGGGCGAGCACCGGATAGATCGTGCCCGACGGAAATCCGGTCGCCTCCGCCAGCGCGAGCCCGTAGCAGGAATCGGTCGGGCTCTGCAGCATGTGCCGCAGGACCGCGGCGGTCGGCATCGTGATCCGCGGTCCCTCTCGCCTCTGACGAAGTCCCATACGTACAAGCTATGGCAAAAGTCTTTATAGGGTGCCCATATCCGTTAAATCCGGCAGCGCGGCAGGCTATCGGGCGCTTTCACGCGCGCGCAGCTGCGCCGCCAGGTGATCGAGTTCTCCGATCGCCGCCGCCGAATCCGCGGAGAGGCCGCTGTTGACCGCGGTGTCGCTGCGGAGGAACCGGCGCAGCACCGGCACGAGCAGTCCTTCCGGCAGCGTCTGCAAAGCCGTGAAACCACGGGGGTACGGCGACGCCGGCATCGCGGCCAGGTTCTGCCGGATGACGTGGAGCATCCGGCGGACCGCGGCCGGATCCCCGGACAGCGCCACCGGTCCGCCCGCCGCGTGCACGGCCTGCCCGAGCGGCACCTCGAACGCCGCGTGCGTCCTCAGCCAGTCGTCCATCCGCGGCTCGGCCTTCGTGTTGAACCCGGCGGCACGGAACTCCCCCACGATCCGGGTCAGGCGTGGCGTCACGCGGCCGTCCGGCTCGCCGACCGGCATCGGGGTCAGGCGGACCAGCAGGTTGGCGGCGCGGTGGCGGACCACGTGGCCGTCCATGGTGCCGCCGTTCGTACCGAAGCCGAGCAGCACGCGCTCCCGGCCGATCACCGCGCCCAGCGGCTCCGGTCCGGCCGCCCAGTTGATCAGGAACAGCACGTCGCCGCCGGCGTCGGCGAGCGACGGCAGGATCCCGTCGACCTGGTGGGTGCGGACCAGGACCGTGATCAGGTCGTAGTCGCCGGCCGGCCGGTCGACGACCGGAACACGGACCGCCCTGACCTCCGGACTGTCCGGCGCGGCGAGCAGCACACCGTCCCGGCGCAGCGCGGCCAGCCGTTCACCGCGGGCGAGCAGCGTGACGTCGTGGCCGGCCTCGTGCATCCGGACGGCGAGCTGGCTGCCGAGAACCCCGGCGCCGTACACGAGCAGCTTCATGATCCCTCATTCATACGTTCGTTTGAATCATACGTCTGTATAGTACGCACGCATGGCACCGCCCGACACCCGCACCCAGATCCTCGACGCGGCCGAACACCTCTTCGCCGAGCGCGGCTTCCGCGGCACCTCGGTCCGCGCGATCACCGACCTGGCCAAGGTGAACCTGGCCGCGGTCGGCTACCACTTCGGCTCCAAGGCGGAGCTGATGGCCGCGGTGGCCCGCCGCGTCGTCGCCCCGATCAACGCCGCCCAGTCCGCCGGCCTCGACCGCCTCCTGGCGCGCACCTCGGAACCGACCGTCGCCGAACTGGTGGAGGCGTTCGCCGGGCCGATGTTCGACGGCATGCGGGCCGGCGACGAGAACGGCGCCCGCACGTCCCGCCTGATCGTGACGATCATCTGCGACCCGGCCAAGGAGGCCCGCAGCTGGACCGGGCCCGCCGAGAGCGAGATCCGGGGACGCTTCCAGACGGCGTTCCAGCGTGCGCTCCCCCATCTGACGGAAGGGGAGCTGTGGTTCCGGATCCGCGGCATCCTGGCCGTGGCGGCGGTCGACCGGATCGAGGTCTACAACCAGCCGGGATCGGCCGGCCACTCGACGCCCGGTGGCGAGGCGGCCCGCAGCTGGGCCATCACGTTCCTGGCGGCCGCGATGAGCGCGCCGCCTACGCCGTCTTGAGGCCCCGGCGCGGCCCGCCGCACCGGCCGTTCACACGGTCGGCCGAGCTCTCACGTCAGGAAGGGCCCAGCGCTTGCCGGCCATGGGACCTCGGCGGCGCGGGATGTGGTGAGGGACGGGAAGGGACCGCCGACCGATCGCCGGTCTGCGGTCCCTCGGGGCCGGGAAGGGTCAGATCAGCAGTGTCGCGCGGAGGGCCATGCCGATGCCGACGATGATCACCAGGGTTGCGGTGGCCCGCGGGAGCAGGGCGGGCAGTCGCCGGAGCGGGCGTGGGAGCTGCGGGAGGTGGCCGAGGCGGTGACGGATCGCGGCCAGGAGGAGGCCGACCACGGTGAGGGTGGCAGCCATGCCTATGCCGTAGGCGATGACCAGGAGGATGCCGAACGCGGTACGGCCCAGCGCGATCGCACCGAGCAGGACTACCACGGCGCTCGGGCTCGGGACCAGGCCACCGGCCAGGCCGATCCCGGCGAGGCTCAGCCGCCGCCCGGACCGTGATGCGCCGTGGCTGTGGTCGTGGTCGTGGTCGTCGTGACGGTGCGGTTCCTCGGCGTGACTGTGCCCCCCGCCGTGGTCATGACCCGCGCCGTGACCGTGAACCTCCGTATGGCTGTGATCCTCCGCGTGGTTGTGGCCCTCGTTGACGCCGGCACCGTGGCCTGACACGCGCCCGCGGTTGACGCCATGACCGCGTCCGTGGCCGTGTTCGCGGCGTTCGTTGGCTCCGGGAACCGCCGCACCGGAGGCAACCCGGGGCCCGGTGATCGTGGGCCTCATCAGCACCGCGACACCGCCCGCCACCTCATGCCCGTGCCCGTGGCGGTGCCCATGACCGTGCCCAGGCCCGAGGTCGCCGGCCTCGCCGTGGCCGGGCACGTCATGGCCGGGCACGTCGTGCGTGTGGCCGCCGGGACCGTGGTGGTGATCGTGCGTCCGGGAACGGTTCCGGAGCATTCCCACGCCCACCGCGACCACGACGACCCCGCTCACCACCCCCAGCACGCCCAGCACCCGCTCCCCCACCAGCGACGTCGCGGTCAGGAGCAGGCCGACCAGCAGCACCCCGCCGGTGTGCGACGCCGTCACGGTCGCCACCACCACGGACGCGTCCCACCAGCGCCGGGCGCCGGAGCCGGCGGAGGAAGCCACCGCGTATCCGGCCATCACGAGTTTGCCGTGGCCGGGCAGTGCCGCGTGCCCGGCGCCGAGCAGCAGCGCCAGGACCACGGCCAGCACCCCCACGGCCGGTGTCAGCCGGCCGGCGGCGAGCCGCTGGAACTCCGCCTCCGCCGCCGCCAGCCACCCAAATCCTGATATGTCCGATGTGGGAGACACGCCGGGCGACCCGGGCGAGGAACCCGGCGCGACCCGCAGCTCCGCGGACCGCACGGACGGCGACGACGCCAGCGGATCCACCGGGTACGTACGCAGCACGTCGGAGATGCTGGTCGCGGGCACCGGCGGGTCGACGAGCCGCACGCCGTCGACCGCGACCGCGGTGATCTCGTGCCAGCCGACCCGCGACGGACCGTACCCGTTGTCGATGGTGATCTGTGAGGTCACCCGCACGTCGGCGCGCAGTGAGCAGGTCAGGCGGCTCGTCCGCAGGCCCCCGGTGCCGGGTGCGTAGGCGAACGACGACGTCTCCACCACCCATTCTGCCGGCCGGCCGTCGACGCGCAGCGACACGGCGGAGGCGAACTGCGGGCACGTCGGCTCCGGGCCCTGGAGCGTCGGCAGCTCGGCCAGGTCGAGGACGGCGAGCGCGGTGACCGAGGACGGCCGGATCGTCAGGCCCACGTACTGGTTCGTCGACAGGTTGCCGAGCGGGTGCGCGGCCGCGGGCGAGCCCGGCCACAACACGACGGCCAGCACGAAGGCCAGCCCCAGCAGCGCACGCCGGATCATGCGGTCACCTCCAGGAGACGACGCGCGTCTGCGGCGCCGGTCGGCGAGAACATCGGGTTGCGGGCCAGCGCCTCCTCGAGGAGCGGGCGGGACGAGGAGATGACGCCGAGGTGGTAGAGGTAGGACGCGGGGCGTGCCCCGCCGCGCAACGCCTCCTGTGCCAGCGGCAGCGCCTCCGCGTCGCGGCCGGCCGCGTGCAGCGCCCAGGCGTAGGCGTCGGCCACGTCCGGGTGCTTCCGCCGCTCCCATTCGGCCGCGGCGGCCGCGACGGCGGCGGACGGGTCGCCGAGCGCGATCGCCAGGTGTGCGCCGGTGATCCCGTCGACGCCGCCGGCGGCGGTGAACAGGTCGTGCTGGGCCTTCGCGAGCGTCAGCTGCACCCGGGCCTCGTCGTCGCGGCCGAGCGAGTGCAGCAGGTCCGCGTACTCCATCAGGTGCGAGGCCTCGGGTGGCAGCGCCGCCCAGAGCTCGGGCGACGACGCCACCCTCGCCTGCCCGCGCCGCAGCGCCACATTGCCCGGGTCCGCGACCAGTCCGGCCTCGTAGTGCGCGGCCGCGCCGGCCAGGTCGCCGCGCTGCCAGGCCAGGTCACCGAGCTGGGCGCGGCAGAACGCGACGTCCGGCGGAGAGGTGGCGGACGTGAGCGCGCGCGACATCAGGTCCTCCGCCCCGGCATCGTCACCACGAAGTTCAAGGTCATAGGAGCCCCGGGTGTACGCGGTGAGCCCCGGCCGGAGATCGAGCAACCGCTGGACCGCGTCCGTGGCGGTGCCGGCGGGACCGAGCTGGGTCAGCGCGTCCGCCAGCACCGCCTGCGCCGCCGCGTCATGGTCGTTGAGCGCCAGCGCGGAGGTGGCCAGGTCGCGCGCGGCGGCGAAGTCGTGCCGCGCGTTCGCCAGCATCCCGTCCGCGACCAGCGCGTCCGTGTTCCCGTCCGGGTGCAGCGCGTAGGAGCGACGGACGGCCGCCTCGGCCTTGGCATAGTTGCCGGGGTCGCCGTCGCTCCGCGCCCTGTCGACCCAGAGCGCGCCGAGACGCGCCCAGGACCGCCAGTCGTCGGGTACGAGCCGCAGCCGATCCTGAAGGACCGTGATCGTGTCCGTCCGCGGGGCCGCGGCGGCCGGGGTGATCGCCGGGGACGGCCGGTGGAGCAGCGCCGCGCCGATCGTGACCGCGACCGCGGCCGTGACGACCACCGCGGCGGCCTGCATCAGACTCTTCGTGTCAGCCATGACTCGTACCCGCGCTCAGTCGATCTTGGTCTTGAAGGGGTCGCTGGCCGGCGGCAACGTGGGTTCGTCGACCCGGGCGCTGCCCACCGCACGTCCCGGTGTGAACGCGACCGGGGCCGGCAACGGGGCGGCCACCGCCGCGGTCTGCCGGCGACGCCAGAGCAGTCCGAAGACCACCAGCGCCGCGCCGGCCGCACCCGCGAGTCCGGCCGCGGCCGTGGTCAGCATGGCCTCGCCCAGCGGCGAGGACTGCGCGGCCAGCGCCGGGTCGATCGCCGCGCCGGTGCCCTCCTGGTTGGCCGCCGGTGCGGCCGGGTTGCCGGTCAGTGCCGTGTTCGGCAGCGCCACGTACGGGAACGTGGCCAAGAAGCCCTGGTCGTTCGCGTCGACCTTGTCGCCGGCGCCGAGCGCGTCGACGAGCTTGCCGGTCTGGGCGGCGCCGACCAGCGCCTGCAGCGAGATGTCCACGACGTCGTCGGTGAGCCGGCGGCCGTTCGGGAAGCCCTGCAGGTCGCCGCCGAGCACGCCGAGGCGGGACGGTTCGGCCGTGACCGGCGTGCTGAGGTTGAGTCGCAGCTGCTCGGACGGGCGGAACGCGTCCGGGTTCGTGTCCGGGTTGAGCAGCTGGGAGTTCAGGTCCGCCGGGATGGGGCCGCCGGCCTTGGTGGTGAGGCCGGTCAGGAAGATCTCGGCCAGGTCGGCGCGGGGTGCGGCCGGCGCGGGCACGTTGTAGATCTTCTGGAGCAGTTGCGGCACCTCAGGGTCGTTGACCCGGGCGACCAGCGCCGGGTTGCCGGCGTCCTGGTCCGGGCGGGACGCGTTGAACGTGTCCTTCAGGCCGGCCGGCACGATCACCTCGTTGATCAGCGGGTTGCCGAGCCGGGACACCTGCACGGTCTCGCCGGTCACGCCGCGGTTCTCGCCGGTGATGCGCACCTTCGGGCGTTCGGTGGTGCTCCACGCGCCGATCACCGGGTTGCGGGTGCCGTCGTGGCCGAGCGCGACGTCCTTGTACGGCACCTCCAGCGCGATCGTGTTGACGTTGAAGCCGCGCAGCGAGTCGTTGCCGGTCTCGCTCAGGTCGCCGCCGTAGAGCAGGTCGAACACGCGCAGGTCCAGGAAGAACGGGTCGTCCGCCTGTCCCGCGAAGATCCGCCAGCCGCCGTCGAGCTTGATCGAGGCGGCGTCGCGGAGCGTGCCGTAGTCCGGCATCGACGCGTTCCCGACCCGGGACGGCGCGACCGGCGCGTTGCCCGTCGCCAGCTGGAACGGGCCGCCGTCGAACGAGGCCTCCAGCTTGTAGGACTGCCGGACCAGCAGGTTCTCGTCGTCGAGCGAGGTCACCGGCCCGTCGTTGTAGAGGAACGTCTTGTTGCCGCGCCGGTCGTCCGTGCGGAACGTCCACTTGAAGTGCACGTCCGGCTTGGCGTCGCCGTCGTTGTCGACCTTGATGTTGTAGGTGGCGTCCGTGGCGAACGGGAAGAAGTTCGGCCCGCCGTCCGGCGCCTCGAACGGCATGACGTTGAGGATGAACGTGACGAACCCTGGCCGGTCCGGGCTGGTGAACGCGTAGAAGTCGGTGTTGTCGACGGCCGGGTCGGAGGCGATCAGCGGCGCCTCGCGGTGGCTGGACGCGTCCGCCGCCGGCGGCGCGAGCAGGTAGACGCCGGAGCCGGCTATCAGCGCGGCGGCGATGGCGGCGCCCGCTTTGCGCGGTATCGTGGACATGGATCTTCCCCCTGCGGTCTGTGGAAATGGCTGGTTTCCACGGGCAGGTTCGGTCCCCGGTTCACATCGGATGGTGTGCTGTGGGACTGCCGACAACCACCCATCCGGTACGGGGTGAGGCTCCGAATCCCCTGGTTGGGCCCGGCGCGGAGGGGTGTCGCGTTTCTCGGGTCGGTAGCCCCGGACAGGCGGATATTTCGGGCGCGAGGCGCCGGTTCCACCGTTGTTCTGCTTACCGTCGGTTCGCGGCGAGACTCGGCCGTTTCGGGCCTTCGGCGCGCGGGAGGCTATTTACCGAAATGTCGGGCACAGGGCGCCCTGGCGATCACGCTTGGGGACGGACGGTCAGGGCGGCGGCCGTCGCCAACTCCGCAGGCAGGCGTCCGCGGGCAACGGCTGCGGCCAGTGCCACGGCTCCGTCCAGCGGTGTGCCCGCTGGCCGCCGGACAACGAGACCCCGTGCGGCCAGCGCGTCCTCCAGCAGACCCGCGAGAATCCCGCCCGGCCGCACCAGCCCGCCCGTCACCGCGACCTCCCCCGAGCCGGCCGTCACCGTTGCGGCCGCTCCCGGATCCAGCACCGCCGCTGCCGTGTCCGCCAGATGCGCGGCCGCGTCACGGACGACCCCGGCCGCTGCTGCGTCCACCCCCGCCGCCTCGATCACCGCGGGTGCGAACGCCGCCAGCATGCCCGCCCGATCCGCGCGCCCGGTCAGCGCCGCGACCACCGTGGACGGCTCTCCCACGCGTGCGCGCAGCAGCTCCAGGAGCACCGCGGACCCACCGTGCCGCCTGTCCGCTGCGCGCAGCGCCGTGTTCATCCCGGCACGACCGATCCACGCGCCGCCGCCGTCGTCGCCGAGCAGGTGTCCCCAGCCGTCCGCCCGCCGCCAGCCGGTGCGCGACGATCCGCCGAACGCGACCGCCCCGGTACCGGCCGCCAGCACCACACCCGCGCCGCCGTCGGCCAGGAGCGCGTCAGCCGACAGCCCGAGACCGCCCGCATACGCGGTCAGCAGGTCGGAGCAGACCGCCACGCACGGTGCCGGCACGGCCGCGGCCAGCGGTTCCGACAGCGCGGCACCGAACGTGGCCACGCCCGCGCACCCGATCGCCACCGACTCGGCATCGGCAGCGAGCGCGCGCACCAGCTCACCGACACGCGACCCCAGCGACGCACCGGAGATCCGCACCGGCCCCGGCCAGGACAGCTCCGCCAGCACCCGGTCGCCGTGCACCGCGCGCCCGCGCATCCCGGAGCCGCCGACGTCGATCCCGACGACCGGGCCCATCGGTCAGGCCCGGCCGAGACGGGCGAGCGCGTCGCGTACCACTCCGTCGCCGGCTTCGAGAGCACGACGGGCCGCCGGCGGGTCCGCGTCCGCGAGCAGCGCGGTGATCGCCACCTTCAGGTCGCCGTCCGCCGCGGACAGCGCCTCCCGGCACTCCCGGTCGCCCGCGCCCGTGGCCTCCGCGAGCGTGGCCAGCATCCGGCCGCGCAGCTTCGCGTTCTTGGCGCGCACGTCGACCATCAAGTTCGAGAACGTGCGCCCCATCCGGACCATCACCGCGGTGGAGAACGTGTGCAGCAGCATCTTCTGCGCGGTGCCGGCCTTCATCCGCGTGGAGCCGGCGATCGCCTCGGGGCCGGTGTCCGCGCAGACCAGCACGTCCACGGCCAGCGTCGCGTGCGGGTTCGCGGTGATCAGCACGGTCGGCGCCCCCACGGCGCGCGCCGATTCAAAAGCTCCCGAGACATAGGGGGTACGCCCGGAGGCCGCCAACCCCACGACCAGGTCCGACGCGGTCACGCCCGCGAGGTCCGCGCGCCCGAGCGCGGGATCGTCCTCGACCTCCTCCACGGCCGCGGTCATCGCGGCCGGACCGCCGGCCAGGTGCGCCACGAACCGGTCGGGCGGGTAGCCGTAGGTCGGCGGGATCTCGGCCGCGTCCATCACGCCGAGCCGCCCGGACGAGCCCGCGCCCGCGTAGTGCACCCGCCCGTTCTGGCGGAGGGCCGTCACCGCCAGGTCGACGGCGCGGGCCAGCGCGGGCAGCGCGCCCGCGACCGAGGCCGCCACCAGCGCGTCCTGCGCGTTGATCAGCCGCAGCATGCCGAGCGTGTCCAGGCGGTCGATCCCGGCGGTGGCCGGGTTCCGTTCCTCGGTGGGTGAGACCACGCGCACAGCCGGACGACTCATCTCGCTCCCCCAGGTCGGACGTTCACCGGAGGCGAACCGGGGAACAGCCTTGTGCATCAGCGGCGAACCTATCAACGCGTCCGGGATACCGTAGCGACGGATCACCCGGTGAGACATGACGGAGACAAGCAACGTGGCCATCTCGGTCTTTGACCTCTTCTCGGTCGGCATCGGCCCGTCCAGCTCGCACACGGTCGGCCCGATGCGGGCGGCCCGGAGGTTCGTGCACCGGCTCAAGGACGAGGGCCTGCTGGCGCACACGAGCAGCGTGCGGGCGGAGCTGTTCGGATCGCTGGGCGCGACCGGGCACGGGCACGGCACGCCCAAGGCGGTACTGCTGGGCCTGGAGGGTGATGCGCCGGACACGGTCGACATCGCCACCGCGGACGAGCGCGTGCAGCACGTGCACGCGACCGGCACGCTGTCGCTGCTGGGCGCGCACGAGATCCGCTTCGACCCGGGCACGGACCTGGTGCTGCACCGGCGCCGGTCGCTGCCCTACCACGCGAACGGCATGACGCTGCACGCCTTCGACGAGGGCGGGGCGACGCTGCTGGAGAAGACGTACTACTCGGTCGGCGGCGGGTTCGTCGTGGACGAGGAGGCCGCGGGCGCGGACCGGGTCAAGGTCGACGACACGGTGGTGCGGCACCCGTTCCGTACCGGCGACGAGCTCTTGCGGTTGACCCGCGAGACCGGGCTGTCGATCTCGGCCATCATGTTGCGCAACGAGACCGCCTGGCGGACCGAGGCGGAGATCCGCGCGGGTCTGCTGGACATCTGGCACGTGATGCGCGCGTGCGTCGCCCGCGGCACCAGCACCGAAGGGCTGCTCCCGGGCGGCCTGAAGGTACGCCGCCGGGCCGCCACCACCGCCCGTCAGCTGCGGGTGGCCGGGTCGCCGCTGGAGCACGCGATGGAGTGGCTGACCGTCTACGCGATGGCGGTGAACGAGGAGAACGCGGCCGGCGGCCGGGTGGTGACCGCGCCGACGAACGGCGCGGCCGGCATCATCCCCGCGGTGCTGCACTACTACGAGAACTTCGTGCCCGGCGCGGACGACGACGGCATCGTGCGGTTCCTGCTGGCCGCGGGCGCGATCGGCCTGCTCTTCAAGGAGAACGCCTCGATCTCCGGCGCCGAGGTCGGCTGCCAGGGCGAGGTCGGGTCCGCGTGCGCGATGGCGGCCGGCGGGCTGACCGAGGTGCTCGGCGGCACGCCCGCCCAGGTGGAGAACGCGGCCGAGATCGGCATGGAGCACAACCTGGGCCTGACCTGCGATCCCGTCGGCGGGCTGGTGCAGATCCCGTGCATCGAGCGCAACGGCATGGCCGCGGTGAAGGCGGTGACCGCGGCGAAGATGGCGATGCGCGGCGACGGACGGCACCACGTCTCGCTGGACAAGGTCATCAAGACGATGAAGGAGACCGGCGCGGACATGAAGGTCAAGTACAAGGAGACGGCGCGCGGCGGCCTCGCGGTGAACGTGATCGAATGCTGAGCGTCTGCGTGGTCGGCGCCGGTGCGGTCGGCGGCGTGATCGGTGGCCGTCTCGCGCTGGCCGGCATCCCGGTCTCGGCCGTGGCGCGCGGGGCCACGCTGGAGTCGCTGCGTACCCACGGCTGGCGCGTGAACGACGCGTCCGCGCCGGTCGCGGCCGCGAGCGCGGACCCGGCGGACCTCGGCCCGCAGGACGTGGTCGTGATCGCGGTCAAGTCACACCACCTGCCCGCGCTGGCACCCGCGCTCGCGCCGCTGCTCACGCCGTCCACCGTGCTGATCCCGGCGCTGAACGGCGTGCCCTGGTGGTTCTTCCACGGCTTCGGCGGCGCGCTCGCCGGCACCGTGCTGGACTCGGCCGACCCCGGCGGCGTGACCACCGCGGCACTGCCGCCGGCGCAGGTGCTCGGCTGCGTGGTCCACCTGGCCGCCCGGCAGGCCGCGCCCGGCCACGCGCTGCTCACCGCCGGCGACGAGCTGATCCTCGGCGAGCCGGACGGCGCCCTGTCCGCGCGTGCTTCGCAGGCCGCCGAACTGCTGCGCGGTGGCGGCTTCAAGGTCACGGTGAGTGACGCGATCCAGCGGGACGTGTGGTTCAAGCTCTGGGGCAACATGACCATGAACCCGATCTCGGCGCTGACCGGCGCGACCGCGGACCGCGTGCTGGACGACCCGCTGGTCAACGCGTTCATCCAGCGCGTGATGACCGAGGCCGCCGCGATCGGGGCCGTGATCGGCGCGCCGATCACGCAGAGCACGGAGGACCGGGTCGCGGTCACGCGCAGGCTCGGCGCGTTCAAGACCTCGATGCTCCAGGACGCGGAGGCGGGCCGCACGATCGAGCTGGACGCGCTGGTCACGGCCGTGCGCGAGATCGGCGCGCGGGTCGGCGTGGCCACGCCCAGCATCGACGCGCTGCTCGGGCTGACCCGGCTCGCCGCCCGTTCCCGGGGGCTTTACCCGGCTACGTGATCACCCGTTCGGGTGACGGGAAAAGTTCACGATTGATTTCGGCTCCCACCTAACTTCAACATTGTCGCGTGCGTCCCGCCATATCGATGATCTTCATATATGTCCTGCTCCTTGCCACCACCACGGCCTGCAGCAGGCCGGTCGCGTCCACGGCCAGGCCCGCCGAGGAGATCCGCGGCGCCGACCTGTTCATGTCGTGCGCCGAGACCTTCAAGCCCGGCAAGACCATCGACGCGAAGAAAGCGTCCACCGCCTGCCACGACATCGACGGCAAGGCGCTCACCCCGCAGTACATCCGGTGCACCGACGGACGCAACCTCTACCGCATCACCGCGGACATGAGCCCCTCCCCCGGCTGGGGCTTCACCGGCGGCAAGTTCACCACCTCCGACGACCTCGACACCGACCCCGCCCTGGCCGAGGCCATGATCCAGTGTCGGCACTGAGCTTTTGGTCGTCGCTCCGCTCCTCCGGGCTCGCCGCCACGGTCGAGGAAACTCGGTGTCCAGGCAGACACAAAGAGCGTGTCTGCCTGGGCACCTCTTTCCTCGACCGCCTGCGTCTCACGACGTGGCCGAGATTCACCGGGGTTGGGAGAAACTTCCACGGGCGTCGGTGGCTGAGATCAGTGCAGGGGTGGCTGAGATCAGTGCAGGGGTGGCCGAGATCAATGCAGCTATGGCTGAGGCCAGTGCAGGGGCGGCCGAGATCAGTGCCGATGCGGGCGCCGACGAGCGCGAGCTTGCGGCACGGCCGCCGTCCAGTGCGGGCGCTTTGCGCCCGAAATTTCGGTATTTAGCGGTCGGGTGGGTGTTTCGGGACCACGGCGGGACCGGTGCCCGCGGGAGCATGCGGACCGCAACCACGGCGTGAGTGGGAAAATCTGCTTGTGAAGGGGTTTCAGGGGCATCCGGGGTTCAGGGCGTAGGCGTCGAAGGCGCCGTTCGTGTCGGACGGGTCGAGCGGGGCGTAGGTGTGGAAGACCGCGGTGGCGCCGTCGGGCGTGAGGCGCGGGGACCAGCTGTGGCCGGCGGGGGCGTTGCCGGAGAGGCGGGTCGTGGTGCCGGCCGTGCGGTCGCGGACGAAGATGTCCCAGGCCGCGTTCGTGTCGCCCGGGACCAGCGTGGCCGCGACCGAGGTGAAGACGACGCAGCCGCCGCTGAGCGTGACCGCCGGGCCGCCGCTGTCGCCGTCACCCTGGGTGCCGTCGTCCGCGATGCTGATCAGCTCCGTCGTGCCGGCGGTCAGGTCGCGGAAGAAGACGTCGGTGGCGCCGTTGAGATCGCCGGCGACCACGTCCGTCCGGGGCGTGGCGAAGGAGAGGTAGCGGGCGTCCGGGCTCATCGCATATTCGTAGATGTCCACCGCGGGGGTGCCGGTCGACGTCCGGGCCGCGCGCGTGGTCACGCCGGTCTGCAGGTCGCGGAGGAAGACGCCGTAGCCGTAGGTCGCGTCGCCGACCAGGTCCCGCGAGGAGGAGATGAACGCGACGTGCCGTCCGTCCGCGCTGACCTGCGGATCGAGGTGGGTGCCGGTGCCGCCGACGCCGTTGGGGTCCAGGCTGATCTGGGTGGTGGTGCCGAGGAGCATGTCGCGGACCACGATGTCCGGCAGGCGGGGGCCGTTGCGTTCGCTCTGCAGCAGGTTGCGGGCATGCGTCGAGAACGCGACGTAGCGTCCGTCCGCGCTGAGTGACGGGCTGTAGCTGTTCTTGATCGCCTGCAGGCCGGTGCTGGTCAGGCTCGCGAGCGTGTTCTTCCCGGAGAGCCGGTCGTAGACGAAGACGTCCGCCTCGCCGTTGCTGTCGTCCGGGACGAGGTTCTCCGCATAGGAGTCGAACGCGATGAAGCGACCGTCCGCGCTGATCGCGGGGCTGGTGGCGCCGTCGGGGTTGTCCGTGCCGTCGTAGCCGGTGCTGATCCGGATGGTGGTGCCGAGCGTGCGGTCGCGGAGGAAGACGTCGTACCAGCCGTTGGTGTCGCCGGGGACGAGGTTGTCGGCCAGGGACTGGAAGACGACGAAACGTCCGTCGGCGCTGACCTCGGGATCCTCGGTGTCGCCCAGGGCGAGGCCGCCGCCGTCGGGGATGCTGATCAGCTCGGGCTGTATGGAGGCCGCATGGGCCGTTTCCTGGCTCAGCACCAGCACGAGCGATGCGAGGGCGGCGGCCCACCCGATCGACCGGCGGCTCACGGGCAGCCCGTGGCGCTCGCGACCCAGCGGTGCGACCGCAGGAACACGTTCTCGTCGTTGCGCAGGATGCCCTGGGGAACGCACCAGTAGAAGTCGTTGTAGCCCGACGACCGGTACAGCGCCACGCCCGCGTAACTGCTGCTCGTGCCATTGTTGTAGATGGACCTGACCGGCAGACTGCCGGACCACGAGCAGCTGATGCTGCCACTGCGCCAGTCGCTGTCCGCGTCACTCCAGTTGCACCGCGAGCCCGTCCCGTACGGCTCGGTCCAGACACAGACGTTGCCGGACGGGCATTCCCACGCCGCCGACGCCTGCGCCATCGCCGGTGCGGCCGCGACCAGACTCCCCGCCCCGACCCCGATCGCCAGCGCCGCAGCCACGACCGCCCGCTTGATCACACGCTCCACACCGCACCTCCACACATCGATGACCATCAAACGATAGGCGATCGGGTACGGGGCGTGGCGAGATTGTCGTTGATCCATCCGCGGGCACCGGGCGGCTCAGCGGACGAACGTGAAGATGCGGGTCTTCGTGATGGGGGACGGGGGGACGGTGAGGCGGTGGACGCCGACCGAGAACGTCGCGTTCGGGGGTGCTTCGAAGGCCAGTTCCTCGAAGCCTTCGTCCGACAGCCAGCCGCGGATCGCCGGGGTGAGGTCGGGTTCCTCGCGCGTGCGGGTCCAGATGACGGTGCCGCCGGGGGCGCACAGCGACGGGAACGCGGCCACCGAGCGGCGTGCGTCCTCGTCCGTGACGTTGCCGAGGACGCCGGCGAACAGGAGCAGGTCGGCGGGGACGGCGCCCGCATAGTTGGCCAGGTCGCCGGCGTCGGCGCGGAGAATCTCCACGCCGCTCAGGCCGGCGCGGGCCGTGTGCGCCTCGGCCGCGGCCACGTTGCGGTCGTCGAGTTCGATGAGGCGGGCCCGGACGCGGCGGGCGTCGGGGCGGGATTCGAGGACGCCGAGCAGGTCGCGGCCCTGGCCGGCGCACACGCTGACGCAGGTGAGCAGCTCACCGGGCCGGCTGTCCAGCCAGCCGGTTATGTGCCGTTGCACGACGAGGAGCCGGGTGGCGAGCGGCGAGCCGGGCTCGTCGTACGGGCGGTGCCACTCGTACCAGTCTTCATTCGCGGCCATGGATTCACCTTGGCGGGTGAATCGGCCATGGTCAACGCCTTGGTCAGGCGTGTGACTCGAGGCGCTTGAACTCGTCCTCGGTCACGGTCACCACGCCGCCGCGACGGGCGCCGGCGGGCATGCCGTCGGCGCCGGCGGGCTGCCAGGCGCCGCCGGCGAGGTTGCGGGTGACGTAGGGGCGCAGGCCGTCGGGGGTGGCGGCGAGCAGGTACCAGGTGCGGCCGCCGAGTCCGGCGAACACGATCGCGGCGTCGCCGCCGGCTATGCCGTGCTTGACCAGGGCACCGTCGCGTTCCTGCACCAGGGTGCCACCCTCGGCGCGGAAGGTGTGCACGGCGCCGCCCGCGTGCAGCAGTGCGGCGCGCGGCCCGTCGACGCCGAGCGCGGCCGACGCGGACGAGGCGGCGACGGCGGGCAGCAACGCATCGCGGTGTGCCCCGGCCGGTGCGGCCGGCAGCGGCCGTGGCCCGTCCCACGTCTCCAGGTCCGCCGTGGTCCACACGACGACACCGCCGGCCGTGGACGCCAGGCACACGATCTCCCCGGACTCCGCCCGCGCCAGGAACGGCTCGGACCCGCCGCGCAGCACCCCGGCGCTGTCGCGCAGCACCCGCCACCGCAGCGCATCGGCGCCCTCGGAGAGGGCGAACCGGATGTCACCGGTGTGGTCGCCGCTGAAGGCGAGAAGGAATCCGAACGGCTCTGTCACGGCCCGATCATAACGGCCGTCACCAGTAGTTGATCTAGACCCATGCCTGGGTACGCGCGACAATTCACCCCATGCTCGATAACCCGGTATGGGCGTCGCTGGTCCACGGTCCGCACGCCCGTCTCGCGGAGCGCGCCGGCACCGCGGCCCGTTTTCTGCCCGAGGCAAGCCCTTTCCACGCGCTCGCCGATCCGTCCGATGCGGACTCGTGGGCCGACCTGGCCCGGCTCGCCGGCCCGTCCGCGGACGTGCTGGTCACCGGCCCGGTTATCACCCCGCCGCCGGGCTGGACTGTCGTGGAGAAGATGGCCGGTGTGCAGATGTCCGACACCTCGCTGGTCGCCGAGCCCGACCCGGAGGCGGTACGACTCGGTCCCGCGGACATCCCGGAGATGCTGGACCTGACCGCCCGCACCCGGCCGGGCCCGTTCGGCCCGCGCACGGTCGAGCTCGGCACCTACCTCGGCCTGCGCCACGACGGCCGGCTGATCGCGATGGCCGGTGAGCGGTTCCAGCCGCCGGGCTGGACCGAGATCAGCGCGGTCTGCACGGACCCGGACTTCCGCGGCAAGGGCCTGGCCACCCGCCTGGTCCGCGCGGTCGCGGCCGGCATCCGGGAGCGCGGCGCCACGCCGTTCCTGCACGCGGCCGCCGTCAACGTCTCCGCGATCCGCCTCTACGAGTCGATAGGTTTCTCCGTGCGCGCCCGCCCGGAGTTCGCGATGCTGCGCAGCCCGGACGCGTGATCGTGGACATCGCGGAGCTGCTGGCGGGCCCGCGCCGCAGGCCGGTGACGCCGGGCCGGGCCGGGCGGCACGAGGTGCTGACCCAGTCGCTGACCATCGCCGGGAACGCGATGGTCACGGTCTACCACGTCGGCGACGGCGGGATCGTCACCATGCTGCAGGCGGACCGCGACTCGTACCGTGAGGATCTGGCCGAGATCTTGATCGACGCGGCGCTCACGGCCGACCCGGCCGGGACCACGACCGCACTGGTGCCGATCGCGTTCCCGCTGGACCGGGCCGCGGTCACGCCGGTCGGCGCGGCCGACATGTTCCGCCGCTTCCCGGAGGTCTCGGCGATCACGCGCGAGGTGCTGGCCGTGCACCGCAGCGAGGTCATCGACGGTGAACTGCCGGGCGGCACCAGGCCGGACAGGGTGTGGACGCGCGAGCCGTCGCCCCGGGCCGCGATCGCGCTGCTGGACGCGTGGCCCGGCGGCCCCTGGCACGAGGGGGTGGCCATCGTCCGGGAGGCGTCCGCGCTGCTCACGCGCGAGCTGCCGGGCCTGCCGTCCGGCGTGCGCCTGCGGGTCCGGGACGCGCACGGCCACGACCTGACCGTGGAACGTCGCTGGGACCGCCTGGTCGGCGACGGCATCGACCTGCCGCTGTTCACGCTGGCGGACACGCTCGGCCCGATGTTCCTGGACGGCAGCCCGCCACCGGCCCCACTGCCCGCCGGCCCGGTCCCCGGCATGCTGGAGATGACCTACCAGACCGGCGATCGGGGGTACGCCGCGCTGCCGCTGCTGCGCCCGCTGGACGAGTGCACGGCCCGCCTCGAGAAGCAGATCCTCCGCCACGCCGGCAACTGGGCTGTGTTCGCGGGCCGGTCCGGTGCGATCGTGCAGGTCAGGCGCGACGACGAGAACCCGGTGCTGTGGCTGGAGACGCCGGACCCGGCCGCCTCCGTCTCGCGCGGCCGGCTGGTGACGATGGAGGAGGCGGTCCGGATGCTGACGATCCTGGCCCGCGAGGACCGCAGCGCGGTCGAGGAGCTCGGCGGCCTGGAGACGGTGCGCTTCTAACCGCGCTTCATCAGCCGCCCTATCGCGGCCATCATCTCGTTCGCCATCTCGTCCGCGCGGCCCTCGGCGGCGCCCTCGTGCATGCAGTGCCGTGCGTGGCCGTCGAGCAGGCCCAGCGCCACCTTGTCCAGCGCCGCCTGGATCGCCGATATCTGCGTGAGCACGTCGATGCAGTACCGGTCCTCGTCGACCATGCGCTCGATGCCGCGCACCTGGCCCTCGATGCGGCGCAGACGCGCTTGCAGGTCTCCCTTGGACGCGGTGTAGCCCCTGGTCGGCGCGGTTTTGCTCATGCGACGGATGATACAACCCCCCAGGGGTATGACGAGCGTCCAACGAGACACACGGCACGCGGCCCTTGATACCCCCAGGGGGTATGGCTAGAGTCGGAGCCGTGAACACTCCCGTACGACTCGCCGGCTTCGGATTGGGCCTGGTCGCGGTCTTCGGCGCCGCGCTCGGCCTCGGCCGCGTGGTCGGCCCGGACGTGACCGCGCCCCCGCCCGCCACACACGACACCCACAGCGACGGCGCACACGGCACCGACGGCCACGAGGCCGAGGGCCACGAGGCCGGCGGCCTCGCCATCGCGCAGGACGGCTACCGCCTGGCCCCGCTCACCGACGCGCTGAGCAGCACGGACACGCAGCCGTTCCGGTTCCGGATCATCGGGCCGGACGAGGCCACGGTCACCGCGTTCACGCCCACGCACGAGCGCGACCTGCACCTGATCGTGGTCCGCCGGGACCTGACCGGCTACCAGCACCTCCACCCGGAGCGCGCGCCGGACGGCACCTGGCAGACCCCGCTGAAGGTCGCGGCGCCGGGCGACTACCGCGTGTTCGCCGACTTCCGTCCGACCGGTCGCGACGAACCGCTGACGCTGGGCGCGGACGTGCCGGCCGCCGGCGACTACCGGCCGGCACCGCTGCCCGGCCCCGGCTTCCGGGACGAGGTCGACGGCTACACCGTCACGCTGGACGGCGACGCGCAGACCGGCGCGTTCACGTTCACGGTCAGCCGGGACGGTGCGCCGGTCACCGACCTGGAGCCGTACCTCGGGGCGAACGGCCACCTGATCGCGCTCCGCGACGGCGACCTCGGCTACCTGCACGTCCACCCGGAGGACGGACCCGGCCTGCGGTTCACGGCGGAGATCCCGTCGCCGGGCACGTACCGGCTGTTCCTCGACTTCCAGCACCGCGGCACGGTCCGGACCGCGGCGTTCACCATCACCACCGAGCACGGGGAGCCGGGGCACACCCATGGCTGACACGCAGCGCATCGAGCTCGCGATCGGCGGCATGACCTGCGCCGCCTGCGCGAACCGCATCGAGAAGAAGCTCAACCGGATGGACGGCGTGACCGCGACCGTCAACTACGCCACGGAGAAGGCCACCGCGACCGTCGCGAAGAACGTGAGCGCGGACGACCTGATCGCCACCGTGGAGAAGACCGGTTACACGGCCGCGCTGCCCGCCGCGCCGGTGGAGGAACAGCAGGTCACGGACCCGCTGCGGACCCGGCTGATCATCTCGGCCGTGCTCTCCGTACCCGTGATTCTTCTGGCCATGGTTCCTGCCTGGCAGTTCACCTACTGGCAGTGGGCGTCGCTGACGCTGGCCGCGCCGGTCGTGGTCTACGGCGGCTGGCCGTTCCACCGCGCCGCCGCGATCAACCTGCGGCACGGCGCCGCGACCATGGACACGCTGGTGTCGCTGGGCACGATCGCGGCGTTCGGCTGGTCGCTGTGGGCGCTGTTCCTCGGCACCGCGGGCGAGCCCGGCATGGTCCACCCGTTCCGGCTGGACATCGGGCCGTCCGACGGCGCCGCCAACATCTACCTCGAGGCGGCCGCGGGCGTCACCACGTTCCTGCTGACCGGCCGCTACATCGAGCACCGATCCAAGCGGCGGGCCGGGGCCGCGCTGCGCGCGCTGCTGGACATGGGCGCGAAGGACGTGGCCGTGCTCCGCGACGGCACCGAGACCCGCATCCCCGTGCAGGATCTCAGACCCGACGACCTTTTCCTGGTACGCCCCGGCGAGAAGATCGCCACGGACGGCGTGATCGAGGACGGCACGTCCGCCGTGGACGCCAGCATGCTGACCGGCGAGTCAGTGCCGGTGGAGGTCCGGCCCGGTGACGCCGTGACCGGCGCGACCGTCAACGCGGGTGGCCGGCTCACCGTGCGCGCCACCCGGGTCGGCGCGGACACCCGCCTCGCGCAGATGGCCCGGCTCGTCGAGGAGGCGCAGGCCGGCAAGGCCGACGTGCAGCGCCTCGCGGACCGGATCTCCGGCGTGTTCGTGCCCGTGGTGATCGCGCTGGCGGCCGGCACGCTCGGCTGGTGGGTCGGCACCGGCGCCGGCTGGACCGCCGCGTTCACGGCCGCGGTCGCCGTGCTGATCATCGCCTGCCCGTGCGCGCTCGGCCTGGCCACGCCGACCGCGCTGCTGGTCGGCACCGGCCGCGGCGCGCAGCTCGGCATCCTGATCAAGGGCCCTGAGGTGCTGGAACTGACCCGCCGCGCCGATACGATCCTGCTGGACAAGACCGGCACCGTCACCGAGGGCCGGATGACGCTGGCCGACACGATCCCGGCGCCCGGCCAGGACGCGGCGGAGCTGACCAGGCTCGCGGCCGCGGTCGAGTCCGCGTCCGAGCACCCGATCGGGGCCGCGATCGCTTTCGGTCACACCGGCCTGCCGCCGGTCGTCAACTTCCACAACCTTGAAGGCCTGGGGGTACGGGCAGAGGTCGACGGCCGCGAGATCGTGATCGGCCGCCCGGCCCTGATGGAGGAGCGCGCTCTCGTCGTACCCCCGCTGCTCGTCTCTGCTCTTGAGACCGCCGAGGCGCAGGGCCGGACCGCGGTGGTGGCCGGGTGGGACGGCGAGGCGCGCGGCGTGTTCGCGGTCGCCGACCGGGTCAAGCCCACCAGCGCGGACGCGATCGTGCGCCTGAGGCGGCTCGGGCTCCGGCCGGTGCTGCTGACCGGCGACAACGCCGCCGTGGCGCGGACGGTCGCGGCCGAGGTCGGCATCGCTCCCGACGACGTGATCGCGGGCGTGCTGCCGGCCGGCAAGGTCGACGCGGTCAAGAAACTGCAGGCCGAGGGCAGGGTCGTGGCCATGGTCGGGGACGGCGTGAACGACGCGGCCGCGCTCGCCCAGGCCGACCTCGGGCTCGCGATGGGCACCGGCACGGACGTGGCGATCGAGGCCGCGGACCTGACGCTGGTGCGCGGCGACCTGACCGCGGCCGCGGACGCGATCAGGCTGTCCCGGCGCACGCTGACGATCATCCGGGGCAACCTGTTCTGGGCGTTCGCCTACAACCTGGCCGGGCTGCCGCTCGCGGCCGCAGGCCTGCTGAACCCGATGATCGCGGGCGCGGCGATGGCGTTCTCGTCCGTCTTCGTGGTCGCGAACAGCCTGCGTCTCCGACGATTTTCCTGAGCTGTTCCGGCAGCTCAGGACGTAGAAGTGAACAGGTTGTTCGCGTTTTGCATGTGTTCTCATGAATGGCATGCCGATTCTCGTCACCGGCGCGACCGGCGCGGTCGGCGGCGCGCTGGTCCGCCAGCTCGCCGCGGCCGGGCACGACGTCCGCGCGCTCACCCGTGATCCGTCCGGCCCGGCCGCCCGCGCGCTGCCGTCCACCGTCGAGGTCGTGGCCGGCGACTTCGACGATCCGAAGACCCTGGTCCCGGCGCTGCGTGGTGTCGCGCGGATGCATCTGGTCGCGATGGGCGGCGCGGTCGGGCCGGCCGGGGCCGAGATCGTGGCGCTGGCCGAGGAGGCGGGCGTGCGGCGACTGACCCATCTCGGTCACGACGACTTCAGTCGCGACGACGACGATCCGCTGGAGACCGCGCACCGGTCGCTGCGCCGCACGATCGAGGCGTCCTCGATGGAGTGGACGCACCTGTTCCCGGGCGAGTTCGCGACCAACACGCGGGAGTGGGCGGCGATGATCCGCGCGTCGAACGAGGTGCGGGCGCCGTTCCCGGAGTGGCGGTCGGCGCTGGTGCACGAGGCCGACATCGCGGCGGTGGCGCGGGTCGCGCTGACCGAGGACGGGCACGCCGGGCGCGTCTACATCCCGACCGGGCCGGTCGCGGTGCGGCGGGCCGAAGCGGTCCGGCAGATCGGCGAGGCGATCGGGCGGGAGGTCACGTTCGTGGAGCTGACGCCGGAGCAGGCGCGGGAGCAATGGGAAGCGGTGTATCCGGCGCAGATCATCGACTGGTTCCTCGAGATGGGGCAGAACCCGGACACGAACGCGTGGGTCTCGCCCGATGTCGAGACGGTCACGGGCAGGGCGGCGCGGCCGTACGCCGAGTGGGCACGTGACCATGCTGCCGACTTCCGGTGACGGTTCGGCATGGTCTCGGCACCTACCGGGCCTTTGGCGTCGAGGTCCGGACCCGCCTCGATCAACGGGCACTCCGCGCCCGATATTTCATGAAATAGCACCCCGGCCACTACCTGACCTACGTCGACGCGGAGAGCCAGGAACTCACCACGCTCGCCGTGCACGGCTTCGCCGAGCGCCTCGACGTCTTCGCGGACCCGGACGGCGCGCTGCGGGCCACCCACGCGTTCTCCCTCTACGGCCTGCCGTTCCTGACGCTGCGTTACCGCATCACCCGGTCGTGAGGGTTTTCGAGTCGCGCTCGGTCTCCCGCCCCGATCTGCGACATGATCGGGGCATGACCTCCGCACCCACCGGCCGGCTCGACGGCACGGACCTCATCCTCACCCGCACGTTCGACCTCCCCATCGCCGAGCTGTGGGCCGAGCTCACCGAGCCGGACCGGACCGCGCGCTGGTTCGGCACCTGGACCGGCGACGGCGCTCCAGGAGCCACGATCAAGGTCCAGATGGCGTACGAGGAGGGCAAACCCTGGTTCGACATGCGCATCGACGCGTGCGAGCCGGAACGGCGGCTGGCCCTGACCGGCCTCGACGAGTCCGGCGGGTGGCAGGTGGAGCTGCTGCTCTCACCGGACTCGACCCTGAGTTTCGTGCACCACCTGACCACCACCGAGGGCATCGGCTCGATCGGTCCCGGCTGGGAGTACTACCTCGACCTGCTGGCCGGCGTCCCGTCCCCGTCCTTCGACGACTACTTCCCCGCCATGCAGCCGTACTACGAGGCGCTGCGATGACCACCGTCTACGAGGCCGCCGGCGGTCACGACGGCCTGCTGCGGCTGGCCCACGCCTGGCACGCCCGCGTCCTCGCCGACGAGGTGGTCAGCCACGCCTTCAGCCACGGCCACCACCCCGACCACAGCGCCCACCTGGCCGCCTACTGGTCCGAGGCCCTCGGCGGCCCTGATGCGTACACCGGCACCTTCGGCGACGAGACCTCCGTCGTCCGCATGCACGCCGGCAACGGCCACCACAACGAGATGGACCGCCGCGCCATCGCCGCCTTCGACGCCGCGCTCACCGACGTGGGCCTGGCCGCCCCCGTCGCGCGCGTGCTCCACGACTACTTCGCCTGGGCCACCACCACCGGCCCCATCTCCCGCTACCCGGACTCCGCCGACGACGTCCCCACCGGACTCACGATTCCACGCTGGTCGTGGGACGGCCCGCTCGCGCCCCGGCCTGCGGGCGGCGGGCCGGTCGATGTCGCGTTTGTCCAAGAAGGCAGCGTAGGCCGGCTCTAGCATCGGGGGATGTTCGCCGAGCCTGAGGAGGGTGGTCATGCCTGCTGACGCCGATGATCTGGCATCTGTGGTGGAGAAGACGACGGTGCTCATCGCGGGGGTGGAGGCGGGGCAGCGAGGGCTGCCGACGCCGTGCCCGGAGTTCGACGTGGCCGCGCTCGTCGATCATCTCGTGGGCTGGCTGCGGATGTTCGCGGCCCGCGCGGCCGGGGACGAGCACACGGAGGATCCGACGGCCTACCGGTGCGGTGCGGATCCGGCGGCAGAGTTTGCCGAGGCCGGGCGGCGAGCGGTCGCGGCGTTCCGGGACGGGGCGGCGGAGCGGCCGGTGCGGCTGGTGTCGTCCGAGCTGCCCGGCACGATGGTGCTCGGCATGATGCTGATCGAGTACGTCGGTCACGGCTGGGATCTCGCGGTCGCCACCGGGCAGCCGGTGCCGTTCACGGACGCGGAGGCGCAGGCCGGTCTCGACGCGGCCCGCGGCATGCTGACCCCCGAGTACCGCGGGCCGGACAAGATGTTCGGCCACGAGATCGAGATCGGCGCGGACGCCCCGGCAGTGGACCGGCTGGTCGCCTTCATCGGCCGCGATCCCCGCGGGCAGCACGTCACGGCATGACACTGGTGGCGTCGCCACCCAAGCGGCCTTGGATCAGCTGTGATCTACCGGAAGTCGGTGGAGAGCGACAGGTTCTCCCACATGTCGAGGTCCCGGTCGACGGCCGCGCGGGCGGTACGGGCCACGCGCAGCGCGTCGGAGCCGAGGCAGCACGGCCTGCACCGTGGCCGCCGCACCGAACACGTTCACCTCGAACTGGGCGCGCAGCGCGGACAGCGGCGTCCCCTCGAAGACGCCTTCCACCCCGGCACCCGCCGGACGCCGCGGGAGTCGGTCAGCGGGCCGTTGCGGGATCTGCTCGACGGGTACGCGTCCGCCCCCGCGTTCGTCCTGAACCCGGCGAAGGACTTCGTGGCGCTGAACGCGCCGGCCGGGGCGCTGTTCTCCCCGTTCCAGACGGTGGACAACCTGGCCCGGATGACCTTCCTCGACCCGGCCGCCCGGCGGTTCTTCGTCCGATGGGACGAGTTCGCCGCGTCGGTCGTGGCCGGACTGCGCCACGCCTCCGGCCTCGACCCGGACTATCCCCGGCTGCGCGAGCTGGTGGGCGCGCTGCGCGCGGGCAGCGAGGACTTCGGCGCGCTGTGGTCGTCGCAGGCCGTCTACGGCAAGACCCAGGACGCGATCCACATCGACCATCCGGACGCCGGACCGCTCTCGTTCGTGTCCCAGGCCCTCGACGTGCGCGGCGCCACCGGCCAGCTGCTCGTCATCTACCAGCCCGAGCGGCCTCAGGAACCGGCCATGTCAGCGGCCCGCCGGGGTGCGCCGGTCCGTTCTAGGACTGCGTGGGGCTGAGCCGGCTGAGCGTGCTGCCGGTCGCGCGTTTGCACAGGTAGGCGGCGCGCTCGTAGGAGAGGCGGCGCCGGCCGGTGTCCGGGCAGAGGTCGGCCGCGTCCGCCGGGGTGCGGGCCGGACCGGGGCGGCGGCCGGTGAGGAAGAGCGGGCCGCGGGTACGCGTGCCGATCAGCTCCGGCAGCAGGCGCGCGGTCGCGGAACGCCAGGTCACGCCCTTGGCCGGAGCGTGACGGTCGTCGAGGTCGAGATCCTGGACGTCGAGGCCGAGCACGGTGGTCACCGGCGCGCCGGACTCGTGCAGCATCAGCCACAGCGTGCGGTCGCGCAGCGGGTGGGCCGGGTCCGCGCCGAGCGCCAGCACCTCGGCGCGGGTCGGCGGCGCCCCTGGGGTGCGGGCGTCGGCCCGCCGTTCCAGGCCGGTGGCGAGGCCGGGCAGTCCGGCCCAGGCGGCGAACGAGCGGACCGTGGCCCGGTGCCGGTTCCAGGTGGCGGGGGCGGTGGTGTTCCAGGCGGTGCGGCAGGCGCGGGCGAGCCGGTCGGCGGTGAGCGCGGTCAGCGGCGTGTCGTCGCCGAGCGCCGTGCGGAGGCGGTCGAGCGTCTGGGCGTAGGAGCGCCGGGTGCTCGCGGCGCGTCCGGCCAGGAAGTCTCGGGTGCTGTCGCGGAGCGTACCCCCGTGGTGGTCTGCTCGTGGCTGGTCCAGACGGGCGATCAGGTCGCTGACCTCGGTCTCCGCGGGCAGCAGCTGCGCGAGCATGCGGGCGAGCCGCAGCGCCTCCTCCCGCAGGTCACCCTCGACGTAGATCAGGCGCAGCACCTCGAGGACCGACCGCAGGCGGTCCGCGCGCTCGGGGCCGGACGGCAGCGCGAACGGGACGCCGGCGGCCGCGAGCGTGCGCTTCCCGGACCGGATGCGGCGCGCGACGGTCGGCTCGGCGATCCGGTAGGCGTCGGCGATCTCGGTGGTGCTCAGGTCGCTGACCAGCGCGAGCGTCAGCGCGACCCGGGCGGTGACGGGCAGCACCGGGTGCGACGTGACGAACAGCATCCGCAGGGCGCGCTGATCTTCGGCCTTCATCGTTCTCCTCGGTAGGAGGATCCTCCCCCGACCTTAAGCGACAGGGAACACCCGCGTTCCCTGTCACATCGGTTTGCGGGCCAGCCCGGCGACCATCGGCATCGCGCGCGGGTCCGCCTCGCCCGGATCGCCGTCCGGATGCCAGTGCGTGACCGGGACCAGGCCCGGCGCGACCGGCACGTAGTCGCCGAACAGCGCCAGCAGCTGCGCGTGCGAGCGAGCGCCGACCGTGCGGGTGCCGGTCGGCTGGTACACCGTGCGGATCGCCGCGCTCGGGTCGTCCTCCGGCGGCGCGACCGGATGGGTGAGCGCCAGGTAGCTGCCCGGGGCGAGCGCGTCCCGGAGCGTGCGGACCGCGGGCACCACGTCCTCGTCCGGCGCGAACTGCAGCACGGACAGGAACAGCAGCGCGGTCGGCTTCGCCGGATCGATCAGCCGCTCGCACTCCGGATGGTCCAGGATGTCGGCCGGCGTCGCCAGGTCCGCCTGGATCGCGGCCGCGTCCTCGTTGCCGCGCAGCAGCGTGTTGCTCAGCGCGACCGCCTCCGGGTCGAGATCGACGTAGAGCGTGTGGCTGCCCGGCGCGACCGCCTGCGCGACCTCGTGCACGTTGCCGGACGCCGGGATGCCGGAGCCGATGTCGAGGAACTGCCGCACACCGGCCGCGGCGAGGTGGCCGACGACGCGCCTCAGGAACGCGCGGTTCGCGTGCGCGATCTGCCGCAGCGTGGGGATGGCCTCGAGCATGCGGTCGCCGGCCTCGCGGTCGACGGCGGTGTGGTGCTGTCCGCCCAGGTAGTAGTCGTACATCCGCGCCACGCTCGGCTTGTCCATCGACGCAGCGTAGGCCGATCACCACAGGTTGGTCCACAGTGAACATCAATGCGTCAGCAGGGCCTCCGCGACAACGAGATCCTGCCAGGACATGCCTGAGCCCTTGAACAGGACGGGGCGACCGGAGGGGACCGGGACGGCGCCGCGGACGACGTCGGCCATCGGGAGCAGGCGTTCCGGGGTCAGCGCGCCTTCGGCGATCGCCATGACGAGGTCGCCGCATTCGCGCAGCGCGGTGGCGCGGTCCTCGACGATGACGGTGGCGCGGGCGCAGAGCGCGGCGTCGACCTCGCGGGCGTCCGGCTCGTGCGAGCCGACGGCGACGACGATCGCGCTGTCCGGGAGCAGGGCCGAGTCGAAGAGCGGGGTCCGGGCGGTGGTCGCGCAGACCACGACGTCGGCCGCGCGCAGGGCGTCGCCGACCTCGGGGCTGCCGGCGCGGAGCGAGATCGTGCCCGGTGGGAACGCATGAGCCACGCCGCCGCGGGTCACCACCGTCACCGAGGCGGGCTCCACCACGTCCGCCAGCGTCGCCACGTGCCCGGCCGCCTGCGGCCCGCCGCCGAACACCACCACGCGCGGCGCGCCCGGCAGGAACGGGTGCACCGCCGCCACCGACACGGCCGGGGTGCGGAGCGTCGTCAGCGCCGTACCGTCGATGACGGCCTTCGGTTGCAGGGTTTCCGCGTCGAAGAGGGCATAGAGCGCGGCGATCCGTGGCAGCCCGCGGGACGGGTTGTCCGGCGCGACCGTGGCCAGCTTGACGCCCGCGTGCCGCGCCGACTCGGCCGGCATCAGCAGCAGGTCGCCGTGCGCCAGCGGGACGGCCGATCGTGGCACGCCGGCGGCCGGGTCGAGCCCGTCACGCAGCGCCGACAGCACCGCCGCGACCGCATCGGCCGGCCTGAGCCGCGCGAACACCTCGTCGGCGGACAGATACGGGATCATCGCAGCACGAATCCGGGCGTCATCGGGTCCTCCGGGTCGATCACGAACTCGTGCTCCCCGGTCGGATACGCCATCCCGGTGATCACCGGAAGCACGGACTCGCCGGCCGTCGTGAACCGCGCCGTGAACCGCGACCCCACGATCGACTCGTGCAGCAGCGTCTCCCCGGCCTTCAGCGTCCCGTCCTCGGCCAGCGTCGCCACCCGCGCGGCCGTCCCGGACCCGCAGGGCGACCGGTCCACCTCGCCGTCCGCGAAGATCGTCACGTTGCGCTGATGCCGGGCCCCGTCGGCCTCCTCATGGAAGATGACGCCGTAGATCCCGCTCAACCGGTCGTCCGTGGGATGCCTCGACGCCGGATGATCGGCCAGCCCCGCCTTGATCTCCCGACCGAGAGCGATCAGCGCGGTCAGATCCTCAGGCCGCACCGCAAGTCCCACCGCGGCGGCCGGGAGCTGCGCATACAGCGCTCCGCCGTAACTCACCACGACCTCGGCCGGGCCGCGCGACGTCGGCACCACGACCGAGGACGCCACCACGAACGACGGCACGCTCACGAAGTCGACCGCGGTCACCCGCCCCGCGGCCGTGTGCACGCGCGCGGTCACCCGCCCGGACGGCACGTCGATCACCACGTCCGTCACGCCGTCGTCCGGCGCCGCGACCAGGCCCGACCGGACCGCCCAGGCGCCGAGCGCGATCGTCCCGTGCCCGCACGCGGTGGAGAAGCCGTCCTTGTGCCAGAAGAGCACGCCCAGCTGCGCGCCCGCGTCGTCCGGCGGCACGATGAACCCGCCGTACATGTCCGCATGCCCGCGCGGCTCGTGACACAACACCTGCCGCAGCCCGTCCACCGCCGCATCGCCGATGGCGAACACGCGCCGCTCCGCCACGGTCGCGCCCGCGATGGTCACCGGCGGTGCCGCCACGATCCGGAACGGCTCACCGCCGGTGTGGTAGTCGACGGTTCGTACCCGGTCACCGATCATGAACCCCATCCGACCACAAGATCAAGATCCAGTTCAAAGGCATCCCACGGTACGACAAACCCCGTTGCCGCCACGCTCCGTGCCTGACAGCATCCCCGTCCATGCATGGTCCGCTGCCCCGCCTCACCGTCACCACACCGCGCCTCACGCTGCGCCTTCCCAGCGAGAACGAGCTGGTCACGCTGGGAGACGTGGCCGCGGCCGGCGTTCACCCGCCGGGCGAACGCCCGTTCCTCACGCCGTGGACCGACCTCGCCCCGCCCGCCCGCGCGCAGCACGTCATCGCGCAGCACCGGCAGCGCCTCGACGCGTGGCGGCCGGAGGACTGGGCGCTGGAGACGGCCGCGTTCCACCAGGGCACGCCGATCGGCCTGGTCACGCTGAAGGCACGCGACTTCACGACCACGCGGCACGTGCGGACCGAATCATGGCTCGGGCTCGCGTACCATCGGCAGGGTTTCGGCACCGAGGCCCGCGCCGCGCTGCTGCACCTGGCGTTCCACGGCCTGCATGCCGAGGACGCGTTCACCGACGTGTTCCAGGACAACGCCGGCTCGCAGGGCGTCTCCCGGCGGCTCGGCTACCGGCACGACGGCACCACCGAGGGCCTCCTGCACGGCGAGACCGTCATCTCCGATCGTCTCCGTCTGGACGCGGCCGACTGGGCCACGGTCCCGCATCCGCCCGCACAGATTGCCGGACTCGCCCCCTGCCTCCCGCTGTTCGGGGCGACAGGGGGCAGGCGGGTCACGGCTTCTTCGTGAGCGACATGAACTTGACGGTGTCGCCGTCCATGTCGAACGTGATGGTCCAGCCGCGGCCCGCGGGCATCCGGTAGGAGCCGTCCGACGCCCTGGCCAGGCCGCGGTTCTCGTAGGCGGCCAGCAGGTCCGCGCGCTTGGAGCCACGCTTGATGCCCTCGGCCGTGGCCGCGTCCTTCGGCGCCGCGAGCGTGTCGAGCGAGCCGCGGCGGAAGGCGGCGCCACCGGCGTCGAGGAACGCGTTCATGCGCTCGAGCGTGCGGCGGGCGGAGTCCGCGTACAGCTGGGCCGCGTTCGCGTTCGCCTCGGCCGAGGTGGACGTGTGGTTGTCCGCCTTCGCGACCTCGTCCTCAAGCTTGAGATCCTCCGCCATCTTGGCCGGGTCCGGCGCCGGCCCGCCGGTGAACGAGTACACGGTCCGGTTCTGCACCGTCGATATCGGGTCCGGCTGCAGGTCGCCGGTCGCGAGCGCGTCCTCCTCCGCGATGTCGACGGTCAGATGCCCGAAGCCGTCCGGCCCGAACGGCAGCAGCGACGTGGCCGCGACCGGTTCGAGCAGCGGACCGCCCGACGCGCCGCCCCCGCCCGGGACCGCCTCGGGCGTCGTCGAACATGCGGTGGCCATCGTGCCGGCCACCACGAAGCTGAGCGTGCCGAGCATCGCGCGGCGCCACCAGCCGGTGTGGGTCTCCCCCTTGATCATGTGGCGCAGCGTAAGGTCGACCCACAAAGCGTCCACAACAGACCCGTTCGGTCAAAACCGCAGGTCAGACACGTTACAACGGGATTACCACGGTCATCACTCACACCATTTTTTCACTGGATCGTGATCAGCTTTTGACCCTACTCAGAGGTAAGAACCTTATTCGAATGCCCTGTGTCGCATTCCCAATCACAAAGCGTCACCACTCACCCGCCCTTGCGCCCCCGCACGCGACAACCGAGAGCACCATCCAACCGCCGCGGACAGCCGGCCTCCGTACCCGCCCCCGGATTCACGAACACGACAGCCGAGACCAACCCGCCGCATCCCGAGACTCGGACATCGAGGACCTTCCCGCTTCCAGCACGGCCCAGCCCGTTGCTCCCGGGGGCGAACCTCCCGCCGCACCGAGGACTCCGCCGGCATCGCTCCGCTTCGGCCCACCGCTCGGAGCCGACTCCGCACCACCAGGACAACCCAGGGTCCGGTGCGCGCCCCCGGAACCACGCCGACGCTCCACACCCGAAATATCACCATTTAAGGCCCATAGCGTCAGTCCCCGCGCCACCCGCGCCAGGAGAGTCAAAGCACCTCGCCATGCACTGCGGGCACGCTACGTCCGACATTTCGTGAAATAGGAGTTACACAGGCTTCAAGTGCTCGGGTGGGGGCCTTCCGGTCAGGCAACGGGCCGCGGGTTTGCCGGTGCACGGCGGAACCGGCTCCTCGTGTCGTGCGGAGCGCCAGCGGAGCCCGGCGCGAGGTTTGCCCGCGGGAGCAACGCTGCCGCACCACGCCGGAAGCGGGAAAATGAACTGGATCTTGATCTGGGGGCCTTGTGCGGGATGTCGGGGGGCTGGTTGGGTGGGGCGGGTACCTAGTCATCTGATGTTTGGCGGTGGTTGGTGTGAAGCTGTTGCGGGTGGGGCCGGTCGGCGAGGAGCGGCCGGCGGTGCTCGGTGAGGACGGGCGGCTGCGGGATCTGTCCGGCGTGACCGGTGACGTCGACGCGCGCTTCCTGGCTGCGGGCGGGCTGGCGGAGATTCCGGATGACCTGCCGATCATCGAGGCCGAAGGGCTGCGGATCGGCGCACCGGTGGCGAGAATCGGCAAGGTGGTGTGCATCGGGCTGAACTACCGGGATCACGCGGCGGAGTCGGGTGCGCAGACGCCCGGGGAGCCGGTGGTGTTCATGAAGGCGGCGGACACGGTCATCGGACCTTTTGACGAGGTGCTGATCCCGCGTAACAGCGTGAAGACGGACTGGGAGGTCGAGCTGGCCGTCGTGATCGGGCGGAAGGCCGCCTACCTGAAGGACGTCGACGAGGCGAAGGGCTGCATCGCGGGGTACGCCGTGGTGAACGACGTGTCCGAGCGTGCGTTCCAGCTGGAGCGCGGCGGGCAGTGGGACAAGGGCAAGAACAGCGCGACGTTCAACCCGCTGGGGCCGTGGCTGGTGACCGCGGACGAGATCGCCGACCCGCAGGATCTGGGGCTGCGCCTCTGGGTCAACGGCGAGGCCAAGCAGGCGGGCAACACCAGGGACATGGTCTTCGGCGTGTACGAGATCGTGCGCTACCTGTCCCAGTTCATGACGCTCTATCCGGGCGATGTGATCAACACCGGCACCCCGGCCGGTGTCGCGCTCGGGCAGCCGGAGCCGAAGCCCTACCTGCGGGCCGGTGACGTCGTCGAGTTGGAGATCGACGGGCTCGGGCGGCAGCGGCAGACGTTCGGGGCGGCCTGAGATGCGCGAGTTCGACGGGCTGTCCGCGCTGGTCACCGGCGGCGCGTCCGGGATCGGGCTGGCGACGGCGCGCTGGCTGTCCGAGCGGGGCGCGCACGTGGCGGTGCTGGACCGGGTGCTGGAGGGGCTGCCGGAGTCGATCATCGGGTTCACCGCGGACGTGGCGGACGACGAGGCGGTGCGCGCGGCCGTGGACAGTGCGGCGGAGCGGCTCGGCGGGCTGGACATCCTGGTCAACAACGCGGCGGTCGGCGCGGTCGGCACCGTGGAGGACAACGACGACCTCGAGTGGGCGCGGGTGCTGGACGTGAACGTGACCGGCCTGGTCCGGGTCACCCGTGCCGCGCTCCCCCACCTGCGCGAGTCGGCGAGCGCGGCGATCGTGAACACCTGCTCGATCGCGGCGCACGTGGGCCTGCCGCAGCGTGCGCTCTACAGCGCCACCAAGGGCGCGGTGCAGGCGCTGACGCTGGCGATGGCCGCGGACCACGTGCACGAGGGGATCAGGGTCAACTGCGTCAATCCGGGCACCGCGGACACGCCGTGGGTGCGGCGGCTGATGGCGCAGGCGGAGGACCCGGCGGCCGCGCTGGCGGCGCTGGAGGCCCGGCAGCCGACCGGTCGTCTGGTCGCGGCGGACGAGGTGGCGGCCGCGATCGCGTACCTGGCCGGGCCGCACTCCGGGTCGACCACGGGCGCGGTGCTGGCGGTGGACGGCGGCGTGCACGGCCTGCGTCTTCCGCCCAAGCCGGCATAACGACGTGGCGCTCACCGACATCGCGATCGCGAAGATCAAGGACATGATCCTCGCGGGTACGCTGCGGCCCGGCGATCGCCTGCCGAAGGAGGCGGACCTCGCGGAGCGACTCGGGTTGTCCCGCAGTTCGCTGCGCGAGGCCGTGAAGGCGCTGGCGCTGATCCGGGTGCTGGACGTGCGGCAGGGCGACGGGACGTACGTGACGAGCCTGTCCCCCGCGCTGCTGCTGGACGCGGTCGCGTTCGTGGTCGACTTCCATCCGGACGCCGGCGTGCTGCAGTTCTTCGAGGTCCGCCGCATCCTGGAGCCGGCCGCGGCCGCGCTGGCCGCCCAGCGGATGACGGACGTGGAGGAGCTGCGCCGGCTGGTGGACGCGCTGGACGGGCTGGAGGATCTGGACGCCGTGGTCGCGAACGACCTGGAGTTCCATCGGCGGATCGCGGCGGGTGCGGGCAACGACGTGCTGTGCTCGCTGATCGACGCGCTGAGCGGGCCGACCGTGCGCGCGCGGACCTGGCGCGGGCGCACGCAGGCGGACGCGATCGGGCGGACCCGGCAGCAGCACCGGGCGATCCTGGACGCGATCGCGGCCGGGGAACCGGAGCTGGCGCGGTCGTGGGCGACCGTGCACGTGGCCGAGATCGAGGAGTGGCTGCGGCGTACCGTGTGAGCGGTGTTGACCTGATCTGTTGCACTGAGAGTCGTGGATCCGATACAGATTCATCCGGCCGCGATCACTGCCGTCTTCCTGCGCGTCACCGCCTGGGCGTTCACCGTGCTCGGGCTGCTGTGGATCTTCTTCGACGATCAGATGCGGCCGGCCGTGGATCTGGTGTTCGGGCCGGTCACGGACGTGCCGGGCGGGCTGCTGGCGGTCTGGCCGCTGTTCGCCTGGGCCGCCGCGTTCGCGGTCTTCGCGATCGTGGTGGCGGCGCGGGTGGAGTACGCGCCGCCACCACCGCCGGGCATGATGTTCGGGCGTGGCATGTGGCTGAGCCTGAACGCAGGGCTCTTCGAGGAGCTGCTGTTCCGCTGCATCTTCTTCATCAGCATGGTCCCGATCCTGTCCGCACTGAACTGGATCACGCTCGGGCTGATCCGGTGGCTGTACGAGACACTGCTGATCCCGCTGGCGAACTTCGCCACGCTGGGCCTGCTGGAGGACCATCTGACCGGCGCGTCGAGCTGGCTGCTGGCCGCCGCGCTGCTCACCGTGAACGGCCGGTTCCGCAACGGGCACTCCTATCTGGGCTGGCTCGGCACGGTGAACTCGTGGTTCGTCGGGATGGCGATGTTCTACCTGACGTTCGGGCACGGGCTGATCGCCGCGATGGTCGCGCACGCGCTCTACGACGCGATCCTGATGCTCGGCGGCACGATCACGTCCTGGCTGCGCTGGAACGACCTGACGAGCCCATACGTGCGGTACTAGAGCGTGCCGTACTAAGTAAGGATTTTTCCGGTTTTAGGGTCTCAAGACGCCCGGTGGTGGTCTGCTGAGGCCATGACCCGCAGATTCACGGCGAGCCTGGTGCTCGTCCTGGCGCTGGCCGGCTGCGGCGGTGACACGGCGGACGTCAGCGCGCCGGACCGCGGCCTGGTCGGACTCGCGATGCCCACCCAGAAATCCGAGCGGTGGATCGGCGACGGCGAGAACATGCAGTCCCAGTTCTCCCTGCTCGGCTACAAGACGTCGCTGCAGTACGCCGACGACGACACCGGCGTGCAGGTGTCCCAGATCCAGCAGATGATCGACGACGGCGCGAAGGCGCTGGTGGTCGGCGCGATCGACGGCACCAAGCTCAAGGACGTGCTGGGCAGGGCCGCGGCCGCGAAGATCCCGGTCATCTCCTACGACCGGCTGATCCGCGACACGAACGACATCTCGTACTACGCCACGTTCGACAACTTCAAGGTCGGCGTGATGCAGGCGACCTACATCGTCGAGACCCTGGGCCGGGGCGGCGGGGCGCGCAGCCTGGAGCTGTTCGCCGGCTCCGCGGACGACAACAACGCCACGTTCTTCTTCAACGGCGCGATGAGCGTGCTCCAGCCGTACATCAACAGCGGCTCTCTGGTCGTGCGCAGCGGAGAGACGAGCTTCGCGGCCGTGGCCACCCAGCGCTGGGACGGCAAGGTCGCCAAGGAGCGGATGGCCCGGCTGCTGAGCAGCACCTATGCGAACCGGCGGGTGGACGCGATCCTGTCGCCCTACGACGGCATCACGCGCGGCATCATCGAGGCGCTGACCGAGGGCGGCTACGCCCCGACCGCGCTGCCGGTGCTGACCGGCCAGGACGCGGAGATCGACTCCGTGAAGCTGATCGCCAAGGGCGAGCAGGGCCAGACCGTCTACAAGGACACGCGCGAGCTCGCGAAGGTCGCCGTGCAGATGGTCAACTCGCTGGTCACCGGCGTCGGCGAACCGATCGTGAACGACACGAAGCAGTACAACAACGGCGTCAAGGACGTCGCCACGTTCCTGCTCCAGCCGGTGACCGTCACCAAGGCCAACTATCAGCGGGTCCTGGTCGACGGTGGTTACTACACGGCCGCACAGATCTCGGGGTGACACGGTGAGCAGATTCCTCGACCTCTCGGTACGCACGAAGCTGGCGCTGCTGGTGGCCGCGTCCCTGCTGGCGCTCGCGACCTGCATGACCGTCACGATCATCAGCGACCGGCAGGCCGACCGGGCCTCCGACCAGCTGGAGAACGTCAACGCGGCCAGCGCGCTGGTGCTCCGCCTCGACCAGCTGGCCAGCGAGCTCAAGGTCAGCGGCCTGCAGTCGGTCATCCGCGCGGACCCGGCCGCCCAGTCCGACCTGCTGTCCGCGCACGTGGCCCAGGGCGAGGAACTGCTCGGCCAGCTCGGCGCGATCGCGCTGCCGCCCGCACTGGCCTCCTCCGTCGAGCGGATCAGGACGGTGTACGCGGACTACACGCAGGTGATCACGCGGTTCGTGGCCGCCGCGGTCGCGGAGCAGTCGCAGGCGCGCCTGGCGTGGGAGCAGACCGACGTCGACAACTACCTGACCAGCGCCGTGCTCGACAACGAGCGGCAGCTGTTCGCCGACACCATCACGTTCGAGGACGCGGCGCGGACCACCGCCAGCAACCGGGCGCTGGTCATCATGTGGGTGACCGTGGTCGTCGCGGCCGTGGTGCTGGCCGCGTTCGCCTACCTGGTGGTGCAGTCCGTGGTGCCGCCGCTGTCCCGGGTGCGGACCGCGCTCGCCGCGATGGCGTCCGGCGACCTGACCGTGGCCGCGAACGTGCGCTCCCGCGACGAGGTCGGCCAGATGGCGCAGGCGCTCGAGGAGGCGCAGAAGGACATCCGCAGCGTGGTCGCGGCCGTCACCGAGGCCGCCCACTCCGTCGCCTCGTCCGCGGACCGGATCTCCACCACGGCCGGCACCATGTCTCAGTCGGCCTCGGACGCGTCCGGCCAGGCGCACAGCGTCGCCGAGGCGGCCGCGCGCGTGTCCAGCAACGTCGACGCGGTCGCGAACGGCACGCAGGAGATGGGCAACGCGATCCGCGACATCGCGCACAACGCCACCGAGGCCGCCCGGTTCGCCGGCCAGGCCGTGCAGGTCGCGGAGACCACCACCGCACAGGTCGGCAAGCTCGGCGAGTCGTCCGACCAGATCGCCAGCGTCATCAAGGTGATCACCGCGATCGCCGGCCAGACGAACCTGCTGGCGCTCAACGCCACGATCGAGGCCGCGCGGGCCGGCGAGTCCGGCAAGGGCTTCGCGGTCGTCGCCGGCGAGGTCAAGGAGCTGGCACAGGAGACCGCACGGGCCACCGAGGACATCGCCCGGCAGGTCGAGGCGATCCAGACCGACACGGCCGGCGCCGTGCACGCGATCGAGGAGATCAGCCACGTGATCGCGCAGATCAGCGCGTTCCAGACCACGATCGCGGGCGCGGTCGAGGAGCAGACCGCCACCACCACGGAGATGAACCGCAGCATCGCGGCCGCGGCCGAGGGCGCGAGCGGCATCGCGGCGAACATCTCCGGCCTGGCGAACGCGACCGAGGTGACGACGTCCGGCGTCGGCGAGTCGCAGTCCGCGGTCACCGACCTGTCGACGATGGCGCACCGGCTGGAGAACCTGGTGTCGCACTTCCGGTACTGAGTCCTTGCTCTCGCAACCGGCGCGTGTTCCGGCCGGTCGCGGATACAGTTCCGGAGTGACGATGAGGGGCCTGCGCAGCGACGCCGAGCTCAACCGGGAACGGATCATGGCCGCCGCCCAGGACGTGTTCAGCGAGGCCGGGCTGGACGTGTCCGTCGACCGGATCGCCCGCCGGGCCGGCGTCAGCGTCGCCACGCTCTACCGCCGCTTCCCCACCAAGCAGGCGCTGATCGACGACGTGTTCGCGGACCGCTTCAGCCGGTGCACGGTCACCTGGGAGGCCGCGGCCGCCGACCCGGACCCGTGGCGCGCGTTCACCACCCTGATCATGGCGTTCTCCGAGGCCCAGGTCCGCGACCGCACGTTCTCCGCCGTGCTGATCGCCCACCTGGCGGACGCGATCCGCAACCCCGAGGTCTGGGAGTCACTGCACCTGACCGACCTGGTCGCCCGGATCAAGGCGACCGGCCGGCTGCGGGCCGACTTCGGCATGCACGACCTGCTGCTGCTCGTGACCGGCAACGCGGGCGTGATCGCGGCCGCCGGCCCCCAGGCGGTGGACGCGTCCCGCCGCTACATAGCCACGATGCTGCGCGGCTTCCAGGCCTGAACCTACTGGCGGATCTGGGACGAAGGCTGGCGATCAGCGCCGTACTGACCTTTACCTGGATGAAGAGTCCTACTTGGAGGGGGAAGTATGACGCAGCATCCACCGGCCACGCACGGCCGGACCGAACTGCGCGGGCTTCGGCAGCTGCCGGCGTCCCGGCTCAGCCAGGGCCGCTTCGGCCGCATGTTCCCGCGACTGCCCGCGCTCCGGGCCGACGACGAGCGGCTGGAGAAGATCGCCGCGACCATGGCCGAGACCGCGCCGCGGGATCCGGCCGACGACAACGAACGGATCCCGTCCGGCTACAGCTATCTCGGCCAGTTCATCGACCATGACGTCACGTTCGACCCGGTGTCCACGCTGATCCGGCGCAGTGATCCGGACGTGCTCACCGACTTCCGGTCCCCGCGCTTCGACCTGGACAACGTGTACGGGCGCGGGCCGCGCGACCAGCCGTACCTGTACGACGCGCGCGATCCGGGCATGATGCTGGTCGACCGGCACGACGACGAGCTGGACCTGCCGCGCAACTCGCAGCAGGTCGCGCTGATCGGCGACCCGCGCAACGACGAGAACATCTTCGTCATGCACCTGCAGCTGACCATGCTGCTGTTCCACAACGAGGTGCTGCGGCGGTTGCGCCGCGGCGAGTTCGCGGACGTGATCAAGGCGGGTGAGGAGCTCGCCGACGCCGCGCAGCGCATCGTCCGCTGGCACTACCAGTGGGTGGTCGTGCACGACTTCCTGCGCCGGGTCGTGGGCGAGCACACGCTGGACGACGTGCTGCGCCGCGAGCCGCTGCTGGCCGGCTGCACCGAGGTCGAGCAGGTCAAGCTGCGGTTCTTCCGGTGGAAGCACGAGATCTTCATGCCGGTCGAGTTCTCCGTGGCCGCGTACCGCTTCGGGCATTCGATGATCCGGGCCGGCTACAAGCTCAACACGATCGTCCCGCCGCTGCCGATCTTCACGCCCGAACCGGCCCGCGACAACCCGCTCGCGCACTTCGGCGGCTTCCGGACGCTGCCGCCGTTCTGGCAGATCGAGTGGGCCCGGTTCTTCCCCGGCCTCGGCGACGCCGCACTGCTGCAGCCCGCCCGCCGGATCGACACGCAGCTCGCGCCGCCGCTGCTGGACATGCCGCCGGAGCAGGTCGCGGCCGGCACCCGGAACCTCGCGCTGCGCAACCTCACCCGTGGCGTACGCCTCGGCCTGCCCTCCGGCGAGGACGTGGCCCGCGCGATGGGCGTGCCGCCGCTGTCCCCGTCCGACCTCGGCATCCCGGCCGAGGGCGGCACGCCGCTCTGGTTCTACCTGCTGCGCGAGTCGCGCGTGCTGGCCGAGGGCCGGCACCTCGGCCCGACCGGCGGCCGGATCGTCGCCGAGGTCCTGCTCGGTCTGCTGGCCGACGACCCCAGCTCCTACCTGCGGGTCGACCCGGGCTGGCGCCCGTTCCTCCCGTCCACCGACGCCGGCGACTTCACCATGCCGGACCTGATCCGCTTCACCGGCTTCGGCCTCACCCCGATCACCGGCTGAGTCCGGGCCGTCCCGGCCGCCGCCGTGATGATCAGGTGGCGGCCGGGGTGGGCGGCAACGGCAGCGGCAGGCCGGGAAGACCGTCCAGGCTGGTCGCGATGTGGTCCTTCTTCGCGAAGTAGGCGCTCAGCGACTCGTCGTCCTCGCGGGCGAATCTCCGGGCGTGCAGGTCCCGGTCCTCGTCGTAGGTCATGAACGGGACCGCGTAGCCGCACGTGTCCCGGACCAGCGCCGCACGCACCACGATGATCGCCCGCAGCCCGTGCGGCGACGGGTCCACGCCGTCGAACCTCGCGAGCAGCCCTGGCCAGCGAGGATCGTCCCGGAAGACCGGCTCGCCGTGCCCGTGGACCCGGACGATGTTCGGCGGCCCCTCGAACGCGCACCACATGAGCGTGACCCGCCCGTTCTCCCGCAGGTGCGCGATCGTCTCCGCGTTGCTGCCCGCGAAGTCCAGGTAGGCCACGGTCAGCGGATCCACCACCACCCACGACCCGCGCAGCCCCTTCGGCGACAGGTTGATCGTCCCGTCCCCGCTCAGCGGCGCGGTCGCCGTGAAGAACATCGGCTGCGCCGCGATGAACTCGCGCAGCCGCGGCGTGATCTCCTCATACGTCTTCCCCATGACGCCAGGCTCGCGCAGGCCTGCCGTCGTGGTCCAGTGGCTTCCCGGCCGCGGCCCGCAAGGATCACGCCAGGGTGCGACAACAGCACCCACTAGCACCACGGGGGTACGCCGGGGTGAGCACCGCAGAGTGACGCGGGCGCACCGGGCACGTTCCTAGCCTGCGCGCATGACGAACTCGGTGCTGGCGCGGCGGATCGAGGCGGGAACGCCGGTGGGGCGGGACCGGGCGATGGACGCGCTGCGGGCGGTGGCGATCGGCGGCGTGGTGCTGGGGCACTGGCTGGTCACGGCCCTGGTGGCCGGCGGCGACGGGATCACGGTGGCGAGCCCGCTGGCCACGCTGGACGCGTTCACGCCGGCCACCTGGCTGTTCCAGACGCTGGCGGTGTTCTTCCTGGTCGGCGGCAGGGTCGCGGAGATCGGTTATGCGCGCGCCGAGTCGTACCCCCGCTGGTTCTGTGATCGGATGCGACGGCTGACCCGGCCGGTCGTGGTGCTGCTGGCCGTGTGGACGGTGATCACGCTCGCGCTGCTGCTCGCCGGCACCGGCACCACCACGCTGCGCACGGTGCTCACGCTGGTGCTGTCGCCGCTGTGGTTCCTGCTGGTGTTCGCCGGGCTGACCGCGCTCACGCCGCTGGCCCGCCGCCTGCATCCCGCGTGGCCGTTGCTGACCGTGGCCGTGGTCGACCTGGTCCGGCTCGGCCTCGACGGCCCGGCGTGGCTCGGCTGGATCAACCTCGCCGCGGGCTGGCTGGTGCCGTACACGCTGGGTATCCGCTTCGACAAGCGCCACGCGTGGCCGCTGCTGGCCGGTGGGGTCCTGGCCACGATCATGCTGGTCCGCTGGGCCGGCTATCCGGCCTCGATGGTCGGCGTCCCCGGCGCGCTGTCCAACCTGAACCCGCCGACGCTGGCCGCGGTCACGTTCGGACTGGCGCAGTGCGGCGCCGCCATGCTCCTGCACGCGCCGCTCGGCCGTCTCCTGCACCGCCGTCCCGCCGTCTGGGCCGGGGTGGCGCTGGTCAACCTGGCCGCCATGACGATCTTCCTCTGGCACCAGACCGCGATGATGGCCGTCGCCGCGCTCACGCTGCGCACCGCCGGCCCACTCCCCGGCCTGCACACCCTCCCCGACGCCCCCACCTGGATCGCCGCCCGCCTCCTCTGGCTCCCCGTCCTCGCCGCCGCCCTCGCCGCCCTCTGGTTCCTCTTCCACCGTTTCGAATCCGCTCCGTCGAAGACCCGGACCGGCCAGGCTCACAAGCGATAAAAGCCGATCTTCCCGCTTCCGGCGTGGCGCAGCCCGCATGCTCCCGCGGGCAAACCTCCGGGAGCCGGAAGACTCCGCTGACGCTCCGCTTCCGGCCCCCGATCGGAGCCGGTTCCGCCGTGGTCCGGGAAGAGCCGCGATTTCCGCCGCTGCTCACGTCCGCCGCTGCGGCGCGCTTCGGCGAACGGGTAGCCCTGCCCGAAATATCGGCTCTTATGGTGGTCGGTGACGCCGGAGGCGGGGGTCAAGGGTGTGCGGCCGGAGGCAGGGTGAAGTGGAAGGAGGCGCCCTGGCCGGGGTTGCCGGAGGCCCAGATGCGGCCGCCGTGGCGGTCGACGATGCGCCAGACCGTGGTGAGGCCGATGCCGGTGCCGGGGAAGTCGTCGTTGGTGTGGAGGCGGCCGAACGGGCGGAAGAGCTGGTCGGCCTTGTCGGCGGGGAAGCCGGCACCGTTGTCGCGGATGTGGAAGACGCCGTCGTCGCAGCCGATGTCGATGCGGGCGCCGGGTGTGCGGCCGGTGAACTTCCAGGCGTTGCCGAACAGGTTGACCAGCACCACGCGGATCAGCTCGACGTCGCCGGACGCGGTCATGCCGGGCGCGACGACCGTGGTCACGGTACGGTCCGGGAAGCGCTGCCGGAAGTCCTCGACCACCTCCGCGGCCACGGCGGACACGTCGACCGTGGCCCGGCGGATGTCGCCACGGCTGGCGCGGGCGAGCAGCAGCAGTGACTCGATGAGCGAGGCCATCCGCCAGGCGGCGCCGTGGATGCGGGTGAGATCCTGCCGGGCACGTTCGGTGGTCTGCGGGTCCTCCATGATCTGTTCGGCGAAGCCCAGGATGGTCTGCAGCGGCGCGCGCAGGTCGTGCGAGACCGACCCGCTGAACGCCTCCAGCTCCCGGTTGCGCCATTCGAGCTCGTCGACCATCCGGGCCCGGGCCTCGGCGGCGTCCCGGGCCGCGCGTTCCTCCGCGGCCTCGATCTCGCGGGTGAGCAGCTCCTCGCGGATGCGGCGGGACTCGTCCTGCAGATGCTTGCGGCGCAGGTGGGCACGGACGTGGGCGCGGAGCGTGCCGGGGCCGTCGACCGTACGCACGTAGTCGTCCGCGCCGGCGGAGAGCGAGCCGAGCATGAGGTCGCCGTCCTCCTGCCCGATCATGATGAGCGGGATGTCGCGCAGGCCGGGCACGCTCTTGATGCGTTCGCAGGTATGGCGGGCCTCGCCGATCGTCTGGTCGAGCGCGGCCGCGCCGAACGCGGGCATGGTGCCGAGCACGATCAGGTCGGCGGGCTGGGCGGCGAGCATGACCATGGCGTCGTCCGCGTGCCGGGCGACGACCACCTCGTACCCGTCCTCGCGCAGCGCGGCCTGGGCCAGCTGCAGGTAGCCGGGGTCGGCGCCGATCATCAGCACCTTCTTCGGGCCGTGCATGCCGCGCGGCACGTCGATCGGCAGCGCGTGCGCGGTCTGCCGGAGCACGGCCGCGAGCTTGGCCAGCAGCACCGCGAAGTCGTCCTGCTTGCGGACGAACGCGTCCGCGCCCGCGTCGAGGATCTGCAGCTCGGTGGCGTAGTCGTCGGAGGCGGTGAGCAGCAGGCAGGGCAGGTTGCGCAGCGCCGCGTCCAGGCGGATGCGGCGGATGACGGTGGCGCCGTCGATGCCGGGCAGCATGCCGTCGACGATGACGGCGCTGGGTGTGCGGTCCGCGGCGACGCGCAGGCCTTCCTCCCCCGTCCCGGCGGTCAGCACGGCGTAGCCGGCGTCCTCGAGCGCGTCCGTGACCACGGCCCGGAACGTGGGGCTGTCGTCGATGACCAGCACGGTGCGGGCGTGCGAGGCGGGGGATCCCCGGGCGCGCAGCAGCTCCCGGCTGCGCGCGACCACGAAGTGGCCGTCGTAGGGCTTGCCGACGTACTCGTCCGCGCCGGTGGCGAGCCCGCGGACGCGGTCCTTCACCTCGGCCTCGCTGGAGAGCAGGATGCGGACGGCGCCGGCCTGGAGCGGGATCTCGCCGGCGTCGCGGAGCAGGTCGACGCCGTCCGCGTCCGGCAGCAGCACGTCCAGGATGATCACGTCGAAGCGTTCGCGGAGGAACGCGTCGCGGGCCTCGGCGCCGGTCGCGGCCAGCACGGTGCGGAAGCCGGCCTCCTCGAAGACCTCGTCGAGGTCCATCCGGACGGTGAGGCTGTCGTCCACGATCAGGACGACATCGGTAGGTTCGCTCATGCCAGCGCCGCCACTCGTTCCGCGATCGCGGCCAGGGACAGCGACTCCGAGGCCGCGCCGAGCAGCACCGCCTCGCGCGGCATCCCGTAGACCACGCTGCTGGCCTCGTCCTGGGCGTAGGTGCGGGCACCGGCGCGGCGCATGGCGAGCAGTCCGGCCGCGCCGTCGCGTCCCATGCCGGTGAGCAGTGCGCCGACCGCGGACGGCCCGTACGCGTCCGCGACGCTCTCGAACAGCGTGTCGACGCTGGGCCGGCAGGAGTGGCGTTCCGGCCCGTTGCTGAGGTGCAGCATCCCGCCGCGGATGAGCAGGTGCCGGTCCGGTGGCGCGACGATCACCCGGCCCGCGCCGTCCGCGACCGGCACGCCGCCGGTGGCGTAGGAGACCGGCCGGTGGACCTGTCCGGCGAGCCAGTCCGTGAACGCGGTCGCGAACACCTCGTTGGCGGAGAGGTGCTGCACGTAGAGGATCGGCAGCGGGAACGACACCGGCAGCCGGCTGAGGATCTGCGTGATCGCGCCCGGCCCGCCGGTGGACGCGCCGATGACGACGAGCTGCGTGCCTTTGGGCCGGCTGACGACGGGCGCCGAGACCACCGGTTCGGACGGCACCACCCGCCGCCGCGTCACCACCCGGATCCGGGACACCACCTTCACCGCGGTCCGCAGCCGTGCCCCCCACGTCGCGTCCGAGTCGTCACCGCGAGGTTTCTCCAGCACGTCGACCGCCCCGGCGGCCAGCACGTCGTACGTGCCCAGCGCCTCTCGCCGGGCCGCGGACGACACCACCAGGATCGGCGTCGGGCAGACCTGCATGATCTGCTCCGTGGCCTGCAGTCCGCTCATCACCGGCAGCATCACGTCCATGGTGATCACGTCGGGGCGCAGGCGGCGGCACTGGTCCACCGCCTCCGCGCCGGTGACCGCCTCGCCGACGATCTGCATGCCGGGGTCCGTGGTCAGCGCCTCGCGCAGCGCGGCCCGGACCGTGGCCGAGTCCTCCACCACCAGCACCCGGATCATGCGGCGCCCACCAGGCCCTGGATGTAGTCGAGCAGCTCCTCCTGGTTGAACTCGCTCTTCACCACGTAGGCGCTGGCGCCGACGTCGAACCCGCGCCGCCGGTCCTCGGGTGCGGCCCGGGACGTGACCAGGATGGCCGGCGTCTCGCGCAGCACCGGATCCGCCCGGGTCTGCTCGACAAAGGTGAACCCGTCGATGCCCGGCATATCCACGTCGACGAGAAAAAGGGCATAGGACCGATATTTCGCGCGTTCTAGGCCCTCTTCACCAGAGGCAGCCAGATCCACCTGGTACCCGGCCGACTCCAGGATCGACTGCTCCAGCATCCGCGTCGTCAGCGAGTCGTCCACGACCAGGATCGGACGCCCCTCCGGCGGCGCTTCCAGGGAGGACGCCGACGATGCCGGCTCACCGGCACGATGACCGGCCGCGGAACGTCCACCGGCCGCCACCAGCCCGTGCGGGTCGAGCACCAGCCGCGGATTGCCCTCCGCGTCCATCGACAGCCCGCTGATCACCGGCCCGGCCGGGGCCAGCTCCGGCAGCGGCCGCACCACCAGCACGGACGTGCCCAGCAACCGGTCCACGCAGATCGCGACGATCTCCGTCCCGGCCTTCACCACCACCGCCACGGCCGCGGACTTCCCGGCCGGAGGCGCACCACCGAGCGCCCGCGACAGCGGCAGGAACGGGATCACCCGCCCGTCGTGCGTGATCACCTCCGCCGCGGCGGCAGCCGACACCTCCTCCGCGGTCAGGCGCAGGCACGTCTCGACCGCGTCCAGCGGCACCGACGCCAGCGAGCCGGCCGCCTCCACGACCAGCCCGTGCAGCGAGACCAGCGACAACGGCACGACCAGCTCGAGGCGGGTGCCGCGACCGGGCGTGGTGTCGATGTTGACGTCGCCGCCGAGCTGCTCGGCCACGTCGCGGACCGCGTCCAGGCCGATGCCGCGCCCGGACACGCCGGTGACGGACGCGGCCGTGCTGATCCCGCCACGCATCAGCATCGCCATCAGCTGCCGCGGCTCCGCGTGCTCACCCGGATGTAGCAGGCCCTGCGCCTCCGCGGTGCGCCGCACGGCCGCGAGGTCGAACCCGCGCCCGTCGTCGCGGCACTCGAACGCGGCGAACTGGCCGCGGTGCGTCACGGTGACGGTCACCTGCCCGTCCGCGGGCTTGCCGGCCGCGCGCCGCTCGTCCTCCGGCTCGATGCCGTGCGCCACCGCGTTGCGTACCACGTGCTGCAGTGCTCCTGAGGTCTGGCTCAGCACGTGCGGGTCGAGGCGCAGCTCACCGCCGTTGCCCTCGAACGTGACGCGCCGGCCGTGGACGGTGGCGGCGTCGTGCACGGCCCGGTGCAGCGTGGTCAGCACGGACGCGACCGGGACCAGGCGCAGCCGTTCGGCGCGGCCGCGCACGTCGTCCAGCTCGCGTTCGACCTGCTCCACGGTCTCGGTGAGCTGCCGGCCGAGCGCGCCCAGCTCCGCGGTGAGGCGCGACGCCATCGCGCCGGCCTGATCGGTGTACCGCACCTCGCCGCCGCCCTGCCCGAGCCCGGTCACCGGGTCGATGTGCGTCACGGCGCCGGTCCGCCCCACCCGCAGCTGATCCGCGAGCGCGGCCGCGGCCCGGTGCGCCCGCTGCACGGTCGCCAGCTGCCGCCGGATCGGCCCGAACCGCGCGTGCGCCTCGTCCACGGCCTCCAGCAGCTCGTCCACGTCCGACGTCTCGCTGCGCACCGGCTGCGCCGGAGATTCAACAGCATCCGAGGGTACGACTCTGGGCTGCTCCGGCGCACTCTGCGCCCGTTCCGGCCGTGGTGGTTCCGGGGTCTCCGCGACCGTCGGCGGAGGCGCCGGAACCGGGGCGGGTGCCGGCGACGCGTCCGGTGTCAGGCTCTCCACCCGGTCCGTCATCGAGTCGGACAGCTCCAGCAGCCGCGCGATCTCCCCGGGCGGCACCGTGGTGGCGCCGTCCCGGTACGGCATCAGGATCTCCTCCAGCGCGTGCGCATCGTCCGCGATCTCGGTCTGCTTGACGACCCGCGCCGCACCCTTGAGCGTGTGCGCCGCCCGCAGCAGCCGGGCCACCGGCTCCGCGCCGCCCCGCTGCGTCAGGTCGAGCACGCCCTGGCTGAGCGCGTCCACCAGCTCCCGCGCCTCGATCCGGAAGTACCGCAGCGGGTCCTTCCCGCTCACCGCGACCGCGCGATCACTTGGCCGCTCCCGCGGTGACCATCTTCAGCAGCGATCCGGACAGCGTGGACAGGTGCGCCGCGGTCTGCCGGGTCTGCGACGCGCTGGTCTCGGTCTCGCGGGTGACCCGGGCCGTGTCCGAGATCGCGGCGTTGACCTGCTCCACGGCGGTGGTCTGCTGCTTGGTGGACAGCTCGATCTCGCGCGCGGACTCGGTGGTGTTCCCGACCAGCGACGCGATCTGCTGGAACGACGCGGTGACCTCGCTGAACTGCCGGGTCCCCGCGTCCACCGCCTTCGCGCCGGTCTCGGTCGCCATCACGGTGGTGTTGACCGCGCCGCGCACGTCGTCGATCAGCGCGCGGATCTCCTTCGCGGACGCGGCCGTCCGGTCGGCCAGCTTGCGGATCTCGTCCGCGACCACCGCGAACCGCCGCCCCCACTCCCCCGCGCCGGACGCCTCGATGGTCGCGTTGATCGCCAGGATGTTCGTCTGCTCGGCCAGCTCGGAGACCAGGTCGACGACGCCGCCGATCTGCTGCGAGCGCTGGCCCAGCTCCAGCATGTGCTGCACGATCAGGTCGACCTGCTGCCGGATCGCGGTGATCGAGGTGCGGGCCAGCTCGATGGTGGAGTCGCCGGACGCGGCCGCGTTCGCGGTGTCGTCGGCGATCTTCGCGACCCGCTGCGCGCCCTCGGAGATCTGCCGCGACGTGATCAGCAGCTCCTCGATCGTGGTGGTGATCTCGTTCATCGCGGTGGCCTGGTCGCGGCTGCCGGACGCCTGCTGCGCGGCCGCGGCCTCCAGCTCCGCGGACGAGCTCTGGATGTGCCCGACCGCGCCGGCCACCTGCCGCTTCAGCGCCCGGTTCAGCACCAGCGCGGTGACCAGGCCGAAGACCATGGCGGCGAACGCGATCACGACGACCACGACCACCGCGATCGTGGCCTGGCTCGTCGCGGCGAGCTGCTCCCGTTCCACGTCCGCGCTGAGCTGAGTGATCAGCGCCGCGATGTCGGTGTCCAGCGCCTCCCGCTTCGGCGAGACGGTCCTGTCCCAGTCCTCGACGACGGTCGCGATCGGCGAGCCGGCCTTCCGGGCCGCGATCACGGTCTCCAGCGCGGTCTGGTGCTCCTGCTCCGCCGCCGCGGCCGCGTCGATCAGCGTGCGTTGCTGCGTGCCGGTGACCTCGGCGCGCAGCTGGGAGATGCCGTCGAGGAACTCGGCCCGGTCGGTGGCCAGCGAGGTCAGGAACTTCTCGTCGCCGATCAGCAGGTAGCCGCGGGACGAGCTGCCCTTGGCCTCGGCCGCGGCCCGCAACGCCTCCGCCTGCACCAGGCCGCGCTGGCTCAGCTCGATGACCGCGTCCTTCTCCGTGGTCACCGTGTTCAGCGCGCCGATGCCGACCGCGCCGGTGAGCAGCGTCAGCACGATCGTGACCGCGAACCCGAGCCCGAGCTTCTGGCCGAACGTCCACTCTCGTCTCATCGGCATCTCCTCAGCTGTGCGTCAGTGCTTGGACGGCGGCGCGGACCGCGGCGACGTCGACGATCGGGCGGGCGCCCTCCGGCCGTTGCACGATGCCGCGCAGGCAGCCGCGCGGCCCGTGCCCGACCGGCTCCTCGATGATCTCGTCGCCCGGGATGCGCAGGTGCCCGTCGAGCTCGTCGAACGCGAGCGCGATCGCCGGCGCGCCCGAGGCCAGCACCAGCCAGCGGGAATCCGGCTGGGGCGGCTGCCCGAGCACGGCCGCCAGGCTGTAGACCGGCACGATCGAGCCGCGGAACCCGGCCACGCCGAGCAGCGCCGAAATCGGGCCGGGCAGCGGCGTGACCTGCCGGTTCGGGAACAGGCCGGCGGACTGGGAAAGGCGCAGCGCGTAGCGCCGGCCGGCGACCGCGATGGCCAGCAGGTCGTGGAACTGCACCACCTGGTCGCGCGGCGGGTCCGCGAACGACCGGTCGAACGAGGCCCGCAACGCGCCGAGCCGCTCCCACATCTCCCGCTGCGCGGTGTTGCCGACCGGCTCCGGGGTGTCGTGCGCGTCCTCGATCGCCCGGTTGCGGTCCGCGAGGTCGATCATCTCGTCGGCCAGCGTGCTGCCCCAGGTGTCGGCGGGCGGGGTCCACGTCACGGCGTGACCCCCGGCCGGCCCGGTCATGTCACCGCTCCGACCGCCTGGAGTTCGCTGCGGCAGAGCGCGATCAACGGTTGCCGGCCGAACCCGCCGCCGAACAGCAGGATGCGCTCGTCGGTCTCGCCGCGCAGCAGCGTGACGGCGCGGTCCAGCTCGCGGGCCGCGGTCTGGCGGTCGCCGGCCTGCTTGGCCAGCAGTCCGAGCCGCATGCGGGGCATGGCGAAGCCCGGGTCGAGGTACGCGGCCAGCTGGTGATGCCGGGTCGCGGTGGCCGGGGACGCGTCGCCCTCGTGGCAGACGCCGATCACGTAGTGCGCGTCCGCGTTGAGCCCGTCGTCCTCGACCAGCCGTTCGCACAGCTCCGCGGCCCTGCCCGTGTCGCCGGCGTGGGCCAGCAGCGCGCCGCGCAGCACCCGGACCCGGGGCAGGCGGGACTCGGGCTCGGTCATCGACTCCACCGCCGCGAGGGCCTCCTGGAAGCGCTCGACCCGGAGAAGTGCGAGCGCCCGGTCGTACCCCTGCATGGGCTTGATCTTGATCTGTGGCGTCGCGGCGGGCGTCTTGACCGTGGGCGGGACGATCGGGCGCGCCGGCGCCGCCTGGTCCTCGCGGTGGTAGTAGAACGTGCCGTGCGTGTGCCGGACCTGCAACCCTTCCGGTCGTGGCCCGAGCGAGTCGGTGTGGCCGAGGAACAGATAGCCGCCGGGCGCGAGCGCGCGGGTGATGCGCGCGATCGTGCCGCGCCGGACCTCGTCCGTGAGGTACATCAGCATGTTCCGGCAGAAGATCACGTCGTAGCTGCGGTGCGCCCACAGCACCGGGTCGTCGTTGACGACGTTGTGCTCGACGAACTGCACGCGTGCCCGCAGCCGCTCGTCGACCTCCACGCCGCCGTCGCGCGGGTGGAACCAGCGCTGCCGGATGCTGGCCGGCGTCTCGCGCAGCGACCACGTGCCGTAACGGCCGGCGGCGGCGCGGCGCAGCACGGCCCGGTTGATGTCCAGGCCGACGATGGACACGTGCCAGTCCGGCGGCACACGCTCCGCGGTGACGGCGGCGAGCGTGTAGGGCTCCTCGCCCGAGGAGCACCCGACGCTGAGCAGGCGTAACGCCTTGACGGAGGCGCGGGCGCGGATCCGGTCCGGGAGCACGACCTCGCCGAGCGCATGGAACTGCTCGATGTTGCGGAAGAAGTAGGTCTCGTTGATCGTGACGGCCTCGGCGAGCGCGCGCAGCTCGGCGCGGTCGGGATCGGCGGTCAGCCGGTCCAGGTAGTCACGCTCGGTCATGCGGTGGCGTTCGGCGCGCGTGCGGAGAACCTCGCTGAGCAGGTCGTCGCGCTTCTCGTCGAACGTCATGCCCAGGCGGTCGGCCAGCAGGGCCCGGAGACGGTGGAGGTCAGGAGGCATATGCCGCCACCATGCGGGAGACGCCGTCGGGGTCGAGGAACATCAGCGGTTCGGCGTCGAGAACGCCGACGGCGGTGACGACACCGCCGACGGACGGCGCTTCCCGGCCTGCCTCGGGGCGGACGTCGCGGACGCCGAGAACGGCGCCGATCGCGAGCACGCCGCCGGACTTGGTGGTGATGAAGCGTTCCGCGGCGGTGTCGAAGTCGCCGAGGAGACGGCCCAGGTCGAGGACGGGGATGGCGAGGCCGCGGACGACGCTGACACCACGCACGTAGTGGGGGCTGCCGGCGAGGGGCTGGATCGGGAGCGGCCGCATGATCTCGACGATGACGTGGAGGGGGAGGGCGCACAGCATGGTGCCCGCGCGGAAGATCAGCGAGAGGTCGGGCACTGATTCAGGCTAAATGCCGATTTATCGGCATGAAGGAGAAAACCAAGCAAAGGCGGTTCGGGGGTACGGGTGGGGGCGCGAATGCTTGAGAGACGTCCCGTAGGGAGGGTTTTGTCCGTCTCGGTGAGGCGGGTGGGGTGGGGGTTTGCAGGCTGCGAGCCGGCTTGTGGGTCACTGTTGTGAGGCAGGTCGAGCGTCGCCCCGGGCCGGGAAACGGCCACCAGAGACGCAAGCATCCTGGGTCCCAGGTGTTGGGAGTGAGGCGTTGGGCGCTGCGTCCGTCCGGTGCCGGGCCGGGGTCCCGCTCCGGCCCGGCACCGGCGGATCAGCAGGGCCGGGCCGGGGTGGGTCAGGTGATGGGGTCAGCCGTGGCCGACGCCGGGGCGGGAGCCGATCGGGAGGCCGACGCCGGCGGCGTCGAAGGCGGCCAGGTCGGTGATGTCGCACTGGGCCGGGGCCGGGTTGTCGCTGTTGGACTTGAGGGACACGCCGGGCTGGTCGTCGCCGCACGGGCCGGTGACGGCGGGGTCGAACCAGAACAGGACGACGGGGGTGCCGAAGAGCTCGATCGGGGCAAGCGGGGTGGCCTCGATCGTGGTGCCGGCGGGGGTCTTGCCGGTGACTCTCGCGGCGGGGCCGGCGTAGTAGCCGAACTCGGGCGTGGGGGTGCCGTTGATGGTGGCCGGTGCCTGGACGGCGTGGAAGCCCGCCTCCACGTCGGGGAGGCCGGCCTCGTTGGCCATGATCAGGTCCTCGACCTGGCCGGAGGGTGACCGCACGCCGAGCATGACGCCGAAGCGCGTCTGCGGCAGCTGCGCCTCGGTGACCTCCTGGACGGTCAGCACCAGCTCGCCGGCGGGGGCGGTCAGGCCGGTCGTGACGGTGTGCGGGAGGGTGACCGATGACGCGTCCTGTCGCACCTGGGCGACCGGCTGGGCGGCGGCCTGCTGCGACGACGTCATCGCCGCGTTGGCCGCGACCGTGCCGCCGACTACCACCACGACGACCGCGCCCGCGGCGGCGGTGACGGCGGCGAATCGGCCCGCCCGGCGGACGGGCGATCCGGTGACTGACATGCGTGCTCCTGAGGATTCTTGGACAGCGGGATGCTGCCGCAGTCCATGACGGGTGGGTGGCCGCGAAAGTTGCCGGGGGTCTCCGGCAACCTTTCCGGATGCTCAGCCGTATCAGGCATGTGAACACCCCCCGCAACACGGACGGTGATCGTGCCCAGAGGTGACGACGAGTTCGTGGAGTTCGCACAGGTGGCCTGGAAACGGCTGGTCCATGCCGCGTACCTGCTGACCAGCGACCACCATCGGGCCGAGGACGCGGCGCAGACGGCGCTGGCACGCACCTACGCGTCGTGGTCACGGGTGCGGCGTCAGGACGCGTATGCGTACACCCGGCGGATCTTGGTCAATCATCTGACGGACGGCTGGCGGCGGCCCATTCGGGAACAGCCGCACAGTGACGTGCCGGATCGGCCGGCTCCGGGCGACCTGGCCGACCACATCACCCGGCGTGACTGGCTGGTCAGCGCGCTGCGCACGCTCGCGCCCCGGGAACGCGCGGTGGTCGTGCTGCGCTACTACTTCGACCTCTCCGAGGCCGATGTCGCCACCGAGCTCGGCATATCGGTCGGCTCCGTGAAGAGCATGGGCGCCCGCGGGCTGGCCCGGCTCCGCCTGCACACCGATCGCGTCTCTCCAGGAGCCACCGGATGAACGAGCACGACCTGATCCGTCACGACCTGCAGGCCGACGCCGACCTGCCCTACGGCGCGCCCGACCTGGACGCGATCATGAGGACCGGCCGGGGCCTCCGCCGCCGGCGCACGGCCACGGCCGTCTCCGCCGCCGCGCTGGTGCTGGTGACCGTGACCGGCGTGGCGCTCACGATCGACCGGCCCACTGCGGGCAACGGCACGGTGACGCCGGTCGCGGACGCTCCCTCGGTCGTCACGACGACACCGGAGAGTCCACCGCCGACGCCGGAACCCACACGGGCGACGGCGGCGCCGATCCCGGAGCAGAACTTCCGGACCGGCCTGCAACTGGACGGTGGCGGCGAGCTGGTGATGCGCGTGCACGCGGTCGAGCACCCGCAACTGCCGCAGACCCGGTTCGGGATCGCGGCCTGCCGGCTCGACAGCGGCGGCGCCACTCAGGTCTTGATCGTCACGAACGAGACCGACGTCTCGGACGTCGCGCCCGGCTTCCACGCGATCGAGGCCCCGATGAACGTCAAGGACACCCTGGTCCCCGAGTTCGGCTACTACGCCGGCCCGGCGGAGCGGATCACCGGCGTCGTGCCCGGTGCCGGCACCGTCGAGGCCGGCACGGCCGTCGCCAAGGTCGCCGGCACCATGATCGTGCTCTTCTGGTTCGACCCCGCCGTGACCGGCCCGGAGCCGGTCGCGGACCTGCGCGCGCTCGACGAGAACGGCAAGGATCTGCCGGGCGGCGACACCCGGGCCGGCCGGGGCTGAGCGATCGTCGGCGCGGCGCGACGGGTGTGCCTAGGCTCGACGCGTGGGCCGACGAAGGAGAAGATCATGAACTGGACGCTTGAGGTCGTCGTCGTGCCGGTGTCCGACCTGGACCGGGCCAAGGAGTTCTACGCGGAGAAGCTCGGCTTCCACGTCGACCACGACAGCACGTTCGGCGAGAACGCGCGGATCGTGCAGCTGACGCCGCCCGGCTCCGGCTGCTCGGTGGTGATCGGCCGGGGCGCGGTGCCGGAGATGCCGCCCGGCTCGCTCAAGGGGTTGCAGCTGGTGGTCCCGGACCTCCGCGCGGCCCACGCCGAGCTGGTCGCGCGCGGCGTGGAGTGCAGCGACGTCCAGGTGCTCGGACAGAACCCGCACCCGGTCCCGGACCCGCTGGACAACGTCGGCTTCGTCTTCTTCAGCGACCCGGACGGCAACGGCTGGGCCGTACAACAGATCTCGAGCCGCTCATGACGTCGCCTCCGCCTCGCTTCCCCGCCGACCTGAGTTCAGGCGCTGTGTCGATGATTCGCTCGCACGCTCACTCATGACGCGATCAGGTCGTCGTAGTCGACGATGGTCAGCGGGCCGTCCGACAGCGACAGGTCCGCGCGCGGCACACTGAGCGGCTCGCCACCGCTGGTGAACCGCACCGTGCCGATCTCCGGCCGCGTCGTCAGCGTGCACACGATCTGCCCGAACGCCAGCACCTCGTCGCTGCGGTTGCCGTGCTCGGCCCAGTCGCCGATCTCCACGGTCGCGGCCGCGCCCTCCAGCGACAGCCGCGGCGTGATCCCGGTGCCGGCCAACGCGCTGGTGTAACCGTCGGCCTGCTCCCCCGCGTTCGGCCCGCCGAAAAGATCCAGAAGCTGTTCCGCAGGGGTACGGGCGGTGGCGACCCGCCGCAGCGTACGCGCGATCTTGTCGTCCTTGACCAGGCACAGCCGCTCCAGCGCGGAACCCACGCCGGGCGCGGTCGCGGTCCCGGACCGGTACGGCCGCGGGTTGTCCGGCTCCCGCGGCGCATCGTCCAGCGGGATCCCGCACCCGGCCAGCAGTAACACGGACGCCGCGGCCAGCATCTTCTTCATAGGCACCCCGGCAGGTCGATCCGGAAGCGGGCGCCGCCGCCGGGACGGTCGTGCACGCTCGCGGTCCCGTCGTGCGCGGACGCGTGCTGGGCAACCAGCGCCAGGCCGAGCCCGGTCCCGCCGCCGTCCGCCCGCGACGAGCTCTGCGACCGGCCGCGCACGAACCGGGTCCAGATCAACGGCTTGTCCTCCGGGCTCACGCCCGGCCCCTCGTCGTCGACCTCGATGCGGCACCGGTCCGTACCGCCGGTCAGCCGCACCGCGGTGGCGCCTCCGCCGTACGAGGCCGCGTTGTCCAGCAGGTTGTCGAACAGCTGCCGGATCCGCCGCCGGTCCACCGACCAGACGACCGGGCCGTGCAGCACCGCCACGATCGCCGGGTCCAGCCCGTGATCCCGGCAGGCCTGCCGGGCCAGCTCCGCCACGTCCACGTCCTGGCGGTCGGCCGGCTGGTCCGTGCGGGCCAGCTCCAGCAGGTCGTTGACCAGCCGCTGGAACCGGTCCACCTCGGCCACGACCAGCCCGGACGCGAGCGCGGACCGCTCGTCCAGCGCGTCCCGGCGGCGGTCCAGCACACTGGCCGCGGCCGCGAGCGTCTGCAGCGGGGACCGCAGCTCGTGGCTGACGTCCGCGGCGAACCGGCGGTCCCGCTCCATCCGCGCGGAGAGCTGGTCGACCATGTGGTTGAACGAGTCGGTCAGCCGCGCCAGGTCCGGCTCGGTGGCCGGGTCGAGGCGGGCGAAGTGCCGTCCGGCCGTGATCTGCTGGGCCGCGTCGGCCACCCGGATGAGCGGGCGCAGCACGTACCGGGTGGCGTTCCAGCCGACGAACGCGCCCGCGCCCGCGGTGCCGAGCGCGACCAGCGTCAGCACCAGCGCCAGGACCTGCAGCGTGCGCTCCAGCTCGTTCATCGAGTCGATCTCGTAGAACACGTCGCCACCGGCCAGCGGCACGGCCACCACCAGCGCGGGGCCGCCGTCCGCACGGACCATCTGCACGCCGACCCTGCCGTCCGCCGCGTGTTCCTGCAGTGCGGCCGGGATCGCGTCGGTCAGCCCGGTGTCCGCGCTGCGGGCATGCCAGTGCTTGTCCAGCTGCAGGACGGCGCGGCGGCTCTCGCCGGTGTCGAGGGAGCGCAGGACCGTACCGATGTCGGGTGCGGGGTTGTTGTTGACGCCCGCCTCCACGATCGCGGCGTCGTAGTAGGCCGCGCGCACCGCCGTGGCCTCCCGTTCCGCGATCAGCGACTGGCGCACCAGCTGATACGACACCACGGCCATCGCCATCGACAGCACGAGCGCGCCCGCCGCGAACCCGGTCGTGACCCGCGCCCGCAGCCCCGCGCGCCCGACCCAGCTCACGAGGGCAGCAGCTTGTAACCGAGTCCGCGCACGGTGACCAGGTGCCGAGGCGTCCCGGAATCCTTCTCGATTTTGGCGCGCAGCCGGCCGATGTGCACGTCGACCAGCCGCTCGTCGCCGCCGTCGTAGCCCCACACCCGCTGCAACAGCTGCTGCCTCGACAGCACCCGCCCCGCGTGCTCGGCCAGCTCGCACAGCAGTTGGAACTCGGTGCGCGTCACGGAGACCGGCTCGCCCCCGACCCGCACCTCCCCCGCCTCCGGCAGGATATGAAGATCACCGAAAGCCAGCACGGGTACGGGATCGAGCGTCACCGGCCGTGCCCGGCGCCGCAGCGCCCGCAGCCGCGCGGACAACTCCTTGATCGCGACCGGCTTCACCACGTAGTCGTCCGCGCCCGCCTCCAGCGCGGCCACGATGTCGTGCGTGTCGTCCCGCGCGCTGACCACCACGATCGGCACGTCGTCGACGCGGCGCAGCTGCCGGATGCACTCGAAGCCGTCGATCCCCGGGAGCATCAGGTCGACCAGGACGGTGTCCGCGGCCTCCGCGCGCTGGGCCGCCAGCCCCTCCTCCGCGGTCGCGGCTCCGCGGGCCGTGTAGCCCTCGTCCTCCAACGCCATCACCAGTGACAACCGGATCCGGTCGTCATCCTCGATCACCAGGACTCCCGACATGCTCCCCATCATGCCCGGACCGTTCCGGGGCCGCTGTGGAGACACCCGCGTGCGGGGCCTGAACCAGGACTCCCGCACGCGGGTGCGGCCGGCCCGCCGGCACCGTGGCTCCCGTCTGGGGGGAGGAGTCGAGCCACGGCACCGGCGGGGTGATCATCTTTCGGATGCTTCATGGCATTGGCTTCCCGGACGTGTGACGGTTTCATGACGACCGTTGTTTCGGCGTCTGCTTCGGCTGGCCGGGCGCCTGAAACGGCGACTGTGCCGCCTGACCCGGCCCGCCGGGCGTCTCGTGCGGCCGGCCCGGTGCGGCCGGCGGCGGCTTCGGCCGGCCCGGCGTCTGGGCCGACGCCGGAGGGTGGGCCGCGAGCCAGGTCAGCGTGGACGGGAGGTCGCCGAACACGGGCAGCGCGTCGTCCAGGTGCATCGTGTGCAGCACGGTCAGCACGAACCGGCTCGGCGCGGCCAGGCACAGGTGCCCGCCGCGCTTCCGGGCCCGCACATGCCCGCGGACCAGCACACCGAGCCCGATCGGGTCGACCAGCTGCACCGCGGCCAGGTCCAGCACGGTGTTGCGGTGCAGCGCGGCGGCCCGGCCCAGCGCGGCCTGCATCGTGGACACCAGCAGCCGGTCGATGTCGCCGGTCACCTCCACGATCGCGGCGTGCCGGTCCTGCCGCAGCACGACGTCGCGCGGAATGTGCTTGCGCACCGGCCAGGTCGCGCCCGCCGACGGCTCCCGCAGCTGACCCACCACACAGCCCGGACAGGTGTGCTGCCCGGTGGCGAACGGCGATCCGGCCCAGCCCTGATCCGTCAGCAACGGCCAGACCACCTCAAGATCGCGCAGATGGTCGGCGCGACAGCTGAGCACGTCCCCGCAACGATCGCAGATCAGGTCGATCATGTTGGCGACCTGCCCCGGCACCGCGGTCATGGCAATCCACCCATCGTCGGCCGTGCGTCGATCGTCAGCTCGCGTCGATCTGCAGTACCTTCGTCGCGTGCGCGATCTCCAACAGGCGCAGCACCCGCGCCGTGGGCCGGCGTAACGCCAGCCGTCCTTCGCTGCCCCAGAGGCGACGGTGCGTGCTGAGCAGCAGTTCGATTCCGGCCGCGTCGATGGCCGGGCATTGTGCGAGGTCGAGCACCAGCCGTACGGGCCGTTGCGCGAGCGCCTGCTCCAGCAGCATCTGCACGGCGGGAAGGCGGTGGCGCACCAGCTCGTGAGTGATCGTCAACTCGATGAGGGCGGCCTGCCCGACCTGCATCCCGGCCTCCCGTTCGCCACGACTCCACTCCACTCAGGCTGCCGGGACCGTTTGACGGTGCACCGGCCAATATATGTCAGTTCCGTGACGATCGCCGCGCTGCGGCGCCCGTGTCGCACCATCACATCGCTGTCGTGGCGCACATTCCGCGGAATCGCCGCAATCTCCCCCTTCCGTGCGACCCACGTGCCGCGCTCGTGCACCACCAGCACGCGTTTCGCACCGCCGGCACGTGCCTCATACCGCCAGCGCGCGCTCGGCGGCGCGACGCGCGAGTTTCGCAGCACCACACATACCTCGCACCGCCGAGTACGAATCGCACCGCCAAGCACACGCCTCATACCGCCCGCGCGATACCGCCCGCGCGCCTCACACCGCCGCCGCGATTTCGACGCATCGAACCGACCGGTGACGCGTTCGCAGCCGGGCAGCCCGCACACCGCTTATGGCATCCTAGGAGGCTAGCCTCATTGGCCAGCCGACCCGGCGCCACCGCCGGGGAACGGCATTCGGCCGCACAGACTCTGGCTCACGCGACCCGGAACCGGCACCAACGCGCAAGCGGGGTTCCGGAGTCTCGGCGCGCCGCCCACCCTGTGACTTTCGTGCCGCGGGCCGGTCGCGGTCTCCGGTCGTGATCATGACGGTATGTACGTTTTCCACGCTTCGAGCGTGTCGAAGCGTGGAAAACGTACATACGACGGGCGATCTCGCCAAGTGCACTTCAAGATCAAGATTTAGTTCATCTTCCCGCTTCCGGCGTGGTCCGGCAGCGTTGCTCCCGCGGGCAAACCTCGCGTCGGGCTCCGCCGGCGCTCCGCACGACGCGAGGAGCCGGTCACGCCGTGGTCCGGCAGACCCGAAGCGGGTACCCCGCAGGCCGCCAGTTCCCCCGTCGGCACCGCACGCCCGATATTTCACGCCATCGCAGCCCACCAGAGTATCGATCTTGATCCGGCGCGAGCACCGCACCGCCCGTGGATCACTGACTGTCGCGAGAACCAGGTCAGCGAGGGCGCCGCGACCCGGTTTCGCGACAGTCAATGATCGGCACCCGGCACGCCGCCCAAGAAATGGCGAAATTTCGGGCACAGCGTGGCGTCGCATGGCGTCGCATGGCGTCGCATGGCGTCGCATGGCGTCGCATGGCGTGACCCGCCGTGAACGGACGATGGGCGCGTGCGCGGATATGATGCTCGTGCAAATAATCTGTGGCAGGATCGTCGGCATGAGTGTTGTTCCCGAGAGTCACGCTGATCTGCTGGAGCGCCCGGTCTTCGCGCACCTCGCCACCGTCCGGCCGGACGGGTCGCCGCAGTCGAGCGTCATGTGGTTCGACTGGGACGGTGAGGTCATCCGGATGACGCACACCAAGACCCGGCAGAAGTTCCGCAACATCGAGAAGGACCCGCGCATCGCGCTGTCGCTCGCCGACCCGGAGGACCAGTACCGGTTCCTCGAGGTCCGCGGCGTGGTGGAGAAGATCGAGGACGACGACGAGGTCGCGTCGTTCTACAAGGGCCTGCAGACGCGGTACGGCATGGACTACCCGATCCCGGACGCGAACGTGCGCGTCATCTTCACGATCCGCCCGACCGGCTACGTCGCGGTCAAGGGCGGCAGCGTGGTCGCCCGCAGCTGAGGCCCGGTGATCGGGGCGCCCCAGGACGCCCCGATCACGGCCGGCAGCGACGTCCTACCTCGGGCTCGCGCTGGCCTGCCGCAGGTCGATCTCCTCGATCAGCTCGCGGGCGACCTCCTCGGACAGCCGCCGCTCGCTCATCTGCACCAGCACGGCCGCCCGCTGCTCCTCGAAGCCGAGCCCCGAAAGCTCCCGCAGGGCCGTCGTGCGCATCTCCTCGCGCGCGGCCCGCTCCCCCGCCACGTCGAACTTCAGCGCCCGTGCCAGCCACCCGATCGTCGTCCCCTGGATGAGCAGCGTGCCGAGCGTGACGATCAGCGCGATCGCCTGGATCGCGTCCCGCCCGGGGAACGGCTCGCCGGACGACGTCACCTCCGGGATCGCGGCCGCGGCGGCGAGCGTGAGGATGCCGCGCATGCCGGTCCACCCGGCCAGCAGCGTCTCCCGGTGGGTCGGCGGGTCGACCGGCAGGCCGCCGAAGCGCTGCGCCCGCCGGTCCATCGCGGCGCGGTAGCGAGGGTCGCGCTCGCGCCGTGCCGCCCGCCGGCGGTGGCGGAGCATCCAGCGGCCGAACAGCCCGTACACGCCGACGATCCGGACCACGATCGCGGCGAGCAGCAGCACCCCGGCCGCGACCAGCACGCGGGTCAGGCCCGGCTCCTCGGAGGACGCGAGATCCTCCAGCACGAACCGCAGCTGGAGCCCGATGTACGCGAAGACGAACGTCTCCAGCAGGAAGTCCAGCACCGGCCAGACCTCGTTCTCCTGCACGCGGGTCCGGGAAGCGCCCGGGTACTGGTGCTTCGGGTCGAACGTCAGGTTCGTGCTGACCGAGAACGCGGCCATGACCACCGCGAGGATCCCGGACGCGTGCACCTGTTCCGCCGCGAGGAACGCGGTGAACGGCAGCAGCAGGACCAGCGCGGTCTCCAGCGTGGGGTGGTGCAGGCGCTTGCGTACCCACAAGGTCATGATCGCGAGCAGTGCACCGATGCCGAGGCCCAGCCCGGCCGATCGGATGAACTCCTGCACGCCGCCGCCGAACGTGGTGTGCTCGCCGTCCACGGCCGCGATCGCGATGCTGAACAGCGTGAGCGCGGTGGCGTCGTTGACCAGGCTCTCGCCGGTCAGCACGGAGGTGGCCCGCGCCGGCAGGCCGATCTCCTCGCCGTGCGAGACCGTGGTGATCGTGTCCGGTGGCGCCAGCACCGCGCCGAGCACGAACGCGGCCACGCCGATCGACGGCAGCAGCCAGGTCGCGATCACGCCGAGCGCGCCGGCGGTCAGCACGACCAGCACCACGCCGAGCATGATGATCGGCCGCAGGTTGCGGCCGAAGCTGGAGAACGAGGTGCCGCGCGTCGCGGAGTAGAGCAGCGGCGGCACCACGATCGCGAGGATGACCTCGCTGTCCAGCTCCAGCCGCGGCATGCCGGGGAGGAACGAGGCGGCCGCGGCCAGCGCCACGATGAACATGCCGGGTTCGAGACCCCGGCGGCGGGCGATGGCCGCGACCGCGATTCCGGCGCCGGCGATCAGCAGGATCTGCACACCATTCACGCGGACAGGCTAGTGCCTTCGTTGATCAGCGTGACCGGCTGTCCGGACGTGGCGGACCGGTTCGCGGCCACGCCGGTGAGCACGCTGCGGATGCCGTCTCGATATCCGGCCTGCCGCGCGAGCGGGTCGCCGGACGGCCCGCGGAACACGTCGTCCAGCAGCAGCTTGTCGCCGCCGCCGTGCCCGCCCGAACCCCTGATGATCGGCACTTCTTCGATCTTGCCCCACTGCTCCTGCACGGTGAGCTTCTCCCACGAGGAGTCGCCGGCGTGCAGGCCCGCGCTCGGGTCGATGGCCGCGTTGAGCGGCGTCCAGGCGCGCTCGCCGACCTCCAACTCGATCCGGCCGCGCGTGCCGGTGAACGCCACCCGGTAGCCCTCGAACGGGCTGTACGCGGTGAGCGAGTAGGTGAGCACGGCCCGGTTCGCGTACCGGACCAGCACGGACATGGTGTCGTCGATGGTCACGCCGGGTGCGAACACGTCCTGGTCGCGCACGTAGCCGTCCTCGTGCTCCGCGTCCAGGTAGAGCGCCTTGAGCCGTGGGTCAGCGGAGGCGTCCAGCAGGAACGGGTCGGTGCCGAGGCCCGGCGCGCCCTTCGCGCGTGGCGGCCGTTCGTCCGAAGCCCCGGCGCCGGCCGCACCGTAGAAGCGGAGCGCGGTCTGGGCGAAGACCAGCTCCGGGTGGCTGGCCAGCCACCAGTTGACCAGGTCGAAGTGGTGCGTGGACTTGTGCACCAGCAGGCCGCCGGAGCTGTCCCGGTCGCGGTGCCAGCGCCGGAAGTAGTCGGCGCCGTGCGCGGTGTCCAGCGCCCACTCGAAGTGCACGGCCGTGATGTCGCCGATCCGCCCGGACGCGATCAGCTCGCGCACGGCCGAGTTCCGCGGCGAGTAGCGGTAGTTGAACGTGACGATCAGCTTGCCGCGGGACTTCTCGGCCGCTTCCGCGATGCGCGCGCAGCTCTCCTCGTCCACGGTCAGCGGCTTCTCGGAGACCACGTCCAGGCCGGCGTTGAGCGCGGAGACGACGTACCGCGCGTGGGTGGAGTCCACGCTGGTCACGATCAGCACGTCCGCCTGCTGCAGCACCTCGGTCAGACCCTCAGGACCATACGTGGGTACGGGCGAGGGCAGCCTCGCGTTGTGGTAGTCCATCCGGGTCTGGTTCGTGTCGATGAACGCGACCAGCTCACCGGTGTCGGACCAGTCCCCGAGCAGCGCGTCCACGTACATCTGGGCACGATGCCCGAGTCCGGCGATGGCGTAGCGGCGGGTCACAGCGGTCCTCCGGGTTGCTCGGGGTTCCTGGTGTCGTGGGTGCGCAGCCGGCCGCACATGCCCCAGCCGGCGGTGTCGCTCTGCGGCGCGGACAGCACGCCGCCGTCCCGCAGATGCGCGGGGTCGCCGGAATCAAGGGCTTTCAGAATCTCGGCGGTACGGGTGGTCTGCGCCGCGACCGTGGTCTGCCAGATCTCGCGCCAGGCGGGGACGTTCGCGCGGACCAGCTGCACGGCGGCGGCGTAGAACGCCTCCAGCGGTGCGAAGTCGCCGTCCCGCGCCGCCTTGGTGAGCGTGGCGAAGCCCTCGACGGCGAGGTCCCGCCGGCGCGCCACCGCGTCCTCGCCTGGATCCTGCAGCACGGCGGCCTTTTTGTAGGACTCGACCGACTCCAGGATCTCCGGCGGGAACGTCATCACCGCGTCGCCGGCCTCGGGCAGGCCCGCGTTGGACATGATGACCAGCACCTGGAGGTCGCCGTGGTTGACGGCACGGTGGATGACGCCGGGCGTGAACCAGACCGTGTCACCGGTCTTCAACGGCGTCTCCCGGAAGCCGGACGTGTCCAGCGTGTGCAACGCGCCGGTGCCGCCGGTCACGACGTACGCCTCGGTCGAGGCCGTGTGCAGGTGCGGCGTGCCGCCGGACAGACCGTCCGCACAGGATCCTGTGTAGACGGTCAGCCTGCTGAGTGAGGTGCCACCGGGGAAGGTCATGAGCCCGCCAGCACGGACCGGCCCTGGTCGGCCAGCTTGTGCGTACCCTCGTCGCCGTGGTCGCCGGCGGCGATGACCACCGCGTAGCGGAACGTGAGCGTCGCTCCCGCCTCGAACGGCAACTCCTCGCTGAAGAACGGCGCCGGGCAGAGGCAGGCGAACTCCTCGCTGCGGGTGAACCACTGCGGCGGGTGCTGCGGGTTCCGGACGTCGTCGACCATCACGATCGTGGAGGCGCGGCCGGTCTCGTCGTGCTTGCCGCGGTAGGCGAACCACTCCGCGCGCGTGCCGCGCAGGTTGTCCGCGCCGACGCCGTCCGGCGACTGCGCGGTGCCGTTGGTGAAGCTGCGCGGCCCGCGCCAGAACAGGCCGCCGTAGCCCGCGTTCTCCCGGCCCTTGGTGGTCGGCGATCCGATGTGGAGCGTGGCACCGGAGACGTTCGTCATCGCGGTCTCGAAGACCAGCGACCAGCTCACGTCGTCGAGCAGCGAGACGGTCAGCGAGCGGGTCTCGTCCACGACCGGCGCGCCCTGCTGCGACGTCCAGTCCAGCCGGTGGGTGAGCGCGGCCGTGTCGCCGTCGACGGTCAGCCGGGTCATGTCCCGGTGCGCGGCCGTGCCGTTGTTCTCCTGCTGCACGTAGAACCGTCCGTGCACATAGGTCGGTCCGCCCCAGAAGTTGTGCTCCCCCAGGTGCGGCAGTGACCAGGCGATCCCCTTGTGCCAGACGTGGTCGTGCGGGCGGAACAGCGAGACCAGATCACCGTCGAGCGTGCGGATCGGGTGCAGGTACGGCTTCGGGGACTCCAGCTGCACCGTGTCCGGCACGTAGACGTAGGTGACGATCGGGACGTCGCCCGCGGTGATCGTGACTTCCCTGCCGAGCTGGTGGTCGACCTTCAGACTCATGCGGTACGGATTCCTTCCCAAGGAGCGGGGACACCGTTCATGCGGAGGGCGAAGGGGTCGTCGGGGCCGATGTCGCCGGCCGTCACGGGCGCGCCGGTGAACGCGGACTTGTAGAGCGCCGCCACGAACTCCATGGTCCGGCGGGTGTCCGCGAGCGTGACCGGCAGTGGTGTGCCGGCGTCGAGCGCGTCCAGCAGGTTCTCGAGCTGGCCCGCGTGGCTGCTCTCGACCGTGCTCGGGTCGGCCTCCCACAGCGTCTTCACCTCGTCGGCGCCGGCCGCGGGTGTGACGGTCCAGTTGTCGTCCGTGTAGCCGTAGAGGTGGTCCAGCTCCACGGTCGCGCGCTCGTAGTCGAAGCGCAGCGCGGACACCTGCCGCGGCGAGACCACGGAGTTGACCACGGACGCGAGCGTGCCGTCCGCGAACGTCACCAGCGCCATCGACACGTCCTCGGTCTGCACCTGGTGCCGCGCCCGGCGCCCGGCCACCGCGGTGACCTGCTCCCACGGCCCGAGGATCGACAGCAGCAGGTCGAACTGGTGGATGCCGTGGCCCATGGTCGGGCCGCCGCCCTCGGTCGCCCACTTCCCGCGCCACGGCATGGCGTAGTAGTCGTCGTCGCGGTACCAGAGCGTCTCGCAGGTGGCCAGCAGCGACCGGCCGAGGTGCCCGGCCGCGGCCAGCTCCCGCAGCCGGACCGCGCCGGTGCCGAAGCGGTGCTGGAACACGGTGGCGACGTGCCTGCCGGTCGTGGTGCTGACGGCCGCGATCTCGTCCAGCTCGGCCAGCGACAGCGTCGGCGGCTTCTCCACCAGCACGTGCGCCCCGCCGCGCAGCGCCTCCACCGCGAGCGGCGTGTGCGTGGACGGCGGCGTGCACAGGTGGACCAGGTCCGGGTTCTCCGCGGCCAGCAGCTCGGTCAGGCCGGGATAGGTGGCGGGAACGTCCCACGCCTGGGCGAACGTGCGGGCGCGGTCCACGTCGAGGTCGACGACCGCGGCCAGCGTGACGCGGTCCGGGTGCGCGCGCAGCGCCTGGGCGTGGGCGGCCGCGATCGCGCCGGTGCCGACGATCGCCGCGCGGTACGGGGTCTGGGTCATGTCGCTCCCGTGCTAGCGGTGGGCCGGGATCGGGCCCGGCCCACCGTGTGGTCGTCCGTCAGGCGGCGTCGATCTCGGTCTGGAGTTCCTTGATGAACGACTCCGCGGCGGCCTGCGGCGTCTTGCGCTCGAAGAGCACCTCCTCGGAGTGCCGCTTCAGGATCGCCTCGATGCCGCTGGCGCCGTTCGGCGTGACGCGCGGCGCCGGGCCGACCTTGATCGCGTCGAGGTAGTCGGCCGCGGCCTTGTCCGTGGCGGTCAGCTTCGGCGCGAGCGCGGCGCGGATCGTCTTGTTGCCCGGCACACCGCGGTCGGTGAGCAGCACGTCACCGGCCTCCTGGCTGTTGAGCAGGAAGTCGACGAAGACGGCGGCCTCGGCCGGGTGCTTCGACCGGGACGAGATCGACCAGTACATGGACGGCTTGTAGTACGCGCCGGGCGTACCCACCTTGCTCTCGCCCGGGATCTTGATCAGCCTGAGGTTCTGACCGCTGGCCGCCTGGTAGGAGGTCAGCTGGGTGTTCCACGCGGTGCCGATCGCGGTGGTGTTGGTCGCCATGCCGGACTGGTCCAGCGCGGCCGCGGCCCGCTCGATGGTGATCGACGGCTGCGGCGACACGCCTGCCTTCGCCAGGTCGAGCAGGTACTGCCAGTAGCCGGCCAGCAGGGCCGGGGGCGCGGCGACCTTGCCGTCCGGGGAGTAGAGCGACGCGCCCTGCTGCCGGAGCCAGACGTTGACCGAGCCGGTGTCGAAGCCCCAGGACTGCACGCCGATGACCTTGCCGCCGCTGGCCTTGGAGATCTGGTCGCCGACCGCGCGCAGATCCTCCCACGACCAGGTCTCGGTGTCCGGCAGCGTGACGTTGTACTGCTTGATCAGGTCCTCGTTCACCACGAACGAGTAGGCGGTGAGGCCGGTCGGGATCGCGTACTGCTTGCCGTCCACCTTGCCGGTGTCCAGCGCGGTCGACTCGATGTCCGCGGTCTTCAGGTGGTTCGACGCGGTGCCGAGGTCCAGCAGCGCGCCGCGCTCCGCGTACGACGCCAGGTACATCTCGTCCATCTGAATGATGTCCGGCGCGTCGTTCGCCGCGACCGTGGTGGCCAGGCTGTCCCAGTAGCCGTTCCAGTCCTTGAACTCACCGTTGATCGTGAAGTTCGGGTACTTGGACTTGAACAGCTCGATCACCTGCGCGGTGCGCTTGTGCCGCGCGTCAGAGCCCCACCAGGTGAAACGCAGCGTTACCGGTGTCTCGGTGTTGACGGCCGCGGCCGCGTCGCCCCCGCTGCCGCCACAGGCCGCGAGCGCGCTCGCCGCACCAACACCGGCGGCGATGGACAGGACGTTGCGCCGGGATATGCCGTTACTCATCGAATGTGCCCTTTCGATAAGAGGTCGTGAGGATTCATTCCGCCCGAGGGGCGGCTGAGCGGTTACTTGATTCCGGTGGTGGCGATGCCCTTGATCAGGTATCGCTGGCCGACCAGGAAGGCCAGGAAGATCGGCAGCAGGGAGACCACGCTCATCGCGAACATGGAGCCCCAGGACGTGGCCACCGTGGCGTCCACGAACGAGCGCAGCGCGACCGGCACCGTATACATCTGCGGGTCGGTCAGGTAGATCAGCTGCGAGAAGAAGTCGTTCCACGTCCAGATGAACGTGAAGATCGTGGTGGTGGCCAGCGCCGGCAGCATCAGCGGCAGGATGACCTGCAGGAAGATGCGCGGGTGGCCGGCACCGTCGATGCGGGCCGCCTCGTCCAGCTCGCGCGGCAGCCCGCGGATGAACTGCACCATCAGGAACACGAAGAACGCGTCCGTGGCCAGCAGTTTCGGCACGATCAGCGGCAGGAACGTGTTCACCCAGCCGAGGTTCGAGAAGATGATGTACTGCGGCACGATCAGCACGTGGATCGGCAGCATGATCGTCATCAGCATGATGGCGAACCACCACTTCTTGCCGCTGAACTCCAGCCGGGCGAACGCGTACGCCGCCATCGAGCAGGAGACCAGGTTGCCGACGATGCAGCCGAGCACCACCAGCGCCGAGTTCAGCATGTAGTGGCCGAACGGCTCCGCGAGCGCGTTCCACCCCGTGCTGTAGTTCGACACCTGCAGGCTGTCCAGCACCAGGCCGGGCGAGCGGAAGATCTCGTTGTTCGGCCGCAGCGAGCTGACCACCATCCAGATCACCGGATAGAGCATCACCAGCGCGAACAGGATCAGGGCCGCGTGCTTCACCGTGGACGTGATCCAGCCCGGGAGCACGAATCGCGGCGGGGCCGGGTCGCCCGTGGTGTCGATCGGCACGGCGCGTTCCTTCAGATCAGTCATCGTAGAAGACCCATCGCTTGGCGGCCCAGAAGTTGATCGCGGTGAACCCGGCGATGATGATCAGCAGCAGCCAGGCGAGCGCGGAGGCGTACCCCATGTCGAATCTGCTGAATCCGCGCTCGTAGAGGTAGAGCGTGTAGAACAGCGTCGAGTCCGACGGTCCGCCGGTGCCGCCCGAGACGACGAACGCCTGGGTGAACGACTGGAACGCGTGGATGATCTGCAGGACCAGGTTGAAGAAGATGATCGGCGACAGCAGCGGCACGGTGATCTTGCGGAACTGGGTCCACCTGGACGCGCCGTCCACGGACGCGGCCTCGTAGTACATCACCGGGATCTGCCGCAGGCCGGCCAGGAAGATCACCATCGGCGCGCCGAACGTCCACACGTTCAGCACGATCAGCGTGGACAGCGCGGTGTCCGGGTCGGAGATCCAGCCCTTGCCCGCGATCCCGAAGATGCCGAGAATCTGGTTGAGCAGCCCCTCCGCGCCGAAGATCTGCCGCCACAGCACCGCGATCGCCACGCTGGAGCCGAGCAGCGACGGCAGGTAGAACGCGGAGCGGTAGAACGCCAGCCCGCGCAGCCCCCGGTCCAGCAGAATCGCCAGCCCGAGCGCCGCGATCAACTGCAGCGGCACGGAGACGAACACGTAGATGAAGGTGACACCGAGCGACCGGTGCAGGCGCTCGTCACTGAACATGCGGTTGATGTTGTCCAGCCCGTTGAACTCCGGCGGCTGGATCAGGTTGTAATCGGTGAAGCTGAGCGCCAGCGAGGCCACGATCGGACCGGCAGTGATCAGCAGCAGTCCCGCGAACCAGGGCAGCAGGAACAGGAAGGCGGCCTTGTTGTCCCGCTTGCGCGGCGGGCCGCCCTTGGAGGTGCCGAGCCGTTGGAGCTCGCCCAGAGCACTCACACGACCCTCCTTCACAGTCACATGGGCAGTCTCGATATGCGCGCAAACCCCCCGAACCGGGGTGCCTCCGGCTTTTTAGTCGTAAAAGCATCGAAGGGGGGAAAGCGCTTTCCGAAGTCTGCATCGATGCTGTGACGCACGTCAAGTGTTTCGGCGGGATGACAATGGATCGTTTCAGTGGTGCGCGGCCGCAGCAACCCGCCTAGCTATCGACGTCTTTCTCTATGCTGTTCCAGGGGCGCCGGGCAGGCGCCCAGCAGCGGGAAAGCGCTTCTCTGGTTCGAACATTTCGGACTTCTGCCCATCCGTGCCTCGCCCCCCCCTGCTCCTGTCGGCACATCCCGGCGGGGTGTCCGGGTCGCGGTCCTCCCGGAAAACGTATTCCGCAGTCTCCTCAGGGGCGCCCGGTCCGTCAATACCTTCGTTTCCGGCAGATCACCGCGCGGCACCCCGGCCACCCGAGCCTGCCACGCCCACGGACCCGCACACCACGGTCGCCGAGGCCGCAAAACCGCATCAATACCGCTCGAACTCGCAGAAGGCGCCGGGGTCACGAGCCTCCGGCGTTGGGATCTCGACCCACCGCGACCAACCCGGCACTCCATGCCCGAGACTTCGACTTACTGACCTCTCGGCGTCGAGGTCCAGAGCCGCCTCGTCGACGGCACTCGTGCCGATATTTCGTGAAATAGCAGCCTGGCGGCTACGGCATCCTCATCGCCGAAACTCAGTAGCCACGTCTTGCGCGGGAGGCCCGTTTCGGGCGGCGGCACGGGAGGCTCGCTTCGGGCGCCGGCACGGGAGGCTCACTTCAGGCCCCGGCACGGGAGGCTCACTTCAGGCCCCGGCACGGGAGGCTCACTTCAGGCCCCGGCACGGGAGAAATTTCGTGTTATTGGTTGCGTTGGGTGGGATGGGTGCTGTTTTTGCCTCCGGCGGGCCTCCGGCGGGAGCGCTCCGGCTCCGGGGCAGGGTCCAAGACCTTGCAGCTGCGCTGCCGATTCCGGTGGGTGGCTGGGTTTCGTGCGGCCTGCCTGCCCCGTTTGCCATCGACCCGGGACAAGCCGAGCAGATCATCGGCAGGGCCGCCAGCTTTGATCTGTCGCACGGCGGTAGCGCGGTCCTCACGTTTGGGCGGGCGCTTTCCGCTGGTCGGCTGTGGGTCCGTGGGTGGTGCCGTTTTGAGAGTTGCGTGACGTCGCCGGCGCCGGTCGGCGTCGTGGTCGGGTTCAGGCTTGCGTCACGCGGCTTGCCGCCGGTGCGTTGGTGGCGGCCCTGCCGATGATCTGCACCCCTGCGGGCGGATCGATGGCAAACGGGGCAGCCAGGCGGTCACCACTGTGGGTGCTTGCGCTTACATAAAGGACAAAAGACTCGACCGGCGGCGGGCGTCAAGGCTGCTCAAGATCCTTGCGGCTCTGGTGGCCCTTATTCGGCCGGGGAAAGGGCCACCAGAGACGCAAGGATCTTGGATCCCGGATGGCGGAAGTGGGCTCTCGGGATGTGGAAGCGAGGCCGGTGGCGACCGATCGGGCGGGCGGCGTTTGCTGAGCTCTCGGGGGCGGCGCGAGGGCGCGATGGGCATGCGGGTCGCTATTTCGTGAGATTTCGGGTGTGGAGTGCCTGGTTGATCGCGGGGTGTCCGGACCTCGACGCCGGAAGCTGACCGGGAATCAGCCCCGCTGCGGACCGGAGCCGAAGGATCTTCATGGCTGCGAGGTGTCGCCCGGGGCTTCACGAGGACTCAGCAAGGAACCGTCGCCCCGCGGCTGACCTGGAACCGCCACCGTCAGAGATGGCCCCGGAGCCAAAAGATCATTGACGTCGGCAAAAAGGCGGTCGCGGGCGCCGCTTGAGCGCCTTTTTGCCGACGTCAATGATCCTTTCAGGCGGGCTCGGCTTCAAAGCTGTAGCTGATCTTGCTGCGGGCGAGATGTCGCGACGCTCTACCGAGCGTTTCAACGTCAGGTGAGGCCGCGGGCGGCTATTTACCGAGATCTCGGACGTGGCGCGACCAAAGCGTGCGGTCGGCCAGGGCTTGGCACCGAAAGCCTTATATGCCGAAATTTCGGATATTGGATGCGGCGAGCCGCAGATGGAGCGATCGCCAGCAGCGTGGCGACGGCGAGGCCGGCCGCGGCCAGGTCGCCTTGATCCGCGCAAGCAGCGATTGCTAGCAGGGTGGCAAGCAGGAGAAATATGCGCCCGAACAGGTGGGGCCACAACGCGCGGAGGATCAATTCGAGGGAGCCGGGGCGGCGCGGGTGCTTTCGCGGGGGATGAGGGTGCCGTGGACTGATTCGCGGCCGGGGGAAGGGGGGCCGGTGAGGAGAGCCAGGTCGGTCAGGCGTTCGCCGATGGCGGCGAACGGGAGGGCGACCGTGGTCAGGCGGGGGAAGACGTCGCTGGACAGGGGGACGTCGTCGAAGCCGGTCAGGGAGATGCGGGACGGGACCGGCACGCCGGCGTCCAGGAATGCGGCCAAGGCGCCGACGGCCACCGCGTCGTTCACCGCCATCACGGCCTCGATTCCGGTCAGTCCCGCGGCCACCAATCCTGCGGCGGCCGCGTAGCCGCCGTCGCGGGTGACCTCGCACGGCACCCGCTCCACGGTGACGGAAGATCCCAGACCGGAGACGAAGCCGGCGGTACGCGACGCGGCGAACGCGACCGACGCCGGGCCGGCCAGGATGGCGACGTGACGGTGGCCGAGTGCCCGCACGTGTGCCCCGAGCAGCGCGGCCGAGCCCTCGTCGTCAACGCCGATGGAGTCGAACGGCATGTCGATCCCGCCGAAGAGCACGACCCGGCCGCCCTGCGACTCGTAGGCGAGCAGCTCGTCCAGGAGCCGTCCGCCGGCCGTGGCCGGTGAGATGCGGCTGGACGTCAGCACGAGCGCGCGCGGGCGGAACGCGCGCACCGCCCGTACCGTGGAGAGCTGTTTTTCGGGGTCTCCACGCGTCTGGGAAACGGTGACGAACGCGTCGGCGAGGCGGGCGCGGCGTTCCATGGCGGCGACCGTGACCGCGATCGAGGAGGTGGTCAGGTCGTCGGCGATGAGTGCGATGGCGTCGCTGCGGCGGCGCATGGCGCGGGCGGCCGCGTCGGCGGTGTAGTGGAGCGCGGCGGCGGCCTCGAGGACGCGGCGGGCGTTGTCCGGGGCGACCGTGCGGTCGCTGCCGCCGAGCACGCGGGATGCGGTCGCCACGGAGACGCCCGCGGCGGCGGCCACATCGCGGAGCGTGACGGTGGGACGAGCCGGATGCGGCACCACAACCCCCTGACGAGCCGGACAGCCCAGGATATGTATACGTTGGGCCGATGATCTGGGTGGGCAGGGCGTCGAGTCAGGGCGGGCCGCTCCTTGTCTGCGAGGCGGACGCCTACGCGGAGTGGACCGGCGCCACGTTCACGGACGCGCTGGAGCTGGAGCCGGGCTGCGACCTGGCCCGCGCGCAGGCGGCGCTGTTCCCGGACGACGACGAGCTGGACGCGGCGGTGGTCCCGTTCGGCGACGGCCGCACCGGCATCGTCTGGAACATGGACGGCGAGGGCACTGCCGACGTGGGTACGACCGAGGACGGCTTCGTGATCGCGCGGTCCTGGTCGGGGCGGACCGGGCACCGCGACCACGTCGCCTCGGAGCATGCCGCCGCGGAGGAGCAGCATGTCCTGAATGTCACCACCGGCGACGGTGACCTCGTGGTGGTGTGGGCGCCGGTGCCGGTGGGCGAGGTCGGCGACTTCCGGACGCCGGAGCGGGCCCGCGCGGCGCTGCACGCACTGGCCGCCCTCCACCCTCCGGTGTCGCTCCACCTGGAGCACCTCCTCGGGGTGGGGACGGTCCTGCGCACGACGCCCGGCTCCTACGCGGTCACGGTCGGGTGGCACAAGGGCGTGGACGGACGGTACGCGAACCCGGACGACACCGGCCCGCGCGACCACGACTGCTGCTGGATCCGGTTCACGCTGGAGTAGTTGACGCCCTGCACCACCCGGACATCGTCGATGTGGATGCTGCCGTACTCGAACGCGCCCATGCCGTCGTGCAGCGGCGCGCCCGTGTGGTCGCGGCCGCCGTTGTCCACGATCGGCACGCCCGCGTCGATCGCCGGGGACGCGGTCGCGAGCCGGAACGCGTGCGCGGTCGCCGGCTGCGGCCCGACCTGGGGCGCCCGTTCCTCGAGGAGTGCGCCCTGCCACGGGGCGCCGGTGACGAGTGCCGGAAAACGTGTTCCGCACTGCGGTCCACCGTCGAGGGCGTCGATTCCCAATAAATAGATCAATTTGAATATTTGTTAATGGCGATGTAATACTGCTGGAAGCGCTCCCAAAGCGGATCTCTGCGCCGAAGAACGGAGGATGCACCATGCATGCACCCAAGCCCGGACAACCCGGCAGGCTCGGCCGGCGTGCGCTCGTCCTGCTGCTCGCCCTGATGGCCGGCGTGCTGCCCTGGGCCACGCCCGCGCAGGCGCACGGCACCATCGTCGACCCTGCCTCCCGCGCCTACCACTGCTGGCAGGCCTGGGGCACGAACCACACCAGCCCGGCCATGGCCACCGAGGACCCGATGTGCTGGCAGGCATTCCAGGCCAACGCCGACACCATGTGGAACTGGATGAGCGCGCTCCGCGACGGCCTCGCCGGCAACTTCCAGACGCGCACGCCGGACGGCAAGCTCTGCAGCAACGCGCTCGACCGCAACGAAAGCCTGAACACGCCCGGCGCCTGGAAGACCACCACGCTGTCGCGCAACTTCACCGTCCACCTGTACGACCAGGCGAGCCACGGCGCCGACTTCCTGCGCGTCTACGTGAGCAAGAACGGGTTCGACCCGGCCACCCAGCGCCTCGGCTGGAGCAACCTCGACTTCATCACCCAGACGAACAGCTACCCGCCCGCCAAGGACATCACGTTCAGCGTCTCGACCTCCGGCTACACCGGCCGGCACGTCGTGTTCGTGATCTGGCAGGCCTCCCACCAGGACCAGACCTACATGTGGTGCAGCGACGTCACGTTCGCCTGACCCGCTGAGGCCCGGACGCGCCCCCTACGGCGCGTCCGGGCCGATCCACGCCTCGGCGCGTCCGGGGGCGGCACACCTCGGAGCGTCCGGGCCGGTCGACGGCCCCGGCGCATCCGAGCCGGCCTGCGCCCCGGCGCACCCGGGCCGGTCGACGCGTCGGCGCGTCCGGACCGGTCGGCGCGTCGGCGCGTCCGGGCCGGTGAGTGTCATGCCTCGTCTGGAGCGGTGAACGACGAGACGACCTCGATCGGCCCGACGATGTGCGCGTTGAACTCGGCCAACTCCTCCGCCGGGACCCACAGCTCGACGATGCCCGCTCCCCCGGCCTGCCGGCTCGGATAGCGACGGGCGGCCTCGGTGGCGACCGCAAACCTGGTGACGTGCCCGGCCCCGGACTTCGGCACGTTCCACTCCGCGGCGATCCGGGCCGCGTAGGCCTCGTTCAGCACCGGATAGAAGATCGGCTGGTCCGGCAGCCGCGGCGGGAACGCGGCGAAGCCCGACTGAGCGATCAGTTCGAGCTCGGCCGGGCCGACCGGACGCCAGAGCGTGGTGGTGCCGTCCGTGTTCTCCGTGCGGCCGTCCAGAAGGCGGGTGATCAGCGCGCCGACCGCCCGGTCAGTCGTGGCGTCGGTCGCCGCACGGAGTGAGGGATCAGTCGACTGACTGCGCGCCGAGTCAGCATCGGGCGGGAAATCGAGCAGCGAGTGAGCATCGGGCGAGGAACCGACCGCCGAGTCAGCGTCGGGCGGGGAATCGAGCAGCGAGTCAGCGTCGGGCGAGGAACCGACCGCCGAGCCAGCATCGGGTGAAGAGCTGAGCAGCGAGTCAGCGTCGGGCGACAAATCGACCGCCGGGTCAGCGTCAGGTGAAGCGCCGACCGGCTTCGCCAGCGACGAGACGAAGACCGCGACGATGCCTTCCGTGCCGCTCAGCCAGCGCCACACGCCCAGGTTCGGGTGCGGCACGTCGGTGCAGGCCTCGGCGGGCTCCAGCAGCGCGATCGCGCGGTCCAGGTCGGCGGCGGAGAGCGGGTAGGACGCGTTGCCGCGCACGTGGCCGGTCACGGTCGCCAGGATGACGGCGGGGAGCAGGCCGTCGCCGACGTTGATCCGGGCGAAGTCGCCGCCGGGCAGCAGGATCGCGTGCGCGATCGGGGGCTCATAACCGGGGATCGCGTCCTCGAAGCGCCGCCGCGCCACCCCGATCTCCTCGACCGTGCCCCACCGCTCACCGCTGATCATGCCGACACGGTAATCGAGCAGCGCCGGGCCGTCGCCCGCAGGAACCGGGCGGGCGAATGTAGCCGGGCCGCACAGCCAGACAACTCGGCTGGATCAGCAGCCGAGCCACGCAGCCACACCACTCGGCAAGATCAGCAGCCGAGCCGCACAGCCAGACAACTCCGCTGGATCAGCAGCCGAGCCGCACAGCCACACCACTCCGCAGGATCAGCAGCCACCACTCTCCGCGCCCCCGACGCCCAGAACGGGTCGGAGCAGATAGGGCAGGTGGCAGCGCCGCGGGTTTTCGGTGACCGGCCACGGATCCGCCGGCCGCGGGAGCGCGCGGAAGGTGATCACGCCGGGAGCGGGAAATCCGCTTTTACTGCTTTCGCAGCAGCCGCAGGCGCGGGTTCGCCTCCCGCCGTGGTAGACGCCGTCGCGTCCGGTGGCCGTCAGGGTGAGGCTGTGCCGGATCCTCGGGCCGCTATTTCCCGAAATTTCGGGCGCGGAGCGCCCGGTTGACCGCAAGGATCCGGACCTCGACACAGGAAGGTCAATCGGGGTTGATGATTCTCTGTACCGCGGTTTTGATCGCGCGGCGGTGGGCCGCGGGGTCGGGGGTGTCGAGGGCGCTGCGGCTGAGGTCGAGGATCAGGGTGAGCAGGGTCCGGGGCGGGAGCGTGGCGTCGACGAGGCCGCGGCGCTGGGCGTCCGCGATGGCCTCGGTCTTCTCGGCGTCGGCCTTGCGGACGACGTCGGCGGACATGCCGTGGCCGTCGCGTTCGAGCGCGTCCCAGCGCTGGAGGCGCAGCAGTTCGGGGTGGGCGCGGAACTCGTCCCAGAGGCGGGCGATGTAGCCGGGGAGGTCGTCCGCGTCGACCGGGACGTCGTTGGTGGTCTGGACCACGATGGTGTCGAAGACGGCGTCGAAGAGCTGGTCCTTGTTGCCGAAGTACTTGTAGATCATGGCCTTGTTCGCGCCGGAGGCGGCGGCGATGCGGTCGACGCGTGCGCCCGCGATGCCGAAGGCGGCGAACTCGGCGATGGCGGCGTCGAGGATGCGGCGGCGGGTGGCGGCGGCGTCTCCGGGCATGATCACGAGTGTAGTAGGTAACTAGTTGGTTGCCTACGTGGCCACCTTCGCCCTAGGGTAGCCAACCAGTTGGTTACCTGAGGGAGATGCTGACATGCCACGCACCATCAACGCCTTCGCCGCCCTCGAGCGCGGCGGCCCGATCCGGCCCTGGACCTACGAGCAGCGCGACGCGCGGCCGCACGACGTGCGCATCGAGGTGCAGTTCTGCGGCGTCTGCCACACGGACCTGCACTACGTCGGGCCGTGGGGACGCGAATATCCGGTCGTGCCGGGGCACGAGACGGTCGGCCGGGTCGTCGAGGCCGGCGGCGCGGTCACCACGCACGCGGTCGGCGACCTGGTCGCGGTCGGCCCGATCGTCGACTCCTGCCGCGAGTGCGCGGCCTGCCTGGCCGGCGACGAGACGCTGTGCGTGACCATGGCGACCGCCGCGTACGGCGCGCCGGACCGGCACGGCGACGGCCTCACCCGCGGCAGCTGGGCCGAGCAGGTCATCGTGGACGAGCGGTTCGTCTACGCGGTCCCGGACGGGCTCGACCCGGCCTGCACGGCGCCGCTGCTCTGCGCGGGCAGCACCGTGTTCGCGCCGTTGCGGCACTGGAACGCGGGGCCGGGCCGTACCGTCGGGATCGTGGGCCTCGGGGGTCTCGGGCACCTGGGCGTCAAGTTCGCGCGGGCGATGGGCGCGCACGTGGTCGCGTTCACCACGTCCGCGTCGAAGGCGGAGGACGCGCCGGCGCTGGGCGCGCACGAGGTGGTGGTCACCGGGTCCGGGGAGATGCCGGTCCGGCGGCTCGATCTGATCGTCGACACCGTGCCGGCCGTGCACCCGATGACGCCGCTGGCCCAGGCGCTGGCCACGGACGGGACGCTGGTCAGCGTCGGGTTGCCGCCCACGTTCGACGTGGCGCCGTTCGCGCTCGCGGTCGGGCGGCGGTCGATCGCGGGCGCGGGAGCGGGCGGCACGCGGGACACCCGGGCGATGCTGGAGTTCGCCGCCGCGCACGGCATCACGGCGGACATCGAGGTGCTCGGCAGCGGTGAGATCAACACCGCGCTGAAGCGCCTCGAGGCGAACGACGTGAAGTACCGCTTCGTGATCGACATGAGGCGTTAGGCAGCGGCCGCTCCCGTCATGATGGCGACGCCGTCGGACATGGTGTGGGTGGCGGGGGTGATGACGGCGGCGCGGCGGGCCAGGCGCTGGATGTGGATGCGGTCGGCGACCTGCCAGACGTGCGGCATGTTGTGGCTGATCAGGATGACGGCCAGGCCGCGCTCGCGGAGCCGTTCGACCAGCGCGAGCACCTGGTTGGACTCCTTCACGCCGAGCGCGGCGGTCGGCTCGTCCAGCACCACGACGCGGCTGCCGAACGCGGCGGCCCGCGCGACCGCGACCGCCTGCCGCTGGCCGCCGGACAGCGACTCGACGGCCTGGCCGAGGTTCTGGATCGTGTCGATGCCCAGGTTGCGGACGGCCTCCTCGGCGCGGGCGCGCATGCCACGCTTGTCCAGCATGCGCAGTGCGGAGCCGAGGAGGCCGGGGCGTCGCTGCTCGCGGCCCAGGTAGAGGTTGGCGGCGATGTCCAGCGCGGGTGCGACCGCGAGCGTCTGGTAGACGGTCTCGATGCCGGCGGCCTGCGCGTCCGAGGGGCGGCGGAAGGTCACCGGTTTGCCGGCGACCGCGATCGTGCCGGAGTCCGGGACCAGCGCGCCGGTCAGGCACTTGATCAGGGTGGACTTGCCGGCGCCGTTGTCGCCGATCACGGCGAGCACCTCGCCGGCCCGGACGTCGATGTCGACGCCGTCCAGCCCGACCACCCGGCCGAAGCGTTTGACCAGGTCACGGCCTTCCAAAGCGACGCTCACGACCTCACCCTCCTGATCCACTGGTCGACCGAGACCGCGCCGATGACCAGGACGCCGACCGCGAGCAGCCGGTACTGGTTGTCGACGCCGGCCAGCGACAGGCCGACCGCGAACGACTGGACGATCAGCGAGCCGAGCAGCGTGCCGGTCAGGCCGCCGCGGCCGCCGAACAGGCTGGTGCCGCCGATGACGACCGCGGTGATCGACTCCAGGTTCGCGTTCGCGATCGCGTTCGGGCTGGCGGCGCCCGCACGCCCGATCAGCACCCACGCGGCCAGGCCGTAGAGGAGGCCGGCGACGGCGTACACGCTGAAGAGCACGCGGTTGACCCTGATGCCGGCCAGCCGGGCCGCGTCCGGGTCGTCGCCGACCGCGTAGACGTGCCGGCCCCAGGCGGTCTGGCCGAGCGCGAAGCCCACCACCAGGTACATCGCGGCGACCATCAGCACGCCGGTGGTGATCCGGAAACCACCGATGTTGATCACTTCCCCGGTCCAGGTGAGCAGGTCGGGAAGGCGTGCGCCGGGGACGCTGCGCCCGCCCGTGTAGATCAGCACGGCCGCGGTGACGATGCTCAGCGTGCCGAGCGTGACGATGAACGGCGGCAACCCGATCCTGGTCACCAGCAGGCCGTTCAGGCATCCGGCAGCGAACCCGGCCATGATCCCCACAAGCAACGCCACAGATGGGGGTACGGAGAGCATCGCGGCCAGCATCGACGAGAGCACCGCGATCGCGCCCACGGAGAGGTCGATCCCGGCGGTCAGGATGATCAGCGTCTGGCCGATCGCGAGCGCCGCCACGATCGCGGTCTGCTGGACCAGCAGCGACAGCGCGGCCGGCGCCGCGAACCGCTGGTTCAGCACCGTGAAGACCACGCAGGTGAGCAGCAGGATGACGGCCGGGCTGATCGACGGATGCCGGTGCAGCAGGTCGTGGACGCGTCTCACCCCCAGCACTTGGCCGCGCCCTGGGTCGTGTCGATGCTCTGCACGCCGTCGGCCGGCGTGTCCGTGACCAGCGCGACGCCCGTGTTGAAGAAGTCCAGGCCGTCGCTCGGCTTCGGCTTCTCGCCGCCGCGCGCGATGGCCGCGATCGCCTTCAGCCCGTCCGCGGCCATGACCAGCGGATATTGCTGGGAGGTGGCGTCGATCCGGCCCTCCTTGACCGCGTTCACACCGTCGCAGCCGCCGTCGATGGAGAGGATGAGCGCGTCCGTGTTGCCGGCCGCCTGCAGCGCGCCGTGGGCACCGGCCGCGGCCGGCTCGTTGATCGTGTAGACCACGTTGACGGCCGGGTTCTTGGTCAGGCAGTTCTCCATCGCGGTACGCCCGCCGTCCTCCGCGCCGTTCGTCGGCTCGTTGCAGACGATGGTGTACGTCCCGCCGCTGTACGAGCCGGTCGGAGCCTCGTCGCCGTTGCGTTTGGGGTCGCCCACCGCGATGCCCAGGCCGGTCAGGAAGCCCTGGTCCCGGTTGTAGTCCACGGACACGATCTTGTCGTTGAACAGGTCCAGCATCGCGATCACCGCGGGCTTTCCGCCAAGCGACTTCGCGGTCCAGGCGCCGATGAGCTTGCCGGCCTCGAAGTTGTCCGTGGCGAACGTGATGTCCACCGTGCTCGCCGGGTCCGGCGGCGTGTCCAGCGCGATCACGTAGAGGCCGGCCTCGCGGGCGCGCTCGATCGCGGGGTTCACGCCGGGGCCGTTCGGTGTGATCAGGATGCCGTCCTGGCCGGCCGCGATCGCGTTCTCGATCGCCTGGATCTGGCCGTCCTCGTCGCCGTCCTGCCGTCCGGCCGCGACGGTCAGGTCCACGTTCTCCTTGGTGGCGGCCTCCTTCGCGCCGTTCTGCATGGTGACGAAGAACGGGTTGCTGGAGTCCTTGGTGATCAGCGTGACCGCGACCGTGTCGCCGTCCCCGCCACTCTCTCCGCATCCGGCCAGCAGGGTGGCCGCGATCAGCGCGATCGCCAGGCGTTTCATGGCTTTACCTCCACGTTCTGGAAGATTCCGGTGCCGTTGAAGACGTTCAGGCCGAACTGGCCGCCGGGAATGGTGTCGTCGGCCGCGTCGATCACCGGCGTGGCGCCGCCGTCGAGATAGACCTGGATCCGCGCGCCGGCCGTGACCACCTTGAGGTGATAGGTGCGACCCAGAACCACATCGAGGGGGTACGTGGCGATGTCCCGGCCCGGCCGCCACAGCTTGACGACCTTGGCGTGGGCGTCGATGTTCGCGGTGTAGTGCCGGTCCGCCTCCCGGTCGGCGCGGAACGTGAGCGCGGCCGCGACGCCGGACTCCAGCCGGACGTCCGCCTCGTAGGTGAAGTCGGTGCCGGAGCGCGTGTTCAGGTAGAACGCGTCGCCGTTGCTCTTTCCGAGTTTGCCGCCGCTGACGTCGGACCAGGCGCCGGAGTCCGCGTACCACTTCCCGCCCAGGTTGTCCTTCAGTGTGGACTCGCCGCCCCAGATCGCGCCGAGCTGGTGGACCGCGAGCCGCTCCAGCCGGACCCGGCCGTCGGTGAACAGGGCCAGCGTGTCGTCGCCGGGAAGGCTGTCGAAGTTGACGTTCAGGCTCTTGTAGACGCGGCCGTTGTTACCGAAGATCTCCAGCTGGCCGCGGTCGACCAGCAGCCGGATCGTCACCCGGTCCCCGATCGGGGCCATCGGCACGCCGTCGAGCGTGCGGGTGGCCGGGTCGTAGACGACCTCGCGGTCTGTCCAGCCGTCCGGGCCGAGGCCGAGGCGGAACCCGAACCGTTTCGCGTCCGCCGGGCTGAACTCGGCCTCGACCTCGTAGGTGTCCGCCCGTACCCCCTGGAGCAGTGCGGCCGCGGAGCGGGCGTCGAGGGTGCGGGCGTTCCAGGTCTGGGTGCCGGTGCGCAGGCGGGCGATCTCCGCGACCGGGGTGCTGACGATGCGCGGTGTGCCGTCCACGGTCTGCAGTCGCATCTCGACCGGGAACGAGAGGTTGCCCGTCCACACCGTGCCCGCGTTGCGCCCCTGCCAGGCCATGGAGACGACCCGGTTGTCCGGCATGTTCGCGAACGTGAGGCCGGCGTACCAGTGCCCGCCCGCGCCGCCCTCGCCGTGGTTGATCCGCTGCGGCTGCGGCCGGTCCGTGCTGAACGTGGTGCCGTCGAACGCGCCGACCACGTGCTCGCCGCTGCCGTCACTGAGCACCCAGCGCTGTCTCCCGGTGTCGCCGTCCAGCGGCATGCGCACCATGTCCGGGCACTCGAACAGCCAACCGGCCCGGTACCGGGACGCGAACGTCCAGCTCAGCAGGTTGGTGGAGGTGTAGAAGTCGACGCCGTTGCCGCCGTTGTCCGACCAGACGACCATGCCCCAGCGCTGGGTCGCGGGATCCCAGAAGACCTTGGGGTCGCGGCTGGTGCCGGCCGGCGTGACGAGCTTGCGCCCGTTGTCGTAGGTGCGGAACGTGTAGCCGCCGTCGGTGGAGTAGAACGCCGTGACGCCGTTCGTGCCGGAGTAGACCACGATCGTGCCCGCGCCGAGGCCACTGGCGTTGCGGGTGTCGACCACGCCGCCGCCGGACCACAGGTCGCCCGGGTGCACGCCCGGCTCCAGCGCGATCGGCTGCTGCTTCCAGTGCACGAGGTCGGTGCTGGTCGCGTGGCCCCAGTGCATGGTGTCCCACTGCAGGCCGTGCGGGTTGTGCTGGTAGTAGACGTGGTAGACGCCGTTGTGGAACAGCGGGGCGTTCGTGTCGTTGAGCCACCCGCCGCGCGAGCTGAAGTGGAACTGCCCGCGGTTGTCCTCCTGGTAGTTGGTGGCCGGGTAGGGGAACTCGGGGTAGTCCTGCGGGGTCCCTTGTGCGGCCTCCGCCGCTGTCGTCGCCGACCCGCCGAGCATCAGCAGCGCGGCCATGACCACAAGCATTTTGTGCATACGTCATCCCAGCTCTCGTCGTCGGCGCCGGTGCGTGTGCTCGTTTTGACAACCTTGTCAGGCAGTCTCGGCATTAATTAAACGCATGTCAATACTTGATTTCCTCGATATTTCCGATGCTAGGCTGACATGCTTGTCAGGCCACCGGCTTCCGGGAGGACCCGTTGGAGCACCGCCCCCGGGCGACGCTGCGCGACGTCGCCGCCATGGCGGGCGTCAGCATCAAGACCGCCTCCCGCGTGGTCAACGGCGAGGACGGCGTCCGTCCGCTCAAGACCGAGGCCGTGCTGCGGGCCGTCCGGCAGCTCGACTACCGCCCCAACCTGTCCGCCTCCACGCTGCGCCGCAACGGCGGCCGTACCGCCGCGATCGGCATGGTCCTGGAAGATCTGGCCAACCCGTTCTCCGGCGCCCTGCTACGCGCCGTCGAGGACGAGGCAAACCGCCGCCAGGTCCTGATCATCGCCGGCAGCGCCGACGAACGGCAGGACCGCGAACGCACCCTGGTCCGCGCGTTCAGTGAACGCCGCGTCGACGGACTGATCATCGCGCCCGTCGGCGAGGACCAGAGCCACCTCCGCGCCGAGACCGAGGCCGGCACCCCCCTGGTCTTCGTCGACCGCGAGCCCCAGGGCCTGCTCGCCGACTGCGTCCTCTCCGGCAACGAGTCCGGCGCGGCCGACGCCATCCACCACCTGGCCGCCGTCGGCCACCGCCGCATCGCCTACCTCGGAGACCTGCGCGCCATCCCCACCGCCCGCGAGCGTTTCGCCGGCTTCCAGCGCGCCAGCCTCGAACTCACCCTCCCCTGGACCCCCGCCCATCACATCCACGACCTGCACACCGCCGCGGCGGCCGACGACGCCACGGTCCGCCTGCTTCGCTCCGCCGACCCGCCGACCGCGCTGTTCACCAGCCAGAACCTGGTCACGCTCGGCGCGATCACCGCCCTCCAGCGACTCGGCCTGCAGTCCACCATCGCGCTGGTCGGCTTCGACGACATCCCCACCGCCGACCTGCTCCGCCCGGCCGTCACCGTCATCGCCCAGGACCCGCCCCGCATGGGCCGCGTCGCCGCCGACCTCCTCTTCACCCGCCTCGACGGCTTCATCGGCCCCCCACGCCGTACCGTCCTCCCCACCACCACCATCCCCCGCGGCTCCGGCGAACTCCCCCCGCCCCTCAGCCCTTCCTGACCCCCGCCTCAGCGAGAGCCGCCACCACCCGCGTCCCGCCGCGAGCGAGCACCCTCGGCAGCCGACGCCCCACGCCCGAAATTTCATGACATGGCGGGCGGCCCGTCGGGGCTCGAACGCGACCCAGAACCCCAACACCACCGATAACACGAAATTTCAGGCGCCCCCGCGCCCGCACCGCGACCTCACAGCGAGTCCAGCACCACCGGATCGACGCAGCCCCGGGCGTACCCCTGGATGCGTTTGTGGATGTCTCTGGTCAGCAGCCAGACGCCGATCGGGTCGGCGAGCGGCCGCAGCCAGGCGGGGCGGCATCGGAAGCTGTAGCGCCAGGTCGCGACCGTGTGGCCGGGGACGGCGGCGGGAGCGAAGCGCCAGCCGCCGGCGAACATCTCGAAGAACCACGGGCCGCGCACCATCTTCATGCCGACGTTCGTCGGCGGCGCGTAGGACACGTATTCGCTGATCATCGCGAGGCCGTGGCGCGACCGGGTGAACGTGCGCACGCCCTTCCCCGGCCGCGCCGCCCCGTCGAGGAGGTGCTGGCTGCGGACGAACGGATCCCAGCGGTACCGCACCGGGGCCACCGTCTGTGACACCGCAAAGGCCACATCAGGGGGTACGGGTACGGTCGCGCTCGCCTCCACCACCGGCATCAGGCCATTACACCACCAGGACGAGCTTGCCGGTCGTCCGGCCACGCTCACCGAGCGTATGCGCGGCGGCGGCCTCAGCCAGCGGGAACGTGGCCTCGACCTGCGGCCGCAGTGCGCCCGAGGACGCGAGCGCGGCGATCGCGCGCATGCCCGCATGGTCCGCCTCGACGATCAGGCCCGCCACGCGCACGCCCCGCGCCGCGCCCGTCGCCACGTCGCCCGCCCAGTCGCCGTTCAGCACGATCGAGACCAGCGTGCCGCCGGGGCGCAGCACGTCGAGCGAGCGGGTGCGCACGTCGTCGCCGAGCGTGTCCACGACCACGTCGATGTCCTTGGCCGCCTCGGTGAAGTCCGTGGTGCGGTAGTCGATCAGCTCGTCCGCGCCGAGCGAGCGCAGCAGGTCGTGCTTGGGCGCGCTGGCGGTGCCGATCACATAGGCACCGCGCGCCTTCGCGATCTGCACGGCCAGGTGCCCGACGCCGCCGGCCGCGGCGTGGACGAGCACGCGCTGTCCGGGCTGCACCTGCGCGGTGTCGACCAGCATCTGGTAGGCGGTGAGCCCGGCCAGCGGCAGCGCGGCGGCCTCCACGTGGCCCACCGAGGCCGGCTTGTGCGCGAACGACCGGGCCGTGGCCTTGGCGTACTCGGCGTAGGCGCCCACGCCGTACGGGTACGGCAGCATGCCGAAGACCTCGTCGCCGGGCGTGAACAGCGTCACCCCGACGCCGACCTCCTCGACCACGCCGGACACGTCCCAGCCGAGGATGCGCGCCGGTTCGCGGAGACGCAGCGGCCCGGCGCGGTGCTTCCAGTCGGTCGGGTTCACGCCGGCCGCGTGGACCCGGACGACGATCTCGCTGATCCCGGCGACCGGCTTAGGCAGCGCGACGACCTGCAGCACCTCCGGCCCGCCGAAGGAGTCCTGGCTGACCGCACGCATCGTGGTGTTCATGCCTCCAAGCCTCGCGGATCACCCGGGCGGCCACAACGACACGATCGACATCTTTCGCAAAGATCGTGCCGTCACCGCGGGTCCGGCGGCAGGTGGGCCGCCAGCCATTCCAGTTGGTGGGCGACGTGGAACGCGTCGCCTGCCTCGTGGCCGTTGAACGGGTACGCGTGGATCTCCTTGTCGGTCCGGGGCCCGCCGTACGCGTTGAACGCCGCGTACGCCCCGGTCGGCGGGCACACCGTGTCCCGCAGTCCGGTGCCGAAGCAGGCCGGCGCGGACGACCGCCCCGCGAACGTGACCCCTTCCACGTACGACAGCGTGTCGAACGCGGCCGGGGTCAGGTCCCGCCGCACCGCCAGGTACGACGCGATCTCCCCGTACGGCGACGTGTCGACGTGTGACAAGGCGTTGTGGATGTCGCACAGGAACGGCGACGTGACCAGCAGCGCGGCCAGGTCCGGCACCAGCCCGGCGACGGCCAGCGCCACTCCCCCGCCCTGGCTGTTCCCGAGCGCGGCGACCCGCGACGGGTCGACGCCGGGCAGCGCCCGCACCGCGAGCACGGCCCGTACCGCGTCCGTGATCAGCCGCCGGTAGTAGTAGGTGTCCGGCGAGCCGATCCCCCAGGTGACCGGCCAGGGCGCGTCCGGCGCCGCGCCCGGGTCGGGCGTGTCACCGCCGTTGCCGTAGCGGCCGCCCTGCCCGCGCACGTCCATCAGCAGGTGTGCGTACCCGGCCGTCACCCAGGCCAGCCGCTCGTGCGGGAAGCCGCGCCCGCGGCCGTAGCCGGGGAATTCGACGATCGCCGGGATCGTCACGTCCTCGATGAACGACGGGCGGGAGTACCAGGCGCGGATCGGGTGGCCGCCGAAGCCGGCGAACGCGACGTCCCAGGTGGAGATGAGGCGCAGCCGGGTCGGGACGCGGGTGGCGGAGAGCAGGACCGGGCCGGGGCGGTGCAGCGTGGAGGCCCAGAACGCGTCGAAGTCGGGCGGGACGAGCACGTCCGGGGCGTACCCCTCGAGGTCTTTGATCATGACGGCGGCGCCGTCGTCTCCCGCACCACCAGCGAGGTGACGAAGTCGATGCGGCTGGCCTGCACCGGCACGCCCCTGGCCAGGTCGAGCAGCATGCGGGTGGCGGCGCCGGCCATCTCGCGCAGCGGCTGGTTGACGGTGGTGAGCGCGGGCCCGATCCAGGCCGCGGTGGGCAGGTCGTCGTAGCCGATCACGGACAGGTCCCGTGGCACGGACAGGCCGAGGCGGGCGGCGGCGCGGAGCACGCCCATGGCCTGCATGTCCGATCCGGCGAAGATGGCGGTGGGCCGGTCGGGGCGGTCCAGTAACGCCAGTCCGAACGACAGGCCGGCCTCGGCCGTGAAGTCGCCGTATCGCACCAGGTCCGGGTCGACCGGGAGGTCCGCGGACTCGTGCGCGAACCGGTAGCCGGCCACCCGTGCCTGGCTGCACAGCACGTCACGCGGGCCGGAGACGACCGCGATCCGTCGGTGGCCGAGGTCGAGCAGGTGGCGGGTGGCGAGCAGGCCGCCGTTCCAGTTGTTGGCGCCGACCGTGGGCACGCGCGCGGACGTGGCGCTGTCCGTGTCCACGATGACCAGCGGGATGCCACGCCGGTCGAGCTGGATGCGCTGGGCCTCGGCGAGCGCGCAGAGCACCATGAGCACGCCGAGCGGGCGGCGGGACATCAGGCGGTCGATGCGGGCGCGGTCCGGTCGGTGGCTGCCGTCGAGGTGTGAGACGACGACCGGCGTGCCGTCCGGCTCCGCGACCGCGCTGACGCCGCGCAGGATCTCCATGGCCCACACCGAGTCGAGTTCGTGGAAGACCAGGTCGATGTGGCCCGCCGCGCGGCGGGTGGTGCGCCGCTGGTACTGGTGCCGTCGCAGGCTGGCCTCGACGCGCTCACGCGTGGCCGCGGCGACGTCGGCGTGACCGTTGAGGACCTTGGAGACGGTGGTGACGGACACGCCGACCTCCGACGCGATGAGCGCGATGGTGGGCTGCGTCATCGGAAGTTTCGGTCACGATCAACAACCATGATCAACCCCAAGATCCGTCGAGGGTACGGGTAAAGCCTGTCTACACCCTCGCTCTTTCTATATCGAGACCTTGACATGTGTAAATATGCAGCTTAAGTTCCCGGCAGATATACCGGTTGTCGGACCGAAAGTTTCGGAAGGGGGCACCCGTGACCACCACGCGACGGCCCTGGCGCCGGGACTGGCAGCTCTACTCGCTCGCCGTGCTCCCGCTGCTGTTCTTCCTGGTCTTCCGCTACGCGCCGATGCTCGGCAACGTGATCGCGTTCCGCCGGTTCCGGCCCGGCGGCAGCGTGTTCGGCGAATATTGGGTGGGCCTGCGCTACGTCACGATGTTCCTGGCCGACCCGGGCTTCTGGCAGGTCTTCACGAACACGCTGATCATCGGCGCGCTCACGCTGGTGATCTGCTTCCCGCTGCCGATCGTGCTGGCGCTGCTGCTCAACGAGGTGCGCATCAGGAGCCTCAAGCGCTTCGTGCAGTCCGTGTCCTACCTGCCGCATTTCCTGTCCGTCGTGATCGTGGCGGGCATGATCGGTCAACTGCTGTCCGTGGACGGCGTGGTCAACGCGCTGGCCGGCACGGAGATCCCGTTCCTGCAGCGACCGGAGTGGTTCCGGACAATTTACGTAAGCTCCGAGGTCTGGCAGACCGTCGGCTGGGGCACGATCCTCTACCTGGCGGCGCTGACCACGCTGGACGAGGAGCTCTACGACGCCGCGAAGATCGACGGCGCCGGGCGGTGGCGGCAGACCTGGCACGTCACGCTGCCCGGCATCCGGCCGACCATGGTGACGCTGCTGATCCTGAACATCGGCACGTTCATGGCGGTCGGGTTCGAGAAGGTGCTGCTGCTCTACAACCCGCTCACCTACCCGACCGCGGACGTGATCCCCACCTACCTCTACCGGCTCGGCGTGGTCAGCGGGAACTTCAGCTACGGCGCCGCGATCGGGCTGTTCGAGGCGTTGATCGGGCTGATCCTGGTGTTCAGCGCCAACGCGATCAGCCGCCGCACGGTCGGGACGAGCCTGTGGTGAGCCGACGCATTTTTCACGTCGTCAACGGGGTCATCTTGACCGCGGTCGTAGTGGTCACGCTGTACCCGTTCCTCAACATCGTGGCGCGGTCCTTCTCCACGGAGGAGGAGATCCTGGCCGGGCGGGTGAACATCGTCCCGCGCGGTTTCGACCTCACCACGTACCGCCTGGTCATGTCCGATGATCTGTTCTGGACCAACTACCGGAACACGGTCGTCTACACGGTCACCGCCACGATCATCTCGATCGTGCTGACCACCTGCTACGCGTATGTGCTGTCCAAGAAGCACCTGCGCGGGCGCGGCCTGCTGATCGGCATCGCGGTCTTCACCATGTTCTTCTCCGGCGGCCTCATCCCGAACTACGTGCTCGTCTCCGGACTGGGCCTGCGGAACACGATCTGGGCCGTGGTCCTGCCGAACGCGATCAACGTGTTCAACCTGCTGGTGATGAAGGCGTTCTTCGAGAGCCTGCCGGCCGAGCTGGAGGAGCAGGCCGCGGTCGACGGGCTCGGCACGTACGGCACGCTGCTGCGGATCGTGCTGCCGCTGTCCAAGGCCGTCGTCGCCACCATGGTGCTGTTCTACGCGGTCGCCTACTGGAACTCGTGGTTCACCGCGTTCCTCTACCTGGACCGGGCCGAGCTGTTCCCGGTCACCGTCTACCTGCGGAACCTGATCGCGGGCGCGACGGACGCCACCTCCACCGGCAGCGCCGACACGGACGTCGCCCAGGTCGCGGCCAACATCAAGGCCGTGACCATGGTGCTGACGGTCGTGCCGATCCTGACGGTCTACCCCTTCGTCCAGCGCTACTTCGTCTCCGGGGTCATGCTCGGCGCCGTCAAGGGCTGAAAGGTCACGTCATGAAACGTATCGCCGCTTCGATAGTCGCATTATCCCTGCTCACCGCCTGCGGGTCGTCGCCGGAGAGCACGGACCTGGAGGAGAACCGCGCCGGCGCGATGGAGTCCTACACGATCGGCGCGCAGTTCAAGGCCACCGCACCGATCACGTTCGACATGCTCTACAGCGACCACCCGAACTACGCGATCAAGAACGACTGGCTGTTCTGGCAGGAGCTGACCAAGCGCACCAACATCACGATCACACCGTCCGTGGTGCCGGCCAGCGACTACAACCAGAAGCGCAGCCTCGTGGTCAGCGCCGGGGACGCGCCGTTCATCATCCCGAAGGTCTACCCGCCGCAGGAGACGCCGTTCGTGGCGTCCGGCGCGGTGCTGCCGGTCAGCGACTACCTGGACCTGATGCCGCACTTCAAGGACAAGATCGAGAAGTGGAAGCTGGGGGCGCAGATCGACACCCTGCGCCAGGAGGACGGCAAGTTCTACGTGCTGCCCGGCCTGCACGAGGAGGTCTGGCAGGACTATTCGCTGGCCGTCCGCACGGACGTGCTGCAGGAGCTGGGCCTGGCCGCGCCGCGCACCTGGGACGAGCTGCACACCACGCTGAAGGCGATGAAGGCGAAATATCCGGACTCGTACCCGTTCTCCGACCGGTTCGCGATCCCGGACCCGGGCGGCAACCTGCTCAACATGATCGCGCTGGCCTACGGCACCACCGGCGGCTGGGGCTACCACAACGAGACCTGGGACGGGCAGAACTTCGTGCTCACCGGCGCGATGCCGCAGTACAAGGCCATGCTCACCTTCCTGCACACGCTGGTCGCGGAGGGCCTGCTCGACCCGGAGAGCTTCACCCAGACCGATGATCAGGCCAAGGCCAAGCTCGCCGCCGGCAAGACGCTGGTGATCAGCACGAACGCGCAGAACCTGGTCAACGACTACCGCCCGCTGCTCAAGGACGGCGCCACCATCGCGAAGATCCCGTTCCTCGCGGGCCCCGCCGGTGAGGTCAAGGGTTACACCCGGCTGGAGAGCGGCATCATGATCTCCGCCAAGGCCCGCGAGTCCAAGAACTTCGTGGCGCTCATGCAGTTCGTCGACTGGCTGTTCTACTCCGACGCGGGCCAGGAGTTCGCGAAGTGGGGCGTCGAGGGCGTCACCTACAGCAAGGACGCCACCGGCACACGCATCCTCAACCCGGACGTCGACTTCGTCGGCCTCAACCCGAGCGGCACCAAGCACCTGCAGAAGGACTTCGGCTTCTCCGGCGGCAACTTCGCCTACGGCGGCACCACCGAGCTGCTCAACTCCACGTTCTCCACCGAGGAACAGGCGTTCCAGCAGGGCATGTCCACGAAGACGTCGATCCCGGTCCCGCCGCCCGCACCGCTGACCGACGAAGAACGCGAGCAGGCCACGCTCTGGGAGACGCCGCTCAAGGACTACGTCACCCAGCAGTCGCTGCGCTTCATCCTCGGCCAGCGCGACCTCGCCGAATGGGACGCCTACGTCGCGGAGCTGAACGCCAAGAACGGACCCGCCTACATCGAGCTGGTCAACAAGGCAAGAACCCGCTTCGCGGACAAGAACAAATAAGCACATGGGGGTACGGCCGGAGCCGCGCATCCTCGACAGCCGGGTGGCCCGCGCCGCCGCGATGCTGCACCGCCTCCTGACCACCGGGCTGTGGACGCTGACGGCCTGCTCCCCCACGGTCGCCGCCGGGCTCGCGCTCGGCGGCGACGTGTCCAACCTGCCGCTGCTCGCCGTGGCCGCGCTCCCGGTCGGGCCGGGCGTCGCGGCCGCGCTGTCCTGCCTCCACGCGCACCGGCCGGACCTGGCCGACCTGCACCCGTCCGCGGACTATCTGCGCGCATGGCGTGCGCTCGCGTCGGTGTCCCTGCGGCTGTGGGCGCCGTTCCTGGCGCTGCTCACGGTGCTGGCGATCAACCTGACGCACCTGGACGTGGCCGGGGTGCCCGGCTGGTGGGCGGTGCCGCTGACACTGATCGCGGTGGCCGCGTGCCTGTGGGCGGCGGTCGCGCTCACGCTGACCGCGCTGTCGCCGGACGCGCCGGCCTCGGTGGTGGCGCGGCGGGCGGCGTACCAGCTGATGTGTCGCCCTGGTCTGTCGCTCGTCACCGCCGTGCTGTTGATCGTGGCGGCCGGTCTCACGCTCGCCTGGTCCGAGGCCGCGCTGCTGATCGCGTCGCCGGTGCTGCTGCTGGCGCTGCTCCGGTCCGTCTCTTTCCTGGGGGAAACCGCGTGAAGATCCACTTCGGTGGCGACTACAACCCGGAGCAGTGGCCGGAATCAACATGGAAGGAGGACTACCGGCTCTTCGACACGGCCTCGATCGACACGGTCACACTGGGCGTCTTCACCTGGGGCCTGACCCAGCCCGCCGAGGACGTCTACGACTTCACCGTGCTGGACGCCGTGGTCGCACGCGCCGTCGCGGAAGGCCGCACGATCTGCCTGGCCACCGGCACCGGCGCACACCCCGCGTGGATGGCCCGCGCCTACCCCGAGGTCACCCGCGTGGACTTCGAGGGCCGCCGGCACCGCTTCGGCCAGCGCCACAACTCGTGCCCGTCCTCGCCCGCGTTCCGTCGCTTCTCTGTCGCCGTCGCCGATCAGCTTGCCGCCCGATATGCCTCCGCCGTCACCGCGTGGCACGTCGGCAACGAGTACGGCGGCGCGTGCTACTGCACGCTGTGCGCCGCCGGGTTCCGCGCGTGGCTCCGTGACCGTTACGACAGCCTCGATGCACTCAACGACGCCTGGTACACCCGTTTCTGGTCGCACACGTTCGGCGACTGGGACGAGATCGAGCCGCCCAACGCGCTGACCGAGCACTGGCGCGGGCCCGACCACACCGCCTTCCAGGGCATCACGCTCGACTACCTGCGCTTCATGTCCGACGCGATGCTGGCCGGCTATCGCGCCGAGAAGGACGCGCTGCGCCGTCACTCCCCCGCGCCGGTCACCACGAACCTCATGGGCATGTATAAGCCGATCGACTATCACCGGTGGGCGCCGCACCTGGACTTCGTCTCCTGGGACAACTACCCGCCCGACGACACCTCGCAGGCCCGGATGGCGTTCACCCACGACCTGATGCGCGGTCTCAAGGGCGGCACCCCGTTCTGGCTCATGGAACAGACCCCGTCGATCACCGCCTCCCGCCAGGTCAACCCGCTCAAACGCCCCGGCGTCATGCGCCTGTGGTCCTGGCAGGCCGTCGCGCACGGCGCCGACGCGGTGCTGTTCTTCCAGATGCGCGCCGGCCGGGGCGCCTGCGAGAAGTACCACGGCGCCGTCATCGGCCACTCCGGCCGCGACGACACCCGGGTCTTCCGCGAGGTGGCCGCGCTCGGCGCGGAGTTGTCCGCGCTCGGCCCGGCGACGGTCGGCGCACGCACCCCCGCCCGGGTAGCCGTCCTGTTCGACTGGGACAGCTGGTGGACGCTGGAGATGACCGACGGCCTCAACCGCCACCTCCGCTACCAGGACATCGTCCTCGCCTACCACCGCGCCGTCTGGGAATCCGGCGCCGATGTCGACGCCGTACCGGTCACCGCCTCCCTGGACGGTTACGACGTCGTGCTGGCCCCCGCCCTGCACATGCTCAAGGACGACCTGGCCGCGCGTCTGTCCTCGTTCGCCGCGCGCGGCGGCACGGTGGTGACGACCTTCCTGTCCGGTCTGGTCGACACGCACGCCCAGGCTTTCCTCGGCGATCCGCCGCTGACCGCGCTGCTCGGCATCCGGGTGTCCGAGTGGGACTCCCGCGACCCGTCCGTCTCCAATCCGGTAGCGCTCGCCGACGGCCCCGTAGTGGACGCACGCCTGCACTTCGACCTGATCACGCCGCTGTCCGCGGTCGTGGTGGGTGTCTATGGTGCCGACTTCTACGCCGGAACCGCAGCCGTGACCCGCAACGCCTTCGGCGACGGCGAGGTCTGGTACGTGGGCGCCGGCCTGGACGCGGCCGGCGTCTCGTGGGTGGTGCGGCAGGCGCTGGGCCGGCACGATCTGGTCGGCCCCTACGCGGACCTTCCCGGCGTGGAGACGGCCGTGCGGCTCGGCACGGACGGCACACCCCTGCTGTTCCTCCTCAACCACCACGACTCCGCGGCGGAGATCATCGCGGACCGGGACGGCACTGATCTGCTGTCGGGCGCGCCGGTCACGCGTGGTGCGACGATCCATCTTGCCGCTCACGACGTGATGATCATCCAAAGCTCACCGCGACATTGAACGTCCGGCCCCAGCCTGTGGCGGTAGCCGTTTCCCTGCGCGGCGCCGGCTGGACCAGCAGACGTCATCGAGGTGATCGTTGTTGCGCTCACTGCTCTTTCAGACCACCGGAAAGAGCAGGGAGCGCGCGGAGTGTCCCGGCTCCCGGCTGCTCGCGCTGGCGCTGGAGGTGTCCACGCCGCAGCCGAAGATCAACGATCTCTGCCGGCTTCTCGGCGGGCGTCGGTTCCGGCTCAAGCACGGAGACCTGTGCATCCGTCAGGCAGGCCGCGGCGTTCCGCACGTGAGCCGCGCCGCCACACGGGAGCAACGACGGGAATCGCGGCCTTGGGCCGACCCGCGCGAACCGGCTCCGACGGGGCGGGCAAAGCGAAGCGCCAGCGAAGTCTTTGCCCGCCCCGAGGTTTGCCCGCGGGAAGGCGGTCGGCGTGGGCTCGAGCACTCCGGACAGACTGCCCGCACACGCGTGTGGATCATTGACGTCGACGAAACGGCGGTCAAGACTGCTCGCTGACCGCCATTTCGTCGACGTCAATGATCCACAGACGGGGATGCGGCGGGCCTATCGCATGTGAACGGACCGACCACCCGGCAGCAGCAGTGCGGACCCCTCCTGCACCAGGACACGGCCGGCACCGGCCGCTCACGCCGGTCGCGCCCAGAGATCCAGTTCAACCAACTACAGGATGCCGACCAGACGCCCCTGCGGTTCACCACCGACGACGTCTTCACACGGCCGCACAGAGATCATCGAGGGGATACGCCGAGCCGAGCCACCCCCTCACCCTGACGCCAAAGGTCAATAGAGAACAAAAGGACCAGCCCGGAAGTGACTCAAGATCCTTGCATACGTCACTGCTGCTACTCGGCCGAGTAGCAGCAGTGACGTATGCAAGGATCTTGGAACCCGGAAATTGCAATCGCGCTATCCGGATGCGCAAGAACGGTCGAAGCCGTGGCAGGCAGGTCGCGCACCTTTGGCGAGCCCCGGCGTTGGGGCGCGGTGCCCGCTTCGATCGATCGGGCACCTGGTGCCGGTGGCGGCCCGGCACCAACACCGAAGGCCGGCACCGAGCTTTCGGCGTGAGTCTGCCTGCTAGGCGCAGGCAACTATTTCATGAAATTTCGGGCACGGAGGGCCCGTCGATCGAGGCGGCGCGGACTTCGACACGGGACGCTGACCGGAAATCAGGTCCCATCACGGCCCGGAGCTGAGGTGTTTTCACGCCCGTGAGGCGTCACCCGCGAGGTCGGGTGGACTCAGCAAGGTAAGTGCCCGAAATGATCCGCTAAGCGCCCAGCACGTCCAGCCGGGCAATGCGACGCGCGCCACGCGATCCGTGCCGCGCGTGGTCCGATCGTGAGAATGCGGGACATCGTCCGGAGTCAGCACCGTGCGTGATCGACGAATTGCCATGCGGCTCTACCGTGGAGCGATGCTGCCCGTCCCCCACAGCATCATCACCACTGCCGGCACGCTCGGCTTCGGCGCGGTAGAACACGTCTGCCGGCAAGCCTGGGTTCCCACCTTTTCGCTGTCGCTGAGTTTCTTCGGCGGGCTCGGGGCGCTCTTCGGCTGGGCCACCACGCTGACGACCGAGACGGACGGCATCGTCGTCGGTGCGATCAGCGCGCTCTGCCTGCTCATCGCCACCTACGGCGTGTGGGATTCGATTCGCTTGCGGAACCGACGCTTCTATCTCTGCGCGGGCGGGCTGCTGATCGCGGACCGCGTCACCGAGCTTCGCCGGCCCATCGCCTGGTCGGAGGTCGCTGCGGTGCGCCGCTACTACCTTGCGACGTACTCGGGCAACGGTCAGGAACTTCATCACCGCTGCCGGCTGCGCCTGACCGACGGGACCAGGATCAACCTGGAACGGCCCCCGCTCTCGGACGGCGAGGTGCTGTGCGCGGCGGTGGAGGCGCGTGTTGCCGAGGCGCTTCTGCCCGGTGTGGCCGGCGCGCTCGGGCGCGGGGAGACGGTCCGGTTCGGGCCGATCGTGGCGGACCAGCACGGGGTCGCGCACGGGGGTACGCGGCTGGGCTGGGAGGAGGCGGCGGGCGTACGCGTGCGGCGGGTTCGGGTCCGGTTCTTCCGGCGGGGCGGCGGGCAGGCCTTTTCCGCCAGGATTCGTGACGTCGACAACCTTGCGGTGCTGCTGGCCGTTGCCGCGCAGCACCGCATCACGGTCAGCGCTTGATCGCGACGCCGCCGCTCATCTGGACGTGCACGTCGTTCGCGGACGGGTCGGTGCCGGGTTCGGGGCGCCAGTGGTGGACCAGGACGACGCCCGGGTCCTCCAGCTCCAGCGTGCGGAACAGGCCCCTGACCTCGTCGTCCGTGCGCGGTTTCGCGGGGATGCCGCGGGCCTTGTAGCCGGCGGCGGCACCGACGGCCTGGGCGCTGTTCGCGGTGACGGTGGAGATGGCGAGCGCGCTTCCGGACGGGACCGCGGCCAGCAGTTCGTCGATGATCGCGTGCGCCTCGGCCTCGTCCGTGACGAACTGGAGCACGGCTATCAGGCTGATCGCGACCGGCTTGCTGAGGTCGAGCGTGTCGAGCAGCTGCGTCGACTCCAGGATGGCCGGCACGTCGCGCAGGTCGGCGTCGATGTAGGCGGTGGCGCCGTCGGCGTGCGAGGTGAGCAGCGCGCGGGCGTGCGCGAGGACCAGCGGGTCGTTGTCGACGTAGACGACGCGGGACTCGGGTGCGACCTGCTGCACGACCTCGTGCAGGTTGGGCGAGGTGGGCAGCCCGGTGCCGATGTCCAGGAACTGGCGGATCCCGTGGTCCTGGGCCAGGTGACGGGCGGCACGCACCATGTAGTCCCGGTTGGCCCGCATGGAGATCGGCAGGCTCGGCGACGACTCCATGATCGCCTCGGCCGCCTTGCGGTCGGCCTCAAAGTTGTCCTTGCCGCCCAGCAGGAAGTCGTAGATGCGGGCGGAGTGGGCGACGGTGGTGTTCAGCTCAAGGGGCGGCACGAGTAGAGAATCTACTCTCCGCGCGTCGTGGGTGGACAGCCGGTCTTGTCGCCCTTTTTGATCACGCTCCGTTTATATGTGCTGCTTCTGGCCGTCTCTTCCGGGAGATCAACTCTCCGTCGACCGATGCCGGAGCCCGGTGCCACGCCTCGCCGTGTCCGCAGTCGACTGAGTGTCGAAACAGTTCGCGCGGCTCGAGGGCGGCCATCGGGCCACGAGCACTCATCAGCCACGAGACGGACCGAGTCGACGCGCCCAGATGCCGATGACAGCCGCAGGGAGAGCTCCCCCTGGAATCAAGCGACTCACTCGCGCAAATACAGAAGGACGCAACTCCCACGCAAAGTCAGACGTGCCGATAATCGCCGACACGTCAACCGTCCGTATGTCATTTCACCCGTTAGGCGCACGCATATATCATCACCCCCGCATCGATCATCCATATCGAAAGGAATCGTCTGGTGGAGCTTCCCCACCGGCATCTCGCCTTCAACATGTTGGCAACTGTCGATGCACACGAGTGCGTGACGATCGCTGTTCGGGACCCCCACCTCGCCACCCTTCTGCGGGACGCCCTTCTGGAGGAGGAACTCGAGTCCACGGTGAACGCCGAGCCCTCGGGCACCGGCCCGGTGATCCTCGACGCGGACGACTTCATCGACCAGGAGACCGGCGTCGTGGCAGCCTGCCGGGAGCACGCCCGCGCGGGCCGGCCCGTGATCGCACTCGGCCCGCGCGCCCACGGTCTCGCCCTGCTCAGCCAGGAAGGGCCCTCGGTCTACATAGCGAAACCGGCGCACCCGGCGGAGATAGCCGCGCGTACGGCCAGTCTAATGACTCGCTCCCGTGAGTGCCGGGACTCCTCGCCGGACACCGGGCTTCCCGGTTCCCGGCGCCTCCGGTCCGAGCTGGAGCGGCGCCTACGAGAGCACACCGACACCGCCTTGTGCCTCATCGACGTAGACCGTTTCAAAGCGGTGCACGACGTCTACGATATCGCCCGCGCGAACGCGTTCATCTGCTGCCTAGGCACGGTTCTCTCCGAGACGGTGACGCCGGGCGAAAAGAATCCACCGTTCGTCGCGCACATCGGCGGCGACGATTTCGCGGTCATCTGCGACCCCGACCGGATACGGCCACTCACTCAGCAGATCGTACTCAACTTTGAATCAAGGGCCGACAAGCTCTACGACAAAAGTGACGCGCAGCGCGGGTTCGTCGCCGTCAAGAACCATCACCAGCACACCATGAGAGCCGCACTGGTAACCCTGTCGATAGGGATCAGCCTGTCGTTTGGCTCCCGTGAGACACTCACGCTCGCACAGATCATCGGAACCGCGGTGTCGATGCTCAAGGTGGCCAAGAACCAGCCTGGATCCTACGTCGCCATCGACCGTCGGCCGCCGCCCGCGCTGCCCGCGCTGGCCAACCTGACGGGTTCCTGAACGGAACCGCAGAGACGAGACCTCACGATGCCGTTGACCGCCGAATCCTCCTCGTTCGCCGCCATCGCGCTTCCCGCGGCCGCACTCGTCCTCAGCTCGACCGCGGTCGGCGGCCTGATGACCACGTGGATGTCCAGCAGCCGCGACAACGCCAACACCCGCCGTCAGCACTACGCGGAGATAGTCCGCGTGCTCGTGGCCTGGGCCGAGTACCCGTACCGGATCAGGCGCCGGACCAGTGACGAGCCGGAGGTGCTGGCCGCGCTCGCCGAACAGGGCCATCTCATTCAGGAACAACGCGCTCACGCGACGGGTTGGGTGTGGGCCGAAAGCCGGGCAGTCAGCGTCATCCTCGAGGAATGCATCCGCGATCTGTCGATCACCGTGGGTCCCGCATGCCAAGAGGCGTGGAGACACGCGCCGGCCACGACCGCCGCTGCCATGAACCTCGGTGACATCGGTCCTCGGGGTGTGGCAGACATCGTTCGCCGCCTCGAGGACGCCATCAGATACCGATTCGGAATCCGCCGCATTCTGCCCGCCTGGCTGGCGCTCCGGATGATTCGTCGCCAACAGGCCGTGACCGCCGGCCGACTTGCACTTCCTCCGCCGGATGACGAAGAGGCAAGGCAACTTCCCACCTCGTAGGCAGCCGACCCCGGGATTGACGACACCGACGCGTTCGCACCATCCACAGTTGACTGATTGATGAAACAGTGAGCATGGCCAATGGCGACGGCAGCCGATACGGGGGCGGATACCTGCTGACATGGACGAGACCGAGATCCTGACCTCGTTGTGCGCCCGGCTGTACGGCCGTCGCGCTGCCGCGAGCCGTGCCCGCCGCGCTGTCGAGGCCGCTACCGGAAGCCGGCCGGTATGAAGACGATGCAGGCGTATCGGTTCGCCCTGGACTTGACCCCAGGGCAGGAACGCGAAGTTCTTGCGCACGCAGGGGCGGCCCGGGTCGCCCATAACTGGGCGCTCGCCCGGGTCAAGGCGGTCATGGATCAGCGCAGCGCCGAGCGGTCGTACGGCGTGCCGCAAGAGCGGTTGACGCCGCCGCTGTCGTGGTCTTTGGCCGCGCTGCGTAAGGCGTGGAACCAAGCCAAGTGCGACGTCGCGCCGTGGTGGGGCGAGGTGTCCAAAGAGGCGTTCAACACCGGCCTCGACGCCCTCGCCCGCGGGCTGAAAAACTGGGCCGACTCCCGCAAAGGCCTGCGGGCCGGACGGCCGGTCGGGTTCCCCCGGTTCAAGTCCCGCCGCCGCACCACACCATCCGTGCGGTTCACCACCGGGGCGATCCGGGTCGAACCGGACCGGACGCACGTCGTCCTGCCACGGATCGGCCGCCTGAAGCTGCACGAGTCGGCCCGCAAACTCGCCCGCCGCCTCGAAGCGGGCACGGCGCGGATCATGTCCGCGACCGTGCGCCGTGACGGCGGACGCTGGCATGTGTCGTTCACCGTCGAGGTCGAGCGTGCCGCACGCAGCCCTGCCCGGCCACAGTCCGTGGTCGGCGTGGACGTCGGGATCACACACCTCGCGGTGCTGTCCACTGGCGAACTGGTCGGCAACCCGCGTCACCTGGCCGCAGCCCAGCAACGGATGCGTACGCTCGGCCGGGCGCTGTCGCGGAAGACCGGTCCGGACCGGCGTACCGGACGACGGCCGTCGAAACGGTGGGAGCAGGCCGCTGCCCGGCTCGGCCGCGCGCACGCCCGCGTGGCCAATCTTCGGCGTGACGGCCTGCACAAAATCACCACCCGGCTCACCCGTGCGCACGGCACCATCGTCGTCGAAGACCTCAACGTGGCTGGGATGCTCGCCAACCGCAGGCTGGCCCGGCACGTCGCCGACGCCGGGTTCGCCGAGATCCGCCGGCAACTCACCTACAAAACCTCATGGAGCAACGGCCGGCTACTCGTGGCCGACCGCTGGTATCCGTCCTCGAAAACCTGCTCGGCATGTGGCACGGTGAAAACCAAGCTCGCCCTGCACGAGCGTCAATACCGGTGTGAGGTGTGCGGCCTGGTCATCGACCGGGATCTCAACGCCTCACACAACCTCGCCGCGCTCGCGGCCGAGTACGACACCGCCGGGAGTGGCCCGGTGGCAGCACGTGGAGCCGACCAGAAGACCCGCGTACGCGGGCAGGTGGCCATGAAACGTGAACCCGGCACCACATCCGTGGGTCAGACCGGGACCGTCCTACCGCAAGGCAGGACTACCAACCGTGCGCTTGTCAAAGCTTACTGAAAGGTAACGGTTGATGGCCGGCCGTGGATGCCGTATCGGTCCGAACCGACACGAGGGACAGCGGATGAACAAGCTCGTCAAGACGGCGTACGCGATCGCCGGCGGCATGATGCTCAGCACGCTGGTGGTGGCACCGGCGCAGGCCACGACCGCGCACGGCTGCGGATGGCCGCGGGTCTGCTTCTACCAGACGGCGGCGCGCTACAACGCGAGCAACCCGAACGCGGCGTACCAGGACATGGGCTACCAGACGCTGACCACGGCCGCGAAGGGCGCGGACAAGATCTACAACAGCCGGAACGACGACGGCGCGCTGCTCTACACGCGCTGGGACGACGGCTCGTCGCGCACGTTCTGCGTCTTCCCGAACGAGACGGTCACGCTGCTGAGCGACGAGACGGTCTACGCGATCAACATCAAGGACTCGGAGATCTGCGCCGGCTGACGGTCAGCGGTGGAAGTCGGCCAGGTGCCGGGACAGGACGTCGTCGCCGAAGTCGTTGTCCGGGTCGCGCCAGACCGTGTGGACGTGGTTGGCGTCGCGCTGGGTGTTGTCGTACTCGGCGAGCAGGCCGGGGCCCTGCAGCCGGTAGTAGTGGGGCAAACCTGGCGCGACGCCGCCGGCCCAGGCGAAATGGACGTCGTGCAGGCGGTCGCCGGCGAACTTGGCGGCCTCCTGCGCGGCCAGCGGCTCCGGGATCCGGCCGATGAAGACGTCCAGCAGCGCCCGGAGGATCTCCTGCTGGGCGGGCGTCAGCAGCACGGCCGGCACGCCCTTCGGCGCGGTGGTCAGCCGGACCTGGTCGTGGTGCTCCGGTCGTACCCCCGCGCGGGTTTCTGCATTGTGGTGGACGGCCGTCACCAGGTCGCGCAGCCGCGGGTCGGTGAACTGCCCGCGCCACACGTCGGGCAGCGGCATCAGGCGGTCGCCGTCGGCGATCCGGGGGCGGTTCCCGCTGACGATGTCGACCGGCGCGACCGGGCTGATCAGGGCGCGGGCCGACTGCTCCTCGTCGAGCGTGCCGAGCAGGTCGCGCGCGAGATCCTCGGCCGCGCCGAGCGGGCGCAGCATCAGGCCGCCGAGCAGCGGGGACGTGGCGGGGTCGGCGCCGAGGAAGCACGGCGTGCTGGCCCGGACGCGGCCGTCGAGGACCAGGTGGTGCACGGAGACGTGGTGGCCGCCGAAGCGCCACGACCAGGGGCCGGTCGGGCCCGGCTCGCCGAAGACGGTCAGCCAGTAGGCCAGCGGGTCGCGGTTGCGCTCGCGCTCCCAGTTCGCGGTCCAGCCGTCGGCCTGGTCGAGCACGTTCTCCAGGCCGATGATCGTCGATGCGGTGACGTAGCCGGGCCGGGACAGACCGGTCGCGAGCAGGCGCATCGCGTGCTGCTGCTGCACCGGGCGCATCCGCTGCAGCGGGAGGCCGCCGTGGTCGGTGGGCGTGTAGTACCACCGGTGCCGCTCCGCCTCCGACGGCCAGGGCCGCACCGCGTGGGCGCGCTGGTCCGGATCGAGGGAGTCCAGCCAGTCCCGTGCGGCTTCCATCATCCGGTCAGCGGTCACCGGCTCAGTATCCGTCATGAACACCAAGCATCGGGGGTACGTTCAGTAGCTGCCCAGGCCGAGCGGGTTGACGACGCGGGTGATGCGGTCGCGCATCTGGCGCATCAGGTCGACGACCTCCAGCTCACGCTGCGTGGTGAGGCGGGCCAGCGGGATGGAGACGCTGATCGCGTCCGCCGGCGGATCGGAGTAGGGCAGCGCGACCGCGTAGCAGCGCAGCCCCATGCTGTTCTCCTGCTCGTCGATGGCGTAGCCGCGCTTGCGGGTGCGCTCCAGCTCCGCGTCGAGCGCGGGCCGGGTGGTGATGGTGTGCGGCGTGAGCGCCTCCATCGTGTCCGGCAGATGCCCGTCAAGACTGGGCCGTTCGGCGAGCAGCGACTTGCCGAGCGCGGTGCTGTAGGCCGGCAGGCGGCGGCCGATGCGACTGTACGGCCGCAGGTACTGCGAGGACTCGCGGGTGGCGAGGTAGACCACGTCCGTGCCGTCGAGGCGTCCGAAGTGGAACGTCTCGTCGACCTTCTCGCGCAGTTCCTCCAGGAACGGCAGGACCAGCGGCAGGAACGGGTCGGTGTCGAGGTAGCTGGTGCCGGCCAGCAGCGCGCGGATGCCGATGCCGTACAGCGAGCCGGAGGAGTCGACCCGGACCCAGCCGTATTTGACCAGCGTGCGCAACAGCGCGTGCAGGCTGCTGCGCGGCACGCCGAGCGCCTCGGAGAGCTCACGGAGGCGGGCCGGGCGGTTGCGCCGGGCGGCGAGAAGTTCGAGCAGCTCGACGGTTCGAGCGGCCGATTTCACTTCCCGCACACCGGCGGCATCGTCGAGAGCGTCGGTCACGGCGGAGAGCATAGCGGATCATCACGCGCCATGTCTACATATGAAGACAGAATGCGGGTATTGTTCGAGCATGTAGACATGTGCCACGATGCTGAACATGGACCGGATCACTCGCATCACGATCACGCCCGTGGCCTTCCACGACCTGCCGCTGCTCAACACCGTCGGCGTCCACGAACCGTTCGCGCTGCGCGCGATCGTCGAGGTCGAGACCGCGGACGGTCTGTCCGGGCTCGGCGAGACGTACGGCGACGAGGCCCACCTGGCCCGGCTGCACGCGGCCGCCGACGCTCTCATCGGCTGCGAGGTCTTCGCCATTAACGATGCGGCCGACCGGGTGGAGCGGGTGTTGCGCACCGACGCCACTACCGGCGGCCACGGCATGAGCGGCATGGTGACCGGCTCCAGCACGGCCGACCGGGTCCTGTCGCCGTTCGAGGTCGCGCTGCTGGACATCCAGGGCAAGACCGTCGGCCGGCCGGTCTCCGACCTGCTCGGCGGCGCGGTGCGGGACCGGGTGGCGTACAGCGGATACCTGTTCTACAAGTGGGCCGCGCACCCCGGGCAGCCGGACGACGACTGGGGCGCCGCGCTCGACCCCGACGGCATCGTGCGGCAGGCGCACCGGCTCATCGACGACTACGGTTTCACCGCGCTCAAGCTCAAGGGCGGTGTCTTCCCGCCGGAGCAGGAGATCGCCGCGATCCTGGCGCTCCGCGAGGAGTTCCCCGGCCTGCCGCTGCGCCTGGACCCGAACGCGGCCTGGACCGTCGACACGTCCGTCATGGTGGCGAAGGCGCTGGCCGGCGTGGTCGAGTACCTGGAGGACCCCACGCCCGGCATCGCCGGCATGGCCGAGGTGGCCCGGCAGGCACCGATGCCGCTGGCCACGAACATGTGCGTGGTCGCGTTCGACGACGTGCCGCCGGCCGTGCGCGCGGACGCGGTCGGCGTGATCCTCTCCGACCACCACTTCTGGGGCGGCCTGCGCCGGTCGCAGCTGCTCGGCGGGCTGTGCCGCACGTTCGGCCTGGGCCTGTCGATGCACTCGAACTCGCACCTCGGCATCAGCCTGGCCGCGATGACGCACCTCGCGGCCGCCACGCCGAACCTGGACTATGCCTGCGACACGCACTGGCCGTGGAAACGCGCGGACGAGGACGTGATCAAGCCCGGTGTGTTGACGTTCTCCGGAGGATCGGTCACGGTACCGACCGGTCCGGGCCTCGGGGTGGAGCTGGACCGGGACGCGCTCGGGCGGCTCCACGAGCAATATCTGTCCTGCGGCCTGCGCAGCCGCGACGACACCGGCTACATGCGGTCGATCGACCCGGCCTACACGTCGGTGTCGCCGCGATGGTGACGCCGCTGCGCGTCGTCCAGACGGACAGGATCATGGACCGCTACCGGGACGTGCTCACCGCCGCCGGCACGCACCACTGGACGTTCGCGTCCGGCTTCACGCCGGAAGAGCAGATCGCGGCGGTACGCGACGCGGACGTGATCGTCGCGGCCGGCATGTCCGTTCCGCTCGCGCAGGCGGCCGTCTCTCTCCGGCTGGTCCATGTGACCGGCGCCGGCTACGACAAGATCCCGCTCGACGCGCTGGCGCCCGGCGTCCAGGTCGCCAACACGTTCCACCACGGCCGGTCGATCGCCGAGTACGTGCTGGCCGCCACGATCATGCTGGCCCGCCGGGTGCCGCGCGCGGAGTCGTCGTTCCGCGCGGGCACGTGGCGTTCCGTGCTCACCGACGACGCCGTGGAGGTCGGTCCGGTGCTGCGGGGGCGCACCGTCGGCCTGATCGGCCTCGGCGAGATCGGCGCGGAGACGGCCCGCCTGTTCGGCGCGCTCGGCGCCCGGATCCGCGCGGTCCGGGCCCGCCCGTCCGCTCCCCCGCCGGACGGCGTCACGCCGGACTGGACCGGCGGCATCGAGGATCTCGACGAACTGCTGGCCGCGTCCGACGTCGTGGTGGTCACCGTGCCGCTCACCGACCGCACCCGCGGCCTGATCAACGCGGACCGGTACAGGCACCTGCGCCCCGGCGCGCTGCTGATCAACGTGGCCCGCGGCCCGATCCTGGACGAGGCCGACACGTTCGCCGCGCTCTCCTCGGGCCGGATCGCGGGCGCGGCACTGGACGTCTGGTGGGGCCACCCCCGCGAGGGCAAGCCGCCCGCCTCGCACGACTTCGCCTCGCTGCCGAACGTGCTGCTCACGCCGCACCAGGCCGGCCACACGGACGACACGTTCCGAGGCCGGGCCCGCGACATCGCGGCCGCGATCGACGACCTGGCCGCGGGCCGCCCGCTGCGGAACGTGGTCCACCCCGCTTGAGCGATCGCTCAAAACCGGCTACCGTTTGAGCAACTGCTCAAACGGGGGTCTGGCATGAAGGTCGTACTGGCGGGTGGCTCGGGCGCGCTCGGGCGGCGGATCGGCGCCTCGTTCGCCGCGGGCGGGGCCGAGGTGGTGGTGCTGACGGGCCGGCGCAGATGGCCGGCGTGGCGCGCGCCTGGGAGGAGGCGGCCGCGGGCGCGCCGGCCGGGCGGCAGGTGGTGCTGCGCATCGGCATCGCGCTGGACCGGGACACGCCCGCGCTCCACCGGCTGGCCGGGCTGGCCCGGTGGGGTCTGGGCGGGCGCGTCGGGTCCGGGCGGCAGTGGGTGAGCTGGCTGCACATCGACGACCTGCTCGCGATCGTGCACCGTGCGGTCGCCGATCCGGCGCTCTCCGGCGTGGTGCACGCCACCGGTCCGCACCCGGTGCGCAACGCCGATCTGATGGCCGGGCTCCGGCGGGTCCTGCACCGGCCGCCGGCCCCGCCCACACCGGTGCCGCTGGTCCGGCTCGGTGCGATGCTGCTGCGCACGGATCCGGCGCTGGCGCTGACCGGGCGGCGATGCGTTCCGGCGCGGCTGCGCGACGCCGGGTTCACGTTCGCCCGGCCGGACCTGGTCCCGGCGCTGGAGGATCTGCTGACCGGCCGGGCGTGACCGGCTCAAGCGACCGTGAGCACGATCTTGCCCTGGAGGTGGCCGCGCGCCGCACGCTCGTGGGCCGCCCGCGCCTCCGCCAGCGGGAACACGCTGTCGATCGCGACCGTCACCGTCCCGTCGCCGAGCAGGCGAGCCAGCTCCGCGAGCTGCGCGCCGCTGGAGCGCACCTGGCCGGCCGAGACCGTCACGCCCAGACGCGCGGCCTCGTCCGGGTCGAACGCGCCGAAGAAGACCGGGAAGAGCGCGCCGCCACGCCGGATCGTGCGCAGGAAACGGTGGCTGGCCGGGCCGCCGACCGTGTCCAGCACCAGGTCGAGGTCGCGGACGGCCTCCTCCGGGCGCGTACGCGTGTAGTCGATGACCTCGTCCGCGCCGATCGCTCGCAGGAACGCGTCGTGCCCGCCGGACGCCACCGCGGTCACGTGCGCGCCCCTCCACGTGGCCAGCTGCACGCCGAAGTGCCCCACGCCGCCCGCGGCGCCGTTGACCAGCACGCGCGTGCCGGGGCCGAGCGGGACCGGCCGGTGCGGGAACGCCTGGAACGGGGACGGGTCGTCGTGGCCGGCGTCGATCAGCAGCTGCCAGGCGGTGAGCCCGGCCATCGGCGCGCCCGCCGCGTGCACGTGGTCGATGCCGGCCGGTTTGCGGGCCAGGTCGGACGCGGGCGCGGTGACGTACTCGGCGTAGCCGGAGCCGTCGAAGCCGGGGAAGCGCAGCATGCCGAAGACCTCGTCGCCGGCCGCGAACGTGTCCACGTCCGGCGCGACGGCCTCGACGACGCCGGACACGTCCGTGCCGGGCGTGACCGGCAGGCCGATCGCGGGGCGCATCCCGGCGGGCATCACGGTCAGGCCGTCGCGCAGGTACCGGTCCGGCGGGTTGACGCCGGCCGCGTGCACGCGGACCAGCACCTCACCGGGCGCGGGCGCCGGAACCGGGACCTGCTCGTGCCGCAGCACCTCCGGGCCGCCGAACTCGTGCAGCCGGATCGCGTTCATCATGTCTTTCCTCTTTCCTCGGGACCTCCCCCAGTCAAGGCCCGCGCGCCCCGGGGCGTCCAAGACCTGGGCGGTACCGGCCGATACGGAAAGCGCATCGCCACAGGTACGGTGGGACCGGTGGAGGATCTTGAGCTGCGGCTGGTGCGCTACTTCACCGTGGTCGCGGAGCATCTGAACTTCGGGCGGGCCGCCGCCGAGCTGCACCTGGCCCAGCCGTCGCTGAGCCGGCAGATCCAGCGCCTGGAGCAGCGGCTCGGCGTCCGGCTGCTGGACCGCACGCCCCAGGGCAACCTGCTCACCGAGGCCGGCAAGGCGTTCCTGCCGGAGGCGAAGGCGCTGCTGCACGCCGCCCACCTGGCCACCGTGACCGCCCGCGCGCACGCACCGGTCGCGCGCCTCACGATCGGCTACGTCGAAGATCTGATCATCACCCCGGCGGTACGGGAGCTGCGTCGCCGCCACCCGCAGGCCCGGATCGACGCCCGCCACCTGGACTGCCAGGAGATGGCGGCGCTGCCGGAGGGCCGGGTGGACGCGCTGGTCGCCCGCGTGCCGCTGCCGTTCGGGACGGGCGAGGTCCGGGTCGTGCCGCTCTACACGGAGTCGCGCGTGCTGGTGGTGCCGGCCGGGCATCCGCTCGCCGCGCGCGCCTCGGTGACCACGGCCGACCTGGACGGTCACACGCCGTACAGCTGCCCGGTCGCGGCGCCGGCCTGGAGTGCCTACCGGCTCTATGCGGCCGGCCCGGCGCCCACCGAGAGCATGGAGAACTTCGAGGACAAGCTGGAGCTGGTCGCGGCCGGTGAGGCGATCGCGGTGCTGCCGGAGAGCGACCGGCGCAGCCTGCTCCGCCCCGATCTGGCCCGGATCCCGTTCGAGGACGCGCCGGACAGCGAGGTCGTCCTGGCCACCCGGGCCGGAGACCCGAATCCGCTGCTCAGGGCGTTCCGGGCGGTGGCCGAGGAGTTCGCGGCGCCCGGTGCGTACCCCCGGGTGGTCGTGGGCTCCTGAGCACGGAGCGTATCGCCGGCCTGAAAATTTGCTGGGAACAGTCTGTGTCCTATACGGTCCCTGCCTCCTCGGCGGCAGGAAACGCCGATGACCAGCACATGCAGGCGGTACGACGATCGGAGAACCGTGCTCCAGGACGAACTCACCCCGGTGCGGGAGCGGCAGCGCGCCCACCGCGCCCCGTGGCCGAGCCGCGTGCTCGACGTGCTGCTCCTGCTGGCGACGGTCACGGCCGCGCTCTGCGTGCTGTGGGGCGGGAGCGCCGGCGCGGACATCGGGCTGGAGACCTCGCTGCTCGTGCTGACGTCGGTGGCCTGGCTGGCGCTCGGCCTGCTCTACATGTGGGTCCGGATACGCCGCATCCGCAAGGCCCGCAAGGGCGACCCGCGCTGGCCCGGGTGGCTGGCCGGACGGCGGACGATCTACCTGATCACGCTCGGCACCGCGCTGATCGTGCTCGGCAACGGCGCCAACATCATCCTGTTCAAGAGCGGCGACGACCTCAACGCGTTCGCCAACCGCGGCCTCGGCATCGTCATGGTGCTGGTCGCGTGGACGATCCTGCAGCTGGCCTACACCGAGCGGTACGCCCGGATGGCGCTGGAGAACACCGGCCCGGCGCACCTGGACTTCCCCGCGACGCCGGCACCGTCGCTGCTGGAGTACGCGTACTTCGCGTTCACGGTCGGCACCACGTTCGGCACGTCGGACGTGACGGTCCGGACCAGCCGGATGCGCGGCGTGGTCCTCTGCCACGGCCTGCTCGCGTTCGTCTACAACACGGCCGTGCTCGGCATGGTGCTCAGTCTCATCTCGGGTTGAGACGCTCCCTTGTGCCCGGCGCCGTCCGGGCACAAGGATCGGCATCATGACGGATGTCGCGATCGTGGGTGCGGGCATCATCGGGGCCGCGCTGGCCGACGCCCTGGTGCGCCGCGGCCGCACGGTCACGCTGCTGGAGTCCGGCCGGCCCGGTGGCGGGACCAGCGCGACCAGCTTCGCCTGGATCAACAGCCACAAGAAGCACGCACTCGACTACCACGCGATCAACCTGCGCGGCGTCGAGGCCTGGCGCCGGATCGCCGCGGACCTGCCGGACACGGTCGCGTTCACCGGCACCGTGGCGATCGCCGGCGACGACACGCACCGTGCGAGCCTCACCCAGCGCACCGAGCGGCTGATCGGGCTCGGCTACCCGGCCCGCTTCGCGACACCGGCCGAGGCGCGGGACCGCACGCCGCTGCCGGTCGCGGACGACGCGCTCGTGGCGATCTTCGACGGCGAGGGCCACGCCTTCCCCGGCCGCTGGATCGCGCACCTCACCGCCCGGGTGCCGGTGCGGACCGCGGCCGTGACCGGCATCGACGGCCACGACGTGCTGCTCGCCGACGGGGACCGGGTGACCGCGGACGCGGTGGTGATCTGCGCCGGGACCGCGACCGAGCGGCTGGTCGCGTCCGCGGGCGGCGTGCTGCCGCTGGTGCCGCCCGAGGTTGACTCGATCTCTTACGGCTACCTGGCCGACGTCGTCGCGCCCGGCCATGGCGTCACCGGCATCGTGAAGACGGACCGGCTGGGGCTGCGGCCCGGTGAGGACGGCACCCTGCTGGTCCAGGCGCTCGACCTGGACCGTTCCGCCGACCCGGCCGGCCCGCCGCCGGACGAGGTCGCCGCCGAGATCCTCCGCCGGATCACGCCGCTGCTGCCGCGCACGAGCCCGCGCGTGTCCGCGGTCCGGGTCGGTCACCGGGTGATCCCGGCGGACGCGCGCACGGCCGCGGGGCGGATCGCGCCGGGCTCCCCGGTCTGGGCGATCGCCACGCACAGCGGCGTCACGCTGGCCCCGTGGCTCGCGGAGGTCATCGCGGACGAGCTGTGCGGCGGTGCCCCCGAGCCACTCCTGGCCGCGTTCCGGCCGGACCGCTTCCTGACCACCACCACCCACGCGCCGCTCGCCGCCCCCCGCACGTCCGGGGACCAGTAGTCCCGTGATCCAGGCGTCGTTCACGTCGCCGGAACAACGTGAACGACGCCTGGATCACGGTCGTGACCGCGGTGGGGTCTCAGAACACGGCGAGCGGGTTCACCGGCAGGCCGGTGGTCCCGGCGATGCGCGGCGCGCCGATCACGAACTGGAACGTCCAGCGCCCCAGGCGCGTGCACATCGCCGCCAGCGGCTCCGGGTCGGCCGCGTCCACGAGCGGGATCGCCAGCCGGCCCAGCGCCAGGAAGTGCAGCGCGCCGGGCACACCCGCGACGAGCGGCGGACGGGCGTCACCGATGTCACCGGCGTACACGGCGACACCGTGCGCGTGCATCCAGCGGATCGCGTCCGCGGTCATCCCCGGCTCGGGCTCGTCGCCGCCGTTGACCCGGTCCCAGCCGCCCCGGACCACGATCGCGTCGCCGGGCAGCACCTCGGTGCCCGCACGGGCCGCGGCCGCGTCCAGGTCCGCGCCGGTGACCGGGTGGGCCGGGGCCAGGCGTCCGCCCGGGGCCAGGTCGAGGAGCACGCCGCGGGTGAGGAAGCCGCTGCCGTACACCTCGGCCGCGCCGTGCCGTACGCCCGTCGGGCCGGAGCTGTCGGCCACGTCGACGCCGGGATACACCTTGCCGCCGGCGGCCCAGTGGCCCATCGCGTCCAGGTGGGTGACCTCCGCGTGGTGCGTGGTCACGATCATCACCTCGGCCATGGCCGGCGCGCCGAAGCCGGTGAACAGCATCGCGGTCTGTACCGCGGTCGTGGACGCGGTCGCGGCCCCGAGCGGGCCGCCGGTGAGCGGGAACGGCGTGGTCACCCTGGCGATCGACACGGTCCGGCCGGTCCGGGCCTCGGCCGCGCCCCGGGCCCGCGCCTCGTCGGTGATGAGGTTGACGGCGCCCAGTTCGTCGTCGCTCCCCCACCGTCCCCAGTTGCTGGGAAAGTCCTGCTCTGTCATGGGCACCATCGTCACGGCGGCGGGCCGGCGGGCACCTGCCCATCCGGTGCCCATGCGGTGGCCGTTCCGCCGGGCAGCGGGCGGGCGGTCTAGCATCGCCGGCATGGCATCGCTCGGTGAGGTGCTGGACGAGCGGCGGCGGGCGTCGTTCGCCGGCCGGGACGCGGAGATCGCCGTCTTCCGGAAGGCGCTGGGCACCCCGGGCGTGATCTTCGTGCACGGGCCCGGCGGGGTGGGCAAGACCGCGCTGCTCGGCATGTTCGCGCACCTGGCGGCGCAGCAGGGGCACACGCCGGTGCGGATCGACGCCCGGCACCTGACGCTCGGCCGGGCCGCGCTGCCGGCGCCGGACGGCGTGACCCGGCCGGTGCTGCTGATCGACACGTACGAGCTGCTGGAACCGGTCGACGACTGGGTACGCGAGACCTATCTGCCGTCGCTGCCTGGCGACTGCCTGGTGGTGATCGCCGGGCGGACCGCCCCGAGGCCCCGGTGGCGCGCCGACCCGGCGTGCCGGGTGCTGCCGCTGGACAACCTGCCGCCCGACGACGTGTGGGCGTGGCTGGCCGCCCAGGAGGTTCCGGCCGGGGCGCGGGACCGGATCGCGGCCATCAGCCGTGGCCACCCCCTCACGCTGTCCATGCTGGTCGACGCGGTGCGGCGGGGCGCCACGCCGCGTACCCTCGCCGATCTGCCCGATCTGGTGGGCGCGCTCATCGTGCAGCTGGTCGACGAGGCGCCGAGCCCTCGGCACCGGGCCGCGCTGGAGGTGTGCGCGCACGCGCCGGTCACCACGGAGGACCTGCTGCACACGATGGTCGGCGGTGACGTGGGCGAGGTGTTCGCCTGGCTGCGTGGCAGGGCGTTCATCGAGGAGAGCCCGCACGGGCTGTACCCGCACGACGTGGTCCGTGACCTGCTCGACGCGGACCTGCGCTGGCGGGACCCCGCGCGCTACGCCGACCTGCACCGCCGCAAGCTTGCCGCGTTCCACCAGCAGGTGACCGCGGTCGCGGACGAGCGGGAGCGGCTGCAGATCCTGGTGCGCACCGTCGTGCTCAACGGCTTCCGCTCCGGGCTCGCCCCGCTGAGCACGCTGGCACCGACCATGGGGGCGTACGCGGACGGCCTGACCGCGCACGACCACGCGCCGATCGAGGCCATGACCGCCGCCTGGCAGGGGGCGGGGCAGGCCGGGCTGGTGGTCCGCTGGATGCGGCACCGGCCCGGCGCCTTCCGGGTCTTCCGCACGGCCGCGGGCGAGCTGTGCGGCTACACCGCCTGCCTCGACCTGACCGAGGCGGACCTCGGCGTGGACCCCGGCGTGGACGCGATGTGGCGGTACGCGTCCGCGCTCGGCCCGCTGCGGCCCGGCGAACAGATCCGGGCCTGGCGCTTCTTCCTCGACCGCGACCACGGTCAGCGCCCGTCGCCGTCGCTGACGCTGTTCCTCGCCTGCCAGATGCTGGACATCCTGCAACTGCGCGACGACACCGCCTGGAGCCTGGTCGCCGCGTTCGAGGACGCGGCGCTGTGGGCGCCCACCATGGAGTTCATCGACTTCTGGCCAGCCGCCGGGGTCCCGTTCCCGTTGTTCGCGCACGACTGGCGCCGGGTCGGGGTCGCCGAGTGGACCGAGGTGCTCCAGGCCCGCCAGCTGGGGGCGACCGTACGCCGCGCGGACGAGGGGATCGGCGCGGCCGTGCTCTCCCGCGACGAGTTCACCGACGCGGTCCGGTCGGCCCTGCGGCACCTGCACACCCCGGACCTGCTGCGGACGAACCCGTTGGTGCGGTCGCGCCTGGTCCGGCGGAACACCGCGGCGGGGGACGCCCCCGTGGACACGCTCCGCAGGATGATCGAGACGGGCGCCGCCGCGTCCGAGCTGCTGACCCGGACCTTCGTGCGGCCGGCCACCAGCCAGGAGCGCGTCGCCGCCGCGCTGCACCTGTCGTTCAACACCTACCGCCGGCACCGGGACCGGGCGGTCGCCGACCTCGTCGCCGCGCTGTGGAAGCACGAGACTCACTGACGGCCGGTGTTGAGGCGGGCCGCCTGCTGGGTGAGATGGTCGCGTTCGGCGAGCGTGGGAGCCTTCAGCGCGGCCTCCGCGTAGAGACGGGCCGCCGTCGCGCGGTCACCGGCGCGTTCGTGCAGGTAGGCGGCGGCCGCGGTGTGGCGGGGCAGCGCGGGGTCGAGCTCGGCCAGCGCGGCCAGGCCCGCGTGCGGACCGTCCGCCTCGCCGATCGCGACCGCGCGGTTGAGGCGCACGACCGGGGTGTCCGTGAGGCGCAGCAGTTCGTCGTACCACTCGACGATCTGGATCCAGTCGGTCTCGGCCGTGGCCGGCGCGTCCGCGTGCAGCGCCGCGATCGCCGCCTGCGCCTGGAACTCGCCCAGCCGGTCCCGGGACAGCGCGGTCTGCAGGATCGCCACGCCCTCGGCGATCAGCGCGGTGTCCCAGCGGCTCCGGTCCTGCGCGGCCAGCGGGACCAGCGCGCCGTCCGGCGTCGTCCGGGACGCGCGCCGCGCGTGGTGCAGCAGCATCAACGCCAGCAGCCCCGCCACCTCCGGGTGGTCGATCGCGGCCGCGAGCTGCCGGGTGAGCCGGATCGCCTCGGCCGCGAGGTCGACCTCGCCGGAGTAGCCCTCGTTGAAGACCAGGTAGAGGACGCGCAGCACGGTGGCGACGTCGCCGGGACGGTCGAAACGGACGCCGGTCACCGTGCGTTTGGCGCGGCTGATCCGCTGCGCCATGGTCGCCTCCGGTACCAGGTAGGCGCGCGCGATCTGGCGCGTGGTCAGGCCGCCGACCGCACGCAGCGTGAGCGCGACCGCGGACGACGGCGTGAGCGACGGGTGCGCGCACAGGAAGTACAGCTGGAGCGTGTCGTCGGCGCCGGAGACCGGGCCCGGCTCCGGCTCGACGTGCTCCTCGCGCCGCTGGCGGGCCGCGTCGGACCTGGTCGCGTCGACGAACCGGTGCCAGGCCACGGTGACCAGCCAGCCCTTCGGGTCGCGCGGCGGGTCGTCCGGCCACCGGCGGACGGCCTCGACCAGCGCGTCCTGCACCGCGTCCTCGGCCGCCGCGAAGTCTGCTCCGCGGCGGACGAGGACGCCGATGACGGCCGGCGTCAGGCTCCTGAGCAGGGACTCGTTCACTCGATGCAGTCGGCGTGCGCGGCCATGAACGGACGCAGCTCCAGCCACTCGTGGATCGGCCGGCCACCGGCGCCGGGCGCGGCGGACAGCTCACCGGCGAGCGCGAGGGCCCGCTCGTAGCTGTCGACGTCGATCACCATCCAGCCCGCGATCAGGTCCTTGGTCTCGGCGAACGGCCCGTCGGTGACCGGCGGGCGGCCCTCGCCGTCGTACCGGACCCAGGTCCCCTCGGCCGCGAGCGCCTGGCTGTCGACGAACTCACCGGTCTCCCGCAGCCGCGCCGCGAAGTCGTTCATGTACCCGATGTGCGCGTCGATCTCCTCCTGCGTCCACTTGTCCATGCTCACGTTGTTGAGCATCTCCGGCGCGCCCCGGTAGTGCTTGAGCAGCAGGTACTTCGCCATCGTGGTGCCTCCTCGGTGCTGGTGCGACCCATTGTCGTCACGCTTCACCCCGGGGACGGAGCACGACACCGTTTCTCGACATCGCCCCGGCACTTTTTTCAGGAGCGGGGATCACACCGCTTCCGGCGTGGTGACGGTCCGTATGCTCCCGCGGGCCAGCCTCCGGTGACCGGAAGACTCCGCCGGCGCTCCGCTTCCGGCCACCGCCCCGGGGCCGGGGCCGGGGCCGCGGTGGTCCCGGAAGAGCCGCGGGTCCCGCGGTCCGCACGAGGCCGGCGCGGAGGGCGAGCGGGCACCGGGATGGGTTGATCTGCGCTACATTGCCTCGGAAAGCGTGCCGATAATCCATTCAGGAGAGTGCCGCCCGATGTCGCTGCTTCCGCTCCGTCCGGGAGATCCCCGCACCCTTGGCGCGTATACGCTGGTCGGGGTGCTCGGCGAGGGCGGGATGGGGTCGGTGTTCCAGGCCCGGGACGCGCAGGGGTTGCTGGTCGCGATCAAGGTGATCCGGGCGGAGTTCGCGGCGGCACCGGAGTTCCGGGCGCGGTTCCGCAGTGAGGTGAACCGGGCGCGACAGGTGCCGCCGTTCTGCACGGCCGCGGTGCTGGACGCGGATCCGGAGCATGACACGCCCTACCTTGTCGTGGAATATGTGGACGGGCCGGACCTGGCGCAGGTGATCGCGGAGCGCGGCGCGCTGCGCGGCGGTGCGCTGCACAGCGTGGCGGTGGGGGTGGCGACCGCGCTGGTGGCGATCCACGGCGCGGGCGTGGTGCACCGTGATCTCAAGCCGTCGAACGTGCTGTTCGCGCTCGGCTCGCCCAAGGTGATCGACTTCGGCATCGCGCGGGCGCTGGAGGCGACCAGCGAGCACACCCGCACCGGCCAGATCGTGGGCACGGTGGCCTACATGGCGCCGGAGCGGCTGGACGGGCCGCTGACCGGGACGGCCGCGCCGGCGGTGGACGTGTTCGCCTGGGGCGCGGTCCTGGCCTATGCGGGCACCGGGCGCATCCCGTTCCCCGGCGAGTCGGCCACCGGGATCGCGGTGCGGATCCTCACCGGCGAGCCGGATCTCTCCGGGCTGGACGGTCAGCTCCGCCCGATCGTCGAGTGGGCGCTGGCCAAGAACCCGGCCGACCGCCCCACCGCGCCGCAGCTGCTCGACGCGCTGCTGGCCACGGACGGTGGTGCACGATCACAGACCTTGACGATCAACGAGGGTACGGCCCGCCCGCCCGTCCGCCGGAGCGTGCGCGGCGCGGTGGTGCTCGGGGCTGCCGCGCTCGCGGTCGCGCTGGCCTCCGCCACGGCCGTGGCCGCGTGGACGAACACCGGTGACAACACCGCGGCGGCGCCGGACACCTCGGCCTCGCCCGGCGCGCTTCCCAAGAAGGGTGGCGGCGAGACCGTCGTGCCGAAGCCGTCGCAGCCCGTGCTCACCGACTTCCTGACCGAGCCGGGGCCGTGGCAGGAGGGGCACAACGGGCAGGGCAACTGCGTGTTCGACGGCGAGTTCATGGTGCTCTCCGGGACGAACGGCGTGCGGTGCCCGGGGCCGAACCTTGAGATCGCCGGCGACCAGACGATCCTGATCAACCTCGGTGGCGTGGCCGGCGACGTCTGCGGGCGGATCTACTTCTGGTACCAGGCGGACGGCTCCTACGTGGTCGAGGCGTGCAAGAACCACATCGAGCTGGTGAGCGTGACGGAGAGTTCGCGCTGGAAGCGGCTGGACCGGTCGGAGCAGGTGTGGCAGGGCGAGGAGTTCCCGGCCAGGATCGGCATCGAGGTCAAGGACGCGGCCGCGACCGTGTTCATCAACGGCCGGGAGACGCTGACCTCGCCGCTGAACGAGCCGACGCTGAAGCCGGCGGGGTCGGTGGAGCTGGCGTCCGGTGTGTACGGCGAGGAGAAGGACTCGCACGCGCTGTTCTTCGGCATCGAGATCTGGGACAGCTGAACGATCACACACCGTGACTGCATTGCGGGGCGGTTACGGTCGATCATGTTGGTTAAAGCCCTGGTAACAACCCCCGGTAGCGCTCCCACGACACACAGCGCGCCCACAACGTACGGTCGAGTAACCCCTTGAATTGCTCTTGAGCTGCGCCGACATTGGCATGCACCCCGGGCACTTTTCCATAAGGGACCTTTACTTTTGTCGATCCGGTGCTTAGGTTTGTCGTCGTCCGACAAAAGTCATGGGACTCGATGCGGTAACGCTCCGCAACCGAGGTCCCGGACTCAAGCTGTCGAAGTGTGCTGCCGTCCCGACACGAACGGAGACGCATGGACGACAACGTTGACAAACCCGCGCGGAAGTGGGGTTTCTCCCGCCGCTCTCTCGTCGGCGTCGGGGCGCTCGGGCTGGCCGTGCCCGCGCTCACGGCCGCGGTCACCTCCAACAGCCAGCCCGCCCGCGCCGCGGGAGCCACCCGGAAGATCACCATCTACGCCGAGTCGCTGGGCAACAACCAGTACGGCTACGGTCTCGAGCGCGGCAAGGCCACGATCCCCGGGCCGATCCTGGAGATGTACGAGGGCGACACGCTCGAGATCACCCTGGTCAACACGACCGACCAGCGGCTCTCCATCCATCCGCACGGCGTCGACTACAGCACCGACTCGGACGGCGCACCGCTGAACGCCTCGTTCAACAACCCGGGCGAGACGCGGACCTACGTCTGGCGCTCGCACGAGATGGTGGCCGCGACCGGCCGCCGGTTCCGGCCGGGCAGCGCGGGCTACTGGCACTACCACGATCACGCCATGGGCACCGACCACGGGACCGCGGGCGTGCTCCGCGGGCTCTACGGCGCGCTGATCGTGCGCCGGCGCGGTGACCAGCTTCCGGACAAGCAGTTCGTCGCCGTGCTGCACAACACCACGATCAACAACAAGGTCGCGCCGGACACCCCGATCTTCGAGGCGAACCTGGGCGAGATCACCGAGTGGATCGCGATCGGGCACGGCGACCTCTACCACACGTTCCACCTGCACTCGCACCACTGGGCGGACAACCGCACCGGCTACCTCGAGGGCCCGACCGATCCGAGCGCGTCGATCGACAACAAGGATCTCGGGCCGGGCAGCTCGTTCGGCTTCCAGGTGCAGGCCGGCGAGGGCGGCGGCGCGGGCACCTGGATGTACCACTGCCACGTGCAGATGCACTCCGACACCGGCATGTCGGGCCTCTTCGTGGTGCGTAACGCGGACGGCAGCATGCCGCCGGGCGCGCAGGAGGCCATCGACCGTTTCAAGGGACACAGCCACAAGGCGGCATCCACCACCGATAGCCAGAGTGGACACGGAGGGCACACCGGATGAAACGGAAGGTAAGACAAGGCTTGGCCGCAGCAGCGGCCGTCACCCTGCTCCTGGGGCCTGTACCGCAAGCGGCGCAGGCCGCTGTCGCGCAGGCGGCCCCGGCAGAGGACCAGGTGCTCGTCTTCCACGGCCCCGCGGCCCAGCAGGAGGACCCGGTCGCGAAGGCCACCCAGACCATCAAGGATCTGGGTACGCAGAACGGTCTCACGGTCGCGGAGAGCAGCGACCCGGCCGTCTTCAACAAGTCCGAGCTGGCGAAGTACCGCGCGGTCGTGTTCCTGAGCGCGACCGGGGCCACGCTCACCAGCGGCCAGGAGTCCGCGCTGCAGGCCTACGTCAAGGCCGGCAACGGTTTCCTCGGCGTCGGCGACGCGGCCAAGGCGCAGCTGGACTCGACCTGGTTCACCGGCCTGATCGGCACCCGGCCCGCGGGCGCGGGCGCGGAGGCGGTCGCCGCGGTCACCGCGAGCGGGGAGAACCCGCCCAGCGAGACCGCGGTCAAGCTCGCGGACGGCGACCCGAACACGAAGTGGCTGGTCCGGGCCACGACCGGCTGGGCGCGCTACGAGCTGTCCGCCGCGAAGACCATCTCGGCGTACTCGCTGACGTCCGCGAACGACTTCGACGGCCGTGACCCGCGGGACTGGACACTGCAGGGCTCCGCGGACGGCGGCACCTGGACCGACGTCGACCGGAAGACGAACGAGGACTTCCCCGGCCGGTTCCAGGCGAAGCGGTACCAGCTGGCGGCGCCGGCCACGTACAAGTTCTGGCGTCTGAACATCACGGCGAACAGCGGTGAGCCGCTGATCCAGCTCGCCGACTGGAAGCTGTTCGGCAGCGTGAGCACGTTCCCCCCGTCGCCGGCCGTGGCCGAGTCCGTGGTGGACATCCTGGACCGGGACCACCCGGCCACCAAGGGCCTGCCGCTGACCGTCAAGCGGTCCGACCGCTGGTACAACTGGGAGCCGAACCCGCTGGGCACCGTGCACACGGTCGCGCAGGTCGAGGAGCGGCACTACAGCCCGGGCGCGAACGCGAACGGCGCGTTCCACCCGATCTCCTGGTGCCGGGACTACGACGGCGGCCGGTCCTTCTACACCGGCATGGGCCACACCGACGGCAGCTACGGCGAGGACGTCTTCAAGAAGCACCTCACCGGCGCGCTGAACTGGACGTCCGGCCGGGTGCGTGGCGACTGCCAGGCGACGATCGCGTCGAACTACCGGATCGAGCGGCTGACGCCGCAGAACCAGGCCGGGCAGCTCGACCAGATCGGTGAGCCGCACGGGCTGACCGTGGCGGCGGACGGCACGATCTTCTACGTCGGCAAGGCGGCCTGCCCGAGCGGACCGGTCGTGGACTGGGCCAACCCGAACGTGGGCCTGGGCTGCGGCACGATCCACACGTACGACCCGAAGACCAAGGCCGTGAAGCTTCTGACGACGCTGCCGGTGATGGGCAACCGGGGCAGCGGAGACGAGCTGGTCAAGAACGAAGAGGGCCTGCTCGGCATCGTCACGGACCCCAAGTTCGCCGAGAACGGCTGGGTCTACGTCTACTGGATGCCGCACGCCTCGATCGACAGGGAGAAGCGGGTCGGTGAGCGGACGGTCAGCCGCTTCACGTACGCCAACGGCTCTCTTGATCTTGGTAGTCGCAAGGATCTGCTGAAGTTCCCGGTGCAGATCCACAGCTGCTGCCACGCCGGTGGTGGCATGGCGTTCGACGACAAGGGCAACCTCTACATCGGGTCCGGCGACAACAACTCGTCCGAGGGCTCGTCCGGCTACTCCGGCAACAACTGGACCAAGGAGTACGCGGGCATCTCGTTCCAGGACGCGCGTCGCACGTCCGGTAACACGAACGACCTGGCCGGGAAGATCATCCGCATCCACCCGGAGGCGGACGGGACCTACTCGATCCCGCAGGGCAACCTGTTCCCGCCCGGCACGGACAAGACCCGGCCGGAGATCTACGTGATGGGCGTGCGGAACATCTCGCGCCTGCAGATCGACGAGGAACGGCAGTGGCTGACCGCGGGCTGGGTCGGGCCGGACGCCGCCGCGCCGAACCCGGAGCTGGGCCCGGCCAAGTACGAGACCGCCACGATCCTCACCTCGGCGGGGAACCAGGGCTGGCCGTACTGCATGGGTAACCGGCAGCCGTACCGCGACCGCAGCACCACGGACGCGACCCAGCTGACCGGCTGGTACGACTGCAACAACCTGAAGAACGAGTCGCCGCGCAACACCGGCCTGACGGACATCCCGCCGGCCCGGGACAACATGATCTGGTACTCGCCGGACGGTGGCGGCCCGGTCTTCCCGCTGCGCGAGAACGGCATCCCGTCGTACATCGCGTCGCAGGCCACCTACACCCAGCCGTACGTGCGCGGTGGCGGTCAGGCCGTCATGTCCGGCCCGACCTACCACTACGACAAGGTCGACGCGGCAAGCGGCGTGGCGTGGCCGAAATACTGGGACGACAAGTGGCTCGTCGGTGACGAGTCCAACGGCGCCAACCGGATCGCGGTCACCGTGGACCCGGCGGGCGTGCCCACGCAGTCGCCGCCGCCGTTCGCGGAGACGCTGCGGGCGATCCTGCCGACCGGCGCGGCCGACAACCAGCTCTACGCCTGGATGGACGCGAAGTTCGGCAAGGACGGCGCGCTCTACATGCTCGACTACGGCACCGGCTTCTTCAGCCTCAGCAATGTGCAGAAGCTGATCAAGGTGTCGTACATCGGCAAGCCGGCCAGCCCGGTGCCGTCCACCGCAAGTGTCGCCGTGCAGAACAAGGCGCTGACCTACGCGTTCAACGGCTCCTCCTCCGGAGGTGTCAGCCACCGCTGGGACTTCGGCGACGGCACCAGCTCCACCGAGATCAACCCCCGTCACGTGTACGCCGCGGCCGGGTCCTACACGGTCAAGCACACGGTGACGTACGCCGACGGTGAGACCGTGACCGTGCAGTCCACCGTCACCGCGGCCTGTGCGGCGCCGGACACCCGGACCAGCGTCTTCGTCGGTGACACCAACACCGGCGTGCCGAACAAGCAGGTCGGCGGCGCGTGCACGATCAACGACCTGATCGACGACGAGGGTGTCTGGGCCGACCACGACAGCTTCGTCCGCGACGTCACCACGATCGCGGACCGGCTGGCCAAGGCCGGCACGATCACCGCCCGGGAGTCGGGCGCGCTGACCCGCGCGGCCGCGTCCTCGCCGATCGGCCTGCCCGGCACCACCGGGTACGAGGCGCTGTTCGACGGCACGCCGGAGTCGCTGCGCGGCTGGGAGATGGCCCCGTCCGGCCAGTTCGTCCTCCAGCCGGACGGCAACCTGCGCACCACGGGCGGTCTGGGCATGCTCTGGCACACCAAGGAGCTGGCCGACTTCTCGCTCCGCCTGCAGTTCCGGGACGTGTCCGCGGGTGAGACGCGTGCCAACACCGGCGTGTTCACCCGGTTCCCCGACCCGCGCACCCCGCTCGACCAGCGGCCGGAGTGCGGGCGGACCGGATCGGCGGCCTCCTCGCAGGCCTGGGTGGCGATCTACTGCGGCCACGAGGTCCAGATCTACGACGGCGCGACCGGTGAGGTCCAGAAGACCGGGTCGATCTACAACTTCGACCCGCAGCCGCTGGCCAACGCCGGAGCCACGCCGAAGAACGTCTGGAACGACTACGAGATCAAGGTCGTCGGCCAGCACTACACGATCATCCGCAACGGCGTGGTGATCAACGAGTTCGACAACACGCCGGGCAAGCAGTCGTCGCGGGCCGGAGATCCTCCGACCGACCTGCGGCAGTTCCTCAAGGGTCACATCGGCCTGCAGAACCACGGCGACGCCGATGTAGCCGAGTTCCGCAACGTCCGGGTGCGGTCGCTCTAGCTCTTCCGATCGAGCGGGGCCGGCTCCGGCCGGCCCCGCGTTCCACCCAGGAAGGTGCCATGTCCGTTCGAAGAGTGCTCCGGCGTACCGGGGTGGCGCTGGCCGGGCTGCTGCTCGTGCTGGCCCCCAGCCTCGCCGTCCCCGTCCCCGCCTACGCCGCGGTGCAGGAACTCACCTGGACCGCCGACAGCGACATCACCCGGTACAAGTCCGCGCCGACCAGCGCGGTGGCCGGCGAGACCACCATCGTGTGGGAGAACAGCACGGCCACCGGCAACAACGTCGGTATGCCGCACACGCTGACCTTCGACACCGACACGCCCGGCTACAACCACGACGTGGCGTTGAACATCCTGGCCAACCCGTTCGACGCGAACAACGGCCGGCACACCGCGACCGTGACACTGACCCCCGGTAAATACCGATATTTCTGTACAATTCCGGGTCACAGCACGATGGTAGGCGAGTTCACCGTCACGAACGGTCCCAGCGAGCCGGACACCACGCCGCCCACGGTCACCGGCACGGTCTCCGGACCCCAGAACCCCTCAGGCGCCTACATCGGTACGGCCACGGTGACGGTCAACGCCACGGACACCGGATCGGGCGTCGACACCGTCGAATACCAAATCGACGACACCAGCTGGGTGGCCTACACCGCGCCGGTCGCGGTCACCACGCTCGGCGACCACTCGGTGCAGTTCCGCGCCACCGACAACGCGGGCAATGAGTCGGCGGTCGGCTCGGTGCAGTTCACGGTCGTGGCGCCGCAACCGGACGAGGACGTGACCGCGCCGGTGCCCGCGATCGCGCTCGTCGGCGACCGCAACCCGGACGGCAGCTATGCCGGGCCCGTGACCGCAACGTTGAGCGCGACGGACGACGACTCCGGCGTGGCGACCATCGAGTACCAGCTCGACGGCGGCGCGTGGACCGTCTACACCGCGCCGGTCGTGGTCAGCGCGGCCGGGATGCACATGCTGCACTACCGGGCCACCGACAACGCCGGCAACGTGTCCGCCGAGCAGATGTCGCACTTCACCATCGCGACCCCGCCCGACCCGGACACCACTCCGCCGACCGTCACGGCCTCTTCTCAGGGGACGTCGACCGTCCTGGTCACGATCAGCGCCTCCGACGCCGGCTCCGGCGTGGCCACGGTCGAGTACGCGATCGACGGCGGCGACTTCCTCGAGTACGCCGCGCCGTTCCGCGTCTCCGCCCCGGGCACGCACACCGTGCGGTACCGCGCTACCGACAACGCCGGCAACGTCTCCACGGTCGGCACGCTCGAATTCACCGTGGTCCCGGACGGCACGGACAACTGCCCCGACTCCGACCTGCGCGACACCGTGATCATCGACGGCGTCGACACCGGCGTCGTCAACCGCGACACCGGCGCCGGCTGCACGATCAACGACCTGATCGCGGAGCGCGCCGCCTACCCGACCCACGCCGCGTTCGTCCGGCACGTCGAGACCGTCACCAACGGGCTCGTCACCGCCGGCACCCTCACCACCCGCCAGGCAGGGACGATCGTGCGCGCTGCCGCCCGCTCGTCCATCGGCTCATGACACCACACGGGAGACCTGCGATGAGACGTACCGTCACCATGGCTCTTGTCACCACCGCGGCCGTGGCCACCGGGGTGCTGGGGGCCGCGCCGAGCGCGAGCGCCGGCCTGACCACCTACTGCATCGGCACCGGCGGCGCCGTCACCGTGCCGAACGACCTCTACGTGCCGCCGGGCGAGTCCTGCGCGCTCACCGGCACCATCATCACCGGCAACGTAGCCGTCGCGGCCGGCGCCAACCTGGTCGTCGACGGCGGCCGGGTCGACGGCCAGGTCGACGTGGCCGCGGACGGCTACCTGGACGCGCGCAACAGCACCGTGCGCGGCGACGTCGTGGTCGCGTCCGGCGGCTACGGCGTCTACCTCCAGGAGTCGGACAGCGGCGCGGTCACGGTCAAGGCGAAGGGCTCGTCCACGATCGACACGTTCCTGTTCGCGGACACGTCCACGATCACCGGCTCGGTGAACGCGAACGCGGGCGAGGTCCGCCTGGACAAGGGCACCACCGTCACCGGCTCGCTGAACACCACCGGCACCTACTACACGGACCTGCACGACTCGTTCGTCGACGGCGCGCTCTCCGTGCTGAACAGCAGCACCGGCAGCGTGATCTGCGGCAGCGCGGTCGCCGGCCGCTCCACGTTCGCCGGCAACATCGGCGGCGTGCAGGTCGGCCCGAACGGCCCGCTGGACAGCTGCGCGTCCGGCGGCTACTTCGGCGGCAACGTCAGCATCACGAACACCACCGGCGGCGTCACGGTCGACGACAACATCATCAACGGCTCGCTGACCGTGCAGCGCAACAACCCGGCCGCCCAGGTCGCCGCGAACAACCGCATCCGTGGCGGCGTGGTCGGCGACACCCCGGCGACCGCCGCCGCTGCCGCGTCCGCCAAGCGCGCCGCCGCGGCCGACCGTGCGGACAACCCGCAGGAGCGTGCCGAGCAGCGTCACGAGGCGGCCGTGGACGAGGCGGCCGCCGCCGGCGCCGCGCGACTCTAGTTGCTGTAGATCCGGGTGGGGCTGATCAGCACCGCGGCACGACGCTGATCAGCCATCACCCGGTCGTACTCGTCCCAGTCCTCGTGCTCGCCGCCCGCCGCCGTGAAGACGTCCCGCAGCAGGCCGCGCAGCCGCTCCGCCGTCAGCCAGTCCCGCGCGTCGTCCGGCCCGGCCAGCTCCGCCACCCCTTCGACGGCGGCCCACTGCCAGCCCGCCCGGAACGTGGTCGTGACCTGCGGCCTGACCCGCAGATTCGCCAGCTTCACCTTCCCGTACGTGACGAATCCCAGCACCTCCGCCCCGGTCTCCGGATGCGCCAGCACTCCCACGTTGACCAGCGAGGACTGAATCGTCCCGGCCGCCCGCAGCGTCGCCACGACCGCCAGCCCGCGCTCCGGCACGGCCAGCGCGGCCGCCTCCCGCAATGTCGTCATGGGGGCGAGCCTATACCCCCAGGGGGTACGTTTACGGCATGGCACATCGCGCCACCTGGGGGACCGCCGCCCCCGCCACGCTGCACTGCCTGACCGGCTGCGCGATCGGCGAAATCCTCGGCATGGTCATCGGCACTGCCCCGGGCCTGCACAACGCCGCCACCATCGCGCTGACCTTCCTCTTCGGCGCTTGAACCTGCCTGGGGACGACCCCAGATCCCGACCCTGACGCGCTCGCGGCGGGTGGCATGCCGCTCGCTTCGCGAAGATCAAGACCCAGGTCACTTTCCCGCTTCCGGCGTGGTCGCGGTCCGCATGCTCCCGCGGGCAAACCTCGCCGTACGCCAAGACTCCGCTGGCGCTCCGCTTGCCTCCCGGCATCGGAGCCAGTCCCGCGCCACACCGGTAAGAGCACGCGGCCCTCACCCCGCTCACGCCCATCAACGCGCGTTCCGGAACCAGACACGCAACCCCGCCGCACTCGCGCCGATCGAGACACGCTCAGGAACAGGGCCGGACTGATCAACAGGCGCTCCGCGCCCGAAATTTCACGACAAGGCGCCATCCCTAGCCGAGGCAGCACAAGATCAAATTCAGCTCGGAGCACTCCCCCGCCCCAATGGATCATTGAGTGTTACGAAAAGGCGGTCTGGGAGGCCGATCGACAGCCTTTTCGTGACACTCAATGATCCTTTTGCCTGCGCGGCCTCGGGCGGCATTGACGGCGCCGCCAGCAGCCGACCGATAGAACGTCCTTTATATAGAAATTTCGGGCGGGACGTGGCCGGCGCGCGCAGACGTCCGTGCCCCCGCTCGCCGCCCCATTTCTGCGGACGCGGCCGACTCCCCCAGCCTGCGGACGCGGCGGCCGACCTCACCTACGCGGCCGGGCCCCGGCTGAACCGTCGCCCGCGGAACACGGGAGCGGGCGGAAGGCGACGGGCAGGACCCACTACGGACACGGCCCGCTGAACTATCGCCAGCGAAACACGGAAGCGGGCGCAGGGCAGCGAGGCGTGGCGGTGAGCGGGCGGCGGGGTTTGGTCTGGGCCGGTGTGGCGCGGGACCGGTGCCCGCGGGAGCGTGCGGACCGCAACCACGGCGGAAGTGGGAAAATCCGCTTTTAGATGTTGATATGTGGTTTTGGACGGTAGGGGTGCTACGGGAAGGTGACCACGGTCTTGCCGCGGGCGTGGCCGGTGGTGATGGTGGTGAGGGCGTCGGTGGCCTGGTCGAGGGGGATGACGGTGACGACGTCGACGGTGAGGGTGCCGGCAGCGGCCTGGAGGGCGAGCGGGGCGGTGATCTCGCGCAGCGGCGTGGCCATGATCTTGTGGATGGGGCGGCCGGCGCCGGGGGCGGGGGCCTGGGCGAGCGTGGCGATCGGGGCGGACGGGCGGAGGGCGGCGAGCGGGACGTCCTCGTCGGTGCGGCCGAACAGGTTGATCAGCGCGTCGACGCCGGACGGATGGGCGGCCAGCACCTGGTCCGCGACCGGGCCCGCAGCACGGTCGACGACCAGCGTGGCGCCGAGCGCGGTCAGGCGGGCCACGTCGGCGCCGGTGGCGATGACCGTGGCGCCGCGGGCGGCGAGCAATTGGACCGCGAACGAGCCGACGCCGCCGGACGCGCCGTTGACCAGCACCGTCTGACCGGCGCGGGCACCGATCGCGTCGACCGCCTGCGACGCCGCCGCGGCGGCCAGTGGGAGCGCGGCGGCCTGGGTGAAGGTGAGTCCGGCCGGTTTCACCACCACCGTGGCCGCGGGGAGCACCACGTATTCCGCGAGCGTGCCGGCCTGGATCGGCGGGGTGAGCGGGATGTGGCCGAAGACCTCGTCGCCGGGTACGACGTGGGTGACGCCGGGGCCGGCCGCCTCCACGATGCCGGCGGCGTCGCGGCCGAGGACGACCGGATAGGAGTGCGGGAGCATGCCGGCGAGGACGCCGGCGGCGATGGCGCCGTCGATCGGGTTCAGGGCGGCGGCGCGGACCCGGATCAGCACCTCCCCCGAGGCAACGGCCGGGACGGGAACGACGCCGATCTGCGGCTTCTCGCCGGCGGCCGGTACGTGCAGTGCGCGCATGTGGTGCTCCGAGGTCAGCGGGTGCGGAGGACGTAGTCGTGGTGGAGGGTGCGATGTCCGTCGTGGACGACCGTGGTCCGGACCGCTGAAGCGGGGACCGGCCCCTCGATGGCGGCGTCGACCAGCGGATCGCCGTCGAAGTAGAGCTGGGTGGTCAGTGGCAGGCAGCCGTCCGCGGTGACGATCGTGTGGATGTGCCGCGGGCGTAGTCCGGGCGTCTGCAGCGCCTCGGTGAGCGCGCCGAGCGGCCCTCCCGGGTCGAGGCCGAGCGTCTCGGTGCCGGGCATGACGGTGCGGAACTCGTAGCGTCCGTCCGGCCCGGCGACGACGTTGGCGCGGAGGTTCCAGCGCGGGATGCCGCTGGAGTCGTTGGGGATGTGCAGCGGCAGGAAGTCGCTGGTGTCGATGCCGGAGTACACGTCGTTCGCGTCGATCTGCCAGATGTCGAGCACGGCGCCGGGCACCGGATCCCCGGCGGTGGTGCGCACGGTCCCGGAGACGATCAGCGGTTCGCCGGGCTCGTCCGGGCGCATCGGCAGTACGGCGGGGGTGGGCAGGATCGGCGCGCCGGGGCGGTAGGCGGAACCGCCCATGTCCCAGCTGCTGGCGCCGTCCTTCTCCGGGTGCGCGTAGGTGATGCCCTCGGTCGCGCGCAGCACGGTCTTGAAGAACAGCACGCGCAGGGATCCCAGCTCGCCGGCGTCGGCGACCCGCTGCGCCCAGCCGAGCACGGCGGTCAGCTCAGCGGGCGTGACCTGGTGTTTGAGAATCACGTCGTCGACGGCGCGGCGCAGGTCCGCGAACACGACGCGCAGCCGGTCATCGGAGTCGATCACGACACCTCCCTTTCATTTGAAATTTCAAGCCAAAGACTACAACGTTTGAAAATTCAAGTCAAAGCCGCGCTTGTACGCTGAGCGGATGTCCGACCACGAGGAGCCGCGCTGGCTGAGCGCCGAGGAGCTGGCGGCGTGGCGCCGGTTCATGAAGCTGCTGCAGCGGCTGCCCGGCGCGCTGGACGGGCAGCTCCAGCGGGATTCCCGGCTCAGCTTCATCGAGTACCACGTGCTGGCCGGACTGACCGACCAGCCGGGGCGCCGCATGCGCATGAGCGAGCTCGCCGTCCTGGCCAATGTCGAGCTGTCCCGGCTGTCGCACCTGGTCAGCCGCCTGGAGAAGCGCGGCTTCGTGACCCGCGAGCCGGATCCGGCCAACGGGCGCTACATGCACGCGATCCTGACCGACGCCGGTCACGCCTACCTGGCGGAGGCCGCGCCCGGCCACGTCGCGCAGGTGCGGAAGCTGTTCATCGACGTCCTCGACCCGGACGAGCTGCGCACGCTGCACCGCAGCGCGGACAAGGTGATCGCGCGGATCGAGGAGGTCTAACCGGCCGCGTGGGTCAGCGCCTCGCGGAACGCGATCACGCCCGGACGGCGGCCCGCGCCACGGCGTACCGCGGTGAAGATCCGCCGGGTCGGCGCGCCGGACAGCGGCAGGCCGGCGCCGATCAGCCGGGGCAGGAACGCGGCCGCGTGCCCGGTCTCCACCAGCCGTGCGTGCAGCAGCAGGTCCGTGGACTCGAAGCGCACGTCCGGCTCGAAGCCGGCGGCCCGGCACAGGCCGGTGGTCCAGACGCGGGAGGCGTACCCGGACGGTTCCATCACCCACGGGCGCGCGGCCAGGTCGGCCACGGTCGTCGCACCCCAGGCGGGCGGCGCGGCCAGCGTGAGCGGGTCCTCGGTGAGCTCGGCGCGCTCCAGCTCGGGCAGGCGGGGCAGCGGGTGCCCGGGGTACTCCTCCCCCATCGCCAGGTCGAAGTCGCGTGCGATCAGGCCGGGCATGGACTGCGGCGGTTCCAGCTCGGTGACGTGCACGCGCAGGCCCGGGCGGCGTTCGGCGAGCCGGGACAGCGCGGGCGGGAGCAGCGTGAGCGCCACGGTCTGGAACGTCGCGACGCGCAGCACGCCGGTGACCTCGACGGCGGACGCGGCGAGGTCGGCCTCGGCCAGCTCCAGCCGTTCCAGCAGCACCTCCGTGTGCGCGACCAGGATCTCGGCCTGCGCGGTGAGGCGCACCCGGCGGCCGACCTGTTCCAGCAACGGCACGCCGGCCTCCGCCTCCAGCTGGGTGAGCTGCTGGGACACGGCGGACGGGCTGTAGGACAGCGCGGCCGCGACGGCGGCGAGCGTGCCCCGGTGTTTGAGCTCGCGGAGCAGCCGCAGTTTACGCACGTCCAGCACGCCGACAGGTTACTCCTGCTTACCGGTACCCCTCGAAAACATTCGCTGGACCGTTCAATCGTCCGTCCGCCACCGTGGTCACATGAGCCTGTACCTCAATGACACGGCCCGATCCTGGCGGTGCGCGCGGCCCGGCGGCGGGGCGCGCGCGTTCCACGAGGGACTGCCCGGCTACGCGCCGACGCCGCTGCTGGACCTGCCGGACCTGGCCGCGGCGTGCGGCGTCGGGCGGATGCTGGTCAAGGACGAGTCGTACCGGCTGGGGCTGCCCGCTTTCAAGATCCTGGGTGCGTCCTGGGCGACCGCACGCCTGATCGCCGCGCGCGCGGACCTGACCGGGCCGCTCACGCTGGACGCGCTCAAGCGGGCCGCCGGGGCGCTCACGCTGGTCACCGCCACCGACGGCAATCACGGCCGGGCCGTGGCCCGGATGGCCGCGCTGCTCGGCCTGCCCGCGCGGATGTTCCTGCCCGCGGTCGCCACGGACGCGGTCGTGGCCGCGATCGCCGGCGAGGGCGCGCGGGTGACCAGGATCGACGGCGACTACGACGAGGCGGTACGGCGTGCGGCCGCGGACGCCGCCGCGGACCCGGACGCGGTGCTGGTCCAGGACACGGCGTGGCCCGGCTACACGGAGATCCCGTCGTGGATCGTCGAGGGCTACGAGACGCTGTTCGCGGAGATCACCGCGTCCGTCACGCCGGACCTGATCGTGGTGCCGGTCGGCGTCGGCTCGCTGGCGCAGGCCGCGGTCGCGCACGTGCGCGGGAACGCGCTGCCCACGGTGGTGCTCGGCGTCGAGCCGGACACGGCCGCCTGCACGCTGGCCAGCCTGGAGGCGGGCGAGCCGGTCACGGTTCCCACCGCGGACACGATCATGGCCGGCCTCAACTGCGGCACCGTCTCCGCGATCGCCTGGCCGTTCCTGCGGGACGGGCTCGACGCGGCCGTCACCGTGACCGACGCCGACGCCGCCCGCGCGGTCGCCGACCTGCCCACCACCGGGCCGAGCGGCGCGTCCACGCTGGCGGCCGCCCGCGCGCTGCTGGCCGACCCGCAGGCCCGCGCCCGCCTCGGCCTCGGCCCGGACGCGACCGTGGTCCTGCTCGGCACCGAGGCCGCACCGGCAGCTCAGAGGTAGCGCTCGGCCACGACGGCGGGCTGGTCGAGGAGTCTTGCGGGCCAGGCGCAGGTACTGCGCGTGCGACCAGGCCGGCGGCGTGGCGGAGACCGTGGGGGTGCCGGGCACGAAGCCGGGACTGCCCGCCGGCGGCGTGCGGTCCCAGACCTGCTCGGGGGCCCTCGATCGCACCCGGAGGTAGCGCAGGCTGTACCACCGCTGGGCAGTAGAGGGGATCGATGCGGACGGAGTCCGCGAATAGCGTTATTCACATGACTACAGCGAGAAAGCACCGCAAACTGGCCGTCGCGCTCACCGCCGCCGCCGTGCTCGCCGGGGGCGTGGGTGTGGCGAACGCCGACGTCATCCAGGGCACGGCCGTGACCGCGAACCAGCAGTCCGGCTGGAACGGCATCGTCCGCAAGCAGGTCCAGATCGACTTCGGCAAGGGCTGGGTCACCAAGGCCGAGCTCACCGTCCCGGCCGGGGCCAAGGGCCGCCTGCCGCTGGTGATCATGCTGCACGGCAGCGGCCGCAACGACATGAACCAGACGCTGCCGGACAACGGCGGCTCCACGTTCGTGCCGCTGGCGCAGGGGGCCAGCCGGGAGGGCTATGCCACGCTGCGGTTCAACAAGCGCGGCGTGACCGACGTCGGCCCGGTGGAGAGCACGGACCCGGCGCAGCTGAACCCGGAGAACCCGTACGACCAGATCCAGCAGGACGCCGCCTCGGTGATCCGGTTCGCGGCCGCGCAGCCGAACGTGGACGCGTCGAAGATCTACCTGCTCGGGCACAGCGAGGGTACGAACGTGGCCGCCAACCTCGCGTCCGACCCGGCGAAGTACAACATCCCGAAGCCGGCCGGCGTGATCGCGATGGGCGTGGTCGGCAAGGACATCCGCACGCTGCTGACGCTCCAGCTCTACGGCCGGCTGCTGCTGCAGATGCACGACGAGTTCGATGTGGACGCCGACGGGCAGCTGACCGCGGTGGAGTCCACGGACGGTCTGGTGGGCCTGCCGGCGGAGGCCGCGGAGCAGTTCCGCTCGGTGCTGCTCGACCCGGCCACGGACGCCGACCACGACGGCAAGATCGCGATCGACGCCGAGGCCGGACCGGTGCTGCGCGCCGCGACCGGCATCGACAACTACCCGGACGTGCCCGGCCTGGAGGACCTGAAGGCCTACGTCACCGACATCGCCAAGTTCCCGACCGTGACCGAGGCGCTGCCGACGTTCACCGGCCCGACGCTGCTGCTCAACGGCGAGAACGACCTGCAGACCCCGGCCCGTGCCGCGCTCGCCGCGGACGCCGCCGTCGCCGCGGCCGGCAACCGGGACCACACGATCATCATCTACCCGGGCATGGCGCACACCATGAACATCACGCCGAAGTTCGCCCCGGAGTTCCGCGAGCCGGACCAGCGCGTCGTCACCGACATCCGCACCTGGCTGCGGTCGCACCGCTGATCCACCGGCAGGCGTGCCCAACCGGGGTAGGGAGATCCCTACCCCGGTTGGGCAGCTGATGGCATGGGGCGCGAAAGCCTTGCTGCATAACGTTTCCGGTGTCCGCACCAGCAGAAACGCAAAGGAGCAAAGGCCATGACATCAGCGGTACGGGTAGAGCGACTGACCCGGGTCTACGGCGCGCACGGGCAGACCGTCACCGCGCTGGCCGGCGTCGACGCGAGCTTCGCGCGCGGCACGTTCACGGCCGTGATGGGGCCGTCCGGGTCCGGCAAGAGCACGCTGCTGCAGACCGCGGCCGGCCTGGACCGGCCCACGTCGGGCCGGGCGTGGATCGGCGACACGGAGCTGTCCGGGCTCTCCGAGACCGCGCTGACGACGCTGCGGCGTACCCACATCGGCTTTGTCTTTCAAGCCTTCAACCTGATCGGCGCGCTCAGCGTGGAGGAGAACATCCTGCTGCCGCTGCGCCTGTCCAAGGTCCGGCCGGACCGGGCGTGGATCGCCGAGGTGATCGACCGGGTCGGGCTGCGGGACCGGCTGAGACACCGCCCGTCCGCGCTCTCCGGCGGCCAGCAGCAGCGGGTGGCGATCGCGAGGGCGCTGGCCATGCGCCCCGAGGTGATCTTCTGCGACGAGCCGACCGGCGCGCTCGACACGCAGACCGCGGCCGAGGTGCTGACGCTGCTGCGCGCGACCGTGGACGAGCAGGGCCAGACCGTGGTCATGGTGACGCACGACCCGGTGGCCGCCTCCTACGCGGACCGGGTGATGGTGCTGGCCGACGGCCTGGTCGTGCGCGACCTGCCGCAGCCGGGCGCCGGGCGCATCGCCGAGGAGCTCGCCGCGATCGGCCGCACGCCGCAGACGGCGGCCTGAGCCATGATCATGCTTGCCGCACGCATGCTGCGCCGCCGCCTCGGCAGTGCGATCGCTACGTTGATCGCGCTCGCGCTGGGGGTCATGATCCTGTCCACGATGGGTGCCATGGTGGAGTCGGGTGTCCGGTATGAGCCGGGGCCGGGCCTGTATCCGGACGCGGACCTGGTGGTGGCGAATCGGACGCTGATCATCGGCGAGGAGACGGTCGTGCTGCCGGAGGGCGGGACGGTACCGGCGGGGCTGGCTTCGCTTCTGCGGTCGGTGCCCGGGGTCGCATCGGTCTCCACGGACGGGCCGGGTGACGCTTCAGTCGCCACAGACGGGCCCGGCGGCGCACCAGCCGCGGCAGACGGGCCGGGCAGCGCGACGGCCGCCGCGGACAGTCCGGATGGCATGTCGGCCGGGCTGCCTGTGGCGGGGAATCCGGCACAGGTCGGCGCGATCGAGGTGCGCACGGTGCCGGGGGCGGATCTCGCACAGGTCAGAGGTGCGATCGGGGCGGTCATCGCGCAGGCCGGCGCGGTCGCCACCGTCTACCTGCCGGATGAGGTGCGCGCGCCCGGGGACGAGAACGCGTCGGCGCAGGAGCTGCTGATCGGGATCGGCGCGTCGCTCGGTGGCTATGTGGCGATGCTGGTCGCGTTCGTGGTGGCCGGCACGATCGGGCTGTCGGTCCGGCACCGGCGCCGGGACCTGGCGCTGCTGCGGGCGATCGCGGCCACGCCGGGACAGGTACGCCGCATGATCGTGGCCGAGGCCGCACTGATCGGCCTGGTCGCCGCCGTAATCGGGGTGCCGGCCGGGATCGCGGCCACCGCGTGGACGCACGGCCAGTTCGTCGAGCGCGGGTTCCTCCCGGCCGGGTTCCCGATGACCTCCGGTGTGCTGTCCTCACTGGTCGCCGTGCTCGGCATCGTGCTGGTGGCGATGCTTTCCGCGCTGATCGCGGCCCGCCGGATCACCGGGATCCGGCCGAGCGAGGCGCTCGGCGAGGCCGCCGGCGAGCCCGCGCGCAGCGGTGTCGTCCGTGCGCTGTGCGGCGTGCTGACCGCGGCCGGGGCGGTACTGACCAGCGTGTTCACGATCAGCGGGGATCCGTCGGCCGCGCTGGGGAGCGCGCTCGGCATGCTGTTCCTGTTCATCATCGCGGTGGCGTTCCTCGGGCCGTGGATCAACCGGGTGAGCGCGTGGCTGCTCGGACCCGCGCTGCGGGCGGTGTGGGGCGACAGCGGCTACCTGGCCGGCCGGAACCTGACCGCGAACGCGCAGGGCATGACCACGGTACTCACCGCGCTGGTGCTGGCGGTCGGCTTCGGCGGCTCGATCTGGTTCCTCCAGGACAACCTGCAACGCCAGACGATCAGCCAGGTCCGTGACGGCACGCTCGCGGAACGGGTGCTGATCTCCCCGGCCGGGCTTCCGGCAGAGGCGGCGGCCGAGGCCGCGCGGATTCCGGGCGTGGAGGCGGTGACCGGCATCCGGCACACGTCAGTGATCATCGGAGCGCAGGTGGTCTCCGCACAGGCCATTGCCGAGCAGCCGGGCTCGCGGCCTTCCGGCGCAGCGCAGCCCGGCGCAGCGCAGCCCGGCGCGGCGCAGCCCGGCGCAGCGCAGCCCGGCGCAGCGCAGCCCGGCGCAGCGCAGCCCGGCGCAGCGCAGCCCGAGGCGGATCAGACTGCGCCGGGACGAACCGGCGCTGGGCAGTCAGCTTCCGGCGCCGACGCCGTCACCACGTTCGACCCGGTGGTCCTCGCCGGGAGTCTGGCGGACATGCGTACCGATGGGATCGCGGTTTCTGCCATGCAGGCCGCGAGCAGCGGCTGGGCCGTCGGTGAGGTCGCGGAGCTGAGACTCGGGGACGGGACACCGGTGAGCCTGCGGGTGGCCGCCGTCTACCAGCGGGCGCTCGGCTTCGGCGACGTGATCCTCCCCCGGCAGGTGGTCGACGGGCACGCCGCGCGCGGCCTCGACGATCAGCTGCTGATCCGCGGCTCGGGTGGGGACGCGGAGCTGGCCGCGCTGGCCGCCCGCCACCCCGGCAGCGTGGTCGTCGCCTCGTCCGAACTCAGTAGGCAGCTCGCCGCGGACCTCGCGGTCAACGCCTGGATGAACAAGCTGCTGATCGGCATGATGGTGGGCTACGCCGTGCTGGCGGCCGCGAACACGATGGTGATGGCCGCGCTGTCCCGGCGCCGGGAGCTGGCGTTGCTGCGCCTGTCCGGCGTCACCACCGGGCAGGTCAGGCGGATGGTCCACGCGGAACAGACCGGGCTGCTCGGTGTGGCGCTGGTGATCGGCGGTGGCATCGCGGCCGGCACGCTGGTCGCGGTGGTCAACGCGCTGACCGGTGACCCGGTGCCGTATGTGCCGCCGCTCGGCTGGGTGGCGGTGCTCGGCGGGACCACGGTGCTGGCGCTGGCCACCACGGTGCTGCCGATCGGCCGCCTGCTCATGATCCCGCCGGTGGAAAGCATCGGGGTCAAGGAGTAGACGCCCGCGCGGTGTGCGGTTCCCGGTCGGCGCAAGCTGCCCGGGAAACGCGAGCTGCCGGGAAACATGCGTCGCACGCGAGGAGGCCGTCAGACCTCGATGTGCGACCCCATGATCACGGTGCGGTGGCGGGGCAGGCGGAAATACTCGGCTGCGTCCGCCGTGATGTGTGACGTGGCCACGAACAGGCGTTTGCGCCACAGCGCCATCGTCGGCGCGGTCCCGACGCGCAGTTCGATCTTGGACAGGAAGTAGGACGCGTCGTCGATGTCCAGCTGGCCCTCGGTCGTCTCCGGGTCGAGCATGTGCAGCGCCGCGGGAACGTCCGGGCGTTCCATGTAGCCGAACCGCGCGACCACGTGGAAGATCCCGTCGTGGGCGTAGCCGAGGTCGTCCACGGTGATCCGCTCATGAGCCGGCACGCGGGGCACCGGCTCGGTCTCGATCGACATGATGATCACGTGCTCGTGCCGGACGTGGTTGTGCTCCACGTTCGCGCGCAGCGCCAGCGGCGCGGTCCGCTTGCCGCGATTCAGGAAAACGGCCGTGCCCGGCACCCGCGGCATCCCGGCCGTGTCCGCGCGGACCTCCTCGACGAACTCACGCAGCGAGCCCTCGATCTGCTCCCGTTCCGCGGTCACCACCTGGCGGCCGCGCTGCCAGGTCGTCAGCAGCGTGAACGCGGCCAGCGCGATCGCGAGCGGCAGCCAGGCGCCGTGCACCAGCTTGGTGAGGTTCGCGGCGACGAACAGCAGGTCCACGCCGAGCAGCACGAACGCGAGCGCGCCGAGCAGCCACAGCGATGTCCCCCAGCGGTGCCGGGCCACGTACAGGAACAGCAGCGTGGCGATCGTGATCGTGCCGGTCACGGCCATCCCGAACGCGTAGGCCAGCGCGGCCGAGCTGCGGAACGCGAAGACCAGGGTCAGCACCGAGAACATCAGGAGCCAGTTGATCCACGGTACGTAGATCTGGCCGATCGACGACTCCGACGTGTGCGCGATGCGCAGTCGTGGCAGGTAGCCGAGCTTCCCGGCCTGCGACGCCACCGAGTACGCCCCGGTGATCACCGCCTGGGCCGCGATCACGGTCGCCGCGGTCGCCAGCAGCACCAGCGGCAGCCGGGCCGCCTCGGGCGCCAGCAGGAAGAACGGGCTGCTGATGTTCGCCGGATCCTCCAGGATCAGCGCACCCTGGCCCAGGTAGCTGAGCGTGCCCGCGGGCAGGACCAGGAACAGCCAGCCGCGGCTGATCGCACGGCGCCCGAAGTGGCCCATGTCCGCGTAGATCGCCTCCGCGCCGGTCACCGCGAGCACGACGGCGGCCAGCGCGAAGAACGCGATCCCGAAATGCCCGGCCAGGAAACCGAGCGCGTACGTCGGCGACAGCGCCTTCAGGATCTCCGGGCGCGTGGTGATGCCGACGATGCCGAGCCCGCCGATCACGGTGAACCAGGCGATCATCACCGGCCCGAAGACGCGGCCGATCGAGGCGGTCCCGCGCCGCTGCACCGCGAACAGCATCACGATGATGACCGCGGTGATCGGCACGATCAGTGGCTCCAGCGACGGCTGGACCACCTTGAGTCCTTCCACCGCGGAGAGCACGGAGATGGCCGGGGTGATCATGCTGTCGCCGAAGAACAGCGACGCGCCGAAGATGCCGAGCGCGGCCAGGATCAGCGCGGTCTTGCGT
>NZ_JNXY01000030.1 GCF_000717135.1 Catenuloplanes japonicus
AAGTCCGCTACGAAGCTACCGTCACGGTCGCTTCGATCATGGTCTGGCTCCGCATGAAGATCGACTGAACCAAACCATGATCCATCAAACACGACCTAGATCCCCCCACACACCTACTCGTCGCGCTGCCACACGACGACTAGTACATCCCCCCGTGCAGGTGAATCAGGCCGCGGCGACCGGGCGCCGGGCCAGCAGGTGCAGCGCGCCGAGGAACTGCTCGCGCGAGCCCTCGTCGAGCGAGGCCAGCGTCTCCTCCTCGGCCGACTCCAGGCCGGCGGAGAGCTCGGTGAGCACGGCGCGTCCGGCGTCCGTGATCACCAGGCGGCGGACACGGCGGTCCGCGGCGGACAGGTGCCGCTGCAGCATGCCGGCCCGCTCCAGGTCGTCGATGCGGTCCGTGACCACGGTGCGGTGGATCCCGAGCCGGTTGGCCAGCGAGATCTGCGTGCCGTAGTCACCGGCCGACACCGCGGCCAGTATCTCGTATCCATGTTGACCACCTGGCGCGGTCGCCAGGACCGCGTCGGCGCGTGCGAGGTAGTCACGGAGAACGGTACGTAGCGCCCAGCCGAGACCGGCTGAGGAGGGCGGCGGTACGTGCCGTGCGGGGGCGGGTCGTGGGGTGAGCGAAATGCGCTGCACGGTCGATTCCTCCTCGTGCGAATGTGCCGGGCTTTCAGCAATTAGGCCCGCGCTGGGTTGACGACCTGTTGACGAGTGATAGGTGCCTTAAGTTCGAAGGGTGTCGTAAACACAGCAAAAAAGCCCGGAACGCCGATCATGGCGTTCCGGGCTAATTACTGAGAGTTACTTTTCGTCGTCTTCTTCGTCGAGCTCGTCGTCGTCCTGCTGCCCCTGTGCCGCCTGCTGCGCGTGGGCCGCGTGCTGCGCCTGGGCATGCTGGACCTGCGCGTGCTGCGCCTGCGCCGCGGCCTGGGCCTGGGCGGCCTGGACCGCCTTCTGCGCCTGCGCCGGGATGGCGACCGGTGCGGACTCGGCCTCGTCGTACTCCGCGTCCTCCGTCAGGCCGGCCTCGACCTGCGGCTGGTCCACCCAGAGCGCGCGCAGCTGGCCCTGCATGAACGAGGTCAGCCGACCGCGGTACTCCCGGTCGAACTGCTCCAGCGCCTCGATCTGGTCCTGCAGCGACTCGCGCTTCGCGCCGAGGCTGCCGACCACGTCGTCGAACCGGCGCTGCGCCTGCTGACGGGTGTGCTCGGCGTTCTGCTCCGCGTGGGCCTCGATGGTCTTCGCGGACGCGCGCGCATCCGCCACGATCTTCTCGGCCATGCGGTGCGCCTCGTCGACGCGCGCCTGCGAGTCACGCGTCATCCGCTCCGCCGCGCCGCGCGCCTCGGCGACGGCCTTGTCGGCCTCACGGCGCACGTTCTCCGCGTGCTGCTCCGCGGCCGCGGCGATCTGCTGCGCCGCGGCGGCCGCATCGGCGCGGATCTTCTCGGCCTGGGCCTGGGCGCTCGTGATGTGCACCTCGGCCGTGCGCTGGGCCATGGTCAGGACCTGGAGCGCCTGACCGGGCATGGGCGGACCGCCGGCGGGACCTCCGAGCTGGGCTGCCATCGCGGGCATGATCTCGGGGTGCTCCGAGGTCGTGCTGTCCGGCACTGCGTTGCCGTTGAACATCACCTTGACACGATCCTTCATCCGATTGTCAGCCACGACTTTCTCCGTACGTGTGGGCTCATACGCGCGGCTTCGTGCCGACGAGACGCCGGTGAGACGGGCTTTGAACCGCGGCATGTTACCAAGACGCTGAGCCCTAATGCGAGGGTCGCTCTCCCGGTATTTCAGCCGACTCGGGACCCGGCGTCGCCTATGGTCGCAGCGCGGACGTCCGACGGCTGACCGAGGCCGATGGCGCGGTGCAGAAAACCGCCGCTGACCTGCCCGAACTTCTGGCAGGCAGCGACGGCGTGCACTGGGTGGACATCCCACGTTGCGATGAGGTAACCGGTGATCTTCTGACCGGGATCTTCGGATTTCATCCGTTGGCGATCCGCGACTGTGTGCAACGGAATCAGATCCCGAAGGTCCACGCCTATCCCGATCACACCTTTGTCGTACTGCATGCTCCCGAATTGGGTGCGGCCGGACATGTGCAAATTCAACCCCATAAACCCGATCTCCCCCTCCCGTCGCACTCACGTTCCGCGGCTCCCGCGGCCGTCAGCCGCGTCGTGTCAAGGTCAAACCCCACCCGCCCGTCGACCCCCTGCGGTGTGCCGGGCCACGGCGGAACCGGCTCCTCGCGACGAGCGGAGCGCCAGCGGAGCCCGACGCGAGGTTTGCCCGCGGGAGCAACGCTGCCGCACCACGCCGGAAGCGGGCAAGCAAGATCTTGATCTGGGTTGTCGCCTCCCGGTCGCTGCGAATACCGGCGGCAAGGCGCGAGCCGGGCCGTCGCGTCAGCAGGCTCGGGGCCTGGGGGCGCCCCAGGAAAGCTCGAGCGCCCGAGGACCAGGCCGGAAGCTTGAAGATCTTGGCTGTCAGGTCCGGCCGGCGGCGCGGCGGCGTCGGGCGGTGGTGATCGACTGGACGGTCTCCGCCGGGCTGTGCAGCACGTCGTTCGCCGTGAAGCGGAGCACCAGCCAGCCCTGCTGCACCAGTCGGCGCTCCCGGGCGACATCGCGCCGGAACGTGGTCCGATCCCGGTGATGATCGCCGTCGTACTCGATGGCGATCCGCAGGTCCGGATAGGCGAGATCGATGCGCAGCCACCCCTGATGCGTGCGGACCTCGAACTGGGCGACCGGCCGCGGCAGTCCCGCATCCATGATCAGCAGCCGCAGCAGCGTCTCCATCGGTGACTCCGCCAACGGCTCCGTCTCCGCGAGGCGTGCGCTGAAGAGCGCCGTTCCCCGCCAGCCCCTACGCGTGCTCGCGAAGCGCGACAGCCGGTCCACGGTCACGAGTTTCCGGTGGAGAAGCGCGTCCAGCGCCATGATCGCTTTGTGCCGGTCGGGCTGCCGGCCGAGGTCGAAGGCGGTGCGGGCCGGGCTGGTCACCGGTAGTCCCGCGCGCATGACGTGATCGCCGGACGGTAGTAGCTGGTGCTGAATCAGCAGTCCTGTCTGTGCCCGCATCCGCCGGGGTGGCGGGACGGTAACGCTGACCGGTGATCCGCGCTCGGGCGTGCCGGCACCCCACAGGAACGCGGCGCTCTTCCCGCAGATCGCCGCTCCGTCCGGGAGCGCGAGCGCGGCCGCGTCGCACCACATGCGGTGATCGTCCGGATTGAACTCCGTGGCCGCGACATATACGTCCTGGAACAGTCGTCGCCACGCCACCCCGGTCAGCTGCCGCTTGGTCAGCAGCCCTTTCGCCACTGCCTCGCTCCCGCGAAACGGCAGGAAGCGGAGCTTTTCCGGCATCGAAGCACGTCGCACCACGCGGACATCCTGTCGCTTTCGCAAAGATCAACGTCGACAGATACGTGGGATACCTTACGGTGGCTTCATAAGGTATCCCACGTATCTGTCAGTGCTGGGTTACTTGGGGGACCAGCCGGTCTGGGGCTTGTCGTCGGATTCCTTGATGAAGAGGCGGGGCTCGGAGCCGGGGCCGATGCGCTGGTAGAGGTCGCCGGCGCTGCCGGTGACGATGCCCTCGGGTGTGACGGTGCCGGTGAGGGCGCGGCCGCCGCCGAGGGAGGTGGCGCCGGCGGATATGACGGACCTCTCGGGCAGGAACTCGAAGCCGGTGACCGGGCCGCCGTCGTTGAGCGCGCAGACCGGCGTGGTGATGATGTGGGTGCCGGCGAAGCGGATCGCGGTGGTGGCACCGCGGATGGAGTTGGCGGTGATCGACAGCGGGCCGAAGGAGTTCGCGGCACCGACCTCGATGCCGGTCTTCCAGCGGCCGGTGTCGCGCACGCCGATCGTGTTGCCGCGGACGGAGATGCCCGCGCTGGGCCCGGCGTCCGCCCGCAACTCGACCGCGGCGGTGGCGCCGGGGCCGGCCGCGATCAGCAGGTTGTCCGTGACGGTCACGTCCTCGCTGGTGTCGACGCGGATGCCGCCGCCGGCCGAGACCTCGCACAGGTTGCCGGTGATCAGCGCCCGGTCGACCGGCCGGTCGTTGACCTGGCTGATCAGAATCCCGTAGTTCGTGCTGCCCGTGATGGTGTTCCCGGCGATGCGGACGGTGTCGCCGCCGCGCTGCACGTGGACGACCGGCCGCTCCGGAAGCACGCCGCTGAACACGTTGTCCAGGATCGACAGTTCCCGCACGTCGGTGCTGAAGAGCGTGCCACCGTCGATCCGGTTGTTGCTGAACGTGACGCGGCGGGCCGGGTCGGGGCCGGACGGGCCGGAGAGCGCGACCGAGATCGTGCCGGTCCGGTGGACGATGACGTTGGAGTCGATGATGATGTCGGCCGGCCCGCCGGTGCTGGTCGGCTCGAGGTCGATGGCCGCGTCCGTGCTGGGCGCGCTGACGTCGAAGTGGCAGTCGCGGACCCAGATCGCCCGTGTGCCGCGCTGGAAGCCGACGCCGGTGCGCTTGTTCTGGACGAAGTGGCAGTGCGAGATCACGATCTGTTCCACCGGCCGGACGGCCTCGCCGAGCAGCCGCACCGCATCGCCGGCGGACTGGAAGAACCGCACGTCCGAGATGATCACGTCGCGGGTGCCCTGGCCGATGTTGATCGTGTGGACCTGCTCGTTGACCGCGGCCTGGGTCAGGTACGCCCCGTGCATCGACAGGTCCCGGAATCGCAGGCCGGTGGCGCCGGTCATGCCGATCAGGAACGTGTCACGGTCGCTGACGTCCTGGCCGGGCATCATCCGCAGGACGGTGGCGCCCTGCCCGGCGCCACGGATCGTGACGTTGCGCCGGTTCGTCAGATTGATGATGTTGTTGGTGGCGGGCGGACGCTTGAAGTCGTAGACGCCCGGCCCGAGCACGATCTCGGTGTCGTCCGCGATCGCCGCGAGGAGATCCGGCAGGCTGTCCGCGCCCCACACGTCAGCCTGCACGTCCGTCACGTCCCGGACCGCCGGGTCGCGCAGTTGCAACTGGTCCCGGCCGGGCAGGGTGACGGCGGTGACGACGGTCCGGAACAGCCCGGCGCCGGTGAGCGTGAGCGTCTTGTTCAGGTCGTCGTGGGAGAACTTCGCGGTCGCGCTGCTCAGCCCCCGCCCGCCGATCGTCACGACGCCGTCGGTGACGGTCCGGGTCCCGAGGTTCAACGTGAGTCCGGTGCGTGTGTGCCGGGCGTAGTCGCTGAGCCCGACCCGGCCGGGCGCGTTCAGGTGTGCCACCGCGCCGGTCACCGCGACGGACGCGGCCGTGCCGAGCGTGATCGTGGTGGTGTTGACGAACCCGGTGACGTCGGTGATCAGCGTGGTGCCGCCGGGCCCGGCGCCGGCGACCGTGATCCGGCGCCCGACGTGCGACTCCCGGAACCCGACCGCCTCGGCAGGCTTGGCCGGGTTGACGAGCGTGCCGGTCAGCCGCGTGCTCCCCGCCGTCATCGCGGCGTCGTTCACCAGCTGGTGCTGGTCGAGCTCGACGATCCGTGCGGTCAGGTCCGCTGCCCCCGGGATCGCGATCTCCTTGCCCACGGCGCTGTCCGGCAGTTTCTCCCCCGTGGCGCCGAGCAGCCGCTCACCGGCCATAATGGACACTGACTTCAGCCACAGGCCGTCAGCCTTGATAGTCATGGTGTTTCCCCCTTAGGAGAACGACACTGCTCTCCGGCCGGGGGACTTGACCATGCTCAGTCCTTGATCCGACCGGCCTTCGTGAGGCGCTGCAGGCGTTCCGCGGCCGCGTTCGCGTCGACCGCGAGATCGGGGTGGCCGGCTGGCTCGGGCACGCACAGCCACAGCGCCTTCGGCAGAACGGACGCCTCCAGCACCGTACCGGGGTCGATCAGGTCGCCGTCCAGCTGCCGCGCCTCGGTGCCCTTCGCCTCGATGCGCACGCGGGCGCCGCGCAGCACCTCCAGCGAGGGCACCCGGCCCTGCCGCCGCATGACGCCCCAGGCCATCGCGACCCACTGGGACAGCGTGCGCGGCGACAGCACGGCCACGTCGAGCTTGCCGTCGGCGGGGTCGGCCTCCTCGAGCAGCCGCACGCCGCCCTGGAGCCGGCCGACGTTCGCGATCAGGACCGTGCGCGCGCGGCGGCGGAACGGGGGCTGGTCGTCGATGGTGATCGTGACGCGCATCGGACGGTCGCGCAGGTGCCGGGCCGCGCCGATGACGTAGGCCGGCCAGCCGATCCGCTTCTTCGTCACCTCGGACGTGGAGTCGAGCATCTTCGCGTCGAAGCCGAGCCCGGCCATCACCGCGAAGCAGGAACCCTCGGTGCGGCCCACGTCCAGCCGGCGCAGCCCGCCCTCGATCGCGACCGCGAGCCCGGTGTCCAGGTCCGCGGCGAGCCCGAGGTTCGCGGCCAGCAGGTTGCCGGTACCGGCGGGCAGGATCGCGAGCGCCACGTCCGTCTCCGCGAGCGCGGTGACGCAGGCCATCACGGTGCCGTCGCCGCCGGCCGCGAACACCACCTCGGCGCCGTCCTTCATCGCCTCGGTGGCCTGGCCGCAGCCGGGGTCCTCGGGCGTGGTCTCGTACCAGCGAGGTTCGGGCCAGCCTGCCGCGCCGAGCACACGCGTGACGGTCTCGCGGAACGTGTCGAGGTCGGGAACCTTCGACGGGTTGACCACGACCGCGCAAGCGGTGGGGACGTTGAGTTCCATGGGCGCGTGTTCCTCCAGGTAGCAGGCCATTCCTGCTTACCCCGTGAGACGGCGCGGCACACCCCATTGCCTAATTCCGAGTAGTCCTATAGGAATATCAGGGTGACCGCTGTGCTGGAGTCCGCGGCGCCGACGACGACCGTCGGCCCGACCGCGGCCACGAGGAGGAACCGGAAGCGCCATCTCGGCCTCCGGCTGATCGCCGTCGTCGTGCTGCTGGCGCTCTGGGAGATCACCGCCCGGGTCATGCAGAACCCGACGTTCATCCCGTCGCCCGCCGCCGTGTGGGAGCAGCTGATCAGGACGTCGACCGAGGGCTACAGCGGGCACCTGCTGATCGAGCACCTCGGTGTGAGCCTGCGCCGCATCCTGATCGGCTCCGTGATCGGCGTCGCGGCCGGTCTCGTGGTCGGCGTGGTGATGGGCACGGTCCCGTGGGTGCGGGTGGTGACCGAGCCGGTCGTCACGTTCGTCCGCGCGCTGCCGCCGCTGGCCTACTTCAGCCTGTTCATCATCTGGTTCGGCATCGACGAGACGCCGAAGCTGTGGCTGCTCTCGATCGCGGCGCTGCCCCCGGTCGCGGTCGCCACCGCGGCGGCCGTGCACGCGGCGCCGACCGGCCTGGTCGAGGCCGCCCGCGCGCTCGGTGCGACCCGCGGCGAGGTGGTGCGCGACGTGGTGCTGCCGCACGCGCTCCCGGAGATCTTCACCGGCATCCGGCTCGCGGTCGGCATCGCCTACTCGTCCGTGGTCGCTGCCGAGACGATCAACGGCGTGCCGGGCATCGGCGGCATGGTCCGCGACGCGCAGCGCTACTCCCAGACCGACGTGGTGGTGCTCGGGCTCTTCGCCATCGGCATCTCCGGCCTGCTCATCGACGCACTGCTGCGGCAGGCCGAGGACCGGCTGGTCCCCTGGCGCGGGCGCGTCTGATCAACAACCACAACCATCAGAGGGTACGAGTGTGAGCTCTTTCAAGCGTTTTGTGGCAATTGCGGCTCTTGCGCTGGTGACGACCACCGCCTGCGGTGACGGCGCGGCCAGCCAGGGCCGGGGCGGCGACTCCGCGGACAGGACCATCCGCATCGCCTACCAGGCGTTCCCCAGCGGCGACCTGATCGTCAAGAACCAGGGCCTGCTGGAGAAGGCGCTGCCGGACTACAAGATCACGTGGACGAAGTTCGACTCCGGCGCCAGCATCAACACCGCGTTCGTGGCCGGCAGCATCGACATAGCCGCGATCGGCTCCAGCCCGGTCGCACGCGGGCTCTCCGCGCCGCTCCACATTCCGTACCAGGTCGCGTTCGTGCTGGACGTCGCCGGCGACAACGAGGCGCTGGTGGCCCGCAACGCGTCCGGCGTCAAGGACGTGGCCGGCCTCAAGGGCAAGAAGGTCGCCACCAGCTTCGCGTCCACGTCGCACTACAGCCTGCTCGCGGCGCTGGACCAGGCCGGGCTGAAGGAGTCCGACCTGACGATCGTGGACCTGGAGCCGCAGGACATCCAGGCCGCCTGGACGCGCGGCGACCTGGACGCGGCCTACACCTGGCTGCCCACGCTGGACGCGCTGAATAAGGACGGCACCGTCCTCATCTCCAGCCGCGAGCTGGCCACGGCCGGCAAGCCCACGCTCGACCTCGGCGTGGTCGCCACCTCGTTCATCGAGGCGCACCCGGACGCGGTCGACGCCTGGCGCAAGGCCGAGTCGCAGGCGCTGGACCTGATCGCCACCGACCCCACGGCCGCCGCCACCGCGGTCGGCACGGAGCTCAACCTCAGCCCGGACGAGGCGAAGAACCAGCTCAGCCAGGGCGTCTTCCTCACGCCGGCCGACCTCGCCACCGACGAGTGGCTCGGCACCGAGGGCAAGCCCGGCAAGCTGGCCGACAACCTGGTCGCGGCCGCGCAGTTCCTCGCCGACCAGAAGAAGATCGACGCGGTCCCGGACCTGGCCACCGTGCAGAAGGCGGTCTACGTGAAAGGGCTGCCCGGTGTCCTCTCCTAACGACGGCGGCGAGGCCGCGATCACGATCGAGGACGTCACGCACGTCTACGGCGCCGGCACCGACGCCGTGACCGCGGTCGGCCCGGTCGACCTGACCGTGCCGGAAGGCGAGTTCCTGGTGCTGGTGGGCGCGTCCGGCTGCGGGAAGAGCACGCTGCTGCGCCTGATCGCGGGCTTCGAGGAGCCCACCACCGGCACGGTACGCGCCGCGGGCCAGCCACCCCGGCCGGGCCGCGGCGCCGGGCTGGTCTTCCAGCAGCCGCGCCTGTTCCCGTGGCGCACGGCCGGTGGCAACGTGGACCTGGCACTGCGCTACGCCAAGGTGCCGAAGGAGGAGCGCGTCGCCCGCGTCCCGCAACTGCTGGCCGACGTGGGCCTGCGCGACGTGGAACGCCGGCGGGTCTGGCAGATCTCCGGCGGCCAGCAGCAGCGCGTCGCGATCGCCCGCGCGCTCGCGGTCGACAACCCGCTGTTGCTGCTCGACGAGCCGTTCGCGGCGCTGGACGCGCTCACCCGCGAACGCCTCCAGGAAGACCTGCGCCGGGTCAGCGCGGCCACCGGCCGGACCAGCGTCTTCGTCACGCACAGCGTGGACGAGGCGGTGTTCCTCGGCAGCCGCGTCGTGGTGCTCACGGCGCGGCCGGGGCGGGTCGCGCTCGACCTGCCGATCCCGTTGCCACGCAGCGGGGTCGAGCCGGAGGAGTTACGTGCCCGGCCGGAATATGCGGCCCTGCGCGCGGAGATCGGGCACGCCGTGCGCGCGGCCGCCTGAAAAGCACACCTCACGTCGTACCGTCGAAGGGATTTGATCATGACAACCACGGCTGTGCAGCTGCGGCTCGACCCGCTCGGCCCGCACTTCGGCGCGGACGTGCTCGGGCTGGACCTGGCCACCGCGAGCGACGACCAGATCGCCGCGATCCGGGCCACGCTGGTCGACCGCAAGGTGCTGTTCTTCCGCAACCAGGCGCTGGACGTGGACGCGCAGGTGCGCCTCGGCAACCGCCTCGGCCGGCTCACCGCGTCGCACCCGGTGATCGGCCCGCTCAGCGACAAACACCAGGAGATCTACGCGATCGACAGCGCGGACAACGGTTTCGCGGACGTGTGGCACACGGACGTGACGTTCGTGCGGCGGCCTCCGATGGGCTCGATCCTGCGCGCGGTCACGCTGCCGCCGAGCGGCGGCGACACGAACTGGGCGGACTCGCAGCTCGCCTACGAGTCACTGTCACCGGGCGTGCGCACGCTGGTGGACGGCCTGACCGCGGTCCACGACGGGAACCGGGAGTTCGGCTACTACCTGGCGCAGCGCCGCAACGGGCGCGGCAACGAGTGGGACGGCGAGGTCGTCACGCGGCTCGACCCGATCGAGCACCCGGTGGTGCGCGTGCACCCGGAGACCGGGCGGAAAGGGCTGTTCGTGAACCCCGGCTTCACGTCGCACATCGTCGGCGTGTCGGACGCGGAGAGCCGCGGCATCCTGGACCTGCTCTACGCGCACCTGACCAAGCCGGAGCACATCGTCCGGCACCGCTGGCAGCCCGGCGACGTCGCCATGTGGGACAACCGCAGCACGTCCCACTACGCGAACAGGGATTACGGCACGCAGCGTCGCGTCATGCACCGGATCACGCTGCAGGGCGATGTGCCGGTGGGCCCTCCGCTTTGATCATCTCGGAGCGGTGAGGAACGGGATCACCGCCCTCTCGAACTCCGCCGGCCGGGTGCTGTGGATGCGGTGCCCGGCCGGGATCGTGATCAGCCGGCCGTCCGGGAGCGTGCGGGCGAGGGTGCCGAGCCGCTCCGCGGAGATGTGGCTGCGCGGGCCGCCGCCGATGATCAATGTGGGGGCCGCGATCCGTGGGACCCGGTCCCACCAGGCCTGGTCCGGCTCGCGCAGCCGGCGGATGGCTTCCTTCAGCGCCCGGTGGTCGAAGTCGCCGCGCTGGGCCAGCATCATCAGCCCCGGTAGCGCGAGCCGCCACGCGGGCAGCGTCTGCGACCGTGCGGTGGACGACGGCGCGGGCGGATCCTCCAGCACCAGGCGCGTCACCCGGTCCGGTTGCGCCTGTGCGACCAGCGCGGCCGTGTAGCCGCCGAGCGAATGCCCGACGAATGCCGCTTTCTCCAGGCCGAGCGCGTCCATCGCGGCCAGCACGTCGTCGCGGTATCCGGTCAGGGGATAGTCGCCGGTGCGTGCGCTGCCGCCGTGCCCGCGCAGATCCATCGCGACCGCCCGCAGCCCGACCCCTGCCAGCGCCGGCAGGAACGCCTCCCAGGTGACCGAGCCGCGGCTGCCACCGCCGTGCAGCAGGACCACCGGTGGCGAGCCCGGGTCACCTTCTGTCCGATAGGCGATCGTCACTCCGCCTGCGTTCACGGTCCTCATCGCAGCGGAGCTTACCGAGTCTCTGGCGTCGAGGTCCGCGCTTGCTGCGACTGACCGCGCTTGCTGCGACTGACCGCGCTCGCTGCGACTGACCGCGCTCGCTGCGATCGGCCGGGCACTCCGTGCCCGAAATATTAGGAAATAGCAGCCGGTGCGCCGACCGTGACCCACTCCGAAAACTCACTGACGCGTGTGTATGGGTTCTGCGGCGCAGCCTGATGCCTGCGCGGTGGCATGGTGTGACGCGTGTGCGCGGGTTTCGCGGCACGGCTTGGTGGGTGCGCGCGAGTCCTACCGTGAATGGATGACGCTGATTCTCGTGGCCGCCGGTGCTGCGGCCGTCATCCTGATCGCGGCCGGGGTGTTCGTGCTCGTCTCCCGTCGGCGCCGGGTGCCGGTGACGCCGGAGGAGAAGCTGGCCGCAGCCCGCCGGGCCGCGCAGGCGCTGCGCCGGAAGCCGCGGTCCGGCCCGACGAACCTGTTCACCGGCACGGCCGACGCGCTCCCGCCGCAGGAACCGGGCGGGACCGACTCCGGATACTGAGCGGCCGGTCAGCCCCGGCGTGGGATGACCAGCCCGCTCTCGTACGCCACCACCACTGCCTGGGCGCGGCTGGCCAGCTCCAGCTTGCCCATCAGGCGTTTCACGTGTGTCTTCACCGTGGCCTCGCTCAGCACCAGCCGCTCCGCGATCTGCGTGTTGGACAGCCCGTTCGCCACCAGGCGCAGCACCTCGGTCTCGCGCGCGGTCAGGCTGTCCAGCCGGGGCGCGGCGGTGGCGGGGGAGCGGTGACGATCCGCATAGGCCTCGATCAGTCGCTGGGTGATCCGCGGCGCCATCAGCAGATCGCCGGCCACGATGGTGTGCACGGCCGCGATGATCCGCTGCGGCGGTGTGTCCTTCAGCAGGAAACCGGACGCGCCCGCGCTCAGTGCGGCATACACGTACTCGTCCAGGTCGAACGTGGTCAGCGCGACCACGCGCGGCTTCGGCTCCTCCGCCGCGGCGAGGATCGCGCGGGTGGCCGCGATGCCGTCCACGGTGGGCATGCGGATGTCCATCATCACCACGTCCGGCCGGGTGCGGGCCGCCATCGTGATCGCCTGCTCGCCGTCGCAGGCCTCGCCGACCACCTCGAGGCCGGGCGCGGCCGTGAACAGCGCGATCAGGCCTGCACGGATCAGCGCCTGGTCATCCGCGACCAGCAGCCGCACGGCACTCATGGGGTCTCCTCCAGGGGAAGTCGAAGCACAACTCGGAAGCCGCCGCCGCTGCACCGGCCCGCGGTGAGCACGCCGCCGTAGAGCTCCGCGCGCTCCCGCATGCCGCGGATGCCGTGCGAGTCCGGCGACGGCGCCGGGTTGTAGGGCTTCACGCCGTCGTCGGTGATCATCACGGTGAGCGTCAACTCGCCGTACTCCACCTCGACCGTGGCGGTGGCGGGACCGGCGTGCTGGAGCACATTGGTCAGTGACTCCTGCACCACGCGGTACGCACAAAGATCCGGGCCGGCGGCCAGCTGGCGCACCTGGCCGGTGGTGGTGAGCGTGACCGAGAGCCCGGCCGACCGGGTGCGCGACACCAGCTCCCCGAGATCGGCCAGGCCCGGCTGCGGGCTGAACGGATCAGCGTCCTGCTCGATGCGCAGCACGTCGAGCAGGCGGCGCATCTCGGACAGCGCCTCGCGGCTGGCGTCGCCCACGGTCGCGATCGCGGCCTTCGCGGTCGGCGGGTCGGTGTCCAGCACGTATTCCGCCACACCGGCCTGCAGCGAGATCACCGACATGTGGTGCGTGACGATGTCGTGCATCTCGCGCGCGATCCGCACCCGCTCCTCCGCCACCGCCGAAACGGCCTTCGCGGCCAGCCGTTCCGTGCGCAGCATCCACCGGCGCGTGCTGTCGCCGACCGCCCACGCCACGGACATGGCGAGCGCGGACTGCAGGATGTCGGAGACGGCCAGCGGCACCGGGAACGTCCGGTACGCCACCACCACGGACAGCAGCGTGACCACGAACGCGGTCGTGCCCGCGAGCCGGCTGCGCATCGCGGCGACGGTGAACAGCCCGACCACCATGCCGAGGCCGGTGTTCGGCCAGGCACCGAAGCCGAGCGTGCTGTAGAGCACGAGCGCGACCACGATCACCGCGAACGTGCCCACCGGCGCCCACTGCCGGAACGCGATCGGCGCCACAGTCAGGAACGCCAGCAGTGTTGCCAGCCAGTGTGGCTTGCCATCACTCTGGGTGACCAGGTTGGCGGTGGTCAGCACGGTCAGCGCCACCGTCAGCAACACGTCGGCCAGCACCGGGATGAACAATTTCCGCACGTCACAGACGCTATCGCGAGTGGATCCCCGCGCGCGTCTCCCCGTGGAAGGACTGCGGCGTACCTCCAGAGGGGTATGTGCATATGCCGCTCTCGGGTGACGACGCGTAGGCGGTCACGTCCTAAGTTCGTGTGATGCGGGCAGGCTCGGAGATATCAGAAGGCCTTGAGCTTCTGTATCGGGAGCACGGCGCGGCGCTGATGGCCGCGCTCACACGGGTGACCGGCGGCGACGTGCACCAGGCCGCCGACATCCTCCAGGAGACCGCGATCCGCGCCTGGAAGCACCCCGAGGCCCGCAACGCAGAGGGCACGTGGAACAGGGCGTGGCTGCTCACGGTCGCGCGCCGGATCGCCATCGACCACCTGCGCGCCGCACGCGTGCGCGTCACCGAGGTCAGCGACGAGCACCTCGAGGGCCGGGCGCGCGTCGAGGACACCGCCCAGCGCGCGCTCGACCGCATGGAGGTGCGCGCCGCGCTCGCATCCCTGCCGGAGACGTCCCGGCGCATGCTCGTCGGCACCTACTTCGAGGGACGCACCGTCGCCGAGATGGCCGGCGTGCTCGGCATCCCCGAGGGCACGGTCAAGTCCCGCACGTTCTACGCACTCAAGTCACTGCGCCGCGCGCTGCTGCAGCGCGGCTATGGTTTGTGACGCGTCGTTCCGGGCATCTGGGGTCATGGCACAACCAGACCCGTTCCCGCTGATCGACCCGAACGAGCCCGCCCCGGACGATGCCGGCGAGCTGCTCCCCGACACCCCCGACACGCTACCGCCGCCCCCGATCGAGCCGTCCCCGGACGATCCCGGCGGCGACCCGGGCGCGGTCCCAGAACCCGCCTGACCGCTCTCCGGGGACCAGCCGCTCCATCTCGGACACCGGCAGCGCGGGCGCGGCCGCGGCGGCGCGTGCAACCCAGCTCTCGTCGTCGTGAAGCAGCCGGGCGAGCACGGGTCCGGGCAGCCGTGGATGGGCGGCGACAGCGGCGCGGACCTGAGGGTCCGGGTCGCCGGCGAGGCGGACGATGATCTCCGCGGGCAGGTCCGGATCGCGCGGCGCGAGGCAGCGCACCCGGGGGTCGTCGTCGGTGGCGAACCGGCGCAGCGACTCGGTGGGGAAGCCGAGATCGTCGGCCGGCCGCCACCGCATGCGTTTCGCGGGCCGGTATTCGCGCTCGATGCGTTCCGCTGTGGCCGGATCCACCAGATGCGGCGCAGATCGCGCGGCCGCGACGGCAACGCTGTTGTCCTCGTCGTCGAGCAGACGGCGGACGACCTCCGGCGGCAGTGCGGGGTGGGCGGCGGCGGAACGCCGGAAGCACGCGTACGGCGAGGACACGTGCGGCAGCGGATCGGCGGTCACCCAGGGCAGGTGCAGCATGGCCAGTTCGGTGACCGCGTACTCGTTCTCGATCCACTGCTCGAGCTCCGCGTCGTCCATGTCACGATTCCAGTCGGCAGCCGCGGCGCCACCCAGAATGGCGTCGTGGATGTGCCGGCGCATCGCCGAAGCCGTGTCCGATCGGGTGAAGACGGCCAGCCGGACCCGCGCTGACCTGTCCTCGGCGAGCCGGTCACGCAGCGCGGCCGGTAGCCCGCGCACGGCGGCCAGCTCGCGCCGCACGTCGCTGTCCGGGTCCGCCGCCAGCCGTTCCATCAGCGGCGGGGTGAGCGTGGCGTGCCGTATCGCGGCCGCGCGGGTGGCCGGGTCGTCCAGCAGGCCGGGTATCAGGTCTGCCGGCGGGGTCCGGCGCGGGTGGTAACGGAACCAGTCGGCGCGGACCTTCTCGACCGGATCGGTGAGCAGCGCCCGGGAGACGTCATCCGGCATGTCGCTCCAGAACAGCGCGACCGCGGCCCGGACCTCCGGGGCAGGGTCGCGGGCGAGAAGAACGCCCACCCGGGCGTCAGCCGCGAACGGCAGCACCGAATTGTGATCATCGATCGGGGGCGGACAGCGCCGGAGCTGCCAGCGCCTCGCGGACACGCGGATCATGGTGCGCGGCGAGACGGAGCCGGGTGTCCGACGACAGCCTGGGATTGCGCGCCAGCGCGCGCAGCAACCACTCGTCGCCGGAGGCCATGATCTCGGCGATCAGGCTGCCGGGCAGATCGGGCCGTCTCGCGATCTGGCCGCCCGCGAACTCGAGCCCGATCATCCTGCGCATCAACGCCTCCGGCAGCGCCGGATTCTCCGCGAGCCCGAGCAGCACCACGTCCCGGTTCACTCCTCACCACGCAGGAACGGCAGCGCCTCGTCCCGGAACGTGTCCGGCGTTCCGGCCGATCGCAGCCGGGCGTGCGCCGGCTCCTCGACGCCTGTCATCTGCGCACCCTAGCGGCTGGATAATCGGTTGCGGGGGCCGGTGGGCGCGGGGTAGACAGAGCGGACCTACGAGCAGGAGGGAGGCGCAGCGATGTTCCGCATGATCATGCCGCTCGTGCCCTTCCGGGAGACCGTGTAGGGCCACGGGCATCCTTTCTGGGAGAGCACGTGACGCTCGAAATTCGCACCATCACCGGGCCCGAGGACGTCGATCTCTTCAACGGCCTGCCGTATCAGCTGAACGACGAGGTCGCCAAGGATCTCGAGGCCGGGCGGCGGCATCCGCACTGGCTGTGGGTGGCGTTGCGTGACGGCCGGCTGGTCGCGCGCGCCGGGTTCTGGTCGCGGCCCGGCGATCCGGAGCCGATGGTCACCGACATCTTCGATGTCGCAGAAGAACAAGATCTGGATGACGGGGTACGACTCCTGGAGCGCGCCCACTCCGCTCTGCGCAGCAAACCTGAGTACACCAGGTTCGTGGCGCCGGACTGGCGGGAGACCGGCCCCGCCCCGACGCTGCTGCGGATGCACGCGATCGAAAGACTCGGCGGGCGGCTGTTCGTGGAGCGGTTGCGGCTGCACTGGCCGGCCACGTCGCCGGTGCCGCTGCCGCGCGGGCGTCTCACGTTCCGTCAACCGCGGGACGCGGAGGAGCTGATCGGGCTGATGACCCGGGTGATGGACGGGACGCTGGACGCGCACGGCCGGGACGAACTGACCCGTCAGTCCGCGGCGGAGGCAGCGCGCGCGCAATATCACGAGGAGTTGCTGCGCTACCCCAGTCCGCGGGAGTGGTGGCGGGTCGGCGTGCTGGCGGACGGGACGGCGGCCGGGTTCGTGCTGCCGGGCCACAACGGCTACAACCCGATCATCGCGTACATCGGCGTCGTGCCGGAGCAGCGCGGACTCGGCCTGGTCGACGACCTGCTGGCCGAGGGCACGCGCCTGCTGGCGGAGCAGGGCGTGCCGCACGTGCGCGCGGCCACGGACGTGGGGAACGCGCCGATGGCGGCCGCGTTCGACCGGGCCGGCTACCACGTGTTCCAGCGCCAGATCGACATGGTCTGGCCCGGACCGGCAGTGGCGACCGAGCCCATCACGCCGTGAGCGGCCGGGCGGTGCCGGCCGGCAGCGGGCGGACAGCGGTGCCGACCGGCCGCGTGGGCTTCGGGCATAGAGCGTTCCTGACTGACAGCGCAGTCTGGCTCGACTGAGCGGTCAGGCCGGCGTCTCGACGGTCTCCACGACCTCGGGCGCCGGCCTGGCCGCCTTCCGGCGCGCACGGACGTACCGGACGAGCCTGTAGAGAGCCCAGATCAGCAGCAGCGCCAGCAGCCCGATCAGCACCCACGGCGGTGCCCACAGTGACGCGCCCAGTGTGACCGGGCCGAGCAGCGTGTCCGGTGTGGACGGCACGACGGAGACGGTCGCGGTGAGCAGCCCGGCCGGCTGCACGCCGGTGATCTGCTCGGTGATGGTGATTTCGCTGCCGGGCAGCAGCTCCGGGACCGCGAGCGTGTCCGTGGCCGCCAGCCGCCAGCCGGCCGGCCCGGTCACCCGCACGGTCGACGCGCCGGTCAGCCGCAGGTTCCCGGTGTTGCGCAGCCGGTACGTGATGGTGGTCGTGCCGCCGGTGGCCGGGTTGACAGGCTGGGTGTGCGCGACGCGCAGCCCGTCGATCGTCATCTCCGGCCGGGCCGGCCCGGCCACGGTCAGGTAGATGCGGACCGCGATCCTACGGTCGACCAGCACGGTCTGCCCGTTCGCGTCCGTGGCGGACTCCGCGATCGACGCGACCAGTCCGCCCGCGTGGTCGCCCGGTGAGGCGTTGCCCGGCACGCTCAGCCGGAACGGCACGTCCAGGCGGGTGTTCGCCGGCACCGTGTAGGCCCGGGACGCGAGCGTCACCCAGGAGCCCACGTCGGCCGGCGACTGGGACGCGGGCAGCAGCGCGAACGCGCCGTCCGCGGTGGTGTAGGCGTCCGTCCCGTACACCGTGAAGGTCTGGGGTGTGTCCGTGAGGTTCGTGATCCCGAGGTGATCGGTCCGCTCGGTGCCGGGCGCGTTGTCGTAGATGAAGTAGTCCCGGCCGTCGGGCCCTCTGTCCGTGGACGGCTGCACGGCCCACCGCGCGTCACCGGGCGCAGCCATGGCGACGGGGAAGGCCGCGGCGACGGCAGCGGTCGCCGGGACCGCAGCGGTGGCCGGAACTGCCGACGCACCCGCAGGCACGGCGAGCACGGATATGGAGGAGACGAGCAGCGCCGTGGCCGCGCGGCGGAGGTGTCGGAGAGTGGTCACGGCGGAATTGCTCCAATGTGGTGGGATGGATCCAACCCGGCGGCGCCGGCCCCAGGGGAGGGGGCCGGCGCCGCCGGGGCCGATCTGTGCCTGCTCACAGGACGAACCTGCGTCAGGCAGGGCCGCGCCGGAGCGCGTGCGCCGTGTCAAGGCGCGTAGGCCGCGCCGGAGCGCAGCACGGATCCCGCTCGTGGCCAAGCCCGCGGGACCCTGCCCGGCTGAGCGCTAACTCAGGCCAGCGTGAGCGTGAGCACGGCGGCGTAGGAGCCGGCCGCGCTGGACTCCGGCACGCCGAGGCTCAGCGCCGCGCCGCAGGTGGAGCTGCCGAGGCTGCTGCCGGCCGCGGCCTTGCACAGGGCCCGGCTCGCGCCGAGGCCGCTGCCCGCACCCGGCGCCGCGGGCGAACCCGGGCTGACCGCGGCGGTGACGCCACCGGCGGCCTTGAGGCTGCTGGTGACGACGGACGCGGTCGGGGTCCAGCCGAGGTTGTCGGCCGGGATCACGCCGCCGCCGGTGCTGGTGAAGTCCGTGACCTGACCGACCAGGTCCCAGCCGGCGTTGGTGCCGCGCAGGTCGCTGACCGTGACCGGGTTCAGCGAGCCGGTGGCGGTCGCGCCCGGCGTCGCCGCCGAGAGTGCCACGGACGTGCCGGACGCGGCCAGGGTCAGCGCGCCGCCGGTGACGGCCGCGGTGATCTGCTGGGTGGCGCTGCCGCCGCCCGGCGTGCCCGGCTCCTCGGGCTCTTCCGGCTCCTCCGGCGTGGAGGAGGCGGACGCGGAGGCGGTGACCGGGTCGAGTGAGGTGCCGCCGGCGTAGAACCCGTTGAACGCGCTGGCACCGGCGTCGGTGAGCGTGGCCGCGAGGTTCGTCCAGGTGACGGCGCCGCCGTCGACGGTCGGGTTGGTGACGGCGAGCGTCGCCACCTCGGCCTGGTCGAGGTGCTGCTCGGCCATGCCGGTCAGGTCCACGTCCGCGAGGAGCGTGCCGGCGCCGTTCGCGCCCACGACCACGGTCGGGTTCGCGATCGTGATCGTGAAGAAGTGCGCCGGGTACGAGAAGACGACCGTCCCCCCGTAGTTGACCGTCGCCGTCCCGGCCGCGGCGTCGAACGTGCCGCCGGTGGCCGGGAAGTCGAAGGTGCCGTCCGTGTCGATCGTGGCGCCGTTGCTGGCGGCGATCGGCGGGTTGCCGTTGCCGGAGCCGACGTAGGCGCGGAACGACGCCTTGAAACCCCAGTCCAGCTTGCCACCGGCGACGTCGGCGGGGGCGGCGGAGGCGGGGGAGGCGGCGGTCAGCACCGAGGCTGCGCCGATGGTCAGGGCGGTTGCCCAGTACGCGACCCGACTCGGGCCGGTCTTCAGGGCCATGAGTGTCCCTTTCGGACAGATTGCTCGAAGGTGGAACTCGCCCGGCGCTTGGGGCCCGGCGGCAGTTAGGTTAGCCTTGCCTAAGCCGCGAAGTAAATGATCAACTTTTGTGAGCAGACCCACCGGTGCATCGCGCCGAGGTTTAGGTTAGCCTCGCCTAACTTGCAGTTCAAGCGTGGGAGGGTTTGTGCAGATCAGGACCGTTCTGACCGCGGCGCTGGTGCTCGCTGTCGTGGTCCTGCCGGCGTCGCCCGCGCACGCGGACACGAGCGCGAGCGGGCCCGGTGGACAGCGGCTGACCGCCTCCAAGTCCGCGCAGCTGAACCGGGCCGGCGAAGCGGTCACCGTCTCCGGCCGCGGCTACGACGAGACCAAGGGCATCTACGTCGCGTTCTGTGTGGACAACGGACCGGGCGCGCTGCCCACGCCGTGCGGCGGGGGGGCGGACACGTCCGGCAGCTCCGGCGCGTCCGTCTGGATCTCCTCCAACCCGCCGTCGTACGCGGAAGGGCTGACCACGCCGTACGGCGCCGGCGGCTCGTTCTCCGCCTCGATCCGCGTGGTGCCGGCGATCGGGTCCGTCGACTGCACGGTCAAGACCTGCGCCATCGTCACCCGCAACGACCACACCCGCACCGAGGACCGCTCCCAGGACGTCCGCATCCCGATCACCTTCACACCCGCCGGGGGTACGAGCGAGGGCGGCGGATCCAACGGCGGCGGATCCAACGGCGGCGCTACCGACAACGGCGGCGGAGGCGCCACCAACAACGGCGGGGGCGCCGTGCCGGTCGGGGGAGCGAACCCGGCCGCGGTGACGCCCGGCCGCACGTTCGCCGCGCCGAGTGCGCCGGCCGCGACCGCGCTGTCCACGGCCTCGTTGCCGCCGACCGGTGAGCCCGCGGCCATGGCGGGCCGCGCGAACCCGCTCCACCGGGTCAGCGCCGCGACCCCGCTCGGTCACTGGTGGGCGGTCGGCGGCGCGTTCCTGGCCGGTCTCGTCGTCGCCGCGATCGTGGGCCGCCTGCGCCGCCGTCGCGAGAACCGCCGGGCCGAGGCAGCGGCATGAGCGCCATGCCTGACGACGCAGTCCTCGAAACGCTGCCTGACGGCTCAGTCATGACCAACCTGCCTGACGGCTCAGTCATCAGTCCCCTGTCCGACCGCTCAGCCGGCGGCCGGTCGGGTCTATCCGGACATCACCACGGGAGAGGGTTCGTCGTGCGCAAGCTGGCCACGATCGCGGCCGCGGCGGCGTTGCTCGCCACCGCCGGTTGCACCACCGTCGCGGAGGCGGGTGGTTCCAGCTCGTCCGCGGGCGGGGACTGCGGCATCGTCACCGCGAAGCTGGACAGCGACGACATCTCACCGCTGGACCCGAAGCCGTCCCCGCTGCTCCCGGCCGTCGTGGACTCCGCGGACGGAAAGAAGGTCACGGTCACGGACGCGAGCCGGATCCTCGCGGTCAACCTCTACGGCTCGCTCGCCGAGATCGTGTTCAGCCTCGGACTCGGCGGCAGCGTGGTCGGCCGGGACACCTCCACCACGTTCCCGGCCGCGGCGCACCTGCCGCTGGTCACGCCGCAGGGGCACGACCTCGGCGCCGAGGCCGTGCTCAAGCTCGACCCGACCGTGGTCATCGCGGACGACAGCATCGGCCCGGCCGCGGTCCTGGACCAGCTGCGCGACTCCGGCATCCCGGTCGTGATGATCGACGACGAGGCCAGCCTCGAGGCGGTCCCGAAGCACATCCGCGCGGTCGCGGCCGCGCTCGGCGTGGCCGACGCGGGCGAGCGCCTGGTCACCCGCGTGCAGGGCGAGATCGACGCGGCGAAGGCGAGCGCGCCGAAGGGTGGTCAGCCGCCCAGGATCGCGTTCCTCTACGTGCGCGGCAGTGCCGGCGTCTACCTGATCGGCGGCAAGGGCGCGGGCTCGGACTCGATGATCCAGGCGATCGGCGCGGTCGACGCCGGCACGTCGATCGGGCTGGAGAAGTTCCGCCCGATGACCAGCGAGGGCCTGATCAACGCGGCCCCGGACGTGATCCTGGTGATGACCGAGGGCCTCAATTCGGTCGGCGGCGTCGACGGCCTTCTCACACTCCCCGGCGTGGCCCAGACGCCGGCCGGCGTGAACAAGCGCGTCGTCGACATGGAGGACGGCATCCTGCTCAACTTCGGCGCCCGCACCGGCCGCGCGATCCAGGCCCTGGCCGAGGCGGTCTACGCACCATGCGGCTGAGTCTGCGCTCGGCCGGATCGGTTACGGGGACCCGTACCGCTGGATCGCTCTTGATCGTGGGTTTGTCTGTGGCGGTGCTGGTGGTCGGCGTGTTCGCGGCCGGGTCGGGGCAGGTGCCGATCTCACCGTCCGAAGTGGTCGGTTCGATTCTGCACCGGATCGGGCTCGAGGCCGGGCCGTTGCCGTCCGTCGCGCAGGGTGAGAACGCGCTGTGGGTGGTCAGGTTTCCGCGCGTGGTGCTGGCCGCGATCGTCGGTGCCGCGCTCGGCTGCGCGGGCGCGCTGATGCAGGGCGTGTTCGGCAATCCGCTGGCCGAGCCCGGCGTGGTTGGGGTGTCGTCCGGTGCCGCGGTCGGTGCCGCGGCCGCGATCGTGTCCGGCGCGTCGCTGTTCGGGCCGTGGACCGTGGCGGTGGCCGCGTTCGCGGGCGGGCTGTTCACCACCGCGGCCGTCTACGCGATGTCGCGGTCCGGCGGGCGCACCGAGGTGGTCACGCTGGTGCTGACCGGCGTCGCGGTGAACGCGACCGCGGGCGCGCTGCTCGGGCTGCTGATGTTCCTCACCGACGACGACGGCGTCCGGGCGATCGCGTTCTGGCAGCTGGGCAGCCTCGCGTCCGCCACGTGGGCCGCGGTCACGGTGGCCGGGCCGTGCGCGATCCTCGGCATCACGGTCGCGGCGCTGCTGGCCCGGAAACTGGATCTGCTCTCGCTCGGCGAGCGCCCGGCCCGGCATCTCGGCGTCGACACGGAGCGGCTACGGCGGACGTCCATTGTGGTCGTCGCGCTGCTGACCGCCTCGGCGGTCGCGTTCACCGGGATCATCGCGTTCATCGGCCTGGTGGTGCCGCACCTGGTGCGCATGGTCGCCGGGCCGGGCCACCGCGTGCTCATCCCGGCCAGCGCGCTCGGCGGCGCGATCGTGGTCGTGCTCGGCGACCTGCTCGCCCGCACGCTGCTGGAATATCAGGAGCTGCCGCTCGGCGTGCTCACCGCGGCGGTCGGCGGCCCGTGCTTCTTCTGGCTGCTGCGCCGCACCCGGGCCCGCGCGGGAGGCTGGGGATGATCACCGCTTCCGGAGTGCGTGTATCGCTCGGCGGCCGTCCGGTCGTGGACGGCGTCACGGTGTCGGTGGCGCGCGGCGAGGTGGTCGCGCTGATCGGCCCGAACGGGGCGGGAAAGTCCACATTGCTCGCCGCGCTGTGCGGCGACGTTCCTCTGTCTGATGGCTCAGTCATGCTCGACGGCCGGGTGCTGAGCGACTATCGGCCGATCGAGCTGGCGCGTCTGCGATCCATGCTGCCGCAGCAGAACACGGTCACCTTCCCCTTCACGGTACGACAGGTCGTGGAGATGGGACGCGCGCCCTGGTCCACGATGGATGGTGTCGACGAGGCGCTGGACGCCACCGAGATGACCGCGTTCGCGGACCGGCCGTTCCGTGCGCTCTCCGGCGGCGAGCAGGCCCGCGCGTCGCTCGCCCGCGTGCTCGCCCAAGGCGCACCCGTGCTGCTGCTCGACGAGCCGACCGCCGCGCTCGACCTGCGCCACCAGGAACTCGTGCTGCGCACCGCGCGGACCCGGGCCGCCCGCGGCGATGCGGTCGTGGTGGTACTGCACGACCTCGGGCTGGCCGCCGCGCACGCGGACCGGATCGTGCTGATGGCGTCCGGCCGGGTCCGCGCGGACGGGACGCCCGCCGAGGTGCTCACCGAGGCACTGCTGACCGAGGTGTACCGGCACGACATAGAGGTCATGCCGCATCCCCGCACGGGCAGGCCGCTGGTCCTGCCCGTCACCGTCCCATCGGAGGATCTGACATGACCGGCTTCGCCCTGGAGCTTCGCAAGGCCACCGCCACCGCGCACCGCGACGCGGAGTCGACCGGCTTCCTGTCCCGGCTCGCGGCCGGCGCAGTCCCGGTCGCCGGCTTCGCGGCGCTGGTGAGCCAGCACTATCTGATCTACCGCGAGCTGGAGGAGGCCGGTGCGCGGATGCGCGCGGACCCGGTCGCGGGCGCGTTCGTCGATGCGGCGCTGGACCGGCTGCCTGCGCTCGAAGCCGACCTGCGTGAGCTGCTCGGCCGCGGGTGGGCCGGCGAGGTGACCGCGCTGCCGGCCACGGTGCGGTACACGGACCGGCTGCGCGGCGCGTGCGCGGAGTGGCCGGCCGGGTTCATCGCCCATCACTACGTGCGCTACCTGGGTGACCTGTCCGGCGGGCTGATGCTCGGGCCGGCGCTGCGATCCTCCTACGGGACGGGCACGTCGTTCTACGTGTTCGACGGGATCGCGGACCCGCGTGGTTACAAGGACGTCTACCGGGAGCGGCTGGACGCGCTGCCGTACGCGCCGGAGGAACTGGACCGGCTCGCGGCGGAGGCGGCCATCGCGTACCAGCTCAATATTGACGTGCTCCGCGAGCTGGGCCGCGACTTCCCGGACGACCTGGCCTCGGCGGCCTGATCACCGAGCGGTGCGGAACGCGTCCCGGTGGTCCTCGGCCCAGGCGCGGAACGACGCCGGCGGGCGGCCGAGCAGACGCGCGACGTCGCCGGTGACCACCGCGTTGCGGCCGTCACGCGACCAGGCGATCCCGGCCGCCCACGCGGCGTCCGGCGGCGGCGCGGTCTCGACGTGCACGTCCGTGCCGAGCACCTCGCCCAGGACGAGCGCCTGCTCACCCACGCTGATCGGCTCCGGCCCGGTCAGCGTGTAGACCGCCTTGCCGTGCCCGTCCCCGGTGAGCGCCGCGGCCGCGGCCGCGGACACGTCCCGTGGATCGACCACACCCTGCCGCGCGCCGTCCACGGTGTCCGCGATCGGCGCGCCGTTCGCGATGGCCGAAGCCCACCACAGCATGTTCGACGCGAACACGGACGGCCGCAGGATCGTCCAGCCCAGCCCGCTGTCCCGCAGCGCGTCCTTACCGTGCAGATGCCATTCGCCGATGACGCCACCCGCGTACCGTTCCCCGGTCCCGATCGCGGACAGCTTCACGACCCGTTCGACCCCGGCGTCCCGCGCCGCGTCGATCATCGCGATGTCGTGCCGCGCGGTCGGCTCCTGCGGCGCCGTGATCAGCATGACGCCCGAGACACCCGCCGCGGCCCGGCGTAGCGACGCCGGATCCTCGAAGTCCGCCGCGACGACCTCCAGCCCGTCCGCCGCCACGACCCGCTCCGGGGAACGGGTCATCGCCCGGACCGGAATCCCGCGCCCCAGCAGCAGTTCCACCACATGCCGCCCGATGGTGCCGGTAGCACCCGTAACCAGAATCATGCCGCCGATCCTGCGCGCCCGCACGGCCCGGACTCTAGGACGAACCGGCAATGGGCAACGTCCGGCCTGGCGAGCGGGACGGGCGCACACGGGTTGGGACCGCGTTGAAGAAGGCCCATTCCTACACTGGCGCGATGGAACCGACCTATGTGAGCTTCGCCCAGCAGCCGCCGCTGACCGGCAACGCGAGCCTGGAGACCGAGAACGCGTACCCGGCCCGCGACCACCTCAAGCTGAACGCGGACGGCGCGGTGATCGTCACGTTCGAGATGCCCGCCGAGAACGCGCACCTGGAGGCCACGCTGCGGATCCGGGCGCTGGTGTCGAAGCTCGGCGCACAGATCGGCCACGCGCCGCTGGACATCGTGGTCAACGAGCGCCCGGTCATCCACGGCTGGCGGATCCCCGGCGGCGGCGACATCCCGCAGCAGATGGACTTCGTCGTGCCCGCCGGCGTGCTGCGCGCCGGCCCGAACCGGCTGCGACTGGCCAGCGCCGCCGACGCGAGCAGCATGCTCTGGCTCTACCAGCTGACCATCGACTCAGTGTGGGAGCGCGACAGGGCCGCACACGCGCTCGACCTGAGCGCCTTCGAGAAACCCCTGCTGCGGTACGCCACGCGCACACTCATCGACGACGACTGGCAGCCCGGCGCGTCCATCCTCGCCTTCGTCGACGCCGGCAAGCACAGCCCGCTGGAGCACCTGGCCTGGGCCGACTCCACCGGCGCGGAGTACGCCGTCACGTTCGCCGCCGAACTGCACGGCTTCTACGGCTGGTGCCGCCCCGCCGGCGCCACCGAACCGCACGAGTTCCGCGGCGACCTGATCGCCCGCTGGGAGACAGACGCCCCCGAGGCCGGCGCGCCCCCGCAGCGTTTCCGAGTCGAGGCCGGCTGGGGCGGCGGCTGGCACCGTGGCGGCCACATCGACATCGCCGCGGGCCACGACGGCGTCCAACTGACCCGCCTCAGCTGGCGCGACCAGCGCGGCAACACCGGCACCGTCGCGTTCACCGCCTCCGGCGCCGGCTTCCTGGGCACCCACCAGACCGTCGGCGAGGGCGCCGTCGGCTACCGCGGCCACGCCGAGGCGACCGTTAAGCACTGACCCGCTACCGTGGCAGAGCATGGATGAGGTGCTGCTCGCCCTACCGTTCACCGGCCGCTGGCGGGCCCGCAACAGCCCCGCCCGCCGCGTGCCGAGCCACGGCACCGACCTGATGGCGTCCCGCTACGCCATAGACTTCATCGGCGTCGACGACACCCACCGCACCGCCCACCGCGTCGACTGGCGAACGATCCTGGCGACCGAGCCCCCGACCCGCTTCGTCGCCTTCGGCCGCCCCATCCTTGCCCCATCCCACGGTACGGTCGTCGCCGCCCACGACCGCGAGCCCGACCACGCCGCCCGCCGTTCGCCACTCGCCCTCATCCCCTACGCCCTCGGTCAGCCCGCCCGAATCCGCGCCGGCACCCCCGCGATCGCCGGCAACCACGTGATCATCGCCATCGCCCCCGGCACCTTCGTGGCCCTCGTCCACCTGCGCCAGGGCTCACTCACCGTCGCCGTCGGAGACCCGGTCACACAGGGCCAGCACCTCGGCGAATGCGGCAACTCCGGCAACTCCACCCAGCCCCACCTCCACCTCCAGGCCATGGACCACACCGACCTGTCCGTCGCTCGCGCCCTCCCCATCCGCTTCAGCACGTTCCTGGAGATGCCCCACGCCACCCACCGCTCCGGCCTCCCTCGCGAAAACTCAGTAATCACCCCGCTCATCGGCCCCGCCACAACGCGAACAGCGACGGGGTGATCGAGGCGGTCGTCGACTGCAAGATCAAAAACTTGGAAGATCATTTTCCCGCTTCCGGCGTGGTCCGGCCCGCATGCTCCCGCGGGCAAACCTCGGGGCGGGCAAAGACTCCGCTTGCGCTTCGCTTTGCCCGCCCCGTCGGAGCCGGTTCGCGCGGGTCGGCCCAAGGCCGCGATTCCCGTCGTTGCTTCCTTGAGGCGGCGCGGCTCACGATCAGATCGCCGCTCTCGCGAATATCGCTGACATAGGCGTGTGGTTCTGCTGTTGGCCGTCCCGGGTGCACGCTGTGGTTTTCCTGCCCCGCGCGGGACCGGCAGGGAGGAGCGCCAGCGACGACCGGTGCCCGCGGGAGCGTGCGGACCGCAACCACGCTGGAAGCGGGAAAATGAACTGGATCTTGATCTTTTCAGGAGGCTGAGGTGAGGGAGCGGCGCACCGCCTCCAGTGCCGCCTCGGATGCCGACCCGGGCTCGGTCGTGTAGAGCACGATCGTCTGATCGCCCGGATAAGCGGTGGTCAGCGCATCCCAGGCCACCGTGATCGTGCCGAATCGCGGGTGGACGATCCGCTTCGTGCCGGAGACGCTGCCGTGGATCTCGTGCCGGGACCAGAGGCGTGCGAACGGCTCGCTGGCCCCGCGCAGCCGGTCGAGCATCGCGTGCAGTGCGGGGTCGTCGTGGCTGCCGCGGGCCCGGCTGCGCAGTGCGGCCACGGCCTGCGTCGCGACCTCGTCCCAGTCCGGGTAGATGTCGGCGGCCGTGGGATCGGTGAACAGATGCTCCACCTGGTTGCCGTGGACGGCGGGGCCGAGGAACGCGTCCGCGACCCGGGTGCGGGCCAGGATGTCGAAGCGTGGGCCGAGGATGTACGCGATGTCGCCCTCGAAACGTGACAGGGCCCGGAGCAGCGCGGGTACGGGTTCGTCGTCGGCACGATCGGCCGCGGCGATCGGCCAGACCAGCGAGTGCAGGTAGCGCACCGCCTCCGGCTCCAGGTGGAGTGCGACGCACAGCGCGTCGATGACCTGGCGTGAGGGGGAGCGGTCCTTGCCGCGTTCGAGCCGGGTCAGGTATTCGATGCTGATGCCGGCGAGCGTGGCCACCTCCTCGCGCCGCAGTCCGGGCACGCGGCGTGCGGTGGTGCGGGGCACGAGCCCGGCCTGTTCCGGCGAGACCAGCTCGCGGCGCGCGCGGAGGAACTCACCGAGGCTCACCCCTACAGCGTAGGTCGCCCTGCCGGGTCCCCCTGGAGCGCGGTCTCCCTCAGCCGGGGCGGGGACGACACGCTGGCGGGCATGACTGACTCACTGAACGGGCAGGTCGTGCTGGTCACCGGCGCGTCGTCCGGGATCGGCGCGGCGGTGGCCCGTGCGCTCGCGGCGCGGGGTGCCGCGGTCGCGCTCGCGGCGCGCCGTCTCGAGCGGCTGGAGAAGCTCGCGGCGGAGATCACCGCGGACGGTGGGACCGCGGTCGCGATCGCGTTGGACGTGACGGACGAGGAGTCCTGCCGGGCCGCGGTACGGCGGTGCGTGGACGAACTGGGCGCGCTGGACGTGCTGGTCAACAACGCGGGCGTGATGCTGCTCGGGCCGATCGAGGACGCGGACACCGAGGACTGGCGGCGGATGATCGCCACGGACGTGCTCGGCGTTCTCTACATGACGCATGCGGCACTGCCGCACCTGCTGGCGGCCCGCGGCGCGGTCGTGCAGCTGTCCTCCGTGGACGGGCGCACGGCGGGCGCGCTGACCGGCGTCTACAACGCGTCGAAGTGGGCGGTGAACGCGTTCTCCGAGTCGCTGCGGCAGGAGGTGACCGCGCGCGGCGTGCGGGTGGTGTTGATCGAACCGGGCGCGACCGCGACGGATCTGGCCTCGCACATCACGCACGCGCCGACCCGGGAGGCGGTGGCGCGGTTCGCGGCCGCGATGAGGCCGCTGCGGGCGGAGGACGTGGCGGCGGCCACGGTGTACGCGCTGACGCAGCCGCCGCACGTGGCGGTCAACGAGATCCTGATCCGCGCGGTCGACCAGCAGCGGTGATCACTCCTTAGGGTCATCCAACGGATGAAAATGCATTCCGGAGCGTTTGAGGAAAGAATACGGCGACTATTCTCAGGCCATTCCGACAATGGGGAGTGTCTGTTGAGATCTCGCATTCTTCGATCGATTGCGGCGCTGGCCGTCGTCGCGGCCGGCGCGTTGATCGGGCCGGCCGCGGCCTCGGCGGCACCGGCCGGCACCAGGGTCTGGTACAGCCCCGGCGCGGACGCCTGGACGGCGGATTCCATCTGGGCGTTCGACACGACGACCGGCACCGGTTACCGCAAGGACTACCCGAAGACGAACACGGGCTGGCCGGTGCAGACGCAGTACATGTTCACCTATTCGACCGGCGGCACGGAGACGCAGCTGATCTGGACGATCGGCGGCGGCAGTTCGCGGATCAGCGAGCGGTCCTATTCGCCGTCGACCGATGTCATCTCGGTGACGTGGGACGGATACGCGCAGGAATGGTACGGATGTCGATCCGGTCGTCTTCCCGCGTTCGCCGCGGCCGCATGCTGAAAGGCTTTCCCGTGACAATTCGCCGAATGGTGATCGCGCTGATCGCGGCCGCCGCCGCGCTGTTCGTCGCCCCCTCCCCGGCCACGGCTGTCAAGGCCATGGCCGCAACCCAGACCCGCACCCTGTCCTGCGCCGCCCTGCCCGGCTCCGGCAGCTACAGCGATCCGCGCCTGATCGGCGACGTCACCGGCCCGGTCGTCGTGCGGGACTGCCCGGCGCTCTCCTCCGGCGCCGGGTTCGCCGTCCGCTACTTCCGGTTCAACCTGCCCGGTCAGCCCTCGGCCTCGTCCGCCGCGCTGATCTACTACCCGCAGGGCGGCGTCGGGGTGCACCCCCGGCTGGTCTGGCCGCCGCGCACGGTCAAGGGCTCGACCGGCGGCACCGGATACCTGGACCAGCAGGGCTACACCGGCTTCTTCCACCCGATGGGCGACCTGTGGGCCGGCAACGGCTGGCTGCTGGGCGCGGAGAAGCTGCGCAGCCCGCTCAACTCGACGCAGACGTCCCGCTACAACGTGCTGATCACGCCCTGAGCAGGCGCCGTCGCTCCAGGACCGTGGCCACGGCATAGCCTCCGCCGGCCGCGAGCGCCGGCGTGGCGGGCACCTGCGAGGGCTACGCCTTCGCCGACCCGGAGCTCGTCGGACTCTCCTACGTCCGGCAGGACGCCGAACCCACCGGCTGATCCGGCCGTGTCAGCCGGCAGCCTGGGCGGCCCAGCCCGGCTCCTGCAGCCGGATCCCCGAGTCCCCGACGAACGCGGTCAGCTGGGACTCGAGCAGCGCGAGCGCGGGCGCCCCGATCTGTCGCTCCCACTCGGCCCGGAGGTCGTCGAAGATCGCCTCGCCCTCGCGCATCATCGCGAACCCCCGCTCGGTCACCTCGATGCGGTTGCGGCGCGGGTCGGCCGGGTCGGCCGCGCTGGTCACGTAGCCGCGCTCCTGCAGGACTGCGATGGTCTTGGCCGCGGCCTGCTTGGACACCGACATCCGGCGGGCCACCTCGGACGTGGTGGTGGCGCCGGCCGCGATCGCCCGCATCGTGAACTCGTGGACCGGCCGGACCTCCTCGTAGCCGCGCGCGGCCATCTCGGCGATCGCGGCGTCCACGAGCTTGCGGTAACCACCGAGGAGGAGCCGCGCGAGCTCGGCACCGGACTGCGACATGCGATCAGGGTACGGCAGCCCAATGGGCGCCAACCAGGTTGACGCTACGACAACCTGGTTGGTAGTCTCGGTGCATGACGGACAATGGCATCACCCACCACACGGCCACCATCAACGGCGACGACCTGCACTGGGTCAGCGCGGGATCCGGTGGCACGCCCGTGCTGCTCGTCCACGGCTTCCCGGAGTCCTGGTGGGCCTTCCGCCGGCTCATCCCGCTGCTCGCGGCCGAGCACCGGGTGATCGCGGTCGACCTCCCCGGCTTCGGGGACTCCGCCGTCGGCGACTTCACCAGCGCCACCATGGCCGAGAGCCTGTGCGCGCTGATCGTCCACCTCGGCCTCGGCCCGGTGCACCTCACCGGCCAGGACATCAGCGGTACCCCCACGTTCCGGCTCGCGGCCCGCCACCCTGAGCTGCTGCGCAGCTTCACCGCGATCGAGACCACCCTTCCGGGGTACGGCCTGGAGACGCTCGCCGACGTGGTCAACGGCGGCAGCTGGCACGTCGGCTTCCTGGCCGCGCCCGGCATCCCCGAACTGCTGCTGGCCGGCCGCGAACGCGAATTCCTGACCGGCTTCGCCTTCCCCGCCATGAACGGCACGCCCGGCGCGATCACCGACCGTGACGTGGACGAGTTCACCCGCGTCCTCGCCCGCCCCGGCGGCCTGCGCGCGCCCGCCGCGTTCTACGCCTCCATGCTCCGCGAGGGCGACGAGATCCGGTCGATCGCCGCCGAGGGAAAGCTGACCGTGCCGGTCCTGGCCGTCGACGGCGGATCCGGTCCGTTCACGTCCGGCACCATGGCCCAGGTCGCGGACCGGGTCACCTCGATCCGTCTCGACGGCGTCGGCCACCTCGTGGCGCTGGAGGCCCCCGACACCCTCGCGAAGGAGCTGCTGACCTTCTACCGCGGCCTCGACGCCTAGCCTCCGTACCGGCATGGATGCCGGACCCGGTCGTCTCTGCTTTCGCTCGCCGAACGAGTCGCGCCATTCCCTGCCCGAAATTTCCGTCTATATAGTGATGCGTGACAGCGGCGATGGACGTCCAAGATCGTTGTTGCGCTCACTGCTCTTTCAACCGGCCGGAAGGGACAGTGAGCGCAACAACGATCATGACCCACCTTCCCGCTGGTCACGATATGCCGAAATATCGGGCGCGCAGCGCCCGGCTGGCTTCGGCGCCCGGCTGGCTTCGGCGCCCGGCTGGCTTCGGCGCCCGGCGCCGGTCCCAATTGCCGGTCGCTCTCAGGGAGCCGGCGTGGCACCGAAGTGGACCGGCGGGTTCGGTGGGAGCGCCCTCGCCGACCGTCAAAGGTGGACCGCGCCCGATGGCCGCCCGCCGGCCACGCCGACGGCGCGACCGCTCGCCTGGGACGTTTCGGCACGGTTCGTCGTGCGGGGCGGCTCGCGGAGGCGGAGCGGCCTACGGTGGAGCGGTGAGCAGCTGGTTCAGTGGGCCGCCGAGGGTGGTGCCGCATCGGTGGCACGGGGGCGCGGCCGTGGAGGCGCCGGATCACGGCACGGTGCTGTCGTGGTCCGTGGACGGCACGAGCGCCCCGGTGGTGATGGGCCCGCGGACGCGCGCCCGCTACTGGCACAACGTCAAGGCCGCGGCCGGGTGCGTGCGCCTGCGAGTGGCTCCCGGGCTCGGACATGCACTGCTCGGCCGCCCTGTGCGGGACATCGCGGACCGGGCCGTACCGCTGAGTGAATTTGATCTTGATTTTGAGGTCTTGATGCGTGATGCCGGTCCGGCGCCCGACCGGCGGGTGGGCCTGTTGCGGCAGGCCACGGCCCTGTTCGGCGCGGGATCCGGGGCGCAGCCGGAGCAGGTGCAGAAGGCCGCGCGGCGGCTGCACGTCAGCGAGCGTCACCTGCGCGGCCTCTTCACGGACGCGGTGGGCATGCCGCCGCGTCTCTACACCCAGATCGCGAGGGTACGGGTGGTGCTCGACAATCCCGGCATGCCGCTGCCGGACGTGGCGATGCTGGCCGGCTACTACGACCAGTCGCACATGACGGCCGAGTTCCGGCGGCTGATGGGCGCGCCGCCGGCCGCGTTCCGCGCGGGTCGCTGGCCGGCGCTGGAGAGCTGCACGGGCTGACCTAGAAAGTCGTGCTCTCCCGGATCGCGATGACCGGCCGCTGCGGCTCCTCCGCCTCGTCCGGACCGCCGTGCACCAACCGGAGCAACCGCCGCGCCACCGCCTCCCCGAACACCGCCGGATCGCGCTGGATCGCGGTCAGCGACGGCTGGAGCGCGGTGCAGATCGGCGAGTCCTCCACGCTGGCGACCGAGATGTCCCCGGGAATGGTGAGCCCGGCGTCGCGCAGCACCCGCACCCCCGCGACCGCCAGCACCTCATTGTCGAAGATCACCGCATCCGGGCGCTCCGCCGTCAGCCGCCGTGCCGCGCTCAGCCCCTGCTCGTCGCTGTAGTCGGTGCTGACCACGTCCAGCGGCGCGCGCACCCCGTCCGCGGCCCGCCGGAACGCCGCGATGCGCCGGTGCACGTGCAGCAGGTCGGCCGGCCCGCTGACGTAGGCGAGCCGCCGCCGTCCGGTCTCCCGCAGATGCGTCACCAGCAGCCCGATCGCGGCGCCGTCGTCGACGGTCACGCACGGGATGAGCTTCCGCGGGTCGGGCCCGCCGGCCAGCACCGCGGGCAGCCCGAGCTCCGCGAGGTGCGCCGGGCGCGGATCCCCGCGGCGCAGGTCGCTGATGATCACGCCGTCCACGCGGCGTTCGTCGCTCCAGCGGCGCAGCACGGTCAGCTCCTCGGTGACCGATCGCGTCATCTGGAACAGCAGGCCGTAGCCCTCGCCGCCCAGCACGGACTGCGTGCCGGTCAGCAACCGCAGGTAGAAGCTCTCCATGCCGAACTCGCGCACGTCCCGGGTGAGCGCGAACCCGATCGTCATCGACGCGCTGCCGGACAGCGTGCGGGCCGCGTGGTGCGGGGACCACTGCAGCTCGGCCGCGAGCGCGAGCACGCGCTGCCGGGTCTGCGCGGACACGCCGGCCCGGCCGTTCAGCGCGAACGAGGCGGCGGTCTCGGAGATCCCCAGGCGTGCGGCGAGATCCTTGAGGGTGGGTCGTGGTCTGTGCTGCGGCATCGGGTTTCACCGTACCCTGGCGTGCTTTAGTTGTAAGCATCGACAAACTGCGATAGCTTGGCATCGATCCGGGCTGCATGTCATGCGTCGCGCGTGCCGACACGCGCTTGGGCAGGCGCATCTCCACCTGTCTGCGTCTGAGGAAGGCCATGAAGAGAAAGCTGCTCGCGATCGGCGCGGCGCTCGCCGCCGCCGTCGCCACCGTCCTGCTCGTCGTCACGCCGGCGTCCGCCGCGGTCGGCCTGCACATCAGCGGCACCGACGTCGTCGAGGCCAACGGCCAGAAACTGATCATGCGGGGCATCAACCATCCGCACATCTGGTACACCGGCCAGACCCGCGCGTTCGCGGACATCAAGGCCACCGGCGCGAACACGATCCGTGTCGTGCTCGGCACCGGCAAGCGGTGGGGCCCGTCCAACGACGTGCCCGCGGTCATCCAGCTGTGCAAGCAGAACAAGCTGATCTGCGTGCTGGAGGTGCACGACACCACCGGCTACGGCGAGGAGAGCGCGGCCGCGTCGCTGGACGAGGCCGCCAACTACTGGATCAGCCAGAAGGCGAACCTGGTGGGCCAGGAGAGCTACGTCGTGATCAACATCGGCAACGAGCCGATCGGCAACACGAACCCGGCCCAGTGGACCGCCGCGACCGCCGCCGCCGTGACCAAGATCCGCGCCAACGGCTTCCAGCACCTGCTCATGGTGGACGCGCCGAACTGGGGCCAGGACTGGCAGTACGTCATGCGCGACACCGCGCAGACCGTGCTCGACGCGGACACGCAGCACAACACCGTGCTGTCCATCCACATGTACGCGGTCTTCAACACCTCCGCCTCGATCATCAACTACCTGGACGCGATCAAGGCGAAGGGCTGGCCGCTGGTCATCGGCGAGTTCGGCTGGCAGTTCGCGTCCGGTGAGGTCGACGACGCCACGATCCTGGCGCAGGCCCAGGCGCGCGGGCTCGGCTACATCGGCTGGTCGTGGTCCGGGAACACGGACCCGATCCTGGACATGGTGCTCAGCTTCGACCCCGCGCAGATCACCACCTGGGGCCAGCGGATCATCAACGGCACGAACGGCATCCGCGCCACGTCCCGCGAGGCCTCGATCTACGGCGGCGTGCAGCCCACGACACCGGGCACGTCGCCGTCGCCCACGCCCACCACGCCGGCGCCTTCGCGGGGCTGCACCGCGACGTACGCCACGTCCGGTCAGTGGCAGGGCGGCTTCCAGGGTGACGTCAAGGTCACCGCCGGAACGTCCGCGATCAGCAGCTGGGCGGTCACGCTCACGTTCCCGAACGGCCAGACCGTCTCCCAGGCCTGGAACGCCACCATCACCGGCACCGGCTCCACGCTCACCGCCCGCAACGTGTCCTACAACGGCACGCTCGGCGCCGGTGCCAGCACCAATTTCGGCTTCCTCGGCTCCTGGACCGGCACGAACGGCGCGCCCACGCTCGCCTGCACCGCCGCCTGACACCACCGGTGGGCCGGGCTCGCCCGATCGGCCCGGCCCACCACCGATCATCGCGCCGAAGCACCCTCCCGGGTCGATGTGACCATGCGTGAGCAGGCATAACCTCCGAGGCGAGCACTGGAGGTGCGCTATGCGAACATTCCGCAGAGGAGTGGTGTCGGCGCTGGTGGCAGGCGTCGTGATGGCGGTCGCCGGAGGTGGTGCGATCCCCGCCGTCGCCGCCCCGTTCTGCGGCATCACCTGGGGCAGTGGCGAGAAGACCGCCGGCGACCTGAGCACGGCCGGACTGCTCGACGTCCGTACCGGCCGCCACGAGTGCTGGGACCGCGTCGTCTTCGAGTTCGACGGCGCCGCCCAGGGCTACTCCGTCGCCTACGGCACCCAGGTCCTCACGGACGGCCAGGGTCTCGACCTCGTCCCGTACACCGCCGGCACCGCCTGGCTCCGCGTCTCCCTTCGCGCCCCGTCCCTCACCTTCGGCGCGATCTCCGGCGAACACGTAGCCGCCGTCGTCCCCTACGACACGCTCCGCGACGTCGTCTACGGCGGCACCTTCGAGGGCTACTCCACGTTCGCGGTCGGCGTCCGCGCCCGCCTCCCCTTCCGCATCCTCACCCTGCCCGGCCCCGCCACCCACAGCCGCATCGCGCTGGACATCGCCCACCGATGGTGACGCCGCGGGTGCGGACGTGACGTCGCCCGCACCCGCACCACACCACCAAGACCCAAATCGTTTCCCGCTTCCGGCGTGGTCCGGCAGCGTTGCTCCCGCGGGCGCTTGATCTTGCCTGGGGGCGACCCCAGACCCCCGGCCCTGACGCTCTTGCGCCGGGTGGCTCGTTGCCGGCTCGCGAAGATCAAGATCAAATTCAAGTTCACGTTCCCGCTCCCGGCGTGGTCCGGCAGCGTTGCTCCCGCGGGCAAACCTCGCCATACGCCAAGACTTCGCTGGCGCTCCGCTTGCCTCCTGGCGTCGGAGCCGGTTCCGCGCGGGGCGGGGAAGAGCACGCGGCTCCCGCCGTGCTCGCGCTGACCGTGGCGCGTCCCGTGCCGCGCGGCCGTGGGTGAAAACCGCCCGGCGGGTTTTGTTCCGAGCCGGTGTGGCGCGGCAGCGGAAGGGAGGAGCGCCAGCGACGACCGGTGCCCGCGGGAGCGCGCGGACCGCAACCACCGCGAAGTGGGAAAATGTGCTTGAAGCTCTAACGGCGACCGGCAATAGGCTGCTGCGGCTTCGACTGTCGAGAGGTGGCGAGGCCTTCGTGGTCATGGAAGTCCGGCCATGACCAGGTCGAGGAGGCGGTCGAGGCGGGCGTCGTCGCCCGGCGGGGCCTGTTCGCTGGCCCAGGCGACCGCGCTGACCGCGGTCAGGACGTCGCTGATCCGCAGCGGCGGCGTGCGGCCGGCCTCGGCGCGGGTGAGCAGCGCGGCGCCGGTGGCCTGGATGTCCTGGTGGCAGTCGTGGAGCGCGGTGCCGGCCGAGGTCAGCAGCTCGGTGGCGAGCAGGCCGCGCATGGCGGTGCTGTGCGCGGCCAGCGCCCGCAGCCAGGTGCGCAGCGCGGCGCTCGGATCCGGATCGGACAGCAGGTCGCGGCCGTGCGTGCAGAGCGTGTCCACATCGTCCCGGACGATCGTGACCAGCAGGTCCTGCAGCGTCGGGAAGTGGCGGTAGAGCGTGCCGGGGCCGACGCCGGCGCGACGGGCGATCGCGTTGAGCGAGGCCTGGGTGCCGCGCTCGGCGAGTTCGTTGCGGGCGGCGGCCAGCACGCGGTCGCGGTTCTGGCGGGCGTCGGCTCTCATCGTCATCCCGGTGTTGTCATTCGGAGAGGGTCTCCGTATCGTAGCCCGAGTCAAGCGGAGAAGGTCTCCGCTTGGAAGGGGGCGGCGATGCGGATCGGCGTGATGGTCGGCGAGGTACGCGGCCCGGTGACCGTCGATGACCTGGTGGCACAGGTGGCGGACGTGGTCGCGCACGGCATCGGCACGGCCTGGACCGCGCAGGCACTGGGCTGGGACGCGCTGACCGGCCTCGCCGTGGCCGGCACGAGGGTGCCCGGGATCGCGCTCGGCACCGCGGTCGTCCCGGTCGCGCCACGACACCCGCGCACGCTCGCGAGCCAGGCGCTGAGCGTGCAGGCCGCCACCGGCAACCGGTTGCGGCTCGGCATCGGCCTGGGCATCGGCAGCATGATGAGCGGACTCTTCGGACTCCCGGTCGACCGCCCGGTGCGGCGCATGCGGGACTACCTGGATCAGCTCGTGCCGCTGCTGCACGACACCGTGATCCCGGGTACGACGCCGCCGCCGGTACTGCTGGCCGCGCTCGGGCCCGCGATGCTGCGCCTGGCCGCCGAGCGCGCGGACGGCGCGATCACCTGGATGGCCGGCCCGCGTGTGCTGGCGGAGCAGTGCGCGTCCGGCGCGGAGATCGTGGCCGGGCTGCCGGTCTGTGTCACGAGCGATCCGGACGGTGCGCGGGCGTGGATCGCGGCCCGGTTCGGGATGGCGGCGGGCGTGCCCGAGTACCGCGCGGTCTTCGACCGGGAGGGCGTGACCGGCCCGCAGGACGTGGCGCTGATCGGCGACGAGGAGCAGGTCGCGCGCGAGCTGGACCGGATCGCAGGTGCGGGCGTCGCGGAGTTCGTCGGTTCGCCGTTCGGCGATGCGGACGAGCAGCGCCGGACGATGCGGTTGCTCGGCCGGGTCGCCGACGGCGGTCGCGTGGCGGGCCAGGTCGCCGGTGACGGCCGGATCGGCGGCGACCACGCGGATGGCGGGCGTCGGTCACGATGAGGTGATGATCCCTCCCCGGCACCGGGTCCATCCGCGCTTCGTGATCTGGCGGACGCTGCAGACGCTGATCTCGGCCGTGGTCGTCCTGACGCCGCTCGGCCTGGCCTGGCTGTTCTTCGACGCGGCCCGGCCGTGGATCGGTCCGATCTGGTTGTTGCTCGCGCTCAGCCACCTGATCGGGACCACCGTGACGCCGGCCTGGCGGTACCACGTGCACCGCTGGGAGGCGACCGACGACGCGGTCTACGCGCTGGAGGGCTGGCTGACCCGCACCTGGCAGGTCGTGCCGATCTCCCGGATCCAGAGCATCGACACCGAGATCGGCCCGCTGCAGAACCTGCTCGGCCTGGCCACGATCAAGGTGACCACCGCGTCGTCCGAGGGCACGATCTCGATCGCCGGCCTGGACGTCGCCACGGCGGAGGCGACCGCGGACCGGCTGCGCCAGGTGACCGCCGCGACGCCGGGCGACGCCACGTGAGACGGCTGAGCCTGCGGCTCGTCTGGGTCGACCTGATCAGGGCCGCGGCCACGTCCGTGCCCGGATATGTCGGCATCGTGGTCCTCGGCGACGACGGCCCGGTGTGGCCGCTCGTGGTCGCGTCCGTGATCGGCGTGCTGCGGGCGTTGTCCGACCTGGTCCGGCTGCTGACCACGCGGTACGCCGTGCACCCCGACCGGGTGGAGATGCGCAGCGGCTGGATCGCCCGCCGGCACCGCACCGTGGCCCGGGACCGGATCCGCAGCGTGGACACCGGCGCGCGTCTGATGCACCGGCCGTTCGGGCTGCGCGTGGTGCACATCGGCACCGGCGAGCGGGAGTCGTCGTTCTCGCTGGACGCGCTGGACCGCCGGGACGCGGCGCTGCTCCGCGGCGAACTGCTCGGCGCGGTGGAACGCCCTGCCGAAACGCCCGCGATCGCGACCATCCGCCCCGCCTGGGTGCTCTACAACGCGGCGCGGGTCTGGGCCGTGTTCGCCGTGGTCGGCCCAGCGTTCGGCATCTACTGGTTCCTGCGGCTGTTCGACGTGGACGCACGCGAGCTGTACCACCTGCTCGGCCCGGTCTGGATCGTCGCGCTGGCCTACCCGATCGGGATCCTGCTGAACGCCGCCGCGTTCCTGGCCGAGAACTGGCGGTTCACGCTGTTCCGCGAGGGGGACACGCTGGTCACCCGGCGCGGGCTGTTCCACACGCGGACCGTGCAGCGCGACGACCGGCGGGTACGCGGCGTCGCGTTCAAGGAGCCGCTGGCCTGGCGCCGGCTGCGGCTCACCGAGACGTCGCTGATCACCACCGGCCTGCGCGCCGAGTCCGGCGCCGGGACGCTGCTGCCCCGCCTGCCCCGGGCGGAGGCGCGCGCGGCCGCGGCGCAGGTGCTCACGGACGGCCACCGTCCCCTCGAGGCGCCGCTGCGCCGCCACCCGCGCGGCGCGCTGACCAGCCTGCTGATCCGCGCGGTCGCCGGGCCGGTGATCGTGTCCGGTGTGCTCGGCGCGTTCACGCTCAGCGGCGCGATCCCGGGGCCGTGGTGGGCGCTGCCGCTGTCCGCGTTGCCGGTCACGCTGCTGCTGGCCGTGGCCGGGTTCCGCGCGCTGGGGCACACCATGTCCGGGCCTTATCTGGTGCTGCGCCGGGGCGCGGTCAACCGGCACACGGTGGCGCTGCGCCGGGACGCGGTCGTCGGCTGGAAGCTGCGGCAGACGGTGTTCCAGCGGTGGGGCGACCGGATGACGGTCGGCGTGGCGACGCCGGCGGGGTTCTACGAGGCGCAGGACGCGAGCGTGGACCAGGCGATGACGCTCATGAACGAGGCCCGGACGTTCACGACTGAGGTGCCGACAGCCGTTCCAGCCATCGGTCCAGCAGTGTGACCTCGGCCGGTTCCAACGTGGTCGTGCCGGAGACGGCCAGTTGGGAGCGCAGGCGCAGGGCCGCGTCCGGCACCGGTTCGCGGTCCTCGGTGCGGGCCGGTTCGGTCAGCACCGCGCCGAACATGGACTCGCGCATACGTACCGATAAATCGGGATCTGTAAAGAGTTCCGGTTGCGCGATCATGCTGAGTGCGAGCCCGACGTTGGCCGGGAGGATCAGCTGCGCCGCCGCCTGCGGTGACATCCGCAGCGCGCCCACGGCGGAACAGCGCAGCAGCGTGGCCTCCAGAAGATCCATGATCTTCCGCCAGGCCTGCGCGTGCGACCGCGGCCTGGGCGTGAACATCAGCTGGTAGAGCGCCGGGTTCTCCATCGCGAACGCGGTGTGGTCGTCCCACCCGGACCGGAGATCCGCCACCGGGTCTCCGGTGCGCTCCTGGGCCGCCTTGCGCTCCGCGTACCGCCGCAGCCCGTCGTCGGCCAGCGCGTCCAGCAGCCCGTTCTTGTCCCCGAAGATCCGGTAGAGCACCGGCTGGGTGACGCCGGCCGCCTCGCTGACGGCCCGGGTGGCGATGTCGCGGTCCGGTGAGGCCGCCAGCTGCCGCTCGGCCGCCTCCAGCATGACGGCCCGCAGGTCGGGCGTGATCGCAGTCATGAAATCAATGATACGGCACGCGACTATCCGTGCTACGGTCGTCGTATCAACGTTATGGCGCATCGTTAGCGCTGATACGAAAGGGAATGGCCATGACTCACGTCGCTATCGTCACCGGAGCATCCCGCGGCATCGGACGTGCCGTCGCACTGCGCCTGGCCGCCCGCGGCACCGCCGTCGTCGTCGGCTACGCCGGAAAGGCCGACCGCGCCGCCGAGGTGGTCGACGAGATCACCGCCGCCGGCGGCCGGGCCGTCGCGGCCGGCGGCGACGTCGGCGACGAGCACGACGTGGCCGCACTGTTCGACCTGGCCGAGAAGGAGTTCGGCGGCGTCGACACGGTCGTCAACTCGGCCGGCATCATGACGCTCTCGCCCATCGCCGACCTGGACCTCGACGCGCTCGACCGCATGCACCGCACCAACATCCGCGGCACGTTCGTGGTGGCGCGCGAGGCCGCCCGCCGGCTGCGCGACGGCGGCAGCTTCGTGATGGTCTCGACCTCGGTGGTCGGCCTGCAGTTCCCGTCCTACGGCGGATATGTCGCCAGCAAGGGCGCGGCCGAGGCGTTCACGCTCATCTTCGCGCGCGAGCTGCGCGGCCGGAACATCACGGTGAACACGGTGGCCCCCGGTCCGACCGCCACCGACTTCTTCTTCGAGGGCAAGGACCAGGCCACCGTCGACCACCTGGCCAAGCAGCCGCCGCTGGAGCGTCTCGGCACGCCGGAGGACATGGCGTCCGTGGTCGCGTTCCTGACCGGCCCGGACGGCCACTGGGTCAACGGCCAGGTCGTCCGCGCGAACGGCGGCATCATCTGACCGCGCCCTTGCCATCATGGAGTACTCTCTAGTGCAGAGTAATCGCTACGAGGGAGCTGACCCATGTCGAACCAGATGATCGACGATCTCGCACAGCTGCGGGCCCGGGTGCGGGGCGCGCAACGCATCGTCTCCGCCCCGCTGCTCACGTTCGGCGTGCTGGTGCTGATCTACCCGCTCGTCGCGCTGCTCGCCGGCCTGCTCGGCGCCGGCGGCAACCACCTGGTGGTCCTCGCCTACTGGCCGCTCGCCACCGCGGCCGGCCTGGTCACGCTCTGGCTCGCCGCACGCCGCCGCACCCTCCGCGACGGCGTCGGCGAGGGCACGCACGACTACGGCACCGCCACCCGGACGTACCTCGTAGTCCTGGTCATCATGCTCGTCGGCTTCATCCCCGCGCTCTTCATCGGCGTCTTCATGCCCCTGGTCTGGCCCGCGCTGGTCCTGATCGCGCTCGCGGTCTGGCAGCGCTCCAACCCGCTCTACACCTGGGCCGCCGCCATCGGCATCACCGGCGGCGTCACCACCGTCCTGCTCGCCGCGAGCTCTCCCGAGGGGAACGGCTGGTTCTGGCTCCCCATCCACGCGGCGGTAGGCTTGGCCATGATCATCGGTGGCCTGGTCATCCGCCGTCGCGAGGCCGCGGCGTGAGCGCTCCGCCCGACGCGGCCGACCCCGGCCCGCACCCCGCGCTCAACCTTGACGACGCGGTCCACCAGAAGACCCGGCTCGCGCTCCTCACCGTTCTCGACGAGGCCGGCCGCGCCGACTTCCCCTTCCTGAAACGCACGCTGGCGCTGACCGACGGCAATCTCGGCCGCCACCTCGACGTCCTGGCCGGCCAGGCCCTCGTCGAGGTGACCAAGGGTTACGAGGGCCGCCGCCCGCGCACCTGGGTCGCGATCACGCCGAAGGGCCGCGAGGCGCTGGCCGCGGAGATGAGCGTGCTGGCCACCCTGCTGCGCCGCTTCCACCGCACCCCCGAAGAAGCCCCATAGATCAATATCTTCCCGCTTCCGGCGTGGTGCAGCCCGTTTGCTCCCGCAGGCAAACCTCGCTTCGGGCAAAGACTCCGCTGGCGCTCCGCTTTCCCCTTCGCGTCGGAGCCGGTTCCGCCGTGGTCCGGGAAGACCCGCGATCCCCGTCGTCCCTTCCGGCACCAGCCGCGACGTGCGCGGCCGGCGGGCTCGTGGTCAGGTGATCGACCCGCCGGACCGCCATCGAGAACGTTGCCTGAAGCGGGGGAGCGGCCACTGGCTGCCGAACCGGCCCTATATTGCGCTGGTGGCGACGTACATCCGGTGGTACATGGCAGAGGAAGACCTGTGGTGTTATGACGAACTCGATGAGTCCCGATGGTCCCAGCGTCACGTCGAGCAACGCGAGCGTGACGACGTCGTCCTCGCGGCCGCCTCTCTGCCGGAGACGCTCCATGCGCGAGACACCGGTGGCTTCCAGGCCGTCGGCGACTACGAACGCATCTATGGCGTGAGCCCGGAAGCTCCGTTCGACTTCACGCCACAGGACGCCGCCGAGTACCGCATAGAAACGATCACCGCAGAGGACTTCGAACGGATCTGGTCGGCGGCAAGAGCCGAGCGCGAAGCCGGCTGGGGCGTTCGCCCCCTCTGAAATGATCACCGGTACGCCGTCGGCCACGCCCGTTCGCCATCCTGCAGCGATGGGCGCCGTGCGGCATCGTGGATCGCATGACCGATGAGATGACTGCTCAGGCGCGTGCGATCCTGGCCGGCAACCGCTACGCGGTACTCGGAACGGCTACCCCGGCCGGCGAACCGTGGGTGAGCCCGGTCTACTTCGTCAGCCCGGGGATCGGCAGTCTGCTCTGGCTCTCCCGTCCGACCGCCCGGCATTCGGCACTGATCGCGGAGAACGGCCGGGTGGCCGTCACGGTGTTCGACTCGACGGTGCCGATGGGTGGCGCCACGGCCTTCTACGGCCTCGGCACCGCCGGCCTCTGCCCCGATGACGAACTGGCGGATGAGCTGCAGGAGTTCTCCGCCCGGTCGCTCGCCGTCGGATTCCCCGGCTGGCGTCCGGAGCAGGTCACCGGTGGCGCGGCACTTCGCCTCTACCGTGCGGATCTCACCGAGGCCTGGCTGCTCCCCGTCGAGGACGGTCCCGAACGCCGTGTTCCGCTGACCCTCCGCTGAGCCCTCCGGGCAGCGGTTCAGGGCAGACGGCCGACGCCGACGTGGTTGCCGGCACGCGCGGGCTCCTCCGGCGTGGATTCGGGACGCCGCTCCGGGGCCCGGACCAGGCCGGGGAGAAACAAAAAAGGCGGGACACCGTCCTCCGCCACTTCCAAGCTATATCAGACAGGGGGTCTTGCCGCAAGACCCCGGTTCGCCCGCATAATCGCTGGCCGGAGCCGTGAACACGGCACATGGGGGGATTGGCGACGATGCAAACCACCAGCGTTTTCGATCTTCGTGAGCAGGCGAAGACGGATCCCACGCTGATCGCGGACGACGAGCGGCACTTCGCGGCCATGGCGGCGTCGACGCGCGCGCAGATCGAGGATCTGTCCGACCGGCTGAACGCGGTGCGGAAGAACGCGGCGGGCCGCGGACGGCAGGCGGTGGAGCGGGACGAGGAGGCCAAACGGCTCGCGGCCAGGCTGCGGACGTTGCGCCGCTACAGCCTGGACCTGTGCCTGGGCCGGATGATCGACGCGGTCACCGGTGAGGCCGTCTACATCGGACGTCTCGGCCTGACCGACAGCGAGGGAAGACGCCTGCTCACCGACTGGCGGTCCCCGGCCGCGGAGCCGTTCTTCGGCGGTACGCACAAGGACCCGATGGGCCTGGCCAGCCGCCGCCGCTACCGGTGGACGCGGGGCCGGATCACCGACTACTGGGACGAGGTCTTCACCGCGGAGGGACTGGAGGGCCACGCCGCTCTGGACGACCAGTCCGCGTTCATCGCCGGCCTCGGCGGTTCCCGCTCCGACCGGATGCGCGACGTGCTGGGCACGATCCAGGCCGACCAGGACGCGATCATCCGGGCCGGATCACGCGGCGCGCTCGTGGTGGACGGCGGGCCGGGCACCGGGAAGACCGTGGTCGCGCTGCACCGCACCGCCTACCTGCTCTACAGCGACCCACGGCTCGGCCTCGGCCGGCGGCGCGGCGGCGTGCTGTTCGTCGGCCCGCACGAGCCCTACCTCGCGTACGTGTCCGACGTGCTCCCCAGCCTCGGCGAGGACGACGTCCAGACCTGCACGCTGCGCGACCTCGTCCCGGAGGGCGCGACGGCCGTCGTCGAAGAAGACCCGGAGGTCGCGCGCCTCAAGTCCTCGAAGGACATGGTCGACGCGGTCGAGGCCGCCGTCCGGTTCTACGAGGCGCCGCCGGACACGAACGATTGGGCGGAGGCCTTTGCCGCGGCGGCCGGCACGCCGCACAACGAGGCCCGAGAGCTGATCTGGGAGGAGCTGATCGCGATCCGGGACGACGCGGACGCCGACGAGCGCCGCCGCGACCGGGAGACGCTGCTGCGCGCCTGGCCGATGCTCGACGCCGCCGACCTGATCGCCGACCTCTGGTCGGTCCCGGCCTACCTGCGCCGATGCGCGCCGCACCTGACCGCGGACGAGGTCCGGAAGCTGCAGAGGAAGGGCCCGTGGACCACCGCCGACCTGCCGCTGCTGGACGCGGCCCGGCAACGGCTCGGCGACGCGGGGACGGACCAGCGGCAGCGGCAACGCCAGGCCGCGGTCGCCACCCAGCGGGCGCGGATGGCCACGGTCATCGACGACCTGATCGACTCGTCCGCCTACGACGACGGCGAGGGCCTGATGAAGATGCTGGTCCAGAAGGACCTGCACGACGTGCTGGTCAACGAGGACGTGCTGCCCGACGCCCAGCCGGACGCGCTGGCCGGCCCGTTCGCGCACATCGTGGTGGACGAGGCACAGGAGCTGACGGACGCGGAGTGGCAGATGCTGCTGCTGCGCTGCCCGTCCCGCAGCCTGACGATCGTGGGCGACCGCGCGCAGGCCCGCCGCCCGTTCCCCGAGTCGTGGCAGGAACGGCTGACCCGGATCGGCCTCGACAGCATCAGGCTGTCGTCGCTGACCGTCAATTACCGCACACCCGCCGAGGTCATGGCGGAGGCGGAGCCGATCATCCGCGCCGCGCTCCCGGACGCGAACGTGCCGTCCTCGATCCGCAGCAGCGGGCTCCCGGTCGTACACGCCAAGGTCGAAGATCTTGATCTGGTCCTGTCCGCCCACCTGCACGACGACGGCGTCGCCTGCGTCATCGGACACCCCGCATTCGACGGTACGGACCGGGTGCGCGCATTGACGCCGGAGCTGGCCAAGGGCCTCGAGTTCGACCTCGTCGTGCTGATCGACCCCCAGTCGTGGCCCCCGGTGGACCGCTACGTCGCGATGACACGCGCCACCCGGCAGTTGGTGATCCTGACGTAGGCTGCCGGGTGGCACGAACTGTTGCGAGGTGCCTCGGCCCGTTCGCGGGTGAGGAGAATCTGGGAAGCCGGTGGGAGTCCGGCACGGGCCCGCCGCGGTGACCGGGGAGCTGCCGCCCATGCGTGAGAGCGCAGCCACTGGCCGGTGACGGCTGGGAAGGCGGGCGGTGAGGTGACGATCCGGGAGTCCGAAGACCGGCCTCGCGCTGAGGTGGCCCCGGCATGCCCGGGGCCGGAGCGCAGCGGGAGCCTGCCATGGGTCATGACCTGTACGAGATCATCCACCGCCGCCGGGACGTGCGCGGCGAGTTCACCGGGGAGCCGGTGCCGGACGACACGCTGGACCGGATTCTGACGGCGGCGCACGCGGCGCCGAGCGTGGGGCTGTCCCAGCCGTGGGACTTCGTGGTGGTGCGCGATCGGCGACTGCGCGAGACGTTCCACGCGCACGTGCGGGAGGAGCGCGAGGTCTTCGCGGCCACGCTGGACGCGGAGGCGGCGGCCCGGTTCGCCCGGATCAGGATCGACGGGGTGCTGGAGTCGACGCTGTCGGTCGTGGTCACCTACGACCCGGAGCGCGGCGGGCCGGGGGTGCTGGGCCGGCATGCGATCGCGGACGCCGGGCTCTACTCGTCCTGCCTGGCCATCCAGAACCTGTGGCTGGCCGCGACCGCGGAGCGCCTGGGCGTCGGCTGGGTGTCCTTCTACCGCGAGGACTTCCTCCGGGGGCTGCTCGGCATTCCGGCCGGGATCCGCCCGGTCGCCTGGCTGTGCCTGGGGCCGGTCACCCACCTGCACGACGTGCCGGACCTGGAACGCCATGGGTGGCGCAGTCGCCGCTCGCTGGAGATGGCTCGTCATGAGGATCGCTGGGATGGTCGTCGGTAAGGCATAGCAGCCTGCTATTTCACGAAATTTCGGGCGTGGAGCGCCCGTTGATCACGCCCTGAGCGGTGCATCGACGGGCCCCGCGAGCGTGGCGGGCCGTCCGGGCCCGCGCGAGACACCAAGACCGAACGTTCTATCCGCTACGATGGGATCATGAGCGAACCCAGGACGTCCGAAGCGCGGGCCCGGCTGCTCGCCACCGCGACCCGGATCTTCTACGCCGAGGGCATCCACTCCGTCGGCATCGACCGGATCGTGGCGGAGGCGCAGATCACCCGCGCCACGCTCTACCGGCACTTTCCCGGCAAGGAGGATCTGGTCGTGGCCTACCTCAACGAGGCCGACCACGCCATTCGCGGCCATGTCGAGACGGTGCTGGCCAGCGGTCTGCCGCCGGTCGAGGTGCTGCGCGGGATAGGACGGGGGATCGCCGGCGACATCGGGCGGCCCGGTTTCCGCGGCTGCGCGTTCCTCAACGCCGTCGCCGAATATCCCGACCCGGCGCACCCGGTGCACCGGGCCGTCCTCGCGCACCGGCAGTGGTTCCTGGACACGGTCACCGCGCTGTTCGTGCGCGTGCCGGACGTGGATTCCGCGTTGCTGGCCCGCCGTTTCGTGATGCTGCGGGACGGCGCGATGGCGTCCGGCTGCCTGTCCGGCTCCGGCGACGTCGCGGACACGCTGCTGTCCGGCATCGAGGATCTGCTCCAAAGGCATTAGCGCCGGATTTGGTTCCCCGTGCGGGGATAAATCACGATCGCGGGCTTTCGGGCATCGATCCCGCTAACGTTCTGGCGGACGGAAAGTTGAACGCTCAACCAGAACGGGAGCCCTGATGACCCTGGCCCGCGATCTCGCGATTCTCGTCGCCCGCATCGGCATCGGCGCGGTCTTCATCGCACACGGCTGGCAGAAGCTGGTCACCAACGGCGTGGACGGCACCGCCGGATTCTTCGGCAGCGTCGGCATCCCGCTGCCGACCGCGGCCGCCTGGTTCGCCGCGCTGCTCGAGGTCGGCGGCGGCGTCGCGCTGATCCTCGGCCTGCTCACGCCGGTCGTCGGCGTGCTGCTGGCGCTGAACATGCTCGGCGCCTACGTCTTCGTCCACGCCGGGAACGGCATCTTCGTGGACGCGGGCGGCGCGGAGCTGGTGCTGGTCCTCGGCGTCGGCGCGCTGATGCTCGCCGCGGTCGGCGCCGGCCGGGTCAGCGTGGACTCGCTGCTCACGCCGCTGGTACGCCGCCGCACGGCCGTAACAGCCTGAAAAACAACGCCACGGGGGTACGAGCGCGCGCTCGTACCCCCGTGGCGTTGTTGATCTTAAGCGGGAATCAGTGCCGGGTGACCGGGCGTGACCGCGGTCATGTCCGGCCGGATGCCGGCCTTGGTGAGCAGCCGGTGCACCTCGCGGCGCTGCTCCGGGAAGACCAGCGTGAAGACGGTGCCGGACCGGCCGGCCCGCGCGGTACGCCCGCCGCGGTGCAGGTAGTCCTTGCCGTCGGCCGGCGGGTCCACGTTGACGACCAGGTCGAGCTCGTCGATGTGGATGCCGCGCGCCGCCACGTTCGTCGCGACCAGGACCGTGGCCGTGCCGGTGCGGAACTGCTCCAGCGCGCGCGTGCGCTGGTTCTGCGACCGTCCACCGTGGAGCGCGACGGCGGGAAGGCCGGTGGCGCTGAGCCGGGTGGCCAGCCGGTCCGCCGCACGCTTGGTGGCGACGAACATGATGGACCGCGGGTTGCGCGCGGCGATGTCGGCCGCGATCGCCAGCTTGTCACCGGCGGCCACCTCGAGCAGGTGATGACGCATCGTGGTGACGCTGCCGGTCGGCGGGTCGACGCCGTGCGTGACCGGGTCGTGCAGGAACCGCCGGACGAGCCGGTCGACGGCCTTGTCCAGCGTGGCGGAGAACAGCATGCGCTGCCCGTTCCTCGGGGTCTGGTCGAGCAGCGCGCTGACCTGCGGCAGGAACCCGATGTCGGACATCTGGTCGGCCTCGTCGATCACGGTCGTGGTGATCTGGTCCAGGCGGCACTGACCGGCCTTGACCAGGTCGGCGAGGCGACCGGGGGTGGCGACCACGATCTCGGCGCCGCGGGCGAGCGTCTGCGCCTGCGCGGTGGCGGAGAGGCCGCCGACCACGGTGGCCATCCGCAGCCGGAGCGCGGTCGCGTACGGCGTCAGCGACGCGGTCACCTGCTGGGCGAGCTCGCGGGTCGGTGCCAGGATCAGCGCCAGCGGCGCCTTGCTCGCGGCCCTCTTGCCGGCGAGCAGCGTGAGCAGCGGAAGTCCGAACGCGAGCGTCTTGCCGGAACCGGTGCGGCCGCGACCGAGCACGTCCCGTCCGGCCAGCGCGTCGGCCAGCACGGCAGTCTGTATGGGGAACGGCGTGGTGAGGCCGTTACGGTGCAACGCCTTCGCCAGACCAGGGGCCAGCGGCAGCTCGGCGAACGTGCCGGCGCCGGTGGGCATCGCCGTGGTCGGCGCGGGGGGAAGTGAAGCCTCTGCGGGCTTCCTCGGCGGGCGTCTGCGGCCACGCCGGGAGGGGGAGACGGTACCAGCGGTCATATGTCTGCCGATGCCTTTCTGGAAACGGCGCGCGCCGCACCGTGACACGAGGCATCGATGGAAACGAACCGAGGTGATATGGCAGAGAAAAACCCGGGTGGCGGCGCACCGAATCGGTTACGCCGCCACCCGGACGAAAATCAGAGCGGGCGGATGTTGGCCGCCTGCGGGCCCTTCTGGCCAGGGGTGATGTCGAACTCGACCCGCTGGTTCTCCTCCAGGCTGCGGAAACCGCTGGAGGCGATCGCCGAGAAGTGGGCGAACACGTCGGCGCCACCCTCATCCTGAACGATGAAGCCGAAGCCCTTGTCCGCGTTGAACCACTTGACGGTGCCGGTGGCCATGTCTTCTCCTTCGCGAGCTGTGGGAGGTCCGCACTGCGCGAACCTCTCGTTGCCGCGTTTGATCGCCCGTCCGGAAAAGACGAATATGAAAAAAGCGCCTAGATGGGTCCGGATACCCAACAGGCGCTGTCATTCATGCAACACAACGTCTACGGAAATCAAAACTGCAACGGGTTGAACCGTAGCACGGTTTCCTGGATCTTCCGCATCTTTCGCCGGAACGGGCGACCGGGAACACCCGGCCGCCCGTGGCGGTCAGCGTGGCAGCAGGCAGCCCGAGATGGTCAGGTCGATGACGCGTGCCGAGGTCAGGCACGTGGTGAACCAGTACGTCTGCTCGCCGTACCCCCGCCCGGCAAGCACCGTTATCGTGCCGTTCGCCGAAACCTCACACGGGTTGTTGAGCGTGCAGCGCCCGCCGTCCTCGTTGCCGGTGTTGTTGATGCCGACCACCTGACCGGACGTCGCGTCCACGATGGGGGAGCCGGACGTTCCGCCGATCGTGTCGCAGCCGTCGTTGTAGCGGATCGAGTCCGTCCACGACCACTCGTCCTCACGCAGCGTGGGCACGAAGCCGTCGATGGAGCAGTTCCAGATGCGCTTCCAGTAGCCGGACGGGATCGACATCGAGGTGCCGGCGCTGGGGTGGCTCGCGGAGAGCGTGAGCGCGGTGGCGCCGTACTGGCTCTGCAGCGACGCGAACGTGGTGTTCAGCCGGTAGAGCGTGACGTCGGTCCCGGTCATCGTGGCGTAGAGCACCAGGTCCGCGCGGACGGTGCCGAGCGCGCCGCCGGACGCGTTGAGCAGCGTGCCGGAGCGGGTGCTGGCGACGTTGCGCAGCACGGTGCCGGCGCTGATGAAGCCGCGCTCGTAGCAGTGCCCGTTCGTCAGCATCATGGCCCGGTCCGTGCTGACCGAGGTGGGGTAGCGCACCAGCGACGCCGAGCAGTTGCTGAGCGAGATGGTGGACGCCAGCGTGGTGGCAAGGGCGGCAGGCGCCGGCGCCACTGCTTTCCCGGGCGGCGCGGGCGCCGCGGAGGCCGGCTGTCCTATCAGGACCGCCGCGAAGACCGCGGCGGCCGCCGTGGCGAGTGCCCGTCGAAGCTGCATGAAGGATCCCTTCCGCGAGGCGGCGGCTCGGGGTGTGCCGCCGAGTCGTACCCTCACATCGGGGTTGATGGGTGTCAATCAATCAATTTCACCATGGTCCCGGTGGTATGCCCCGGCCCTCCGGCGAGCGTCCGGCATGATCTTCGTTAGCATGACCGGGTTCGCTTACGTAGGTCGAAACGAGGGCAGATGCGACTTTTCGGACTGGGTAAGCGGAAGGTCCAGCAGGATCTGGGCCAGCAGGCCGCGCTGCTCGCGCAGATCCGGGAGGGTTTCGGCGCGCACGTGCAGGGCCGCTACCCGGACCAGGCGGCCGGTGTCACGCCGTTCCTCCAGGGCGACGACGGGCTGCTCGTGGCCGGCACGATCCTGCGCGAGTTCGCGGACACGGCCAACGACGCGCTCGCGGCCCAGCTCGCGGACCTCTACCGCCGCACCGGCCACCGGATGGTCGTCGACCGCCGCAACTACCGGCCGCTCTGGCGCGACGCCGGGAACGCGCTGCAGTGGCCGCTGTTCGCGCTGCCGTGCGGCTTCCACCCGTACATCCACGTGCAGGCCGCGGCCACCGCGATCGGGCGCAACGCCGGCCGCTACATCGACGTCACCGACTCGTACGCCACGCTCACCCACCTGTTCGAGGCGCTCGACCTGCTCATCTGCGGCTGGGAGTTCGGCCGCGTCCGCGTCGACGCCGACTCCGCCATGCTCGCGGACCGCCTCATCGTCTGCGCCACCGACCTGCGCTCCGCCATGCCGCAGGAGCCGCCGCTGCCGCAGCCGGTCCGTGAGCTGATGCGCCGCAACAACACCATCGACGTCTACCTCCCCACCGGCCAGCAGATCGTCGGCCAGTTCAACCCCGGCAAGACCATGCGCGAGAAGCTCCTGGCCTAGCCTCGACACCGGAGGACGCCCGTGAACGAGAAGTGGTCCGCCTGGTCGCTGGAGATCTTCGGCGAGCCGTTCGACGTGTGGCACGACGGCGCGTCCTTCGCGGAGCTGGAGCCGCGGGCGCGGACCGCGCCGGACGAGGTCGCGGCGATGCTCGCGCTCGGCCTGCGCGAGCAGGACCCGGTCGCGGCCCAGTCCTACCGTCATCTGTCCACGGTGGACCTCGCGCCGCCCGGCGCCGCCGGCCTGCTGCGGTCCGCGGCCGAGCGCGCGGACGGCCGCTTCCTGATCCGGCTGGCCGAGGCGCTGTTCACGCTGACCGGCGACCCGTCCTGGGCATCGTCGCTGATCAGCGTGCTGCAGGGCGACGATTCCGAGTACGTGCGGCTGGACGCGGCGATCGCGCTGCGCGACTTCCCGCCGGTGCCGCCGACCGTGGCCGCGGTGACGGCCGCGATCGGCGACCCCGCGTTCCTGGTGCGCAACCACGCCGCGGACACACTGGCCCACTACTCCGGCACCACGGTCGGCAGCGCGCTGTTCACCACGATCGCGGCCCCGGCCGAGGGCGAGCCGACGGACGAGGACCGTCGCGGCTGGCAGCGCGTCGCGGACGAGCTGGCCGCCCGGCTCGGCTGAGAAAGACCGAAAATCGACGACCAAGAGCAGCGGGGGTACGCCGTGGGCGCGCTCCCGTTCGTACCGTCGCGGTGGTTGTTCGTGGAAAGGACACACCGCGATGCCCGGGTACGACGTGCCCGCGCGCTCCCACGCACCATCTACCCGCTCCTGATCACGCCCGCCACCGGTCGGTCCACCGCACGTCAGCCCGCCGGCTTCCAGGGGCCGAACGCGAAGCGGCCGGTGCTGCCCAGGTCGAGCGGCCCCGGCGGCATGACGATCAGCGCCGGGCTGCCCGGCCGGGGCGCAACCTCCAGGTACACGACGTCGACCGGCGGATTCTCCGGGTTGTCGTACGTGTTGCGCCAGGCCACGGGCGCGTGCGCGGTTCCGCCCGGCTCCAGCGTGAAGGTCGAGGGCGTGGTCGCGAGGTCGTCGAGGCCGGCGGAGATCTCGCCGACGTCGGTCAGGATCGCCACGTCGAGCGGCTGCCGGTCCTCGTCGAGCGCGCGGACCTGCGCCACGCCGTCGACCCGGTAGGGCTCGGTGCCGCAGTTGATCAGGCGGACGGCGCTGACACGCAGGCCCATGGCGGCGTCACCCTCACCGAACTCCATCCGGAGCCCGTCCGCCGAGCACTCGATCGGCGGCGTCCACCGCGGCGTCGGGGACGGGACGACCGGAGGCTCCAGGACCGGCTCCCCACCGCGCGCGTCGTCCGCACTCCGGTCGCCGGGGCTCCACAGTGTCCAGGTGCGGTGTCCCTCCCCGTCCCGCACGCAGCCGGCCAGCAGCAGGAGGGCGATCAGCGGGAGAATCCGAAGGGCCTTCACCCCCGTGATCCTGCCGCAGGCCCGCAACTCAGCGCGCCGCGACCACACCGTGCCGGATCATGCTCTCCGCCGCGTCGTGCAGCGTCTCGCGCAGCGGGCGCATGGACCAGCCGAGCTCGCCGACGGCCCGGCTGGCGCTGACGTGCTGACTCCGGCCGTAGAACGTGAGCCCGAGCCGGATCGTCGGATCAAAACGACCCAGCACCCACATCAGCCAGTACGGCAGCCGCCGCGTGACGACCCGGTGCCGTTCCGCCAGGATGCCCGCGATGTCGCCGAGCCAGGCGTGCGGTCCCGCGCAGATGTACCGTTTCCCGGCCGCGCCCGGCGTCTCCATCGCGAGCCGGTGTGCCGTGGCCAGGTCGCGGACGTCGACCGTGGACCAGCCGATCCGGGGGACCGCGGGGATCTCGCCGGCCAGCAGCTGACGGATCGCCTCCAGCGAGGTGGTGCGCTCGTTCCCGTGCAGCACCGGGCCGAAGATCGACCCCGGCAGGATCGTGACCAGCTCCAATCCGGTGTCTCGTGCGAACTCCCAGGCGGACCGTTCCGCGAGTGTCTTGCTCTTCGGATACGCGTCGGTGACCGCCGTGTCCGACCAGTCCTGCTCGGTGAGCAGCGTGCCTTCCGGGTGGCCGTAGGAGACGGCCGCGACGGACGAGGTGAGCACCACACGGCGTACCCCCGCTGCCTTTGCCGCTCTGAGCACGCGCAGCGTGCCGTCGACCGCCGGCCTGATCACTTCGTTCTCGTCGCGGGGGATCGTGGCCGGGAACGGCGAGGCGACGTGCAGGACGTAGTCGCAGCCGTCGACGGCCTCGCGCCAGCCGTCGTCGGCGTCGAGCGTGGCCTTGCACAGCTGGATGCCGTCCAGATGGCCGACGTCGGCCGTGTGCGGATCGCGGACGGTGCCGCGGACCGTGTAACCGTGCGTGCGCAGGTCGGCGATGCAGTGACCGGCCAGGAAGCCGCTGGCGCCGGTGACGAGGACTCGTGTCATTCGTGGTCCAATCTAAACGGTGTTCAGAATCTAAACATCGCTTAGAATGGGGGGTGATGTCAAGGCCGATAGGCTTGATCGCGTGTCACGAGCTACGTACCACCACGGCGCGCTACGGGAGGAACTGATCACTGCTTCCATCGCGCTGATCGAGTCCGACGGAATCGGTGCGGTCAGCCTCCGGCGCGTCGCGCGCGAGGCCGGCGTCAGTCCGGGGGCGCCCTATCATCACTTCGAGGACCGCGCCGCCCTGCTCAACGCGGTGGCGGCGCGCGGGTATGCGGCGCTGCTCGAAGAGGCGCGTGCCGCCCATGCCGCTGCTGGCAGTCCTGTCGAAGCCATCGGCGCGATGGTCGAGACCTATGTGCGCTTCTCCCGTGCCCATCCGGCCTATGCGCAGCTGATGTACCGGCCGGAGCTCTCTGAGCCGGCCAAGGACCCGGCGACGGAGGCGCTGGCGCAGGCGGCGATTCAGCTGCTTACCGAGACTGTGCTTGCCTGCCAGGCTTCCGGGGGTGCGCCGGCCGGGGACCCGGCACCGCTGGTCACCATGATCTGGTCGATCTGTGCTGGTCTTGCCATGCTCTCCGTCGACGGTCCCCTGGAACAGATGACCGCCGCCCGTGGATCTACCATTCCGGAACTGACCGGGCAGGTCTCAGCTCTTCTTCAGGTCATGCTTGTCGGTTCGGCGGCCTGATCGGCTTTTTTGGGCGGGGTTGCGGTCCCGTCTCTCTTGGTATGGGTGGCCGGGTGGGGTGTGGTCGGGTTGGTGATGATGAACCGGACCGTGGTGGGCAGGCCCGGTTGTTGAGCCGCGACGTTGCGGGCGCCGCTGGGAGGAGGGCATCGCCAGCATGCGCTCGGTCGTCGGGCGCTGCCGCGCCCGATATTTCGTGTTATTGGTTGTGTTGGGTGGGCTGGTTGCTGTTTTTGCCTCCGGCGGGAGCCTCCGACACCGGGGCAGCGGAAAGGCAATTTCAACTGCGATGCCCCACACCCGTGGGTGGCTGGGTTTCGCGTGGCCTGTCTGCCCCGTCTGCCGTCGATCCGGGACAAGCCGAGCAGATCATCGGCAGGGCCGCCAGCTTTGGTCTGTCGCGCGGCGGCAGCGCGGTTCTCACGTTTGGGCGGTCGCTTCTCGCTGATCGGCGGCGGTCCGTGGGTGGTCCGGTTTTGAGGGTTGCGTAGGGTGGGCTGCTGCCGGTCAGCGTCGTGGTCGGGTTCAGGCTTGCGTAACGCTGTTTGCCGCCGGGTGCGTTGGTGGCGGCCCTGCCGATGATCTGCTCCCCTGCGGGCGGGTCGACGGCATACGGGGCAGCCAGGCGGTCACCTCTGTGGCTGCTTGCGCATAAAAGATAAAAGACCCGCCCGTGGGCGGGCGTCGGGGCTGTTCAAGATCCTTACGTCTCTGGTGGCCCTTATTCGGGCCGGGAAAGGGCCACCAGAGCCGCAAGGATCTTGCATCCCAGATATTGGAATGATGTTCTCGGGATATAGAAGAAGGTCGAGCGGGTATCCCTGGTCGGACGTGCAGTGTGTGCTGAGCCTGGGGCTCAACCGCTCAGATCGCGATCAGCACCGATTTTGTCTCCGTGTAGGCGTCCAGCACGTCCAGGCCGCCCTCGCGGCCGAGGCCGGACTGCTTGAAGCCGCCGAACGGCAGTGACTCGGTGATCTCTCCATAGGTGTTGACCCACACTGTGCCGGCGTCGATCCGGGCGGCGAGGCGGTGGGCGGTGCTCAGGTCGCGGGTCCAGATCGATGCTGCCAGGCCGTACTCGGTGTTGTTGGCCTCGCGTACCGCGTCGTCGAGGTCGGTGTAGGACATCAGTGCGGCTACGGGGCCGAAGATCTCCTCGCGGACCACGCGCATGTCGGGGGTGACGTCGTCGAGCAGGGTGGGGGTGACGAAGAAGCCGCGCTCGCCGTGTCGTGTGCCGCCGGTACGGATGGTGGCGCCCTCCTCGCCCGCGACGGCGAACCAGCCGGTTACGCGCTCGAAGTGCTGCTGGGAGGCGAGCGGGCCCATCAGCGTTGCCGGGTCGAGGGGGTCGCCGGGGGTGAACATGGCCATGGCCTGTTCCAGGTGTGAGGCGAACTCGTCGCGGATCGACTCGTGCACCAGGATGCGTGTGCCGGCGACGCAGGACTGGCCGCTGCCGAGCAGGAATGCGGTGGCGGCGCCGAAGGCGGCGGCCTTGAGGTCCGCGTCGGGGCAGATGACGGTGGGGGACTTGCCGCCGAGCTCCAGCGTGACGCGCTTGATGCCGGTGGCGGCGACCTGCTGCACGTGGCGGCCGGTACGGGTCGAGCCGGTGAAACTGATCTTGTTGACGTCGGGGTGGTGGATCAAGGCCTCGCCGGCCTCTGCGCCGGTGCCGGTGACCACGTTCACCACGCCGGGCGGCAGGTCGGTGTTGTCGAGCAGTTCGACGAAACGCAGCGTGCTGAGCGAGGCGGTCTCCGGCGGCTTGAGGACGGCGGTGTTGCCGGTGGCCAGCAGGATCGGGAGTTTGAGCGCGAGCTGGAACAGCGGGCCGTTCCAGCCCCAGATGACGCCGACCACGCCGATTGGCTGGCGCCGGGTGTAGCCGAGCCGGTCGGGGCCGGTCGGTGCGGTCTGGCCGTAGAGCTTGGTCGGCCAGCCGGCGGCGTGCCGGAACGCGGCGGCGACGCCGGCGGGCAGGTGCCGGGTGAGCTGCACGGGCATGCCCATGTTGACGGATTCGAGCAGGGACAGCTCCTCGCCGTTCTGCTCGATCACGGTGGCGATCTGCATGAGGATGCGGCTGCGCTCGCCCGGTGTGATACCGGACCACGACGGGGCGAGGAACGCGGCGCGGGCGGCCCGGACGGCGGCGTCGATGTCCTCGGCGCCGCCACGCGGGACGGTGGCGAGCGGGGCCTCGGTGGCCGGGTCGGTGTTCGGGAGCGTGGCGCCGGTGACGGCTGCCACACGCTGGCCGCCGATGATCATCGGCCGGTCGCCGGGATGGGCGAACGCGGGTGTTTCGGGTCGTTTCTCCATGCCGGAAAGCCTGCGGCCGCCACGCGCGGCGACGGTATGACCACCAGACCTAGGTAGGGCGGGCCCAGGTGCAGGGAACGTGACAGCGATGCATGGGATATCCACTATGGACTCTCGGTCGGTAACATGCGGCCGGTAACCGGAACGGACAGGGCGGTGGCTGATGTTCGCGCAAGTTCCGCAAACCGCGTGGTCGGGGGGCGAGCGATCCGCCGCGTCCGGGCGGCCGGCGGCCGAAGGCCGGGCGCCCTCGCCGCCACGCGCGCTCTCCCTCGCCGATCTCGTCGCCAAGGGCGCGTTCGGTCCGCGCGCCGCCGACCGTCTGGTGCGTGATGCCGTGCGGGGTCCCGGGCGCCCGCTCGACGCCGCGGTCCGGCGCGACATGGAGCACAGGATGGGCGCGTCGTTCGACGACGTCCGCGTGCACGACGACGCGGCGGCGCGGGTGTCGGCGGCGATGCTGGGCGCCCGTGCGTACACGTCAGGCCGGCACATCGTGCTCAACGGGCCGAACCCGGACCGCGACACGCTGGCGCACGAACTCACCCATGTCATCCAGCAACGGCAGGGCCCGGTGGCCGGCACCCCCACCGCCGGCGTGCACCTCAGCGACCCGGCCGACCACTTCGAGCGCGCGGCCGAGGCGAACGCCGCCGGCCCTCAGCCCATGGACAGTGCTCCGGCGGACGCGAGCCCGGGTGGTCTGCTTCCGGTGCAGCGGCAGATCCAGGTGGGCGGGGTCGAGCCCGGTGAGATGCAGGCCATGCTCTCCGGACTGGATGCCGAGAACGGCATGTGGGACGACGTCCTCGACGTACTTCGCAAAGACGCTGCCCTGGCGGACAACGACGATTGGCATCGGCTCATCGCCGACCCGAAAACCCTTCTTACGATCGAGCTGGTCTCGAACGTCAAGCCGGACGCGACGCAGTACGCGAACCTGATTGGAGGCGCAGCGTCGCACTTCCTGAAAACCGGAGACAGCAGTCGGACGGGAAAGGGTTGGTCATACAACCTTGATTCGCTGCACGACGACTGGGCGCATAAGGAGATCACTCCGCTGCACAGCCGGCTCGTGGAGATGAAGTCACACCGTACCGGACAGCGGATCCTTATCGACCGACCGGATGCGAAGTACATGTATCGCGAACGGCGCGTTCTCATCGGCCGATTGGTTGAGGAAGCGGAGACAATTCTGCGGGTCACGTCCGATTCGGTTAAAGTCTTGATCGAAAGCGCGAACTCGGGAAAGGGCCCGACGGGAGAGGCCGAGCGCCTGGCGGATGCTCTTCGCACGGCTCTGCACGGTCTCGGAGTCAGGCAGAGTGAGCCGGATTTCCGCAGCCAGCTCCTGGTAATCCGTGATGTGCTTGATCGGGCGCTGGACTGGTTCACCGCCGCTGATCTCAAGATCGGCAAGATGCCGAAGGATGAGAAGAAGGCCGTCTGGGGTCTGGCGTACCGGCCGGCTGATGGCTGGTGGCTGCCGACGCCGGGAGATCTTAGCCCCGAGGAATTGTCGGCGAGGAACCGTGGCGACGAAAAGAACATCCTGGATCTGGCGAACTGGAAAAGAGATAGTTTCGGCCCGTGGGCCAGCCGGATTGCGCCGACCGCTCACGGCGGGTTCGAAACCACTCAGCCGCAGACTCCCGAGCGCTACTCCGGAATCCGGATGCGAATGTCGCAGCATCGCATCGAGGAAAGTAACTATGAGCAACTTTTCGGGACCCTGGTGCACGAGATCACGCACGCTACGTCGGCCACCACGGACATCGTCTACAGCGATGACTCTTCTCCGTTCTACCAGCTCAGCCCGGAGGAGCACCTCGGTAACGCCGACAGTTACGCGCGGATCCTCCGGAACATGCGGACGGCCGTCATAAATCAGCTCGAGGACAGCGGGCGAGAAGTGCCGTACCTGCGTCACTGAGTCGGTCCGCGTGTCGGCTGTGCGACACCGATGGGTCGTCCGGTCAGTGGGGACGCGCCGAAATGCCGGGTGGTGGCCTTGATCCGGTGCGGCAGGATGGCGGGCGTCGCCGGACGAGGGGGGAAGCTATGGAGGACGCGTTGCTGGCCTACAACGCCGGCCGCGTCGATGCGCTGGAGGGGCGTCGTGACGCCGGCCGCGCCGAGCATCCGGAGACGGGCAGGGACTACCGCCGCGGGTTTCTGGACGCGCGGATCGAGGTCGTCAACATGCATGCCGGTCTGCGCCGGATGCTGGGTGACGACGAGTCAGGACTCTGAGATCGCGACCGGGCCGATCCACTTGAGGTCCGGCACGTTGACCACGATCGCCTCCTGCGTGGTGCGGGAGATGACGACCACGGCCTCGTTCTCCGGGTCGGGGTTCTCCTCGCGGTGCGGCACCCACGGCGGCACGTAGATGTAGTCGCCCGGTTTGGTGTCCACCCGGATCTCGCCGTGCTCGTCGTCGAGGAACACGAACGACGGGTTGCCGCTCACGATGTAGATCGCGGTCTCGGACTCGCCGTGGTGGTGGTTGCCGGAGGACGTGTGCGCGGCCACGTGCGTCTGGCCCATCCACAGGTTCTTGCTGCCGACGGTCTTGCCGCTGATCGCCTCGACGCGCCGCATGCCGGACGTCTGGGCCGTGTCGCCGCTGAGGCCGGCCGCGGCGATGTGATGAAGCCGCTGGTGGAACGGGTCGCTCATGGTCGCGATCCTTGCGTGCAACGCGCCACAGTGTCAACCCAAACCTATCGGCTTACTAGGATTTGGGACATGTGTTGACGGATGAGGAACCGCCGCGCACTGTCGTAGGCAGCAACCCGGAACGCGTTGACCTCGGGAGTCATGCGACCGGTGCGGCGGCGATGAAGCCGTCGCCCTCAATGTTGCATCGATCCAGCATGGAGGCTTTCCATGACCGTGGCCGTCGCTCCCGACCTCTTCCGTCAGCTTCTCCGCCGGCACGCCGCCGCCGTGGTGGTCATCACCGCGCCCGGCACCGGCTTCACCGCCACCTCGTTCACGTCGGTCTCGCTGGACCCGCCGCTGGTCTCGTTCTGTCTGGCCAAGAGCGCGTCCGCGTGGCCCGCGATCAACGCGTCGGACACGGTCGCGGTGCACGTGCTGGGCCACGACCAGGAGGGGGTGGCGCGCACGTTCGCCACCCGCGGCATCGACCGGCTGGCCGCGCACGGCGCGTGGCGGGAAGGGCCTGATGGCGTACCCCTGCTGGATGGTGTCCTTGCTCGTCTCGTCTGTCGCGTCGTCGAGCGGGTCACGGCCGGCGACCACACGATCGTGCTGGCCAGCCCGCTCGACGGCGAGCACCGCGCGGACGAGGCCGACACCCCGCTGCTCTACCACGCGGGCCGCTACTCCTTCGTGCGTCACGCCGCCTGAAGCGTCACCGGAAACGTCACCTGAGCAGCGTCAGCAGCGCCTCGGCGGCGCCGTCGGACAGCTCGGCGGGCAGGCCGCGGCGGGACCACACGGACAGTGCGAGCGGTTGCGGCGCCGGGAGGTCGTCGCGGGCGGTCAGGCCGTCCAGCCGCTGGCCGAACGTGGCCATCAATCCGACGCCCAGCCCGGCGCGCACCGCGGCCTGCACGCCGGCCAGGTGCGCGGCCTCGCAGCCGACCTCGGCCGGCAGGTCGTGGGCGGCGAGCGTCTCCAGTGCCCGGCTGCGCAGCGCGCACGGGTCGTCGAACGCCACCAGTTGAATCGGGTCGCCCTGCGCGGGCGGCGTCCAGTCCGGAGAGGAGTACCAGGTCAAATGCAATTCCCCGACGGTACGCGCATCAGCTTCTCCGGCCGGGCCGAGCAGCAGTGCGAGGTCGATCCGGCCGTCCTGCAACGCGGCGCGCAACTGCTGCCCGCGGTCGATGCGGAACCGGACGCGATGGTCCGGGAACGTGGCGGCCAGCGACGCGGTCAGCGCCGGGAGCAGCTGCGCGGCCGCGTGCTCGGTGGAGCCGATGGTCAGCGTGCGCTCCGTCTCCACGCCGAACGCGCGGAGCGTCTCGTCGTGCAGCGCCAGGATGCGGCGGGCGCGGGTCAGCAGCTCGGTGCCGTCCGCGGTGAGGCGGGAGCCGCGGCCGTCGCGCTCGACCAGCGAGCGGCCGAGCGTGGTCTCCAGGCGGCGCACGTGCTGGCTCACGGCGGACTGCGTGAGGTGCAGCGATGTCGCGGCGCGGGCGAATCCGCCGCAGTCGGCGACGGCGACGAAGCTGCGCAGCGGTGCGATACCCAGAATCTGACCCATGCCTACCAGGTTACTAGGAAATAGATTAGGTTCCGTAATGGCTTCCATCACGATCTTTCGTTGGACACGCAGCGGCAGGTTGCGAATACTCAAGGGCATGAGCCGCGGACAGAGGGCCGTTCTGACCAGTCGCCGCTGTGTCGACTACGGACGCAGCGCGGCCTCGCTCTGTTGTTGAGCTTTTTTCAACCACTCCCGGACCGTCTACACCCGGGCGACAGGTTGAAAATCGCTCACCTGATGCCGCCCGAGAGGCATCCCGAGCTTTCTCCACTTTGACCCGGCAAGGTAGCCGGCTTCACGTCTCAAGAGCAGGGCGCTGAGCGCCCGCGATGACGCACACCCTGATCTCGCCATGAGAGGCATCACCATGACCCGCAGGACCCTGAAACTGGGCGCCGTGCTCGTCGGCGTGGGCGGCCCCGGCCAGCACCACACGTGGCTCAGCCCGGAGATTCCGGGCGACGCCAGCGTCGACATCCGCTGGTACATCGCCCGCGCCCAGCAGGCGGAGGCGGCCGGCTTCGACCACGTCTTCATCGTCGACAGCCAGTTCATCACGCCGGACTCGCCGCACCACTACCTCAACCGCCTGGAGCCGCTGACGCTGCTCTCCGCCGTGGCCGTGCACACCACGCACATCGGCCTGGTCGGCACGCTCACCACCAGCTACAACGACCCGTTCAACATTGCGCGCCGGCTGGCCTCGCTGGACCTGATCAGCGGCGGCCGCGCCGGGTGGAACGTGGTGGCGACCGGCGACGGCGGCACCGCGGGCAACTACGGGCGCACGGAGCACTACGACTACGCCACCCGGTACGGCCGCGCGCTCGAGCACGTCCGCGTGGTGCAGGGCCTGTGGAACTCCTACGAGGAGGACGCGTTCCCGCGGGACAGGGAGGCGGGCGTCTTCTTCGACCGCACCAAGCTGCACGCGCTGAACCACGTCGGCGAGTACTTCCAGGTCGTCGGCCCGCTCAACATCGAGCGTTCGCCGCAGGGCCAGCCGGTCATCTTCCAGGCCGGTGACTCCGACGAGGGCCGGGACCTGGGCGCGGCGATCGCGGACGCGATCTTCACACACGCGCAGAACGTGGAGCAGGGCGTCGCGTTCGCCAAGGACATCCGGGCCCGCGCGGCCGCGAAGGGGCGCGACCCGGAGCAGATCCTGATCGTGCCCGGCTTCAGCCCGATCATCGCGGACACGGACGAGGAGGCGCGCGCGAAGGAGGCCGCGATCTCCGGCGGCAAGGACTTCCACCGTGCGCTGAAGGAGCTGGGGCGGCCGTTCGGCTGGCACGACTTCACGCAATATGACCTGGACGCGCCGTTCCCGGAGCTGGGCAACCTGGGTGACCGCAGTTTCCGCACGCAGGCCGAGGCGATCAAGAAGCTGGCGCGGGAGAGGGAGCTGACGCTCCGGCAGGTGGTGCAGGCCACGATCGAGGTGCGGCGGTCGCCGTTCGTCGGGTCCGCGCTGACCGTGGCGGACGAGATCCAGCGCTGGTTCGAGGCGGGCGCGCTGGACGGGCTGAACGTCATGGTCACGGTGCCGAGCGAGTTCGCCCGGTTCACCGACGAGGTGCTGCCGATCCTGCGCGAGCGCGGCGTGGCCCGCACCGGTTACGCGGACACGACGCTCCGCGGCAACCTCGGTCTGCCGATTCCCCGCAATACGCACGCACAGACTGTCTCCGTTCGATGAAGGGCCGCACGATGTTCCGTACCCGCGTGATCGCTGCTCTTGGGGCCGTTGTTCTGGCTCTTGCGGGGTGCGCCGGGGGAGTGGCCTCGGCCGATGCGGTGCCGACGCTGCGCTGGGCGGTGACGTTGCCGGCGCACTGGGACCCGGTGGTGAGCGGCAGTGGCGCGCAGTTCCGGATCCTGTCGCTGGCCTACGCCTCGCTGACCGAGATCAACGAGAAGGGCGAGGCGGTGCCCGGCCTTGCGGAGAGCTGGACCTACAACGAGGCCGGCGACCAGGTCACGTTCCACCTGCGCCCGAACCTGACGTTCTCCGACGGTACGCCGTTGAACGCGGCCGCGGTGAAGTCCTACCTGGAGCGGGCGAAGACGCAGAAGGACTCCGCGCTGTTCGGCGACCTGACGTCGATCAAGTCGGTGAGTGCGAGCGGTGACAGGGACGTGGTGGTGGACCTGACGCAGGTCGATTACCAGATCCCGCTGCTGCTGGGCGAGCGCGTCGCGCAGATCTCCAGCCCGAACGTGGACCCGGCCGCGCTGGACAGGTCCCCGGTCGGCGCCGGCCCGTTCAAGGTTGTCGAAAATGTTCCGGGCTCGCACGTCTATCTGACGAAAAATCCGGATTACTGGGATGCGGCGAACATCCACATCGAGCGGGTCGAACTGCTGGCCGAGCCGGACGCGGCGACGATCGTCTCCGGGCTGCAGACCGGCGTCTACGACCTGGCCAACGTGGTGCCGAACCAGGTCAAGGCCGCGGCGGCCGCCAAGCTCGACGTGGTGGTCCAGCCGGGCTTCAACGCCTCCAACATCAGCCTCAACGTGAACAAGCCGCCGTTCGACAACCCCAAGGTCGTCGACGCGGTCCGGCACGCGATCAACCGGCAGGAGTTCGTCGACAAGGTCACGTTCGGCATCGGCGAGGTCACCGACCAGCCGTTCCCGCCGGGCTACCCGGCCTACGACGAGTCGGTGGCGAACGCGTACCCCTACGACGTCGCCAAGGCGAAGGCGCTGCTGGCCGACGCCGGCGCCACGAACGTCGCGGTCGACCTGGTCATCCCGGCGCAGTCCACGGCCGCGGAGATCATCCAGGCGCAGCTCGGCGCGGTCGGCATCACGGTCACCATCAAGGTCGACCCGAACTGGGCCACGCCGTTCTTCGCGAAGGACCTGGCGCTGTCGATCTACGGCACGACCGGCCGGGAGTCGCCGGTGCAGACGCTGACCGCCCACTTCGGACCGAACGGCCCGCTGAACCTGTCGACGCCTTATGAGCCGGCCGGTTTCGCGGAAGCGGTCGCCGTCGCGCGCCAGACGCCACTGGACTCGCCGGACTATCGGACGAACCTCCAGGCCGCGACGCGTGCCGGATTGCAGAGCCGGGCGCTGGTCTTCACCTACTCCCAGCCGAACCTGTTCGTGAAGAGTGCCAAGGTGTCCGACATCGCGCCGATCCCGGGACAGATCCACTGGACCGGGCTGACGGTGACGCCATGAGAATCCTGGCGAAGTCGGTCGGGATCTTCGTGCCGGTGTTCCTGGTCGCCACGTTCGTCACGTTCGCGCTGCGGTCGCTGAGCGGGCTCACCCCCGCCCACCTGCAGCTCGGCGAGTCCGCGACGCCGGAGACGGTGGCCGCGATCGAGCACGAGTGGGGTCTTGACCGGCCGTTCCTCACCCAGTACGGCGACTGGTTCGCCGGCGTGCTCCGTGGTGACCTCGGCGTCAGCTGGTACAACGGCGCGGACATCGCGTCGCTGCTGCTCCAGGGTGCGATCATCAGCCTCTCCGTGGCCGGACTGGCGCTGGTCATCGGCGTGATCTTCGGGTTCGGCTTCGGGTTCCTGGCCGCGGCGCGGCGCACGACCTGGGTGGACCGGGCGATCACCGGGTTCATGACGTTCGTGTCCGTGATGCCGTCGTTCGTGGTCGGCATCGCGCTGGTCGCGGTGTTCGCGGTCGGGCTCGGCTGGTTCCCGTCCGCCGGTTTCGTGCCGGCGGAGCGCGGGCTCGGCCTCTGGCTGGCGCACATCACGCTCCCGGCGATCGCGCTCAGCTTCGACACGGTCGCGGACGTGGCGCGGCAGTTGCGGGCCGGGCTGGTCGCGGCGTACCGGGAGAACTACGTGACCGGCGCGATCGTCCGCGGTCTCGGCCCGCGCCGGATCTTCTTCCGGCACGTGCTGCGCAACGGGATGGGACCGGCGCTGTCCGTGCTCGGCCTCAAGTTCCCCGCGCTGCTCGGCGGCGCGGTGGTCACGGAGTCGATCTTCGGGATGGCCGGGTTCGGCAAGTTCGCGGCCGACTCCGCGCAGCGCGGCGACGTGCCGGCCGTGCAGGGCGTGCTGGTCGTCTCCGTGGTGGTGGTCGTGGTCTTCAACCTGCTGGTCAACGTGATCCTGGCCCGGGTCACGCCGGCCTCGGCGCGGGGGGTGTGACGTGGTGCTGCGCGTGCTGCGTCTTCCGACCGGCAAGATCGCTTTCGCCATCCTCCTGGTCATCGCGGCCCTGGCGCTCTTCGGCCCGTTGCTGGCCTTCCAGGATCCGCTCGAAGGTGGCGCCGGCATCCTCGCCGGGCCGTCCGGCGCCCACCCGCTCGGCACCGACTACCTCGGCCGGGACGTCCTCAGCCGGCTGCTCGCCGGTTCACGGATCAGCGTGCTCGGCGCGGCGCAGGTCACGCTGGTGGCGATGGTGGTCGGCGTGATCCCGGGAATCCTGTCGGTCTACCTGGGCTCGGTCTTCGAGTGGCTGACGCTGCGGCTGGCGGACACGCTCATCGCGCTGCCGTTCCTGGTCTTCGCGGTCGCGGTGACCGCGCTGCTCGGCAACGGCATCCCGCAGGCGATGTTCACGGTCGGCATCATGGTCTCGCCGCTGTTCTACCGGGTCACCCGCGCCGCCACGCTCGCGGTCGCCCGCTCGCCCTACGTGGAGGCCGCGATCGTCTCCGGCGCCACGATCGGCTGGGTGGTCCGCAAACACGTGTGGGTCAAGGTACTGCCGCCGATCGCGGTCGCGCTCGCGCACACCGCCGGCGTCGGCTTCGTGGTCGTGTCCAGCCTGACCTTCCTCGGCATCGGCGTGCAGCCACCGGCGCCGACCTGGGGTGGCGTGCTCGCGGCCGACCTGGGCTACCTCAGCTTCCGGCCGTGGGCGCCGCTGCTCCCGACCGCCCTGATCATGGCCACCGTGTGGGCCTGCAACCTGCTGGCCGACGCGATCCGCGACGTCTCCGGCGAGGGCGGAAAGGCCCTGATAACCGCCAAGGGGGTACGGGCATGAGCCTTCAATTGACGGATGTGCACATCAGTGCGGGCGACCGTGAGTTCGTCCACGGCGTCTCGTTCGACCTGCCGGCCGGCGGCGTGGTCGGGATCGTGGGCGAGTCCGGCAGCGGCAAGACGCTCACCTGCCGGGCCGCGCTCGGCATCCTCCCGCCCGGCTTCACGGTCTCGTCCGGGACCGTCTCGCTCGGCGGAAGAGACACCGCCACGCTCTCCACCAGGGAGTGGACCGCGCTGCGCGGCAGCACGATCAGCGCGGTCTTCCAGGACCCGGCGTCCTACCTCAACCCGTCGCTGACCGTCGGCTCGCAGGTAGCGGAGGTGCTGCAGGTCAAGCTGCGCCTGCGCCGCCGGGCCGCGCGCGACCGGGCGGTGGAACTGCTGGACTCGGTGCGGCTGCCGGACGTGTACCGCCGCTATCCGCACGAGCTGTCCGGCGGGATGCTGCAGCGCGCGCTGATCGCCACCGCGATCGCGGCCGGGCCGCGCGTGCTCATCGCGGACGAGGCCACCACGGCGCTGGACGTGACCGTGCAGTCGGAGATCCTCGATCTGCTGGCGGACCTGCGGGACAGCACCGGGCTCGCGCTGGTCGTGGTCTCGCACGACCTGGCCGTGGTCGCGCAGCTCTGCGACGAGGTCCTGGTCATGCGCGACGGCGCGGTGGTGGAGCAGGGGCCGGTGTCGGACGTGCTCTACGCGCCGCGGCACGAGTACACGCGGCTGCTGATCGACGAGCACGAGTCGTACGGGCTGGACCGGTTCCTGTCGCTCGACGGGGCGGCGCTGGAAGGAGCTGTCCTCGAAGGAGCCGTGCGGGAACGAGCCCCGCTGGAAGGAGCCGATCATGGTGCTGCGCGTTGACGGGCTGGAGGTTCGTTACGGGAAGCTGCACGCGCTGCGCGGGGCCTCGCTGAGCGTCGCGCCGGGCGAGACCGTCGGCGTGATCGGCGAGACCGGGTCCGGCAAGTCCACCCTTGCCCGCGCCGTGCTCGGCCTGGTCCCCGCGTCCGCCGGGCAGATCGTGGTCGACGGCACGGACGTGACCGGGCTGAACACGCGGCAGTGGCGGGCGTTCCGGCGCCGGGGCGTGGTGCAGTACGTCTTCCAGGACCCGCTGCGCAGCCTCGACCCGGACCTGACGATCGCGTCGTCGCTGACCGAGCCGCTGCGCATCCAGGGCGTGTCTTTTGCGGAGGCCGCGTCTCGCGCCCGCGAGCTGCTGAAACGCGTCAGCCTCGGCCCGGAGCTGCTCGACCGCCTCCCCGGTGAGCTGTCCGGCGGTCAGCGGCAGCGGGTCGCGGTCGCCCGCGCGCTCATCGTCGAGCCCCGGCTGGTGCTGCTGGACGAGCCGGTCAGCGCGCTCGACTCCAGCAACCGCGTCCGCGTGCTGGAGCTGCTCAAACAGCTGCGGGACGCCGGCACGTCGCTGCTGTTCATCTCGCACGACCTCGGCTCGGTCGCCGGCGTCGCGGACCGCGTCGCCGTGCTCTACCGGGGCGAGATCGTCGAGCAGGGGCCGGTCCGCGACGTGATCAGCAGGCCCACGCACCCCTACACCAAGCTGCTCGTCGGCTCCGCGCCCACGCTGCGGTCGGCCGCCGCCGACCGGGCCGCCCGCGCCTCGCTGCGAGCGCTTCTGACCTCGGAAGGAGCGGTGTCATGACCCGGCAGATCAGGCTGGCGTTGCGCGCGTACGGCGTCGGCGGCCCCGGCCAGCACCACCTGTGGAAGGACCCGCGCGTGCCGCGGAACGCCAGCATCGACATCGACTGGTACATCGCACAGGCCAAGGCCGCGGAGCACGCCGCGTTCGACGCGCTGTTCATCGTGGACAGTCAGTTCATCGACGCGACCTACCCGCCGCACTACCTGAACCGGCTGGAGCCGCTGACGCTGCTGTCCGCGGTCGCCACGCACACCCGCCACATCGGGCTGGTGGGGACGCTCAGCTCCACCTACAACTCGCCGTTCAACGTGGCGCGGCGGTTCGCGTCGCTGGACCACATCAGTCACGGCCGCGCCGGGTGGAACGTGGTCACGAGCCTGGATTCCGGCACGTCCCGGAACTACGGGCTCGACGAACACCTCGACTACGCCACACGGTACGGCCGCGCGCTCGAACACGTGCGCGTGGTGCGCGGGCTGTGGGACTCGTACGAGGACGACGCGTTCGCCCGCGACGACGTGTTCCTGGACCCGGCCAAGCTGCACGCGCTCGACCATGCCGGCGAGCACTTCAGGGTCGCCGGGCCGCTCAACATCTCCCGCTCGCCGCAGGGCCAGCCGGTCATCTTCCAGGCCGGCGTGTCCGAGGAGGGCCGCCACCTGGCCGCGCAGGTCGCCGAGGGCATCTACGCGCCGACCGGAACGCTTGCGGCCAGCCGGGACTACTACGCGGACATCAAGCGGCGCACCCGCGAGGCCGGCCGGAACCCGGACCACGTGGTCATCTTCCAGGGCGCGCAGCCGGTGATCGCGGGCACGGACGAGGAGGCGCACCGGCTGTCCCGGGAGATCTTCGAGGCGGACAACGACTTCGACCGGAAGCTCGGCGCGTTCGGCCGGACGTTCGGCGCGCACGACTTCACGCAATATGACCTGGACGCGCCGTTTCCGGACGTGGCCGCGCTCGCGGAACGCAGCGGGCGCACGCGCGGGGCCGAGATCGTGCGGCGGGCACGCGAGGAGCGGCTGACGTTGCGCGAGACCGTGCTGGCGTTCACCGAGTATCAGCCGTCGCCGTTCACCGGGGACCCGCGGACCGTGGCGGACACGATCGCGGAGTGGTTCGGCGCGGGCGCGTTCGACGGGCTGAACCTCGGCTTCCGTACCCACGAGGATCTGGAGAGGTTCGTCGGCGACGTGCTGCCGTTGCTGCGCAAGCGCGGGCTGGCCCGCACCGACTATGACGCGGACACGTTGCGCGGGAACCTGGGCCTGCCGATCCCGGAGAACAGGTGGGCGGCCGCATGAGACTCGGCTTCCTGACCCACGTGCGGGGCACCTACGCGGACGGGCAGGACCTGATCGCGCAGTTCAACCCGGGGGTGCCCGACCGGGACGCGTCACTGCGGGCCCTGGAGCTGATCGCGGCCGAGGTGGCACCCGCGCTCGGATGGAAGGGGAATCAGTCATGAGCGTGTACGAGGCGCCCGCCGGGCTCAAGGTCCGGGGGACAGTGGTGGTCGTGCCGGGGCGGGGGGACAGCGAGCTCGCCTATCAGCGCTTTGGCCGGCGCGTGGCCGGGGACGCGTACCGTGTGATCGTTTTGAATGATCTTGATGATTTTGTGCCCTCGGACGATCTGGTGCGGCCGTTGGTGCTGGTCGGCGCGGACCTCGGCGCGGTGCGGGTGGCGGTGCACGGTGACCGTCTGCGCCCGGACGCGGTCGTGCTCGCGGGCCTGCCCGGCGGCGGCAGCCTGGACGCGGACGAACTCGACGGGCGCACGCACTGCCCCACGCATCGCGGCGTGCTCGGTGACGAGCCGACCGGCGCATTTGCCACGCCGGTGGACCCGTCACTGCTGGCCGCGGCGTATGCGGGCGGCTCCGGCGTACCCCATCTGCTGCTGATCGGTGATCTTGACCCGTTGGCCGATCACGAGGCGCTGGCCGGGCTCGCCGAGACGCTGCCCGCCGCGCGTCTGGCCGTGGTGCGCGGCGCCCACCACGACGTGCTCAACGACCTCCAGCACCGGTCCGTCGCCGCCGAGATCGTGTCGTTCCTGGAGGCCGTGAAGGAGGGGGTGCCGGTGCGGCCGCTGGTCAGCGTCGCGTCCAGCGGGTGGTGACAGCCGAGATCCCATAGGGTACGTCGTGTGAAGGTCCTGAACGCGGCCAAGAGCCGATCCGCCCTGCGCACCTCCGCGCTCGTCGCCGTGCAGCTGCTCGTCCTGATGCTGTTCGGCCTCGTGCTGCTGAAGCTGCTCGGCTGGGCGTGGCCGGTCGTCTGGCCGCTGACCGTCGCGCTGCTGCTCACCACGCTCACCTGGCCGCCGACCGCGTTCCTGCGCAAGCACGGCTGGCCGCCCGCGCTCGCCGCGACGCTGGTGACGCTGGTGTTCCTCCTGGTCGCGGTCGGGATCATCGTCGGCATCGTGGTGCCGGTCGCCAGTCAGGGGCCGGCACTCGCGGACGGCGTGACCGGCGGCATCAACAAGCTGCGCGAGTGGGCCTCGGGGCCGCCGCTCAACATCGGCGACGACCAGGTCACGTCCGCGTTCAACACCGCGGTCGACAAGATCCAGGCGAGCATCGGCAGCATCGTGAACTACACGGTCACCGGCGTCGGCGCGGTCGTCAACGGGCTGGTCACCGTGGTGCTCGCGCTGTTCCTGATGTTCTTCTTCCTCAAGGACGGGCCGCGGTTCCTGCCCTGGCTGGGCCGGCAGCTGCCCGGCCGGCTCGCCGTCGACGTGCCGGAGATCGCGGCGCGCAGCTGGCGGACGCTCGGCTCGTTCGTGCTGTCCCAGGCGTTCGTCGGCCTGCTCGACGCCGTTTTCATCGGCCTCGGCCTGTGGATCGTCGGCGTGCCGCTCGTGCTGCCGCTGGCCGTGCTGACGTTCATCACCGCGTTCGTCCCGATCGTCGGCGCGCTCTTCGCCGGGCTCGTCGCGGTGCTGATCGCGCTGGTCTTCGAGGGCCCGGTGGACGCGCTGATCGTGCTGCTCATCATCCTGGCCGTGCAGCAGCTGGAGGGTAACGTCTTCCAGCCGATGATCCAGAGCCGCGGGCTGGGCCTGCACGCGGCGGTGGTGCTGCTGGCGGTCACGCTGGGCGGCAGCGTGGCCGGGATCGTGGGCTCGCTGCTGGCGGTGCCCGTGGCGGCGCTGATCGCGGTCTCCTGGAACTACCTGCGCGAACAGCTGACGGACCCGGCGCCTCCGGCCGGGGAACCGCCGGCGGAGGAGCCTCCGGTCAAGGTGGACGAGGCGCCGGCAGGGGCGTGATCCTTGTGCGGTGCGCCGTCCGGCCTGCCGTCGCCGCATCGAGGGGGCGGTTTCGCCGCGTCCCGCGCGGGCAAGAATGATGGCCTGGTGCGGTTCGGGATTCTCGGCCCGGTGCGGGCGGCGGACGCCGGGGGACAGCCGGTGCCCCTCGGCGGTGCGAGGCTGCGCGCGCTGCTCGCCATGCTGCTGCTCGACGCGGGCCGTCCGGTCCCGCAGGGCCGCCTGATCGACGGGCTCTACGGTGAGCACCCACCGGCCGGCGCGGCCAACGCACTGCAGTCGCAGGTCTCCCGGCTGCGGCGTCTGCTGCCGGTCGAGTTCGACGGCGCGGGCTACCGGCTGGCGATCGACCCGGACGAGGTCGACGTGCATCGTTTCGCGCGCCTGGCCGCGCTCGGCCGTGCGGCGCTGGCGGACGGCTCGCCCGCGCGCGCCGTCGAGGCGCTGCGCGATGCGCTGTCCGTGTGGCGCGGGGATCCGCTGGCCGACGTGCGCACGGCACCGTTCGCCGCAGCGCAGGTCACGCGCCTGGTCGAGGCACGTCGGCGTGTCGTCGAGGAGCACGCCGAGGCGTCGCTGTCCACGGGCACACCCCGCGCGATCATCGGCGGCCTGCGTGACCTGGTCGCGGCGGACCCGTTCCGCGAACGTGCGTGGGCGCTGCTGATGCGCGCGCTGGCCGCGGAGGGCCGTCCGGCCGAAGCGCTCACGGTCTTCGCCGACGCGCGCCGCATCCTCGCGGACGAACTGGGCGCGGACCCGTCGCCCGAGCTATCGGTGCTGCATGCGGCGCTGTTGCGGGCGGAGCACCCGTCCGAGGCGGATCGCGGGTTCGCGGTGGGGCGCGGTCCTGCGGGGAAGCGAAGGCCCGCGGCGGTAGACGGGCCCGCGCGCCTGCACGGCCTGCCGGTGGCCGAGGTCGCGGCGCGGGTCGGGGACCGGTTCCGCCTGCTGAGCCGCGGCAGCCGCACCGCGCCGGAACGGCAGCGCACGCTCCGCGCGGTCGTCGAGTGGAGCTGGGAGCTGCTCAGCGTGCCGGAACGCGCGCTGGCCCGACGTTTCACGATCTTCCGCGGCGGTGCCGGGCTGGCCGCGATCGAGGCGGTCTGCGGCCTCGGACCGGACACCGTGGACCTGCTCGCCGACCTGGTGTCCAAGTCGCTGATCGAACGCGACGGCGACCGCTACCGGATGCTGGAGACGATCCGGGCCTTCTGCGCGGAGCGGCGCGACGATGCCGGCGAGTCCGCCACGCTGCGCGCCCGGCACGCTGCCTTCTTCCTGGAGACCGCGCTCACCGCCGACCCCCTCCTGCGCGGCGCCCGCCAGCTCGACGCGCTGCGCCGCCTCGACGCGGACCGCGACAACCTCCAGGCCGCCGTCCGCGACGCGGACCCGGAGACCGCGTTGCGCCTGCTGTCCGCGCTGTCGTTCTACTGGTGGCTGCGCGGCCTGCGGGCCGAGGCCGCGGACCTGGCCCGCGCGGTCCTGAACGATCGTGGCCTCGCCGGCAACCCGGACCTGGCCGAGGAACACGCGGTGGGCACGCTCATCGCCCGCCTGGGCGCGGCGCCGGCGCCGCAGGTCAGCGGATCGCAGGAAATTTCCGGTATGAAGGGCGCCCCTGAGGTGTCGTATCTGGCCGGGATCACCGCGCCGCCGCGGCAACCGTTCCTGCTCTACCTGTCCGCGATCGTCTCCGGGCCGCTGCCCGAATGGCAGGAGGATCTGCCGGAAATCCACGAGCGCCTGCGGGCCGGCCTGCGCGGCGACCCGTGGAGCGAGGCGCTCGCCGCGATCGGTGCGGGCTGGATGGTGCTGCTCGACGGCGGACCGCCGGATCGAGCCGAACGTGAGTTCCGGGCCGCGCTCGACAGCTTCCGCGCGCTGGGGGAGCGCTGGGGCACGATGATCGCGCTGAACAGCCTGGCCGAACTCGACGCCGCGCGCGGCGATCAGGACGCGCTGCGGGAGCGGATGGACGCGGCACTGCGGCTCGCGGACGAGCTGGGCTCCACCGTGGATGCCGCGGACCTGCTGCGCAGCCGCGCGGAGATCCGGCTGGCCACCGGCGACGTGGACGGCGCGTCGGCGGACTTCACGCGCGCCGTGGCGCTGGCGCGCGGGTGCGGCGCGCTGGAGCTGATCTCGGCCGCGCTGCTCGGCCTGGGACGGCTGGCCCTGCGCCGCGGCGACCGTCCCGAGGCGAAGCGACTGTGCCTGGCCGCGCTGGCCGAGTGCCCGTGGGACTGGTTCAGCTCGTACGGTATCCGCGTCACGATCCTGGCCCTTCTCGGCCGGATCGCCGCACAGGACGGCGACGACGCCGAGGCCGGCCGCCGCTTCCGGGAGGTGCTCGCGCTCGGCCCCGGCCCGGACGGCACCGCCGCGCTGACCGAGGCCGTCGCCGGCCTGGCCGCCCTGACCGCCCGCGCCGAGGACACGCCCTAGCGTTCTGCGCCATGCTGCTGGAACGACGTGGGGACCGCCCCACCGAGCCGTGCGTGTCCGGTCAGTGATCCGTGCGCGCCCGGTCAGCGTCGCCCGCCACCGTCATCGCATGACCACGACCTCCGGCGTCCTCGCCGAAGAACTGCGAAAAACCTACTCGGGTACGACCGCGCTCGACGGCTTCTCACTGGCCGTCGAGGCGGGCACCGTGCACGGTCTGCTCGGGCCGAACGGCGCGGGAAAGACCACCGCGGTCCGGATCCTCACCACGCTGCTGCGTTTCGACTCCGGCCGGGCCGAGGTGGCCGGTGCGGATGTCACGAAGGATCCTGCGACAGTACGCGAGCGGATCGCCCTGACCGGCCAGTCGGCCGCGGTGGACGGACTGCTCAGCGGCCGGCAGAACCTCGTCCTGTTCGGCCGGCTCCTTCACCTGCCCGCCCGGGACGCCCGCCGTTGCGCGGACGAGCTGCTGGAACGGTTCGGTCTGGCGGAGGCCGCGGACCGGTCGGCGCAGACGTACTCCGGCGGGATGATGCGCCGCCTGGACCTGGCCGCGAGCCTGATCCGCCGCCCGGCCGTGCTGTTCCTGGACGAGCCGACCACCGGCCTGGACCCGCGCAGCCGTAACCAGATGTGGCAGGCGGTCCGGGACCTGGTCGCGGACGGTACGACCGTGCTGCTGACCACGCAGTAACTGGAGGAGGCGGACCAGCTGGCGGACCGCGTCTCGGTGATCGACGCGGGCCGGGTGGTCGCGGAGGGCACGCCGGACGCGCTGAAGTCCGTCATCGGCGCGGACCGCCTGGAGGTCACGGTCCGGGACGCGGACGCGCTGGCGAGGACGGCCGCGATCCTCGGCGCGGCCGAGGCGGACGTGGACCCGGAAACACGCAGGATCAGGGTCCCTGTCACGGACCGGGTCGGCGCGCTGATCGGCGCGGCCCGCGCGCTCCAGGACGCGGGCATCACGGTCCTGGACCTCGGTGTCCACCGCCCCACCCTCGACGAGGTCTTCCTCGCACTGACCGGCGACTCGACGCAGACCGCGACGCAGACCGGAGGCCGGGCATGAACGCCGTCCACGACGCCCGCATCATGACCGGCCGCTACCTCACGCACGTGGCCCGCGCACCCGAGGAGATCGTCCTCTACTTCTCCCTGCCGATCATGTTCACGCTGGTCTTCGGCTATGTGTTCGGCGCCGGCATGGCCGTCTCCGGGGACGCGTACCGCGAGTTCCTGGTGCCCGGCGTGTTCGTGATGACCATGCTCTACGGGCTCGGCGCGACCGCCACCGGCGTCGCGGTCGACATCAACCGCGGCGTGGGGGACCGGTTCCGCTCGATGCCGACGGCGCGCTCCGCGCTGATGGCCGGGCGCAGCGCCGCCGACCTGGTCCGCGCGCTGCTGGAGATGAGCGTGCTGATCGTCTGCGGCCTGCTGGTCGGCTGGGAGGCGAATCGCGGGATTCTCGCCGCGCTGGCCGCGATCGGGCTGATCCTGCTGCTCCGGATCGCGCTGACCTGGGTCGGCATCTGGCTGGGCAGCCTGGTCCCGAACCCGGACACGGTCTCGGTGATCGTCTTCCCGCTGGCGTTCCCGCTGACCGCGCTCTCCAACGTGTTCGTCGCGCCGGACCTGATGCCGTCCTGGCTCGGCGCGATCTCGCAGTGGAACCCGATCTCCGCCACGGTCGCGGCCGCCCGTGACCTGTTCGGCAATCCCGGGGTCGGCGGCGATTCGTGGGCCGCGGACCACGCGATCCTCCTCGCCGTGGCCTGGCCCGTGATCCTCATCGCGATCTTCGCGCCGCTCGCGATCCGCCGCTACCGCCGCCTGGGCAGCTGACTCCGACCGGAACGCGGCCGACACTGCCGGAACGTGCCGGATCGCATCGGATCCATGGCGATCATTGTCGTGGAGCTCTAGGTTGGCTGCGTCGCCGGTGACGGACCGGCCGTGAGCCGCGGGAATCCATGATGGACCTGCTCAAGCGCCGTGCCGCCGACCCGCAAGGGCCGGCGGCACGCGCCGCGTTCGCGCCCCGTGGGATTTGCGCATGATCCCACTATGAGCGCCATGGGAAAATCGCTAGTTGTGATATCTAAATCACGCTCTGAAGTGGTTTGGGGATCGATATGGTTCGCTCGTGACAACCGACCACAGTAGACCGGTGCTTCCGGGTGAGGGTGTCAACGACTACGTCCGGTACATGCGCACCGACGAGCTGCTGGACCTGCAACGTACCGCTGACCAGTGGGTGCACCCTGACGAGCTGCTGTTCCAGATCACGCACCAGAGCACCGAACTGTGGCTCAAACTTGCCGGCGCGCAGCTCGACCGCGCGGCGGAGCACGTGGCGGCCGGCGAGACCGGACTGGCCGAGCTGCTGGTGCAGCGCGCCGCCACCGCGCTCCGGCTGATCACCGAACAACTGGACATGCTGCGTCACCTGACGCCGGCCGACTTCAACCGCATCCGGCCCGCGCTGGGCAACGGCTCCGGCGCCGAATCGCCTGGCTGGCAGGGGTTGCGCAAGGCCGCGCGACGCCTCGGCCGGGAGTTCGACGCCCGCCTGGAGGCGGACGGCGCGGACCTCCGTTCGCTCTACCTCGGGGATCCCACGACGGCGCTTTACCGTCTTGCGGAATCCCTCGTGGCGCTGGACGAGCGGATCGCGCTCTGGCGCACCGAGCACTACAAGATCGCGACCCGGATCATCGGGCACGCCGTGCTGGGCACGCAGGGGACTCCGGTCGACACGCTGGCCCGGCTCATCGCACAGAAACTCTTCCCGAAGCTGTGGCAGATCAGGACCGAGATCACCAAGGGGTACGGATCATGAGCGCTGAAGCTGTGTTCGTGCGGACGTGGACCGTGGGTGGCGGGGACTTCCCCTACCAGGCCGTGCTCACCGCGTACCGCCGATGGGGTAAGGCTCTTGTTCCTGACGGCCTGCTCGACGCGCTGTGCGAGGCCCGGTCACAGGCGACCGGCACGCTGCTGTCCTTCCTGGACGTGCTGCTGGACAAGCGCGACGGCACCTACGATTACCGCTCCTACCTGGCGTTGCCACTGCTCACGCCGCACTTCCCGGACCGCGACACGCTCACGGTGCTGCTCGTGGCCGACCTGATGCGCTTCGAGCTGGCCGCCTGTGACGACCCGGCCGGCCCGCTCCCGGTGATGCCGCCGGACGACGCGCTGGTGCAGAAGCGGCTGCGGCACGGCCTGCGCGTGATCCGTCCCGCGCTGGACCGGCTCGGCTGGGCGATGCCCGACACGGACGCGCGCACGGTCTGGGAGATGGTCGACTCGAAGATGAGCGACGACCAGCGGCTCATGCTCCGGTGCAGCATCCTGCCGGTCGACGTGGTGCACGACGAATATCTCTTCATCCGCGTGCTGCAGACGTTCGAGACCTCGTTCGCCGCACTGGTTCGCGACCTGGAGTCGGCCGCGGGCGCGCTCACCGCGGGCAACGCGGCCGCCGCGGAGGAGGCACTGCACCACGCGGCCGCGCTGCTGCGGGAGGTCAGTCCAATGTGGTCGGTGGTGGCGACCATGCGGGTGGAGGCGTTCCGGCGCTTCCGGCAGTGGACCGAGGGCGCCAGCGCCATCCAGTCCCGGCACTACAAGCTGATGGAGAGCCTGGCCCGGCGCCCCGACCCGGCCCGCCTCGGCTCCGCCGCCTACGAGAACGTACCGGAGGTGCAGGCGCTGGTCATGACCGGTCTGCCGTCCGTCGACGAGGCCTACGGCACCGCGCGCCTGACGCTCGCGGAGCATGCGGCCGTGGGCGCCGCGATGGCCGACTTCGCCGCGTCCGTGGACGCGTGGCGCCGCACCCACTACCGGCTCGCCACCCGTATGCTCGGCAACGACACCGGTGGGACCGGTTACACCAACGGCACGTCGTACCTGGCGCAGGCTCGCGAGATCCCCGTCTTCAAGTAGCGCGCCGCCTCAATCAGCTCCGATGCAGCACCGTGACGCGGTCGACGGTGAGCGTGCCGGCGTCCAGCCGGACCCCGAACGCGGGGGACCAGGACGCCAGCGTCGCGCCGTCGACCGCGGCCGAGACCGGCGCGTCGTGCACCTTCGCCCAGCGGCCGTCGTGCTCGACCCAGGTGGTCAGCCGGCCCCAGCGCGCCAGCACGGCGAACCGGTCGCCCGGCTCCCAGGTGACGTTCGCGCAGCAGCCGCCGGTCGCCTCCGGGCGGGCCCGGCCGCCGGTCTGCACGTCCGCGCCCGAGGTGCGATGGTGGTTGTTGTACCAGGCCAGCGCGTTGTCGCCGGACCCGCCGGACAGGCCGGTGAACAGGCTGTCCTCGGGCGAGGCACCGGAGAACGCGCGTGGCTCCACGATCACCGCGGTGCCGCCGGGATCCGTGGCGACCGGCGCGGCCAGCACCGCGAACGCGCGGGCCGTGGCGTCCGCGGTCAGCGCGCCGTCCGCGACGCGCAGCGCGGGCGACGGCTCCGCCACCGGGTGATCGACCCGGTAGGACGCGAGCCGGTCCGTGCCGAAGTCATCGTCCCACGCGGTGACCGGATAGTCCGCCGGGTCGAACTCGTAGGTCGTCGTGGTCAGCGCGCTGGTGACCCCGGCACCGGTCCGGGCCAGCACGCGCAACGGCAGGCCCGCGCTCGGATCCGCGTCGGCCGGGACGCCCACCTGCCACGCCACGTCATACGTCACGCCCGCCCGCAGCACCCGCGGCGGCGCGGTGACCGGCGTGACCGTCCAGCCACGCGGCACCTCCAGGCTCACCCGCGCGTCCGGCACGGCCACGGACGCGCGCACCGACCCGCGCACCGTCACCTGCGTGCCCGGATCGACCGCGAGCGTGGGCGGCAGCGACAGGCTGATCCGCTGGTCAGGGGCGCGCCAGAGCTGCAGCGCGGTGATGCCGAAGACGCCGGGTGCGACCACCCGCAGCCGGTCCGTGGTCAGCGGCGGGTCGACCACGATCCGGTTCACGTCCCGGCCCACCGGTTGTGCCGGGGACCGCGTCTGACCGGGCACGTCCTGCCAGGTCCCGTCCGCGGCCTGGTACTGCAGCGCGAACGACGGGGGCGTGCGCACCCCGCCGCCGTCGTCGTAGAACACCACGCGCACGTCCGAGACCACGGTCGCGGCGCCGAGGTCGACCTCGAGGTGGTTGCTCGCGTGTGGTGAGCCGTAGGAGGTCCAGCGGGTGGACGGCACGTCGAGGTGGAAGTCCTGCCCGTCGATCGCATCCGCCGCGCGGTCCGCGGACCAGGTGTAGGAGGCGCGGGCGGCCGGGTAGCCGGTCTCGGCGGCGTTGGCGGCGTCGTCGACCAGCTCCGGCTGCGGGCTGGAAAGAGTGCCGACCCGCACCGTCACATCGCCCGGCGTGGGCCGGTGCAGCACCTGCCGGCCGTCGACGAAGACCCGGAACCCCGCGCCCCTGCCGTACGCGCTGCCGTCGGAATCCCAGAGCACGGACAGGTTGTGCCCGTGGTACGCCAGGTTCTCCACCGCGAAGTGGTCGTAGTCGTTGAGCGGCGCGATGCGGACCGTGTCGTCCTGCTGCGGCCGGATGCCGAGCAGCCCGGACAGCACCAGGTCGGTGAACGTGGAGTGGTTGTAGTCCTCGCTGTGCCCGCGCCCGTCGTAGAGCCACCGGTCCTCGTCCGGGTGGTGAGCCTCCGCCACGTACGGCCGGCCGTTGCGTCGCTGCGTCACGGCGTACCGTCGCAGCAGCTCTTGATAGTCACTTTTGGACACATAGGACTGTGCCGGGTAGTCCAGCAACTGGTTCGCGAGCCCGGTCAGCGTCTGGCTCGTGGCGAACGGCCAGGACGGCCCGTTCCACCGGCAGCACCCGTTCAGCGCCTCGTGCATGAACCACGGGCTGCGCCGCTCCGCCGTCGTCGGGCCGAACGGCGCCGCGAACCCCTGCGGATCGGTCAGCTGCGCCCACGCCACCGCGCTCTCCGTCGGCGGCATGTGGAAGTACCAGGGCACGTAGCCCATCAGCTCGCGGTCCTCGATCGGCGCGGTCTCGTCGCGCTGCACGTGCTTGTAGAAGTCGCCGTCCCACAGTTGCTGCTGGGTCTTCGTGCGCAGCGCGTCCGCCTCGCGGTCGTAGCGGCGTGCGGCCTGCGCATCACCCTTCTTCCGCAGCAGCGCGGCCAGCGCGCGGGCGTCGCCGTACTGGTACGCGTTCAGCGTCGGCCGGAAACCGTCACCGCCGTGGTAGGGATCCTCCGTCTGGTACGACCCCGCCGTGAACTCCATCGCGTCCCACACCGGCACCTGCCAGTAGATGCCGCGCGCGGCATCGAAGTTGCTCGCCTTCCACGTCTCGTACTGCTTCGTCAGCTGCGGCAGCCGATCCAGCACGAACCGCCAGTCGCCGCTCACCTCGGCCCGCGCGACCGCGGCGTCCACGGCCCAGAACGAATACTGATGGGCCCAATCGGTCGCGTTGTCGTTGAGCCCCTCGGTCGCCGGCTTCGCCCCCGCACCGGACCCGGTCAGCCAGTAGTCCACATAGTCGTCGAGATAGCGCGGATCCCGCAGCCAGCGCCCCTCGTAGATGTGATGCCCGGCCGCCGCGTTGATCCCGCCGAACGGCGCCGAATATCCCACCGGCCCGAGAAACTCCGTGACGATCCACCCGTCCTTCGGCCCGGTGTACTTCAACGCCTCCTTGAACGTGCGCCACCGGTAGTAGTACGTGTCCTCGACGTCCTCGTCCGGCAGATCGACGAACGGGATGTTCCCCTCGTACCACGCCTTCTCCGGCACGTCCCCGAGCAACGACGCGTGATCCAGAAACGCGGTCCCGGCGCCGACCACCGGATAGAGCGGTGCAGCCGTGGTTCTGGGCGCTGACCCCGCCGCCGGAGCCGCCGCCAGCATCACCGCCACCAGCGCCGCGCCGATCCGCCCGCCCCAGCCGCCCGCATCGATCATGATGCATTCAAACACGCCTTCGGCGAAGATCGAAACCTTTGATCTTCCCGCTTCACCGCGGGTCACCTTCCGCATGCTCCCGCGGGCCGCCGGATCCGTGGGTGGTCCAGAAAAACCGCTGGTGGCGCGCTTGTCGGGCCGCCGTCCCGCCATTCGGGATCTGTTGCGGCGGTGTTACGCGGGGCACAGAAAGCGGGGCGGAACGGGCGGGGCCGTCCGGAGGCTGGCAGGGTGTAGTCGCGCGGGACCTGTGGCCCGGCTTGGTGGGGCGTGAGACCGCGCTCACTGTGCGCCGAAAGTCTCTAAAACCTATCGGGCAAGTAGTGTAATGTTGCCGAGCGCGACCGGGTGACACTCCCCGTCGTGCTCCCCTCGGACCCCCAGCCCACCAGGACTTATTTCGTGATCAGCCTCAAAGACCTGCGCAAGGTCTACCGCTCGCGGGGCGGGCCGGTGACCGCCCTCGACGGCGTCAGCCTGCACGTCCCGGAGGGTGAGATCTACGGCGTGCTCGGTCGCAGCGGCGCGGGCAAGAGCACGTTGCTGCGCAGTGTGAACCTGCTGGAGCGGCCCGACTCCGGCACCGTCACCGTGGGCGGCGTCGAGCTGACCACGCTGCCGGAGCGACGGCTGCGGCGGGAACGGCAGCGGATCGGCATGATCCACCAGCACTTCGCGCTGCTCAGCTCGCGCACCGTGGCAGGGAACGTGGCGTTCCCGCTGGAGGTCACCGGCCTCGGCCGGGCCGCGCGCGCCCGTCGCGTCGCGGAGCTGCTGGAGCTGGTCGGGCTGGAGGAGCGCGCGGGGGCGTACCCGGCACAGCTCTCCGGTGGCCAGAAGCAGCGCGTCGGCATCGCGCGGGCGCTGGCCGGCGACCCGGCCGTGCTGCTCTCCGACGAGGCCACGTCCGCGCTCGACCCGGAGACGACCGGCTCGATCCTGGAGCTGCTCGCGGACCTGAACAAGCGGCTCGGCCTGACCATCCTGCTGATCACGCACGAGATGGACGTGGTGAAGCGCATCTGCCACTCCGCCGCGATCATGCGGGACGGCCGGTTCACCGAGTCCGGCCGGATCGAGCAGGTGCTGGCCCGGCCCGGCTCCGAGCTGGCCGCCGAGCTGTTGCGCCTCGGCCCGGCGCCCTCCCTGCCCGGCCGGACGATCGTGGACGTGACGGTCAGCGGCGACCAGGCGGAACGGCCGCTCATCGCGGAGCTGGCCCGCCGCTTCGAGGTCGACGTCCGGATCCTCGGCGGCACGATCGAGCAGCTCGCGGCCACCCGCGCCGGTCGGCTGCGCCTGGTCCTGCCCGGCGACGGCGCCCAGAACGCACCGATCGTCACCTGGCTGCGCGAGGCGGGGATCCCGACGGAGTCGCCGGTCTCGACGGAGTCGCCGGGCAATGCGCGGGTCCCGGCGGAGCCGCCGGGCGGCGAGCCGGCGCCGAGTGAGCTGCCGGGCGACGGGCGGATCCCGGCGGAGCCGGCTGCCGACGCGCAGGTCTCGACGGACCGCGACGACACGGAGACGAAGGCATGACCTGGGAAGACATCTGGCCGCTGCTCGGTGAGGGGCTGTGGGAGACGATCTACATGGTCGGGATCTCCACCGCGATCACCGCGCTCGGCGGGCTGCTGATCGGCGTGCTGCTGGTGCTCACCGAGCGCGGCGGGCTGCTGTCCGCGTGGCCGGTGAACCTGGTGCTCGGGCTGATCGTCAACGTCGGCCGCTCGCTGCCGTTCATCATCCTGCTGGTCGCGGTCATCCCGTTCACCCGGGCGATCGTCGGCACCACGATCGGCACCGAGGCCGCGATCGTGCCGCTGACCATCGGCGCGATCCCGTTCTTCGCGCGGATCGTGGAGACCGCGATCCGTGAGGTGCCGCGCGACGTGGTCAACGCCGCGATCGCCTCCGGTGCGTCCCGCCGGCAGGTCGTCTACAAGGTGCTGCTGCGCGAGGCGCGTCCCGGCCTGGCGGCAGGGCTGACGATCACGATCATCGCGCTGGTCGGCTACTCCGCGATGGCCGGGACCGTCGGTGGCGGCGGTCTCGGGGACCTGGCCATCCGGTACGGCTATCAGCGCTTCGAGACCGAGGTCATGGTCGCCACGGTCGTGGTGCTGGTCCTCTTCGTCCAGGCGGTACAGAGCCTCGGCGACCTCGTGGTGCGCCGCCTGTCCCACCGCTAGACGCGCTGACCGTACCCTCCCCGGACCAGGCCCGTGGCCGCTTCACAAGCACCGCCGTCACCGGGCGGTTTTATCCCGAAATATCCTTACAAGGAAGGTCAAGACGATGCGTCGTACCCTCGTCGCGCTCACCGCCGCCACCTCGCTCCTGATCGGGCTGGCGGCCTGCGGCAACGACTCCGGCAGCGAGGAGACCGCGGCCGGCGGCACGATCAAGGTCGGGGTCAGCCCGGTCCCGCACGCGGAGATCCTGAAGTACGTGAGCGACAACCTCGCCGCGGCCGAAGGCCTGAAGATCGAGATAGTCGAGTTCAACGACTACATCCAGCCGAACACCGCGCTGCAGGACAGGCAGCTGGACGCGAACTACTTCCAGCACATCCCGTACCTGGAGGAGGAGATCGCCTCCAAGGGCTACACGTTCACGCCGCTCAAGCCCGTGCACATCGAGCCGCTCGGCGTCTACTCCAAGACCGTGAAGGCGCTGGCCGACGTGCCCGAGGGCGGCGTGGTCGCGATCCCGAACGACCCGTCCAACTCCGGCCGCGCGCTCAGCCTGCTGGCCACGAACGGCCTGATCACGCTGAAGGACGGCGTCGGCGTCAAGGCCACGGAGCAGGACATCACCGGCAACCCGAAGAACCTCACGTTCGAGGCGCTCGAGGCCGCCCAGCTGCCGCGCAGCCTGGAGGACACCGCGATCTCCGTGATCAACGGCAACTACGCGATCGAGACCGGCCTGAGCCCGGCCAAGGACGCGCTGGCGCTGGAGACCGGCGAGAACAACCCGTACGCGAACCTGGTCGTGGTCCGCACCGGCGACGAGACGAACGAGAGCATCGTCAAGCTGGAGAAGCTGCTGCACTCGCCGCAGGTCAAGGACTTCATCGCGCAGAAGTACAACGGATCGGTGCTGGCCGCTTTCTAGGTCTGGACGTAATCAGTGTTGCGGTGCCGGCCTCGGTTCAGAACACCGGGTAGAGCACAGCCGTGTCGTCGAACGCGTAGGTGAGCGAGTCCGTCACCTCGACCACGCCCGGCACCTGCCGTGCCAGCCGGACCGCGATCTCCACCGAGGTGCGCCGGTCCAGCTCGCCGGCCAGGGTGACCGTGCCGTCCGAGACCGTCACCGTGACCGCGTCGACCCCCAGCAGTTGCTCGACGTCCGCCCGGATGTCCCCGTCCGAGCGCAGGTGCACCTTGAGCAGGTCGGATCGGGTCGCGATGCCGACCACCCGGCCCAGCGCGTCGACGACCGGCAGCCGCTTGATCCGCCCGGCGTCCATCCGCCGCGCCGCCTCGGTGATCGACGTGGACCGCAGCGCCACGCTCGCCGGCGCGGACATCAGGTCGGCCGCGGTCACCGCGTCCGCCTTGGCGCGGGCCCGCCGGTTCCGCCGGCTCTCGAACAGTCTCGGCGCCTGCTCCTGATCCGCGAACTCGATCTTGTGCAGCAGATCCGTCTCCGACACGACCCCGAGCACCCGCCCCATGTCGTCGACAACCGGCACCGCACTCACCCGCCGCCGCATCAGCACGTCCACGATCTTCCGGTACGGCGTCCCTGCCGTCACCGTCACCACATCCGCCGTCATCACGTCGCCGACCCGCAGATCCTTCACGACAACCACCTCCAGCCCCTCGACGGTACGACCGGGGAGGCGCCGACCGGCAGGGCCGGTGAGCAGCGGTGGGGCGGGCCGAAAGGCCCTACAGCGGGGTCGCGGGCGCGTCCGGCGGAGCGTTCTCGTAGGAGTGGCACGGCACCCCGACCGCCTCGACCCGGCTGCACAGGTCGTCCCACCAGTCCAGCGCGTCCAGCTGACGGGGGAGGTCGTCGAAGCGGACCGCACCCCACCCGTTGAGCGAGAACTCGATGAACATCGACATGAGCACCGCATAGTTGGTCCGCAGGCTGCCGCCGCCGATCCCGACCGTGCCGAGCGTTTCCCCGCCCACCACGACGGTCGCGGTCCGGGCGTCGAAGTCGCAGGTGATGCCGCCGTGGGTGAATTCGAACGAGGCCTGTCGCCGGGTCAGCGCGTCCGGCACGTACTTGCCGACCCGCATGCTGATACGGGCGTCACCGATCGTGCCGTGCGCCTCGATCCAGGTCGGCGCGATCTCCTGGCCGGTGGCGTCGAGGATCTCCCGGGCGCGCGGCGCGTACCGCCCGATCACGCAGCTGTCCCACCGCGGCGCCGCCTCGCCCGTGACGTGCCGGATGACCAGCAGCGGATGCACGGTCGTCTCCACGAACGGCCGTAGCGTCCCGGGAAGCTCCGTCCACAGCCGCTGCTGCCCGCGCGGTGACCGCGAGACGCCCTCGAGCAGTTCCACACGCGCGGAGACGAGGTCGCCCAGGGTCTCCCGCGCCGCGGCCAGCTCGGTGCTCCTGATCAGTGAGGCCGGCTCGCTGATCAGGAAGCGCCGGTAGACGGGCAGCGGATTCATGATGTACGTCAGCGGCAGCGCCTTCTCGAGCGAGTAGTAGCTGAGCGCGAACCCGTTGGCCATCAGGCTCGGCTGCGCGCGCAGGATCTCCCGCTCCGCACGCGACCACACGATCGGCTTCTCCACCGCGAACGGGACGCCCGCGTCCGCCAGCTGCGTCACCTGTCCGAAGTGAGCCGCGGTCGGTGAGGCGATGACCGTGGGTGAGCGTTCACGCAGCGAGGTCCGGAGCACCTGATCGGGCGGCGCGACCAGCAGCCGTGCCGCACGCCTCTCGATCGTCGCGCGATCACCCTGGGTCGCCTCATCCGCCGTGACGACCAGGATGTCGTCGCGGTCGTAGCCGAGCGCGAGCAGCCCCGGGAGCGTGCGGTTGATCGTGACGTCCCCGGCGCCGATGATCACCAGATTCTGTGGCGAGCGGGTCTTGATGCCGGGGTGTGAGCTGAGCACAACTGAAATTGCTACACCAAGGTAGAAGAGCGAGGCAACCGCCACGCCGACCCCGACCGCATCCCCCTTCTGCGGATTCCCCACCGCATCCACGAGCAGTTCGTTGATCGGCCGCCCGGTGATCAGCGCGGCCAGCGTGGCAACGCTCGCGAGCACGATCGGGAACGTCAGCAGGTATTCCGCCGGATGGAAGATCGTGTACCGCGTCTCCAGGAATCCCCGCAGCAGCAGGTAGTAGAAGATCCAGACGTTCGCCTCGATGAGCAGGACCCATTCGAGCGTAAGGAGGGCCGGGTGGGACGGCGCTCTGGTCAGGTAGAGGCACAGCGTGAGCGCCAGGACACTCAGGAAGTACCACTCCGTGAACGCGGAGGGGAAGTCCGGCCGCAGATTGGTCGTCGGCCGCGCGGACATCCTCCGCCGCACCACGAACTTGATCCACTGGAGCGGCGAGATCAGCCGCAGATAGTGAATGGCATGGAAGACGACAAATGGTATCGGTGAGGTCCGGCCACCCCAGATGTACGAGGACGACGTCGGCCTGGTGGAGACTTCTTCGGATATCCGTCGCCATTGCCCTATGAAGACCATGAGTCGTGACCCCATGACTCATGGTAGGCAAAGCCGGTCAATGTCTTAGATGGAATTGTCGATGATCATGTCTGCGTGTTCACGGACCCGGTCGCGGGCGTAGAAAGCGTCCTCCTGGCGCGCCCAGCGCTCCCAGTGCGGGGCGTAGGTGGCGCCGTCCCGGGACAGTGCGCGTTGCCTGCGCACGGCCTCAGGAGCCTCGATCCAGATCAAGCCGCTGCGGTACGGGATGAGCTTCCGGGCGCCGGAGCCGACTCCCTCGATGACCAGGTCCGCGCCGACCGCAAGTGTTTCCGGGGCGCCGTAGGCGCCGTCGGACCAGTCCCACCGTCGCCAGACGATCGTCCGGCCCTCGTCCAGCGGTGCCAGGATCCAGTCGTGCAGCGCGTCCACGCCGCCGAGCAGGCCGTCCCAGCCGGGGTAGAGGTCGTCCATCCTGACCAGCGGGGCGTGCAGCGCGTCCGCGACCGCGCGGGCGAGGTGGGTCTTGCCGGCGCCGGAGCGGCCCTCGACCGCGATGACCCGGGCACCGCCCGCGGCCGGAGGCAGCGTGCGCGCCCAGGCGGTCACCCGCTGTGTCGTCTGCATGCGTCGATCATCGATCGCGGCGGTGGCCCGGCGTGGTTGCCCCGCCGCCGGGCGAGGCCGCTCACAGGGGAGGGGGCCGCCCGAATCGACGGCCCCCTCGTGCCTCATGCGGTGAACGTGTACGAACCCGGTGGCAGGCGGTATTCGCCGGCGCCCCAGGCGACTGCCTCCGGCGGCACCGCGGTCGCGTTCCCGATCCGTACCGTGGCGGTGGTGTTGGGGGGAATGACCACGTCGAGCGTCAACCGGCCGCCGCTGCGGCGCCACGACGACGAGGCCGTGCCGTAGGGCGTGTCGAGCGCGGACGACGCCGACGTCAGCGTGCCGCCGGGCTGCGGCGCGATCAGGATCTGCTTGTAGCCGGGTGCGGCCGGGGCGAGACCGCCGACCACGCGGTAGAGCCAGTCGCCGACCGAGCCGAACCCGTAGTGGTTGAACGAGTTCATGTCCGGCGTCTGCAGCGTGCCGTCCGGCTGGATGCCGTCCCAGCGCTCCCAGATCGTGGTCGCGCCGCGCGAGTTCATGTAGCCCCAGCCCGGGTAGTCCGGCTGCTGCAGGATCTCGTACGCGGTGTCCAGGTGGCCGTGCGCGGTGAGGACGGGCAGCAGGTTCTCCACGCCCATGAAGCCGACGGACAGGTGGCCGTTGCGGGCCGCGACCGCGGCGGCGAGCTTGTCCGCGACCGCCTGCTCCCGGTCCGGCGGGACCAGGCCGAACGCGAGCGCCAGCACGTAGCCGGTCTGGCTGTTGCTGCCGATCCTGCCGTCCGCGGCCACGAACCGGTTGGTGAACGCGGCCCCGATCTGGTCGGCGAGCTGTCCGTAGGACTGCGCTTGGGCTGTGCGCCCGGTCGCCGCGGCCATCCGGGAGACCAGCCGTGCGGACCAGCCGAAGAACGCGGTGCTGGTGATGTCCTGCGCGGTCGGGTCCTGGACGTGCAGCCAGTCGCCGTGCGTCCACTGGTCGCGGATCAGGTCCGGGCCGGACGTGGACCGCAGGTAGTCGACCCAGCGCGCCATCGCGTCGAAGTGCTTGTCCGCCGCGCGCAGGTCGCCGTAGCGCTGCCACAGCGTGTACGGCACGATGACGCCCGCGTCGCCCCAGCCGGCCCGGCCCGCGTCCGTGATCACCGCGGGTGCCACGTCCGTGAACGCGCCGTCCGCGCGCTGCGCGTCCACCAGGTCGTCCGCGAACTTCGTCAGCAGCCCGTGATCGTCCACATTGAACGTGGAGGTTGCCGCGAACGCCGCGATGTCACCGGTCCAGCCGAGCCGCTCGTCGCGCTGCGGGCAGTCGGTCGGGATGGACAGCATGTTCGACCGGGTGCCCCACAGGATGTTGTGCTGCACCTGGTTGATCATCGGATCGCTGGTGGTGAACGTGCCGCTCTGCGCCGCATCGGTCCAGGCCGCGCGACCGGTCAGGCTGTCCGCGGTGGGCGTGCCGGGGAATCCGGTCAGCTCCACGTACCGGTAGCCGTGCACGGTGAAGTGCGGCTCGAACATCTCCGGCCCGCCGGTCCCGGACAGCGTGAACGTGTCCGTGGCCTGCGCGGCCCGCAGGTTCGTGGTGTAGATCGTGCCGTCCGCGTTCAGGATCTCCGCGTGCCGCACGGTGATCCGGGTGCCGGCCGGGCCGGTCGCGGTCAGCCTGTTCCAGCCGGCGAAGTTCTGGCCCAGGTCGGCGACCCAGACGCCCGGCTTGGGCTGGGTGATCGTCACCGGGCGGAACTCCTGCTGCACGGTCACGCCCGGGTCGACCTGGGCGACCAGCGTGGGCCGCGGATCGGTGCGGACCGTGACCGGGCTCGGCGTGCCGGTGACGCGGGCGTCCTGGTCCTCGCCGTGGTAGAGGTCGTCCGCGGTGATGGTGCTGGGCTTGGTGGTCCAGCTGCTGTCGGTGCGGACGTCCGCGCGGGTGCCGTCCGCGTACTCGACCGCGAGCCGGGCCGAGTACCAGGGGCGGGTGCCGTACCGCTGGCTGCCGGCGAAGCCGATGTTCCCGGAGTACCAGCCGTTGCCGACCAGCGCGCTCAGCTCGTTCGACCCGGTCCTGAGCGCCGTGGTGAGGTCGTAGACCTGGTAGGGGACGCGTTTGTGGTAGTCGGTCCAGCCGGGGGAGAGGCGTTCCGGGCCGACCTTCACGCCGTTGAGGTAGGTGTCGTGCAGGCCGAGCGCGGTGACGAAGAGGCGGGCGCGGGTGACAGGTTTGTTGCTCTCAAACGTTTTTGCGAGACGCGGCGCCGGATTGGGCACCGTCACCTGCGCGCCCCAGGGGCCGCCGCCGTAGACCGCGGTCGCCCGCGCGGCAGGCCAGGCCGCGTCGTTGAACCCCGGCTGCTCCCAGCCGGCCGGGCCGCTCTGTGAAACCTTCCATTCCGCGTTGCTGACCGTGCCGTTGCTCAGCTTGGCCAGCACGCCGGCCGGGCCCGCGCTCGTGTTCGTCGCCGAGATCGCGATCGTGTCCGGGCCCTCGCGCAGGTACTGCGTGATGTCCACGGTGGTCGCGCGTTTCCACGAGTCCGTGACGCGCCTGCTGGCAGACACTCGGGTGCCGTTGACCCAGACGTCCGCGGTGTCGTCGCCGGTCACCGCGAGCGTGGTCGTGCCGCTCAGGTCCACGGTCCGGCGGAAGAAGCGCTCGCCGGCCGGGACCGACACGGCCGGATCGCCCTCCGGGTACCAGATCCAGGAGGCACCGTCGATGTTCGCGCCCGCCGGGCCGCCGATGAAGTCCGCCTGCCACTCGGCGGACGGGTCGAACAGGCCGGTGTCGAACCGCGCCGGGGTGCTCTCGGCCGTGCGGCCCTGGGCGTCCCAGACGCGTACCCGCCAGTGGTAGGTGGTGTTGCTCGTCAACGCCGGACCGCCGTAGGCCACGTCGACGCTGTCGCCGGACGCGACCTCACCGCTGTCCCACAGCCCGGTCGCGGCGGGCGTGGTGCCCACGGTGATCCGGTACCGCGCCTGCTTCTGTGCACCGGCCAACTGCCAGCCGAAACGCGGCTTCGGCGCATCGATCCCGAGCGGATCGGTGCGGCGCTCCGTGGTCAGCCCCGCGACCTGGAACCTGGTCGTGTCCGCGCGCGGCGCCGCCACGTCCCGGTTCCACGGAGCCGTGCCGTAGCGGCCGGCGACCCGCACCGGCGACCACGTCTGTGGCACGCTCGCCGCCGCCTGCCACGACGCGTCCGTGACCAGGTTGAGCGTGCCGCCGCTGCCGGTGATCTCGACGCGCCCGAGCACGCCGGCCGGTCCCGCCGTGGCGTTGCGGGCCGCGATGACCAGCGTGTTCGCCGCACCCGGCTTGAGCGCGGACGCCAGGTCGATGCGCTGCGCCTGCTTCCACGAGTCCGTGGCGCGCGCGGAACCGGCCAGGTAGGTGTCGTTGAGCCAGACATCAGCCGTGTCGTCGCCGGCGACGGTCAGGTGCGCCGCCGTGACGGACCCGGCCGGCGCCGTGAACGTGCGGCGCAGGTAGCGGGTGGCGGCCGGCACGCTCTGCGCCGGATCGCCGTCGTTGAACCAGATCCAGTCGGCCGCATCAAGCCCGTTCGGACCGGCCTGCGGGCCCGGTAGCGCGCCCGCGATCAGGAGAGCGGAGGTGAGGACGTGTTTCCATGCCATGCGGTGCTCCTCGGTGGGGGAGGGTGGCGCATTTGCACGTTTCAATGTAACGGTGAAGGTCATCGATGTCACTCTTTATCTTGAGGTGATGGTGGTCGCCGGCCGTTCCCTGGCCCCGGTGGGCCGGCTCGCGTCCCGCCGCGTCGAGGGCCGCTGGCTGCAAGGTTTCATCGCGCGCGGCGCCCGCGGGCCCGGCGCGAGTGACATCGATTTCGCGTCGGCTTTCCTTTCGCATTCGATGTGTCGCGCTGTCCCTCATGACCTAAACTCCGGTAAATATCGGGCCTTGAGTGGATATGTCAGGGTGATGTGGGAGGGCGGTCGGCGTTCAGGAAGGGAGCTTGCGGGCCAGCACGGTGGCGTCCGGCCAGACCATGCGAAACTTGTGCGGGGTGCCGTGGAGCCGGGAACGGTCACCGCCCGGTGGAGAGGACGGCAGTCGCTCGCCGCGGGTGGCGCCGGAGGCCAGGTAGAAGTGCTGGGCGGCGATATTCTGCTCCAGGACCCAGAGGAAGAGCGCAGGCGTGCTCGCCCGATCGATCACCGCTTGGGCCGCGAGCGCGAGCAGGTGGGTGCCGACGCCGGATCGGTGCTGGTGATGGACCACATGCAGGTTGTCGACGAGACTTCCCCATTCCGGAACCCGATCGAAGACGACGTGGACGAACCCCGCCGCTTCCGGTCTTCCCGGCGCGCCTGAAACACCGGCCAAGTCAGCCGCTTCCGGCGATTCTCGTGCGCCAGCGCCAGCGCCGGTGCCGTGGATCCTTGCCGACTCGTCGCGGATGGCTATGAACGTGGAGGTGCCGTCCCGTTCGGCAAGGCGCCCGGACCAGACGGCAAGGCGGTCCGCGTCGAGGTCGCCGTCGAGATAGGCGTCCGCGTAGGCGCCGCGGTAGTGACGCCGCCAGCTGTCCGCATGTAGTGCCGCAATCAGCGGAGCATCATCAAGACCGGCCGGGCGGAAAATGATGTCGGACAAGTCGGACTCCAGCTCGCAGCGGATTGCCGGGCGCCCCGCGCGCCAGGCCGGGTCATCACCCGGGGCACCCACCCACGAGACGGAGGGTTGCCGGCCAGTAAGCCGGGGCCTCCGCGCTGGCACTCATGACCTGCGCGCCAGGCTACCAATCCAGTTGATCACCGCCTTAACGCGCCGCCCACCTCGGACAACCGGTCAACAGCCTCACGCAGGAGAAGCGCCGCCCGCAGACCAGCGCCGCGTGCGCCCTCAAGGCGACCGATCAGATGAGTCTAGCCTCCTAGGATGCCTCAGGCGGTGTGAAGGCGAGCCGCCCGCGCAGGTTCCGGACCTCGGCGCTGGAGGTCGTTCTGGACCTCAATGCTGGAACTCGGCAAAGGCACGGGACCTACGCGGCCGGCGCCGCAGCCCCGACTCCTCTTCCGCGTCCCGAGAGTTCGCTTCCGCTATTCGGGACTCAAGATCCTTGCGGCTCTGGTGGCCCTTACCGACCTTTCCGCGTCGAGGTCCGGACCCGCAGCGATCGAGCGGGCACTCCGTGCCCGAAATTTCGTGAAATAGCGGCCTGAAGGCCCGCCGCATCCCCACCCTGACGCCGGAAGCTCAGTAAACGTGCCGCCGCAGACACCTATTGCCGATCCGGCACCCCGCAGAGGAGACCGCCATAGCCGAAAGGATCATTCGGTGCCGCAAAGACCAGGTCAACAGCCGGAGTTGACCTGGTCTTTGCGGCACCGAATGATCCTTTCCGGCAGG
>NZ_JNXY01000031.1 GCF_000717135.1 Catenuloplanes japonicus
GCGTCGGCCGGGAGGCGACAACCCAGATCAAGATCTCATTCATTTCCCGCTTCCGGCGTGGTCCGGCAGCGTTGCTCCCGCGGGCAAACCTCGCGCCGGGCTCCGCCGGCGCTCCGCACGACGCGAGGAGCCGGTTCCGCCGTGGTCCGGCACACCCGCGCGGGGTGCTGCGATCGGCCACGTCCGGGCGCTCCGCGCCAGGCATCTCTGGATTCAGCGGTCGGGCGGGTTTTCCGGACCACGGCGGCACCGGCAGGGAGGAGCGCCAGCGACGACCGGTGCCCGCGGGAGCAACGCTGCCTCACCACGCCGGAAGCGGGAACATGAATTTGACCTTGAATTTGATCGGTTCTGATCAGGCGGTCAGGCGGGCGGCGCGGGCGCGGAGGTAGTGGCGTTCCGGGAGGCTGGTGGTGAGGGTGGCGGCGCGCAGGTAGCCGTGGCGGGCCGAGACGGGGTCGCCGGCGAGTTCGTGCAGGTGGGCGCGGGCCGAGGCGAGGCGGTGGTGGGTGGACAGACGGGGGTCGGCGGCGAGCGCGGACAGCATCGTCAGGCCGGCGGCGGGGCCGTCCGTCATCGCGACCGCGATCGCGTGGTTGAGCGAGGCCATCGGGGACGGCGCGATGCGGCAGAGCACGCGGTAGAGGAAGCGGATCTGCGGCCAGTCCGTGGGCGCCTCCACGTGCAGCGATGCGATCGCGGCCTGGAGCTGGTAGGGGCCGAGCGGGGCGTGGCGCATCGCGTTCGTGACCAGGTCGGTGCCCTCGTGGATCCGGGCGTGGTCCCAGAGCGACCGGTCCTGCTCGGCCAGCGGGATCAGGCCGCCGTTCGCGTCCGTCCGGGCCGGTCGGCGCGCGTCCGTGAGCAGCATCAATGCCAGCAGGCCGGCCACCTCGCCGTCGTCCGGCAGCGTGCGGTGGATCGTCCGGGTCAGCCGGATCGCCTCCGTGGCCAGGTCGGGGCGCTGCAGGTGCGGGCCGGAGCTCGCGGTGTAGCCCTCGTTGAAGATCAGGTAGAGCACGTGCAGCACCGCCCCGAGCCGGTCCGCGAACGGCGTGCCCGCCACGATGCCGGCCGCGCGGATCCGCTGTTTCGCGCGGCTGATCCGTACCCCCATCGTGGCCTCCGGTACCAGGAACGCGCCGGCCACCTCCGCCGTGGTCAGCCCGCCCACCGCCCGCAGCGTCAGCGCCACCTGTGACACCGGCGTCAGCGCGGGATGGCAGCAGAGGAACAGCAGCTCCAGCGTGTCGTCGCGATCGCCGGGCCGGTCCTCGCCGGGGCCGGGTACCGAGGTGTCCTCGTGATCATCGGCGGCCTCCCGGTCGCGGCGCGCCCGCTCGCTGCGGATCTGGTCCACCGCCCGGCGCGACGCCACCGTGACCAGCCAGCCGCGCGGACGCTCCGGCACCCCGTCCACCGGCCACTGCACCGCCGCCGCCAGCAGCGCCTCCTGTAGCGCGTCCTCACACACCGGAAAGTCACGAAATTTCCGGACAAGGGCGGCGAGAACCTGCGGCGACAGCTCCCGCAGCAGGCCCTCGACCCCGTCACTCACGCCGCGAACACCACCGGCCGCACCTCGACCCCGAGCCCGTCCACCCTCGCGTCCGGAATCATCGCGGCCAGCTCGTGGGCCCGCTCCCGGTTCACGACGTCCACCAGGTAGTACCCGCCGAGGAACTCCTTGGACTCCAGATAGGGCCCGTCACTCACCGACAGCGCCCCGTCCTGCACCCGCACGACCGCGCTGACCTCCGGCCCGGCCAGCGCCACCGTCCCCAGCAGCTCCCCCGACTCCTTGATCCCGTCCAGGAACGGCCCGTGCCCCTCCATCACCGCGCTGCGCTCCTCATCCGTCAGCGCATCCCAGACCCGCGGATTCATATGCATGATCAGCAGAAACTTCACGTCGTCCCCTCCCGGCGGTCGGCACCTCGGATGATGCCGCCGCCCACCGGTCGGAGCCACCGACGACTCTTTGACATGATGCGGATCTGTGAGGGCTCGTCGTCGGCGGAGACCTGATGCGGATGCCCCGCCGGACAACCACGACGCGAAGAAAGATGGTGCGGAAGAGGGGACTTGAACCCCTACGCCCGAAGGCACGGGTACCTAAAACCCGCGCGTCTGCCGATTCCGCCACTCCCGCTGGCGCCTGCGATTCTACGGGCTCATCGCACGAACGGGATCCCCGGTGTCCGCAGCGGCCCGCTCGCGCTCCGCACAGGTGGCGAGGCCGGCCCGTTTCAGGATGGTGGAGACAGTGCCGTGGGCGATCGGGAAGCCGCTCGACCGCAGCTCGCGGGCGATCGACTTCGGCCCGACGGAGGGGTGGGCGAGCGCGAACGTGATCACCTGATCGGCGTTCTCCTCCGATCGGGGACGGCGGCGTGGCGCGGGCGCCATCGTGCCCTCGTCCCGCAGCCTGCGCCGGAGCCGGTACACGTGGTTGCGATGGCAGCCGATCAGCCGGGCGGCCGCGGAGACGGTGAGATCTCCGCTGTCCACGCGGGCCAGCACGGCCGTGACCTCGGACGTGTCCGCCAGCAGGAACCTGGTCGTGCCTGGCGGCGACGGCACGACGGGCGCGAAGATCCGGCGGTTGCGGCCGGCATACGTGCCGGTCTGGCTGTGACAGTTCGGGCAGAGGAAGCGGAGGTTCTCCCGGCGGCAGTCCGCGAAGTCGCCGTTGATGTGATCGACGTGCAGCGTGAGCGGACGCCCCTGCCACTCGTCGCCGACGTTGCAGGCCGTGCACCGGTACGCCACCCCGGATTCGGCCAGCGCACGGCGCAGCATGTCCGGGTGCGCGCGCCGGACGTCCGAGGCGCGCACCACGAGGATCTCCTCGGCAGTCCTCCGGCGTCGCGAGACGTGGCCGCGACCGTGCGCCCGCCCGAGGAAGTGCGACGTGTCTATGCCGAGCGCGTCGATGCGGCGCCGCAGGTGGGCGTGGGCGCCGCCGTTGAGCGTGAGGCCGAGGTGCCGGAGCACGTCGGCCATGCTGCGGGCGTCGCGGACCGCCTCCCGCAGCACGTCCTCGGTGTATTTCACGGCTCAGTCCAGCCCCAGGTCCTTGCGGAGCTTGGCGACGTGGCCGGTGGCCTTGACGTTGTAGAAGGCGTGCGACACGCGGCCCTCCTCGTCGATGACGAAGGTGGAGCGGATGACGCCGACGACGGTCTTGCCGTAGAGCTTCTTCTCGCCGTAGGCGCCGTACGCGGTCAGCACCGACTTCTCCGGGTCCGACACCAGCGGGAACGTGAGGGCGTCGTGCTCGCGGAACTTTGCCAGCTTGGCGGGGGTGTCGGGGGAGATGCCGACGACCTGGTAGCCGGCGGCGGTCAGGGAGGCGAGCGAGTCGCGGAAGTCGCAGGCCTGCTTGGTGCAGCCGGGGGTCATCGCGCTGGGGTAGACGTAGAGGATGACCTTGCGTCCGCGCAGGTCCGACAGGGACAGCTGCTCCCCGGTGTCGGTCGGGAGGGTGAACGAAGGTGCGGTGTCGCCGGCGGCGAGACGGATGGCGTCGGTCATGTGCGTCAGGTTACCGGGGACACAGGGCGGCTCAATTGCAAGTTCTTGGCAACAAGGTGCATGACCCAATAGTCTGAGCGCGACCTGAGAGAAGGAAGCGGCGCTCATGATTCCTGAGGCCCTGCACATATCGAACGGTGTCCTCAACGGGCCCGTCTCCATCGCCTACGCCGTCCTCGCCGCCGTCGCGATCGGGGTCTGCGTCGTCAACGGCCGCCGTGACCTGGAGGACCGCCTGGTCCCGATGGCGGGGCTGGTCGCCGCGTTCATCTTCGCGGTGCAGATGCTCAACTTCCCGGTGCTGCCGGGCGTCAGCGGTCACCTGCTCGGTGGCGCGCTCGCGGCGATCCTGGTCGGGCCGTGGGTCGGCGCGCTGTGCGTGACGATCGTGATCACGGCGCAGGCGCTGTTCTTCGCGGACGGTGGGATCACCGCGCTGGGGCCGAACATCACGAACATGGGCCTGGTCTCGACCGCGGTCGCGTTCGGGGTCACGGTCGTGCTGCTGCGCGTGCTTCCGCGTACCCCCGCGGGCCTGTCGATCTCGGTTTTCGTGGCGGCCGTGGTGAGCGTGGTGGTGGCGTCGCAGAGCTTCGTGCTGCAGTACGCGCTGGGCGGCTCGACGGAGCTGACCGGTGGCGGCCTGGCCGGCGTGGCGGCGACGATGGCCGGCACGCACCTGCTGATCGGCGTCGGTGAGGGGCTGATCAGCGCCGCGACCGTGGCGACGGTCGCCCGGGTCCGCCCGGACCTGGTCTATGCCCTGCGTGGTCTCAAGACGGGAGTCGCGGCATGAGGAAGTTCATCCTGGCCGGGCTCCTGGCGGCGCTGCTGCTGGCCGGCGTGGTGAGCAGTTTCGCGTCGAGCTCGCCGGACGGGCTCGACTCCGCGTCGACCAAGGGCTGCACCACGGACGCGGACGGCGAGATCACCGGCGGCACCTGCATCGCGCAGGGCGCGAAGGATCACGAGCTGGCGGACAGCCCGCTGGCGGACTACGGGATTCGCGGCATCGACAACGCCTACCTGTCGACCGGCCTGTCCGGCATCGCGGGCGTGCTGCTGGTCTTCGCGGTCTCCGGCGGCGCGTTCTGGCTGCTGCGAAGCCGGAAGCGCTCCTGATGCTGTACCGGGAGGGCGCCACGCCGATTCACCGCCTGGCGCCCGAGGTGAAGATCGCGGCCACGGTCGCGATCACGGTCGCGATGGTGGCGACGCCGCGCGAGGCGTTCTGGGCGTTCGGCGTCTACGCGCTGCTGGTCGTCGCGCTGGCCGCGACCGCGCGGATCCCGGGCCCGTGGCTGGTCAAGCGCAGCCTGGTGGAGACGCCGTTCGTGCTGCTGGCGCTGCTGATGCCGTTCGTCGGCGCGGGCGAGCGGATCGAGTGGCTGGGCCTGCACCTGTCCGTGGAGGGGCTCTACGGCGGGTTCAACCTGCTGGTCAAGGGCACGCTCGGCGTGCTGGTCTCGCTGATCCTGGCCGCGACCACCACCACCCGGGACATCATCGTCGGCCTGGACCGGCTGCGCTGCCCGCACGTGCTCACCCAGATCGCCACGTTCATGCTCCGCTACCTGGACGTGCTGACCGGCGAGGCCCGCCGCATGCACATCGCGCGCCTGGCCCGCGGCGACGACCCGCGGTTCCTCTGGCAGGTGCGCGGCTTCGCGACCGGCGTCGGCGCGCTCTTCCTGCGCGCGTTCGAGCGCGGCGAGCGCGTCTACCTGGCGATGCTGTCGCGCGGCTACACCGGCACGCTGTTCCCGCAGAGTCCGGGCGCCGGGGTCGCGCAGTGGGCGACGGCCGCGACCGTACCCCTGGTGACGGCCGCGATCGCGGTCACCGCCACGATCGTCACATGACCGAAGCCTCGAGCCTGGACGTCCGCGACGTCCGCTTCGCCTATCCGGACGGCCACCGCGCGCTCGACGGCGTCTCCCTGACCGTCGGCCGCGGCGAGCGGGTCGCGCTGCTCGGGCCGAACGGCGCGGGCAAGACCACGCTGGTCCTGCACCTGAACGGGATTCTCACCGGCGGCGAGGGCACCGTGACCGTCGCCGGTCTGACCGTGACCAAGGACCGCGGCACGCTCACCGAGATCCGCCGCCGCGTCGGCATCGTCTTCCAGGACCCGGACGACCAGCTGTTCCTGCCGACCGTGGCGGAGGACGTGGCGTTCGGCCCGGCGAACCTCGGGCTGCGCGGCGCGGAGCTGGAAACCCGGGTGAACGAGGCGCTGGACGCGGTCGGCATGCGCGAGCACCGCGAGCGGATCCCGTCGCACCTCAGCTTCGGCCAGCGGCGGCGGGTGGCCGTGGCGACCGTGCTGGCCATGCGGCCGGAGATCCTGGTGCTCGACGAGCCCAGCTCCAACCTCGATCCGGCGTCGCGGCGCGAGCTGGCGGACATCCTGCGCGGCCTGCCGGTCACGGTGCTGATGGTCACGCACGACCTGCCCTACGCGCTCGAGCTCTGCGACCGCGCGGTCATCCTCGACGACGGCCGCATCGTCGCCGACGCCCCCGCCCGCACGCTCCTCGCCGACCAGGACCTGCTGGCCACGCACCGGTTGGAGCTTCCCTACGGCTTCTCGGTCCCGGCGATCTAGACCTCACAAGCAAAGATCAAGATCCAAGAGCAGACTTGCATTTTCCCGCTTCCGGCGTGGTCCGGCAGCGTTGCTCCCGCGGGCACCGGTCGTCGCTGGCGCTCCTCCCTGCCGGTTTCGCGGTGGCAAGAACCCGGCCCCGTGCGGTCGTCCGGCGGCGTTGCCGCGCGAGGTCGTCAGCGCCGGGCGCACGCCGCACGGTCCGTTCGCGAGCGCGTGGATGTCCCCGTGGTGATCTGGGCGTCCCCGATGCTGTCAGAACGACATGATCACCGGTGGGGGCGTCAGTCGTCGTCCGGATTCTCGAGCGCGGCCTTGAGCGTCAGCGGGGAGCGATGGGCACGCGCGGGCACCGGCGCGGGCGCATCGCCGGACGCGGGCGCATTCCCCGACGTGGGCGCATTCCCGGACGTGGGCGCGGGAGCCGGGCCGGCCGGCGTGGCCGCCATCGCGGCGGCGCGCATCCGGAGCACGGCCGCGGCCATCAGTCCGAAGCCCAGACCGAGCGCCAGCACGTCCAGCACGCGGGCGACCACCGGTGGCCAGGGCGCGGGCACGACGGAGTTGACCAGCGCGCCCGCGTTGGCCAGGCCGACGAACACGCCGATGCAGACGCCGGCCAGCGCCAGTGCGAAGTCTGCCGAAGGGCGTCTGGCCAGTGCGAACGCGGCCGCGGCGAGCCCGCCGAGGCCGGTGAGCGCGGGCCAGAGCTGGGTGGAGAGCAGCGCCGGGAGGGCGGTGCCGAGCGTGTCGTTGCCGGCGTCCAGTTCGCGGCCGAGCGTGTAGGCGAGCGCGGCCAGACCGCCGGCCGCGGAGAGCAGGGCCAGGGCCGGGCCGGTCCAGCGCGCGCGGATCAGGCCGAGCAGCGCGACGAGCGCGCCGGTCAGGACCACGGCGGCCCACCAGGTCCCGGCGTAGGGCGGCGGCGCCCAGTCGAGCGTGCCGCTGACCGTGATCGGGGTGACGCCGTCGCGGAGGACGACGGCCCAGTCCCGTACCCGCTGAGGCTGTGTGGGGTCGGCGGTCACGGCCGGGGGAGGGGCGTCGCTCATCCAGTAGGTGCGGTGATCGTGCCAGCGGACCGTCGGCGAGTCGGAGATCTTGCGCCACGTCGGCGGCACGGTCGGTCCGGCCGTGGGCGGGATGGTGGTGGACGTGCTGATGCTCGTGTTGAGGTACGTCGCGGCCGAGTTGACGTTCTCCCAGACGCCGTCCGGGGTGATGCGCAGGTAGGGCTCGTTCTCGTAGCCGAGCACCTCGATCTCGCGCGCGGACGTGCTGGTCAGCTCCAGGCGTGAGCCCGCCTCGATCACCCGGACGCGGACGCCGGGCGTGGCCGGCGACGTGCCGGTGATCCGCGCGCGGTAGTTCGTGCCCGCGGGGGCCTCGCCGCCGTGTGCGAGCGCGGGCGCGGCCGGGACCGGCGTGAGGAGCAAGCCGGCCACGACCGCGGCCGCGACGCGGGCTACTTGACGGCGGACTCGACCGCGGTGGTCAGCCCGGCCGGCGATCGGTCCTTGAGCGCGGTTCCGGCGACGTAGACGGTCGGCGTGCCGGTCACCCCGCGCTCGCTCGACTTGTCCGTGATCTGTGCGCTCCACGTCTTGTATTTTCCGTCCTGCACGCACTGCGTGAAGGGATCCCCCAAACCCAGTTCGGTGCCGAGCGAGATCAGCTTGGTGTCGTCGAGGCCGGGCGTGTTCTCCTCGGGCCGGTTCGCGAAGAGCACCTTGTGGTATTCGGCGAACTTTCCGCCGTCCGCGGCACAGGCGGCGGCGCCGGACGCGCGGGTGGAGTAGTTCGTGCCCTGGGAGAACCGGTCCAGGATCGCGATCGGGTGGTAGACCACGGTGACCTTCTTGTCCGTGACCAGCTGCGCGATGGTGGCGCCGGCCGTGCTCTCGAACTCGCCGCAGGCCGGGCACATGAAGTCCTCGTAGACGTCGACCGTGACCGGGCCGGTGCCGACCGCGAAGCCGCTGCCGTCCGCGGTGGCGGCCGTGGGCGTGAAGACGTCGCCGGAGCGCTGCGCGGCGAAGATGCCGTAGCCGACCACGCCGGCCACCAGCAGTGCGGCGGCGGCGATCACCGAGGTCCAGAGCGTGGCCTTGCGGCGCTGCTCCCGGGCGAGCTGCTCGCGTACCATCCGATTTGCCTGCTTTTGATCTTTGCGCGAACTCATGCGATCTACCTTTGAGCTGGGCCGGCGGTGAAACGGCGGTCGGCGGAGAAACGGGAGTCGGGACGGAGGAGCAGGTAGCCGGCCAGGATCAGGAACCCGATGTCCCGGGCGATCTCCCAGCCGTAGGTCGGGCTCTCGCCGGAGGCGAGCTGCCCGCCGCTGCCGAAGCAGCCGCAGTCGATCTGCAGGCCGCGCGCCCACGCGCTGGCGATGCCGACGATGAACACGGCCAGCAGCAGCGCGGAGAACGCGGCGGCTGTCCGGGTCGCGAGGCCGGCGAGCAGCAGCAGCCCGACGACGATCTCGACCAGCGGCAGCATCGCGCCGATCACCTGGGCGACGCCGAACGGCATGATCTGGTACGCGTTGACCGCCCGCCCGGACGCCGCGAGGTCGCCCACCTTGGTGCCGCCCGCGTACAGCCAGACGCCGGCGAGACCGAGCCGGGCGACGAGCCCGGCCCACGGTCCGGCTCGATCCCACACAGAGAAGTCCACCCTCCTTGGTCGGCCCGGACCGTCGCCCGGTTCCGTGCCTACCGTCGCGGGCGGGCTGCCCGGCGGGCACGGCCGAAGGTCCCGTGATCGCCGGGAACTTTTCGGCCGTTCCGCGCGACTACCACGGCATGGTGTGCCGACCCCCGCTAGATGTCCCATTTGACCCAATATGCGGGGTCGAGATGGTAGGTGTAGGACACGCCACGCCGACCACGAGCGATCATCACCACATACGTGGGAGAGCATGTCGGGCATGACTGCCGATCAGAGACGCCGATGGGCCGTGCTCGCCGCCCTCCTGCTGGGCGCGCTCACGGCGCTCCTCGGCCCGGCGAGCCCGGCCAGCGCGCACGCCGTCCTGCAGCGGACCACGCCCGCCGCCCAGTCCGTGGTCCAGGCCGCGCCGACCGAGGTCACGCTCACGTTCAGCGAGGGCGTGCGGCCGGTCACCGGACGGGTCCAGATCATCGCGCCGGACGGCTCGCGTGCCGGCGGCGAGCCCACCGCGGACGGCTCCTCGCTGTTCATCCCGCTCACCGGCGACCAGCGCGGCACGTACCTGGTCAGCTACCGGGTGATCTCCGCGGACAGCCACCCGGTCAGCGGCGCGTTCACGTTCTCGGTCGGCGCCGCGTCCGCGGTGCCGTCGCTCACCGACGCCGGCGACAAGACCGACCCGGTCGTCTCCAACGCGATTCCGGTCGCGAAATTCATCGGGTACGCCGGACTCGTGCTGGTCATCGGCCCGGTCCTGGTGCTGCTGTTCCTCTGGCCGACCAGGCTCGAGCGCCGCGTGCCGGCGCGCGTCGTGAACACCGGCCTCGGCCTGATCGCGCTCAGCACGCTCCTCGCGCTCTACCTCCAGGCGCCGTACACCACCGGCGGCGGCCTGTTCAGCGCCGGCGCGCTCGGCGACGTGATCGCCAGCTCGTTCGGCACCGCGCTGCTGGTCCGCCTCGGCCTGCTGGTCGCGATCGCCATCATGCTCCGCCCGATCCTCGCGGAGCGCGCGGACGGCGTGCGGAGCGGTGACGGCCCGGTCGACCTGATCGTGCTCGGCACGCTCGGCGCGGCCGCCGTGATCACCTGGCCGCTCACCGGCCACCCCTCGGCCTCGCCGGTCGCGGCCGTCTCCGTGGTCGTCGACGCGATCCACCTGATCAGCATGGCGGTCTGGATCGGCGGCCTGGTCATGCTGCTCGGCTTCCTGCTCCGCCGGGCCAGCGCGCGCGAGCTCGGCGCGATCCTGCCGATCTGGTCCCGGTGGGCCGCGCTCGCGGTCAGCGCGCTGCTGCTGGCCGGCGTGGTCAACGCGCTCATCGAGATCGGCACGCTGGACGCGCTCACCGGCACCACCTACGGCCGGTTCATCATCGCCAAGACCGCGCTGTTCGGGGCCGTGATCGGCGTGGCCGCGTACTCCCGGTCGCTGGTCCGCAAGCACGTCGCGGCCGAGCAGCCGGGCCGGATGCGCGTGGCGATCTGGGCCGAGGTCGCCATCACGGTGGTCGTGCTCGGCCTCAGCTCCGTGCTCGTCCAGCAGACGCCCGCGCGCACCGAGGCGGAGAACGCGAGCACCGAGGACGGCGGGTACTACTCGGTGCTGGTCGACAGTCCGCTCTACACGCTGCAGGTCGAGCTGGACCCGGCGAAGACCGGCAACAACTCGATGCACCTGTACGCGTACCAGCCCGGCACCACGAACCCGCTCGCGGTCGAGGAGTGGACCACCACCACCGCGCTGCCCGCCGCCGGGATCGAGCCGATTGACCTGCCCATGCTCCGCTTCTCCCCGAACCACGCGATCAGCGACTTCCAGATGCCCGCGGCAGGCGACTGGGAGTTCAAGTTCACGCTCCGCACCTCCGAGATCGACCAAGCCACCGTCACCGTCACGGTGAACGTCACCTCCTGAAAGGTTTCCTCCCGATGATGTCCCGTACCGCTCGCGCGGCCCTGCTCAGCCTCGGCGCCTCCGTCGCCGGCGTGCTCGCCCTCGCCGGACCGGCCTCCGCCCACGTCACGGTCAACCCCAGGGAGGCGGTCCAGGGCGGGTACGCCAAGGTCGACTTCCGGGTGCCGAACGAGAGCGACACCGCGTCCACCACGAAGATCGAGGTCTTCCTGCCGGAGACCTCGCCGATCGGCTCCGTCTCCACCCAGCCCGTGCCCGGCTGGGAGGTCGCGATCGAGAAGGGCGCGCCGGCCGTGCCGGTCACCGCGCACGGCACGCAGATCACCGAGGTCGTCAAGAAGGTCACCTGGACCGCCGCGGCCGGCTCGGAGATCAAGCCCGGCACGTTCCAGGAGTTCGGCGTGTCCCTCGGGCCGCTGCCGGAGACGGACCAGCTGGTGTTCAAGGCGCTCCAGACGTACTCGGACGGCGAGGTCGTGCGCTGGATCGACGAGCCGGTCGCGGGCGGCGAGGAGCCGGAGAGCCCGGCGCCGGTGCTCACGCTGACCGCGGCCGGGGCGGCCACGGACGAGGGCGCGGAGGAGACGTCGTCGGAGGCGGCGCCGGCGTCGGAGGGCGACTCCGGGCCGGCGCTGGGGATCGCGATCGCGGGCCTGGTCGCGGGCCTGATCGGGCTGGTGCTGGGCGGGCTGGCGTACACGCGTGGCGGGGCGCGCCCGGCCTCCGCTGTTCCCGCTGCTTCCGGCGCCCCGGCCGCTGCCGCCGCCCCGGCCTCGGAGCCCGCCTCGGACAAGTGATCCGCTCCCGGCGGCCCGGTCTCCTCGTTGCGGGACCGGGCCGCCGGTCTGTTCGGGCACGTTTCACCGGCCGGATGGCCGTGTCGATGTCGCCGATTCGGACGTTTCCCCCTGTAGGGGGCGATAACGGGCCGAGAGGGAGCGTCGATGCGTTTTGTTCGCATGATCGTCGGAATGTTGCTGCTCACGGCCGGGCTGCCGATCCTGCTCGCGGCCGGCGGGCTGTGGACGGTCGCGCAGCACCGCGACGCCGGCGGCGCATTCCGGGCCGATCTGGAGAAGCTCGACGTACCAGGGCAGGCTCTGATCGTCGAGGACCTCGACGGGCTGCTCCGGCGCGACGCCGCGTTCGCCCGCACCGGCCGCACCGAACTCCGGATCACGGCCACGACCGGCGACGGCCCCGCCTTCATCGGGCTGGCGCCCGCGGCCGCGGCCACCGACTACCTCCGGACCGCACGGCACACCAGATTCGAGCACCTTGCGCTCACCAACGGACCTCTGCCGGTACGGGTGAGCACGGTCGGCGGCGGGACCACGCGCGATCCGGTCGCCAACCCGGGCCGGCAGGAGTTCTGGGAACGGTCCGGCGAGGGCGGGCTCACCTGGACCGCGGACGAGGTCCGCGACCGCGACCTGGCGCTGGTCATCATGAGCGAGTCCGGGCGGGCCGCAGGTCCGGTCACGGTGACGGCCGAACTCCGCCCCGACTGGCTGACGGCCGCGACCTGGGGCGGCCTCGGCGGCGGCCTCCTCCTGATCATTCTCGGTATGGCGGTGCTGGCCTGGCCTTCGCGTCCGCGCGAGCTCGTCTACCTGGTCGCCCCGTCCCACTTCCCGGACGTCGAGGCCCGGCTCGGCTCCCGCGCCTCGATCATCCGTAGCGGCGCCGACGGCATGCTCATCACGACGGCCGCGGGCCGCCCCGTCCGCGGCGGCCGGACAGCGACGCTGCTCGCGGCCCACGGCGCCGCGACGGCGGGCAGTTCCGCGACGACCGGTGATGACGCGGTGAGCGGCGATGCCGAAACAGCCGGCGAACGCGCGGTGAGCGGTGATGCCTCGATCAGCCGCGATCGCGATGCGGTGACCTCGCGGCCGGCGACGCTCGCGGAGGCGACGAGCGCGACGGTCACCGCCGATGCCGCTGTTCCGGCTCAGGATGTCGTGGAGGCGCTTCCGGCCGGTTCCGCCACACGGCCGAAGCGGCGGACCCGCCCGCGTCCGCCGGTGACCCCGCAGCTCACCTGGCCGCCGCTGACCCGCGATCCGGCCCTGGCCACGCCACCGCCGATCCCCGCCGACGCCACCGGCGGTTCCGGCCTGGAGCCCGCCGCCTCCGGACCGGTCGACGTGCCGGAGGCCATGCCAACCGCCTCCGCGGCCGCGGCCGACGCGCTGAAAGGGCACGTGACCGCCGAGGAAGTGCACGCGCCCGAGGCTGTCGTCGGCGCGTCCGTAAATGCCGCGGACACGGAGGAAGCGCGCACCGTCGAGGTGCCGCAGGCGCGCACGGAGGCGGCCGACGGCGAGAGCCCGGTGGTTACGCGGCGGGCGCGGGCGCAGACACCCCGTACCCCCGCAAAACGCTCCTCTGCCGCGCGAAGCGCCGCGAGCGCGGTGCCGGTGGCCGATGGCGAGACGCCCGCGGAGGCCGCGCGGGCGGGATCGGTGCCGGTCGGCGACCAGGCGGCGTCCGCCCCGGTCAAGCGCCAGCCGCGCCGCGCGTCGGCGGCGGCGTCCACCACACCCGCCTTGATCGCCGAAGAAACCGCGCCCGTCGACCCGGCACCGCCGGCGCCGCGCGTGGGACGGCGGCGGAAGGCGGAACCTGCTGCGGAGTGAGAGCCGCACGTCGAGCGGCCCTCCACGGGGGTGGAGGGCCGCTTCACCGGGGGGAACGGTGAACCTTGCCGCCTTATGGTCGAGTTTAGGCTTTTAGGTGTGATCCGACCAGATCTGTCCATCTAGGCGATGATCTGCTATAACGTGATCGCCGGGCGGGGAGACGGAATCCTTCCCTCACGCAGCGCCGGTAGGTGAGAGCAGCGCGTAGGCTGTCGGCGTGGCTGATCTTCTGGTGTGGGTGGACTGCGAGATGACCGGGCTCGATCTGGGCAAGGATGCCCTGATCGAGGTGGCGGCGCTGGTGACCGACCCCAACCTTCAGGTGCTGGGCGAGGGCGTCGACGTGGTGATCCACGCCGACGACGACGTGCTGGCCAACATGCCGGACGTGGTTCGCGACATGCACGCCAAGTCGGGCCTGACCGAGGAGGTCCGCGCCTCGAAGGTCACCATGGCCGAGGCCGAGGACCTGATCATGGACTACATCACGCAGTTCGTGCCGGACCCGCGCTCCGCCCCGCTGTGCGGCAACTCGATCGCGACCGACCGCGGCTTCCTCGCCCGCGACATGCACCGCCTCGACTCCCACCTGCACTACCGCATGATCGACGTCTCCTCGATCAAGGAGCTGTCCCGGCGCTGGTTCCCGCGGACGTACTTCGGCCAGCCCGCCAAGGGCCTCTCCCACCGCGCCCTCTCCGACATCAAGGAGAGCATCCGCGAGCTGGAGTACTACCGCCGCACCATCTTCGTCCCGCCGCCCGGCCCCGACGTCGAGACCGCCAAGGCCATCGCCGCCCAGCTTTGAGGTAACCCGCTCGACGTCCGCCCGGGGCGTGTGGCTATCATTGGTCAGCACGCGATACGGGCCGATGGTTCGGGTGAGCGGCATGGTGGTCGTAGCTCAGCTGGTAGAGCACCGGGTTGTGGTCCCGGGGGTCGCGGGTTCAAGTCCCGTCGATCACCCTTTGGTTAGCCCAGATCAGGGGCCCTCACCGCGAAAGCGGTGAGGGCCCCTGACTGTTGGACGTCCGGATTTGGGAGCGGAGCCGCTCGGAGCGTGGTCGGGCCGATGTCGGGGGCGCCACGATCGTGGCGCTGAGCATCGGATCAGCCGGGTCGGTCTACCTGAATCGTGTCCCAATCCTCGGAGCGGGGATTGCGGCGATAGGTTCGACATCTTTCTTGATTTGGAAGCGTCTCGGGTGGCTGACGCGTATGGGAAAAGCAAAGCCGGGCCTTGGGGCGGTGCCGCTCGGTAAGCCTTCATGGTTGTCGATATTGCATGCTCGGGGAAGGCGGAAATGTTACTCTCGTGCGGCCGGATCTGACTCGACCAGCGATCTCGTGATGAGCTGGTAGGAGTGGCCGCGACCGTTGCATTGAGCCCGTTGGCTTGGGTTCTGTTTCTGCTTCTGATGTTTGGTGCGTTCTGTCTCTCCTGCATCCTTTCGGACCTCATTGACGAGTTCGATTCACCGAAGGAGGGCAACATGAACGGTGCGAAGAAGGCAATCTGTTCGATGCTGAGCGTTGGCTCGGCCGTCCTGATTAACTTCGCAGCAGCAGCGACGGGCTGAGTGCAGCGTTCGTGAGTTTGACGAGGTGGAGGCGACGCGGCTCTGGGAGGCTCGGTCGGTTGCGGCCAGAGAAGGAGTCCGAACCACGCTGAGCTTGGGAAACCGGAAAGAAGCGGGACCGTTGGGTGGGGATGTGGTCCTGCCGCCAACTCCTGTAGATCACCCTTTCGGGTTGAGGCCGGTCCGTTCGCGGACGGGCCTCAACCCATTTCTTACCATTCCACCGGCAGGCGGCTCGGCCCGGACATGAGCGCGCCCGCCGGGAACGTCGCCTCCCCGGCCACCCACAGCCCGGAAGAGCGCGCGAACAGCGCCGGCAGCGTCACTCGCAGCTCCTCCCAGGCCAACTGCTGGCCGAGGCACCGGTGGATGCCGTGCCCGAACGTCACGTGGCCGGTCGCGCCGAACGGGCCAGGTCCAGCACGTCCGGGTCCGCGAAGCGTGACGGGTCGCGGTTCGCGGCCGGGATGGAGACGGCCACGGACTCGCCGGTGCGGATCAGTGTGCCGTCCAGCTCCAGGCCCTCCAGCACGGTCCGCACCGTGAACGGGACGATGCTCAGGTGGCGCAGCAATTCCTCGACCGCGCGGGGGCGGAACACATGATCGGACCGCGACCGGCCTCAACAGGCAAAACGCGTTGCCGCAGCTCGCGCCCGAGACAAATCGTGCAATGACCCTGCCGGTAGATGCATCAAGGACGGTGGCCCGGATGCCCGGAACACGACTTACGCCGCGGACCGCCTGCGCATCGCCGAGGGCCTGTGGTCCGGCTCTACGGTCAGCCGCGAGGTGGCGCGCGCCGGTACAAGCCGCGCCATGCCCAGCAGGCGACGGACTGGCGCGCCCGCCGCACTCTACGGCCCGTCCACCCCGGTCGGCGACCGCATTGCACACCGACAGCCTCTTCTTCCAACACGTCCGCCACGACATGGCCGCAGCCACGGAACACTGGCGGGCCACACTTGCCAGCACCCGTAACCGTCTATGACGATCCACATTCGGTTACGAGATTTGATCGTCATTAGATGCCCCCCGGTCGGGCCCCTGGATGATGTGGCCGCAATAATGGTGCTGCCGGACACCGAATGGGAACGAATGCAAATTACTCCATATCGACGCGGCGCCGAACGTCTTCGAGCACGATGAAGATAGCTCGAACTGTCTGCGTGCGGGGGTGACCAGCATGGGGGGCGACTAGTTGTCCGACCGCCTCTGCGTTCCGCTAACAGGGACGCAGAGGCGGCGGGAAACCGCTGACTGTGCGACTTTCATCAACGTTGTTTGGCAGGGATTGGCTTTCTGCTGTTTGGCCATTCCCGCATGAGGCCGTACGAGTGGTGAAGCCTGGGGTTCTTCTGTACGACTGTGTAGATGACGCCCCCCGCGTTGTCCCGGGTTCGTTCGAATTCGATTTTGCCTATTTTCTGCTGCCGCCTCATCACCCGGCCGGCAGTGTTCCACACCGCACCCGATATCTCCGTCGGTTCGTAATCCACGGGGAACCGCACCTCGACCCTGACCTCATCGGTCTGGTAGCGGCCGCCGCCTTGGCAGAAGTAGGGACGCTGTGGGGTCACGTTGTCGGAATGTGTCTGCAGCACCTCGACGTCGAGGGGTTCGCCTCGGCCCAGCGAACGCCCTGGATAAACCCATCGGTGCACGCGTCCGTCCTCTTCCGGGTGGCCACCGTCGAGGAGTTTCCCGCCGCCGGGCCTGATCAGTTCGATTTTCGGTCCACCGGGGGAGCCTGCGCCGGTCCAATGCTCGCGGAACTCCACCAGCCGCAGGTTGTCCCGGGTCGCCTCGATCTGCTGGCGCCTGCGGTATCGGTACTTTCGATAGGTGCCCGACGGCTCCACATCCATGCAACCTTCGAGCAGGATGATCCGATAGAAGGCGGGGTCGTAGCGGCGGACGACGAATCGCCACCCGAGCAGACCTGCGACGATCAAGGTCAGGCACAACGTGGAGAGGATGCCGATGTATACCCTCGGGGACCACGCGCGAACGCCACTGGTCGCAACGAGGCCGACGAGCAGCGACACCAGAAACATTGACGCGGTAATGGTGCCGACAAGGGTGCGAGTGTTCTTCAGTAGCGGGGCATCCAACACCTTCTCCAGGCTCACGACACCCCTCCCAGGCCACCGCCACCGTCGGTAACGACCCCATAATGCCCCAGGTAGGCAAGCATCACGGAAGGCGTTAACCCGGACGAGGCATGAATGAGTCGCGTCACGCATGAATTCATGAGCCTGTCGAGTTCCGGCGGTGCAGTGGCCAGCGTCGGCGCAGCACTCGGTGCCCATGGCTGGATTCATGGCGCGAAAACCGGATCGCGCGCATAGGACGCTCGGACGATCCTGGCCAGATGAGATGTCATAAAAGAAATCCCGGTCGGATCAGGGGATCCGACCGGGATTTTTGGAAGTGCGCCGCGTAGGACTTGAACCTACAACCCGCGGATTAAGAGTCCGCTGCTCTGCCAGTTGAGCTAGCGGCGCTTGCTCGGCAACGGAGAGGACACTAGCACGAGGCGGGGCAGGGGTTCCAATCCGTTTGGGGAGGGCGTGGAATGAGTGTGATCGGTGACGGGCTGTCCTATCGTGGCGACAATCCGCTTGTCCTTGCGGCCACGGATCGTGCAGGGAGGAGCGCCAGCGACGACCGGTGCCCGCGGGAGCATGCGGACCGCAACCACGCTGGAAGCGGGTATATGAATTGGCTTTTGGGGTTATGCCGCAGGCATAGGAAACACAAATCACCGGGTCGACGCCAGGTCGACCCGGTGAATGAGGAGTGCGCCGCGTAGGACTTGAACCTACAACCCGCGGATTAAGAGTCCGCTGCTCTGCCAGTTGAGCTAGCGGCGCTCGTCGGCAACGGAGAAACATTAGCACGGCCCTCCGCCGCACTTCCAATCGGTTACCGGCGCCGGCGGCAGGTGTGTCCGACGCAACGTGACCGGCCGTGCGGGGCTTGCCATGGTCAGGCAGGATGGTGCGGTATCTCGGCTGGTCAACGGATGAACCGGGCCGAGACACATCACGGCGGGGCATACATGCGTAGAAGGCTGGGTCGGATGGGGTGGATCTCTCGGCGTACCGCCGTGGTGGCGGCGCTGGCGATCATGGTGCCGCTGGGGCTGGCGGCGTGCGGTGGCGACGGCGACGACCGGGCGGAGGCCTCGCTGCCGTCGGCCGAGGTGACGACGCCACCGCCGGTGGAGACCTCGCCCGCGGTGCCGCTGGAACTGGCGATCACGCCGGCGGACAAGGCGAAGAACCAGCCGGCGAGCGTGGAGATCGGCACGAAGGTGGCCGGCGGCACGGTCGACACCGTGAAGGTGGTGGACAGCGCCGGCAAGGAGGTCGCGGGCGCGATGCGGGCGGACGGCAGCTCGTGGGTGCCGGCGAAGACGCTGGCGTTCGGCGCGAGCTACTCCGCGACCGTGACCGCGAAGAGCCCGTCGGGTGAGGCGATCACGCGGGCGACGAGCTTCACGACGATGGGCCGGCCCGGCAACGAGACCGGCACGGGGCTGTACCTGTTCGACGACCACACGTACGGCGTGGCGATGCCGGTCGTGGTCGAGTTCATCCCGGGCGTGCCGGAAAATTACCGGGCGGCGGTGGAGAAGCGGCTGTTCGTGCAGACGGATCCGCCGCAGCCGGGCGTGTGGTCGTGGGTCAAGGGCGGCAGCCAGGCCTACTACCGGGCGCCGGAGTTCTGGCAGCCGGGCACGAAGCTGACCGTGCGGATAGGGATCGGCGGCCTGGAGACCGCGCCGGGCACCTACGGGAACACGGACCGGACCGCGACCGCGGAGATCGGGCGCAAGCTCGAGATGAAGGTCGACAACTCGGACAAGCAGATGAAGGTGTTCGAGGACGGCACGCTGATCCGGACGTTCCCGGTGAGCCTGGGCCGGAAGGCGATGCCGTCCGCCAGCGGCGTGATGGTGGTGATGGAGAAGAAGGAGCAGACCGTCTTCGACACCCGTGAGCAGTTCGGCCCGGTCGAGGGCTACCGGGTGGACGTGGAGTTCGCGCAGCGGCTCACCTGGAGCGGTCAGTTCATCCACGCGGCACCCTGGTCCAACGCCCAGCAGGGCAGGGAGAACGTGTCACACGGCTGTGTGAACGTCTCCCAGGAGGGCGGCCAGTGGCTGTTCGGGAAGACGCTGATCGGCGACCCGGTGACCGTGACCGGCACCGAGGACAAGGTGGCCGTCGGCGACGGCTGGACCGCGTGGAACGTCAGCTGGGACGAGTTCATCAAGGGCTCCGCTCTGCCGATTCCGGACAATCTGAAGAGCGTCACACCGGCGCCGTCGAACACTCCCTGAGGCAGTAGCCAGTAGGGATCACTACGAGTAACGGGTTAAGAAGGCGTTACGACAATCGGTTCGTCCTTTTGGCCGTGTGTGATCTCGCCAGGTCCGGGTACCGTTACGGACCTGGCGCGTGGTGCAAGCCTGCATCCCCGCCGCCCGAAGGGGCCCGGCCGTCTCCACGTCTCCTCTTGCGTCGAGGTGCAACCGGAACCCGCTGTACCACGTGTAACAGGCACAAGCGGCTTCGGGATCGAGACCTGGGGTTAGGGGACAATGCACGCTTCCGGATCAGGCCGGGCACATTGGGGTGTGCCCGGCTCACGCATACGCCGGCGCGCGTTCGGCGCGCTCATCATGGCCGGGGTCATAGGCTTCGGCAGCGCCTGCAGCGGCGGGGACGATTCGCCCGCCTGGCAGGACAACGGTGCGGGCGGCACGCCCAGCGCGCCGCCGGTCTCGGAGAGCCCGGTGCCGATCGGCGCCGCGCTCAAGAGCCCGGCCGAGGGTGCCAAGGACGTCCCGATCACCCAGGACATATCGTTCGACCTGGTCAACGCGGTCTCCGCGACGGTCAAGGTGACGAATGCGAAGGGTGAGGACATACCCGGCGAGCTGTCCCAGGACGGCAAGACGTGGCTTCCCAACAAGAAACTCGCCTACGACACCGCGTACACGGCGGTGTTCACCGGCACCGACGCGGCCGGCAAGACCGGCACGACCACCGGCACCTTCACCACGATGAAGACGCCGAAGAACCAGGTCCGCACCGTGAGCTTCATGGGCGAGGGCGCGGTCGTGGGCGTCGGCATGCCGATCATGATCTCCTTCAGCCAGGCCATCCCGGACAACTACCGGGCCGAGGTCGAGCGGCACCTGAGCGTCGTCTCCGACCCGCCGCAGGAGGGCACCTGGGGCTGGACGTCCGACGACGAGATCCAGTACCGGCCGAAGGAGTACTGGAAGGCCGGCACGAAGATCACGTACCGGGTCGACCACGCCGGGGTCAAGATGGGCAACGGCTGGTGGGGCAAGACGGACTACGACGTCAACGTCACGATCGGCTCGCAGCTGATCATGGAGGTTGACAACAAGACCAAGCACATGACCGTCATCAAGGACGGCCAGAAGGTCAAGGACTTCCGGGTCAGCCTCGGCCAGCCGAAGTACCCCTCGGTCAGCGGCACGATGCTGGTCATGGAGAAGCTCCGCAAGACGGTCTTCGACACGTACGGCCAGTTCAGCGACGACGACGCCTACCGCGTCGACGTGGAGTACGCGCAGCGCCTCACCTGGGGCGGCCAGTTCATCCACGCCGCACCCTGGTCCGACGCCTCCCAGGGCCGGGAGAACGTCTCGCACGGCTGCGTCAACGTCTCCCAGGACGCCGGCAAGTGGCTCTTCGAGCAGACCAAGCTCGGCGACCCGGTCGTGGTCAAGGGCACCGGCGTGCCGCTGGTCAACGGCGACGGCTGGACGGCCTGGAACCTCAGCTGGGACAAGTTCAAGGAGCTCAGCGCGCTCTGAGTCTGCGTGACGGCCCCCGCCCGGAACGATCGGGCGGGGGCCGCTTTCTGCGGCGGTGGCGCATGATGTGCCGCGTGAGGCTTCGATCGGTACGGGCACGATCCGCTGTCGCCGCGGCGGCCGCGGCAGCGGTGATGATGGTCTGCGGCGCCGTCTGGATGCGGCACGAGGTGCGGGAGCAGCGGCTCGACGCGGCCTGGAAGAGCGCACGCATGCAGGCCGACACGATGCGGGTCCTGGTCGACGGGTCCTGGAACAGGCTCGATCCCGCGCTGGAGGAGGTGCTCCTGTTCGGGCCGGTGCAGTCACCGCTCCCGCCTCCGGCGTTCTTCCCCGGCGTCACCTACGCGGTCGTCTCGGCCGAGGGCCAGCTGGTCGAGACGACCGGCGACCTGGAGCCGTTCCGGTCGGCCGGCCTGTCGCTTCCGACACCGCAGCTCCTCCACGCGGACATGTCGTCCGACGCGATGCGGGACGGGCCGACGGTCACGCTCGGCGAGGTGCCGGGCAGCCCGCTCTCCGGACGCCGGATGCGCACGGTGCGCGTCGACGTGAACATCCTCGGGTGGCGGTCGAAGTCGACCCCGCAACGTACCTTCGCGATCTACGTGTTCGCCACGCCGCTGGACGCCGAGGGAGCGGTGGCGGCCGTCGACCGGATCCTGCTGCCCGCCGTACCGATCGCCGTGCTGCTGGTGTCGATGGTCGCCTGGTACGCGACCCGGCGCGCGCTGCGGCCGGTCGAGGCGATCCGCGCGCGTACCGCCTCCGTGTCCGCGGAGAGCCCGAAGGAGCGGGTGACGGTTCCGGACACCGGGGACGAGATCGCCGCGCTCGCGGTCACCATCAACGAGACGCTGGCCCGGCTCGAGCACGCCGGCGAGATGCAGCGCCGCCTGATCGCGGACGCGGCCCACGAGCTGCGCAGCCCGCTGACGGTCCTGATCGCGGGCCTGGAGGTGGCGCTGGTCCATCCCGGCACCGCGGACTGGCAGGACACCGCCGGCACCGCGCTCGCCCAGGGGCGGCGGCTGCAGCGGCTGACCGAGGATCTGCTGCTCATGGCACGGATCGATGCGGGCCTCCGGCCGGGCGCGGAGGCGGAGACCGTCGTGGTCGGCGATCTCGCCCGCGCCGTCGCCGGGCCGGGCGTGCCGGTGCACGACGACGCGGGCGTGACCGCGCGGGTGGTCCGGGCTGACCTGGAACGCGCGCTGCGCAACCTGATCGAGAACGCGGTCCGGCACGCCACGTCCGCGGTGACCGTCACCGTGACCGGCGACGGCGAGACCGTGCGGGTGCTGGTCGCCGACGACGGGCCGGGCATCGCGCCGGAGGACCGGGAGCGCGTCTTCGCGCGTTTCACCCGGCTGGACGAGGCCCGCGGCCGGGAGCACGGCGGCAGCGGACTGGGCCTCGCCATCACGCGTCAGCTCGCGGGCCGGATGGGTGGCGACGTCCGCGTCGTCGACGGGCCCGGTCCGGGCGCGCACCTCCGGCTCACGCTCCCGTCATGATCTTTTCAGGAGCAGAAAACCCGCCTCCCGGTGTACGACCCGATAGCCGGCCCGCTCGGCCTCCGCCACACGCACACCGCGATCCCCGACCGAGAGCGGGAAGCCGCTGCCGCCCGTCAGGTCGACGGCGATCCAGTCCGGATACGGGCGGTTCGCCGGCAGACCGGCGAAGAGGAAGACCGTGGTCCGGCCGGTCAGCTGGGGTGCCAGGTTGTTCGACGCGGCCACGGTCGTACCGTCGGGAATGCGGTCGAGAAGACGGTGCGCCGCGGCAACCCGGGGATCCGCGCGCCAGGTGTATCCCCGGAACGGCTCGAAGAGCGGGAACTGGGGCAGCAGCAGCACGGCCACCACGACCACCGCGGTCAGCTCGACGCGTATCAGCCGGCCGGCGGGCCTGAGCGCGTCGACCAGCGCGGCGAAGACCACCGGCATCAGCACCGCGCTGTAGTGGAAGCCGGTCCCCCAGTAGTACGGATTGTCCGAGGCGAAACGCCAGGCCAGCGTGGGGACGGCCACCAGGATCAGCGGCGAGCGGACTGCGGCGAACCCGGTGATCGCCACCAGCATGAGCACCGTGCCGACCTTGGCGGGCGCCAGCAGCGTGTCCTTCACATACCGTCCCGGCGTGACCGGATCGGTCTGCCCGTCCACGATCATCCCGGTGTACGCGTAGGCGTCGTCCGGATTCAGGGCCGGCAGCAGCACCGTCACGATGAGCGCCATGCCCAGCAACCCGGCCGCCGCGACCCCCAGCCCGAGACGCCGCCCGCCGTAGCCGGCGATCAGCAGGCCGATCGCGGCGACCGTCAGCCCCATGTCCTCCTTCACCAGCAGCAGCGGCAACGCCCACAGCGCCGCCGCGGTCAGTCGCCGCCGGCCGAGCGCGGACAGGCTCATCGCCAGCATCGGCACCGCGAACGCGATCTCGTGGAAGTCGAAGCCGATCGCCTGCGCGATGCCCCACGACAGGCCGTACCCGGTGCCCACCGCGAGCGCGGCGCCCGTGCCCAGCGCCCGGCGCGCCCAGCCGGCCAGCGGCACCACCGCGACCGCCATCAGCGCGGCCTGCGCCACCAGCAGCGTGTAGACGCTCGGGAAGACCCGGTAGACCGGGGCGAGGAGCATCAGGATCGGCGAGAAGTGGTCGCCGAGCTGCGGATAGTCCGGCCCCTTGATGTCGGTGATACCCATCCGGCCCTCGGCGTACGAGCGGACGACCTGGTGGAAGATGCCCAGGTCGTACCCGGTCGTCTGCAGTTGCTGGTGCGCCCGGACCGCGGTGACGGTGTAGAGCGCGAAGAGCACGAACGCGAGGCCCCATTCCGTGGGCAGCGTCCGCTGCCGGAGCGTGGACGGCGCCTGTTGCGTGATGGTCATGACCCGCAACATGCGCCGGGCACGCTGACCCGACGCTGAAGCTTCCTGATGCTCCTGTCAGGATCGGCGGGTGCGCATCCTGGTGGTCGAGGACGAACGGGAGCTGGCCGACATCCTCCGTCGCGGGCTGACCGCGGAGGGTTACTCCGTCGACGTGGCCCACGACGGTCGGCAGGGCCTGGAGCAAGCCCGATTCGACGAGTACGCCGCGATCGTGCTGGACCTGATGCTCCCGCGGCTCAACGGTTTCCAGGTGTGCGCCACGCTCCGGCGCGAGGGCAACACCACGCCGATCCTGATCCTGACCGCCAAGGACGGCGACTACGACCAGATCGAGTCGCTGGACACCGGCGCGGACGACTACCTGGCGAAGCCGTTCTCGTACCCCGTGCTGGTGGCCCGGCTGCGCGCCCTCCTCCGCCGCGGCCCCGCCACGCTCGGCCGCGTGCTGACCGTCGGCGACCTGGCGATCGACTCCGTCGCCCGCACCTGCCACCGGGCCGGGACCGCCGTGGCGCTCACCCCGCGCGAATTCGGCATCCTGGAACTGCTGGCCCGCCAGCCCGGCGTCCCCCGCACCAAATCGGAGATCCTGCACCACGTGTGGCCCGACGTCGTCGAGGACCCGAACCTGGTCGAGGCCCGGATCAGCGCACTTCGCCGCAAGGTCGACGCCGCCTTCGGCCGGGCCTCGCTGCAGACGGTCCGCGGCATCGGCTACCGCCTGATCGACGACCGCCCGGCCTGAATTCAAAGGCAGAAATTCATTTTCCCGCTTCCGGCGGGCCGAGTTCCGCATGCTCCCGCGGGCACCGGTCGTCGCTGGCGCTCCTCCCTGCCGGATCCGTGGCCGCAAGGACACAACCCGGCTGGCCGCTGTCTTGACCGTTCATGACGACGATCGAGATGGCCAGATTCACGGTGCACGAGGGCGCGGAGGCGCAACTGCTCACGGAGCGCCCGGCGATGGTGGAGGCGCTGCACCGCCGCTTCCCCGCCTGCCTCGCCGCGTACCTGACCCGCGAGGACGACGGTGCCTGGCTGGACGTGATCCTCTGGCACAGCCGCGCCGAGGCAGAGGAGGCCGCCCGCCTGATCGACTCGGCGCCGGAGTGTGCCTCCTGGTTCCGGCACATCGCAGAGTCCGGCGGGTTGCGGCACGTGGAGGTGGTGGTCGCCTGAGCTTGGATGTCAGGCAAGCACGCTTTCCTGTCGCAATTCGCTCCCGCCCTACCTCCGCTCTTCCAGCGGCCGAAACACATTGATATCGCGGTCGTCTCCGCCCCACGCCTGGGCTCTGCTTGCCTGCGATTTCAAATACGTAACCGGCACAGCGTCGTAACTTACCGTGTTGCTGGTTCGTTCCCTGCGGGGATTTAACTTTCAGGAACAGCACACCCTTGGAGAAATATGTCGGAAACCACAACCTGGGAGTACGCACGTCTTATGCAGCTTGCCGATCCCGAGGGGCGGCTCTTCGGCGTGACGCTGGAGACGGCTCAAGGGAGCGAGACCCTCACGCCGACCTTCCGCCACGAGCCATGCGACCTTGAGTTCCTCGATGACCTTGGTAGGAAGGGCTGGGAGGCATTTGCATTTGAGCGGTTTCCCCACCCGCAAAGACAGCAAGGCACGGTTGGTCAGTATCACCTCAAACGGCGAACGCGAGGATAGTGCCAAACAAGCCTTGACAGATTGATTGCCGGCCGACCTCCGGGAGGCTCTCGGTCTGCCGGCGGTTTGCCGCTCTCGAGGGCATTGTGGAGACCGTCGGTCCAGAGCGGTCGCTTGCGGCCTGAATCGCCGTTGTGACAACCGTGCAGCGTAACGCGCCCTGTCGGCGCTGCTAGCGGACCAGTTTCGAAGTGCCCTGACAACGTATGAGAAATTCCTGCCCGTCGGGAAATGGGCGGCGAAAAGGGCGCGACCCGAGATTCGGGTCGCGCCCTGCTCCGAGCGGAGCTAGATCCGCTGGGTCTCGGTGGTGGCGGGGTGCAGCTCGGTCGTCGTCTCGCGGACGAAACGGCCGGTGCTGGCGCTGCGGTTGACCTCGCGCTCGTCGCGGGCGTCGTCGGAGTCGCCGCCGACGTGCTCGGTGACGGTGGTGTCGGGGGAGCGCTCGGCGGTGGTTTCCTTGACGAAACGGCCGCTGCGAGTGCTGCGGTTGATGTCGTATTCTGCCATCGTTATCAGCTCCTCGTATCTCCTCTTATGGCTACCCGGGAAGCACGATCCGAAACGGGTGTTCAGCGAACGAGGCCGGCGACCGCGTCGTGGACGTCCACGCGGTAGGGGTCGGGATCGGCCCAGTTCCAGTTCGGGTGGGCGCGGTTGGTCAGCAGCACGACCACGACGCGGCGCACCGGGTCGACCAGCAGGGACGTGCCGGTGAAGCCGGTGTGGCCGAACGTGCCGGGGGACGACAGCGCGCCCATGAACCACGGCTGGCCCATGACCACGCCGAGGCCGTAGGCGGCGGTCCGTCCCGCGTGCTCACCGGCCGCGACCGGCATGCCGGGGTTCGCGTCCGTGCGCATCCGGGCGACGATCTCCGCGGAGAGGATGCGCGTGCCGCGGTAGGTGCCGCCGTCCAGCAGCAGCTGGCCGATGACCGCGACGTCCGCGGCGGTGGCGAAGATGCCGGCGTGCCCGGCGACGCCGCCGAGCGCGTCGCAGATGTCGTCGTGGACCTGGCCGCGCAGCAGGCCGCGGGACGTCCGGGCGTCGGTGGCGGCGATGCGCGAGGGGTCGCGCACCCAGGTCAGCGGCAGGTAGCCGGTGTCGGAGAGGCCGAGCGGGCCGGTGACGTGCTCGCGCAGCGCCCGGTCGAGCGGGAGCCCGGTCTGCTTCTCGATCAGCCGGCCGAGCACCATCGGGCCGACGCCGGAGTAGCGGAACACGGTGCCGGGCGCGGCGGCCGGTGGCGTGCTCAGGAACCCGGCCGGCGTCGCGGGGGAGACCGGCAGCCCGCTGGTGTGGGTGAGCAGCATCGCCGCGGTGACGCCGGGCGCGGTGAACTGCGGAAGAAAACGCGACAGGGGTACGTCGAGGTCCAGTTTCCCCTGGTCGACGAGGCGCAGCGTCAGGATGGCGGTGTAGACCTTGGTGATCGACGCCAGGTCGAGGATCGAGTCGGCGCGCATCGCCTCGCGGTCCGCGGCCGGTAGTTCGACCGGGCCGGCGCGGTAGCGCAGCGCGTCACCGACCGTGGCCGACGCCAGCGGCAGGCCGTCCTGCCACGCGATCGCCACCGCTCCGGCGTACCCCGGATGCTGTGGATGTTCCGGGCTCGGCGAGAGGTGCCGGGTCAGGACGGAGTGGATGGCGGCGTCCGCGGCCGGCGACGACGCGGCGCGCGGTGCCGGAGTGGGTTCCCCCGGCGGCGAGGGCGAGGGGGCCGCGGGAGATGACGGTGTGCCCCACAGAGGCGGAGACGGCTCGGCGCAGCCGCTCAGTGCGAGAGCGGCTGCGCCGAGACCGGAGCTCAGGACGGTACGTCGCGTGACGGGCACGCCGACGATGATGGTCCTACTTGCCGGTGAACGTCCAGTTCGCGATCCAGTCGCGGGTGTCGGTCAGGTTGGTGTTGCCGGTGCCGGCGCCGAAGCCCGCGTAGACCTTCGCGCCGCCGAACTTCTTCGCCAGGTCGATGGTGTGGCTGAGCATCGGTGAGCCGGGCTTCGAGGTGCTCTGGCTCGCGTAGACGCTCAGCTTCTTCGCGCCGGCGTCGTAGTCGATCCACACGTTCGTGGGCGTGCCGACGCGCATGTCGAACTTCACGTCGGCCCAGGCCAGGTGCGTGCTGAGGTCGCCGTCGGGGAGGACCGCGATGTGCTGCTCCGAGTTCGGGTCGTTGTCGGCGCGCCACGTGTCGAACTCGACCGCGATGCTCGGGCCGATGCCGGAGTAGCCCATGCCGCCGCCGGTGCCGCCGATCGCGCCCGGTCCGGAGCTCTGCAGCAGGAACGCGTAGCCGTCGGTGGGCTGGGTGATGATGCCGGCGAACGAGGTGCTGAACGACCGCGACGGGTCGATGGTGGTGCCGGAGTAGGCGCTGCCGGCCTGGTTCAGCCCGGTGGTCAGGTTGAGCCGGCCGTTCGCGACCTTGGCGGAGCCGTTCAGCTTCAGCCCGTTCGCGCTGGTGAAGCTCGGGTAGCTGAATGTGACCAGGTCGGCGGGCTTCGGCGCGGCCGGTCCGGCGGATCCGGACGGGCTGCCGGCCGACGCGGGCGCGGAGCCCGGCGCGGACGCGGGCGCGGACGCCGGGGCCGAGGCGGGCGCGGAGCCGGACGGCTGCGCGGCCGGGCCGCCACCGATGCGGGTGTCGAGCCGGTAGTAGTCGGCGTAGTCGGCCGCGTTCTCCAGGAATGCGCGGGTCATCGCGTCCGGGATGCCGCCGGCGCGCCGGACCGTGTCCGGGCCGGAGTGGAACGCGGCGAGCGCCAGCAGGTACGGGTCGCCCTCGAAGCCGGCGAACTCGTCGGTCAGGCGGCAGAGCACGTCGCCGACCGCGGGGATGGCGACGTCCGCGTCCCAGGCGGAGGCGCCGGCCGGGCCGTAGGTCTCCCAGACGTCCGTGCGGAACTGGGCGATGCCCTCGCGCCCGGCGACGCCGAGCCGGCTCGGGTTGAACGCGGAGGCGGCCATCACCTCGCCGGCCACGGCCGCGGACGTGACCTCGGGGCAGTACTTCCCGGCGGCGGCGACCGGCGCCACGAACTCCGCGGGCAGCGGCACGGCCTCGGCGGCGGGCCCGGTCGCGACCGACTCCGCGGCCCCGGCCGTGCCGGCGGCGCCGAACTGGGGGAGCTTCTGGTAGTAGTCCGCGTAACCGGTCGCGTTGTCCACGTAGGTCTGGGCTTCCTCGGGTACGCCGCCGGCCGTCACCACGGCCTCCCGCCCGGACCGGAACGCGGCCAGCGACATCCGCCACGGGTCGCCGCCGACGCCGGACATCCGCAGCTCGCCGCTGAGGCCGCACATCTTGTGGGCCAGCGCGAGCACGACCGCGTTGGTGTCGGTGCGGGCCGCGTTCGGCCACGGCGCCCACTTCTTCCAGTCCTCGTCGTTCAGCCCGGCCAGGCCGGTGCCGCCGGACGCGGTGTCGGTGGCGGCGACGTTCAGCCCGGACTCGGCCATCAGCTGGCCGGCGAGGCGGGATGAGGAGAGCATCGGGCAGGAGTGCCCGGCGCTGAGCACGGCGGCGAGCTGACGGTCGTCGACCGTATGGCCGGTGAGGTCGTCGTTCGCCGCGAGCGCGACGCCCCAGCTGATCGTGGCCGCGGTCATCGTGACCACCGCGAGTCCGGTCAGAACGATGCCGGTGGCGCCGCGACCGACACCGGCAAGTTCTCGGAGGCTTATCTGAGGCACAGCGTCGCACCCTCTCTGAGGCCGAAATCCGCCACAGGAACGAGACGGAGGGCCGCCGAGTTCACGGCCGGACGGAAAAATCGCGGCGCCACTGTGGAGGGTCAGTCGTGGATCTCCGTGATCAGCGTGGCCAGCAGCGCGGCCCGGCCGGGCATGGCCGCGAGGTCGACCCATTCGCCCTCCGCGTGCGCGTTGCCGCCGACCGGGCCTAGGCCGTCCAGCGTGGGTACGCCGCGCGCGGCCGTGAGGTTGCCGTCGGACGCGCCGCCGACCGCCACGCCGGGCAGCGGGGCCTGGCCGAGCCGGGCCGCGGCGCGGTGGGCGAGCCGGTGCAGGCCGGCGGAGGTGGCCGGCGGCATCGGCGGGCGGGAGACGCCGCCGGTGACGGTCAGTGCGGCGCCGGGCAGCACCGGGCGCAGGCCGCGCAGCGCGGTCTCGACCCGGACGAACTCGGCCGGGTCGAAGCCGCGCATGTCGACGGTCAGCGACGCGCCGGCCGGGACCGTGTTGTCGCTGGTGCCGGCCTCGGCGAGGGTGGGCGTGACGGTGGTGTCGCCGAGCCCGAGCGCGGCGATCGCCAGCGTCTGGTGGGCCAGCTCGATCGCGGCGTTCACGCCGAGGTGCGGTTCGAGGCCGGCGTGCGCGGCGCGGCCGGTGACCTCCACCCGGTAGCGGCCGATGCCCTTGCGCGCGGTCTTCAGCGCGCCGCCGGTGGCGCTGGGCTCGCACACGAGCGCCGCGCGGGCTCCGGCCGCGGCGTCGTGGATGAGCTCGCGGGACGTGGTGGAGCCGATCTCCTCGTCCGCGTTGACGACAACGGTGATGCCGTCCAGCGCGGGCCGGGTGCCGAGCGCGTGGAAGAGCTGGACCAGCCCGGCCTTCATGTCGAAGCAGCCGGGCCCGGTGGCGCGGTCGCCGTCGATCGTGAACGGCCAGCGGTCGAGCGTGCCGAGCGGCCAGACCGTGTCGTGGTGGCCGAGGAGCAGGACCCTGGTGGGCCCGTGCCGCCAGATCAGGTGGTGGCCGTGCCGCTCCGGCGCGGCGCCGAGCAGCCGGGTGCCGAGCGCGGCGACGACGTGGGCGCTGGCGTCGAGCGCGCGGTCGTCGGTGGACGGAGACTCGACCGCGACCAGCGTGGCCAGGTCGTCGGTCATGGTGCGGGCGTCCATGGGTCCTCCAACGTTTGGATTGACTAGACAATATGATGTCGGCGGCAGAGCGGGCCCGTCAAGTACATTGTCTAGACGATCTGAAGGAGGAGCATGGAGCCCGCCTACCGGCGCATCGCCGCCGCGTACCGAGACAAGATCTCGTCCGGGGAGCTGGCCCCGGGCGAGCGGCTGCCGACCGAGCACGAGATCGGTGAGCAGTTCGGCGTCGTACGGCAGACCGTGCGTACCGGCCTGGGGGTGCTGGTCACCGAGGGCCTGATCGTGGCGCGGCGGCCGCACGGCTACTTCGTCCGCGAGTGGGAGCGGCTGATCTACCGGCCGCAGGAGAAGTCCCGGCCGATGCCGGCCCGCGCGACCATGGACCGGTTCTCGCAGCAGATCAGCGACGAGGGCCGGGTGCCCAGCATGAGCATCGACATCGCGCTGGTGCAGGCCACGCCGGACCTGGCGGAGCGGCTCCGCGTCGAGCCGGGCGCGACCGTCGTGATCCGCCGCCGGGTGCGGTTCATCAACGGCGAGCCGGTCAACATCAACGACTCGCACTTCCCGCTGGACCTGGTGAAGGACTCCGAGATCGTGTCGCCGTCCTACATCCCGCGCGGCACGGACCAGGTGCTCGCGGACCTCGGTCACAAGCAGGAGCGCGCGGTCGACGAGATCTTCGTACGCATGCCCACGCCGGACGAGATCCGCCGGCTCGGGCTCGGACCGGGCACGCCGGTCGCGGTGCACTACGACACCGGCTACACGGCCGACGACCGGCCGGTGGCGTGCACGGTCAACGTGCTCCCGGGCGACCGCCACCGCATCGTCTTCGAGCGGCGGTGGCGGGAGAACGAACCGCTCAGCTGATCGCCCACTGCTGCGCGCCGGTCGCGTTGCAGTCGTAGATCTGGATCGGCGTGCCGTTGTCCGTCTTCGCGCCGGTCACGTCCAGGCACTTGTTGGTCTGGAGGCTGATCAGCGAGGTGTCCGGCAGCAGCGCGAACGTCTGCGCCAGGCTGCCGTTGCAGGCCGCCACGTGCAGCTGACTGCCGAGGTTCGGGCTGTCGACCTGGACGCACTGGCCGAGCACCTGCAGCGCGCCGTTGCCGGGCAGCGTGAAGATCGTGCCGGGGGTGCCGTCGCAGTCCCAGATGTGGATCGGCGCGGCGGTGGCCGGGTCGCTGCCGGGCACCGCGAGGCACCGGCCGCTGACCGGGTTGACCAGCCGTCCCGCGGGCACGACCGGCGTCAGGTTGGTCGGCACCACCACCGCCCGGGAGGGCGTGGGCGACGCCTTGGTCCGCGACGGCGTCGGGGACGCCGCGGTCGGTGACGGCGTGGGCGAGCTGGTGGCCGTGGGCGCCGGTGCCGCGCTGATGGTCGGCGCATCCGAGATGATGTTGATTTCCGAGGGCGGGTTGAACACCCGCATGCCCAGGATGATCGCCAGGATCAGCACCAGGACCAGCGCGCCGACCAGCAGGTAGAGCGAGCCGTACTCACCGCGTGACCGCGCCGGGGGGTAGCCGCGCCCGGGGATCGGCAGGGACGAGCCCGGCGGGATCTCCACGGTCGGGCCGGCCGGCGCGCGCATCGCGGCCGGCAGCATGGTGGTCGGTCCCGCGTGGGCCGGCGCCGCATGCCGGGGCCGGGCCTGGGACAGCGCGCTGACCGGCACGGACTGGTGGTGGGGCGCGGACTGTGCCGCGTTGCCGCCGCTGACCGCGCCCCCGTCCGGGTTCGCCCAGGTGCCGGACGCCATGCCGGCCCCGGCGTGCGCGGGCGCGCCGGAGAGCGCGTGCCGCAGCAGTCGCTCCGCCTCGAACGCGTCGGCCCGGCGCGCGGGATCGCGGCGCAGCAGGCCCTCCAGCACCGGCAGCAGCGGCCCGGCCTTCTGCGGCATCGGCGGCAGCTCGGTGGCGAGCGCGGCCAGCGTGGCTATGGACGAGGGCCGGGTGTACGGCGCCCGCCCCTCCACGGCCGCGTAGAGCGAGGCGCCCAGCGACCACAGGTCCGCGGATGCGCCCACCGGACCGCCGATCGCCCGTTCCGGCGCGAGGTAGGCGGGGGAGCCCATCACCACGCCGGTGCGCGTCATGCCCGGATCGTCACCGGCCGTGGCCAGGCCGAAGTCGGTGAGCACTATTCGGCCGTCCGTGCCGAGCAGCACGTTCGCCGGCTTGATGTCGCGGTGCAGCACGCCGACCGCGTGGGCGGCCCGCAGCGCGCCCAGCACGCGCAGGCCGATCTCCGCGGCCCGGAGCGGCGTCACCGGCCCGGTCGTCGCGATCACCTTCTGCAGGGAGTCGGACTCGACGTACTCCATGACGATCCACGGCTCGTCGCCGGTGCGGAGCACGTCGAAGATGCGGACCACGTTGCTCTGGCTGACCTTGGCGATGGCCCGTGCCTCGCGCAGCGCGCGCTCGCGGAGCTCCTGCACCTCGTCGCCGGTCAGCCCGGCCGGCGGCACGATCTCCTTCAGCGCGACGTCGCGCTGAAGCATCTCGTCGCGTGCCAGCCAGACACGGCCCATGGCGCCCTGGCCGAGGGGGCGGAGGAGTCGATAGCGGCCGGCGATCTCGCGCTGCGGGGTGTCGGACACGAAGTGGACCGTACCCGGACGAAACCAGTGCGCCGCCACCTGGTTCGTCATCGTTCGCCTCACAGGCCCGCGACCGGCCCATACATCACTATCGGATCTTTGTCATTCGGAGGAGACCCGGTTACGGCCCGATCGCTTGGCGTCGTAGAGGTACTCGTCGGCGAGCTTCAGCAGCGTGTCGACCGACCCGTTCGGGCCGGGCAGACCGGCCGCGACGCCGATGCTCACGGTGACGATGCCGTGCGGTGACAGTGCATGCGGCTCGCGCAGCGCCTCGATCGCGGCGCGTACGCGTCCGGCTACCACAAGTGCGTCCGCGAGCGGCGTCTCGGGCAGGATGATGCAGAACTCCTCGCCGCCGTACCGGGCCACGTAGTCGGTGGAGCGCACGGTCGCGGCCACGGTCGCGGCGACGGTGGTCAGGCAGCGGTCCCCGCCCTGATGCCCGTAATGGTCGTTATATCCCTTGAAGTGGTCGATGTCGATCATGGCGACCGAGAGCGGATGCTTCGGCCGCGCGGCCCGCCGCCACTCCGCGTCCAGCAGCGTGTCCATCCGTCGCCGGTTCGTCAGCCCGGTCAGCGGGTCGGTGACCGCGAGCTGCTCCAGCCGGGCGTTCGCCTCCTCCAGCTCCCGCGTCCGGTCCGCGATCTTCGCCTCCAGCGACGCGTAGAGCTGCGCGTTCTCCAGCGACACCGCGAGCTGGCCGGTGACCAGGCGCACCGCGTCCAGCCGGTCCGCCGTGAACGCGTCGCGGCTGCTGCGGTTCTCCAGGATCAGCACCGCGATGTCCTCGCCGCGTGCCACCACCGGCATCGCCAGCAGCGCGCACCGGGCCACGCCGGCGAAGTAGGGGTCGCGCGCGAACCGGTCGTCACGCACCGCGTCGCCGCTGAGCACGGCCGTGCCGGTGCGCTGCACGTACCGGACCACGGACCGCGGGCCGGAGCCGGTCTCCGCCGCGACCAGCAACGCCACGCCGGTCGCGCCGGTCAGCGCGCGCAGCACCTCGCCGACGCGCTCGCGCAGCGCGCCGACCGTGGTCTCCGAGCTGAGCGTGCGGGCCGCGTCCAGCACGCCCAGCAGGTCGATGTCCAGGTTGTTCAGGCTGCCGGTGGGCGCGGTGCTGGTGCTGTGCGGCCGGTCCGGGTCGGCGCGGCGACCGCTCAGCCAGGGGTGCGCGGCCTCCAGCGCCCGGACCTTCGCGGTCGCGCCCCAGCCGTCGTAGGCGTCCCGGGCCAGGCCGAGCAGCCCGTTGCCGGCGTACTCGTTCCCCTGGGCCAGCTGGAACACGGCCGCGCGCTCCGCGATCACCGCGTAGTGCCACGGCCGCCGTCGCCGGCTCACCTCGCGCAGCGCGGTGTCGTAGCAGGCCGTGGCCGCCCACCGGTCACCGTCCCGCCGGGCCCGCTCCGCCGCGGCCAGCGCGGCCAGGTGCGAGAAGTTGCCGGGCGCGGCCGCGGCCCGCGCGTCCAGCCAGGCGGCGGCGCCGTCCGGGTCCACGCCGGTCAGCACGCACAGCACTCGGGTCGTGGTGCCCAGGTAGAAGCCCGGACTCCGGGGCAGGAGCTCCGCGGCCGCGGCGGTCGAGGCCCGCGCCGTAGCGTCGTCGCCGGCGATGAGCGCGGCGAGCCCGCGCAGCGCGTGCGCGGTGTGCGCGGCCGGCGGGTTCCTGTCGACCCGGGCCAGATGCGCGGCCTCGTCGAAGTCGTCGTCGGGCTCGCCACGCATGACGCACCCGAAATGCCGGAAAGCGCCCTGGATCAGCCCTGCCTGGGCGTGGCCGGTGTACCGCGCGTACCGGATCGCGCCCGCGACCTGCTCGTCCAGCACCCCGATCGTGCCGCTGTCCAGTACGTAGGCGGCCAGGCCGCTGCACGCCAGACCGGCCTGGGTGGTGGCGCCGTCGCGGACCAGGCCGGCGAACGCGGTCCGGGCCACCGGGAGCACGTCCTCCAGCCGCTCGTACCAGTGACCGGCCCACGCGACGAAGGCGAACTGCAGCTCCGCGGTGGCCTGCGCCCAGCCGCGCCGCTCCGCCTCGGCCAGCAGGTACCGGACGATCCGGTAGCCGAGCCGGTAGTCGTCGCGCGCGGCGATCAGCGCGAACGCGCTCGCGGCGACCGGTGAGGCCAGCCGCGCCGCCGGGCCGTCCGTGACCCACAGCCGGTGCGCGGTCGTCTGCAGCCAGGCCATCATCTCCGGGCCGGCCACCACCGCGTTCGGCATCAGAGAGTTGATCAGCTTGGCGCGCGCCTGGTGCGCGCGGTCCCGGTTCTCCGGGCGCGGATCGCCGGCCTCGGTTAGCGCCTCCGCCCACGCGGACACCTGCTCCATGCGCGCGTCGGACGGCGAGTGCACCACCGGCAGCCCGATCCGGCCGAGCAGGTCGCTGCCGAGCTCCAGCGCGTCCGTGAACCGGGTCCGCCTGTTCAGCGAGCTGATCTGCATGCACGCGCTCGGCACCCGGCCGATCGGATCCGGGCAGTGGATCTCGATGTACCGGTACTCCTGGTCACCCTCGTCCAGCCGTCCCAGCCGGCAGAGCGCGGCGTGCCGGTGGGCGTGCAGCGTCAGCAGCGCTGCCGGGTCCGTGCCGTCCGACACCGCGATGGCCGCGCTCAGGTACCGCTCGGACCGTTCCGGGTCGAGGATCTGGGTCGTCTCCGCCGCCTCCGCGAACAGCGGCCCGGCCAGAGCCCGGTCGGCCGGATCGGCCGGCGGCCCGGACGCGAGGAACAGGTCCGCCGCGACCTCGCGATGCGCCGGCGACGCCGCCAGTCGCCGCGCGAGCGCCCGCCGGGCCGCGTCCACGTCCGCCCGCAGCGCCTCCTGGACGCGTTCGTGCCCGGTCCGCACGGTCTCCCCGGCGAACGCCGCCAGACCGTCGTCCAGCGCGGGCGTGAGCGCCTCCAGGGCGGCCCCGGCGGGCCGCCCGCACGCGTCGCCCAGCAGTTCCGGGGTTGCCTGCCCGCCCAGGCAGGAGAGCACGGTCAGCATGTCGCGCGCGGTCTCCGGCAGCGCGGCGATCCGGGCCGCCAGCCGCTCGCCCGCGTCACCCTCGCCGAGATGACGGCGCAGCGCGTCCGCGTCCCACGTCCAGCCGTCCGTGCGGACCCGTAGCGCCCCGGTCGTGCGGAGCTCGTTGAGCAGCGCCAGCACGTCCGCGGGATGCCCTCCGGTCCGGGCGTGCACGGCCGCGGCGAGCCCGGCCGCGTCCGCCACCGGCGCGCGCAGCACGTCCGTGATCAGTTTCGTGACCGCGTCCACGGTCAGCCCGCCGAGTCGCAGGTGCAGCGCCGCCCCGGCCGCCCCGGTCAGCACCGCCGCGGTCTCCCGGTGCGTGACGACCACGGTCAGCCCCGGGATCGGGCCCTCCGCGACGATCGCCTCGACCGCTCGGGCCGCCGTCTGCGGCGCCAGGTGAAAATCATCGAGCGCCAGCACCAGCGGGTACGCCTGTGAGCTGACCACCCGCAGCATGGTGACCGCGGACTGCGTCAGCCGGCTCTCCATCTGCTCCGGGTCCATCGCCTCCGCCGGCGCGCCGGGCGGGACGCCGAGCGCGGCGCCGAAGTCCGGCACCACGCGTGCGGCCAGCGCCGCGTTCTCGCCCAGCACCTCGTGCAGCCGGTGGCGCATCTCGCGCAGCGTCGCCTCCGGCTCGGCGAGCAGCAACCGGCCCAGCGCCCCGAACGCGACCGACAGCCCGTCCTCGCCCGGCCCCAGCCGCCGCGGGTCGAACCGGCCGGTCAGGAAGTGCGCGCCGCACTCCTCGGCCAGCGACCGGCCCTCGGCCAGCAGGCTGGAGCGGCCGATACCGGGCGGGCCGCCGATCGTCACCAGCGCGGTGTCATCACTCATCGCCGTGCGCAGCGCCTCGATCTCCGCGGCGCGGCCGACCGGGCGCGCCGGCGCGGTCAGCCGCGCCGGGAAGTCCCGCTCGCCGAGCACGAAGCCGGGCGTGAGCGCGTGCGACAGGTCGTGCGCCAGGCCCTCCGCGCTCTGGTACCGCCGGTCCGGCTCCTTCTCCAGCAGCCGCATCACGATCGAGGACAGTCCGGCCGGCACGCCCGTGCGCAGCACGGATGGCTCCTCAGGCACCGCCACCAGGATGTCGTGCACCAGCCGCAGCGGGTCCTCGTCCCGGAACGGCGGCCCGCCGGTCAGCGCCGCGTAGACGGTCGCGCCCAGCCCGTAGAGGTCCGCGCGCTGGTCCACGCCCCGACCGGTACGCCCGGTCTGTTCCGGTGCCACGTAGGCGAGCGTGCCGATCAGCCGTCCCGCGTCCGGGCCCTCCACCTGCGCGGTCGCCAGCCCGAAGTCGATCAGCGTCGGCGCGCCGTCCGGGCCGAGCAGCACGTTCGCGGGCGTGATGTCTCGATGCAGGATGCCGCGCCGGTGCAACCCGGTCAGCGAGTCGGCCAGCCCGCGCGCGAGCAGGAGCGCCGCGTCCGAGGACAGCGGGCCGTCGGTGAGCGCGACCGCGAGCGTGCGACCGCCGGTGACGTCGCCGATCAGCGCCACCACGTCGTCCTCGTCCCGGCCGGTCGCGAGCCGGGGGACGCCGGGCAGCCCGGCCGCGCGCTCCAGCATCGCGCGCTCGTGCCGGGCCCGGTCCTCCGCCTGCGGCCCGCGCAGCCGCTTGAGCACGATCGGGACCGCGCCGTCCGTGCGGCGCCACGTCACGAGGGTGCGCTCGCTCTCGTAGAGCACCTCGTCGACCGGGACCATCACGGCAGCGCCTCCAGGGACGTCGTCGTCCGGCGTGCGGAAAAACACCCGTCACGCACCCATTCGGCACCCTGACGGCCGTCTTCAGCTTTTCGCCTCGCGAACATCCAGTACACGTCGCGTCCAGGTTCGTACCCGGATCGTGACCGTCTGGCCGGGCCGCAGCCCGTCGCGCTTCCCGCTCGGCAGGCCCCACGCGGTGGTGCGGTCGCCGTCGTCGACCGCCGGGTAGAACAGCCACGGCGGGGCGCGCGCCTCCGCGACGAGTTCGAGCAGCGTGGCGGTCTCCGCGCGGGCGGTGACGGTTCATCGATGGGTCAGCAGCCCGGCCACCGCCGGTGGCTCCGGGCCGAGCGGGCCGTCGGACGGCGGGCCGGGGTGGACGTGGACGACCGGCGCGCTACGGCGCATGACCAGGGCGAGGCGGCACTCCATGATGGACTCCCGGGACGCCGCGGAGAGCCCGATGATCAGGCCCGGCAGGCCCGTGATCCCGTGTCTGTCACCGATCGGACGCCGCGGGTCTCTGTGGACCTCCCGCGTTCATGTGCGGTGCACCCTCCGAAAGCGTGAATCCGTCCGCATAATGTCCACATGGTCAAGTGGGAGTACGCCTTGCTCATCCGTCGGCGCGTTCCGGACGGGGGGCAGTGGCGGATCACGTTCGCCTGGTACGCCCCGGACGGCACGGTCCAGGACGTGACCGTCTACGGCACCGCCGTGATCTCGCAGCTCAACCAGGCGGGCGCCGCGGGCTGGGAGATGATCACCGCGGTCGAGGACGTGAACAACCTCCAGGGCACCACCGAGGTCCACCGCTACCACTTCAAGCGCCCGATCGACTGACGTTCCGGCGCGCCGGGGCCCGGCCCGCCGGGCTGAATCTGAATAATGCCCCTATGTCGGATGAATCGGACAAGAGGGCTCGGGTCGAGTGGGGTGCCGATCCGGTCCTCGGCACCCCGGACGAGGTCACGGCCGCGCTGCAACGCATGGTGACCGGCCTGCTCCGCACGCCCGACGGGGCGCCGCTGCGCGCGCTCGAGGCCGGCGCCGGCAAGCGCATCCGGCTCGACGTGCCGGACGACGCCTACATCGTCGGCGTGGACACGGACGACACCGCGATGGGCCTCAACCCCCGGCTGCACGAGCGCATCGTCGGCGACCTGCACGACTACACCGCCCCGGCCCGGTCCTTCGACCTGATCACCTGCTGGTACGTGCTGGAGCACGTCGAGCGGCCGGAGGTGCTGATCGCCCGCTTCGCGGAGATGGTCGCGCCCGGCGGCCTGGTCGTGCTCGCGGTCCCGCACCTGCACAGCCCGAAGTCGGTGTTCACCAAGTGCACGCCGCACGCGTTCCACGTCTGGTTCCGTCGCCGCGTGCTCGGCTTCCCGAACGCGGGCAAGCCGGGCTACGGGCCGTACCCGACCACGCTGCGCCCCGCCATCGCCCCGGCCGCGATCACGGCGCTGGTCGCCCGGCACGGACTCGCGCCGGTCTTCGAGGGCTACTTCGAGGACGACAAGCAGACCCGGTTCCGCCACAGGGTCGGCGTCAGGGGATGGCGGTGGTCGCTGGCCCGCGGCCTGGTGCGCGCGCTCAGCCTCGGCCTGCTGGACGCGGCCCGCAGCGAGTACGTCGTGGTGCTGCGCCGCGACCCGGCCCGGACCCCGGTCAGTACTCGACCCGGTCCGGTCGGTTCGCCCAGGCGGTGAACGGCGCCACCCGGTCCCCGGCCTCGGCCTGGGCGACCAGCACCGGCCACTCGTCCCGAGGCCGCGCGAACAGGTCGTAGAACGCCCGGTCGTCGAAGCCCGCGTCCGCCGCGTCGTCCCGGTCCGCCGCGTAGACCACCCGGTCCACCCGGGCCCACAGCGCGGCGGCCAGGCACAGCGGGCACGGCTCGCACGAGCTGACCAGCACGCAGCCCTCCAGCTTGAACGTGCCGAGCGCGCGGCAGGCGGCCCGGATCGCCACCACCTCCGCGTGCGCGGTCGGGTCCAGCGTGGCCGTGACCTGGTTGACGCCGGTCGCGACCACCTCGCCGCCGCGCATCACCAGCGCGCCGAACGGGCCGCCGCCCTCGTGCACGTTCGTCACCGCGGCCGCCACCGCCAGATCGAGAAACTCCCTGTCATCGGTCATCGTCGCTCCACCGCCGTCTCCTCGGGCAGCCCGGCCGGCGCGTGCGGCACCGGGCCGCCGGGTGGGTCCTCCGCCGTGACGCCCGCGGCCGCCAGCGCCTCCCACACCCGGTCCCGGCCCAGCGGCAGCGACGTCAGCCGCACGCCGGTCGCGTCCCGGACCGCGTTCGCCAGCGCGGGCGCGACCGGGTTGAACGGGCTCTCGCTCATCGACTTCGCGCCCATCGGGCCCAGCGAGTCCGCGGTCTTCGCCACCAGCACCTCCGTGTGCGGCACGTCCGCGAACTGCGGCACGTGATAGCCGCGGAACGCCGGATTCACCACCCGGCCGTCCGGCCCGATCCGCATCTCCTCGTAGACGGCCGCGCCGACCGCCTGCGCCACGCCACCCTCGATCTGGCCGACCAGCTGCATCGGGTTGAGCACCACGCCGGCATCGGCGGCCTGCACGCTCCTCAAGATCCTGATCTCGCCGGTACGCGGCCGCACCGCGACCCGGAAGCCGTGCACGTTGAACGCGACCGAGCGCGGGGACCCGTCAGTGCTCGCGTGCGCCTGCACCGGCAGCCCGGCCTCGGTGGCGCGGCGGTGCAGCTCCGGCAGGCCCAGCACGGTCCCGGAGCCGCAGACCACGCCCTCCTCGGTCAGCTCGCACTCGTCCGGCGGCAGAGTGGTCAGCACCGCGGCCGCGTCCTGCAACCGGCGTCGCAGCGCCTGCGCGGCCAGCAGCGTCGCCCGGCCCGCCACCACCACGCCGGTCGAGCCGTACGCGCCGGTGTCGTGCCCGACCAGCGCGGTGTCCGACTGCCCGATCGCGATCCGTTCCGGTGTGGTGCCCAGCGCGGTCGCGGCCAGCTGCGTGTGCACGGTCGAGGTGCCGTTGCCGAACTCGGTCGTGCCCACCAGCAGCTGATACGTCCCGTCGGGCAGCAGCCGCAGGTCCGACTCCGCGAAGTGCCCGCGCGGCGGGATCGTGTTGATCAGCGCCAGCGCCACGCCGTCGCCGACCAGCCAGCCCGGCCCGGGTGCGGCCTCCGGCGAGTCCGCCAGCGCGTCCCGGACCAGCGTCAGGCACTGGTCGAGGCCGTAGCTGCCGTACTCCACGTCGTCCAGCTCGTTGCTGACCGAGACCATCGGGTCGCCGGGCCGGACGATGTTGCGCTCGCGGAACGCGACCGGGTCGATGTGCAGCAGCCGGGCCAGCTCGTCCATGGTCGACTCGATCGCGAAGACGGTCTGGCTCAGGCCGTACCCGCGGAACGCGCCCGCGGGCACCGTGTTCGTGTAGACCGCGTACGCGTCGACCTTCTTGTTCGGACACCGGTAGACCGCGACCGACTCGCCGCAGCCGTGATGCAGCACGCCCACCGCATGGTTCGCGTAGGCGCCGGTGTCCGACACCACGCGCAGCTGCAGCGCGGTCAGCGTGCCGTCCTCGCGCGCGCCGGCCCGTACCCAGATGGCCATCGGGTGCCGGCTGGTCGTGCCGGTGAACTGCTCCTCGCGGGTCAGCTCCAGCTGCACGGGCCGGCCCAGGCGCAGCGCGGCCAGCGCGGCAACGTCCTCGACCAGCATCTCCTGCTTGCCGCCGAAGCCGCCGCCGACGCGCACGGTCAGCACGCGCACGTGCTCCGGCGGCAGGTTGAACACCGCGCACAGCGCCTGCCGGGTCAGGAACGGCACCTGTGTGCTGGTCCGCACCGTGAGCGCGCCGCGCTCGTCCACCCAGGCGACGCAGCCGTGCGTCTCCAGCGCGGCGTGCTGGACCCGCTGCGTGTGGTAGATCTGCTCGTAGATCACGTCGGCGGAGTCGAAGCCGGCCGCGACGTCGCCCAGGTTGCCGTGGATCTCCGCGACCGTGTTCCGCTCCGGGAACGCGATCCGGGTCTCCGCGGCCGGCTTGGCGTGGATCACCGGTGCGCCGGGCCGCATCGCCAGCTCCGGGTCGAAGACCGCGGGCAGCACCTCGTATTCGACGACGAGCGCGCGCACGCCCTCCTCCGCCGCGGCCACGGTCTCGGCCACCACGGCCGCGACCCGCTGCCCGACGTGCCGCACCACGTCGTCCAGCACGCGGGTGTCGTCCGGGTCGTCCGTCATGTGCTCGTGCCGGCCGCTGGAGTACAGCCGCGGCGGCGCGTCCTCGTGGGTGAAGACCGCATGCACGCCGGGTACGGCCAGCGCCGCGCTGGTGTCGATCGCGACGATCCGGGCGTGCGCGTGCGGCGAGCGCAGCAGCTTCAGGTGCAGCAGCCCGTCCGGCGGCAGGTCCAGCGTGAACAGCGCCTTCCCGGTGACGATCGCGCGCGCGGCCGGCGCCGAGGTGTTGTGGCCGGCCGAGTGGCCCGCCTCCGGCGTCTCCACGTGCGGGACGCCGTTGATCGAGTCCTCGATCGCGCGGTAGCCGGTGCACCGGCACAGGTTGCCCTTGAGTGCGTGTGGCAGGTCGGCGCGCTGCTCCGGCGTCAGCTTCGCGGCCGTCATGATCATGCCGCTGGTGCAGAACCCGCACTGGAACCCTTGCGCCTCCACGAAGTCGCGCTGCACCGGATGCAGCGTGTCGCCGTCGGCGAGGCCCTCCACGGTGGTGACGTCGCGTCCCTGCGCCCGGAACGCCGGTGTCACGCAGCTGTGCACCGGCGTGCCGTCCAGCCACACGGTGCAGGCGCCGCAGTCGCCGGCGTCGCAGCCCTTCCGCACGCCGAACGTGCCCTGCTCCCGCAGGAACGTGCGCAGGCACTGCCCAGGCCGTGGCGTGGCGCCGACCTCGGCACCGTTGATCGAGTACGTCATGCCAGCTCCGCCCGGATCTCCTCGGCCAGCTCGAACGTCATGTGCCGCCGCCAGGCGGGGGAGCCGTGCACGTCGTCGTGGTACGCGTCGGCCGGGATCGCCGCGACCGCCTCCCGCACCGCGGCCGCGCTCGGCGGCGCCTCGAACGACAGCCGCAGCGGCCGGGTCACCGACGCGGTCACGGTCAGCTCCAGCCCGGCCGTGCGCCGCCCGATCAGCAGCGCGGCGGACCGGCCCGCCGGGCTCAGCGAGACCTGCCGGAACGCGGCCGTCTCCCGCAGCGCCGCGGCCGGCAGGAACACGGACCGCAGCAGCTCACCGGGCTCGAGCGCGTTCCGCTGCGGGCCGGTGACGAGGTCGGGGACGGCCAGCGCGCGCGGTCCGTCCGGCCCGAGGATCGTGCAGACGCCGTCCAGCGCCGCGGTCAGCGAGATCATCGGCCCGGCCGGCAGCGCGAGGCAGAGGTTGCCGCCGACCGTGGCCGCGTTCCAGATCTTGAAGCTGCCCAGCAGCGCGCGGCAGGCCTGCGGGAAGAGCCGGGCCGCGGCCCACCCGTCCGGCGCGGTGAACGCGTGCAGCTCCGCGAGCGTGCAGGTCGCGGCGATCTCCAGGCCGTCGTCCGTGACGGTCAGCGCGGGCCAGCGCAGGCTCGGCAGGTCGATCAGGCGGCGCAGGTGCGGCTGCGGCTCGGAGAAGAGCCAGGTGCCGCCGCCGAGCCAGGCGTCGCCGGACCGCCACGTGGCGGGGTCCGGCGCGTCCGGCGCCGCGATCATCTCGGAGATCGTGTGCAGATCCACGCAGCCTCGGCTCCCGTCAGCCCACTGATGATGAGCGATCCAGGCTGTCGTGGGCAGGTGTCGTCCGGATATACCGGTTGTCGCCGCCGTGTTACCGACCCGGCAGATCCACCCTAGATTATTTAGTCCGCCCGGCCAGCCACTCGGCAAAGCTGGGCCCGCCCCGCCGCACGTCGTCGCCGTGCAGAAGCTGTCCGCCCTCGCGCGCGGCGCGTCCGTACCCGCCGGGCATCCGGAACGGCACCAGCAGCCGCCGCGAGCCCTGGAAGCGCAGCTCACGGCGCATCAGGTCGGCCAGGTCCTCGCGCTGCGGGCCGCCCACGTCCGGTGCGCGGCCGGACGGGCCGCGTTCCACGGCGTCGGCCAGCGCGGCCGCGACCTCGGCGGTGGCGACCGGCTGCACCGGCAGACGCGGCGCGAGCACGAACGGGCCGGCCGACGTCCGCGTGATCATCTGCGCCGCGAACTCGTGGAACTGGGTGGCGCGCACGATCGTCCAGGGCACGTCGCCGGCCTCGACGACGGCCTCCTGGCGCAGCTTGGCCGCGTAGTACGGGTTCGGGACGCGGTCGATGCCGACGATCGAGAGCAGCACGTGGTGGCCGGTGCCGGCGCGGCGCGCGGCGGCCAGCAGGTTGGTGGTCGCGGCCGTGAAGAAGCGCGCCGCCCGCGTACCCGAGAAGGTGGTGATGTTGGTGGTGTCGACGACCGTGCCGATGCCGGTCATCGCCGCGTCCAGCCCGTCGCCGGTGGACACGTCGGCTCGGGCACCGCCGGCGCCGCTACGGCTCAGCACCGTGACCGTGTGGCCGCGCCGGGAGAGCTCCGCGACGACCGCGCGACCGACCACGCCGGTGCCGCCGGCGACCAGAACGCTTTTTCGGGAAGTCATGCCGCCTGGACGAGCGGCGGCGGTCAGGTGTGACGCGGCGTGAGGCCGGTCACCGGCAGCGACGCCAGACCGCGTCGGAGCGCGTCGAGCGCGGCCCAGACCTGCACGCGGCCCATGGGCGTGCCGTCCTCCGCCAGCTGCTGGCCCTCGACCAGCTGCCAGCGCTCGTCGCGCAGGCCGAGGCGCTCGATCCGGATCCAGATGGACCAGACGCCGGCGCGCTGATCGTCCTTGGCCAGCCGGAGCACGGTGCCCGCCGGTATGACAAGCGGCTCCGCCGCCGCGTCATGCCCTGACCTCATGCGGCCCCCGCTCGTTCGGCTCGTATCGAAGTTAGTGCACCGTTTCACCACGTCACAAGGTGCGGAGGAGTGGTTGGCACACCACCCTCCACAGTGTTTTGAAAACGCTCTCGCCGCGCGCCGACCGTGATCATACGGGCCGTCTGAGCTGTTGAAATGGACAAATCTCTATTTCGACGTGTTGACGTGCAACGATGCGGTAATCGATTCGTCATCTCTTGTGCATGGGAGGGCTCCCATGCAAAACTCACCGCAGTCGCATCCGGAGCCGATGCGAGCGGGCCAGCCAAGGGCACGCGGGCGGTGTCACACCACCTGCGAGGCGGGCCGACTTCTGCTTCATGGTGCTCGCCGACCGGGTTGGGCGGGCTGTTCACCGGCGTGTCTCCTCGTGGGCCAGTGCGCCCCGCGAGCGATCGCGCCCCGCCGAGCGGAAACACAGTGCGCCCTCGGCGATCTGCGACAACCTAGGAGAACACAGCATGAGACTCGTCTCGGGTCCTTCGAGGCGGTGGCGCCGCGGCCTCACCGCGGTCACCGCGCTCGCGCTCGCCACCACCGGCATCGTCGTGGCCGCCTCGCAGGCCAGCGCGGCCGCCGGCTGCAAGGTCACCTACTCCGTGAACCAGTGGAACACCGGCTTCACCGGCAACCTGACGGTCACCAACCTCGGCGACCCGATCACCTCCGGCTGGAACCTGACCTGGAGCTGGTCCGGCAACCAGCAGGTCACCCAGGGGTGGAACGGCGAGTTCACCCAGTCCGGCACCTCGGTGACCGTGCGGAACCCGTCCTGGGGCGCGGCGCTGGGCACCGGCGCCTCGGTGACGCCGGGCTTCCAGGCCACCTACTCCGGCACGAACACGGCGCCGACCGCGTTCTCGCTGAACGGCACGGTCTGCACCGGCGCGGTCGGCGGCACCAGCTCGCCGACGCCGGGCCCGACCACACCGACGCCCGGCCCGACCACACCCGGCCCGGGAACCGGCGCCAAGGTGGACAACCCGTACGTGGGCGTCGCCGGCTACGTCAACCCGGAGTGGAAGGCCAAGGCGAACGCGGTCTCCGGCGGCAGCCGGATCTCCAGCAACCCGACCGCGGTCTGGATCGACCGGATCGCCGCGATCGAGGGCACCGAGGGCAGCAGCTCGAACGGTGCGATGGGCGTGCGTGACCACCTGGACGCGGCCCTGGCGCAGGGCGCCGGCTACATCCAGTTCGTCATCTACAACCTGCCCGGCCGCGACTGCGCCGCGCTCGCCTCCAACGGTGAGCTCGGCCCGACGGAGCTGCCGAGGTACAAGACGCAGTACATCGACCCGATCGCGGCGATCCAGGCCGACTCGAAGTACGCGAGCCTGCGCATCATCAACATCATCGAGATCGACTCGCTGCCGAACCTGGTGACGAACGTCGACGGCGCGGCCGGCACCGACATGTGCCGCACGATGAAGGCGAACAACGGCTACGTCGAGGGCGTCGGATACGCGCTGGCCAAGCTCGGCCCGATCGGCAACGTCTACAACTACATCGACGCGGCGCACCACGGCTGGATCGGCTGGGACAGCAACTTCAGCCCGTCCGCGACGCTGTTCTACCAGGCCGCCACCGCGTCCGGCAGCACCGTGGCGAACGTGGCCGGCTTCATCACCAACACGGCGAACTACTCCGCGCTCAAGGAGCCGTTCCTCACCATCAACAGCACCGTCAACGGCCAGTCCGTGCGGCAGTCGAAGTGGGTGGACTGGAACTTCTACGTCGACGAACTGTCGTTCGCGCAGGCGTTCCGTACCGAGCTGATCTCCAAGGGCTTCCGCTCGGACATCGGCATGCTGATCGACACCAGCCGCAACGGCTGGGGCGGCTCGGCCCGGCCGACCGCGGCCAGCACCTCGACCGACCTGAACACCTGGGTCAACGAGTCCCGCATCGACAAGCGCATCCACGCCGGCAACTGGTGCAACCAGTCCGGTGCGGGCCTGGGCGAGCGGCCGAAGGCGGCGCCGGAGTCCGGCATCGACGCCTACGTCTGGGTCAAGCCCCCGGGCGAGTCGGACGGCTCCAGCACCGAGATCCCGAACAACGAGGGCAAGGGCTTCGACCGGATGTGCGACCCGACCTACACCGGTAACGCCCGCAACGGCAACAGCATGAGCGGCGCGCTGTCCGGCGCTCCGATCTCCGGCGCGTTCTTCCCGGCGCAGCTGACGCAGCTGATGCAGAACGCTTACCCGGCGCTGTAACAGACCTTCCGCTGGGGTGCCCCCGGTCCGGCCGCGTGCCGGGCCGGGGGCCTTTGCGCGTACCCGCGAAGATTTGATGATCGTGAATTTGATCCGTTGTCGCAGGATGGGCGTCGTCCGTAAAACCCGCCCTTGACGACCTCGGATGTTAACGCTAACAATGTTCCCCACATCACGGCGTTGTGAACGGCGGATTTCGGGAGGCGGTGAGCCGCGCATGCCGCGCAGACGGACGGCGGGCCCACCCATCATGGCCGACGTGGCACGCCTGGCCGGCGTCTCCCACCAGACGGTCTCGCGCGTGCTCAACGAGCACCCCAACGTGAAGGCGGAGACGCGCGACCGGGTGCTGGCGGCCATCGAGGAGCTCGCCTACCGGCGCAACTTCTCCGCGCGTGCGCTGGTCACCAGCCGCACCCAGACGCTCGGCGTGGTCGCGTTCGACACCACGCTGTTCGGCCCGGCCAGCACGCTCTACGGCATCGAGCAGGCCGCGCGCGAGGCCGGCTACTTCGTCTCGATCGTCAGTCTCAAGACCATCACCCGCGAGACGGTACGCAAGGCGCTCGACTACCTGTCCGCCCAGTCCGTGGACGGCTACATCGTGCTGGCGCCGCAGCAGGCCGCGATCGAGGCCATCCTCGACCTGCCGGCCGGGCTGCCGGTCGTCGCGGTCGAGGGGCCCAACGCGGGCGACGTCCCGATCGTGGCCGTCGACCAGGCCGGCGGCGGCGCGCTCGCCACTCAGTACCTGCTCGACCTCGGCCACCGTACGGTCTGGCACATCGGCGGCCCGGCCGACTGGCTGGAGGCGGACGCGCGCGTGCGCGGCTGGGAGTCCGCGCTCACCGCGGCCGGCGCGCTCGTGCCGCCACCGATCCGCGGCGACTGGAGCCCGCGCTCCGGCTACCAGGCCGGCGCGGACCTGGTCGCGCGGGCCAAGGCTTCGCCAGGGCTTATCACCGCGATCTTCGTCGGCAACGACCAGATGGCGCTGGGCGCGCTCCGGGCGCTGCGCGAGGCCGGCATCCGCGTTCCGGAGGACGTGAGCGTGGTCGGCTTCGACGACATCCCGGAGGCGGAGTTCTTCCCGCCGCCGCTGACCACGGTGACCCAGGACTTCACCGAGGTCGGCCGCCGGAGCATGCGCATGCTCCTGGCGCAGCTGGAGTCCGAGCGGCTCCCGCCGGACGCGCTGCGCGACATCGTGCCCGCGCGGCTGGCGATCCGATCCAGTACCGCCCGTTTCCCCGTCAAGTAAAGGATCTTGTTGTGAGCGCTAACAGCGATCGCGTGGTGATCGGTGTCGACTACGGCACGCTCTCCGGGCGCGCCGTCGTGGTCCGTGTCTCCGACGGCGCCGAGCTGGCCAGCGCCGTGTTCGAATACCCGCACGCGGTCCTGGAGCGCACGCTGCCCGGCTCGTCCGTGCGTCTCGCGCCGGACACCGCGCTGCAGGTCCCGGAGGACTACCGCGAGGTGCTCCGCCGGACCGTGCCGGCGGCGCTGGCCTCGGCGGGCGTGCCCGCGTCCGCGGTGATCGGCATCGCCACCGACTTCACCGCCTGCACCGTGCTGCCGACGCTGGCCGACGGGACGCCGTTGAACGAGGTCGCGGGGTTCGCGGACCGGCCGCACGCCTACACCAAGCTGTGGAAGCATCATGCGGCGCAGCCGCAGGCGGACCGGATCAACGCGCTGGCGCACGAGCGCAAAGAGCCGTGGATCAACCGGTACGGCGGGAAGATCTCGTCGGAGTGGGAGTTCGCGAAGGGCCTCCAGGTGCTGGAGGAGGACCCTGCGGTCTACGCGGCTGCGGAGCGGTGGATCGAGGCGGCGGACTGGATCGTCTGGCAGCTGACCGGAGTGGAATCACGCAATGTGTGCACCGCCGGTTATAAAGGGATTTATCAGGACGGCGGATGGCCGTCTTCCGATTTCCTGGGTGCGTTGAATCCGGACTTTTCCGGTTTTGTCGACAAGCTGCGGCTGGACCTGTCGCCGCTCGGCGGGCTCGCGGGCACCCTCTCCGCCGAGGCCGCGGCCTGGACCGGGCTGCCCGAGGGCATCGCGGTCGCGGTCGGCAACGTCGACGCGCACGTCACCGCGCCCGCGGCCGCCGCGGTCGAGCCCGGCCAGATGCTCGCCGTCATGGGCACCAGCACCTGCCACATCATGAGCTCGGACGCGCTCGCCGAGGTCCCGGGCATGTGCGGCGTGGTCGAGGACGGGATCATCCCGGGCCTCTGGGGCTACGAGGCCGGCCAGAGCGGCGTCGGCGACATCTTCGGCTGGTTCGTCGACAACTTCGTGCCCGCTTCTTATGCCGCGGCAGCCGCCGCTGAGGGACTTTCCCTGCACGTCTACCTCACGTCGCTGGCCGCCGCGCAGGCCGTCGGGCAGCACGGGCTCGTCGCACTCGACTGGCACAACGGCAACCGATCCGTGCTCGTCGACGCGAACCTCTCCGGCGTGATCATCGGCGAGACGCTGGCCACCCGGCCGGAGGACGTCTACCGCGCGCTCATCGAGGCCACCGCGTTCGGCACACGCACGATCGTGGACGCGTTCGAGCGGTCCGGCGTGCCGGTCAACGACTTCATCGTCGCGGGCGGGCTGCTGAAGAACGAGTTCCTCATGCAGATCTACTCCGACGTGCTGCGCCGGCCGCTGCACCTGATCGACTCCGACCAGGGGCCCGCGCTCGGCTCCGCCATCCACGCCGCGGTCGCGGCCGGGGCGTACCCGGACATCCGGGCCGCGGCCGCCGCCATGGGCAAGGTGCGGCGCGACGTCTACACGCCGGACCCGGCACGCGCGGACGCGTACGACGCGCTCTACGAGATCTACAGCGAGCTGCACGAGCAATTCGGCCGGAGCAGCAAGTCCCTCCACCGGCTTCGCGCCATCCGTAACCAGGCGGTGTCCTCATGACCGTTCCAGCCTCCCTGACCGACACCGTGGCCAAGCTGCGTGCCGAGGTCTGTCTGCTCCACTCCGAACTCACCCGCTGGGGCCTCGTCACCTGGACCAGCGGCAACGTGTCCGCCCGGGTACCCGGCGCCGACCTGATGGTGATCAAGCCGAGCGGGTTGTCGTACGACGACCTGACGCCGGAGTCGATGGTGGTGTGCGACCTGGACGGCACCGTGGTCGACGGTGAGCACGCGCCGTCCAGCGACACGGACTCGCACGCGTACGTCTACCGCTCCATGCCCGAGGTCGGCGGCGTCGTGCACACGCACAGCCCCTACGCGACGGCCTGGGCCGCGCGCGGCGAGGAGATCCCGTGCGTGATCACCGCGATGGCCGACGAGTTCGGCGGCCCGATCCCGATCGGGCCGTTCGCGCTGATCGGCAGCGATGACATCGGCAAGGGCATCGTCGAGACGCTCTCCGGGCACCGCTCGCCGGCCGTGCTCATGCGCAGCCACGGCCCGTTCACCATCGGCAAGAACGCGAAGTCCGCGGTGAAGGCGGCCGTGATGTGCGAGGACGTGGCCCGCACGGTCCACTTCGCCACGCTCCGCGGCCCGGTGCAGCCCCTCCCGCAGCACCACATCGACTCGTTGTACGCCCGATACCAGAACGTCTACGGCCAGCAGCCCCCCAAGGCCTCCTGACCCTCCGCGCCGCGGCCGCACTCCTCAGACCGTGCGGCCGCGCCGCTCCTGTTATGCGCTTACCGAGTTTTCGGCGCCAGGGTGAGGATGCCGTGGCCGCAGGCCGCTAAATCACGAAATTTCGGGCACGGAGGTGCCCGCTTGATCGCGGTGGGTCCGGGCCTCGACGCCGAAAGGTCAGAATCGTGCTGGCGTGACGCCCCGCGCTGGTGTGACGCCCCGCGTTGGTGTGATGCCCCGCGCTGGCGCGCGTGCCGGTCTGCTTACGTCTGGCGGCGGCTTGCGTCTCTAGCGGCGGCTCGTCGTCTCTTGCGCCGGGTTGCCGGGTCCTCGTGCGTGGCGGCGGCTTGCTGTCTCTTGCGCCGTCTCGTGTCTTGCGCCGTCTCGTGTCTTGCGCTGGGCAGCGTCTCGCGCTGGGCAGCGTCTCGCGCTGGGCAGCGTCTCGCGCCCGAATTTCGCGGCGCGACGCCGCGACGTCGTCGGCCTATAGAGCTTCCGCGCCCAGGGCTCGGCCCGACGTGCGATCTTCGGGCACTCCGTGCCCGAAATTTCACGAAATAGCGGTCCGGGAGCTTCGGCTCGGCCTCGCTCTGGCGCGCCTGAAAACCAGGGTTCAAGATCCTTGCATACACCACCGCTGTTATTCGGCCTCAATAACAGCGGTGGTGTATGCAAGGATCTTGAACCGCTATTCGGCGCCGCCTCGCGTGCGATCGGGCGTGCCGCGTCGCGGGCGACATGACGGATTGATGCGACACCGCACGCTTGCCCCGCCGGTCGGCGCGAAGCCGTGACGCGCGGGAAACTCGTCGTCATGTCGCGGCCGCGAGCAGAGATTCCGAGGAGCCTGGCGGTCCATCCGTTCCGGGGGAGCAGTGCTCTCGCCGCCGCCACAATTACCGAGCCGATGCTTCGCGGACCCTGCTATAGCAGGATTTTTCCGGACATCTATGTTGCCGCCGATGACCTCGTCGCCATGAGCCACCGCGTCTGGTGCGAAGCTGCGACCCTGCTCCTGCCACCGGGCGGCGCGGTCGGCGGCCTTTCCGCGGCTTGGCTCTGGGGCGTCGACCTGCTCCCGTTGACGGCACCGCCACCGGTCTCGGTCGTGATTCCGCACGGGAGACGGCTGCGCGGCACGCCGTACCTCGCGATCGTCCACGCCGTGCTGCCGGCCGATGACGTGACGACGCTGGCGGGCGTCCCGGTGACCACGCCGGCGCGGACCGCCTTCGACCTCGGGCGGCAGCGCAACAAGGCCGATGCGGTGATCGCGCTGGATGCGATGTTGCATCGGAGGTTGATCACCAAGCGGCGCGTCGAGGAGTTGATCGGCGTGCGGAGGGGGCTCAGAGGCGTACCCGCGCTGCGGTGTGCCCTGGCTTTTGCGGATCACCGGACCGAGTCGCCGATGGAGAGCAGGGTGCGGCTGCTGCTGCACGATGCGGGGCTGCCCGCGCCGGTTCCGCAACATCGGATCTTCGCCGGTCGCAGGTTCCTGGCACGGGTGGATTTCGCGTATCCCGGGGAACGGCTGGTGATCGAGTACGAAGGTGATCACCATCGGGAGCGGCACGTGTTCCGGTTTGACGTGGCGCGGCTGAATGATCTGCATGCCGCCGGCTGGCGGGTGATCCGGCTGACGGCGGACGACGTGCTGCGGTCGCCGGCGGAGACCGCCCGCAGGATCGAAGCGACGCTGAGATCAACCATCCGCCTTACAGCCTAGATTTCCCGATTTTTCGGGATATGAGGCGAGCAGCCCTCACGATGAGCTTATGGGCATCAGAGACCGGTCGGTCGGCGTCAAGATCGGGTCCATCGTCGTGTTCGCGCTGCTCTCCCTCGTGGTGACGGCCGGGATGGCGATGACCGCGCTGGGGGACGTCACGGCGCGGGCGGGCGAGCTCGAGCGCGCCTCCGTCTCCACCCGCCAGGCGCTCGAGGCGGACATGGCCCACGATGCCATCCGCGGCGACGTGCAGCGCGCGCTGCTGGCCACCACCGCGGACGAGCGGCAGGAGGCCGCGTCCGACCTGTCCGCACACATCGAGATCATCACCCAGAAGATCAAAGACTTTGCCGAGGGTACGGGTGAGAGTGCCGCCGTCCGCACCGCGGCCCAGGCCGTGCTGCCCGTGATCGAGACCTACACCGGCCTGGCCACCCGGACGATGGGCGCGATCACCACCCCCGGCCAGGCGCCCGCCTCCTACGCCGATTTCGTGGCGAGTTTCAGCGCCGTGGAGGATCAGCTGCCGACCGTCAGCGACGCGCTGGCCGCACAGGCCTCCGCCGCGTCCGCCGCGGTCCAGGACCAGCAGAGCAGGGCTCAGTGGCAGGTGGGCCTGTCGCAGGCGACCTGTGCGGTGCTGCTCGGCGCGCTGGCCTGGTTCGTGCTGCGCGCGATCCGGCGACCGCTGCTGGAGGTCGTTGAGGTGCTGGCCGCGCTGGCCCAGGGCGACCTGACCCGCAGGGCGACCGTCTCCTCCAAGGACGAGCTGGGCCGGATGGCGGGCGCCGCGAACGCCGCGATCGACAGTGTCCGGACCACGATGGTGGCGTTCCTCGACTCGGCCCATGAGATCCACCGGTCGTCGCGCCGGGTGTCGGAGGCGGCCGGGCGGATCACGGCCGCGGCCGAGGGCGCGAGCGAGCGGGCCGGCGGCGCCACCGAGGCGTCCGCGCAGATGTCCGCGAACATCGGCACGATCGCGCAGGGCAGCACGGAGATGAGCGCGTCGATCCGGGAGATCTCGCAGAGCGCGAACGAGGCGGTCCGGGTGGCCACGGACGCGGCTGCCGCGGCGGCGGCCACGAACGACACCATGACGAAGCTGGGTGAGTCCAGCGCGGAGATCGACCACGTGGTCCGCAGCATCACCGCGATCGCGGCGCAGACGAACCTGCTGGCGTTGAACGCGACGATCGAGGCCGCGCGCGCCGGCGAGATGGGCAAGGGCTTCGCGGTGGTGGCCGGCGAGGTGAAGGATCTGGCGCAGGAGACGTCGCGGGCGACCGAGGGCATCGTCGGGCAGGTGCAGGCGATCCAGGCGGACACGCAGGCGGCGCAGGAGGCGATCGCGCAGATCACCGGCATCATCGAGCGGATCAACGAGTTCCAGACCACGATCGCGGGCGCGGTGGACGAGCAGTCCGCCACCACCGGCGAGATGAACCGGAACATGTCGGAGGCGACCGGGCGCGGCGAGGAGATCGCGGGCACCATGGGCGAGGTGTCGCGGGCGGTCCGGGTGACGCTGGACGAGTCCGCGACCTCGCGTGAGGAGGCGGACCGGCTGAGCGGGATGGCCGATGAGCTGGTCGGACTGATCGGTCACTATCGCCACTGAGCGACGCAGGTGACAACACCATTTCATTCACGTCCATCACAGGGCGTTCTGCGCTATTCGGCCGCACAATGTGGCTATGGGTGACCGACTGGACGCTTTTAGTGGTGCTCGCGAGGCTCGTGGTGCTCGCGAGACCGGCCGGGCCGCCAACTCGTTCGTGATCCATCAGCATCACGCGCGCCGCCTGCACTGGGACCTCCACCTGGAGCGCAACACCTGGGCCGTGCCGCGCGGCCTGCCCCGCGACCCGTGCCGCCACCACCTGGCCGTGCGCACCGGCGATCACGTGGGGGACCGCGGCGAGTTCGGCGGCGGCCCGGTGACCGTCTTCGACCGTGGGCGGTACGAGGTGGAGGCGTGGAGCGACGACGAGGTGGTCGTCGTGCTGCGCGGCGACCGCGTCTCCGGGCGTTACGCGCTGCACCGCACGCGCGACCGGGACTGGATGATCCGCCGGGTGGATCCGGCCGAGCCCGGCTGGACGCCGATGCCCGACCACGTGCTGCCGGTGCGCCCGCTCCCCGCCGCGCGGCTGCCCGAGGGCGACGGCGACTGGGCGTTCGAGATGGAGTGGGACGGCGCCCGCGCGATCGCCTGCGTGGAGGGCGGCCGGGTGCGGCTGCTGGACGCGGACGGGCACGATCTGACCGGCGCGTTCGGCGAGCTGCGCGGGCTGGCCGAGGCGCTGGCGCCGACCGAGTGCGTGCTGGACGGCGTGGTGGTCGCGTTCGACCGGGAGGGGCGGGTGAGCAGGTCGGCGCTGCGGTCCCGGATCGAGGGCGGTTCGCGGCGGCGGGCCGGGCGGATTCCCGTACAACTGCTGGTCTTTGATCTGTTGTGGTTGGAGGGCCGGTCCACGGAGGATCTCGGCTATGCGGACCGGCGTTCGCTGCTGGCCGACCTGGACGTCTCCGGCGAATCGTGGCAGACCCCGCCGTACTTCTCCGGTGGCGGCGCCTTTGCCGTGGACGCCGCGCGCGCCCACGAGCTGCCCGCGGTCATTGCCAAGAGGCTCGACGCTCCTTACCGGCCGGGCTCCTGGCTGCGGGTTTCCGTCTGAAGGGCTGCGGAGCGGAGCCGGTGGCAGCCGGCCCCGCTCGACGCGTACGGCGGAAGTCGGCTAATGATGCCGATCTTGCCTTGATCGCGAAAGCCGGTCGCCCGGGTCTTAAGGGAAACTTGAGGCAGCAAAGGCCCAAAAGCTCCAAAAGCCACTTAAGGGGTACGGAGTGGGTCCGTTGTTCTAACTACGCAGAGTATTATTCATGTTGCGCAAGTGGTCCATGTGGCCCCTGCGGCACCCGGACCACCCCGTGATCGTCCCCGGAGCGGAGATCGACCGCCGCCACCGCGTCCGGACCGGCAAGATCGCCCGGCGCGCGCTGCCCCCAGCGTTTTCGCGCTCTCGTCGGGAATCCCGGAGGTCGTGCCGCCGCCCGGCCCGGATGGCCGGCGTCCGGGAAGGAGATGTCCGGCACATTGACGGCACTGAGAGCGGAAGATCGAGCCCGTGAGCTGGAGATCGTCACTCTTCGTACCGGCTTGGATTGCCTCTGTTCTATCGGCGGCGCTCAGCCTATGCTCCCCCATTGTCGGCGTAACTCGACCGGCGAGCCGCCCCGCCGACCGGGGCGCGGAGCAGGACGGCCCATGGGGAGGGCCGCGCGGGAAGTGGGGCGCGGAGCGGTTCAATCGGCTGTCGGGATCAGCAACAAATCGCGACGCCCCGCGCAAATGGGGCGTGTGTGAGCATGTCCGTCCATCGGCGCCTGTGATGAACGGGAGGAGGGCCTTCATCGATGCACCGGGTGCAGCTGCACACCACGAGAAGGGTCCTCGCGATCCTTGTGTCCCTTGGCCTCGCGGCCGCGCTGAGCGCGTGCGGAGGCGGCCTGGAGGGCCCCGAGGCGGCATCGCTCGACCCCCCGCCGTCCGCGGCCTCCACCGAGACCACCGACCGGTCGAAGGCGGCCGACGCCGCACTGGCCGCGTACACCGGATATATGGACGCGGTGCAAAAGGCATCGGCGATCCCGGATCCGCGCTATCCCGATTTGCGGAAATACCTGGCTGATCCATTATTGGGTCGGGTGCAGGCCGGAGTCAGCCTTCTCCAGCGGGAGGGCGCGATCCGGGAAGGGCGCCTGATCACCAATCCGACGGTCACTGTTGTTGATCTCGAAAGCGCGCCTAAGACGGTTCAGATTCAGGACTGTGTCGACGGGACGGATTACAAAATGGTCTACAAGACAACGCGATCCGCGGTCCCCGGCAAGCAGAACGTCCGCTATGTCGCCACCGCCACCGCCACGTTCTACCCGGAGCTGGGCTGGCTGGTCAGCCAGGGCCTGTCGCACGAGGACCAGCCGTGCTGACCCGCCGGACCCGCCTGCGCCTCGCGCTCGCCACGCTGCTCGCCGGCGTCCTCGCCACCACCGGCGTGATGCTGATCCGCGGCCCGGACGTCTTCGCCGCACCCCCGAACTGCGAGAACACGCCGGACAACGTCGAGTGCGGCATCGGCGGCGGCGTCGGCGGCACCAATCCCGGCAACGGCGGCGGAAACCCCGGCGGCGGGGGCGGTGGCGGGGGCACCTGCACGTGGAAGGGCGCCGAGGTCGCCTGCTACATCGAGGGCGCGGGCTCGTTCAACGCCAACGACGGCTGCTACTACCGGGTCGCCTCGCCGCAGCCGACGGATCAACCGGAGGGCCTGACTCTCTACTACAAGTCGTGTATCGACAACAACCTCATTCAGGTGCCGGTCGACCTGGCGAACCCGCCGGTGCTGTTCGTGCCGGATCCGGCGGAGATCGCGCTGGACCTGTTCGCCAGGATGGTGTTCCGCACGCCCACGATCGAGTTCGCGCCGGGCACGTCCGGGGTGCTGGGCATGCCGGTCTGGATGTGGATCTCCAACGGCGCCGCCACCCCGCCTCCGCCGGAGAGCGACACCCAGGCAGGGCTCGGTGTGTCGCTCGCCGCGACGCTCGACCGGGTCACGTGGGACATGGGCGACGGCCACACGGTCGTCTGCCAGGGCAACGGCAAGCCATGGACCGCGGCGGCCGGTGCCACCCGCTCGCCGGACTGCGGATATCCGACGGCCGGCGGCGACGCGTCCGGCTACCAGGTGGCCAGCGCGCTCGCGGGTCACAAGGACGGCTACCTGGTCCAGGCGACCACGTCCTTCACGCTTCACTGGGTCGCCACGGACGGCCAGGAGGGTGACCTACCAGGCGTGTCGCCCCCGGCCGGTCAGGACCTTTACGTGGTCAACGAGCTCCAGGTGGTGAACCGATGACGCTGGCGCAGGCGCGTCCCGCTCCCGGAACGGCAGAGACCCCGATCGCCCCGCCCAAGGTGGTGCGCCAGCGGCGTACCCGCCCGGGGCTGCTGGGTCTGGCTCTTCTGCTCATCGCGCTCGGCGGCCTCGGCGCCGCCTTCGCGGTGAACTCCGTGCGGGCCACCGGCCAGTACATCGGCGTGGCCCGGCCGGTCGCGGTCGGCGCCGTGATCGTGCCGGAAGACCTGATGGTGGTGCAGCTCGGCGGCGGACAGGGCCTCACCCCGATCGCCGCCGCCGACCAGGACAAGGTGCTCGGCCGGCACGCCGCCGTGGCGCTCTCGCCCGGCAGCCTGCTCACGCCGGACCAGATCACCGACAAGCAGCTGCTCGGCCCCGGACAGCAGCAGGTCGCGCTCGGCCTCGCGCCGCAGGAGATCCCGGCCCGCGCGCTGCGCCCCGGCGACAAGGTGCTGCTGGTCGGCGCGCCGGCCAAACAGGACGCCGCGCCCAGCGAGGCCACCCGGTTCCAGGGCGTCGTCGTGGACACCGTCACGCCGACCGACACCCAGGTCGTCACCAGCGACATGACCGTCGTGTACGTGTCGCTGGCCGAGAAGGACGCGGCAGCCGTCGTCCTGCTGCACGCGCAACAGCGGATCTCGGTCGTGCTGCAGAGCGGATCCTGATCGTGGCGATCATCGCGTTCGTCTCGCCCAAGGGCTCGCCCGGCGTGACCACCACGGCCCTGGCCTGCACGCTCTCCTGGCACAGCCGTGTGGTGCTGGCCGAGTGCGACCCGGCCGGCGGCTCGCTGATGGCCGGGTACCTGGGCGGCGCGCTCGAAGGCCCGCGCGGCATCGGTGAGCTGGCCGTCTCCGAGCTGCGCGACGGTCGCCTGGAACAGGACTTCTGGGGTCAGCTCGTGGACCTGGACGCGCCGAAGCGGCAGCGCCTGCTGCTGCCCGGCCTGGCCAACCCGGGTCAGGCCGGCAGCGTGACGCCGCTCTGGGGCCGGTTCGCGGAGTTCTTCACCCGCCTGGAGCACGAGAACCCCGGCTTCGACGTGCTGGCCGACTGCGGCCGCCTGCACGTGGCGAACCCGCCGTGGCCGATCCTGCGCGCCGCGTCCGCGGTCCTGGTGGTCACGTCCGCGCGGCTGCCGGACCTGTCGAACGCGGCCGCCACCATCGAGGCGATCAGCCGGGACCTGCGCGACAACGGCGTGCCGCCGGGCACGGTGCGGCTCGTGGTGGTCGGCGGCGGGCACGGCAAGGGCGAGATCAGCCGCGCGCTCGGCGTGCCGATCGCGGCGCACCTGCCGATCGACCGGCAGACCGCACAGGTGCTCAGCTACGGGGGTACGGTCCGGGGGCGCCGGCCGCTGATGCGGGCCGCGGCGGCGCTGGAGATGCCGGTGCGGTCCATGGTGGACCGTCGCCGGGCGCGGACGACCTGGAACACGATGGCGGCACCGCAGCCGCCGGCGTTCGTGCCGCAGCAGCCGCAGCATCCTCAGCACGCACCGGCGCAACACGCATCCGGGCAGCACCCGCAGCCCCAGCACACGCAGACCCAGCACCTGCCGGTGCAGCAGCCGCTTCAGCACGCGCCGGTCCAGCACATGCCGCCTCCGCCACCCGTGCCGCAGCACGTGCCGGCCGGGCAGCAGCACGTGCCGGCCGCACAGCAGCACGGGCCGGCCGCACAGCCGCCTCAGCACGCGCAGGCCGCACCGTCCGCCACGCCGTCCGCGTCGCCGGCGCCGCAGCAGGCGCAGGTGCCGCAGCAGGCGCAGCGCGTGCCGGCCGCGCCGTCACAGACGCCGCAACAGGCGTCCCACCTGCCGCCACCGCCGCCGGTTCCGCCCGCCTCGAACGGGCCGATCACGGAGGAGCTGCCGCGTGCGGTTTGAGCCGCTGTCCCAGGACCCCCGCCACCAGCAGCCGGTCAACGGTCATCCGCCCGCGCCGCCGGCCAACGGCGCGCCCCCGGCGTTCCCGGCGCAGGCGTTCAACATCGCGCCGCAGCCGGCCGGCAGCACGATGGCGCCGCCGTCCGCGCCCGAGGTCGCGCGCCGCGACTACTCCGTGGTCAAGGAGCTGCGCCGGCGGCTCAGCGAGCGGATCACCACGCTCGAGCGCGGCCAGCACCTCACGCCCGAGCAGGAGCGCCGCGAACGGGACCAGCTCGCGATCGCGGTCGTCGCGGAGTACGCGGACGCGCAGCGCCGCACCGGCACGCCGATCTCCGCCACCGACGAGCGCGTGCTGCTCGACCTGGTCACCGCGGAGATGGTCGGGCTCGGGCGGCTGCAGCGGCTGCTCACCGACCCCACCATCGAGGAGGTGCACGTGCTCGGCTGCGACCGGGTGCGGATCACCCGGCGCGGTGGTGGCGTGGACTGGGGCGAGCCGATCGCGGACAGCGACGAGGAGATGATCGAGACCATCCAGGCCGCGGCACGCCGGGCCGGTGCCACCGAGCGGTCGCTGTCCACCTCGAAGCCCACGCTCGACCTGCAGCTCCCGGACGGCAGCCGCCTCGCCGCGGTGTACCTGGTCAGCCGCCGGCCGTACGCGGTGATCCGCCGGCACAACACGCTGGACGTGACGCTCGACGACATCGCCGGCACCCGCGCGGACCTGGACGAGATGGTCGATCCGCTCCTGCGCGACTTCCTCCGCGCGTCGATGCGCGCCGGCCTGAACATCATGGTCGCCGGGCTGGCCGGCGCCGGGAAGACCACGGTCATCCGCGCGCTGATGCGGGAGATCGCGCCGGACGAGCCGTTCGTGCTGCTGGAGGAGAGCCGCGAACTGCTGCCCGCGAAGGACGAGAACGGCTACCACCGGGCCGTGATGAGCTTCGAGGCCCGGGAGGGGCACGGCGAGCGCGGCCCGGACGGGCGGCCGGCCGGCGAGGTGACGATCGCGGACCTGATCCCGCTGTCGCTGCGGATGGGCGTGCTGCGGATCATCGTCGGCGAGGTCCGGTCCCGGGAGATCGTCCCGATGCTGCAGGCCATGACCACCAGCCGCGGCTCGATGTGCACGATCCACGCGCGTACGTCCAGCGGCGTGCTGGAACGCATCATCGAGCTGGCACTCTCCCACGGTCGCGAGATGACCGTGGAGATGGCCCGCCGGATGGCCGGCAACGCGCTGGACCTGATCGTCTACGTGACCATCGAGGACGAGACCGCGATCGGCGGCCGCAAGCACCGCTTCGTCTCGCACGTCGAAGAGGTGATCGGCATGGGCGAGGGCGGCCGGCTCTCCACGACCACGGTCTTCGGGCCGGGCCGGGACGGCCGCGCGATCCCGATGCACCTGCCGGAACGGGTCCGTGAGCAGCTGATGCGCGTCGGCTACGACCCGCGCATGCTCAGCCGCTACATCGACGCGAAGGTCGGCGCCTGGCGTCGCCCGCGGATCAGTCTGCTGAGGCCGGCGGCATGAGCGAGATGGTGCGGCCGGGAGAGGGGCACGCATGAATCAGGGCGCGAGCCTCCCGCTGATCGCGGCACTGGCCGGTGCCGCCATCGTCGGCGGCCTGATCCTGGCCGTGGTGGCGCTCTTCGGCCGCCCCGGGCCGTCCGGCCCCGACTCCCCGCTCACGGTGCGGCTGCGGCAGATCTGGAACGGCGGCGACCCGAGCGCGTCCGGCCGCCGGCGGCACCGCGCGCTGATCGTCGCCGCGTTCGCCTGCGGCGCGCTCGGCTGGCTGCTCACCGGTCTGCCGGTGATCGGCGTACTGGTCGGCATCGCGATCCCGGGCGCGCCGTGGCTGTTCACGGTCGGCCGGGCGGAGCAGCGCGGCATCGCCCGTGTCGAGGCGCTCGGTGAGTGGACCCGCCGCCTCAAGGACGTCTCCAACATCGGTCAGGGCCTCCAGCAGGCGATCGTCAGCACCGCCGCCACCGCGCCGGAGACGATCAACGATGAGGTGCGCACGCTCGCCTCCCGCCTGCGTGCCGGCGAGAACGCGCGGGACTCGCTGCTGCTCTTCGCGGACGAGATGGGCGACCCGGTCGCGGACCAGGTCGTCGCCGCGCTGATCCTGCACCTCACGGACCGCGGCGAGCGGCTCAGCGACGTGCTGGCCGCGATCGCGGCCGGTGCCGCCGCGGACGTCGCCACCCGGCGCGAGGTGGAGGCGAAACGTACCCAGCCACGGTTCGCGGTCCGCTTCCTGACCGCGGTCACGCTGGCCGTGCTCCTGCTCGGGCTGTTCAACCCGCAGTACATGAAGCCGTACGCGTCGCCGCTCGGCCAGATCATCATGGCCTCGCTCGGCGCGGTGTTCGTGGCGCTGCTCGCCTGGGTCCGCGGCATGAGCCTGCCGCCGCCGGTGCCGCGCTTCCTCAACCCGCCGCGCACCGAGGAGGCGATCCGGTGAACGCGCCGTTCGGTCTCCTCCTCAACACGGATCTGGCGATCGCGGTCGCCGGTGGCGCGGCGGTCGGCGTCGGCGTGTTCCTGTTCGTCCGCGAGCTGATGCCGGCCACGCCCGCGCTCGGCCCGGCGCTGCGCCGGCTGCACCAGCAGCGGCAGACCACGGGAGACGAGCGCCGGCGCCGGCGTCGTCTCGACTGGCTCGGCGGCCTGGCGCGCTGGCTGCGCCCGCCGCAGCAGGAGCTCGACCTGCTCGGCCGTACGCCGGAGCAGTACGCGCTCTCCATCGTGCTGTCCGCCCTGTTCGGCCTGGTCGCGCCGATCGTGGCGGTCACCATCATGTCCGCGGCCGGCATCCGGCTCCCGTTCGCGGTGCCGGTCTTCGCCGGTCTGCTGCTCGCGGCCGCCGCGGCCTGGGTGGCCCACCAGGACGTGCTGACCAAGGCCGTGCGGGCGCGCCGCGAGTTCAGCCGGGCCGTCTGCACCTATCTGGACCTGGTCGCGCTGCAGATCTCCGCCGCGCACGGCCCGGTCCAGTCCCTCGAACAGGCCGCCGAGATCTGCGACGGCTGGGTGTTCGACCGTATCCGGGAGTCGCTGCACATCGCACAGCTGCAGATGCGCTCCCCCTGGGAGGAACTGCGTGAGCTCTCCGAACGCATCGGCGTGCCCGAGCTGGGCGACGTCGGCGCGATCATGCAGTCCTCCGGCACCGAGGGCGCGCAGGTGCACGACACCCTGCGCAGCCGGGCCGACGCCCTGCGCGACCAGATCCGGACCGAGGCGCTGGCCCGTGCCGAGGGCGTCACCAGCCGGCTCGACATCCCCGGTGCCCTGCTCGTCTTCGTCCTGCTCGGCTTCGTTCTCTACCCGTTCATGGCCCGGGTCTGACCATCATCCACGAAGGGAGGCCGCACCATGGCCTTACTGCTGAACGTCTATGTCGCCGTCACCACCCGGCTGGCGAGCCTCAACCGCCCGGAGAACCGGGACCGCGGCGACGGACCGGTGCCCACCGTGATCATCATCGCCGGCATGGCCGTGCTCGCCGTCGCGGTCCTGGCCTGGGCCTACGCGGAGGCCGACGCTTTCATGGACCACGAGACGGGCGTCGTTCCGCCCGTGCCCAACTAGTCGGTGCCGATGACGGGACACGCCATCTCACGCCGCGCACGGTCTGCCGGAGACCGTGCGCGGCCGGCGCCCGCCCGCCGCGCGGACCGCGGCGCCTCGCCGGTCGAGCTGGCCATCCTGATGCCGGTCGTGCTCTTCATGCTGTTCGGCGCCATCCAGATCGCGGCGGTCTACATGGCCCGCGCGACCGCGCTCGCCGCGGCACAGGAGGCGGTCACGGCCGAGCGCATGTTCCAGGCCGAGGACGGCTCCGGGAAGACCCGCGCCGAGGCGTTCATCAAGACCGCGGGCGACTGGCTCACCCCGAAGCAGATCCTGGTGACCGAGACGCCGGACCAGGTGACCTGCGTGGTCAGCGGCACCGCGCTCTCGGTCATCCCCGGCTGGAACATCACGGTCACCCAGTCCGCGGCCGGTCCGGTCGAGCGCTTCACCCCGGACCCGTGATGGCCCGCCGTGCCGACCGCGGGTCGGTCTCCGTCGAGGTCGCGATCCTCACGCCGGCGTTCATCGCGCTGATCGTGACCGCGTTCGTGGTCGGACGCACCGGCACCGCGGCCAACGCGGTCGACCTGGCCGCCCACGACGCGGCCCGTGCCGCCTCCATCTCCCGCAACGCCGTCACGGCCGACGCCGCCGCGCGGGCCGCGGCCGGGAAGGCGCTCGCCAACGAGGACGTGACCTGCACCAACAGCAACTACATCAGCTACGGCACGCCGAACTCGCTGACCCTGGCGTTCAACCGGAACGTCGGGGAGCCCGCCTCCGTGACCGTGACCGTGACCTGTGTGATCTCGTTCGCGGACCTCGGCTTCCCGGGCGTGCCCGGCGACCGGACCATCCAGGCCCGCTACGAGTCCGTGCTCGACACGTACCGGAGCAGATCATGATCCGCGCGGACCGCGACCGGGGACGGGTCAGCATCTTCCTGGCGATCGCGCTGTTCGCCGTGCTCGTGATCATCGGGCTGTCCTTCGACGCGGCCGGGCGGGTCCGCACGCTGCAACGCGCGAACAACCTGGCGGCGGAGGCGGCCCGCGCCGGCGGCCAGCAGATCGACGTCGAGCGGGCGATGCGCGACGGCGTCGCGGTCGTGGACATGACCGCGGCCTCCACGGCCGCGGTCGACTACCTGCAGCGGGCCGGCGTGGCGGGCAACGCGAAATGGGTCACCCAGGGTGACGGCTGCGAGCTCGTCACGCGCTGCCTGCGGGTCGAGGTGGAGATGACGTACGACATGGTGATGTTGCCCATCTTCGGCTTTCCCGAGCAGGTCACGGTCGCCGGCAGCGCCACCGCGGAACTCAGGACCAACTAGGACCGACCCACGAGAGAAGGGCGACGGGGCATGACGAGCACATACGTCTCCGTACCGCGGAGAATCGGAAGGATCGCGACCGGGCTGGCCGGGCTCGCGCTGCTCGTCGGCCTGCTGGGCGGCGCGCCGATCGCGCTGTACCTGGTCGCCGGGAACCCGCTCCCGGACCACCTGCCCACGTTCGGCGAGGCGGTCTCGACGCTGACCAGCCCGGACGACGGGCAGCTGTTCCTGCGCGCGCTCGCGCTCGTCGGCTGGCTCGGCTGGCTGACGTTCGCGCTGTCCGTGCTGATCGAGCTGGTGGCGCTGGTGCTGCGCGTGCCGGCGCCGCACCTGCCCGGCATGCGCACCCAGCAGCGGATGGCGACCGCGCTCATCGCGTCCGTCACGCTCATCGTCTCCACCGGCGCCGCGGCGTCCGCGTCCGCGCTCGGGCTCGGGCAGACCACCGGGTACGCGATGACGCCGGCCGGCGCGCCCAGCATCGGCATTCCGGGCGACACGCCGTTGCACGTGGGCTACCAGAGCCAGGCGCCGACGTACACGGCCGGATTCGGGGCTGCCCCGGCCCGGCCGGCGCCCGCGCTCGTCGACGCTTCCCAGAACAACACCTGGGATCAAGGGCCCTGGAGCGGTACGCCCGGGAGCGACCCGACGCACGCGGCGACCGGCGGCGGGGGCGGTCAGGCCGCGGTGCCCGGACCGGTCACGGAGGCGCGGGCCGGCGAGCCGGTCTACCGGGTGGAGCAGGACGACTACCTGGGCTCCATCGCGGACCGTTACCTCGGCGACTTCGAGCGCTACCCGGAGCTGGCCGAGCTGAACAACATCGGCGACCCGGACCTGATCAAGGCCGGCGACTTCCTGAAGATGCCGGAGAGCGCCGAGGACCGAGGGGTACGCGAGCACGCCACCGGCCTGGTCGACGCGCCGCCCCCGGCCGCGGCCACGCCGCCGTCCCACCCGGGCGAGGTCGAGCCGGCCCCGAGCAACACGCCGGCGCCGAGCAACTCGGCCCCGAGCACGCCGACGCCGAGCACGTCCGCGCCCGGTTCCACGGCGCCCGGTTCCACGGCGCCCGGTGCTCCCGCGCCTGGTGCTTCCGCGCCCGGCTCCTCGGCACCGGGTTCCGCAGCACCGGGCTCCGCGGCGCCCGGTGCGGCCACGCCCGCGCCCGCTCCCTCGTCGTCGTCCGGGGCGGCCGCGCCGGGTGCACACGGGACGCAGCCGCCCGCGCCGCACCACGGTGAGGACCCGCTCGGCGGCCTGAACGGCGCGAAGGGCCTGGACGGCAACGACCGCGGCCCGCTCCCGCTCGCGGTCTCCGCGGTACTCGCCGCGGCCGCGGTCGTGGGCGCCCAGGTGGGCGCGCTGTTCGGCCTCCGCGACCGTCGCCGCCGCCCGAGCCGCCACTGATCCGCGGCGGTGCCCGTCGCCGTCGCTGATCCGGGGCGTGCGGCGCGGGCGCCGAGCTGCGGCTGTGCGGCGTCGCCCGAGCCGCTGCTGATCCGCGGCGGTGCCGGTCGCCGTCGCTGATCCGGGGCGTGCGGCGCGGGCAGGATCCGTTAGGTGCCGCCCGCGCCGCCACCGGCCCGCAGAGGCGTCTGCCGGCGCTACCGATTCACACACGCGAACGCGGCCGTCCCGCATCGGGACGGCCGCGGATGGTGCGGGGGAGTGAAGGGTCGGAAGTCAGAGGCCGAGGATCCGGTCCAGGAAGTCGCGCTGGCGGCGGACCAGCACCCGCAGCTGCTCGGTGTCGCCGCCGGAGGTCGTGCCGCCCAGCGCCTCACGCTGCTCGGTGACCGCCGCGTTGAGCGCGGTGACCACCTCGTCGATCAGCGTGCCCGCGTCGGACGCGGCCTGCGCCGGGTCGTCCACGAAGCGCAGCTGGACCTCGCGCCACCGGTCGCGGAAGTCGGTCGCCGTCTCCTCGCGGAAGAACGCGGCCAGCGCCGGCTGCTCCGGCACGTCGCCGGGCAGCAGCTCGACCGGCTCGTCCGTGGTGGCGGGCGCCTCGGCCTCACCGGCCGGGGCCGGGACCGGCTCGATCGGCACCGCGGCCGTGGTGGTGGGCGTGAGCGGCTCGCCGTCGACCGCCACCCGCTCGCTGTCCGGGTGACCGTCGCGGTCACGGTCCTTCGTCGCGGCACCGGCCGCGGCGGCTCCGGCGGCCGCACCGGCGGCGACGCCCAGCGCGGTGGTCTCGTCGACGTGCGTCGTCACAGGCTCTCCCTCGGCGGAGTCGTCGTCCTCGATGTCCTCCGCGCGGAGCGGCTTGTCCTCGTCCACCGGCGCGGCCACGTCGGCGTCCGTGCTGTCCTCGGCCGCGTCGGAGGTGTCCACGACGGTCGTGGAGCCGTCGGTGTCCTCGGGCGTGCCGAACCCCTCGGTGTCCTCGGGCGTGCCAGAGGTGTCCACGACGGTCGCGGAGTCGTCAAGGTCGTCGGCCGATCCGAACCCCTCGGTGCCCTCAGCGGTCCCGAAGCCCTCGGTTGCGGAGCCGTCGTCGTCGGCCCGGTGCGCGGGTCCGAAGCCCTCGACGGTCTCGCCCCCGGCCGACTGGCCGGCCTCGACGGTCTCGCCCTCGTCCTCGGCCCGGAGCGGCTTGTCCTCCTCCGCCTCGGTGGAGTCCGCGTCCGCGTCGGCGGAGTCCGAGTCCACGCCGGTCGTGTCGGAGTCCGTGACGACCGCGTCCGGATCCGCCACCACCGTGTCCGAGTCCGCGCTGGTCGCGTCCGTCTCCGTGCCGGTCGTGTCCGCGGTGTCGGAGCCGGTGTCGGAGTCCGTGCCGGCCGGTCCGAAGCCCTCGGCCGTCTCGGCCCGGAGCGGCTTGCCGTCCTCGTCGAGCTCCTCCGGGGAATCCGGCACCGAGGCCGTACCCACGGCGGTGGTGTCGTCGTCCTCGCGATGTGCGGCCTGCTCCGAGGCGGCCACCGCCCCGCCCACCGTCGCCGCGCCGAACGCGGTCTCCTGCGGTACCGGCTCCACGACCACCGGCTCGTCCGGCACCACGTCCGCGTCGACCGGCTCGCCGGTCCGGGCCGCACTGTCGTCCTCGTCCGGCCGCGGCTCCGCGTCGTTCACGCCGTCCCGGTCCGCATCGGCGTCGTCGAACCCGGTGGAGATGTGCGGGCTGTCCGCGGCGTCCGGTCCGCGGTCGGTGTCGTTCTCGTCGGAGGCGCGCGGGGCCGGCACCGGCTCCGCCCGTACCGTGTCGTCGTCGTTGGTGTCGTCAGGCTTCGAGTGCGACTCGCTCTGGAAGAAACGCATGGGGAGGTCTCCTCACCGGTGGCTGGTGTGGGTGTTCTCGGAGGAGCTTGCGGGAGATGCCGGCGGCACGGGATCGGCGCCGAGGAGCTCACCGAAGAGTGCGCGGTAGTGCACGAGCGCCTTGCGGAGCTGCTCGGTGCTGGCCTCACCACGGGCGCTGGCGACGCTGATCTCGTGCGCGTCCCGATAGTGGCCGAGCGTGTTCGCGTGCTCGACCGAGAGGTGGCTGAGCTGCTCTTCGTAGTTCTCCGTAGGGTATCCGCGTTCGGCCACCAGCTGGGTCACAAGTTCATCAGCTTCCGCGACCGCCTGGACGGGCGAGTCGATGAACGTGGCCTGGATCCGCTCCCATTCGGTCGTGTAGCGGGTGCGGGATTCCGCGCTGATCGGGTTCAGCGTGAGTTCGGCGTGGCGGCGCTCGCGTTCGAGCAGTTCCTTCTCGGCCGCGTCCTTGCTGCCCGCCTCCGCGAGCGTGCGGTCGTATTCGGGCCCGAAGCGTTCCTGGAGTCGCTGCTGACCTCGACGGCGGCCGTAGAGGACGGCTGCGGCGGCGACGGCCAGCACGATGACGGCGATGACGATGAGGACGACGATCTGCGTACCGGACATGGGGGTTCCTCCTTCACCGCAGCTAATGCCCGGTGGATGGTGATCGCCAATCCAGGTTCGCGGGGTTTCTTCACGAGTCCGCGAGTGAGCCGCGCCGGTCCTTGATCACAACCGGTCAGCGGGCCGTGTCGCATTCCCTGTCCGTCTACTCAGGTTCCGGGTGAGGTAGTGCACACGGCGCCGATTACGTATCCTGCCCAGCGGGGAAGACGCCGTGTCGGCCCTGCCGATCGGCTCAGCGGACGAGGTCTGATGAATATCCGGAACTGGTCAATCCGATCGAAGATCATCGCGTTGGTCTCGGTGCCGCTCGTCGCGCTGACCGCGCTCTGGGCCTTTGCCACCGTGCTGACCGTCGGTCCCGCGACGGTGCTGCTGGCCTCGCAGGACGTGCTGGACCAGGTCGGCCGGCCCGGCGAGGAGCTGGCGGCCGAGTTGCAGCAGGAGCGTCGGCTGTCGCTGATCTATCTGGCCGGCAACGCGAGCACGCCCACCGCGCGACAGGACAACGTGGCGCTGACCACGCAGCGCGCGCGGACGGACGAGGCGATGGCCGAGTTCCGCCGGCGCTCGGTGGACCACGCGGACATCGGCGACGAGCTCGACCGCCGTCTGGAGACCGTCTACACGTCGCTGGACGCGATCCCGCAGCAGCGCGCGTTCATCGATTCGCGTGACGTGGACAAGCCGGGTGCGCTGCGCTTCTACAGCGACGTGATCGGCAAGATGTTCATGGTCTTCGACCTTCTCAGCCGGTACGACGACCCGGTGCTGAGCCGCCGGGCCGGCGCGATGGCCCAGCTCGGCCAGGCTCGCGAGGTGCTCGGCCAGGTCGACGCGCTGGTGGCCGGCGCCTCGACCGCGGGCAAGTTCCAGATCAGTGAACACGGTCAATTGGTGCAAATCATCGGTACGTACAGGTACCTCTACGCCACCGCCGTGCTGGATCTCGACGCCGAGACGCGGGCGCGCTACAACCTGTTGATCCAATCGCCGGTCTTCGAGCGCCTGGAAAGCATGGAGAACACGCTCATCACGTCCGGCGCGGACAACAAGACCGTGCCGATCGGGCTGATCCAGTGGACCCGCACGCACGAGCAGGTCTCGCTGCAGCTGCGCAACTTCGAGCAGTTCACCTCGGACCGGGTCGCCGAGGCCGCGGTGCCGCTCGCGGTCCGCATCCTCGGCATGCTCGGCGCGGCCGGCCTGCTCGGCCTGGCCGCGATGGTGCTGTCGCTGGTCATCTCCGTCCGGGTCGGCCGGTCGCTGATCCGGCGGCTCTCCGACCTGCACGACGCCGCCACCGACCTCGCCGGGAAACGGCTGCCCGACGTCGTCGGCCGGCTGCGCCGCGGCGAGGAGGTCGACGTGGAGGCGGAGACGCCGAGGCTGGAGTTCGGCACCGACGAGATCGGCCAGCTCGGCAACGCGTTCTCCGAGGTCCAGGTCACGGCCGTGCAGGCCGCGGTCGACGAGGCGGCGCTGCGCCGCGGCCTCAACGACGTCTTCCTCAACATCGCGCGGCGCAGCCAGACGCTGCTGCACCGCCAGCTCGCGCTGCTGGACCGGATGGAGCGCCGCGTCACCGACCCGGACGAGCTCGGCGACCTGTTCAAGGTCGACCACATGGCCACCCGCATGCGGCGCCACGCGGAGGATCTGGTGATCCTCGCGGGCGCGGTCCCGGGCCGTGGCTGGCGCAACCCGGTTCCGATGATCGACGTGGTGCGCGGCGCGGTCTCCGAGGTCGAGGACTACGCGCGGGTCGACATCGACGTGGCGGACGACATCGCGGTCGTCGGCCGCGCGGTCGGCGACGTGATCCACCTGCTCGCCGAGCTGATCGAGAACGGCACGTCGTTCTCGCCGCCGCACACCCGGGTCCGGGTCGGCGGCCAGACCGTGCCGAACGGCTACGCGATCGAGGTCGAGGACCGCGGTCTCGGCATGACGCCCGAGGAGCTGGCGGACGCGAACCGCCGCCTGGCCGAGCCGCCGGACTTCGACCCGGCCAACAGCGCCCGTCTCGGCCTGTTCGTGGTCGCGCAGCTCGGCGCGCGGCACCAGATCCAGGTCAGCCTGCGCGTGTCGCCGTACGGCGGCGTGACCGCGGTGCTGCTGGTCCCGAGCGAGCTGGTCTCCCGCGTCGAGCCCGCGCTGCCCCGGTTCGCGGTGGCCCAGCCGGCCGGCCCGAACGGCCGCGCCACGAACACGGTGGCCACCCGCCCGGCCGCGCCGCGGGAGCTGGAGGCCGCGCCCGCGTCCGCCGAGCCCGCGCGCAAGGGCAAGCCGGCGGGTGAGACGATCGGCACGGTCGTGGTCGATGGGATGGAGTTGCCGGGCCGCCGCTCGACCAAGCGGCGAAAGCAGGCCACCCCGGTTACGTCCGCCACATCGGACACGGACAATAGACCCACAGAGGACGGCGAGGACGCGCCGACGCTCGCCATACCGCAGCGCCCGCAATCCGCGGTCCAGGCGCCGGGGCAGACGACGGCGGACGCGGAGCCGGGGGACGACCCGGAGGAGACCACCACCATGGACGGCCTGCCCAAGCGCGTTCGTCAGGCAAATCTGGCGCCGCAGCTCCGCCCCGGGCGGCAGGAGACCGCGCCGGTCGTGCCCGAGGCGGCGCCGCGCTCGCCGGACCAGGCGCGCAGTCTGATGTCCGCGTTGCAGGCGGGCACCAACCGGGGCCGCCGGGCCGCGGAGGCGATGATGGCCGGTCAGCCGGTGCCGGAGCAGCGGGCCGAGTCCGCGCGCGGCACCGCGACGCCGCCGTCCGGGGCCGTGCTGTCCCCGCCGCCGGAAGCCAGGATCCCGTCGGCAGGTTCGCCGACAACCGTTCAATCCGCGGCGGCCGCCGACGTGTCGGCGGACAGTGCCACGGAGCACCGAGATGCAGACAGGGACGCATAAGTGGCACAGCAGATGACCTCCAACGCCAACCTCAGCTGGCTCCTCGACGACCTGATCGACCGGGTCCCGACGGCGCACCAGGCTGTGGTGCTCTCCTCCGACGGCCTGCTCATGGGCGCGTCGAGGAACCTGAGCAGGGAGGACGCGGAGCACCTGTCCGCGATGGCGGCCGGCTTCCAGAGCCTCGCCAAGGGCGCCAGCCGCCACTTCGGCGCCGGACCGGTCCGGCAGACCATCATCGAGATGGAGACCGCGTACCTGTTCGTCACCTCGGCCGGCGCCGGAGCCTGCCTCGCCGTGCTCGCGGCGTCGGACTCCGACATCGGACTGATCGCGTATGAGATGGCCATGCTCGTCACCCGGGTGGGGCAGAACATGAGCGCCACCCAACGAACCCCGGGGGTGCGCACTGATGCGGGATAGACCACCGGACATGCCCAGTCGGCCGGAGGATCCGGAGATGCACTGGATGGACGACGACGCGGGCCCGGTGGTCCGCGCCTACGCGGTGACCGGCGGCCGGGTCCGGCCCGTCGCCGGCGGGTTCGACCTGGTGGCGTTCGTCGTCGCCAGGTCGGGGGAAGAGGGGCTGCCCGCCCATCTGAGCCCGGAGCAGCGCGCCATCATCGCGGCCTCGGCGGAGCCGCTCTCCGTGGCCGAGGTGGCCGCGAAGCTGAACCTCGCGCTCGGCGTGATCCGCGTCCTCCTCGGCGACCTGCTGGCCGCCGACCTCATCTCCATGTACGAGCCGCCCGCGGCGCGCCGGCATGACGAAGACATCCTCAAGGCGGTTGTTAATGGACTCCGTGCTCTTTGACGAGCGGCCGGCCGTGCCGACCGCTCTGAAGATCCTGATCGCGGGCGGCTTCGGCGCCGGCAAGACCACGCTGGTCGGTTCCGTCAGCGAGGTCCGCCCGTTGCAGACCGAGGAGGTGCTCACCGGCATGGGGCTGGACGTGGACGACACGTTCGGCGTCGAGCAGAAGGGCACCACCACGGTCGCGATGGACTTCGGCCGCATCTCGATCAGCGAGGACCTGCAGATCTACCTGTTCGGCACGCCCGGCCAGGACCGTTTCTGGTTCCTCTGGGACGAGCTGGCGTTCGGCGCGCTCGGGGCGGTCGTGCTCGCGGACACCCGCCGCCTCGCGGACTGCTTCCCGTCGGTGGACTACTTCGAGCAGCGCGGCACGCCGTTCGTGGTCGCGGTCAACATGTTCGAGGGGCACAGCCAGATCACCGAGGCCGCGTTGCGGACCGCGCTCGACCTGGACCCGGACGTGCCGATCGTGCTCTGCGACGCGCGGGACCGCCGGTCCGGCAAGAGCGTGCTGATCGCGCTGGTGGAGTACGTCGCGGAGCGCCGCGGCCTCAGCCTTGCGGGAGTGCCGTCCTGACCTCGGCCTCGTAGGCCGCGGCCCGTACCCCGCCGAAGACCAGCAGCTGCCCGAGCGGGTAGGCGCGGTGCGGCTGCAACGCGCCGCGCGCCACCAGGTCGTGCAGGCCGTTGAACGGGCCGCCGCGGGCCCGCTCCACGGCGAGGTTCCGGGCCATCGTGGCGGTCACGCCGGGCAGCGTGACCATCAGCCCCTCCGGCACCGCGTTGATGTCCACCAGGCCGCCGTCGTCGAACCAGCGGAACAGGTCCGGCCGGCCGATGCCCAGCTCCACCGCGATGTCCGGCCGGAACGTGAGGATCTGGCGCGCCTGCTGCCGGCGCGCCTCACGCAGCGCCTCCGGCCCGAGCCCGGCATCACCCTGGATGCCGGGCCGGTTGCGGGGGAACAGCGCCAGCAGTGCCGCGTGCCCGGTGCCGACGAACAGCGGCACGATCAGGCCGACGACCAGCACCGTGTCCCAGCTGTTGAAGGGCTCGTTCTCGCCGCTGATCAGCTCGGAGTCGGCGAGGATCCACATGGTCAGCGTCAGCGCGCCGTAGACGATGCCGGCGAACGTGTGCACCAGGCTGCGCCGGATCAGGCCCAGCGCGCCGACGATCGCCCAGGCGAACACGCCGGCCGTGACCAGCGAGGTGCCGCCGGCCAGGAGCGCCATCACCCAGGACTTCCGGGTGAAGTCCGGCTGCTGCGCGGCCGCGATGAACGGCGCGACCGCGGGCGGCGGAGACGGCACCGCGGGCGGCGCGGGGGAGGACGGGGGGACCGGCACGGCCGCCGTCTCGACCACCGGCCCGAGCGTCGGGTCCGACCGCAGGATGCGCCGGTGCAGATCCTGCAGCCGCTCGCCCGGCTCCACGCCGAACTCGTCGTTGAGATAGTCCCGCGCCTCGCGGAACGCGGTCAGCGCCTCCGCCTGCCGCCCCTGCCGGTAGAACGCCAGCAGCAGCGCGCAGCGCAGTTCCTCCCGCGCCGGGAACTCCTCGATCACCCGGACCAGCTCCGCGCCGAGCGACGCGTGCAGGCCGAGCGCCAGCTCCGCCTCGGCCAGCAGCTCCCAGGCGGCGCCGCGCGCGTCGTCCAGCCGCCGCCGCTCGGTCTCGAACACGCGGCCGCCCAGCCCGGCCAGCGCCTCGCCGCGCCAGAGCCGGAGCGCGCCGCGCAGCCCGGAGGCCGCGGCCGCGAAGTCGTTCGCCGCGACGTGGGCGCGCGCGGCCCGTACCGCCGAGTCGAAGGTGTCGGTGTCCAGCGCGCCGGACGGGACGTGCAGCCGGTATCCGGCGCCGTCCAGCGTCAGCACCGTGCTGGGGGAGCGGGGCGAGCGGTCCGGCTCCAGCGCGCGGCGGAGCCCGGCGATGTGCTTCTGCACCACGTTCGCGCCGTTCTCCGGCGGGTCGTCGGCCCACACCGTGTCGACGATCGCGGTGGCGGAGACCGGCCGGTTCGCGTTCAGCAGCAGCAGCGCGAGCACCGCCCGCTGCTTCGCGGGGCCGAGATCGATCTCCGTGTCGCCCGCCGAGGCCGTCAACGGGCCCAGAACCGCGTACCGCACCTCCATCGTCGCGTCTCCTCCCCAGGTTCGCGCAGGCGACTCTAGCAGGCGATATCTGTGGGATGGCAGTCGATCGGCAGCGCCCGCGGCGGCTCGGCAGCGGTCCGGCAGCGCCGCTGTGGACGGTATTGGCACACGGCGCCGCTCCGGACGCCGTGACCTCGCAGAGAGCTGTTCGCCATGTCTTCTGTTGCACTCAAGTCCGGTCTCGCGCTCCTTGCCATCGCGGGTCTGACGACCGGCTGCGCCATCGCGGTCGAGGACGATGCCGCGACCACCCCGGCGCAGACTCCCGCGGAGATCGTCGCCAAGTCGGCGCCCGGGGCGACCACCACTCCCTTCTCGTTCACGATCACCGGCCTGGACACGGAGGGCGACGCGCAGGACATCAAGGGCGTGTCCAGCCCGACGACGAAGAGCTACGACCTGACCGCCACGTACGTCGCGGACGAGGAGGGCCTGACCTCGACGATGCAGTTCCGGGTCGTCGACCAGTCCGCCTGGGTGAAGATGAAGTTCTCCGGCCTCGAGGGCATGCCGGAGATGCCGGACAAGTGGGTCGTCGTGGACCCGTCGCAGGCCGCCGCGGACGACTCGATGCCCAAGGGCTGGACAGACGCGGACGCGGACCCGACCGGCACGGACGTGCTGGTCGACGCCGTGATCGACGTGACGGAGACCGGCACCGGCACCTACTCCGGCACGCTGGACCTGACCAAGGCCGAGGCCGCGGACGTCGTGGACCTCACGAAGGCCGGTGACACGGTCAAGGCCGTGCCGTTCACCGCGACCGTCGACGACTCCGGCCGGCTGACCGCGATCACGCTGAAGGTGCCCGCGATCGGCGAGGTCGCCGCGTTCGACTACAAGGTCACCTTCACCTACGACGGGGCCAAGACGATCGAGGCGCCGGTCGCGGCCGAGGTCACCGAGGCCCCGGAGTCGCTCAAGGACCTGCTCTCCTAACACACCGATCGACCGGATCGGCCGGTCCTGACCGGCGTCGCGCGGCAAGTTCAACGGGGGTCGCGCGGCGCCGGTCAGGGCCTTTCACATTCAAAATCATCAGTGGGTACGTCCGAGGAGCGCCATCGTGGCCCAGTCCCGCCGCCACTCCCCGGATCGTCCGTCCTACCGGGTCGTGACCGCCCGCGCGGTCGGCCCGTTCCCCACCGACCCGGACGCGCTCTACGACCTGCTCGACGCGCTCGGCGACGATCCGTTCCCCGCCGGCGCGGTAATCCTCCCGACCGGCCGGGGCGCCCACTACCTGCGCGTCCAGGCCGCCCGCGCCGGCGGGTTCACGGTCGAGTGGCGGGCGCCGGGGCGCACCCCCGGACCGAGGCGGGTCACCGGCGCCGACCTGCTCGCGGTGCACCAGGCCGTGCTGTGCTGCCTCACCACCCGTACCCCCTGGTCGCCGTTGCTCTCAGATCTTCAGGACAGCGCGGCGGACGTGATCCGGGCGCGGGACTACGCACCGACCGGCCTGTCGATCGCCACCGCGCTGCGTGATCAGGCCCGTCGCGGCGATCCGGGCCCGCTGCTCTGGGACGGCCGCCCGGTCACGATCACGGACACCTGGGACGACGTGCCGGTCCGCGGCACGCTCGTGCTGCGCGCGGAACCGCCACCCGGCCCGTTCCGGCACGGCGTGGCGCTGTCCGCGGCCGGCGGCGCGCTGACCTGCGGACCGGCCACTTCGGGCCCGGAGCTGATCCTGTGGCCGGCCGGCGCGGCGCTGACCGTCGACTACCTGGCCCCGGACCGCCGCCTGCACGTCACGAACGTCTACGAGGTCGCGGACCGGGTGACCGACCGCGCGGCCGAGAACGCGGCCATGCACGTGGAGCGCACGGGCGCGTTCCGGCGGCGCTACCGCTGCAACCACGCGGCCACGACGCCGCCGGCCTTCGCCGACCTGGTCTTCGACGTGGAGTTCAACGCGTCGCGATGACCACGTCCAGCCGGCGCGGGCCGTGCACGCCCTCGACGCGGTTGAGCTCGATGTCGCTGGTCGCGGACGGCCCGGAGATGAGCGTGAGCGGCCGGGACGGGTCCGCGAGCCGGGCCAGCGCGGCCGGCACGCCACCGGCGATCTGATCGGTCCAGACCACGCAGACGTGATGGTCCGGCACCAGGCTGAGCACGCGGCGGCCCTGGTCCGGCGCGGCGTCCAGGATCAGCGTGCCGGTGGCCGCGATCGCGACCGCGCACCCGGTGACCACGGTGACGCCGGCCGCGTCCAGCGTGCCGACGGAGACGGGTGCGTCCGCGCTGTCCCGCACGACCGGACCGGTGAACCACTCCGGTGGCAGGCCCGGCGGGACCACCACCGTGGCCGACGACGCGACCAGCGCGCCCAGCACCTCGGCCAGCGACGCGGCGGAGGCCCGGTGCACGCCCGCCTTGTAGTCGACGAGCCGGTCCACCAGCACCTCGACCACGTCGATGCCGGCCACGTCCGGCAGGTAGTCGCGCGGCACGGTCACCGGCGCGGACGGCCGGTGCGCCCGGACCCGGGCCAGGATCTCCTCGCGTGCGTTCATCGCTTGGCCCACCATTCCCGGAAGCTCTCCTTCGGCGGCAGCGGCAGGTCGCGGCTGACCGTCCATGCGGACGCCGGCCACGGCAGCCGGCGCAGTGGTCCCCGTCCGCGCAGCGGTGCGCTGCCCCGGCGGGCGGCCCGGAGCGCGGCGGCGTACCGGCGGCGGTCCCGCATGATCCAGGAGATCGAGGCGAACGCGGCGTGCTCCGCGCGCGACTTCGGCCCCTTCTGCCGCAGATGGACCAAGACCTCGGGGATGTTGATCCGCACCGGGCAGGCGTCGAAGCAGGCGCCGCAGAGCGTGGACGCGTACGGCAGCGTCTTGTTGGCGCCGTCGCCGGTCATCTGCGGGGACAGGATCGCGCCGATCGGGCCGGGGTAGACCGACCCGTACGCGTGCCCGCCCACCCGCTCGTAGACCGGGCACACGTTCAGGCAGGCGGAGCAGCGGATGCACCGCAGCGCCTGCCGGCCCACCTCGTCGGAGAGCGTGGCCGTACGCCCGTTGTCGATCAGCACGATGTGCGTGGTCTGCGGCCCGTCCCCGGGCGTGACGCCGGTCCACATCGACGTGTACGGGTTCATCCGCTCGCCGGTCGACGACCGCGGCAGCAGTTGCAGGAAGACGTCGAGCGACGAGAAGTCCGGCAGGATCTTCTCGATGCCGACCACGGAGATCAGCGTCTGCGGCAGTGTCAGGCACATCCGCCCGTTGCCCTCGGACTCGACGACGACCAGCGTGCCGGTGTCCGCGATCGCGAAGTTCGCCCCGGAGATGCCGACCGTCGCGGTCAGGAACTTCGCCCGCAGGTGCTTACGGGCGGCCTCGGCGAGCGCGCGCGGCTCGTCGGTCAGCCCTCTCGTGACACCGGGCATCTTGGACAGGAAGATCTCCCGGATCTGGCTGCGGTTGTAGTGGATGGCCGGGACCAGGATGTGCGACGGCGTGTCCTCGGCGAGCTGCACGATCAGCTCCGCGAGGTCGGTCTCGGTGGCCGCGATCCCGGCCGCCTCCAGCGCCTCGTTGAGCCCGATCTCCTGCGTCGCCATCGACTTGACCTTGACGACCTCGCGGGCCGCGGTCTCCTTCACCAGCGCGGTGACGATCTCGCACGCCTCCGCGGAGTCGCGCGCCCAGTGCACGACCGCGCCGGCCTTGGTCGCGGCCTCCTCGAACCGTTCCAGCAGCTCGGGCAGGCGGGCGAGCACGTCGTCCTTGATCGCGGCGCCGGACAGTCGCAGCTGCTCCCAGTCGTCGACCTCACCGACCACGCGCAGCCGCTTGTCCCGGATCGTGTGCGTGGCGCGCCGCAGGTTCGTCCGCAGCTGCGCATCGTCGAGTTCGAGTCGCGCCGCGTCCGGGAACGGCTTCAGCGCGACGATGTTGCCGGTGCCGTTCATGAGGCGCTCCCGGTGCTGGCGAGGATCTCGGCGTAGTGGATCGGCCTGGCCGTCGCGGCGCGCCGGGACAGCCCGCCACCGATGTGCATCAGGCAGGAGTTGTCCGCGGCCACCACGTATTCCGCGCCGGTGTCCTCGACCGCGCCGCACTTGTCCGCCAGCATCGCGGACGAGACGCCGGCGTTCTTCAGCGCGAACGTGCCCCCGAACCCGCAGCACTCCTGGGCGCCTTCGAGCGGTCTCAGCTCAAGCCCTTGCACTCCTCGCAGCAGCGAGAGCGGCTTGTCGCCCAGGCGCAGCATCCGCAGCCCGTGACAGGTCGGGTGATACGTCACGGTGTGCGGGAAGACCGCGCCCACATCGGTCACGCCCAGCACGTCGACCAGCAGCTCCGCGAGCTCGTAGGTGCGCGGCGCGATCGCGGCCACGCCCGCTTCAAGATCAGGATCACCGAGAGCCAGCCGGGGGTACGAGTCGCGCACCATCGCCACGCACGAGCCGGACGGCGCCACCACCGCGTCGTAGTCCGCGAACGTCTCGACGAACCCGCGCACCATCGGCATCGCCTCCGCCCGGTACCCGCTGTTCGCGTGCATCTGCCCGCAGCAGGTCTGCGCCTCCGGGAAGTCGACGGTGTGCCCGAGCCGCTCCAGCACGGACACCACGGCCTTGCCGGTGCCCGGGAACATCAGGTCGTTCACGCAGGTGATGAAGAGCGCTATCCGCACGGCGTCAGCTCCGGAAGTAGGTCAGGTGCCGCTCGCGGGCGGCGGTGATGTGGTGCCGCATCGCCTCGGCGGCCGCGGGACCGTCGCCGGCCGCGATCGCGTCGACGATCAGGTGGTGCTCGGCCGCGCTCGTCCCGTAGTGGCTCTGCGGGAAGTTGAGCCGGAACAGGTGCAGGTGCGAACGGAGCCGGACGATCGCGTCGCGCAGCATCCCGTTGCCGGACAGTTCCGCGATCCGGTGGTGGAATCGCGCGTCCTGCGCCGTGAACGCCGCGATCCCGCGGAAACCCGGCGCGTCCGGCGAGGCGGGCAGGTCGGCCTCGGTGCGCAGCTCCTCGTCGTAGGCGGCCTTCGCGGCCGCGACCGGCTCCAGCAACAGCCGCATCTCGACCAGCTCCTCGAACTCCGCGCGGCTGAGCAGCGGCGACGCGGTGTAGCCGGCGAGCGGCCGCTTGCGCACCAGCCCGTCGGACTCCAGCCGTGCCAGCGCCTCGCGGACCGGCGTGGGCGAGACCTCCAGCTGCCGGGCCAGCCCGTCGATGCTGATCTTCTCGCCCGGCGCCACCGCGTGATCCATGATCAGCGTCTGCACCGAGGTGTAGACGTCATCGGTGAGCGTGAGTCTCCTGACGGGCCGCATCAGCACCTAATCTGTGTGAGGGGGAACACTTAGCGGCAGATCCTATAGGATCTACGGTGCGAAGGAGAAGGGCATGAACCCGACGTCCCGCGTCCGGCTCGGCGGCAGCGACGTCCTGGTCACCCGGCTCGGCCTCGGCCTCGCCCCGATCGGCGGGCTCTATGCGCCGGTCGGCGACGACACCGCGAGGGCCGTCATCGACCGCGCCTGGGACCGCGGCATCCGCCTGTTCGACACCGCCCCGCTCTACGGCCACGGCGTCTCCGAGCGGCGTACCGGCGCCGCGCTCCGGGACCGGCCGCGCGCGCAGCTGGTGCTCTCCACCAAGGCCGGCCGCCTGCTCGTACCCGGTGATGCCTCTGATCAACAGGGTTTCTGGGCCGAACTGCCGGACGGCGTGACCACCCGCTTCGACTTCTCCGCCGGCGCGATCCGCCGGTCCGTCGCGGAGAGCCTGCGCCGCCTCGGCCTGGACCGCATCGACCTGCTCCACCTGCACGACCCCGACGACCACTACCTGCCCGCGCTGCACGAGGCGCTGCCGGCCATGGCGGAGCTGCGCAAGTCCGGCACCGTCGGCGCGATCAGCATCGGGATGAACCAGGCGCCGATGCTCGCCGGCCTGATCCGCGCGATGGGCGAGCCCGGCGTGGACGCCGTGATGGTGGCCGGCCGCTACACGCTGCTCGACCAGTCCGCGCTCGACGACCTGCTGCCGCTCGCGGCCCACCGCGGCATCTCCGTGCTGGCCGCGGCGCCGTACAACTCCGGCCTGCTCGCCGACCCGCAGCCGGGCGCGCGTTTCGACTACACGCCCGTGGGACGCGACCTGCTCGACCGGGCACTCGAGATCAAGAACATCTGCCGGGGGTACGACGTGCCGTTGCGCGCCGCCGCGGTCCAGTTCGCGTTCGGCCACCCGGCGGTCGCGGCCGTGGTCTGCGGCGCCCGCACCCCGGAGGAGGTCGATGACAACGTGGACCTGACCGCGCTGCCGATCCCGTCCGAGCTGTGGACCACGCTCAAACGTGAGGGCCTGCTCCCCGCCCACGTCCCCGTCCCGGCAGCCTGACCCGGGATCGGAGCGACACGAATGACGTCCCGATCACCCGGCCGCGGGCCTCCGGGCGGGCGCGTTCGCGGCGACTCTGGTTTCATCGGATCATGAGCGACGGCGAACTCGTATTCATCGGCTCCTACACCGCGGAGGCCGGCGGCCGGGGCGAGGGCATCTACGTGTCCCGACGTGACCCGCGCACCGGCGAGCTCTCCGCGCCGCGCCTGGCCGCCGCCACCCCGTCCCCCTCGTTCCTCGCCCGGCACCCCCGCCTCCCCGTGCTCTACGCGGCCGGCGAGCTGACCGAGGGCCAGGTCACCGCCTGGGCGATCGCGGAGGACGGCGACCTGACGCTGCTCGGCACGCAGCCCACCGGCGGCGAGCACCCCTGCCACCTCGCGGTCACCGCGGACGGCGCGCATCTGGTCACCGCGAACTACGGCAGCGGCAGCGTCTCCGTCCACCCGCTGGACCTGCTCGGCGTGCCCGGTGCGCGGGCCGACCTGCGGCAGCACGCCGGCTCGGGACCGGTGGCGGACCGCCAGGAGGGGCCGCACGCGCACATGGCCACGCCGGACCCGGACGGCGACCGCGTCTGGGTGGTCGACCTGGGGCTGGACACGCTGTTCGCGTACACACTGGACCCCTCGACCGGCACGCTGGAGCCGCCGGCCACGCCGTTCCGCACCCGTCCCGGCACCGGCCCCCGGCACCTGGCCCGCGCGGACGGCCGCCTCTACGTCACGGGCGAGCTGGACGGCTCGATCACCGGCTACACCGCGGCCGCGGACGGCGCGCTGACCGAGCTTGGACGATCGCGGATCACGGACGCGGACGGCCCCGTGCATGCGTCCGAGATCGGCGTCCGGGCGGACGGACATTTTGCATATGTTGCGAACCGCGGACCCGACACCATTGCCGTATTCACGCTCGACACCGCCTCCGGAGCGCCCGAGTTCGCCGGTGAGGCGCCGTCCGGAGGCGAGTGGCCGCGCCATTTCGCCATCATGCCGAGCGTCGATCCGGAGGGCCCGGAGTTCCTCTATGTGGCGAATGAGAGATCGGACACCGTGATCACGTTCCGCCTCGACCCGGAGACCGGAATTCCGGCGCCCGGTGGTCCGGTGCTGGGCGTGGGCACGCCCACGTGCATTCTTCGTGCTTGATCCCGCTATATCGGACAATGCGAGGTGTCCGATTTAGCCAGCGATCAGCGTCATAGGGTCTGGACGGCAACCTTAAAGCTTTCCTAAACTACTGTGCCGGTCTAACCGATTTTGCCGACTCGCGGGAACTGGTCAATTACGAAGAGTAGTTGCGCTGCCATAGATCGGTTTCGTCTCCGTAACTTTCGACCGAACGTCTGTGGCGTTAGGCGTCGAACGTGCGGAGTATTGGCATGTGCCAGGCCGCCATAGAATGTCCAGCAGCTTTCGCGGAGCCGGTGCCATCGCTGCGGCGATGGCCGTCGTCGCCGTGATCTCCGGCTCCTACCTCGGTTACCGACAGCTGTCGCAACCCAGCTGTACGGGGTCGGTGCCGCTGGTCATCGCGGCCGCACCCGAGATCGTCGCGCCGATCAAGGCCGCCGCCGACACGAAGATGGCGGCCGGTGCCGCCGTCGACGGCAAGTGCCTCGAGGTCACGGTGAATGCGGCGGAGCCGGTCGAGATCGCGGCCGCGATCGCCACCAAGCACGCCACCCAGCTGACCGGCGTCGGCCAGGGCAGCGGCACCACCGTGCTCCCCGACGTCTGGGTGCCGGACTCGTCGACCTGGCTGCAGCGCCTCAAGCAGGCCGCGCCCGGGTTCTCGCCGCTCAACGCGCAGTCCGTCGCCACCAGCCCGGTCGTCGTCGCGATGCCGGAGCCGATCGCGAAGACCACGGTCGGCTGGCCGGACAAGAAGCTGCAGTGGACCGACCTGCTCGCGGCCATGACCAGCAGCGACTCCGCGCTCAAGCCCGGCATCGTGGACCCGGCGCTCGACGCGTCCGGCCTGTCCGGCCTGCTCGCGCTCGGCCAGGCCGCCGGCAGCGGCAACGACGCGGCCCGGGTCGGCGTGCTGCGCACGCTCGCGCTGAACAGGTCCAACCTCCGCGCCGACCTGGTGGCGAAGTTCCCGAAGTCCGGCGACCCCGCCGCGCTGGCCAACGGCGTGGGCCTGGCCGCGCTCTCCGAGGAGGACGTGATCGCGTACAACGCGACCAAGCCCCCGGTGTCGCTGGCCGCGCTCTACGTCGAGCCCGCCGCGGTCGCGCTGGACTACCCGTTCGCCGTCATGCCCGAGGCGGACGCGGCCCGTGGCAACGCCGCCGACCTGCTCTTCGGCGAGCTGGCGCAGAGCGGGGCCTACCGTGACGCGCTGGGCCGGGCCGGCCTGCGCGGCTCCGACGGCGCTCCCGGCGGCGGCTTCGCGGCCCCGACCGGCGCGCCCAGCCCGGCCTCGATCGCCGCATCCGCGCCGGCCAGCAGCGGCGGCGCGGCGGCCAACGGCCTGGATGCCACCGCGATCGGCCGCGCGCTCGCCAGCTGGACCGCGATCACCTCGCCCGGCCGCATGCTGGTGGTCTTCGACGTCTCCGGCTCGATGCTCGGCACCGTGCCCACCGCGGGCGGCAAGACCCGCAACCAGGTGATGGTCGAGGCCGCAGGCCGCGGTCTGGCCCTGCTCGACAACGAGTGGTGGGTCGGCGTCTGGGTCTTCTCCACCGAGCTGAACGGGCAGCGCGACTACCGCGAGCTGGTCCCGGTCGGCCAGCTCACCAAACAGAAGGACGCGTTGCAGGCCTCGCTCGGCCAGGTCCGCCCGGTCGAGGGCGGCGCCACCGGCCTCTACGACACCGTGCTCGCGTCCTACCTGGAGGTCCAGGAGGGCTACCAGGCTGACAAGGTCAACTCGGTCGTGCTCTTCACCGACGGGCAGAACGAGGACGCGAACAGCATCAGCCGGGAAGACCTGATCAAGCAGCTCAAGGAGAAGGCCGACCCCAAGCGGCCGATCCGGGTGATCCTCGTCGGCATCGGCAACGAGGTCAACAAGGAGGAGCTGGAGAGCGTGGCCGAGGCGGGTGGCGGCGGTGCCTACGTCGCCCAGGACCCGGCGAAGATCGACGAGATCTTCCTCCAGGCGATCGCCTCCCGGGCCGCCACCGTCGGCTGAGCCCGGCCATCGGCCGTCCGGCCAGCCAAAATTCCCCCGGAAGGCGGAACTGACGCCTTCCGGGCGCGGATATTCTGCCACCGGCCCCACTGACGATCATGGGCCGGCAACAACGGGTGGGGAGGGTCGATGACGTCTGCAACGCTCACGCCGGCGCCCGAACAACGGCGACCGGACATCCCACGGGACACCACCGTCTCCGCTCTCCGCATCCGGCAGCGCCACTACGTCCGTACCCTCGTGATCGTCGACGCCGTCGTGGTCGCGGTGGCCGTGCTGGCCGGCTTCGTCGGGCGCTTCTACGACACGCCCGTCGTCGGCGTCGAGGTGCCCTACTTCGTCATCCTCCCGGTGCTCGCCGTCGTCTGGCTCCTCACGCTCAAGGGCCTGCGCTGCTACGACGACCGCGTACTCGGCTACGGCGCGGACGAATACCGCCGGATCTTCTCCGCCAGCGCGCGCGTCGCCGGCGGCGTGGCCATCGCCGGGTACCTCATCGACATCGGCGTCGCCCGCGGCTTCCTGGCCATCTCGTTCGCGCTCGGCACCGCGCTGCTCATCCTCGCCCGCTGGCTGGCCCGCAAGCGCCTGCACCGGCTCCGCGGCAAGGGCCGCGGCTGGTCCCGGCGCGTGCTGGTGGTCGGCGACGCCCCGCACGTGCTCGAACTCGTCCACACGCTGCGCCGCGAGCCCTACGCCGGCTACCACGTCGTCGGCGCCTGCATCCCCGACGCGCTCCTGGCCCCGGTGCCGCAGCGCCTCGGCGACGTACCCGTGGTCGGCTCGTTCCGCACCATCCTGGACGCCGTCGCGGCCACCGGCGTCGACACGGTCGCGGTCACCGCCTCCGGCGAACTCACCGCCGGCCGCCTCCGCCGCCTCGGCTGGCAGCTCGAAGGCACCGACGTCGACCTGGTCCTGGCCCCCGCGCTCACCGACGTGGCCGGCCCGCGCATCCACACCCGCCCCGTCGCCGGCCTGCCGCTCATCCACGTCGAGGCCCCGGAGTTCCGCGGCGCCCGCAAGGTGGTCAAGGCCTTCGTCGACCGCAGCATCGCGTTGCTGGTCACGCTGGTCGCGCTGCCGGTGATGGCCGCCATCGCCATCGCCATCAAGATAGACAGCCGCGGCCCGGTCATCTTTCGGCAAACCCGCGTCGGCATGGACAGCAAGGAATTCGGCGTCTTCAAGTTCCGCACCATGGTCACGAACGCGGACGCGCTCCTCGCCGACCTCCAGGCCAAGAACGAGACCGACGGCCTGATGTTCAAGATGCGCAACGACCCGCGCGTCACCCGGGTGGGCCGCTTCCTCCGCAAGTGGTCCCTCGACGAGGTGCCCCAGCTCTTCAACGTCCTGCTGGGCCACATGAGCCTGGTCGGCCCCCGGCCGCCCCTGCCCTCCGAGGTGGCGCGCTACGACGGCGACCTCGCACGCCGCCTGCTGGTCAAGCCCGGAATGACCGGCCTGTGGCAGGTCAGCGGCCGCTCCGACCTCTCCTGGGAGGACGGCGTCCGCCTCGACCTCTTCTACGTCGAGAACTGGTCCCTCGCCGCCGACCTCACCATCCTCTGGAAGACGCTCGGCGCCGTGGTCCGCTCCCGCGGCGCCTACTGAGCTACCGCGTCATCTTTCCCGCTTCCGCTGCGGGCCAGGCTGTTTGCTCCCGCGGGCGCTCTGCTGACCTGGGGCCGAGCCCCAGACCCCACGATCCTGATCTTCCCGCTTCCGGTGTGGTGGCGGCCCGCATGCTCCCGCGGGCGCTCTGCTCACCTGGGGCCGAGCCCCAGACCCCACGACCACAATCTTCCCGCTTCCAGCGTGGTTGCGGGTCCGCATGCTCCCGCGGGCCAACCTCCGACGTGCCGAAGACTCCGCTGGCGCTCCGCTTCGGCCCGCCGATCGGAGCCGGTTCCGCCGTGGTCACCGTGAGCCCTGTCTCGATCAGCCGGGCGCTGGCGCGCCCGAAATTTCATGTTATTGGTCGCTCTGGGTGTTCTGGTTGCGCTTTTGCCTCCGGCGGGCCTCCGGCGGGCCTCCGGCGGGCCTCCGGCGGGCCTCCGGCGGGCCTCCGGCGGGAGCCTCCGACACCGGGGCGGCGGAAAGGCAATTTCAACGGCGAGGCCCCAGATCCCGGGTGGTGGGGTTTCGTGCGGCCTGTCTGCCCCGTCTGCCGTCGACCCGGGACAAGCCGAGCAGATCATCGGCAGGGCCGCCGGCTTTGGTCTGTCGTGCGGCGGCTTCATGGTTCTTGCGTTTGGGTGGTCGCCTTGGGTTGATTGGCTGCGGTTCGCGGGTGGTCCGGTTTTGAGGGTTGCGTCGGGCGGTCCGGCGCCGGTCAGCGTCGTGGTCGGGTTCAGGCTTGCGTGACGCGGTTTGCTGCCGGTGCGTTGGCGGCGGCCCTGCCGATGATCTGCTCCCCTGCGGGCGGGTCGACGGCATACGGGGCAGCCAGGCGGTCACCACTGTGGGTGCTTGCGCATAAAGGACAAAAGACCCGCCCGCAGGCGGGCGAAAAGTGTCTCAAGATCCTTCCGACTGTCATGGCTCTTTGCTTGGCCGAGTAACAGCCATGACGGTCGGAAGGATCCTCGATGGCGGCAGAGGGCTGTCTGGATCGTGGTTACCGGGGCGCTTCGCGCCCGAAATTTCGGCATATTGCGACAACGGGGCGCTGGCTGATGATCGTTGTTGCGCTCACTGTTCTTTCGGGGGCGCTGAAAGAGCAGTGAGCGCAACAACGATCTTGGGGTCGTCGCCGCCGAGCTCTCGGCGTCAGGCTGCGGCGCCGCTGCGGGCCGCTATTTGCCCCGATTCGGACGTTAGGTGTTCCTGAGCCGTAGTTCGCGCCGGAGCTCGGGTTCTGTTCCGAAGGCAGGAGCGGTCAGCTATCGGCACGCTATGCAGCGCTATTTCGGGAAATTTCGGGCACGGCGCCAGGGGTGATGGTGGGCGCTGACGCTGGCCGGCAGAAGGGGAGCGGGGCAGGAAGTCCCGGGCGGGGAGCGGCGGAGGAGTAAGAGGGTCAGGCGGTACGGACCGCGGGGCTGGCTTCCTCGGCGGGGCGGGCGGCGGTGCTGAAGGCCAGCAGCCCGGCGAGCAGGGCGGCGCGGGACGCCGGGGGCATGCGGGAGAGGACGCCGCTGAGCTGGTCCCGGCGTTCGGCGCGGACCTCGTCGAGGAGCGAGCGGCCCGCGGACGTGAGGATGAGGGCGATCTCGCGCCGGTCGGCGCGGCCCGGCTCGCGTTCGAGCATGCCCGCGGCGACGAGCCGGTCGCAGAGGCGGCTGGCCGAGGAGAGGATCATGCCGAGGTTTCCGGCGAGGCCGCCCAGGTTGATGCCCTCGTCCTGTTCCACGACGAGAAGGGCCCGCAGCTGCGAGCCCGAGAGGCGGTTGGTGGCCTTTTCCCGAGCGGTGTCCCACACACCCAGCAGCGCTTCGGCCGCCTCATCGATCGCGGCGGCGTCGGCGGTGACGGCGGCGGTCGCGGGGGCGACGGTGGGATCCGGCCGGTTTGGCCCATGCTGTACGGCCATCGTCCGCCGAGACTACCCCCGCCATGTATGCCGTGTCTCTATGCCTTACCGGGTGAAGCGGGGACCAGCCAGGCGGCGGGCTCCTCGTGCACCGCGCGGATGACGGCTCCGGCCGCGCCGACGACCGCGGCGTTGCTGCCGAGACCGGCGGGACGGACCCGGACGGGTGACCAGGCGGCGGTCAGCACCCGGTCCGCGATCTGGGCTTCGATGCCGGGGCGGAGCCACGGGGTGAGCGGCGCGTAGATGCCACCGAGCACGACCGTGTCCACGTCCAGCAGGTTGATCACGCCGGCGATGGTGACGCCGAGCGCGTCGGCCGCGGTGGACAGCCGGGCGAGCGTGGCAGGATCCCCCCGCTCGGCCGCGGACACGAGATCGGCGACCGAGGCACCCGGGGAGACGGCCGAGGCGCCCGACGAGAGCAGCGCCTCCTGGCCGGCGTACTGCTCCAGGCAGCCGTGGGCGCCGCACCGGCAGGCGGGACCGTCCGGGTGGACCGCGACGTGGCCGAGCTCGCCGCTCCAGCCGCGCGCGCCGCGGAACAGGCTGCCGTGCAGCACGATGCCGGCGCCGATGCCGATCTCGCCGGAGACGTAGAGGAAGTCGGCGGAGCCGGGCGAGCCGTGATGGAGTTCGCCGAGCGCGGCCAGGTTGGCCTCGTTCTCCACGGTGAGCGGGCCGGGCGTGAAGCCGGAGGCGTCGACGTCGCGCCAGCCCAGGTTCGGCGCGAGGCGGATCGTGCCGTCCGGGGAGACCAGGCCGGGGACGGCGACGGCCGTACCCACGATGGTCAGTCCTTGATCTTCGGCGGCGAGGACCGCGCGGGACGCGAGCGCGGCGGCCGAGGCCAGCACGGTGGCCGGGTCGACGCCGCGCCGGTCGCCGGGCTGGATCTCCCGGTGGCGGACCGCGCCGGCCAGGTCGAGCACGCACGCGGCCAGGTAGTCGACGTTGATCTCGAGGCCGAGTCCGGCGGGGCCGTCCGCGTCGTTGAGCACGAGTCCGACGCCGGGCCGGCCGGCGCCGCTGCGGGGCGCGGGGGAGACCTCGCGCAACAGCCTGCCGGAGACGAGATCGTCGACGAGAGTGGAGACCGTGGCACGGGTCAGGCCGGTGGCGGCCGCGATGTCCGCGCGGGACTGCGGGCTCACCAGCGCAACCTGCCCCAGCACCAGCCGCAGGTTGTGCTGGCGCAGGCTGGCCTGCCGCACCGGGACGTCCGCACTGAGAGAGATCCCGAAAATCACGGGGTTGACAATGCCACACGCCGCTCAAATAATTCAACCGTTAAACAAATCGTGGATGTTACGTGGAGGTATCCCATGGCCGCTAAGCCCACTCCCGCGGACAGGTTCACGTTCGGCCTCTGGACCATCGGCTGGACGGCCCGCGACCCCTTCGGTGAGGCCACGCGTGAGCCGCTGGACGCGGTCGAGGCGGTGCACAAGCTCGCGGAGCTGGGTGCCTACGGCATCACGTTCCACGACGACGACCTGATCCCGTTCGGCGCGGAGACGGCCGTCCGGGACGAGCAGATCAGTCGTTTCAAGAAGGCGCTGGACGAGACCGGCCTCAAGGTCCCGATGGTGACGACGAACCTGTTCACCCACCCGGTGTTCAAGGACGGCGGCTTCACCAGCAACGACCGTTCCGTGCGGCGTTTCGCGCTGCGCAAGGTGCTGCGCAACATCGACCTCGCCGCCGAGCTGGGGGCGAACACGTTCGTGCTCTGGGGCGGTCGCGAGGGCGCGGAATACGACCTGGCCAAGGACATTCGTGCCGCGCTGGAGCGCTACAAGGAGGGCATGAACCTCCTCACGCAGTACGTGACGGACAAGGGTTACGACATCCGCTTCGCCATCGAGCCGAAGCCGAACGAGCCCCGTGGCGACATCCTGCTCCCGACCGTCGGTCACGCGCTCGCGTTCATCGGTGAGCTGGACAAGCCGGAGCTGGTCGGCCTCAACCCCGAGGTGGGCCACGAGCAGATGGCCGGGCTCAACTTCGCGCACGGCATCGCGCAGGCGCTCTGGCACGGCAAGCTGTTCCACATCGACCTCAACGGCCAGCGCGGCATCAAGTACGACCAGGACCTGGTCTTCGGCCACGGCGACCTGCTCAACGCGTTCGCACTGGTCGACCTGCTGGAGAACGGCGCGCCCGGCGGCGGCGAGGCCTACTCCGGCCCGCGTCACTTCGACTACAAGCCGAGCCGCACCGAGGACTACGACGGCGTGTGGGCCTCCGCCGCGGCGAACATGCGGACCTACCTGCTGCTCAAGGAGCGCGCCGCCGCGTTCCGTGCGGACCCGGAGGTCCAGGAGGCGCTGGCCGCCAGCGGCGTCGCGGAGCTTCAGAAGAACACCCTCGACGCCGGCGAGACCCTCGCGGACCTGCTGGCCGACCGGGGCAGCTTCGAGGAGTACGACGTGGACGCCGCCGCCCGCCGCGGCTTCGGCTTCGTCCGCCTCAACCAGCTCGCGGTCGAGCACGTCCTCGGGGCGCGATAACCGATGCCACTCGTCGCCGGGGTCGACTCCTCGACCCAGTCATGCAAGGTCGTGATCCGGGACGCGGAGACCGGCGAGCTCGTCCGGGAGGGCCGCGCGGCCCACCCGGACGGCACCGAGGTCCACCCGGACGCGTGGTGGAGCGCGCTGCGGGAGGCGTCCGCGCAGGCCGGCGGCCTGGACGACGTGGCCGCATTGAGTGTGGGCGGCCAGCAGCACGGCATGGTCACGCTGGACGACAACGGTGAGATCGTCCGCCCCGCGCTGCTGTGGAACGACACCCGTTCCGCCGGAGCCGCCGAAGACCTGATCCAAGAGCTCGGGGGTACGCAAGCGTGGTCCGACGCGGTCGGCCTGGTCCCGGTCGCCTCGTTCACGGTCACGAAGCTGCGCTGGCTGGCCGACGCCGAGCCGGGGAACGCGGACCGTACCGCCGCGGTCTGCCTGCCGCACGACTGGCTGACCTGGAAGCTGGCCGGCAGCCTCGGCCTGGACGGCCTGCGCACGGATCGCAGTGATGCCAGCGGCACCGGTTACTGGTCCGCCGCGACCGGCGAGTACCGGACCGATCTGCTCGAGATGGCGTTCCGGAGAAGGCCGATCGTCCCCACCGTGCTCGGTCCGGCCGAGGCCGCCGGCGTCACCGGCAACGCGCAACTCGCCCCCGGTGCCGGGGACAACGCCGCCGCCGCGTTCGGCGCCGGCGCACAGCCCGGCGACGTGCTGGTCTCCATCGGCACGTCCGGCACCGTCTTCTCCGTCGCGGACACGCCCGCGAACGACCCCAGCGGCATCGTCGCCGGTTTCGCGGACGTGACCGGCCGCTTCCTGCCGCTGGTCTGCACGCTGAACGCGGCCCGCGTGCTCACCACGGCCGCGGCCATGCTCGGCGTGTCCGTGGAGCGGTTGTCGGATCTCGCGCTGGAGGCACCGTCCGGCGCGGACGGCCTGGTGCTGGTGCCCTACCTGGAGGGTGAGCGCACGCCGAACAAGCCGCACGCGTCCGGCGCCGTGCACGGCCTGACGCTGCGCACCGGCACGCCTGCCCACCTGGCCCGCGCGGCCGTGGAGGGCATGCTGTGCGCGCTCGCGGACGGCCTGGACGCGCTGGTCGCCCAGGGCGCCACGGTCAACCGGGTGATCCTGGTCGGCGGCGGCGCCCGCTCCGAGGCGGTACGCCGGATCGCGCCCGAGGTCTTCGGCCTGCCGGTCGTGGTCCCGCCCCCGGGGGAGTACGTGGCCGACGGCGCCGCCCGTCAGGCCGCCTGGCTCGCGCTCGGCACCGCCCCGGCCTGGCGGCCGAAGGACACCCGGGAGTACGACGGCGCGCCCGTCCCCGCGATCCGTGCGCGGTACGCCGAGGCCCGCGAGCTGACCGTGGACCGCGGGTAGCGCCAGCACGAGAAAGGGCCCGCCGGTCGGCGGGCCCTTTCCTGCAAAAGTCAGTTGGTCCGGATCAGATCGCTGGTGAGGAAGGTCCGCCAGCTCTCCGGGGCGAACGTCAGCATGGGTCCCTGAGTGTCCTTCGAGTCGCGCACCCCGACGACGTCGTCGCCGAGCTGGGCGAACTCCACACACTGTCCCTGGCCGTTACTGCGGCTGCTCTTACGCCACGTGGCCTCGGACGGATACGGCGCAGCCATTGTGCGCCCTCCTACTCTGTTGATCTCGCCGACGTTGTGCTGTGAAGCCGGACAGAGATCAACAGAGGTCGCCCGCAGCCAGGCAGTCTTCACCTGGGAGCGAACGCGTCCGCCTTCACACTGAGTAGTTTAACGCTGTCCACCGGGGATAGCGCAATCGCTCTCATATGGTCATATGCCGTGGCATGCGTAGCCACGTGCTCGGGACTGTCCAAAAGCAACGCGCCGGAGAGATTCTCCAGGTAGACCACGGTGGGATCGCCGGGGTCGGCGAATTCCATAATGGTGAAACCCACCCCCATCCCGGCATACGGCCCCTGCCCGAACGGTAGGACCTGAATGGTGACGTTGGGTAACTGGCTGGTGTCCACGAGATGCCGAAGTTGCGCGGCCATCACGTCGGGTCCGCCGATGACGCGCTCCGTGACGGACTCGTCCAGGATGAGCCACAGTTTCGGCGGTGCCTCCCGGCGCAGGATCGCCTGCCGGGCCATCCGGAGCTCCAGGCGCTCGTCTATCCGCTCGGCCGAGTCCTCCGGGAACTCCGCGGCGATCACGGCGCGCGCGTACTCCGGCGTCTGCAGCAGGCCGGTCACCAGTTGGATGTCGACGATCTGGAAGCCGTCCGCCTCGTTCTCGAACGCGACGTACCCGGCGAACCACTGTGGCATCGAGCCGGAGTAGTCCACCCACCAGCCGTGCTCACGTGCGTCGCGGGCCAGTTGCACCAGCGCGGTGCGCACCTCGGGGGTCACGCCGTAGACACGTAGCAGGGTGCCGACCGTGCGCGGCTGGACGCGGATCTGTGCGGTCTCGATCCGGGAGAGCGTGGACTTGCTGACCTTCGCCTCGGCAGCGGCCTGTTCGATGGTCAGGTCCGCCGCCTCCCGCAGCCGCCGCAGCTCGGATGCGAGCCGGCGCCGCCGCACCGTCGGATGGGTTCCCATACGGCTGAGTGTCGCTGATGCAGGTCATGACCAGGTAACCGGCTCCCGGAAATTCAGGGAAGATCCAGCCATGGAAGTTGCTCCATAGTGGGAGTTGCATCGCGCGTTTAAGGATGCGAATCTACGAACGGTCGAGTGAGCATCGCGGGGAGGCAGGTGGAGTGCGCCCGACGATCACGAGGGCCGATCCGTCCGACGCACACTGGGCGGCCGACCTGACCGCCCGCGCCTTCGAGGGCCTCGCGCCGATGGTCTGGCTGGTCCCGCCGAGACACCGGCGCCGTGCGATTCTCACCGATCTCGTCCGGTTCTATGTGGATGCCGCGCTGGAGATCGGCGAGGTTTTCCGCTCCGAGAGCAGGGATGCGGTCGCGGTGTGGCTGCCGGGCGACGGCGACCACATCGACGTCACGCTGGGCATCGAGTTCGCGGACCGGTTCCGGCACGTCGGCGAACTGCTCGCGGCGCACCGTCCGGCAGCGCCGCACCACTATCTCGCGTTCATGGCCGTGGAGCGCAACCGGCGCGGCGAGGGCCTGGGCGGCGCGCTGCTGCGGGCCGGGCACGCGCGGCTGGACGCGGAGGGCCTCCCGGCGTACCTCGTCTCCGGCAATCCCGCGGCCCGGGATCTCTACGCGCGGCACGGCTACGTCGCGGACCGCCCGATCCTGCTCCCGGACGGCGCGCCGTTCTGGCCGATGTGGCGCCCGGCCGAGGCCAAAGACCCGGCATGAGCGAAAACTGAAGTACCCTCCCGGATGAGCAATTTTCCACCTGGCGAGCAGGCGAACGCCGGGGTCGGGGTCGGCGGGACGCGCGCACACGGGTTGGGACCACGTTGAAAAAGGCTCAGTCATGAGGGGCGGCGGCGGGCGGGTGCACCGCTCGTACAGCGTGGTGGTCTTCGTCGTGCTCGCCTCGCTGGACAACGTGGTCATCGGGCTCACCCCGCCGCTCTACGGCCGGATCGGCGACGGGCTCGGCGTCGGCCGTGGCGCGATCGCCGGCGTCATCTCGATGACGTACCTGGTCAGCGCCGTCGCCTCGGTCATCTGGGCCTACAGTGGCGACCGCACCGACCGCAAGCGCCTGCTGATGTCCGGCACGCTGGTCTGGGCCGCCGGCACCGCGGGCACCGCGCTCTCCGCCGACTTCGTCATGTTCGTGATCGCGCAGCTGACCGCCGCGGCCGGGCTCGGCGCCGTCTCCTCGGTCGGCTTCTCCGTGGTCACCGACCTGATCACGCCGCGCCGTCGTGGCCTGGTGATGGCGTTCTTCGGCCTGGCCCAGGGCATCGGCTCGCTCAGCGGCACGCTGCTCGGCGGCCTGCTCGGCAACGCGGACTGGCGGCGCCCGTTCGCGGTGCTGACCGTGGCCGGGCTGGTCGCGACCGTGGCCTATCTGTTCACCTACGACATCCGCCGTGGGGAGAGCGAGCCGGAGCTGGCCGAAGCGGCCGACTACGACTACCGCATCTCCCGCCGCGACCTGCCCCGCATCCTCGGCAACCGGTCCAACGTCTGGCTGGTCGCACAGGGGTTCACCGCGCAGATCGCGTTCGGCTCGCTGGTCTGGCTGCCGGTGCTGTTCACCGAGCGGGCGCGCCACCAAGGCTACGACGACAGCACCGCGGTCGTGGTCGGCACGATCTTCACCACGTTGTTCCAGCTCGGCGGCGCGCTGTCGATCATCGGCGGCGTGCTCGGCGACCGCCTGCAACGCCGCAACCCGCGCGGCCGTGCGCTGGTCGCGGCCGTCGGCGTGCTCGGTGCGCTGCCGTTCTACGGGATCCTGTTCTACGTGCCGATGAAGATCGACGTGCCGAACGGCGGGTCCAGCGGCCAGGTGGTCGGCGCGGTGCTGGCCAGCGTGGTCAGCGAGCCCACGGTGGCGTTGAGCCTGCTCACCGCGTTCACCGCGCTCGCGTTCACGTCCGCCAACTCGCCGAACTGGTTCGCGCTGATCGGCGACGTCAACCTGCCCGAGCACCGTGGCACGGTCTACAGCATCGGCAACCTGGTCAACAGCCTCGGCCGCGCCGGTGGCAACGCGCTGATCGGCGTGGCCGCGAAGGCGCTGTCCGGCGCGTTCCCGCCACCGCTCAACTACGCGGCCGGGCTCGCGCTGTTCCAGCTCTTCTTCGTGCCGACCGGCGTCATGTACTGGCTGGCGTCCCGCACGGCGCCGCACGACATCAAGGCCGTGCACGACACGCTGCTGGAAAGAGCAAACCAAGATCAAGATCAAGAATCAGCCGAGGGTACGGCCCGAGCGCCGGCCTGACCGGCCGGGCCCACGCCGTACCCCCTCAAGATCTTGATCTTTCAAAGCCCGGTCAGGCGCGCAGCCAGACCGTCACGTCCGACGGCACCACGCCCGCCGTCTCCAGCGGGTGGCTGGTCAGGACGACCTCGGCGCCCTCCGGCAGCGTGACCTCGTCCGGCCCGAAGTTGGTCAGCACCCGCACGCCGCCGTTCGTGAACGACAGCACCGAGTTGCCCGTCGAGTCGTGCCAGATCAGCTCGCCGCTGCCCAGGCCCAGCTCACGCCGCCGGCGCAGCGTCTCCCGGTAGAGCTCGTAGGTGCTGCCCGCGACGCCGCGCTGCCGGTCGAGCGCGTACTCCGCCCACAGCCGCGGCTGCGGCAGCCAGCTGGCGTCCGTCGGCCCGAAGCCGTAGGACGGCGCATCCGCCTCCCACGGGATCGGCACCCGGCAGCCGTCGCGGCCGCGGCGCTCGTGCGAGGACCGCTCCCACGTCGGGTCCTGCCGCGCCTCGTCCGGCATGGTCATGTGCTCCGGCAGGCCCAGTTCCTCGCCCTGGTAGAGGTAGGCGCCGCCGGGCAGGCTCAGCATCAGCAGCGTGGCCGCCCGGCCGCGGCGCAGGCCCAGCACCGGGTCCGGCTGCGCGTCGCCGATGCCGATGCCGTCCGGGCGCGGCGTGCCGACCGGCAGGCCCAGCCGGGACGCGTGCCGCAGCACGTCGTGGTTGGACAGCACCCAGGTGGTCGGCGCGCCCACCGAGTCGTTCGCGGCCAGCGAGCGGGAGATCACCGAGTGCTGGTCCGGCGCGGTCCAGTGCGCCTCCAGGTACTCGAAGTTGAACGCCTGGTGCATCTCGTCCGGCCGCACGTAGGCCGCCAGCCGCTCGGCCGGCTGCACCCACGCCTCCGCGACCAGGATGCGCTCGCCCTCGTACTCGTCGAGGACCGCGCGCCACTGCCGGTAGACCTCGTGCACCTCGTCCTGGTCCCACATCGGCGCGCGGCGTCCCTCGACGCCGTCGCCGGTGGCGCCGTGGATCGGGTACTCCCAGTTCGCCAGGTCCCGCTGCTTGATCAGGCCGTGCGCGACGTCCACCCGGAACCCGTCCACGCCCCGGTCCAGCCAGAACCGCAGCGTGGTCACGAAGTCCGCCCGGATCTCCGGGTTGTCCCAGTTCAGGTCCGGCTGCGCCGGGTCGAACAGGTGCAGGTACCACTGGCCCGGCGTGCCGTCCGGCTCGGTGATCCGCTGCCAGGCCGAGCCGCCGAACACGGCGGACCAGTCGTTCGGCGGCTCGTCGCCGTTCGCGCCCTTGCCGTCCCGGAAGACGTACCGGTTGCGCGCGGGGCTGCCTTTCTCCGCGACCAGCGCTTCCTGGAACCACGCGTGCGCGCTGGAGGTGTGGTTCGGCACCAGGTCCACGATCAGCTTCAGGCCGCGCGAGTGCGCCTCGCCGATCAGCTTGTCCGCGTCCTCCAGCTGCCCGAAGATCGGGTCCACATTGCGGTAGTCGGCCACGTCGTACCCGGCGTCCGCCTGCGGCGACGGGTAGAACGGGGACAGCCAGAGCGCGTCCACGCCCAGCTCGACCAGGTGGTCCAGCCGGCCGGTGATGCCGGGCAGGTCGCCCAGGCCGTCACCGTCGCTGTCCGCCCAGGACCGCGGATAGACCTGGTAGATGACGGCGTGCCGCCACCACTCGCTGCCTTTGTGCGTGTTCAGGGTCTCTCTCCATCCTCAGAGGTGATCTCCGGTCCAAGTGTGCGGGGCGGCGGTGCCGTCGACTCACGAATGGTGAGGTGTGTCGGCAGCAGCACATCGCCCTGCGGCCCGGTCGGCGACAGCAGCGTCTCCACCGCACGGCGGCCCTGCTCCGCGGCCGGCTGGGCGACCGTGGTCAGCCCGACCGCGGGCGCCAGGTCGTGGTCGTCGATCCCGATCAGGCTCACGTCCTCCGGTACCCGCAGCCCGTGCCGGCGCAACGTGGTCAGCGCGCCCATCGCGGCCTCGTCGCAGATCGCGTAGATCGCGGTGAACGGGACACCGCGGCGCAACAGCTCCTCCGCCGCGGCCGCGCCACCGGCCAGGTCCAGCGCGCCTTCCACCTCCAGCGCCGGGTCCGGCACGATCCCGGCGTGCCGCAGCGCCTCGTGGTAACCCCGCTGCCGGTCCACGTGCGCGGTGAGCGCCAGCTCGTCCGAGGACTTGCCGCAGATCCGGGCGATCCGGGTGTGGCCCAGCCCGATCAGGTGCCCGACCGCGTCGCGCGCCGCGGCCACGTCGTCTATCCGCACGCTCGGCCAGCCCGGCACCGGCGTGCCGGAGCTGACCGTCACGCCCGGCAGCTCCAGCCGGCTCACGGCCGCGAAGTCGTCCGGCTGCAGCGGCATCGAGATCATCATGATCGCGTCCACGCGCTGCCGGAGCGCGCCGGTGCGCAGCAGCTTCAGCCTCGCCTGCTCGCTGCCGCCGAGGTTGAACAGCAGCACGTCGTACCCGGCCTCGTGCAGGCTGTGCTCCGCGGCCTCCACCACCGTGGAGAAGAACCAGCGGGTGATCCTCGGGACCACCACCCCCACGCAGCCGGTACGGCCCCCGGCCAGCCGCGACGCGCTGGGCGAGGCGATGTAGCCCAGCCGGGTCGCGGCCTCCAGCACCCGTTGCCGGGTCGCCTCGGAGACCATCGGCAGTCCGCGCAGGGCCCGGGAGACGGTGGCGGTGGAGACCCCGGCCTCCCGGGCCACGTCGTCGATTCTGATCACGTCGTCACCTTCGCGCTCTCACCATGACGGCCGGCCGCTTCTGCCCGCGGCCGGCCGTCATGTTCGCTCTGGTTGTGGTTTCTATCCCTTGACGCTGCCGGCCAGAAGTCCTCGGACGAAGTACCGCTGGAGGGACAGGAACACGATCAGGGGGACCACCATCGAGACGAACGCGCCGGACGTCAGCCGTTGCCACTCGTTGCCGCGGGTGCCGGCCAGCTCCGCCAGGCGCACGGTCATCGGCTGGGTGTCCCGTCCGCCGCCGCTGGCGAAGATCAGCGCCACCAGCAGGTCGTTCCAGACCCAGAGGAACTGGAAGATGCCGTACGACGCGAGCGCCGGCGTGATCAGCGGCAGCACGATGCTGCGGAAGATCTTCGGGTGGTTCGCACCGTCGACGCGGGCCGCCTCCATGATGTCCCGCGGCAGCTCCGAGATGAAGTTGTGCAGCAGGTACACGCCGAACGGCAGTGCGAAGCAGGTGTGCGCGAACCACACCTGGATGAACAGCCCGGTGTCGGACAGCCCCCAGGCCGGCGTCAGCTGGATGCCGAAGATCTCCGTGCCCTGGGAGAAGAAGCGCAGCAGCGGGACCAGCGCCATCTGCAGCGGCACGATCTGCAGCGCGAAGATCATGATGTAGACCCAGTCGCGGCCCTTGAAGTCGATCCAGGCCAGCGCGTACGCGGCCAGCGAACAGATCGCCATCGGGAACAGCACGGCCGGGATCGTGATCACCAGCGAGTTGATGAAGTAGCCGGCCAGCTGCCCGGAGCTGGCGCTGCCGCCGAACAGCACCTCGTTGTAGTTCTCCAGCGTCAGCTGCGGGTCGGAGAAGAACGTCCACCAGCCGGTGGTCTTGATGTCGTTCGCCGGCCGGAACGAGCTGATCAGCAGTCCGAACGTGGGGATCGTCCAGAACAGCGCGATCACGATCGCGATCACGGTGGCGACGCGGCTGGAGAGCTTCTGCCGGACGCGTCCGGCGGCGGTGCTCTTCTTCTGGAGGGGCGGGACCACCGCGGCGGGCGGATTGGTTGTCGTCATGTCAGGCCTCCGACCGCTGCTTGCGGATGTTCCGGATCTGGAAGATCACGATCGGGATCACCAGGACGAAGAGGAAGACGGCCAGCGCGGAGCCGTGGCCGGTCTCGCCGTACCGGAAGGACTGGTTATACATCTCGTTCGCGATGACGCTGGTCTCGTAGTTGCCGTTCGTCATGGTGCGCACGATGTCGAACACCTTCAGCGTGCCGATCGTGATCGTGATGACCACGACGATCACCGCCGGCCGGATCGCCGGCAGCGTGACCCGCCAGAACATCTGCCACGCGTTCGTGCCGTCGATGCGGGCCGCCTCCACGATCTCGGCCGGGATGGCCTTGATCGCGGCGGAGAGGATCACCATGGCGAAGCCGGCCTGGATCCAGATCAGGATCACGATCAGCAGCAGCGTGTTCAGCTTGTAGCCCTGCTCCAGCAGCCACTGCTGCGGCTCGCCGCCGAGCCAGACCACGATCTGATTCAGCAGGCCGATCTGCTCCTGGTCGCCGGACCGGTACGCGTACACGAACTTCCAGATGATGCTGGCGCCGACGAACGAGATCGCCATCGGCAGGAAGATCAGCGCCTTGGCCACGGCCTCGCCGCGCGCCTTGTCCACCATGATCGCGTAGAGCAGGCCGATCGCGGTGGCCAGCGTCGGCACCACGAGCACCCAGATCAACGTGTTGAAGAGCACCTGGCGGATGTCCGGCTGCGCGAACATCCAGGTGTAGTTGTCGAAGCCGGCCCACTCGCTGCTGTCCTTGTTCCTGAACGACAGCAGCGTGGTGCGGATCGCCGGGAAGATCAGGCCGATCGCCAGCAGCAGCACCGCCGGCAGCAGGAAGCCGAGGGCCAGCCAGCCCTCCCGGCTGCGCCCGGCCTTGATCGGCGTGCCGGCCTCGACGGCCGCGGCCAGCCGGACCGTCCTGCGTTCCGCCAGCTTGGTCGGGATCACGTCGAGGACCAGCAGCAGGCCGCCGACCAGCACCACGAATGCGATCAGGCCGCCGCCCAACATCAGGAACTTGTCGGCGTGATCGGCGAGGTCGAAGTTCATCACCGCTCCCCAGAGCTCACCCGGCCGTCTCTCACGGCGGGGTATTCCTTTGCTTGGATATGCGTCCGGCCCGGACGATGGTCGTCCGGGCCGGAACAGGTGCCCTACTTGGGCCAGGAGCCCTCGATGTACGTGAGGGTGCTCGCGGTGTCCTTGCCGTTGATCCAGTCGACCATGCCCTTCCAGAACGTGCCCGCGCCGACCGAAGCCGGCATCAGGTCCGAACCGTCGAAGCGGAACACGGTCGTGGAGTCCTGCAGGATGCCCACGGAGAGCTTGTCGATCGGGTTCTGGACGTTGTTGATGTCCAGCTTCTTGTTCGCCGAGACCCAGTTGCCGAGCTTGCCCCGGGCGTTGGCGTGCTCGCCACTGGCCAGGTACGTCTGCACGGCCTGGACCTCGGGCCGGTCCGTGAACGCGACGGTGAACTCACCGGCGCCCAGGATCGGCTTGCCGCCCGCGGCGTCGACCGCCGGGAAGTAGAAGGCGTAGACGTCGCCGTCCTCGGCCACCTTCGTGCCCTCGGGCCACTGGTTCGCGTAGAACGAGGCCTGACGGTGCAGCGCGCACTTGCCCTCGAGGATCGGCAGGCCACCCTCCTGGAACGCGGTCGTCGAGATCGACTTCGAGTCGCCGAAGCCACCGTTGACGTACTTGTCGTTCTTCAGGATGGAGCCGGCCTTGTCGACCGCCTCCGCGACCTTCGGGTCGTTGAACGGGATCTCGTGGTTGACCCACTGGTCGTAGACCTCGGGCGTCTGCGTGCGCAGCATGAGGTCTTCGATCCAGTCCGTGGCCGGCCAGCCGGTCGCGTCACCGGACTCGATGCCCGCGCACCACGGCTTCTCGCCGGCCGCCGCGATCTGGTCGCTCAGCGCGATCAGCTCGTCCCACGTGGTCGGGACCTTGTAGCCCTTCTCCGTGAACGTCTTCGGCGAGTACCACACGAAGGACTTCACGTTCGAGCCGAACGGGGCGCCGTACAGCTGGCCGCCGACCGTGGCGTACTTCAGCCAGTCCGCCGAGTAGTTCGCCTCGGCCATGGTCTTGGTCTCCGCGCCCACGGCCTTGAGCTTGCCCGCCTCGGCGAAGCGCGCGATCAGGCCAGGCTGCGGGATGAAGGCGATGTCCGGGGCGTTGCCGCCGTCCACGCGCACCTGCAGCTGCGCCTCGAACTCACCGCTGCCCTCGTACTTGATCGTGATGCCGGTGCACTCGGTGAACTCTGCCCAGGACTGCTCCAGCAGGTCAGCCTCGGTGTCACGGATCGAGGCGTACATCGACACCTCGGTGCCTTCGTGCTTGTACGCGTCGTAAACCGAGCAGTCGCCGGTAGCGGCGGCGTTGTCGTCGTCTCCACCGCCACCACACGCGGCGGCGGTGAGCACCAGCCCGAGAGCGCTGGCGACCGCGATGGCCTGGCGAGGTCCGGAAATGACCGCCATGCCGTCCTCCTTCCTAGCCGGCGGTTAAGGCCTCTAGCCCTTCGCCGGATCCCGTTTCTGTGGGCGTCCTCACATGTAAGCGCTTGCAGGATCTTTAGTCCAGCGGTCGGCAGAGCTTGATCGGTAACAATTCAGAAACCTGACCAGGCCGTCGACCGCTCTGAGGCACGAGTTCTATTCTCGTCGTAAACGAGCGTTTTCGTGGTGATTCGCACCGATACGGCGGCTACCCTGAGCAGGGAAAGTCGGGTATATGTGGCGCCATGCCCGCGGAGATCCTCAAGGACGAAATCCTGCGCACCATGCCACTGCACGCCATCACCGAGGTGTACGGCGAGCCCGGCCTGCGCCGGCGCTTCCTCTTCGAAATCCGCCGATTCCCGGACCCGTCGCGGGAGACGCTCACCGCCGCGCTCGACCTCGCCGCAGACCTGCACCGTGAGGACCGCCGCGTCCGCGAGCCGTACCTCAACCACCTGCTCCGGGTCGCGCTGCGGATCATGTGCTACTACCGCGTCGAGGACGTGGACGTGCTGGTCGCCGCGCTGCTCCACGACGCGGTCGAGGACCACCCGTGCGAACTGGCCGGCCTCCCCGTACCGCAGCCGCACGACGTCGCCACCGAGGCCGCGCTCGCGGAGGTCGCCCGCCGCTTCGGCACCCGCGTCGCCGACCTGGTCGCCTCCGTGACGAACCCGCAGTACGACCCGGACCAGGACCGCTACGAGCAGTACCGCGAGCACGTCGCCGAGAGCCTGGACCGCGACCCGTGGGCCCGCGTCATCAAGATCAGCGACTTCACCGACAACGGCGTCGGCATCATCCACACCACCGGCCCCAAGATGGCGTCCAGCGCCCGCAAGTACCGCCCGCTCGTCGCCACGTTCCGCGACCTGATCGCCCGCGACGACACGCCGCTCTCCCCCGAGTCGAAGTCCCACATCATGGACCAGCTCGACCTGGCCGAGGAACGATTCGCCGCCATCCTGGATTGACCCGCCCGCTCGCGGGAAACGCTGTGAGCATGTCCGCACTCAGCGCACGCACCCGCGCCCACCAAGGCCCCGGCCAGTGGCTCGCCCTCGCCGCCTTCGCGCTCGCCGCCTTCATCACGGCCGCGATCGGCGGCCTGGGCGTCCAGGGCACCGCCGCCGAGTACAACTCCCTGGCCCAGCCGTCCTGGGCGCCCCCGACCTGGCTCTTCGGCCCGGTCTGGACCGTCCTCTACGCGATGATCGCGCTGTCCGGCTGGCTCGTCTGGCGCCGTACCGGCTGGACCCCCGCGCTCACCGTCTTCGCCGGCCACCTCGTCCTGAACGCGATCTGGACCCCGATCTTCTTCGGCGCCGGCCGATACGGTCTCGCGCTCGCCGACATCGTCGCGCTCTGGCTCGCCATCGCCACCCTGATCGTGCTCTTCCGCCCCGTCTCCCGCCCCGCCACCCTCCTCCTGACCCCCTACCTCCTCTGGGTCACCTACGCCACCGCCCTCAACGCCGCCATCTGGCACCTCAACTGACCACCCCAGACAGACGCGGACCAAGCCCTCGCTCACGCGACGGCCTCGGCCCTGCCGTTCGGTGCCGGCCCGCCTGGGCGCAGTCGGCCGAGGGACGGCCGGCCCGGGTACAGCCGACCCCGGGCGCCGCAGCCACAGCCACAGCCGAGTCGACCCGTCCGGTCCTCCCGGACATCTGGATCACCCCCGAAGACGAAACCCAGAACCGAATCTTCCCGCTTCCAGCGTGGCCCAGCCCGCATGCTCCCGCGGGCAAACCTCCGGCGGGCCGAAGACTCCGCTGGCGCTCCGCTTCGGCCCGCCGTTCGGAGCCAGTTCCGCGTCACCAGGACAACCCTGGACTTGGGCGGCCCAGCACCTGAGCCGCCCAAGCCTTGTTGAGGCACCGGCGACTCAGGGCCCAGCGGGCGGCTCAGGCCCAGCGGGCGACTCAGACTCAGCGGGCGACTCAGGCCCAGTGGGTGACCCGGAGCCGGTGGGTGACCCAGGCTCTGCCGGGCGCTCCGCGCCCGAAGTATCACTATTCAAGGCCCGCGGCCTCGGTCTCAACGCTGCCTGTTCTGCCTCGATCGTCAAAAGGATCATTGAGTGCTGCAACGAAGGCGTCGGGCACCCTGTTTGACGCCTTCTTTGCAGCACTCAATGATCCTTTTCCAGCACGTGGTCCCGCACGCATCGAAGAACTTTCTCGCCGGGCTGCCTTATGCCGATATTTCGGGCACGGAGTGCTCGGGCTGCCCGTGTTGCTCGGGCTGCCCGCGCTGGAATCGGGGGTGCCCGTTCGTGCCTCGTTATGCGGGTTGAGCGATCTGCATCCGAAATTTCGGGAAATTAGGGGCTTCGCGCGCATTTTTGCTGGTCGGGGTGGGTGGGAACGCGGATCGGGAAGTGTGGCGCGTCGCCCGGCGCGAGAGCGGCGGGCGACGCGTGGGTTTGATCGTGTGACGCGGAACCGGCTCCGATGCGGCGTGCGGAGCGGAGGCGGAGCCCGCCGCGAGGTTTGCCCGCGGGAGCATGCGGGCTGGACCACGCCGGAAGCGGGAAAATGGCTTTGATCTTGATCTTGGCCAAGCTGGGCGGCAGAGTTCCCCGCCGTAGAGCGTCAGGGTTGACCCCGGGCGAGGTCACGCGCCTGAGGGTCGCGTCGCGCCGGAGGCGGAAGATCAAGATCTCGGGCCTGTCGGTGGGGGAGGGGTCAGGTGCGGGCGCGGCTGGCGCCGGCGGTGGCGGCGGCTGCGGCGGAGGAGGTGGCCAGGCGGTCGACGGCGGGGGCCGGTGGGATGACGGGGGCGGTCTCGCGCATGGACCAGGTGGCCTCGGCGTGGGCGGGCTTCGCGGGGAGCGTGAGTGCGCCGGCGGAGAACTCCTCCTGGGTCATCGCCTGGAGGCCGCTGAAGGCCATGCCGATCAGCGCGGCCGCGGCCATCAGCGTGATCGGGATGAGCAGCGTGTACGGGCTGAGACCCTCGACGTGGCCGCGGCCGTCGTTCCAGAGTTCGACACTCATCGCGGCCATGCCGGTGTAGTGCATGCCGGTGACCGCGACGCCCATGATGGCCGCGGCCGCGACGATCGGGCCCCAGCCCTTGATCGAGACGGTGAACCAGAGCGCGACGGTGGCGGCGACCACGGCGATCACGCAGGATGCGGCGACCAGTCCGGGGTCGTAGTGGATCTCGCCGGCCACGCGCATGCCGCGCATGCCGGTGTAGTGCATCGCGACCACGCCGGCGCCGGTGAGGACGCCGCCGGTGAGGATGCGCCGGACGGTACGCGGGCCGAAGCCGACCACGAACAGGCCGAAGCCGACCGTGCCCACGGCCATGGCGGCGCTGGCCAGCGTGAGTCCGATGTCGTAGCGGAGCGGGCTGGCGGGTACGTCGAAGCCGAGCATGGCCATGAAGTGCATGAGCCAGATGCCGGTGCCGCCGATCGCGAACGCGGCGATCATCAGCCAGCGGGCGCGGCGTCCGCGGGTGAGTGACTCGCGGGCGCGGACCGTGCAGGCGAGGCCCAGCAGTGAGCCGAGAAACGCCATCAGGAAGGAGACGATCGGGTTGAATGCCCCGTGCGTGAAATGGTGGACTTCGGCCATCGGCTGCTGGCACCTCGACAAATAAGACCCGATCGGACATCCGGGTCACTCGGCCGAGATTCAGTCACATCCCTGTGCGCGGGTATCGCACATTTCGTCCGTTCCGCCCGATGGGGGCAATTCACCGCATCGACGCTGGTCGCGCCCAAGATACGCGGGCAGGACGCCGGGGCCGCCGCTGCGGGACCGGTCAGTCGGGGGAGGACTCCGGTCCCGGTGCGCGACGACCCCGGGGGTACAGGATGGAGGGAAGGGGTTGGGACGATCGTGCGGCCTACGTGAAGATGCTGACGCCGCCGGGGCCGACCAGCAGGCCCACCACGATGAGGACGATTCCCCACAGAATCTGCCGCCGGACGAGGGAGACGACACCGGCGACCACGAGCACCACGGCCAGGACCCAAAGAAGCGTATCGAAAGCTGTCATGACAGCTGAGTACCCGACCGCCGAAATTCCAAAACCTGTTGTTGAGCAGCGAAAAGGCGGCCCGTGGGCCGCCCTTTCGGATAGATCGTTTTCTCAGCGCGCGGCAGCCGCCAATGTGGAGCCGGCGGTCTCCGAGTCATCGAGCAGGTGGTACACGCTGTACGCCGCCTTGATCACCGGGTGGGCCACGTTACGGACCCGGACGCCGCCGGGCGTGGTGCCCCGCTCGGTGCCGTGGTGCGCGTGCCCGTGCAGCGCCAGCGCGACGCCGGCCGAGTCGATCGCCTGTCCCAGCTGGTAGCAGCCGAGGAACGGATAGATCTCCAGCGGCTCGCCGACCAGCGTGTCCGGCACCGGCGCGTAGTGCGTCAACGCCACCTTCACGTCGCAGTCGAGCGCGCGCAGCGCCTCGCCCAGCGAGTCCGCGATCTTCTCGGTGGTGCCGACGAACGCCTTCATCTCCGGCTCGCCGAAATTGCTGGCGCACCGTCCCGCGAAGCCGCCGCCGAAGCCCTTCGCACCGGCCACGCCGAGTCGCACGCCGGCGATCTCCAGCACGGTCCCGGTGCCCTCCAGCACGGTGATGCCGGCGTCGGTGAGCACGCGGGTGACCGCGTCCGGTTGGTCGGACTGGTGGTCGTGATTACCCAGAACCGCGATCACGGGTACGCCCAGCCCGCCGAACTCGGTGGCGACGCAATGCGCCTCCTCCTCGGTGCCGTGCCGGGTCAGGTCGCCGGCCAGCAGCAGCACGTCCGCCTTGTCCGGCAGTTCGTCCAGCGCGGGCCGGTAGCGCCCGACCACGTCCTTGTCGATGTGCACGTCGCCGACGGCAGCGATCCGGATCACGACAGCTCCTCCGCCTCCGTGGGGGCGCCCGCCCGGGTCAGCCCGATGTCCACCTGCAGGTCGATGCCGGGGAACTGCTCCCGCACCAGCCGGACGATCTCCTCGCGGCGCTGGACGCTCTCCACGTCACCGCACAGGATCAGCGTGTGCCCCCGCCGGGAGACCGTGAGTCCCTGCTCGGAGATCCGGCCGTCCTCGGTCAGCAGGCGCTGGACCTCGGCCTCGACGTATTCGTCGACGGGCCGATTCGTATCGGTGTTCGTCACACTGCCTCCTATTGCGTTGCGGCGAGGCGGAGCGCGCCACGCTGTCCCGGCGTCTCCGGCTCGGTCTGCTCGGCCGCCACCACGTCGAGGCGGTCCAGGAGCACCAGGAACGCCTCCGCGTACGGCGAGTCCGCGGTCTCCTGGCGCACACGCACCCAGTCGATCTGCTCCCGCAGCGACCGGGCGACCGGCAGGCCGCGCGCGAAGTCGCAGTAGTGCTGGGAGAAGCTGAGCAGCTTGTGCACCATCAGCTGGGTCGCGGAGATGCACGGCATCTGGATCGCGTCCACCGGCCGGACCACGGAGTCGGCCAGCGTCTCGTCCGTCACCGGCGTCTCCACCGGCCGGAAGATCAGGTCCACCATCCGGCCGTCGTCGTAGACCTTGACCAGCCAGTCCTCCGGCGGCCGCTCGCTGGTGAAGCCCGCGGCCGTCAGCTCCTCGAGTGCGCGGTCCACGTCCTGTTCGCGAATCATGAAGTCGACGTCATGGTCACTGGAGTAGCCCCCGTGCGCGTACACCGCGAAGCTCCCGCCCAGGGCGAACGGCACGTCCGCCTGCTTGAAGATGGCGGCGACGCGCTTGAGGGTGCTGACCAGCCCGGCGTCCACCCGGTACGGCATGGCGATCTCCCGTCGGTGTGTGTCGGTGTCTTTCCCACCTACCCGAGGAGGGGCCACTTCACACCAGAGAAATGGGGCATAACGGTCGCCTCGCGTGCGCGCGCGGCGGACATGTGAGTCCGAAAGGACGAGCGAGTTCCAACCGAACAGATGAGCCAGAAGCCGCCCGATATGGATGCCTTAAGATGTGATATGGGGATATAATGTATTCTGGTTCACAGCTAAAAGATGCCTGGGCTCGCTACCGTTCTCGGGTATGGCGCCGATCATTGATCCCACACGCGACGACGACCCGGGTCCCGCCCCTCGATTCATCGCACTGATCGGCGTCGACGGCTCGGGCAAGACCACCCAGGCCCACCGCCTCGCGGACGCGCTCTCCGAGGCCGGCCTCCCCGCGTCGTACCTGCAGAATGCCGGTGGTCGCGCCTGGTTCGGCAAGCTCGGCCGGCACCTCGGCGGGCGGGACGCGCAGGGTCTCTTCGGCCGGCACGGCTGGCCGCTGGTCGAGTCCGTGCTCCGCTGGCTGGCGATCGCCCGCGCGCGGTTCCGGGCCCGCCGCTCGGGCCGCATCGCCGTGATGGACCGCTACAGCTACTGCCAGTACGCGAGCATTCGCACCCAGCTCGGCCAGGGCCGGATGTCCGAGCGGGTGGCCCGGTTCGCGTACCGGATGTTCCCGGCGCCGGACCTGACGCTGCTGCTGGTGGTCAGCCCCGGCCAGGCGTACCGGCGGATCGAGGCACGCGGCACCGACCACGAGACGATCGAGTACCTGACCAGGGCCTCCGCGGCGTACGCCTCACTGCCGGAGCACGCGTCCTTCGTGCTCATCGACGGCGACGGCACCGAGGACGAGGTGGCCGCCGCGATCCTGGCCCAGCTGCGCCCGTGGCTGCCGTCCCCGGTGCTGCCGCTGCCGCGCCCCGAGGCCGAGCCGGAGACCGCCGCCGCGTGACGCCGGTCATGCGTGACCTCCGCCACCCGGTCAGCGGCCGCTGACCGGGTGCTCACCCGAGGTCGCCCGTTCCGTTGAAGGTTTCCCCGCAACAGGCACCGTGGGGCAGGTTCCGTTGACGGGCACGAAGCGCCCAAAGAGACTCAGTCGGTGGTGAACTCGCCTGGGCTGATCGTGCACATCAACGCGCTTCTGCCCTCGCTGTCACCGGCGGAGCAGCGCGTCGCGCGCCTGGTCGTGGCGGACCCGGCGGACGCGGCCGGGCACACCATCACACACCTGGCCACCGCGGCGTCGACGTCCGAGGCCACGGTCATCCGGTTCTGCCGCTCGGTCGGCATCGCCGGCTACCCGCAGCTGCGCATCCGGCTCGCGGCCGAGGCGGCGGAGGCGGCCACGCGCGGGCGCCCCACGGACGACAGGGTGGCCGGCGGCGAGATCCCGCCGGACGCGGACCTGGCCCGGATCGTGGCCACCATCGCGTTCAACGAGGCGCGGGCCGTCGAGGAGACCGCGGCCCAACTCGACCTGGCCGCCTGCGAGCGGGTGGTGGACGCGGTGGACGCGGCCGGCCGGATCGAGGTCTACGGCACCGGGTCGAGTGGTTGTGCCGCGCTCGACCTGCAGCAGAAGCTGCACCGGATCGGCCGCAGCGTCGCCTACTGGCCGGATCCGCAGGCCGCGCTCGCCTCCACGTCGCTGCTCGCACCCGGCGACGTGGCGATCGGCATCTCGCACAGCGGGGCCAGCGCCGGCGTGCTGGACGTGCTGGCCCAGGCGCGCCTGCGCGGCGCGGTCACGGTCGCGCTGACGAACTTTCCCCGGTCGCCGCTCGCCGAGGCCGCGGATCTCGTGCTGACCACGGCGGCGCGGGAGACGACCTACCGCTCCGGCGCGCTCGCCGGACGCCTCGCGCAGCTGATGGTCATCGATTGCCTGTTCGTCGGCGTCGCTGTGCGTAACCGGAAACGGTCCGGTCAGGCGCTCGCGGCGGCCGATGAGGCGACCGCCACGTTGCGCGCTCCGGGCGGGCGCGGAAAGGGTCGCTGAGCTGCGACGATCTTGTCCTCGTGGGGGTGGCGGCGCACTGCCGGTCCGCCGGGAATGCCGTTGCGGACGCGAAGGTTCCCTGGTGAGCTGAACCCTCGGATCCCGTTTCCCGTATGTCTTGGGTGACAGGGATCGCAGAGGGCCAGTGAGCTGGGTCGCTGCGACTCAACTGTCCCGGATGGTGTGATTTGACGGGTCAAGGGTAAGCACCCGTTGAGCGCATCGACCGGCCGGTTTCACGCAGCATCCCCCATAACCAGCCGACACCTGATTTCAGGAACTACGCATCGCGCTCACAGCCAGAATTCAGGCACTCATGACAGTTTCGATCGTACGACGACGAGATTCCATCTGATTGCCGGAATCAGCCGCGGGCGTCCGCTGTTGTTGTAGTGGCTGAAGCACTGTGTTGGCGGCGCAGGGGTACTGCGGAGATTACCGGGGAGGGCCTGATGAATACAGGGACGGCCCGCAAGAAGGCAAATGGGGTCAACGAGGGGACCGTGGGCGACATGGAAAAAAGCATGGTGTTGCGAACGGATGAGGTTGCCGAGGAGCGCGACCTCGTCGGAGTCTACCTGCACGAGATCTCCCGGACACCTCTGCTCGACGCGGCGCGTGAGGTCGACCTTTCCAAGGCGATCGAGGCGGGCCTTTACGCCGAGCACCTGCTCGACGCCGAAGAGCTTCCGAAGGGCATCAGCCGCGAGGAGCTCGAGCGTGTGGTCGTCGACGGCGGCCGCGCGAAGGACGAGTTCATCCGCGCCAACCTGCGGCTCGTGGTCTCGATCGCCCGGCGCTACGTGCGCTCCGGCATGCCGATGCTCGACCTGATCCAGGAGGGCAACACCGGCCTGGTGCGCGCGGTCGAGAAGTTCGACTACGAGCGCGGCTACAAGTTCTCGACGTACGCCACGTGGTGGATCCGCCAGGCGATCAGCCGCGCCATCGCGCAGCAGGAGCGCACCGTGCGGCTGCCCGTCCACCTGGTGGAGGACGTCAACCGCATGCGCAACGTCACCCGTCAGCTCACCCGCGAGCTCGGCGCCGACCCGGAGCCGGCACAGATCGCGGCCTCGCTCGGCGTGACCGTGGAACGCGTCGGCGAGCTGATCCGCTGGTCGCAGGACACGGTGTCGCTGGACACCCCGGTCGGCGACGACGGCGACACCAACCTCGGCGACCTGGTCGCCGACTCGGACGCGCCCTCGCCGGAGGAGATCGTCCTCACCGGCCTGGAGCGTCAGCGCATCGATGGCCTGCTCAACCACCTCGACGACCGTTCCGCCGGCATCATGCGGGCACGCTACGGGCTGGAGGACGGCCGGGAGCACTCGCTGACCGAGGTGGCCTCGCGGTTCTCGCTCTCCCGTGAGCGCATCCGCCAGCTCGAGATCCAGGCGCTGGGACGGCTCCGCGAGCTGGCCCGCGCGGAGGGCCTGCAGGCGGCATAACGACGACACCCCGACACCCCTCGGCGGTACGACACGAACCGGCCGGTCCCGATCACGGGGCCGGCCGTTGCGTTCGTCACTGTGCACGCGGGGCGCCGCGCCGAGCACCGCTTCGGCGATGGGCACGGCGGCGCGGGGTGGGTAGGGTCGCCTGCGGGTACGAATCCACAGCTCGGGGGAGGCGATGTGGCGCGCGGCGGCATCTTCTGTGTCGAGGGGCAGTGGCACCGGGATCTCTACGAACGAGGCTCGGTCATCCCCACCCTGGAGCTGTTGGAGCGCCTGCGCCGGATCCGGTTCATCTACCGGGACGTGGCCACGCCCGAGGAGCTGAGCTACTTCCTGGACCGGTGGCTGCTGAAGCAGTACAGCGACTACCGGGTGGGCTTCTTCGCGATGCACGGCGAGCCGGGCCGGCTCTGCCTCACCGACAAGGCCACGGTCGAGCTGGACGACGTGGCGGAGCAGCTGGCCGGCCGGTGCCAGGACAAGCGGCTCTACTTCGGGTCCTGCTCGGTGCTGAAGGCCTCGGACGCCACGCTCCTGGACTTCCTGGACGTCTCCGGCGCCGCGATGGTGTGCGGCTACACGCGGGAGGTCGACTGGGTCGACTCGGCCGCGTTCGAGACCGTGCTGCTGGACGTGCTGGCCAACGGCGCGCTGGTGAACGCGGCGGAGAAGCGGATGGGCTCGGGCCCGTGGCGGGAGCTGGCGGCGTACCTGGGGTTCCGGATCGTCTACGCCAACGGGCGCACCTGGCGGCCCGGAACACGGCCCAGGGTGCCCGCACAGGCCACCGCGGCCTGAGGACATGAGAAAGGGCGGGGAGCGTGTGCTCCCCGCCCTTCGTCGTTCTCAGGTGCCTATCTGACCCGGCCGTACCCGTACGGCGGCATCATGTTCACCGGCGCGATCGAGACCACGTCACCCGGGGTGGGGGCGTGGATCACCTTGCCGTTGCCGATGTAGAGGCCGACGTGCGCCAGGCTGCGGTAGAAGACCGCGTCGCCGGGCTGGAGCTGGGACGCGGAGATGTGCGCCATCGCGTTCCACTGCATGGCCGCGTTGTGCGGCAGCGACTTGCCGGCGGTGGCCCACGCGGCCTTCACCAGTCCTGAGCAGTCGAAACCGCCGGGTCCTGCGGAACCGTAGATGTACGGCTTGCCGAGCTGGGCGTAGGCGAACTGCACCACGCCGCTCGAACCGGCCGGCGCGCTCGGCGCGTTGCCGCCGCCACCGGTGTTGCCGCCACCGCCGTTGTTCCCGCCGCCACCGGTGTTGTCGCCGGCCGGCGGCGTCGCCTCGGCCTGCTCGCGTCCGTAGGCGGCCTTGCGCATGGAGTACAGGTTCTTCAGGTCGCCCTCGATGCCGGCGGCCCGCTTGTTGATCTCGTCGCGTTGCGCCTGCTGCTTCTTCTCGGCGGCGTCGAGCTTCGCCTTCTCGTCCGCGTACTGCGTCGCGGTGGCGGTGAACGTGGCGACCTGGCTGTTGCGGGTCTCGGCGACCTGCTCCAGCACGCTCAGGCCGGTGACCAGGTCCTTGTTGTCCGAGAGCTCCAGCAGCGTGCCCGCGTCCCCGAACCGGCCGGACTTGTAGGCCCGGCTGGCCAGCTGGCCCACGACGAGCTGCGCGTCCTTGACCTGGCCTTCGAGCGCGGCGGTCTTCTCGGTGAGCTCCTTGGCCGCGGCCTGGGTGGCCTTCAGCTCTTCGTTGATCTTGTTGTAGGACTCGATCACGACCTCCAGCTCGACGGCGGCCTTGTCGATCCGGGTCGTGAGCTCGGCGCTGGAGGGGTCGGCGTGGGCGGCGGAGGTCGGGGCCAGGACGCCGACCGAGATGGCCGCCAGCGCGACGGTGCGCAGAATCGCACGCGTAGCTGACAACGGGGTGAGCCCTTCTTCCGTGCCGCCTACCGGGTTAGCTGACGGATTCGGGCCAGAAGGACGCCCTACCGCGCGAGCGCGGATTCACCCCGGGTGGGACTCGGTGGGTCCCCGGCTCGCCTTGACACCGCTCGCGGCCTGCCAGATGGGCCTGGCGTGGCCGGCGATCGGCGGGCTCGGGAGGGGTGGCGCAGGGGTGCACCACCGGTCCGGGAACCGGGCGATTCAGCGGCGCCGGGCTGGCGTCGACTCGGGGGGAGTGACTGTTGACCAGGTCCGGCGGGACCCACGGTAACGACCATTTCGGAGGATCGAAAGGGTGACCAGAGTCATTCGCGGGGTTTCGCCGGTTATTGGGCAAATATCGTGATAGCGGAGCGTTGTCGCTTGATTTCCCCGAGTGATCGCCGCGGGGAAACGTAACGCTCTGGGTCCGAAAAGACCGGAAAGCGAGTTTTTACGGAAGTGGGCCGGTCCACTTTGCGGACAAATGCGGTTGAAAGGTGCCGGATCTCGTGTGCCGACCGCGCTCTGACGGGTGGTTATCTGCCACCTGGCAGATTGCCCTCTTCCCATTAGTGGCGTGCGGTTGGGAGTATGGCGAGTGGGGAGGTCTCAGGGTTTTCCCGCAAGGGAGTGTCTGCGATTTTCTCCGGCGCGCGCTGAGCATCAAGCGGTTTCCGGTTCCTTTCCGGAGATCGGTTTCACCCCGGGGGCGGGGAAGTTTTCACGACGACGCGGTGTGGTGGCCGGCGGCAACCGGAACACCACCCGCGCTCGCCGTAAACGCCGCACTTGTCGTAAACAGAGAACCAACTCCAGAGAGCCGCAGGAGGACTCCGATGGAGAATAGCGCTCGTTACTCGCCGCGTTCAACCCGTCGCTATGCATCTCCCGGTGTGGCACCGACCAGCCGGGTCGCATTCGACGCCGCTGACGTGATCGTCACTCCGCAGTACTTCGAGGTCGGCGGCCGCCGGTGGCCGACCAGTGAGCTGGCCGGTCTGCGGACCGTGCGTGGACCGTTCGACCAGCTCACGGTGCGTGCCGTCGTCGCTTCCGGCGTGAGTCTGCTCGCGGTCTTCGCGGCGCTCAGCTTCGGCAACGGGATGCATGCGCTCGGTGCGGCGGCCTATGTCGTGATCGGTGCGGCCGCTTTCGTACCGATGCTGCTCGGTGTGGTCGGCAATCGGACCCGGCCGCGCGTGTTCGAGCTCTGGGGGGACTACCAGGGCATGAGTGTCCGGCTCTTCGTCAGCGACAGCGAACGACAGTACGGCCAGGTGTCGCGTGCACTGGTGCGCGCACAGGAGATGGCGAAGCTCGGCGGGGTTCGTGCGCCGGTGTCGTCGATCAATCCGTACGCCATGTAAGTCAACGCACCATGTCCGTGCCCTTGTGACAATTCCCAGCGGGGTGTGGCGGCACGACACGACCCCTTCATATAGCTCTTCCGACGATCGAGGGTGTGCTTCCCCGGGCGCGCCCTCGATCATCACTGTGTCTATTCCGGGTCGGCCACGATCTCCTTGATGCGGGCCAGCGACTCGTCCGGGTCCAGGGACTTGGCCCGCAGCTCACGGAAGATGTCGAGGTAGGGCGCGACCTCCTCGGGCCGGTCGATGACGTCGTCGGAGACCGCGTTCTCCACGTACATGACGTCCTCGTCCGGGTCGGGGAACTGGAGGATCGCGAACGGCGCCACCACCGGCGCCGGGCCCGCGCTGAACGGCAGCACCTGGATCGTGATGTGCGGCACCGCGCTGAGCGAGAGCAGATGGGTGAGCTCCTCCGGCAGCCGCGTCGGCGCGTGCGCGATCCGGTGCAGCACGGCCTCGTCGATGATCGCGGTGATCCGGGGCGGACGCGTCTTGTTCAGGATCTCCTCCTGCCGCCGCAGGCGCACGCCGATCCGGGTGTCGCGGTCGCCGGTCGGCAGCTCGGGCGCGCTGCGGGACGCGTAACCGGGGCTCTGCAGCAGCGTGGGCAGCGTGGTCGGCGCGAAGTAGAGCACCTCGATGCTCTCGTCCTCCAGCCCGATGTAGGCGTAGTACGACGGGTTCACCCGGTCGCGCAGCGTCGACCACCACGTGCGCAGCCGGGAGTTGCGGGCGAGCGAGAGCAGCTCCTCCACCCGGTCCGGCGCGGTGATGCCGTACAGCCCGGCGAGCGCGCGGGCGTCGATGGTGGAGATGCCGACCGTGCCGGTCTCGATCCGGATCACCTTCGACAGGGACCAGTCCATCGCCTTCGCCACGTCGCCACGGGTGCGGCCGGCGGCCTCACGCGCCTGCTTCAGCGCGTGGCTGAGCCGTCGCCGGCCCATCGAGGGGCCCTGCCCCGTCGAGGGGGCCTGGCGGGTGGCCGTCCGTTTCGCAGGTCGTGTGCCGTGGCCAGGGTCTTCGCTCTGCTCGTCTGTCATCGCGCAACCGCATCCGCTGATATGTGGGGTCAGGCCATCTCGGTGACCATTTTGTTGATCATGGCGAGCGACTCGCTGGGGTTGAGCGCGAGCTGCTGCAGTCGGGCGAAGGTCTGCCGGTAGGTCTCGACCTCCGCGGGGTGGTCGACCAGGGCGACGGTCGGCGTCGACTCGATGTAGACGACGTCCGGCGTGCCGGCCTCGAAGGAGAGCAGGTTGAACTGCCCGGTCGCGCCGTAGCTCTCCGCCGTGAACGGCAGGATCTGCAGCGTGACGTGGTCCTTCGCGCCGTCCTCGCGAAGCCGCTCCAGTTGGTCGCGGAGCACGCCGCTGCCGCCGATGTGCCGGTGCAGATTCGCCTCGTCGAGGATCACCTGCAGCGTGGGCGGGACGGGCCGGGAGAACAGCTCCTCCCGGCGGCGCATGCGCAGGCCGACGCGGGCGGCCACGTCCTCCTCCTCCACCTGGGAGGGGACGGCGGCGCTGATGTACGCCTTTGCATACGACTCCGTCTGGAGCAGGCCGGGCATGCCGATCGGCTGGAAGACACGCAGCGTAGCGGCCTCCGCCTCCAGCCCGACGTAGTCGTAGTAGGCGCGCTCGCGGTCGAAGATCTCCCGGTACTGCACCCACCAGCCGCGCTGGCGGGCCAGCCGGGCGAGGCCGAGCAGCTCCGTCACGGTCTCCGGATCGTCGATCCGGTAGTGCTGGAGCACGGCCTTCAGGTCATTGGTCGAGATCGAGACCGTGCCGGCCTCGATGCGGATCAATTTGGAGAGGGACCAGTCCATCGCCTCGGCGGCCTGCTCCTGGGTCAGGCCGGCCGCATCGCGTGCGGCGCGCAGCCGGGCCCGGAGTTGCCGCCGGCCGCCCGATGGGCCGTGGGCGGTGGACATGGCGCCTCCTTGCGCTCACGGGCACTCGCCCGCTGTGACGGCCGCTACTTTACGGCCGTCGGGGCCGTGCCATGTAAGGCACCGGCCGATCAGTGCCGGCCGGCGGACCTGATATTGCGACGCGCCTCTTCCGAGGTCGGCCCGGGTTCATGTGGAGTTCTTGATCTGCCGGGCTTTTCGATCCGGCAGGGTGCTGTGCGATGTGCCAGGTGGCAGATGGCCCCCTGTCAATGAGCCAATGACACAGAGGTTACTCGCGCATGGATACATATTCCAGGCCGGAAGGGTCGGGATCGGCCGTCACGCGAACGGGTGTGAACCAGATTGCGTGAGCTGGGCGTATTCGGCGGTAACCGTGCGACGGCCACGCCGTTTGTCACGGAGAGTGCGGGTAAGGGCGCGGGACTGGTCTTGGTCAGGGGCTTGGCGAGACGTTAGGCTCGCGCGGGCATCTGTCCGATCGCGTGTTCAACGCGCGGTTGGTCCCTTTTGCTCGAATCCAGCATTCATGAAGCAATTGTTCATTTAGTGCGATATTTTTCTATCGTGCGCGGCCAACGCTGCCCGCGCCGGACTGGAGTGACAAATGATCACGTCGACCGCGGATGCGATGGCGTGGCGGAAGAGCAGCCGCTGCGAGTCGCACACCTGCCTCGAGGTGTCCGAGGCGCCCGGCGGCCGCATGGCGGTTCGCAACTCGACCCGTCCGGAGCTGCGCATCAGCTTCGAAGGGCCGGCCTGGCAGGCCTTCGTCACCACGGTGCGTAGCGGAGATCTCGGCTAGAACCGGGCTCCTCGGAAACGAAACCGCCCGGCGAGCTGCTGCTCGGCCGGGCGGTCGTGTGTCACGGTCGCGTCGGTCAGCGCAGGTGCTCGATCACCGGGGCCTGCACCTGATCACCGGCGACGCGCTCGGCGGGGATCCAGCGCGTGGTCACCACCCGCTCCGCGTAGAAGGACAGGAACGGGATCGTGCCGGCCAGCATGACCAGCACCAGGCGCTTCGGCTGCCAGCCCGCACGGCGGCCCAGGTCGAACGCGGCGATCAGGTAGATCATGTAGAGGAAGCCGTGGCCGGGGCCGATGGTCTGCACCACGACCGGCTCGTGCCAGATGTACTTCAGCGGCATGCCGATCACCACGAGCAGGATCAGCACCACACCGACGACGTACGCGATCGTCCGATAGCGGATCAGCGCTCCGCGCACCGCTGCCTTCCCTTCGTCCGGCGGATGGCCGGGTAACTAGTCGCTGCTAGGGGTTCTCGGGCCGGTCGGCCGGGGACTGGGCGGGGCCGTAGGCGGAGCGGCCGGTGGCGCGCTGGACCGCGGCGGTGCGCACCGGACGTCGTACCCTCAGCTGCTGTTGATCTGGCTCTTCGGGGGTGGGCGCGGCGGGCGGGGGCCTGTCGCGGCGCAGCACGGCGCGGGCCTCGCGGGCCCAGAGGAAGATCACGAAGGCGGCGAAGACCGGCCACTCGAGCATGTAGCCCCAGCTGGACGGGTTGCCGCCGGCCTCGGCCCGGGACAGCTGCCACCAGCCCAGCAGGAGAAACGCGATCACGAGCAGCACCGTGGCCAGGTGGACCGCGATCCACCGCGGTGTCAGGAGCCGCTTCATGTCAGCGAGCGTACCGGGGCGTTCCGGCGTCTCCGACGCAGCGTCGTAGATAACGAAGCTTGCGGTTGACGCTACGTCAACTCGTAGCGTCGTTCCCGTGAGCTGGTCGACCGCGGAAGTGGCACGCCTCGCCGGGATCTCCTCCCGGACGCTGCGGCACTACGACGACATCGGACTGCTGCGTCCCGCCCGGGTGAGCTCGGGCGGGTTGCGGCACTACGAGCGGGAACAACTGCTCAGGCTGCAGCAGATCATGCTGCTGCGTGAGCTCGGCATGAACCTGGAGACGATCGGCGCCGTCGTCTCCGGCGAGGCCGACCGCGTCGGCCAGCTCCGTCGGCACCATCGGTGGCTGATCGAGGAACGTGACCGGTTCGACCGGCTCGCGGACACGGTCGAGGCCACCATCACCCAACTGGAAGGTGGGACGGAGATGAGCACGGAACAGCTCTTCGAGGGCTTCGACGCGGACCGGCAGGCCCGGTACGAGGCGGAGCTGATCGAGCGGTACGGCGAGGGCGCCGCCACCGCGATCGCGGATTCCAAGCATCGGACCGCGGGCAACCGGGCCGGCCTGCAGCAGGAGTGGGCCGGCATCGAGGACCGGCTGGTCGCGCTGCTCGGTGCCGCGCCGGAGTCCGCCGAGGTCCAGGCCGTGATCGCGGACCACTACCGGTGGATCAGCAAGCACTGGACGCCGGACCGCGAGTCGTACACCGGACTGGGACAGCTCTACGTCGACAGTCCGGACTTCCGGGCCCGGTTCGACGCGCGGGACCCCCGGCTGGCGCCGCTGCTGCGCGACGCCATCGCCGTATATGCGCAGGCCAGCCTGTAGAAGGGTTTGGCGGGGCGGTGAACGGGCAACCGTGGGGCACCGAGGAGAGGGGCATTCGATGACCGACTCAGTGCGCTACGGCGACGGCTCGCCGTCCGGGTCCGGCACCGCGTTCCACCCGAACCCGGACGTGCCACCGAGGCCGGAGCAGACGGCACTGCCCGATCCCGTGCCGGCCAGCCCCGAGCAGCGGGTCGACGAGTGGGACGGTGACCACCTGCGGCACCGGTCCGACGTCTTCGCGGAACCCGGCGTGGATCCGGCCGAACTGTCGGACGACGACCTGATCAGGGAGGTGGCGAGCCTGCACCGCACCCGGCTGGACACGCTCCGGCACGCGTCGGACGCGGCGCTCGCCACCCACCTGCGCCGTACCGCGGACCTGGAGACCGAGTACCTCACGCGGCACCCGGGCCGGGAGATCGACCCGCACCGCCTGCGGGACGGGTGAACTGTGATTCCTGATACATCGGCCTCAGGAACAGGGGCCGGTGGACGAAGGTTAGGTCAGGTGTCGGTGTGCTCAGTGTCCCCGGGCCTCACCATTAAGCCTTCGCGGAATACCGTTCGGCAGGAGCCGCGTCGCGCCACTCGCCGCGAGGCGACCGGCACACCGACACCCTTTCTCTCCACGCCCCGCCGGGCTTTCCCGGCGGGGCGTGTTGCTTTCGTGCCCGGCGGCGCTGTATCTGCGGTCGGGTCCGTACCTCATTGTTATGGGCGGGTTCGTCCTCCGTTGTGAGGGCGACGGACCGGTTGGGTGATATCGGCCAGGAGGTCCCGGCTTAGAGTCGCAGGCGTCGGGACGGGAAGAGGGTGGCACGGCAGATGGCGACGACCGGCTCGGGTGGTCTGCGGATCGAGTCGATCGGCGGAGGACTGCGACTGGTCGGGGTGGCGGATCTCGGGACGCGCGCGGTGCTCGACCGGGCGCTCGCCGGGGTGCCGGCAACGGCCGACCTGCACCTCGAGCTCGCTCAGCTCGCCTTCATCGACGTCGGCGGCGTGACCGCGCTGGTCGCGGCCGCCGGGCGCCTCGATGCCGGACGGCGGCTCGTGCTGCACGACCCGCCACCCGAACTGCTGCGCATCATCGACGTGATGTGGGGCCGGCCCAGAACAATCGAGGTGCACAGCTGATGACGTTCGCCCACCACGGGTTCCTCTACCGCGACGTGGGGGAGTACCTCGCGGGTACGCTGCCGTTCCTCACCGCCGGGCTCGACCTGGGCCGGCCGGTGCTGGTCGCGGTGCCACAACCGCGTCTCGACCTGCTGCGCGACCGGCTCGGCGCGCGGGCGGCACGGGTGCGGTTCCTGGACATGCGCGAGGCCGGACGCAACCCGCACCGGATCATCCCGTGGGTGCTGCGCGCCTTCACCGAGGAGCACGCGGGGCGGCCCGTGCGGATCGTCGGCGAGCCGATCTGGCCGGGCCGGGCGCCGGAGGAGATCCCCGGCTGCGTGCAGCACGAGGCGCTGATCAACGTGGCGATGGCGGACACGGACGCGGAGGTGCTCTGCCCGTACGACGCGGACGGCCTGCACCCGGGCGTGCTGATGTACGTGCGCCGCACGCACCCGACCATGCTCGAGGACGGCGAGGTGCGGACGACCGGCGGATACGCGGATCCGCTCGCCACCGTTGCGTTGCTCAACCAGCCACTGCCGGAGCCGGCCGGGCCGGTCGACGAGGTCGGGTTCGGCGTGGACACGCTCGGGGCGGCGCGGGCGCTGGCCGGGGCGCAGGCGCGGGCCGCCGGGCTGGCACCGGAGCGGGTCGTCGACCTGCAGCTGTCGGTGAACGAGATCGCGACCAACACGGTGGAGCACGGCGGCGCGGGCGGGACCGTGCGCGCGTGGTGGGACGGCGGGCGAGTGATCTGCGAGGTGCGCGGGCCCGGCGAGATCACGGACTGGATGGCGGGGCGGATCCGGCCGCCGGACTCCAGCCCGCGCGGGCGAGGGCTGCTGCTGGCGAACCGGTTGTGTGATCTGGTGCAGACGTACACGAGTCCGTCGTCGACGGTGACGAGGCTGCACATAAGAGCGTGAGCCGGGGCCGGTGGGCCCCGGGCAGCGCGTCAGTCGGCCATTTTGTGGCCTTGTGTGGGGGACTTGTCAGGCGACGGTTACCGCGGCGCGGCGTGCGGCGGCCGCGGTGGCCAGCGAGTCCAGCACGGACTCGGTCTGCTCCCAGCCCATGCAGCCGTCCGTTACCGACTGGCCGTAGGTCAGCTCACGCGTCGGGTCCAGATCCTGCCGGCCCGGCTCCAGGAAGGACTCCAGCATCACGCCGGAGATGCCCCGGTTGCCGGCCTTGAGCTGCTCCGCGATGTCCGCGGCCACGATCGGCTGGCGGCGGTGGTCCTTGCCGCTGTTCGCGTGACTGGCGTCGATGATCAGCCGCTCCGGCAGGTCGGCCTTGCGCAGCTGCGCCAGCGCGTTCCCGACCGAGGCGGCGTCGTAGTTCGGACCGTCGTTGCCGCCGCGCAGCACCAGGTGACAGTCCGCGTTGCCGCGGGTGTGCAGGATCGCCGGCGTGCCGGACATGGCGATGCCGGGGAACACGTGCGGCACACTGGCCGCGTTGATCGCGTCGATCGCGGTGCTGATCGCGCCGTCCGGACGGTTCTTCATGCCGATCGGCATCGAGAGGCCGGAGGACAGCTGGCGGTGCACCTGGCTCTCCACCGTTCGCGCGCCGATCGCGCCCCAGGCAACGGTGTCCGCGATGAACTGCGGCGTGATCGGGTCGAGGAACTCGCAGCCGACCGGCAGGCCCAGCTCCAGCACCTGCAGCAGCAGCTGGCGGGCGATGCGCAGGCCGGTGTTGACGTCGCCGGAACCGTCCAGCGCCGGGTCGTTGATCAGGCCCTTCCAGCCGACGGTCGAGCGCGGCTTCTCGAAGTAGACACGCATCACGATCAGCAGGTCGTCGGCGAGGCGCTCCGCGACCGGGCGCAGACGGCGGGCGTAATCGAGCGCGGCGACCGGGTCGTGCACGGAGCACGGGCCGACCACGACCAGCAGCCGATCGTCCTCGCCGTCCAGCACGCGGGCGACCGCACGGCGGCCCTCGATGACCCGGTCGGCCAGCTCGTCGCTCAGCGGCAGGTGGTGGTGGAGCAGGTCCGGCGTCATCAGCGGAACGACCTTGTCGATCCGCTGGTCCGTGACCCGTCGTGAGGACGTCATTGCAGGATTCCTTTCACCGGCCGATCCAGGGCCGGTGACCTGGAGAGCCGGGCAGCATTTGTGGCATGCGAAAAGGGCAGGGAAGAAGCTCCCTGCCCCGGCCGGCTCTCTGAAGGCTTGTGGTGACGTCAGACCATGGCTGAGTCACCGGCGCTCAGGGCCGGCCACCCAAACCAATAAAAGGACTTCGTCACGCCGGACACCTTACCGCGTTCCACGCCTCGCGTCTGCTGTCAGGGTCGTGATCGTGACTGAAAACGCTCCACGTGGGTACGGAGCGAGCATGAGTGATCGGGTGGAGAGCCGGGCGGCGTCGCTGTTGCCCGAGGAGCGCCGCGTCGGCAGCGACGACATCGAGGCGCAGGCAGAGGGCATCCTGCGGGAGTCGGACGAGCGGACGGCCGCATCGCCGGACGGCTCGGTGGAGCACCGCACGTCCGTCGAGGCCGCTTCCGAGGAGCCGCCGGACTAAAGGCCAGATCAAGATCTGGATTTTCCCGCTTTCGCGGTGGTCCGGACCGCATGCTCCCGCGGGCCGGCGGTTTTGCGTCTGGTCACGCCCAGAGCAGAAGACCCGTCGCGTGCCGACGCTGAGGGCAGGCCGCCGCGTGGTGCGCCCGTGGGGGTCTTCCGGACCACGGCGAATCCGCCGGCCCGCGGGAGCAACGCTGCCGGACCACCCACTGAGTGGGTGAATCCGGCTCTGGATCTGGATTTTCCCGGGCCGCGCGGGTGGTGAGTGGCCCGCGCGGCCCTGGTGGCGAGGTCAGTGGCCCCGGGTGATCCACTCGTCGAGGTGCGGGGATTCGGCGCCGATGGTGGTGCTGGCGCCGTGTCCGGTGTGGACGACGGTCTCCGGCGGCAGGGTGAGGATCTTGGCCTTCAGCGACTCGATGATGGTGTCGAAGCTGCTGAAGCTGCGGCCGGTGGCGCCGGGGCCGCCCTGGAAGAGCGTGTCGCCGGTGAAGACGACGCCGAGCGCGGGCACGTGGAAGCAGCAGGCGCCGGGCGCGTGGCCGGGCGTGTGCAGCACGTGCAGCGTGACGCCGCCGACCTCGATGGACTGACCGTCCGCGAGGGAGCCGCCGACTTGCGTGTCCGGGTGGGTGAGCTGCCAGACGGGCAGGTCGTCCGGGTGCAGCAGGATCGGCGCGCCGGTGGCCTCGGCCAGCTCGGGGGCCTTGCGCACGTGGTCGTCGTGCGCGTGGGTGGCCAGGATCGCCTTGACGGTGCGGCCGCCGACGGCCTCGAGGATCGCGTCGACGTCGTGCGGGGCGTCGACGACCACGCATTCGGTGTCGTCGCCGAGGACCCAGACGTTGTTGTCGACGTCGAAGGTCTGGCCGTCCAGGCTGAACGTGCCGGACGTGACCGTGTGGTCGATGCGCGCGGGCATCAGAAGATCACCACCGAGCGGAGCACGTCGCCGCGGTGCATCTTGGTGAACGCCTCCTCGATCTGCTCCAGGCCGATCTCCTCGGAGACGAACGCGTCCAGGTCCAGGCGGCCCTGGCGGTAGAGCTCGGTGAGCATCGGGAAGTCGCGCGTGGGCAGGCAGTCGCCGTACCAGCTGGACTTGAGCGCGCCGCCGCGGCCGAAGACGTCCAGCAGCGGGATCTCCGGGATCTTCATCTCGGGCGTGGGCACGCCGACCAGGACCACGGTGCCGGCCAGGTCGCGGGCGTAGAACGCCTGCTTCCAGGTCTCCGGGCGGCCGACCGCGTCGATCACCACGTCCGCACCGAACCCGCCGGTCAGCGCCTTGATCGCCTCGACCACGTCGCCCTCGCGCGCGTTGACCGTGTGGGTGGCGCCGAAGCCCTTGGCCCATTCCAGCTTCCGGTCGTCGGTGTCGACCGCGATGATCGTGGTCGCGCCGGCCAGCGCCGCGCCGGCCACCGCGCCGTCGCCCACGCCGCCGCAGCCGATCACCGCGACCGAGTCACCGCGCTGCACGTTGCCGGTGTTGATGGCGGCGCCGATGCCGGCCATCACGCCGCAGCCGAGCAGGCCGACCGCGGCCGGACGCGCGGCCGGGTCCACCTTCGTGCACTGGCCGGCCGCGACCAGCGTCTTCTCGATGAACGCGCCGATGCCGAGCGCGGGGGAGAGCTTCGTGCCGTCCTCCAGCGTCATCGGCTGCTTCGCGTTGTGGGTGGCGAAGCAGTACTGCGGCTTGCCCTTGCGGCAGGCCCGGCAGTCGCCGCAGACCGCACGCCAGTTCAGCACCACGAAGTCGCCGGGGGCGACCTCGGTGACGCCGGGTCCGACCGACTCGACCGTGCCGGCGGCCTCGTGGCCGAGCAGGAACGGGAACTCGTCGTTGATGCCGCCCTGCTTGTAGTGCAGGTCCGTGTGGCAGACCCCGCAGGTCTGGATCTTCACCACGGCCTCGCCCGGCCCGGGGTCCGGAACGATGATCGGCACGACCTCCACCGGGGCGTTCTTCGCTCGGGCGATAACCCCGCGAACTGTCTGGCTCACGCCGGCCTCCTTCGAGTTGTCATTTTTGCCGTCAATCCGTAACACAGCGATCTTGAAAAACGGGGGTTCTTCGGCCGATTTAATGGAGTCGACCGTCTCGTCCGGCTCTGCGAACATCGGTGCATGTCGCTGGTTGAGGTCACCGGACTGACCAAGGTCTTCCGCAGGCCGGTGAAGGATCCCGGCTTCCGCGGCGCGCTGCGGCACCTGGTGTCGCCCCGCTACCGGGACGTGACCGCGGTCGAGCGGGTGGACCTGCGCATCGAGCCCGGAGAGGCGGTCGCCTACGTCGGGCCGAACGGCGCCGGCAAGTCCACCACGGTGAAGCTGCTGACCGGCATCATCGTGCCGACGTCGGGCGAGGTGCGGGTGGCCGGCCTCTCCCCGCACCGGGACCGGATCGCGAACGCGCGGCAGGTCGGCGTGCTCTTCGGCCAGCGCAGTCAGCTCTGGTGGGACCTGCCGGTGCGCGAGTCGTTCACGCTGCTGCGGGACATGTACGGGGTGCCGGACTCGCTGTATCGCGCGCGGATGAAGCGGTTCGACGAGGTGCTCGACCTGGGCTCGATCCTGCCGGTCGTGGCCCGGAAGCTCTCGCTGGGCCAGCGCATGCGGGCGGACCTGGCGGCGGCGCTGCTGCACGGGCCGCGGATCGCGTACCTGGACGAGCCGACGATCGGGCTGGACATCGCGGTCCGGGACCGGGTGCGCGAGTTCCTGCGGCAGCTGCGCGACGAGGGGACCACCATCATGCTGACCACGCACGATCTCGGCGACATCGAGGACGTGTGCGAGCGGCTGGTGATCATCGACCGGGGACGGGTGATCTACGACGGGTCGCTGGCGGCGGTGAAGGACGACTTCGCCCGGGAGCGGCGGATCCACCTGCAGCTGGCCTCGCCGGTGCCGTTGGCTTCCCTGTCGGATCGGCTTCCGGACGCGGTCGTGGTGGCGGGGGACGAACCGGGCGAGTTCACCGTGACGGTGGATCGGTTCCGGCAGACCGCGGGGGCGGTGATCTCGGCGGTGCTGCCGTTGGCCGAGGTGGTGGAGCTGCGCATCGACGAGCCCGCGATCGAGGACGTGATCCGCAAGGTGTACGCGGGGGAGCTGAGGCTGGCGTGAGCTCCTATGTCGCTTATTTTGGGCTATTTCGGACGTCGGCGCGGACCGTGCTGGCGTACCGGATGTCGTTCTGGCTGGGGGTGCTCGGCGGCATCCTGCCGATGGTGTCGCTGTTCGCGATCTGGGGCGCGCTGCTTTCGGGCGAACGGTCGCTCGGCGGGCTGGACTGGGCGCAGATGCGGGCGTACCTGCTGGTCACGTTCGGGACCGGGTCGTTGCTGGCCGCGTACGGCGACTTCCGGATGGCGAACCGGATCCTGGACGGGCGGGTCGCGCTGGACCTGGTCAAGCCGGTCGACTACCAGCGGTCCCGATTCGCGGAGGCGCTCGGCGGCGTGGGCATGGAACTGCTCTCGGTCGGGCTGGTCACCTGCGGGGTGGTGATCATCACGGGGCCGGTGCTGGTGCCGCACGGTGTGCAGGCGCTGCTGTTCCTGGCGGCCATGGCGTCCGTCATTCCGCTCAAGTTCGGGATCATGTATCTGACCTGCACGCTCTGCTTCTACACGCAGAACTACGTGGGGCTGTTCTGGGCGCGGGAGACGATCTCGGCGCTGCTGTCCGGTGCGCTGGTGCCGATCGCGCTGCTGCCGGGGTGGTTGCAGGCGGTGTCCGGCGTGCTGCCGTTCGCCAGCGTGGTGTCGACGCCGGCGTTGATCTACGTGGGCGCGGTGTCCGGTTTCCACGCGGTGCAGCTGATCCTGGTGCAGGTGCTGTGGACCGTCGCACTGTGGTTCGCGGCGCGGCTGGCCTGGCGGTTCGCGATTCGGAGGCTGACGGTGCACGGTGGCTGAGATCTCGCGAATTTTATGGATTTATCGTCGCAGTCTGGGCGCGCATGTGCGCAGCATGATGGAGTACGAGGCGGACTTCTGGCTGCTCGTGCTGGCGGGACTGCTGCAGCAACTGGTCGGGCTGGCGTTCCTCGGGGCGGTGTTCGCGCAGGTCCAGGCGCTGCACGGGTGGACGTTCACGGAGGCGGTGCTGCTCTACGGGTTCGCGTCGTTCGTGTTCGGGATGTCGCCGCTGTTCTTCGACGGGCTGTGGCGTACGGCCTGGCTGGTCAATCAGGGTGACCTCGACTATGCGCTGGTCCGGCCGTACCCGGTGATGCTCCAGGTTTCCGGCTCTTATGTCGGGCTGCAGGGGGCCGGCGACGTGGTGGTCGCCACCTGCATGATCGGGTGGGCGCTCTCCCGCGCGGACATCTCCTGGTCGCCGCTCACCGTGCTGGTCGGGGCGGTGCTGCTGGTGAGCGCCGTCACCATCCGGGTCTCGGTCCTGGCCGCCAGCTGCGCGATCTCGTTCTGGCTGCAGGCGCCGCACTCCGGCTTCGCGTTCGCGATCAACCAGCTCGGGACGCTCGGCAGGTACCCGCTGACGATCTTCGGGGTGGCGTTGCGCGGCGTGCTGACCGTCGTGATCCCGTTCGCGTTCACGGCGTATTTTCCGGTCAGCTGGCTGCTCGACCCCGGGCGGTACTGGTGGGCCGCGATCGTGACGCCGCTGGTCGCCGCGTACAGCCTGATTCTCGGCGTGCGGATCTACCATCGGGGCGTCCGGCGGTACGAGAGCGCCGGCCACTGACTGATCAGTCGGACACTGCGCGGAACCGGTACCGCTGGTAGCGTGGCCGGGTGAATTTCCCCGTCGACGACGATGGAGGCCCGCATAGCGTCGAGCTGGTGGGCCTGCTGCACGAGCTCACCGCGATGCTGCTCGGCACCCACGAGATCGAACCCGCGCTCGCCGATCTGGCCCGCTTCACCGCGTTCGCGGTGCCCGGCGTGGCCCGCTGCTCCGTCATGCTGATCACCGAGGGCCGCGCCGCGATCTCGGCCGCCTCGGAGAGCAGTCGTCGCAAGATCGACGACGCGCAGCAGGTGGAAGCGGCCGGGCCGTCACTGGACGCGCTGCACACCCGGGAACCGGTCATCAGCGAGGATCTGACGGCCGACGAGCGCTGGCCGGGACTGCAGATGGCCGCGGTCGAGGCCGGGCTGCGGACCGCGATAGCGCTCCCGATCGACGTGCATCGGGACGCGGTGGGCGCGCTCACCGTCTACCTCGCGGAGCCGGGCGCGATCGGGCCGGACCGGATGGTCGCGGCGATGGCGATCGCGGGGCAGGCCGCGCTGCTGCTGGGCGAGGTGCTGCGGCGAGCCGCGGAGACGCCGGCGCCGGCCGCGGAGCCGTCCGATGCGACGGTCAACCACGCGGTGGGGCTGATCATGGCGCAGCGCGGGTGCGGGCCCGCCGAGGCGTTCGAGTTCATCGACGAGACCGCGACCCGGCTGGCGGTCAGCCCGCGCGTGGTGGCGGAACGACTGCTGGAGACGGCGCAGCGCCGGTCCGGCGGGTAGGTGCCCTGCGCGGCCGGCTCTGTGCGGCCGCCTTGTGCGGATTGCTTCGTGCGGCTTGTCTTCGTGCGGCTTGCTCTGTGTGGTGTCGTGTCGGGCGGGTGGTCAGGCGCTCTGGACGACCTCGAACTCGAGCAGGCTGGCGCCGCTCGCGACCGGGCGTGCGCGCTCGCCGGCGTGCGCGGCGCGGGCGGAACCCTGCGCCCAGGCCTGGTAGTCCTCCTCGCTCTCCCACTTCGTGTAGACGAAGTACCGCGACTCGCCGCTCACCGGTCGCAGCAGCTCGAAGCCGAGAAAGCCCTTGGAGCCCTCCACCGCGCCCTGCCGCGCGGCGAACCGCTTCTCCAGCTCCGGGCCCGCGCCTTCGGGAACATCGATCGCATTGATCTTCACAACAGCCATGCCCTAAACCCTAGAACCTTTGCTTTCCCATCACCGCCGCTGGTCACCCTGAGCGGCTCCCGCGGCAAACCTCGCGTCGGGCTCCGCCGGTGCTCCGCACGTCGCTCGGAGCCGGTCGCGTCGTTGCTCACGAAAACCCCGGGTGGTCGCCTTCAGCGGCCGGCCTTCTCGGCGTGGGGTCGCCGGCGCGGGTCGTGTGATACAGGAAGGCGCCGACGACGCAGATCCAGACGGGCATGGAGAGGCCGGCGACGCGTTCCATGCCGCCGACTCCCAGGCCGAGTCCTTGCTGGGCGATGAACAGTGCGCTGCCGGCGGTGCCGAGCGCGCCGAACACCAGCGTGAGCGGGCGCAGCCTGGACAAGAGCATGCCGGTTCGGGCGAATCCGGCCATGATCAGGCCGAGGTTCCCGCACGCGAAGATCAGGAGTGCGGCGAGCAGGTGGAGGTTCTCGTGGGTGTCGGCCGGGGCGACGCCTGCCAGGCCGAAACCGGCGGAACCGGCCAGCAGCATCCACCGGGCGGCGCGGCTCGTGCCTCCGGTGCCCCAGGCTCGCCGAGTGAGCAGGAGACCGGAGACAAGCAGGAGCGAGGTCGGCACGAAGGCGAGGTTCATCGCGTCGTGCCACGGCGAGCAGACGTATCGGGGCCGGGTCGTGTCCCAGACACCGCAGGTCACGTTGCCGAGATCGCTGATGTTGTTGGTGGCCCAGCTGAAGGCGGGATCGTGCCAGCCGAGCCCGACGACGACATTCGCGGCGAGAAATGTCGGTGCGGCGGCGACCAGACAGAGCGCGCCGGTACTGGTCAGGGCGGAAGATCGCATGAATCCGAGTAGATCAATCACGCTGAATTCCGGGCAATGACGCTGCACCCCCGCTCGCAGCTGGGCCCAGCCCTACCTCCGTCGACCCCGGTTCACGGAGCCGCCGGAGCCTGGCCGGGGGCCGTGCCAGTGACCCGGGACGAAATTTCGGGATAAAGGGGACCGAGGTTTGGCCGAGGTGTGCTTGCGGCTCTGTGGCGAACGGAGGGACCGCCGGATGCCGGTCGCTTCGAGGCGAACATGAGGAGAAGGTTATTGACATATGTGTATCCACATTCTGGGAAAGGATCATTGACTGTTGCGAAAAGGCGGTCAACGAGCGCTGTTGACCGCCTTTTCGCAACAGTCAATGATCCTTTGGCGATCGTGGCTGGAGCGGGCCGCCTGAGGACCAAGGCTGTAGGCCTTAAATGGTGATATTTCGGACGCGGAGCGTCCGGTCTGGCGCCGGCGTCCGGTCTGGCGCCGACATCCGGGACTGCCGGTGCCACGGGACTGCCGGCGTCCGGGACCGCCGGCTCCCGGGACCGCCGGCCTGCTGTGGGAATGGGCGGCGGTGGGTTTGGGGTGACCGGCGACGGGACTGGCTCCGAACGGCGGGCCGAAGCGGAGCGTTAGCGGAGTCTTCGGGGCGGCGGAGGTTTGCCCGCGGGAGCATGCGGGCTGCACCACGCCGGAAGCGGGAAAAGGATCTGGATCTGGGTCTGGATTTTGCGAAACGGGTGGTGCGTCAAGGGCGAGGTATGGGGTCCCAGGGTGTTAAAGCGCGCCGGCGGCGGCTTCGCGGTCCTCGGCGGCGCGGGCTGCGGCGGCGGAGCGGTTCTGGAGGGGGAGTTCGGGGAGGAAGAGGACTACGGCGAGGCCGGCGATCATGATGATGGCGGCGAGGAGGAAGACCAGGCTCATGGACTCGGAGAAGCCGACCTTGAAGGGGTGGGCCACGACGTCGCTGAGCGTGTTGATGAACGAGGTGTCGTTGAGGCCCTCGGTGGACTGGCCGGCCTGGAGCGCCTGGGCCTGGGTGGGATTGTCACGGAGCGCCTGCTGGAAGGCCGGGTCGGACTCGGCGGCGGTGAACGCGTCGCGGATCTTGCCGGGGACGGCGGCGAAGAGGACGGAGAGGAAGACGGCGGTGCCGAGCGTGCCGCCCATCTGGCGGAAGAACGTGACGGCGGACGTGGCGGTGCCGATCTCGCGCGGGGAGACCGCGTTCTGGACCGCGGTGACCATGGGCTGCATGTTGCCGCCGAGGCCGAGGCCCATCAGCAGCATGATCGCCATGACGGCGGGGAGCGGCGTGTCCGCGGTGATCAGCGAGAAGAGGAAGAGCGCGACCAGCATCAGCGTGGAGCCGATGATCGGGATGACGCGGTAGCGGCCGGTACGGAAGATGATCTGGCCGAAGACGATCGAGCCGGTCATGATGCCGAAGACGAACGGGATCATCTGCAGGCCCGCGACCATCGGGGTGGAGCCCTTCACGATCTGCAGGTAGAGCGGCACCATCATCAGGCCGCCGAACATGGCCATGCCGACGACGAAGCTGCTGGCCGCGCCGACGCCGAACGTGCGGATGCGGAACAGGCGGAGCGGGAGCAGCGCCTCGTCCTTGTACGCGCGTTCGGCCAGGATGAACGCGACCAGGCCGATGACGCCGACGACGTAGCAGCCGATCGCGCGCGTGGAGTCCCAGCCCCAGTCGCGGCCCTGTTCGGCGACGGTGAGCAGCGGGACCAGGCAGACGATCAGCGCGAGCGCGCCGGGCCAGTCGATGCGGTGGTCGGTGCGGTGGTGCGGCAGGTGCAGCACGCGGGCGACCACGACCATGGCGAGCAGGCCGAGCGGCACGTTGATGTAGAAGATGTAGCGCCAGCCGGCGATGCCGAGCAGGTCGTCCGCCTCCGCGAACAGGCCGCCGAGCACCGGGCCGAGCACGCTGGCGCTGCCGAAGACGGCCAGGAAGTAGCCCTGGTACTTGGCGCGCTCACGGGGCGGCACGATGTCGCCGATGATCGCCAGGGCCAGCGACATCAGGCCGCCGGCGCCGATGCCCTGGACCGCGCGGTACGCGGCCAGCTGGTACATGTTGTCGGCCAGGCCGCAGAGCATCGAGCCGACGACGAAGATGCCGATCGCGGCCAGGAAGAAGCGGCGGCGGCCGTAGATGTCGGAGAGCTTGCCGTACAGCGGCGTCGAGATCGTGGACGTGATCAGGAACGCGGTGGTGGCCCAGGCCTGCACGGAGAACCCGTGCAGGTCATCGGCGATGGTGCGGATCGCGGTGGCGACGATGGTCTGATCCAGCGCGGCCAGGAACATGCCCATCATCAGGCCCGCGAGGATGGTCATGATCTGCCGGTGGGTGAAGTCGCCTTCGCCCTCGGGGGTGGTGTCAGCGGAGCTCACGCGTACTCCTGGAGATCGAGTTGCTTGCACCATACACACGATTCACAGTGCGGTTCTTCTCGATTACCCCATGGTGTGAGCTGCTGTGGAGCCCGAATCGTCAGGCCGCCATCGGCAACCCCTGAGGGCTGGTCCGGGCCAGGCGGGTGCTCAGCGTGCCCTTTGTCCCGATCTGGGCGAAGTAGCTGGCGCGGCGGCGGGCCACACAGCCGTCCGGCCGACCGTTGCCGCTCACCTGGTCCGGGTCGAGGTGCGTGTTCAGGCCGTCCTTGAGCAGCATCAGCGCCTCCGCGCGCAGCTGGGAGATGCGCGACTCGGTGACGCCCAGCTCGGCCGCGATGACCGACATCGGCTCGTCGTTCAGGAAGTAGCGGGTGATCACGATGCGCAGCCGCTCGGGCAACGCCTCGATCGCGTTGTGCAGGTAGCCGATCCGCTCGCGGTGGACCAGCAGGTCCTCCGGGCCCATGGTCGGCTCCGTGACCATGTCCTCGGCGCTGCCGGTGGTGAAGCCCTGCAGCGAGAGCACGACCGCGCGCTGCACGTCGTCCTCGACCGAGCTGATCTCCGTGGCCGGGATCCCGAGGTGGGCGGCGAGTTCCGCGACCGAGGGGGTACGGCCGAGCGTGGCGGTCAGGTGCTGCCGGGCCACGTCGGTCTGCCGGGCCCGGGACCGGACCGAGCGGGACGCCCAGTCGAGGCCGCGCAGCTCGTCCAGCAGCGCGCCGCGGATCCGGGCGGCCGCGAACCGGTGGAACGGTATGCCACGCTCGACGTCGAACGCGCGGGCCGCGGTGACCAGCGCGGCCAGGCCGGCCGAGGTCAGGTCGTCGCGGTTGACGTGTGCCGGGACCCGGCCGAGCATCTCGCGGACCAGGTGGCCGACCAGAGGCATGTTCGCGCGGATCATGTCCTCACGGTCCCGGTCGCTCATCGGAATGCTGCTCATCGTGTGTTCCCCCTGCTGGTGTACCTCTCTGGCCAGGGAGAACTGTGAAATTCCACGGGTGCGAACAGGGTTGCGAACGGTTGCGATCCGGTTGTTCCCGCGAGTCTTCACTCAGGGGCGCGTTCCTGAGGGAAACGGGTAGGGCGTTCGCGTGACGGGCAGGCTGACGGCGTTCCGGGTGTGGATGACCCCGGATCTGCCGCTGGACGGCGCGGACCTGACCTCGCTCCGTAACTGCCGGAGGAGCGGGTGCACACGGCCTGCACGCTGGACACCGCGGTCCAGGAACTGATCTTCGCGGCCGGGCCGCTGCTCACCATCGCCGCGACCGCGCTCGGCGGCGGCCGGGGTGCTGATCGAGCGGGTGGGGTCGGCGGCGGCCGGGTTCGCGCCGGCAGCGGCGTCGGTGGCGATCGCGGTGCTGGTGGTGCCGGCCCGGCGGCCGTAACCGGGCGCGGCCGGCTACGGCCCCGGCGTCGTGCCCTGCGGGAACGCTCAGACGTTCGTGAGGACGCGGGAGCGGCGGGCGTAGTAGACGAAGGCGGGCGGGAGGTTGGCGGTGACCGTGCGGCCCAGCACGACCTCCTCGAAGGTGCGCTCGAGCATGGCGCGGAACCGGCGGGCCGCGGGCGTCCAGGCGGCCATCGTGTAGGCGAACGTGGTGAACGCGCCGGTCGGCGACATGGCGGCGTGGACGGCCTCGAGGATGGACCGCTGCGCGCTGAGCGGGAACGAGGCCCACGGCAGGCCGCTGATCACCACGTCGACGTGGTCGATGCCGCGCTCGGCCAGCAGCTGGGGGAGGTCGGCGGCGTTGCCGTTGATGACCTCGACGCCGGGGTGGCCGGCCGCGATCATGGTGGCGAGTGCCGGGTTGAGCTCGATGGCGAGGTGGCGGCCGCGGCCGGCCAGCTTCTCCTGGATGACCGTGGTGAACGCGCCGGTGCCGGGGCCGAGCTCGACCACGATCGGGTCACCGCTCTCCGGGATCGGCGCGACGATCGCCTCGCCGAGCCGGCGCGAGCTGGGTGCGATCGCCCCGGTGCGCGCGGGCGAGCGCAGGAACTCGCGCAGGAAGATGGAGGCGTTGCCCATCGATTGAACTCCCGAGGTCGGTACGTGCGTGTTCGGTGGGATTTTTCGCGCTGCACCGGCCGCCTGTCAAAGCGCCTGTCACCGCGGCTTCTCCGCCGGGTGCAGCGGTGTGTCGGCCAGCGCGCAGTGGGTCCGGACCGGTGTGTCGACGTGCCGGGGACGGCCCGGCACACCGGCGAACGCGATGACCGCACCGGCCGTCATCAGGCCGGCACAGATCCACATGGAGTAACGGTACGTGGGGTGCAGCGCGGCCGGGTCGGTCAGGCTGCCGGTGCCGATGCCGGCCGCGAGCGGCAGCACGGCCACGGACAGCAGGCCGGCCGCGCGGGCGACCGCGTTGTTGACGCCGCTGGCCACGCCCGCGTACCGGCGGTCGACCGAGCCGAGCGCGGTCGCGGTGAGCGGCGCCACGGTGGCGGAGAGGCCGAGGCCGAGGACGAGCACGGCGGGGAGCACGTCGCGCAGGTAGCTCGCGTCCGGGCCGACCCGCGCGAAGAGCAGCAGCGCGGCGGCGCAGATCAGCGGGCCGATCGTCATGGGCAGGCGCGGGCCGATACGTTCCGCGAGCGCGCCGGCCCGGGAGGAGAGCACCAGCATCATCGCGGTCAGCGGGAGCAGCGCCGTGCCGGCCGCGATCGGGCTGAAACCGGCCACGACCTGCAGGTTCAGCACGGTGAAGAGGAAGACGCCGCCGTTGGCCGCGTAGACCGCGAACGTGGCCAGGTTGGTGGCGGAGAACGCGCGCGAGGAGAAGACGGTCAGCGGCAGCATCGGGTGCGGGGAACGGCGCTCGACCAGCACGAATCCGGCCAGGCCGGCCAGGCCGAGCGCCAGCGTGCCGAGCACGACCGGGTGGGCGGCGCCGAGCGCGGGCCAGGCGGTGAAGCCGTAGGTGAGGCCGCCGAGCCCGACCGCGCCGACGATCGCGCCGGACAGGTCCAGGCCGCGCGGGGCGCCGTCGTCCCTGGTCTCGGGCACGTGACGGAGCGCGACCAGGACGACCAGCACGGCGAGCGGCACGTTGATCAGGAAGACCCAGCGCCAGCTCGCGGCCTCGACCAGCCAGCCGCCGAGGAACGGGCCGATCGCGCCGGCCACACCGCCGAGCCCGGACCAGGCGCCGATCGCCTTCGCCCGGTCCTCGCGCACGAACACGGCCTCCAGGATCGCCAGCGAACCGGGGGTGAGCAGCGCGCCGCCGATGCCCTGGAGCACGCGTGCGGCGATGAGCGTCTCCACGTTCGGCGCGAGGCCGCAGAGCAGCGACGCGAGCGCGAACCAGGCGACGCCGAGCACGAAGACGCTGCGCCGGCCGTAGCGGTCGCCGAGCGAACCGCCGAGCAGGATCAGCGACGCCAGGCTGAGCGTGTAGCCGTTCACGGTCCACTGCAGCGCGGCCGCGCCCGCGTCCAGCTCCGCGCCGAGGCGGGGGAGCGCGATGTTGACCACGGTGGCGTCGATCGAGGCCAGCCCGGAGCCGAGCACAGTGGCGAGGAGGACCCAGCGGCCTGCGGGGCGGCCGAGTCGGAGGTCCGCGTTCATCGGGGATCAAGCTACCGCGCGGTGTGCCGCCAGTGCTGCCGGTCCTTCTCGTCCTTGAGCGAGATGCCGATCCGGGACAGCTCCTGCCGCAGCGCGTCGGCCTCCTCGCGATCGTCCCGGCCGAGCGCGCGCTGACGCGCGTTGAGCAGCGCGTTCGCCCCGCGGGGGAGGCCGCCGGGCGCGTCGTCCTCGGGAAGACCCTCGACCCAGCGGCGGTACGAGGACGCGTACGGATCCCCGCCGGAGCGCCACGGGAGGCCGTGCGCGGTGAGCAGCGTCTCGATGCCGGGCCGGGGCGGGAGGTCACCGCGGACGCGCCACAGCTCGACGCCGTCGCGGCCAAGCACGACCAGCTCCTTGCCGGTCAGCCCGCCGGACTCCTCCACCCAGACCGTGCCGACCTCCGCGTGCCGGGCCCGCTTTGTCGTGTCGCCGCGGCGGACCACCAGCTCGTCCGCCTCCACGCCGATCACCACGTATCCCCAGAACGCGGACGCGGTCAGCGCCAGGCCGGCCAGCAGACCGGCGCCGACGAAGCCGATCAGCGCCCAGGGCTCGGGCCAGCCGGCGATCCAGCGGGCCAGGCCGAGCCAGGGGATCCACTCACGGTCGCTGATCCAGCCCCAGAAGTGGTGGAACAGCCAGCCGAGGCCGGCGCCGCCGAGCGGGAAGCCGGCGCAGACCAGCGCGAGGTCGGCGAACGAGCGTGGGGCCTTCTGCACGGGGTCCAGCCTGCCGGGTCCGGGGCGGCGGCGCGTCGGGCTTTGGTCGATCGGTGCGTATACCAAAGTCGACGGGCGGGCCGTCGGTCACGGAGCGGCGCGTCGGGCGGGTGGGGCGTACCCACGCGTGATTTTGATCTTTTAAAGGGGGCGTGGGTCGTCAGCCGATGACGAGACGCGCCACCGGCTGGCCGGTCAGCTCGGCGATGATCTCGAAATCCTTGTCGACGTGCAGGACCGTGCGGGCGGTCAGCTCGGCGGCGGCCGCGATGAGCAGGTCGGGAAGGCCCGGCCCGCGGTGGTGGCCGGAATCGGCGAGGAGTTTCTGCACCTCGATCGCGCGCCGCTCGATCGAGGGGGTGAGGTGCGCGATCGGCATCTGCGACAGCGGGGGCCGCTGGGATGCCAGCCGGAGGTCGGCTGCGGAGCGGGCCGAGTAGCCCACTTCGAGCAGCGTCACGGTGGTGATCTCCACCAGGCCCCGGTCGATCCGCGTGGCCCACTCGGCCGCGTCGCGGCTCCGGGCCAGGCGGACCAGCGCGGATTTGTCGATCAGCCAGAGTCCTACTGCCATGCCTCGTTCATCCGGTCATCGTCGGACAGGTCGGTGAAGGTCTGCTCGAACCACGCGAGATCGGCGAGCCGGGTCTGGCCCGAGCGTGAGACCGAGTTGGCAAGCGCGCGGCGGAGAAACTCGGTGCGGGAAATGCCGAGCTTGCCGGCGTCCGCGTCGATCGCGGCGACGATCTCGTCCGGCACATCGCGGATCAGGATGTCCGTCATGGTGTCACCTCCGGATATCGGACGATATCAAGGGAGGGGGTGCTCTGCCAGAGAGCGTTCGGTGGTGATGACGGCCGTGGCGGCGGTGAGGAAGGCGCGGGGGTCGTGGGCGAAGCCGGCGAAGACGGACGGGTGGAGCGCGGTGAGGATGGTGGCGAGCGTGCGGCGGGTCAGGCCGGTGCCGGTGGCGAGTTCGCCGAGCAGGTCGTGGGTGGTGGTGGCGCTCAGGCCGGGCTCGGCGTCGCGCGTGCCGGCCGCGGTGGTGATCGTGTAGCGGGGCGGTGCGGCGGGGAGGCGAGTGTTGAGCGCGGTCACGCAGGCGGTGATCAGGGCGGCGGAGTCGAGCGTGATCAGGGCCTTCTGCGGGACCTTTGTGCTCGGTCGGCGGGGTGAGCGTGCGTTGTGGACCTCGGGCGGGCGGGGGAACTCGCGCTGCAGGCCGGCCACGAAGTCGCGATAGGACTCCGGCGTGATCACGGTCAGCTCGTTGAGGGCGGGGTCGGTGAGGCGCTCGCCGTCCGGGCCGACCGCGAGACGCAGGCCCCGGCCGACCTCCTGACGGCGGGAGATCGTGCTGTCGCCGCGTTTGAGCATGCAGATGACGAACACGTTCGGGTTGTCCCAGCCCTCGCGCAGCGCGGAGTGCGAGAACAGGAACCGGACCGGCTCGTCCGGGGAGAGCAGCCGCTCGCGGTCGCGCAGGATCAGGTCGAACGCGTCCTCGTCGTCCGGCACGTCCGGATCCTGCATCCGGCCGGTGCGCCGGTCGATCGAGAAGTAGCCGCGGTGCACGTCGGCCGGGGTGCCGCTGCCGGTGGCCCGCGTGTACTCCTCCTCGAAGACGCGCGCGTAGTCGCCCTTGCCGTCCGCGCGCGCATAGTCGCGATAGCGCGCCACCGCGTCGATGAAGAAGAGCGACAACACCTTCACGCGGTACGGCCGCAGCCGCTCCTCCTGCTCCAGGTGCGCGCGCACGGCCTCGCGGATCTGCACGCGCCGTAACGCCTCCTCGCTGCTCGCCGCGGACGTCACGCCGTGCACGGCGATGCGTTTGACCAGCCCGCGCGCGTGGGCGTCGTGCGCGTCCAGGCGGTGGACCAGGTTCCGGGCGATGCGGTGCGTGGCGGAGTAGCGCAGGATCGCGGTCGGGCGGAACGAGGCCAGCGCACCGAGCGTGCGCCCGCCCTCCATCCGCTGCGGCTCGTCCAGGATCAGGACCGGGCGCACGCCGGCCAGCACGTCGATCGGGCGCCGGGACTGGAAGTCGTCACGCTCGGTGTGGATGCGCCGGCGGTCGGCCCCGGTGAACGACTGCATGTTGATGATCATGACGTTGATGCCGGGGTCGGACGCGAAGCTCTCCAGCCGGTGCAGGTGCCGGGAGCGGTAGGTGAAGAAGCGGGCCTTCCTGCCGTACGCGGCCATGAAGTGCTCGGCGGTCTGCGCGAACGAGCGGTCCACGCCCTCCCGGATCGCGATGCCAGGCACGACGATGACGAACTTCCCCCAGCCGTACCGCTGATGCAGCTCGAAGATGGTCTTGATGTAGGCGTAGGTCTTGCCGGTGCCGGTCTCCATCTCCACGTCCAGGTTGACCGGGCAGCCCGCGCTCGGGATCAGCGTGGCGTCGGCGGGCAGGCTCTGCCGGGACTGGACCGCGCGCACGTTCGCCAGCAGGCGGTCCGCGCCGATCCGCAACGGCGCGTTGGACGGGCCGGCCACGTGCGGCTGGCCGTCGAACGCGTCCACCACGGCGGCCACGGCCTCGGTCTGGTGCGGCTGGACCGCGTACCGCAGGCGCACTCAGAGCACCCGCAGGTCGATGCCGGGGCCGAGCAGGCGCTCCGCGTTGATCCGCAGCTCGTCGCCGGTGAACCCGGCATCGCGCAGCACCATCCTGGCCGGTCGTCGTCGTGCCGCCTCCGCGAACAGCTCCGGCGTGTAGGGCGGGTGGGTGTCCAGGCAGGCCAGCAGGTCACCGGCGGTGAAGGCGGCGTGACCGGCGATGTGATGGCGGTCGATGGGTTCGGCCGGGTCGACACCGAATCGGATCAGGACATCAAAAAGCAGATCTTCGCCGGTACGGCCGGGGAGCGCGCGGTCGGCGTCGTGTTCCAGGTCTTTTTGTCGTATTTCGTGCGGTTCGCGCCGTGCATCTTTCAGGCTCGGGAGGTCGAGACGGAGGCTGCGGAAACCGGTGTCCCCGGCCCAGGCCCTCTGCGCCTTGACCTCCGCGCCCGACCGCCTGATCCGCTCCCGGGCCAGGTCCGCGATGGTGTCGAAGCCGGGGCCGGGGTACGGCTCGGGGTATTGGACGAGCACGAAACGGCGGTTGCCGCCGTCGGCCGCGTTGGCCCGGAAGACCGCGTGCGCGGTGGTGGCGGAGCCGGCGAAGAAGTCCAGGACCAGCGCGTCGTCGTTCGCGGTGGTGAACGTGCGGATCAGGAACTCGATCAGGAAGACCGGCTTGGGGTAGGAGAACTCGATGCCCCAGCCGGCCAGCATCGCGCTGTTCTGCTTGGTGGTGCCCATGTTGCGCAGCACGGAGACGACGTGGCCGGCGTCCGGCGGCCGGTGCTTGGCGTAGTAGATCGCGCCGCGGTCGGTCAGGGCGAACGTGGTGGTGCGGCCCTTGGCGTCCTGGATCGGGGTGCAGCCGTTGGCGATGAAGAGTTCGAGCAGGTTGCGGCTGCTCCAACCGGACTTGAGTCTTGTCTGTTGGGTGGTTCGTCCGTTTTCTACGGTGATGGGGTCAAGAATTTTGGGGTATTTATCGTCTCTTGGCGCGATATATCCGTTGTCGAACCAGGCGGGGAAGCCCCGCGGCAGCGTGATCGTGGACTCCGGGTTGGCCGGGCCGTTCTTCGTGATCGAGTTCTCGATGCGCTCGTTGAAGAGCTTGCTCTCCTCCTCGATGTTCGGGTCGATGATCGCGGGACGGCCCAGCCGGGTCAGGTCGCGGGCGTAGGCGAGCACGTATTCGTGCACGCCCTTGATCGCGCTCTGCTGGTCGACGTTGCCCTCGTTGAGCCAGACGAACTGGGTCAGGAAGTTCGCCTCGCCGAAGATCTCGTCGCAGATCCGGCGCAGGTTCGCCTGCTCCACGTCGTTGATCGAGATGAGCAGCACGCCGTCCGGGCGCAGCAGCGTGCGGGCCAGCGTGAGGCGCTGGTACATCATCGACAGCCAGTTCGAGTGGAAGCGGCCGTCCGTGGCCAGATTGCCGACCAGGCCGGCCCGCGTGCGGTAGTCGTCGGCCCGCTCCCGGAACCGGTCAGGGTAGACGAACCGGTCGCTGCCGGTGTTGTACGGCGGATCGATGTAGATGACCTTGACCTTGCTCAGGTAGGTCTCCTGCAGCAACCGCAGCGCGTCCAGGTTGTCGCCCTCGATGAACAGGTTGCGGGTGCGGTCGAAGTCCTCGCTGACCGCCCGGTCCGGGCGCAGCGCCCGGACCGCGGGGCGGTTCGCGGCCAGCAGGGCGTCCCGCTTGCCCGGCCAGTCCAGGTGGAAACGCTCGCGCGGGCCCTCGACCAGGTACTCGCCCAGCTCGGTGCGTAACAGGTCCAGGTCGATCGCGGTCCTGGGCGTGCCGTCCGGGGACCGGACCTCGGTCACGCAGGCGGGGAAGAGCTCCGCGAGCAGCGCCACGTTCCGGGCGGTGCGATCTGGGGGCCTGGTCACGTCGGTCGAGCGTAGTCCGTTGAGGCCGGTGGGAATCCTGCTTTGAGCTGTCGGCTATGTGCCCGGCCGCCTGTTCACCGGTTGCCTCCTGCCACCGGACGACTAGCGTCGGGGGCATGAATACGCTCTCGCGTCTGCTGCCCGTCCTGGCGCTCACCGCGGCCGTCGCCGCGGGCTGTTCCGGCCAGGAGAAGATCTGCCGGGACGGGGAGTACCCGGTCAAGGCCGTGGACAGCACGACCGGGCGCACGTGCGTGGCGGACGACGAGCAGCCGCCCTCCGGATACGTCCGCTACCCGGAGGGCAAGGTCCCGGAGCACATCGGCGACGAGTGGGACACGTACTGGAGCACCCGGACGATCGACGCGAACGGGCTCGTGTCCGAGGCCTGACCGCAGGGGTGTACCGGCAGTGCCTGGAAAGGCGCGGCCTTCCAGGCGGTCCCGGGCCGGGGCGTAATGGGTGAGCCGCTACCGGCCTTTCGGAAGGATCACCATGACAACCACCACCAGCACTGACGTCGATGTCGTCCGTTCGCTCTACCGGGCGCTCAGCGCGGGCGACGCGGCCGGCGTCATCGCCCGGCTCGACCCGGACGTGATCGTCGACGAGCCGCGGGTGCTGCCGTACGGCGGTGAGAACCGTGGCCGGGACGTGTTCATCTCGTCGATCCTGGGCGCCATGATGAGCCACGCGGCCATCGAGATCACCGACTTCGACGTGTACGAGGGCGGAGCCGACGTGATCGGGCACCTGACCGGGGTGCTCACCGCGCACAGCACCGGCGAGAAGCTGCCGCTCACGATGATCGAGCAGCACGAGGTCTCGGACGGGGCCGTCCGCCGCATCGACGTCTACCTCAAGAACCCGGAAGACCTCGCCGCGTTCTACGCGCGGGCCGGCGCCGTATCGGTGTAATGCCAGACCCTGGTTCGTCCTGCCGCCGGCGATCTAGCCTTCGGGTATGACGCTGCAGCAGGACATCCGGGACTTCCTGACGTCGCGCCGCGCCCGGATCACCCCGGAGCGGGCCGGCCTGCCCGCGTACGGCGGCCGGCGCCGGGTCGCGGGGCTGCGTCGCGAGGAGGTCGCGCTGCTGGCCGGCGTGAGCGTCGACTACTACAACCGGGTCGAACGCGGCAACCTGCGCGGCGTGTCCGGGCCCGTGCTCGACGCGATCGCCCGGGTCCTGCACCTCGACGAGGCCGAGCACGCCTACCTGCACGACCTCGCCCGCACGGCGAACAGCACGCCGGTCACCCGACGTGGTGCCGTCTCCCGCGGTGGTGCCGTCTCCCGCCGTGGCGCTGTCTCCCGCACCGTGCGCCCCGGGCTGCGACGCCTGCTGGACGCGATGACCGAGGCCCCGGCCGCGGTCGTGAACGGCAGGATGGACATCCTGGCCGCCAACCGGCTCGGCCGTGCGCTCTACGCCGAGGTGCTCGACCACCGCGGGCTGCCGGGCAACCTCGCGCACTTCGGCTTCCTGAGCCCGCGCGGCCGGACGTTCTTCCCCGACTGGGAGCGGACCGCGGACGACTCCGTGGCGACGCTGCGCTCCGCCGCCGGCAGCAACCCCTACGACCGCGACCTGTCCGACCTCGTCGGCGAACTCTCCACCCGCAGCGACGAGTTCCGGACACGCTGGGCCGCCCACGACGTCCGCTTCCACCGCGTCGGCACGAAACGCTTCCAGCACGCGGTCGTCGGCGACCTCACGCTGTCCTACGAGACGATGGACCTCAGCGCGGACCCGGGCCTGGTCCTGCTGGCCTACACCGCCGAGGCCGGGTCCCCGTCCGGCGACGCGCTCCGCCTGCTCGCCAGCTGGGCGGCCACCCAGGAGCAGCAGGCCGCGGCCTCCGGCCAGGCGGCGGACAACGCCTGACCCGTGCGATCGGCGGTGCGCCGCACGCGTTGATCGCGCCGGGGCGAGGTGCCGGCGGGCGGCGAGAACCGGGGTGCCCGCGCTCATTCCTCCCGGTGGGACGGGCCCGCCTCGGCATCCTGCGCGACGCCGGCCCGGTGCTGCGCCGCCGTGCAGGCCGGGCGCCGGCCGGGCTCCGGCCGGGCGCCGACGGGCGATACGCCGCCGTCGCGCGCCGGGCTGCGGCGGTGCTCGGCGGGTTCCTGCGCGTGGGCGCCGGCACCATGCGGTGGTGAGGTCAGGCAGGGGGCACCGGTGCGGTCAGGCCGGGCCGCCGGTGTGGGGAGCCAGATCAGGGCCGCCGGTGTGGTCAGGCCGGGGTCGCCGGTGTGGTCAGGCCGGGTCGCCGGTGTGGGGGTCAGGCCGGGGCTGCCGGTGTGGTCAGGCAGGGGCGCCGGGTGGGATGAAGGGCAGGCCCGGGGGCGGGCCGGACTCGATGAGGCGCCAGAGAGCGTCGGTGTCCAGGTGTTCCTCCACGAGGTCGGCGAGGCGGTCGAGGCCGCGGGCGCGGGCGGCGGCGAAGGACGTGTCGGGGGAGACGGTGAAGCCGTGGCGTCCGGCCAGGCGGGCGGCCTCGGTGAGGAAGCGGCGGCGGAAGCCGTCGGACTCGAAGGCGCCGTGCCAGTGGGTGCCGAAGACCGGGCCCGCGATCGCACCCTCGGGGCGGCCGTCCGTGTAGCGCAGGAACGGCTCGGCACCGGCCGTGGAGACCTGGCCGTGGTGGATCTCGTAGCCGGAGACCGCCTCGGTGCCGAACGCGCTGCCGTGCGGCAGGCCGAGCGTCTTGCGCGGGGCGAACGTGATCTCGGTGGGCAGCAGGCCCAGGCCGGGAACGGTGCCGTCGCGGCTCTCCACGTCGTCGTGGATGGTGCGGGAGAGCATCTGGAAGCCGCCGCAGATGCCGAGCACCGGTTTGCCGGCGGCGGCGTGCGCGGTGACCGCGTCCGCGAGCCCGGTGTCGCGCAGCCAGCGCAGGTCGGAGACCGTGGACTTGGAGCCGGGGAGCACGACCAGGTCGGCGTCCAGCAGGTCCGCGGGGGTGCCGGTGAGCCGCACGCGCACGCCGGGCTCGGCGGCCAGGGCCTCGGCGTCGGTGGCGTTGGAGATGCGCGGCAGCCGGACGACGGCGATGCGCAGCCAGTCGCGGCCGACCGGCGGGGCAGGGCGGCCGAGCGTGCTGCCGTAGGCCAGCGAGTCCTCACCGTCGAGCCACAGGTCGTGGTCGTAGGGGAGCACGCCGTGCACGGGGCGGCCGGTCGCGTTGGTGATCATGTCGAGTCCGGGGCGGAGCAGGCCGGGATCGCCGCGGAACTTGTTGATGACGAAGCCGCTGAGCAGCGCCTGGTCCTCCGCGGAGAGCAGCGCGAGCGTGCCGAACAGCGCCGCGAACACACCACCCCGGTCGATGTCGCCGACCACGATCGCGGGCAGGTGCGCGCCGCGGGCGAGCCCCATGTTCACGAAGTCACCGGCCCGCAGGTTGATCTCGGCGGGGCTGCCCGCGCCCTCGCAGATCACCGCGTCGTACTCGGCCCGCAGCTCGGCCAGCGTCTCGAACACGGTCCCGGCGAGCCTGGGGCGCAGCGCGCGGTAGCTGCCGGCGCTCACCGTGTCGACCGCCTCGCCGAGCAGCACCACCTGGCTGTGCAGGTCACTGCCGGGCTTGAGCAGCACCGGGTTGAACCGGATGTCCGGCGCGATCCCGGCCGCGGCGGCCTGCATGGCCTGGGCCCGGCCGATCTCGCCGCCCCGCCCGTCCGGGCCGACGACCACGGCCGAGTTGTTCGACATGTTCTGCGCCTTGAACGGCGCCACCCGCACGCCTCGCCGCGCCAGCCACCGGCAGATCCCGGCCGTGAGCACGCTCTTCCCGGCATCCGACGTGGTCCCGGCGACCAGCAGCCCGCCGGCCTGCCGGCCGCTCATCGCGTGCCCTCCGTCCCGGCGACAGCCTGCGCCGCGAAGGCTCGTGCGTCGAGCGGCGGTGCGTCGAGCGGTGGGGTGCCGAGCGAGCGTGTGCCGATCGGTCGTGCGGTGGGCGCCGTGACCATGGCGGTTGCGGCGGCTGGCGGGCTGGCGGAACGGTTCATCGGGGGCTCCTCGCGCGTGCGGCCGTGGCGCGGCGGGCCTTGACGGCGGTGGACAGGCGGTAGGCGGCGGCCAGGGTGGCGGCGGCCAGGCCGACCGCGCCGGAGAGGCGGGCGGCGCGGGCGATGTCGGGGGCCAGCGGGGGAGCGCCGTCGCCCAGGTGGGGGCGGGTCTCGGCGCGGCCGAAATAGACGTTGCGGCCGCCGAGACGCACGCCGAGCGCGCCGGCCATGGAGGACTCGCACTGGCCGGCGTTGGGGCTGGGGTGGCGGTGGCCGTCGCGGAGCCAGATGCGCAGCGCCCGGGACGGGCTGCCACCGGCCACCGGTGCGAGCGCGACCGCGAGCGCGGCGGTCAGACGGGACGGGATCAGGTTGAGCGCGTCGTCCAGCCGGGCGGCGGCCGTGCCGAACCGGGCGTAGCGCGGGGAACGGTGGCCGACCATCGCATCCAGCGTGTTCGCGGCGCGGTAGCCGAGCAGGCCGGGCAGCCCGGCGACGGCGCCCCAGAACAGCGGGGCGACGATCGCGTCCGAGGTGTTCTCGGCGACGGACTCGACGGTGGCCCGGGACAGTTCCGGCTCGTCCAGCGCGGACGGGTCGCGTCCGCACAGGTGGCCGAGCCGGCCGCGTGCGGCCTCGATGTCGTCACGGTCCAGCGCGCCGGCCATGGTGTGCGCCTCGGCCCGCAGCGTGCGCGCGCCCAGCACGGTCCAGGTGGCGGCCGCCACGGCCACGGCGCGCAGCACGGGTTGCCGGCGGGTCAGCCCGGCGACCACGACGCCGGCCAGCACGGGCGCGCCGACCGCGATCGCGGCGAAACGTGCGCCGGACGCCCGGTCGGGTGCGTAGACCCGCTTCTCCAGCGCGGATGCGGCCGTGCCGAAACCGGCCACCGGGTGCAGGCGGCGCGGGTCGCCGAAGAGCGCGTCCAATCCGTAGCCGGCGAGCAGCCCGACCGCCTCCGCGGCCCTCAGCCGTGCGGCCGACACCGGTCGCCGCGCACGGGCCGCGTCCGTCGGCACGCCGCGGTCCGTCGGCACGCCGCGGTCCGTCGGCACGCCGCGGTCCGTCTGCGGGCCGCGGATCGTTCGCGGGCTGAGGACCGTTCGCGGGCTGTGGGCCGGCGCCGCACGCCGTTCACGCGATCGGAAGTCTGCTCTTGTTGGCACCGGATCACCTCCGCCGGGCAGCCTAGCCACCGCCGGGTCGTGGCCTCCGCACGAGGCCGATCTTGGGAATTCCGGCCTCCGCGACGGGGCCGGTCATGAGGGAAGCCACCCACCGGCCGATGGGCGGGCCTGCGGGGTAGGCCTCGGCCGGGTACCGGCCGATGGGTGGCGGACCCACCGCCGCGCCTGCCGGGGTTCGCGGCGGTGGGGGTCTCCAGCGGTTGCCGATCTCAGCGGCTGCCCGGCTCGTGTCTGCCCGGCTCAGTGATCGCCCGGCTCAGCGGCTGCCGGTGAGGGCGGCCGTGTCGTCGAGCTCGTCCAGCGCGGTGCCGAGATCCTCGCCGGCCAGCGGGTCGTCCGGGCGGTCGAGCGGCGAGGCCGGCGGCTCGTAGTCGAAGTCGCCGTCCGCGTGCTGTTGCTGCTCGTCGAGCCCGCCCGGTGTGAACGGCTCGGTGGCCTCGCCGCGGATGTGATCGTCGCCGAGGCCGTCCGCGATCTCGCCGGTAGCCGCGCCGCCGGGCCGCGTGCGCTTGAACGTGCCCTGCCCGCGGTTCAGATCGTGGCCGACGGAGACGGCCTCCAACTCGTACTGCACACGGTGGTTGCCGTCCGGGTCGATCCAGTCGCGGGTGTAGAGCCGGCCGATCACGATGACGGGGTCGCCGGTCATCACGCAGGCGGCCACGTTCTCCGCCAGGCGGCGCCAGCAGGTGACCCGCACCCGCAGATGGTTGCCGTCGATCCACTGGCCGGTCTCGCGGTCCATCTTGCGGGCGGTGGAGGCCACCTTGAAGTGGGCGACCACCGCCTTCGTGCTCTCGGTGCGGCGCCACTCGGGTGCGGTCAGCACGTTGCCGACCACGGTGACGTAGGTGTCGAACATGGGACCCCCTTGCTCGGATGTGAGGGGTCCAGACTTCCGCCGAGGACACCCGCAGAACCGGGCCTGTGGACAGAGAATCCGCCTGTGGACAACCATTCGGACAGCCGGATGATCTGTTACGGGGGTAGGGTCGCTGACGTGGAGACTGACGTCCTCGGTGAGCCCTATGAGCGCCGCACGATCGACCTCGGGAACGACGACGAGGGCCCGGTCGTCGCCACACTGGTACGCCGTCGCAGCGACAACCCGGACGGCCGGGCCGTGCTCTACGTGCACGGGTTCGTCGACTACTTCTTCCAGACCCACCTGGCCGAGTTCTTCACGGACCGGGGCTGGGACTTCTACGCCCTCGACCTGCGCAAGTACGGCCGGAGCCTGCTCCCGCACCAGACGCCCAACTTCTGCCGCAGCATCGACGACTACTTCCCGGAGCTGGACGAGGCGACCCGGATCATCCGCGAGGAGGACGGGCACGATCGTCTGCTGGTCGCGGCGCACTCCACGGGCGGGCTCGTGGCCTCGCTGTGGGCGGACGCACGTCGTACCCGCGGATGGGTTGATGCCCTGTTCTTGAACAGCCCGTTCTTCGATCTGAACATGTCGTGGGTGATGCGCCGCCCGCTGCTGTCCGTGCTGTGCCGGGCCACGCGTAACCGCCCCTACGGCATGCTGCCGCAGGGGCTCAACCAGGTGTACGGCGAGAGCATCCACGCGGACCACCGTGGCGAGTGGGACTACAACCTGGAGTGGAAGCCGCTGGCCGGGTTCCCGGTGCGTTTCGGCTGGCTGAACGCGATCCGGGACGCGCAGGCGCGGCTACGGCACGGGCTGAACGTGGACGTGCCGATCCTGCTGGCCTGCTCCGCGCGCAGCTACCGCGGCGGGAAGTGGGCCGAGGACGCCCGGCTGGCCGACGCGGTGCTCAACGTCGAGCACATGGCGAAGTGGGCGTCCCACCTGGGCGGTCACATCACGGTGGTGCGCTTCGACGGCGGCCTGCACGACCTGACGCTCTCCGGGCCGGAGGTGCGCGACCGCGTCTTCACTGAGGTTGATCGATGGGCTCAGGTGTACGTGTCGGCACCGGCTCAGGCTCCGGAAGATCGAGTTCCGGGAGGAGGATCTCCGCTTCCCGAGGCTGATCCGCAGCCGCAGGAAGCGGCGTCCAGCTCCCCGCGCGCCACACCAGCAGATCCTGCATGAGCAGCTGGGTGCCGCCGGCGAAGAACATCCGCCCGACCGCGCGCCGCGTCTTCTCCAGGCCCGGCGCCGACCCGGAGCCGGTGACGATCACCACATCGCGGGCGGGCACGCCGATGACCAGCTCGCCCGGCACCTGCTCGGCCAGATCGTTCCAGAACTCCTCGACCAGCAGCACGGTCGACTCCAGGCCCTCGAACGAGAGCATCAGCGACGGCGGCTGGCCGTGGATGCGCACCTGGGACATCGCCTGGTAGAGCGTCTCCTCGGCCTGGCGCTTGACGGTGCGCCGGCTGACCCGCATCTTCTCCAGGTCGGGCCAGGTCACCATCTGCTCGCCGAACGGCGGACCGAAGCTGTACCCGACCGCGAGGCCGGGGATGAACCGGTCAAGCACCCAATCCGGGTGAAACTCCGCTTCCCGGGCGGAGATCAGGATTGGAAAATAGGTCGTACTCGTCACCTGCACGCTCGAAAATCTAGTATGTGCTCGCACGGTGATCCATGCCCCCTTCCACGGGGGCCCGGCCACCGGCGGTAATCTGCACGTGCTGACGCGCGCTCGTAGCTCAGTTGGATAGAGCAGTGGACTTCTAATCCACCGGTCGCAGGTTCGAGTCCTGCCGGGCGCACCACTACTGCGGTGTTGCCTCGGCGCGGGCCAGCAGCTCCCGCAGTGCGGCGACGTGGTCGCGGATCGCGGTCCGGCCGGCGTCGGTCAGGGAAAGCCAGGTCCGCGGGCGCCGCCCGATGCTTCCCTTGCGCAATCTCAGATATCCGGCCCTCTCCAGCGCGGTGGCCAGCTTGGAGAGCACCGAGTCGCTGATGCCGGCCGCCTCCCGCGCGACGCCGAACTCCATCTCCTCCGCCCCGGCCAGCACGGCCATGATGGCGAGCCGGGTGGTGGTATTGATGATCGGATCCAGCTCCGGCGCAGCGGTCATCGGGGCTCCCGGGCCAGTCGATCGGCGTAGCGGCCCGCGAGACGACGCGCGGCGACGCCGACGATCGTCATCATGAGAACCGCGTAGAGCAGACCGGCGGTGGCGAACGGGACCTGCGCGCCCGCATCACGCAACGCCAGACCGGCGAGGCTCGCGAGGGTGAAGACCGCCACGTGCAGCGCGAAGAACGCGGTGACGACGCCGGCCCCGTAACCGGTCCAGCGCGGGCGGGCCTGCCACTCCCACCGGGAGTAGACGGTCCAGATCGCGCAGATCACCATGGGTAGCGGGAAACGCAGGATCGCGCCGATTCCCCAGAGCGACGGCGGGATGTCGAAACTCGCGCCGAGGGCGATCGCTAGCAGGCCGGTGACCAGGAGATATCGGCTCGGGTCGCGCGGGCGGACAGCGTCGGCGCCCCGCCGCACACCGCGATCGACCGTGCGCAGGGCGGCGGCGGCCTCTTCGCCTGTCATTCCACTCATGGAAACCCCTTTCCATGTAGAAAGTACATGCGGGTCGGCCGGACAGGCAAGCGCGCGGCGCCCTGGTGTTTCGCGGACGTGGCCATCTGATTCGCGCCCGTCGCGGCCGCTACGGCGTGACGCCGACGGAATTCGTGCGTGTTCGTCCGCTCAGTGATTGAGAGGCGACGCTCTGTCCGAGAATGTCGGGGATCTCTCAGTGAATTCATGGCAACGCGTTACTTGCCGCAATTCGCCGACCCTTGCATGAATGCCACATTTAACCGCCATCCGGGGCGGAAATCAGGACAAGGCGGGCGGCGGGTTGCTGTGGTCTAATCGGACGAAAGGTCACGGAGAGTCGTGATAAGGCAAAAGCAATTCAGGGGGTACGCGGAGCGATGTCAGATCGCCCGACGCGGGAATGGAATGGCCTGATCATTCCGTCGCCCGGCATCTACGACCTGGACGAGGGCCACAAGCGGATCGGCTTCCACACGATGCACATGATGGTCAGCCCGGTGCGCGGTGAGTTCGCCAAGGGGCAGGCCAGAATCATCGTGGCGGAGGATCCGCTGCAATCGAGTGTGACCGCCGTCATTCAGGCGAACAGCATCGACACCACCAATCCGGAACGGGACGCGCATCTGTCCAGCGCCGATTTCCTGGACGTCGAGTCGTTTCCGGCGCTGGAGTTCCGCAGCACCGGTGTGAAATACCAGGAGGCGGACGAGTCCATCTTCCTGTGGGCGAATCTGCGGCGGAACAAGATCTCGCGGCGCGCGGTGGACATGCCGGAGCCGGCGGGCAAGCGGCCGGGGAAGTTCGTGCTCAGCGGCGATCTGCGGATCAGGAGCGTCACGCAGCCGGTGGAGCTGACCGTGGAGTTCGGCGGGGCGCGGCGCGATCCGTACGGGCGGGACATCGTGGGTTTCAGTGCGCACACCGAGATCGACCGGGAGGACTTCGGGCTGGTCTGGAACGTGGCGCTGGAGAGCGGCGGCGTGCTGGTGGGGAAGAAGGTCCGGATCGAGATCGCCGGCGAGGCGATCCGCCAGCAGTGATCGGGACCCTAGGGGAGAACTCAGGGTGAGCGTTCCTGGACGTGGTTTGACGGGCTGAGGCACGATCGCAGGGAAGTTCGGCGATTCTGGGGAGCGTGAGATGACGTCCGACAGCACAGGCGGCACACCGGCGCGACGGAGGGTGACGCTCACCGGCATCAGCTCACGTGCCTGGGAACACCCGGCCGACCGGGGCGCGCTGACCGCGCTCCGCGAGCTGCGCGGTTTCGACGACGTGGTGAAGGCCTTCTTCGGCATGTGGAACGAGCGCGGTTTCCGCCTTTCGTACCTGGCCGGCGGCATCCGCGTCGACCACCGGCAGTACCCGTCGGTCTACGCGCGTTATGCCGAGGCCGGCGCCGCGCTCGACATCCCGGAGCTGCCGGAGCTCTACGTCGAGCAGAACCCGATGATCGGCGGCAAGGCCATCGGCCTGGACAAGCCGTTCATCGTGATCACCACGGGCGCGGTCCAGCAGCTCGACGAGGACGAGCTGCGCACGCTGCTCGGCCACGAGCTGGGTCACGTGCGCAGCGGCCACGCGGTCTACAAGACGATCATGATGGTGCTGACGCGCTGGGCGACGAACGTGGCCTGGCTGCCGATCGGCGCGATCGCGCTCCGGGCGATCATCGCGGCGATGTACGAGTGGTGGCGCAAGGCCGAGCTCTCCGCCGACCGGGCCGGTCTGCTCGCCGGTCAGGACCCGGCCGCGGCGCTGCGCCTGCTGATGAAGCTCGCGGGCGGCGGCGATCTGAGCCAGATCGACACCACCGCGTTCCTGGAGCAGGCCGCGGAATATCAGGGCGGCGGCGACCTGCGCGACAGCCTGCACAAGCTGAAGATGACGGCCTGGAGCAGCCACCCGGTGCCGGTCGCCCGCGCGGCTGACCTGCGCGCGTGGGTCGACTCCGGCGCCTACGCCCGGATTCTCGGCGGCGACTTCCCGCACCGGGACACGGACGGCGACGCGAAGGTCACCGAGGCCGCGAAGGAAGCGGCCGACTCGTACCGGGAGACGTTCGCCAACTCGCCCGACCCGCTGGTCACGCTGGCCCGTCGGCTCAGCGGCGGCGCGGCCGACATCGGCGAGTGGGCCGGCAGTCAGGCGGGCAAGGCGCGCGACTGGGCGAGCACGGCGGCGGACTCCGCGGCCCGTGCCGCCCGCCGTCGTCCGGGGACGAACGGAAGCGCTGAAGACCAGTAGATTGGTCTCATGACGGATTTGATCATGGATGAGGTGGCGCTCCGGGCGGCGATCCTGCGGGAGATGCCGGGCGTGCGTGCCGACCTCGAACGGCTCGTCCGGATCCCCGGGATCGCCTTCGAGGGCTTCGACTTCTCGCACGTGGAGCGCTCGGCCGACGCGGTCGCCGAGCTGCTCCGCGGCGAGGGCCTGGAGACCCGGATCGTGCGCGCGGGCGGGCAGCCCGCCGTGATCGGGACCAGGCCGGCCCCGCCCGGCGCGCCGACCGTGCTGCTCTACGCGCACCACGACGTGCAGCCGATCGGCGACCGGAGCATGTGGGAGAGCGACCCGTTCGAGCCGGTCGAGCGCGACGGCCGGCTCTACGGCCGCGGCGCCGCGGACGACAAGGCCGGCGTGATGGCGCACATCGCGGCGCTCCGGGCGTACGGTGACGCGCTCCCGGTCGGCGTGGTGCTTTTCATCGAGGGCGAGGAGGAGTACGGCTCCGAGTCGCTGGACGCGCTGCTCGAGGCGCACCGCGACGAGCTCTCCGCCGACGTGATCGTGATCGCCGACTCGGCGAACTGGGACGTCGGCGTCCCCGCGCTGACCACCTCGCTGCGCGGCATCGTCAACGCGTTCGTCGAGGTCCGCACGCTGCACAGCGCGGTCCACAGCGGCATGTTCGGCGGCATCGCGCCGGACGCGCTGACCACGCTGGTCAAGCTGCTCGGCACGCTGCACACCGAGACCGGCGAGGTCGCGGTGGAGGGCCTGGCCGGCCGCGCGGCCTCAGAGCTCGACTACCCGGAGGACCGGCTGCGCGCCGAGGCCGGGATGCTCGACGGCGTGCAGTTCATCGGCACGGACCGGCTCACCGACCGGATGTGGACCAAGCCGGCACTGTCCATCCTCGGCATCGACGCGCCGCCCACCGCCGAGGCGCCGAACGCGCTGGTCCCGTCCGCGAAGGCAAAGCTCAACCTGCGGCTGGCGCCGGGCGACGACCCGAAGACCGCGTACACCGCGCTGAGGTCGCACCTGGAGAAGCATGCGCCGTGGGGCGCGCAGGTCACGGTCACGCTGGAGCAGGACGGCTCGCCGTCCGTCATCGACGCGACCGGCCCGGCGTTCGACGCGGCGCGCGACGCGTTCCGCACCGCGTGGGACGGCGCGGAGCCGGTGGACGTCGGCATCGGCGGGTCGATCCCGTTCATCGCCACGTTCCAGGAGCTGTTCCCGCAGGCCGCGATCCTGGTCACCGGCGTGGAGGACCCGCACTCCAAGGCACACGGTCCGAACGAGAGCCTGCACCTGGGCGAGTTCGCGCGCGCGTGCCTCGCGGAGGCGCTGCTGCTGTCGACTGTGGCGAAAGCACTCCACAAGGGCTGAATGCGCTAGTGTTCGTACATGAGTACGAATGATGTGATCGCGCGGCTGGACGCCGCCGTGAGCGCGCTGGGGGACGTGGACGTCTCCGGGTGGGACGACACCGTTCTCGCCGAGCACCTGAACGACCTGTCCGCCGCGCTGGTCGCAGTGGACGGTCAGCTCGCCCGCCTCGCCGAGGCGATCCGCACCCGGGGCCTGCAGATCGTCGAGCCTCCCATTGCCGCATAAATGTCCGAGGTGGCTGCCAGGATGGACCCGTGAGGTTCATTGATCTGGCAGCCACCTCTTCCGCGGTAGCGGCGACCTCGGCACGCAAGGCGAAGATCGAGCTGCTGGCCGAGGCACTGCGCCGGCTCGACCCCGGCGAGGTCACGGCCGGCGCCGCCTACCTCGCGGGTGAGCTGCGGCAACGACAGACCGGCGTCGGCTGGGCGGGCCTGCGCGACCTGCCCGCCCCCGCCGCCGAGCCCACGCTGACCGTCGGCGCGGTCGACGCCGCCGTCACGGAGCTCTCCGCCGTCTCCGGCACCGGCTCCCAGGCCCGGCGGCGCGCGCTGGTCGGCGCGCTCTTCGCCGCCGCCACCGCGGAGGAACAGCGATTGCTGGCCGGACTGTTCAGCGGCGAACTGCGCCAGGGCGCCCAGGCCGGCATACTCGCGGACGCGATCGCCAAGGCCGCGGACGTGCCCGCGCCGGCCGTGCGCCGTGCGCTGCTGCTCAGCGGCGACCTGAAGACCGTGGCCGAGGCCGCGCTGCACGGTGGCGCGGCCGCGCTCGCCGCGTTCGCGCTGCACGTCGGGCGGCCGCTCGCGCCGATGCTGGCCCAGAGCGCGCCCACGGTGGAGGCGGCGCTGGAGAGCACCGGCTCACCCGCGATGGTCGACGTGAAGCTGGACGGCATCCGCATCCAGGTGCATCGTTCCGGCACGGACGTCGCGGTCTTCACCCGGAGCCTGGACGACATCACCGCACGCGTACCCGAGGTGGTCGACGCGGTCCGGGTGCTGCCGCCCGGCGATCTGGTGCTGGACGGCGAGGCGATCGCGCTGGACGCGACCGGGCGGCCGCGCCCGTTCCAGGAGACGTCCGCCCGCGCGGCCACCCGCGCGGGCGGCACCGTGTCCGCGACCGGGACCGTCCTCACGCCGTACTTCTTCGATCTCCTGCACCACGAAGGCACCGACCTGCTCGACGCGCCCGGCACCACGCGCTGGGCCGCGCTCGCGGACACGCTGCCGCCGGAGCTGATCGTCGGACGCGCGCTGACCGAGACGCCGGAGCACGGCGCCGAGCTGTTCGCGACCGCGATCCGCGCCGGTCAGGAAGGCGTGGTGATCAAGTCGCCGGACGCGCCCTACGACTCCGGCCGCCGCGGTGGCGCCTGGGTCAAGGTCAAGCCCCGCCACACGCTGGACCTGGTCGTGCTCGCGGTCGAGTGGGGCAGCGGCCGCCGCAAGGGCTGGCTGTCCAACCTGCACCTGGGCGCGCGCGACGACGTGAACGGCGGCTTCGTCATGCTCGGCAAGACCTTCAAGGGCCTCACCGACGAGCTGCTGCGCTGGCAGACCGAACGCTTCCTCGCCCTGGCCGTCGACCGCGGCGACTGGGTCGTCACGGTCCGCCCCGAACAGGTCGTCGAGATCGCGTTCGACGGCGTCCAGACCAGCTCCCGCTACCCCGGCGGCGTGGCCCTGCGCTTCGCCCGCGTCCTCCGCTACCGCGACGACAAGCCCGCCGCCGAGGCCGACACCATCACCGCGGTCCGCGCCATCCACACCGGCGCCTGAGTTTGCCCGGGGGCGACCCCAGACCCCGAGCCCGCTGGCGCGACGGCCGGGCCCGCGCCTCGCCGCCGGTATTCGCGTCGGCCGGGAGGCGACAACCCAGATCAAGATCTCATTCATTTCCCGCTTCCGGCGTGGTCCGGCAGCGTGATCCTGTTTCATGAGATTCCGGGCGCGGAGCGTCCGTGGGAGGACCGGGGCGCTCGGCGCCGGTAAACGGTGTCTCCTAGCCGCGCTCGGCGATGACGCGGGCGTAGTGTTCCGCCTCCTCGGCGAGGAGGCGGGCGTCGGGGGTGGTGGGGCCCTGGGCCTCGCGGCGGGCCAGCCAGACGAAACCGGCCAGCGCGAGGGCGGCGAAGAGCCACCACTGGACGGCGTAGCCGCCGTTCTGCCAGGAGTTCTCGTGGCGGGGCTCGATCTGGGAGAACGCGGCGTCGTTGGCCGGCTGCTGCTCGGTGAGCAGCACATATGCGCCGTAGACGGGGTAGGGGAGCTCCGGCGCGAGCGTCGGCAGGCCGATGCGGCGGGTCTCCAGGCGGCCGTCCCGGCGTTCGAGCGCGCCGGCCTTGCTCTCCGAGAAATGGATCTTGCCGATGACGGTGACGGTGCCGGTCGGCGCGGGCGGGACCTGCGGGCGGGCCAGCGCGCCACCGTCCGCCGGCGGGATCCAGCCGCGGTCGACCAGGACGGCCGTGCCGTCGCTCAGGACCAGCGGCGTGACGATCTCAAAACCGACCTGACCATCGACGGTACGGCTGCGCGCCAGGATCTCGTTCGCCGAGTCGTAGCGGCCGGTGACGGTGATCCGGGTCCACTCCACGTCCGTGGCGGGCGCGTCGCCGGCCGTGCCGGTCCGCGTGGGCCGGGCCAGCGCGGAGGCGAGCGGGACCGGGGCGATGCTGTCCGCCCGGTCGATCCGGTTGTTGATCGCGGTGCGTTCCTGATAGCGGCTCAGCTGCCAGTTGCCCAGCATGACCATGACCACGGCCGCGGCGACCGCCAGCGCGAGGTAGCCCAGCCAGCGAGGGGTGAACAGGAACCGGTACACATCTCGCAGGCTACTCGCGGGTGATACCGCGGTTCCTGGCGGTGGTGATCTGTCGTTTATCGGCTCTTTCGAGGACCCAAAGCCGACTATTTCCGGTGAAAGGTCTCGGATAACCCGGGAAAAGCGTCGTACCCGGCCGGTATGGTCTGGCGCGTGAGTGTCCTTGTGGCGGTGCGCACGTTCCCGGCGTTGACCGTCTCCACCCCGCGACTCGTGGTCCGCGCGCTGACCCGCGACGACGCCAAGGAGATCGCCCCCGTCTTCAGTGACCGGACGACCCGGCGCTGGCTCCCGTTCGGCGAGGAGCTCGCGCCGATAAACGGGCTGGACTGGTGCACCGACGACGCGCAGGAGCGGCGCGACAGCGGCGCCGGCGACCACCTCGGCATCGTCCGCCGCGAGGACGACCGGCTGATCGGCAGCCTCTGGACCAAGCGCACCGACTGGGCGGGCCGCGTCACCGAGCTGTGCGTCGCGCTCGCGCCGGAAGCCCGCGGCTTCGGCCTGGCCGCGGAGGCGGTCATCGCGGTCTCGTTCGCCCTGATCATGGAGCACGGCTTCCAGCGCCTCGAGTTCCGCGTCGCCCCCGGCAACGTCGCGGCCCGCCGCGTCGCGGAGAAGGCCGGCTTCAGCTACGAGGGTGTCCTCCGCAACGCCGGCGACGTCCAGGGCGCCCGCGCCGACCTCGAGATCTGGTCCCTGGTCGCCGCCGACCTCCGCTGAGACCCGGCTCCTGCCGCACGGCCGGATCCGCCGTGCGGCGTTTCTGCGCGGGTCCGTTTTTCCTTTGCGCCTGCGGAGTCAAGCACGGTCGCCGGACCGCTAAATGACGATATTTCGGGCGCGGAGCGCCCGGACCGATCTGTGGCCGCGGGCCGCTGGCGGGGCATTGGGTGCCGTGCGGGGCCGGCCCCGCAGTTAGAGGCTGGCGGCGGGCGCTGGTTGCCGTTGCCGTGTGGGCCGGACTCGTGGTCGCGGGTCGGCGGTGGGCAGTGTGGGAGCCATGTCGCGCGGGCTGGTCCTGTGGTGGTGAGCCGGCGGCCGATGACGAAAGTCGGCGGCGCGCGGAGGTTTTCCGGGACCAGCGACGGGACCGGCTCCGATCGGGGGTCGGAAGCGGAGCGCCAGCGGAGTCTTCCGATCCCCGGAGGTTTGCCCGCGGGAGCATGCGGACCGCAACCACGCCGGAAGCGGGAAGATGATCTGGGTTTGGCTTCTCGGACCGAGGTCAGGGGGTCAGTTTCGTCGGCGGTAGGAGCGGTAGTCGTAGTAGCGGTAGTTGCGGTTGTCGGTGTATTCGCCGCGGGTCAGCTTCTTGGACGGCGGCGAGAACTTCTGGACGGGCTGGTCCTGGACGGCGTCGCGGAGGGTTTCGGCGACCGTGACGCGGGGCTTGTAGCCGTTCTGGTCGCCGACGCGGTGCTGGGGGTTGTCGGGGTCGGAGAGGAACGCGGCCACGGCGAGCTGCGGGACGTATCCGATGAACCAGGACGCCTGGTAGTTGTCGGTGGTGCCGGTCTTGCCGGCGACCTGCCGCTTGACGGTGCGCTTGACGTCGGGGGCGGTGGACCATTCGCCGCAGCGGCCGCTCTCCGAGGCGCGGGTGGTGCACATGGCGGCCTCGGTCGCGGCGCGGGCCACGTCCGCGGGGACGGCCTGGTGGCAGCGGGGGTCGGCGACGTTGATCTGCTTGCCGTCGACCGCGCGGGTGGCCTCGGTGCCGTCGGGCGCGGTGACGGAGGTGACCGGGAGCGGCTCGCAGTACTTCCCGTCCGCGGCGACGGTGGCGAACGCGTTCGCCATCTCCAGCGGGGTGGTGTCCGCGACGCCGAGCGTGAACGCGCCCCAGCCGCGGGCCCGGTCGGGGGAGGCCTGGATGCGGTCGATCTCGGTACGCCAGCGGAGCCCGAGCCGCTCGGCCATCTTCACCGCCTTCTGCGCGCCGACCTTCTGCTCCAGCTGCACGAAGTAGGTGTTCACGGACTGGCCGAAGCCGGTCCACATGTTCTTCCGGCCGGTCTGTGTCGGGCTGGCGTTGCGCACGCACCATTTGGTGCCGCACTCGCGGACGTTCCAGTCCGCGGCGTACTTCGTGCGGAGCTTCTGTGGTGAGTAGTAGCTGGTGGACAGCGGCAGGCCGTCCTCCAGCGCGGCCAGCATGGTGAACATCTTGAACGTGGAGCCTGCCTGGTATCCGGGCATGTCGCCGCCGCCGAGCAGCGGGTTCACCGTGTTGGGGTAGTTGCCGAGGATGCCGGCCCGGCGTTGCCGCGCGTCGCTGTGCCGGCCGTTGTGCTTCTGGTCGAGCGAGTAGACCCGGTTGACGGCCATGGCGCGGACGTGGCCGGTGCCGGGCTCGACCGCGACCGTGCCGAGCGCGAAGCGGCTGTCCGTCTTCTCCTTCGCCAGCACGTGCTTCTGCGCGTTCGCCTGGACGGCCGGGTCGAGCGTGGTGATCACCTTGTAGCCGCCGCGCCGCAGCCTGTCCAGCCGCGCGGCCGGGTCCGCGCCGAACGCCTCCTGCTGCATCCACCAGTTCTTGAAGTAGTCGCAGAAGTAGCCCCAGTCGTTGGTGGCCTGGGCGACGGAGACGCAGTCGTTCGGCGGGTTGGTCAGCTGGAGCGAGATCGGCTCGGCCTTGACGGTGCGGGCCTCGGCCGTGGTGATGAAGCCGGCCTCGGCCATCCGGTCGATCACGTAGTTGCGGCGTTCGGTGGCCGCGTGCTGGTCGCTGCCGGCGGGGTCGTACGCGGAGGGCGCCTTGACCAGCCCGGCGAGCGTCGCGGCCTCGGCCACGGTCAGGTCGTTCGCAGTCTTGGAGAAGAAGACCTCGGAGGCGGCGGCGATGCCGTACGCGCGGTGCCCGAAGTAGGCGGAGTTGAGGTAGCCCTCCAGGATCTGCTCCTTGGACATTCGTTTCTCCACCTCCATCGCCAGGCTCATCTCGCGCAGCTTGCGGGCGGTGGTCTGCTCGGTCGCGGCGAGCGCCTCGGTGGGGGAGTCGGCGCCGTCGCGCAGCGCCATCCGGACGTACTGCATGGTCAGCGTGGAGGCACCCTGGGAGACGCCGCCGGCGCGCTGGTTCGCGACGAACGCGCGTGCCGCGCCCTTCATGTCGACGCCGTTGTGCTCGTAGAAGCGGGAGTCCTCGGCCGCGATGATCGCGTGCTGGACGTTCTGCGCGACGTCGGCGATCGCGACCGGCTTGCGGTGCTCCTCGTAGAACATGGTGAGCAGCGTCGTGCCGTCGGAGGCGTAGACGTAGCTGGTCTGGGCGCTGGGCGGCACGGTGAGCTCGCGGGGGAGTTCGCGCACCTTCTGGATGCCGACCTTGGCACCGAGACCGGCGAGCGCGGCCAGTGGGTACGCCATGCCGGCCACGATCACGCCGACGATGATCCCGGTCCGGAGAAGGGCCGCGAGCCGGCTGATCGTCGAGGTGTCACGCTCCATACGCCAAAAGTAGGACATATTCGCTTATCTGAGGGCGGAAAGGACTGAACCGCTTCTCACATCTCGTCTGGCGGTCTGTGAGGGCGCGGGAGGGGTCCCGCATGCTGTGGTGGACCGAAGCAGGCGAGCGAAGGGCGGGAGTGTGCTGGAGGAGCTGGGGCACCACGGTGACGCGGAGGTGGCACCGGGACTGGTCGATCTGGCGGTGAACGTCCGTCGCGACCCGATGCCCGACTGGCTGTCCGGACCGATCCTGGCGTCGTTGTCCGGGCTCGCGGCGTACCCGGACCCCGGTCCGGCGACCGCGGCGATCGCGGCACGGCACCGGCGACCGCCGGAGGAGGTGCTGCTCACGGCCGGTGCGGCGCAGGGGTTCGTGCTGCTGGCCCAGGCGCTGCGCGGGGCGCGCTGCCCGGTGGTGGTGCATCCGCAGTTCACCGAGCCGGAGGCGGCGCTGCGCAGCGCCGGTCACGATGTGCGGCGGGTGATCCTGACCGGGGACTTCCGGCTCGGGTCCGCGCCGGTTCCGGACGAGGCCGACCTGGTCTTCATCGGCAACCCGACCAACCCGACCTCGGTGCTGCACCCGGCGGCGGAGATCGCGGCACTGGCCGCGGCCGGGCGGGTGCTGGTCGTCGACGAGGCGTTCGCGGACAGCGCCCACCGGGACGGGCTCGACCGGGAGCCGGAGTCGCTGGCCGAGCGGCGTGACCTGCCGGGTCTCGTGGTGGTCCGCAGCCTCACCAAGACCTGGGGGCTCGCGGGGCTGCGCGTCGGCTACCTGCTCGGTCCGGCGGAACTGATCGCGCGCTGCCGGGCCGTGCAGCCGCTGTGGCCGGTCTCCACGCCCGCGCTCGCGGCCGCGGAGGCGTGCGCCTCACCCGTGGCCGTCGCCACCGAACGGGAGATCGCCGCGCGCCTGGCAGACGAACGGGGATACCTTGTCCGCCGGCTGCGCGCGCTGCCGGGCGTCACCGTGCCGGGCGAGCCGGAGAGCGCGTTCGTGCTGGTCACAATGGACGGCGCGGACAAGCTGCGGCTGGCGCTGCGGGAGGCGGGCTTCGCGGTGCGGCGCGGCGACACGTTTCCGGGGCTGGGCGCGGACTACGTACGCGTCGCGGTGCGAGACACTGCGACCACTGACCGTTTCGCCGACGCACTCGGCGGACTGCTGGAAAGAGGCTGACCCATGCGGGACACGCTCGCGGCCATCCGGGCGCTGGACATCCGTCCCCTGGACGAGGAGGCCATGGCGGCCGCCCGGTCGCTGCACGGACGGCTGACCAAGCCCGCCGGGTCGCTCGGCGCGCTGGAGGACCTCTCCGTGCGGCTGGCCGGTCTCGCCCGCGCCTGTCCGCCACCGCTGCCCTCGCCGGCCGCGGTCGCGATCTTCGCGGGCGACCACGGCGTCCACGCCCAGGGCGTCACGCCGTGGCCGCAGGAGGTCACCGTGCAGATGGTGGCGAACTTCCTGGCCGGCGGCGCCGTGATCAACGCGTTCGCGCGGGAGACCGGCGCGGACGTGCACGTGGTCGACGTCGGCATCGCGGCCGAGCTCGACCCCGCGCCCGGCCTGATCTCCGCCAAGATCCGTCCCGGCACGGCGGACCTCGCGACCGGGCCGGCCATGACGCACGACGAGGCACTGGCCGCAATCGACGCCGGCCTCACGGTGGCGGCTCAACTGATCGACGGCGGCGCGAAGATCCTGGTCGCGGGCGACATGGGGATCGCGAACACCACGCCGGCCGCGGCCCTGATCGCGGCACTGACCGGGCGTGACCCGGCGGAGGTCACCGGCCGGGGCACCGGCATCAACGACTACACCTTCGAGCTCAAGATCGCGGTGGTACGGAATGCGCTGCGCCGCCTGCCCGGCGACGCGGACGTGCTGCGGGTGCTGGCGGAGGTCGGCGGGCTGGAGCACGCGGCGATCGCCGGGTTCATGCTGGGGGCGGCCGCGCACGGCGTACCCCTGGTGGTGGACGGCGTGAACGCCGCGGCCGGTGCGCTGATCGCGGCCGCGCTGCACCCCGACGTGGCCGGCGCGCTGATCGCCGGTCACCGGTCCGTCGAGCCGGGCGCCACCGCGGCACTTGCCCACCTGGGCCTCGAACCCCTCATCGACCTCGGCATGCGGCTCGGCGAAGGGACCGGCGCGGTGCTCGCGCTGCCGATCGTCTCCGGCGCCGTCCGCGTGCTGCACGAGGTCGCCACCTTCGACTCCGCCGGAGTGTCCGAGAAGTGACCGAACTCTATCCCCTCGCGCTGCGCCTGACCGGCCGCAAGGTCCTGGTCGTCGGCGGCGGCGCGGTCGCCACCCGCCGCGTTCCCGCGCTGCTGTCCGCCGGTGCCCGCGTGCTGCTCGTCTCCCCGCACCTCACGCCCGCGCTGCAGTCGCTGGCCGACGCGGGCCGGATCACCTGGGCCGCCCGCCGTTTCGAGGCCGCGGACGTCGACGACGCCTGGCTGGTCCAGGTGGCGGTGAACGACGCCGCGGCGGCCGCCGAGGTCAGCGTGGCCGCGGAGGAGCGCCGCGTCTTCTGCGTCCGCGCGGACGACCGGGCGGCCGCGACCGCGTGGACGCCCGCGGTCACCCGGCACGGCGCGGTCACCGTGGCCGTCACCGGCGGCGGCGACCCGCACCGCGCCCAGGTCGTCCGCGACGCGATCCGCGACGGACTGGCCGACGGCACGCTGCCCGGCTGCCACGTGCCGGACGCGCCCGCCGGGTTCTCCGGTGCCGCACCCGAGACCGCGGCCGCGCCCGGCCGGGTCGTGCTGGTCGGCGCCGGCCCCGGCGACCCCGAGCTGATCACGGTGAAGGGGCGGCGGCTGCTCGCGGCCGCGGACGTCGTGGTCGCGGACCGGCTGGTCCCGGGCCTGCTGCTGGACGAGCTGCGCCCCGAGGTGGAACTGGTCGACGCCTCCAAGATCCCCTACGGCCCCGCGAAGGCGCAGGAGGAGATCAACCGGATCATCGTGGACCGGGCGCGCGCGGGCGCGTTCGTGGTGCGGCTCAAGGGTGGCGACCCCTACGTCTTCGGCCGCGGGGGCGAGGAGGCGATCGCCTGCGCCGAGGCCGGCGTACCGGTCACCGTGGTCCCCGGCGTGACCAGCTCGATCGCGGCGCCCGCCGTGGCCGGCATCCCGGTCACGCACCGTGGGGTGGCGCACGAGTTCACCGTGGTCTCCGGCCACGTCGCCCCGGACGACCCGACCTCGCTGGTCGACTGGCCGTCGCTGGGCGGCATGCGCGGCACGGTGGTGATCCTGATGGGCCTGAAGAACCTCCCGAAGATCGCCGCCACCCTGATGGCCCACGGCCGCTCCCCGTCCACCCCCGCCGCCGTCGTCCAGGAGGGCACCACCGGCGAACAGCGCGTCGTCCGCGCCGCCCTCGGCGACGTCGTCGAGAAGACCGCCGCCGCCGGCATCCGCCCACCCGCCATCGTCGTCGTCGGCGACGTGGTGGACGCGCTCTCCTCGGTCCCGGTCGCCTGACCCGCCGCGTGGCCGGTGTTCCGGCCACGCGGCGTCTCCCGGAGCACCGGCCAGGTGTGCCGGGCCCCGGCAGATGTCGTGCTCGTCCCGACTCCCGCGGCAAACGGGAATCGCGACTCGCCGGCCCGCGATCAATTCGCATTCAAGATCGACGAAATTGTCGCCATGAAGATCGAAATAAGTCTTGTGGCGAACTGGCATGCTTGTGCCTGTAGCGCCTCAGGCTCTACAACGGACATAGGGCGCATATAGCGTCGCTGGCATTCGGCGGGACGGTGTACCGTACTCGCCGTATTGCAGTGTCACGCGGGAAGCATGCCGATCGGATCCTGGACGGGGATTGTCATGATCGTTGCAATTGGGGTCGTTCTGGCGATCGTGGCCGGTCTGATGTCTTATCTGTTGCCGGACGTCAAGTCGATAGTCAGTTTCGTGGCAGGGCTTCAGGTGACCATGCTGGCCGTGCAGATCGAATATCTCGTCCGCCAGAACGGGCAGACCAAGAGCATCATCCACCAGCTGTCCCTCACCGAGGCGGTGAGCCGCATAGCGTGGATGCCTCGGCTCGTGAAGGGCATGGCGGAGTCGATCGAGAAGATCGAGCAGAGGTTTCCCGACAGCCCGGCGATGGTGGCGGCCCGCAAGCTGATCGAGGACAGTGATCGAGGTCTGAAGCAATTGGAGCGCGGTCACATAGTTCATGACTACGAGGACATCAGCATACTTCTGGACCAGGCTCCGAGGACGCGGAGGAGCATTCGCGCCACCAGTCTTCAGGAGGTTGACCTCGCCTGGTGGATGTCGCCCTTGGGGAAGAAGTACTGGAGCCTGCTGAAGGCCGCCATTGATCGGGGTGTGCATGTCGAGCGGATTTTCATCTACACCGAGTGGACTGATGCCCTGAACGGTTTGGCGGAGGATCAGCATGCCTCCGGGGTGCACGTATTCAAGGTCCGGAAGGAGGACATACCGCCTGATTTGCAGATCGACATGATAGTTTGGGACGAGACATGCGCATACCGGGCGGTGCTCACGAATAACAGCGGCGGGCATCGCAACTCTTTCACCCTGGATCTCGGGGAGATTCAGGACATGATCATGACTTACAACAGGGTCTACAGCCTCGCTACCCACCTCAAGGGAGACGAATCGTCGTGCATCCTGCATTGAAGATTCGCTGCGCCGATTCCAGTGATCTGGCGAACGTCACCGCGCTCGAAGAGAGTCTGTTCGGCTATCTGAGCTACCCGTTCTATCTTTTTCGGCAGGTTCATGAGGCCTATCGTTCGACTTTCTACGTGGCCGAGGACGCCGGCGGCATCGTCGGATACGTCATCGCCATTCCTGCCGAGGACGGCATCACCGGGTGGTTCTGGTCGGTGGGAGTGCACGCGGACCACGTGCGGAAGGGCATCGGGCAAGGCCTTGTCGAGCACACGCTCAGGGGAATGCGATCGTCCGGCATCAAGCAGGCCTTCCTGAGTGTCGATCCAGGAAATTCTGCCGCGATCGCGCTTTACACCAAGGTGGGATTCCGGGTGGCGAGGACGGAGATCGACTACCTCGGTCCGGGGGAGGATCGCCTCATCATGGAAGTGGCGATCTCCTGAGCTGTCGTGGCAACCGGCGGAAACGACCGGAGACTCACAGAGTCCGGCCGCCGCGAGTGACCCGCGGCGGCCGGTGGAGCCTGGTGAAACGGTTAAACGGTCGTCACGCCGGGGTGAGGACGTTGTTGAGGAGCAGGGCGCAGCGGACCAGGCCGAGGTGGCTGTAGGCCTGCGGGTGGTTGCCCAGTCCGCGTTCGGCCATCGGGTCGTACTGCTCGGGGAGCAGGCCGGTCGGGCCGGCCGTGTCCAGCATCTGCGTGAACAGCTCTTCCGCGTCGGCACGGCGGCCGGTGCGGAGGTAGGCCTCGATGAGCCAGGCCGTGCAGATGTGGAAGCCGCCCTCGCGGCCCGGGAGGCCGTCGTCCCAGCGGTAGCGGTAGACGACCGGGCCGGAGCGCAGGTCGGCCTCGATCTTGAGGACCGTGGCGAGGAAGCGCGGGTCGTCGTCCGGGAGCAGGCCGGAGAGGCCGATCCAGAGCGATGACGCGTCCATGTCCTCGTCGCCGTAGGCCACCGAGTAGGCGCCGACGCCCTCGTGCCAGCCGTGCTCGAGCACGTCCGCCCCGATGGTGTCGCGGAGCGCGGCCCAGGCGGACGACGAGCGGCCGTTGCCGTGCCGCTCGACCATCTTGACCGCGCGGTCGACCGTCATCCAGCACATGACCTTGGAGAACACGTGGTGGCGCGGGGCTAGGCGGGCTTCCCAGATGCCGTGGTCGGGCTCGTGCCAGCGGCGCTCGACGGCCTGGACCATCGAGTCGAGCAGGCCCCACTCCTCGTCGCGGACCGAGCCGCGCGCGTCGGCGACGGCCGCGATCAGGTCCGCGACCGGGCCGAAGATGTCCAGCTGGAGCTGGTGGTTGGCCAGGTTGCCGACGCGCACCGGGCGAGAGCCGGCGTAACCGGGCAGCGTGTCGATGACCGCCTCGGCGCCGAGCTCGTAGCCCTCGATGGTGTAGAGCGGGTGGAGCCGCTCGGGGTGGCCACCGCTGCGCTCCACGCACCCGTCGACCCAGCGCAGGAACGCCTCGGCCTCGGTGAGCGAGCCCAGGTCGACCAGCGCGCGGGCGGTCATGGCGGCGTCGCGCAGCCAGCAGTAGCGGTAGTCCCAGTTCCGGACGCCGCCGACCTCCTCGGGCAGCGACGTGGTCGCCGCGGCCAGGATCGAGCCGGTGGCCTCGTGGGTGAGACCGCGCATGGTGAGCGCGCTGCGCAGCACCAGGTCCCGGGCGACGGTGGGCAGCTTCAGGCCGCCTGCCCACTCGCGCCAGGGGCGTTCCGCGTTCTCCTGCCGGGTGCGGGCGACGATGCCGCTGTGGCCGAGGTCGTGCGACCCGAACCGCAGCTCCAGCGTGACCTCGCCGCCGGCCGCGGTCAGGTCGACCAGCGCGCGTGCGGTGTCCCGGTCGCCGTCGGACTCGACCTCCCACGTGACGCCGGGGGAGTAGAGCGCGACCGGCTCGTTGGAGCCGAGCACCAGCAGGCCGTCGCCGGTCGGCTGGAGCTGCACCGCGACCTGGCCGAACTCGGGACGCGGCGCGAACTCGAGCCGCACCTTGCCGTGCCCGGAGAGCACGCGGATGAGCGTCGAGTCCGCGGTCGCGACCGTCAGCTCGGTGGTCTCGTCCTCGTGCACGCTGGTGTCCAGCCAGTCCGTGACGGTCAGCCCGGACCAGCGGGTCTCGACCGTCATGGTGCCGGGCCGGTAGCGCTGGCCGAGCGGGATGCCGCCGCGCTCCGGCGAGACCGAGAAGAAGCCGGCCGGGTTGCCGCCGAGCAGGTCAGCGAAGATCGCGGACGCGTCCGGACGGGGGTGGCACAGCCAGGTGACCTTGGCTTCCGGCGTGATCAGCGCGACCGTGCGCCGGTTGGAGAGCATCGAGTGGCGCTCGATCGGCACCGCGTGCTCGCCGAAGAGCCAGTTCCGCCGGGTCTGGAGCACGAGCGCGAGCAGGCGCGCGGCCTCGATCGGCTCGGCGACGCGGAATCCGGCCTTGGTGCCGCCGTCACCGATCTTGATGCCGACGTCCGGGCCCTGGAGCGTGCCGAATGCGTCCTCGTCCGTCACGTCGTCGCCGATGTAGAGCACGGCGCTGGCGGAGAGCTGGCTGCGCAGCTGGTCGATCGCGGAGCCCTTGTGCGTGGTGACGACGGAGAGCTCCAGCACCTCCTTGCCGCGCTTGACGTAGACGCCGGGCCAGGACGCGGGACCGGCCTCGATCGCGTCCACCACCTGGCGGGCCACGATCGGCTCGGCGCCGCGGTAGTGCACCGCGATGCTGGCCGGCTTGGCCTCCAGCCGCACGCCGGCCCGTCCGCCGACGATGCCGCGGATCTCCATCTGCAGCCGGGTGCGGATCTCGATCAGCTCCGGGTCGAGCCGCTCCAGGAAGCCGACGTCGAACTCGGAGCCGTGGCTGCCGACGAGGTGGACCTCGCTGGGCAGCCGGGAGAGCGTCGCCAGGTCGCGCAGCGCGCGGCCGGACACGACCGCCACGGTGGTCTGCGGCAGCGCGGCGAGCGCGCGGATCGCGGCGACCGACTCCGGCAGCGGCACCGCGCGGGAGTGGTCCTCCACGATCGGGGCGAGCGTGCCGTCGTAGTCGCAGGCGACCAGCAGGTTGGGGACGCGGGCGATGCGGCCGATGGCGGCGCGCAGCTCCGGATCGATCTGAGCACCCCGGAGGTCGAGGTCGAGCGGGGACGTCACGCCGCCTCCGGAACGCCGAGCTCGTTCAGGAACGAGCGGGCCCAGTGATCGACGTCGTGGGCGCGCAGGTGCCGCTGCATGACGCGCATGCGACGCCGGGCCTCGGCAGGCTCGATGTGCGCGGCGCGCAGCAGCACCTCCTTGACGCCCTCGGGGTCGTGCGGGTTGCACAGAAACGCTTGACGCAGCTCGGTCGCGGCACCCGCGAACTCGCTGAGCACCAACGCGCCGCCGGTGTCGGCGCGCGTGGCGACGTACTCCTTGGCCACCAGATTCATTCCGTCTCGCAGAGGGGTCACCATCATGACGTCGGCCGCGCTGTAGAGCGCGGCCAATTCACTGCGACTGTACGACTGGTGGAGATAGTGGACCGCGGGCACGCCCACCCGTCCGAATTCGCCGTTGATGCGCCCGACCTCACGCTCAACCTTGACCCTGAGCGCCTGGTAGTGCTCGACGCGCTCCCGGCTCGGCGTGGCCACCTGGACCATCACCGCGTCCGGAACTGTCAGCTTTCCGTCAGCGAGCAGTTCGCGGAACGCCTTCAGCCGGAGTTCGATGCCCTTGGTGTAGTCGAGCCGGTCCACGCCCAGGATGACGGTCTTGGGGTTGCCCAGCTCGCCGCGGATCTCCTTGGCGCGGGCCTGGATGCCGGGGTCGGCCGCCATCCGCTCCATCTCGGCCACGTCGATCGAGATCGGGAACGCGCCGGCCTTCACCTGGCGTCCGTCGACGTGGATCATCTGGCCCTCGTAGCGCAGGCCGAGCAGGTGCCGGGCCAGACGGACGAAGTTCTGCGCGGCGAGCCGCTGCTGGAAGCCGATCAGGTCCGCGCCGAGCAGACCGCGCAGGATCTCGGTGCGGAACGGCATCTGCATGAACAGCTCGATCGGCGGGAACGGGATGTGCAGGAAGAAACCGATCTTCAGGTCCGGCCGCAGCTCGCGCAGCATGGCCGGGACCAGCTGCAGCTGATAGTCCTGCACCCAGACGGTGGCACCCTCGGCGGCGACCTCGGCCGCGGCCTCCGCGAAGCGCTGGTTGACGGTCCGGTAGGTCTCGCGCCAGCTCCGCTTGTACGCCGGCGTCTCGACCGCGTCGTGATAGAGCGGCCAGATCGTCGCGTTCGACTGGCCCTCGTAGTACCGCTCGAGCTCGACTGCGCTCAGCGGCACGGGATGGATGTTTATGCCCTCCAGCTCGAAGGGATCGGGCGCGTCGCCGGTGCCACCGGCCCAGCCGATCCAGGTGCCGCGCTCGCGCACGAGCACGGGGTGGAGGGCGGTGACCAGTCCGCCAGGGCTCGGCCGCCACTGGCGCCCCTCCGGGGTGGTCACCTCATCCACGGGCAGGCGGTTGGCGACAACGACGAAGGAACTACGCTCGGCCACGTTCCGTACACCTCCGGTGTAATGCGGGGTCCCGGCTGAGAGCCTACTGTCCGGTCGTTGACAGCCGGTGTCGCCGGTCGCACCGTGAAATGCCACCCCGCGAGGCAACCCAAACGCGCAGGTGACACGACCAACATCAAGATCTTTTCACGGGTACGCCTCAGAGCTCGATGATCGGCCACTCCTTCGGCAGGACCTGGTGGATCAGATCGGCATGCGCGCTCATGATCGGCACGATGGGCCGGGCGGCTGCCTCCATTGCGGTCTGCGCAAGATCCATGGTCTTTAGCATCCGGCTCCAGCCACCCATGATGGCGCACATGTTCAGCTCGACCGGTGCGACGACGGTTTGTGGCAGCGTGGAGAGAACGTCGAGGTAGTGCCACTGCTCACTGTCCGCCTCGCGATACGCCTGACTGAGGCAGAGCGCCGGGACGACTACCTCCAGGCCTTGATCGGCCGTCTTGGCGATGCGTTCGCCGACGAACTCTGAACCGGCGGTATAGGAAAGGATGGCGCTGGTGTCGAGCACCAGGCCGGCGGTCATCCGGCGCGCCGGGCGTTTACCGCAGCCTGCTGACGATTGATCTCGTCGCGCAGGGCTTCAGCCTGGGAGCGCAGCTCGGGCGTGATGCGCTGCTGCATCTCGTCGAACTGGCGGCCTGCTGCTGCTATGCCCTCTTCGTCGAGCTGAAACCCAAGCCCGCGGAGTGCGTTTCGGGTTCGCTCGCCAGCCATCCGGTAACGGACGGCTGAGGTGATGAAAGCCGAGACGTTCGGCTCCTGTTCAAGGCGAGCGGCTACGTCGTCGGGGACGCTGATCGCGAGCTTCTTGGTCATACTCGCAAGCTAGCGAGTGATACCAGTGCTGGCAAGGCCTCGACAGGGTGGTGTGCGGGATGCCCACCCGACCTGTCAGGATTGACACTGTTGTCTGCTGCCCTCGGCAGAGCCGCGGCGAGGCCGCCGGAATTCTCATCACTGACTCGGAGGTAGGGCGCACCGTGGCCCAGTACATCTACGTCCTGGAAAAGGCGCGTAAGGCGCACGGCGACAAGGTCGTGCTCGACAACGTGACGCTGAGCTTCCTGCCCGGTGCCAAGATCGGTGTGGTCGGCCCGAACGGCGCCGGTAAGTCCAGCCTGCTGAAGATCATGGCCGGGCTCGACCGGCCGAGCAACGGCGAGGCCCGCCTGATGCCCGGCTACACCGTCGGCATGCTGGCGCAGGAGCCGCCGCTGAACGACGAGAAGACCGTCCTCGGCAACATCGAGGAGGCGGTCGCCGCGACCAAGGAGAAGCTCGCCCGCTTCAACGCGATCGCCGAGGAGATGGCGACGAACTACACGGACGAGCTGATGGAGGAGATGGGCAAGCTCCAGGAGGAGCTGGACCACGCGGACGCGTGGGACATCGACGCCCAGCTCCAGCTCGCCATGGACGCGCTGCGCTGCCCGCCGGCCGACGCGGACGTCACCCAGCTCTCCGGTGGTGAGCGCCGCCGCGTCGCGCTGTGCAAGCTGCTGCTCGAGGCGCCCGACCTGCTGCTGCTCGACGAGCCCACCAACCACCTGGACGCGGAGAGCGTGCACTGGCTGGAGCAGCACCTGTCGAAGTACGCCGGCACCGTCCTGGCCATCACCCACGACCGGTACTTCCTGGACAACGTGGCCGGCTGGATCCTGGAGCTGGACCGCGGCCGGGCGATCGGTTACGAGGGCAACTACTCGACGTACCTGGAGAAGAAGGCCGCGCGCCTCTCGGTCGAGGGCCGCAAGGACGCGAAGATGCGCAAGCGCCTCTCCGAGGAACTGGAGTGGGTCCGGTCGAACGCGAAGGCGCGCCAGACCAAGTCCCGTTCCCGCCTCGACCGGTACGAGGAGATGGCCGCCGAGGCGGAGAAGACCCGCAAGCTCGACTTCGAGGAGATCCAGATCCCGCCGGGCCCGCGCCTGGGCAACACGGTGATCGAGGTCAACGGCCTGACCAAGGGCTTCGACGGCCGGACGCTGATCGACAACCTGTCGTTCTCGCTGCCGCGCAACGGCATCGTCGGCATCATCGGCCCGAACGGCGTCGGCAAGACCACGCTGTTCAAGACGATCGTCGGTCTGGAGCAGCCGGATTCCGGCGAGGTCAAGGTCGGCGAGACGGTCAAGCTCTCCTACGTCGACCAGAACCGGTCCGGCCTGGACGGCGACAAGTCGCTCTGGGAGGTCGTCTCCGACGGCCTGGACCACATGATGGTCGGCAAGGTCGAGATGCCGTCCCGTGCCTACGTGGCCGCGTTCGGCTTCAAGGGCCCGGACCAGCAGAAGGCCACGAAGATCCTCTCCGGTGGTGAGCGGAACCGGTTGAACCTCGCGCTGACGCTGAAGATCGGCGGCAACGTGATCCTGCTCGACGAGCCGACCAACGACCTCGACGTCGAGACGCTCTCCAGCCTGGAGAACGCGCTGCTGGAGTTCCCCGGTTGCGCCGTGGTCATCTCCCACGACCGGATGTTCCTGGACCGCGTGTCCACCCACATCCTCGCCTGGGAGGGCGACGACGAGAACCCGGCGAAGTGGTTCTGGTTCGAGGGCAACTTCGACGCCTACGAGAAGAACAAGATCGACCGGCTCGGCGCCGACGCCGCCCGTCCGCACGCGGTGACCTACCGCAAGCTGACCCGCGACTGAGACCGGCCTTCGAGGGCGCCCGGCCGATGCCGGGCGCCCTCTCCATAGAACGGGGTACCGCGTGCGCTACGTCCATCACTGCGCGCTCCGCTGGTCGGACATGGACTCGTACGGCCACGTCAACAACACGCGCTTCCTGACGCTCTACGAGGAGGCCCGGGTCGCGCTCATCTACGCCCTGGCCGCGGAGCGCGGCGGCCCGTCCCTGGTGGACGACGGTGTGGTGATCTCCCGCCACGAGATCGACTACGTGCGCCCGGTGGTCTACCGCACCGACGCCTCCCTGGCCCCGCCCCCGCCGCCGCACGTGCGCATCGAGCTGTGGATCGAGAACATCCGCGGCGCGCAGTTCACCGTGGTCTACGAGCTGTTCGACGGGGATCTGCTGGCCAGCCGCGCGCGTACCGTGTGCGTGCTCTTCGATCTGGCCGGTCAGCGCCCGCGGCGGATGACACCCCACGAGCGGGAGTTCCTCAGCCGGTACGACCCGGCCGTGGACGGGGCGCGGACATGAGCGCGCCGGTGGCGAGCCACGGCGTGACCGGCGCGCAGGACGCGGGCGCGTTCCTGGTGCGCCTGACCCGGCTGGACCCGTCCGCGGTGGTGCGGCTCCGGTCGTACCGTGGCCGCACTGATCTCTGGGCCATGCTCCCGTGGAACGTGATGGTGACCCGGACCGTCGACGGCGACGGCCCCGGCGACGCCACGGTCGCGGCCGCGGATCTGCTGCACCAGCTGGCCCGCGGTGCCCGGTCGCTGCCGGTGCGCCGGGACTCGGACTGGCGGTGGGGCCTGCCGCCGGACGGCGCCCGGTCGGTGGAGCGGCTGCCGGTGGCCGAGCTGCGACGGGTGGCCGAGGCCGCGGCCGGTGCGCTGCGCGACGCGACCGAGAACGGCGTCGGCGGGCAGCCGGTGGGGGAGCGGGCGCTGCGCGACGCGCTGCTCGATCATGTGGCAATCGTGGTCACAACGGACACCACGCAGCGTATCGAAATATCTCAACGTCTTGTCCAGGGTGTTACGCGCATGGGCTTCCTGGGTGGACGGCCGTCACCGGTGGAGTCCGATGTGCACGTCCGGCTCGCCGGGCGGTGGGTCGGATTGGCCGCGCCCTACGGTGCGGCCTGGCTTCCGGCCGTCAGTCAGCTCGGCCTGCGACCGGCTACTCCTCATACGTTCGGATGATGTCCGATGGTCCGTTCGGTTTTGTGCGGGCGTTGGGGGGATGACCTCAGGCGGCGATCCGGGTAGCGTCGGGCCTCGGGTCCCACGCAACGTAGGCGGCCGGATCCGCTGGGGAGTGAGGTGCGCAAGCGATGCCGTGGTGGTCATGGCGCCCCGGTCACGCCGGTGGCGGCGAGCCGGAGTCCCGAGGTGGAACGTCGACGGACAGCGCTGTCCGGCCCGGGGTGGTCACCCCGCCGGCCCAGCGAGAGCCCGAAAGATCCATCCCCGCGGTCGAGCTGCCGCCCGAGGTCGCGCCGGTCACGCTGCGCCGGGTCGGCGACGCGCTCGACATGCTGGACATCCGCTACCTCGCCGACGGCGACGGCAGCCTGCTCGCCATGTGGGAGCGGCACGCCGTGCTGTTCACGCTGGAGGGGCCGGAGGACGAGATCCTGGTGATGCGCGCCCGCCCCCACTCCACCGTCCCGCCGGACTGGGCCGATCGGGCGTACCGCGTGGTCAACGAGTGGAACCACACCCGGCGCTTCTGCAAGGCCTACGTCGGCGACCCCACCGAGCGCGGCCAGCTCCCCATCTACGCCGAGCTGCAGGTCCCGCTCGGCTCCGGCGCCCACGACGCCCTGCTCGTCGAGATGCTCGACTGCGGTGCGGCCGTGGCCACCTCATTCGTCGACTGGCTCCACGACGAAGGTGCTCTGCTGTGATGGTCGTCGCTCCGCTCCTCCGGGCTCGCCGCCACTCCCGGCGATGACAGACGACATCCAGACGAAGAGCGTGTCTGGATGTCGCCCGCCATCTCTGGTCGCCTGCGTCTCACGACGTGGCCGAGCCCGTGGCGGGTTACGAGAAACTTCCGAGGGCCCCGGCGGCCGGGTTTCCCGCGATGCTCGCTACCGGCGGGGGAGAAGTGAGATTCGGCCGTGGTACTCGCCGCCGATGCGGGTGGTGTCGGAGCCGACGAGCAGGCCGGCGCTGGTCGAGACGAAGGAGCGGACGCCGACGCCGCGGTCCCGGCCCGGGTTGAACGGCAGCGCGCGCCCGGTGCGGGTGTCCAGCGCCGCGATGCCCTCGCGCTTGACCGCGCCGGGGCCGGCCGACTCGTGGCCGTCCGGGTTGTTCATCCAGCGCTGGTGCCCGCCGACGTAGACCGCGCTGCCGGTGACCGCGACCGCGTAGAGCGAGTCGCCGCCGGTGTGGTTGCGCCAGGTGGGCAGGTGCCGCCCGGTCCCGCCGGTCTCCCAGCGGCTCGCGGTGTCGCACAGCTTCTGACGGTGGTTCTCCCGGCCGGTGGTGACGACCACGAAGTAGCTCCCGTCCGGCGAGAATTTCACCTGACGCATGTAGGTCTGGAAGCCGTCCCGGCAGGCCGGCTTGAACGAGTCCGTGTACCAGTCGCTGACCACCGCGGACGACCCGGCGATGTCCAGCATCACCAGCTGCGCGCGGTCCTTGACGCCGGCCCGCAGGATCACGCCGACCGCGACCATCTTCCGGCCGTCCGGCGAGATGTCGAAGTGCTCCACCCGCGTGCGCTCCTTGCCGGGCGCGGAGAGCTTCGCGTCGAAGCCCGCGTCGACCGTGCCGGTGGCCGGGTTCATCCGGGCCAGCGCGGTGCGCGGCACGCCGTTGATCGCGGAGAACGTGCCGCCCGCGTAGAGCCGCCCACCGGCCAGCCCGAGCGTGCGTACGTCGCCCCAGTTGATGGCCGCCCTGAAGCCCGCCACGTTGCGCCCGGTGGCCAGCGAGACCTTGCCCAGACCGCGGGTGGCCGTGCCGTTGACGGTCTTGAACGCGCCGCCCAGGTAGATGCTGCCGTCCGCGCCGGCCGCGACCGCGTAGACCGGGCCGTCGACCTCCGGCGCGAAGTCGCGCACCACGCCGTCGCGCAGGCCGAACGCGAAGATGTGCCGCCGCGGATAGGTCCGGCGCCCGGCGCTGTCCGTGACCGAGGTGAAGTTGCCGCTCACCACCGCGGTGTCGCCCACCACCACGGCGGACCAGACCGTGCCGTCCTTGATGTGCGGTGTGTAGTCGACCGGGTCGGCGGAGACCACGGCAGGCTGGGCCATGTCCGCGCTCGCCGGCATCATGCCGGCGGCCACGGTGAGCGCGCCCAGGGCGATCGCGGCGAGCAGACGGCGTCGCATGTGGGAGTACCTCTCGAGGGTGGAGTGAGTCACCCGATCAACGAGAGGGCCTGAGCCCGGAAGTGCGTTTTGCCGCCAAACCAACCGATCGGCCGAATTGCCCTAGTCCATCGAGTTGACCATGAAGTACGCGGCCCGCTCCAGGTACTCCCAGAGCTGCTCCTCCCGCTCCTTCGGCAACCCGACCGACTCCACCGCCGCCCGCATGTGCGTCAGCCACGCATCCCGCGCCGCCGCGTCCACCACGAACGGTGCGTGCCGCATGCGCAGCCGGGGATGCCCGCGCTCCTCCGAATACGTCGTCGGACCGCCCCAGTACTGCATCAGGAACAGCCGCATGCGATCGGAGGCCGGACCGAGGTCACCCTCCGGATACATCGGCCGGAGCAGCGGATCCGTCGCCACGCCCTCGTAGAACTTGTCCACCAGCTTCCGGAAGGTCGGCTCGCCACCGACCGCCTCGAAGAAGCTTGTTTCTTCACCCGTAGCCACCGCTCAATCCTGCCACTGCGCCCGCTCCCGCCCCCACACCGCAACCGCTCTCCTGTCAGAACGGTCACCAACTTCAAGATCTAATTCATGTCCCGCTTCCGGCGTGGTCGCGGTCCGCATGCTCCCGCGGGCACCGGTCGTCGCTGGCGCTCCTCCCTGCCGGTCCCGCCGTGGTCCGGAAACCCGCCCGGCGGTCCCGGAGCTTGCGGTACTCCTGGCACGGCAGCGGCCAGTCTTGCGGCCCGCTATTTACCGATATTTCGGGCGCAGGGCGCCCGTTGGTGACACGCCGGGCCGGCTCTCGGGGGAGTCGCCGGGCCGGCTCTTGGCGGAGTCGCCGGGCCGGTTCGGGACGTGTTGGGGCGGCTCTCGGGGAAGTAGCCGGGCCGGTTCGGGACGTGTTGGGGCGGCTCTGGGTGGCCTCAGTCCCGCCCTCTGTGTCGCCGGGGCTGGTTTTCGGCGTCATCGCACTGTCTCGCTGCGGCCATCCGGGCACTCCGTGCCCGAAATTTCACGAAATAGCGTCCCGGCGGCCTCCTCGCCCTGAGACAGAAAGCTCAGTAAATGCCGAAATTTCGGGCGCGGAGTGCTCGGATGCCCAGATCGAAGCCGCCCACGCGGCCGGCGCGGAGTGGACGGGAGTGGCTGGTCGCCGTGACCCGCGTGGGTTTGCCGGTGCACGGCGAGACCGGCTCCTCGCGTCGTGCGGAGCGCCAGCGGAGCCCGGCGCGAGGTTTGCCCGCGGGAGCAACGCTGCCGGACCACGCCGGAAGCGGGCAAAGGAATTTGAGGGTTTGATCTGGATTTTGAGGGCTTGCCTTGGCCGTAGGCGGCAGGCCGCAGGCCGCCGGGTGAGGGTGGGCCGTGGTGCTGTCAGACGTGGCCGGGCTGGTGCTGGGGGGCCGGGTCGGGGGTCTTCTCGGAGGCGGCGGCGATGGCGGCCTCGAAGCGGCCGGGGTGGGGCCAGCCGAGGCTGACGACGACCATGACCAGCGCGCCGGTGAGGCTCCAGGACGTGATGACGCCCGGGAGGGGGAAACGCTCGGCGAGCAGGCCGGTGAGGCCGACGCCGGCGCCCTGCATGAGCGTCACGCCGGTCTGCATCACGCCGTAGGCGCGGGCGCGGTAACCGTCCGGGACGACGACGGAGAACAGCCCCTGGGCGACCGGGAGGACGCCGCCGACCGCGAAGCCGCAGGCGGCGACCATCAGCAGGATGACCGGGACCGAGGGCTCCAGCACGGCGGGGACCAGCGTCAGCGGGGCCGCGATCGCGAACGGGCGGATCAGCGCGCGACGGCGGGACGGGCGGATCAGCCGGCCGACGATGAGGCTGCCGGTGATGAAGCCGATCGGCGGGGCCGCCATGATCACGCCCTGGATCAGGCCGCGTTCGTCGCCGGCGGCCAGGTCGTCGGCCCAGGCGGCGGCGAGGCCCTCGGGCATCGCCACGAAGAACATCGCGCAGAAGACCAGGATCGCGATCGAGCGGAGCTCCACGCGGCCGAAGACCAGCGCGAAGCCCTGGCCCATGCCGTGCGGGCCGCGGCGCTGGGCCGCGCCGGCGCCGGACCAGCCGCGCAGGCCGATCAGCACGATCGCGGACGCGCCGGTGTAGAACGCCGCGGTCATCAGCAGCACCAGCTGCACGTTGATCGCGGCCAGGCCGGCGCCGGCCACGTAACCCACTATCTGGGTGACCTGGTTCAGCCCACCGAGCAGGGACAGGCCGACGACCAGCCGGTCCTTGGGCAGGATGCGGGGCAGCAGCGCGGACCGGGCGGCCTGCTCCGGCGCGGCCGCGAGCGTGCTGAGGAACAGCACCGCGGCCAGCACCGCGCCGGGCCAGTGGAAGAGCGCGGCGACCAGGAACAGTGACGCCCGGAACGCGAGCGTGACGCCGATGACCGTCCGATACGGATAACGGTCGGCGAGCTGGCTCAGCAGCGGGCCGCCGATCAGCCAGGGCAGGAAGCTGACCGCGAACGCGAGCGCGGACAGCGCCACCGACCCGGTCCGCTCGAACACGACGAGCGTGATGACGGCCTTGGCGACCGGGTCGGCGAGGTTGGACAGCGTGACCGCGCCGTAGACGACACGGAACTCGGGGTGCGAGAAGACCTCACGGTATGTTGCGGGGCGATCCTGCTCAGCCGTGCTCACCGGACGACCCCCATGACCGGTCCCTCACGGATGTTGCTCCCCCACGACGCTGCGCCGCCGATGATCCGGTCAACGCCATTCCCGAGAATTCGGATGAATGAATTCTGCCCGATCGTCTGAGATGTGGCTAGGGTGATCGGCGGATGTCTTTCTCCCGTTCGTCTATGTCGCCCCGCCCCGGCTCGCGTCCGGGCCGCCCGGCGCGCCCGGCCGGGGGAACAGCCGGCCCGCCGCGATCCGGTCCGCGATGCCCGAGGTCTCCAGCGACTCGGTCAGCCGGCGCCGCAGCTCCCGCGAGACCGTGAGCTGGGCGTCCGAGGTGGTCTTCGCGACCGTGCGGATGACCGCGCCGTCCACGGTGACCTGCTCCACGCCGATCACGTCCGGCGGCTCCAGCAGGCCGGTGGCCAGCTCCGGGTCCGCGGCGACGGCCTGGGCCGCCTCGCGCAGCACGGCCGTGGCCTCCTCACTGTTCACGAACCCGATCGGCATGTCGATCACGACCATCGCCCAGCCCTGGGACTTGTTGCCGACGCGGATGACCTCGCCGTTGCGGATGTACCAGAGCACGCCCCGGCCGTCACGCACGGTGGTGACGCGCAGGCCCACCGACTCGACCACGCCGATCGCCTCGCCGAGGTCGACCGTGTCGCCCACGCCGTACTGATCCTCGATCAGCATGAACAGGCCGGCCAGGATGTCCTTGACCAGGCTCTGCGCGCCGAAACCGAGCGCGACGCCGACGATGCCGGCGCTGGCCAGCAGCGGCCCCAGGTTGAAGCCCAGCTCCGCCAGCACCATCAGCGTGGCGATGCCCATCACGATCGCGGTCACGAAGCTGCGCAACACCGAGCCGATCGCCTCGGCCCGCTGGCGCCGCCGCTCCGGGAACACCGCGGTCGCGTCCAGCAGCGCGGTCGGCACTCTTTCGTGCAGCGGCTTCAGGATCGCGGGCATCGCCGTGTTCGACGTGGTGCTGACCAGCTTGGTGATCGTGCGCACGATCAGGAAGCGGATCAGCACGGCGATCGCGATGATCGCCAGGATCCGCAGCGGCTTGATCACCACCCAGAAGCCGCCCTCGGCTATCCAGGGGTTCACGCCCAGGTCGAGCAGCTGCCGGCACAGCGTGTCACTGTCGCAGCTGGCCTGGGTCGGCGAGATCAGGTCGGAGGGAGAGGGGCTGGGTGTCGGTGCGACTATCACGGCGGTACTCGGACTCCACAGGGTGCGGGAACGGTGTCAGAACGTTCGTATCGCATCGACCTGTGCGCACCCCCGCCGGGGTCACGGCCTGCGGTATCGAACCGCGCATCTTCGCACGGGACACCAAACCTTCACACGGGGGCCCTGATTAGGGCGTGCAATTCCGTCACCTATCAGGGACTATTGGCGCACGGACGTTGGTGATCCGCCAGCGTGGGGCCGGGCGGTGACGCGCGGCCCGACCCCGGCCGGACCCGACGAGGAGTGCCGACAGAGCTGGTTTCAAGTGCTGGTCCGATCGGAAGGGTGACCACGATGCCTGACATACGACCCACGGTGGGCTCCGGAGCGTTGGTGCTCAACGTGACCTACGAGCCGCTGTGCGTCGTCTCAGTGCGTCGAGCCGCGATCCTGGTGCTGACGGACAAGGCCGCCCTGGTCACCGACGGGGACGGCATGCTCCACTCCGCACGGAACGAGATCCCGGTGCCGTCCGTGATCCGTCTCACCCGCTACGTCCGTGTGCCGTACCGCACGCACATCGGCCTCTCCCGCCGCGCGATCTTCGCGCGGGACGGCTGGCGCTGCGCCTACTGCCGCGGCCCCGCGCAGACCATCGACCACGTGTTCCCCCGCAGCCGCGGCGGCATGCACGCCTGGGAGAACGTGGTCGCCGCGTGCGCCAAGTGCAACCACACGAAGAGCGACAAGACGCCGGCCGAGCTCGGCTGGCGTCTGCACGGCGGCGCGCCCACCGCGCCCAAGGGCCAGGCCTGGCGCGTGCTCGGCCACCGGCTGCCGGACCCGCGCTGGGCCGACTGGCTGGACATCCCGATGCCGGACGCGGACGTCGCCGCCTAGGTTTCAGCTTTTCGCGCCGCTCAGCGTGGCGAAGACCACCACGTTGTCCCGGTAGCCGACGTCGCCACCCGCCCACCGCCCGCCGCACGTGATGAGGCGCAGGTGGGGGCGGGTGAAGTCGGCGTAGACGCGGTCGGCCGGGAGGCCCGTCCTGTCGAACAGTTCCACGGAGCTGACCTCGAACACGGCGGTCTCCCGGTCCTCGCGCGCGATCTCTATCGTGTCGCCCCTGCGCAGGTCGTGCAGGCGGTAGAACACGGACGGGCCGGTGTAGTTGTCCACGTGGCCGACGATCACGGCGGAGCCGAACTCGCCGGGGGTGGGGCCGTCCTCGTACCAGCCGGTCACGTCGTGCTCGCTCGCCGGCGGCACGTCGATCGAGCCGTCCGCGGCCAGGCCCACCTGCCGTACCGGCGCCTCCACCCGGATCGCCGGGATCGTCACCCGGGTCGGCCGGCTCGGTTCCAGCACCGGGAACGCGCGCGGCGGGGCCTCGCCGGGGCGGTCGAACAGGCTCGCCAGGCTCGGCAGGCGGACGTCGGTGAGCTGTCCCAGGCCGGCGCTCGCGGCGAACAGGCCGATGACCAGCAGCGCGGCGGCCAGGAGGCCGATCGAGTTGCCGCCGGGGCGTTGACGATCAACAGCGTTGCGGGGGTACGGCGTACCGTGCGCGGATTTTGGGTTTTGTGGTGGTTCGGGGGCTTGGGGGGTTTCCGGTGCGCGGTGTCGGCCGGGCGGGCCGGACGGGGTGAAACGCACGCCCGCGTGCCGGGCCAGCGGTGAGTATCTGACCGTGTGCCGGGCCGGGGTCGAGTGCTCGCCCGTGTGCCGGGCCGACGGCGAGTAGCGGTGCGCGGCCACGGATCAGCTCAGCCGGCGTCGGCGCAGCCACAGGACGGCCAGCGCCCCGCCCGCCGCCAGCGCGGTGACGCCGCCGCCGAGCAGGACCAGCGCACCCGCGTCCGGATCGCGGCCGGCCATGCCGCCGAAGCCGGTCGCCGGGCCCTGGGAGGGGCGGGAGTCCGCCACGACGTTCAGCGTGCCGACCGCGCGGCCGCCGTCGGGGCAGGTCAGCTCGACCTGGTAGTCGTCCGCGTCCACGTCCGCGCCGATCTCGGCGGAGCCGGTGAGGAAGCCGTACTCGGGCTTCACGCGCAGCTCGCCGAACGCGTCCGAGCGGACGACGGCCTCGGCGCCGTTCTCCACACAGCTGGCACGGACGCTCACGGTGCCGCCGGCGGCGATCGTGCTCGGGTTGACCTCGACGAACACGTCGGCCTTGGCCGCTTTCACCCGGGCGACGCCGATCGCGGCGGTGCCGGCGGAGGTGGCGTCGGCCTCGGCGAGATCGGCTGAGGCGGCGTTCGTCGCGGCGGTGACGGTCGTGACGGGGGTGGTTTCTGCGGTGGCGGCGCCGGGCATGATCACCAGCGCGGCGGCGCTCAGCGCGAGCACCGCGGCGAATCTGCGCATGGTCCTCCCATCGGCCGTGGGGGAATGCCTGCCGTTGATTTTCGCACGCCACGGCCGAAATTTCGCGAGACGGACTCATTACGCCGGAGTGCGCCCCGATGATCCTCGGGGACCCCGGTTCCGCTACCGTGAAAGAAGCATCAGCACCTATCAGACCGCCCAGACACCGAGTGTCTTGCCACGTTGGGGGCGTTCACCGTGGAACCACTAGAAGTCGCGCTCGTCTTCGTCGTCCTGCCGCTCGCGGTCATCGGAGTACTGGCAGCACTGACGCTGCCCGGAAACCGCCGCAAGGAGAAGCGCTACCGGCCAGGCCGCCCGTTCGAATTCACGCCGGTCTGGTTCCTGTCGTCGCCCGGTCAGCTGGCCGGCCGGCTTGCGATCTCCGCCTCTGACACCACAGGCTCCGCGGGCGAGGCGCCCGCGAACCCGCACGGCCCCACGGGAGGCGCAAGTGACCGCTGGTGAGCAGCCTCTGACGCACCTCGACCACGCCGGCGGCGAGACGCCCGAGGTGCACGCCGCCCAAGGTCAGGGTGACGTGCTCGACGGCCCGTTCTCCACCCGTCAGCTCCTGCACATCGACGAGGCGTTGCGCATCGCCGACCGCGAGACCGGCCTGACGTTCAGCGTCTACGCCGGCGACCTGGCCGAGCCCCAGCGCGCCGCCGCCGAGAAGCTGCACGGCCAGCTCGCGGACCCGGACAAGTCCGTGCTCATCGCGTTCTCGCCGAACCAGCGCGTGCTCGAGGTCGTCACCGGCGCCGACGCCCGCCGCCGCATCCCGGACCGCGACGTCAAACTCGCCTGCCTGTCCATGGCCGCGGCCTTCGCCGGCGGCGACCTGGCCGGCGGCGTGATCCACGGCCTGGACCAGCTGGCAACGCACGCCGGCCGCGCCTGACCCCTTCTCCGCAGTTCTCTTCCTGAAGGCCGGCCCCGCCGCGGGGCCGGCCTTCAGCGTCAGTTGCCCTTTTCGCCTTTCTTCCCGCACACAGCGACTTTTCCTTAGCCCTCTCCCACATCCCGGCGGCTTCAGATGCGGACGGCACCCGACTCCTGAGCATTCGGCGTCAGGGTGAGTCGATGGCCGGCCCGAGGTGGCTATGTGCCGAAATTTCGGGCGCGGAGCGCCCGGTGACTGCTTTCGGCTTGGCCCTGCCGCGGAAGCCCGGCAGTACCTCGGTGGGTGACGCTCGCGTCTCGATGTCCAGGTGCGCCGGGGCCTTCTGGCGGTCAGGCCGCCGTCGTGCCCTTCAGCAACGGGGCGAGATGTCCTGATCATGGTGGCTGGCTCGGTGGGCGCAGGCAGGCATCGCGATAGGTGGCCACGAGCGGCGGCCGGGGGCGGCGGCCGGGACGGTGGCCGGGCGGTGGCCAGGGACGGCGGCCGGGACGGTGGCCAGGGGCGGCGGCTGGGGGCGGCGGCCAGGGCGGTGGTCCGGACGGGTGGCCAGAGGCTGAGGCCAGAGATGGTGGCCAGGAATGGTGACGAGGCGCGGCGGCCCGGCGCTCCTCGCCCGAAATTTCGGGATAAAGGGTGCGGGTGGCGATGACGGCTCGCGGATGGGCGGGCGCGCAAGGCTGAGTGGATCAATGAGTGCTGCGAAGAAGGCGTCAACCGGCGAGTTTGGCGCCTTCTTCGCAGCACTCATTGATCCACTCGCCGACTCGCCCTGGTTGAGAGCTGCCTCGGGGTGATCTTGTTTCGCGCGTCGGCTGTGTAGGCGGTCGTGGTGACGCGCCGGCATCATGTCGAACCGGGTGCGTGGCACCGCGAGGGCGGCTGCGCGGTGGTGCTGTGCGGGGCCGCGTGGTGGAGCTGCGCCGGCTGCGAGGTGGTGCTGCGCGGTCTGCGAGGTGGTGCTGGGGGCTGCTGGAGCTGCGCGGGCTGCGTGGTGGAGCTGCACGGGCTGCGTGGTGGGGCGCCGGTGGGGTCTCGTCTCGCGGGGCTGCGTGGGTGGTCGTGTCACGGGGGTCGGTGTGTCCGCGAGCCCGTCCCCGTGCTGCGTGGTTTGTCCTTGGGGCGCGGAACCGGCTCCGACGGCGGACGGCAAGCGGAGCGCCAGCGGAGTCTTGGTGTCCGGCGAGGTTTGCCCGCGGGAGCATGCGGGCCGGACCCCGGCGGAAGCGGGAAGATCAAGAATTTGATCTTGATCTTTGGTGTTCGCCTATCGGATTTCAGGCGTTTATGCCGGGTTTTTCCGGAAATTTCGCTGTGCTGACACAAAATTGCTGATGAAACAGTCCAACGTTGTTGGCTTAATACCAAAACTGGTAAGAGCTAACGCAAAAATTAGTACAAACAGCGTACAAACGAGGTTTGTATAGGCATTGTGTGCTTTATGTGCTGATACAGCAGGGAGGCACAAAAAAAGCGCCCCACCGGCTGGGCAAGCCGGTGGGGCGCGAAGGAGAGGCGGGACGAAAGGTCAGCCGCGGTCCTTGAGACGGGCGGCGATGGCGCGGACTACGCCGTCGCGGCCCTCGGCGACCAGGCGGCGGAGGCCGACGGGCTGGCCGGTGCCGGTGAGCCAGGACTCGGTGGCGGTGACGGTGGCGTCGGTGACCTGGTAGGAGGGGTAGGCGAAGAGCGCGAAGTCCTGGGCGGACTCGCTGTCCCGGCCGGCCCACACGGTGGCGGCCTCGGCGAAGAAGCGCTCCGCGTAGGGCGCGGTGAGCGCGACCTGGGCGGGGTGCTGGAAGCCCTGGAGGAGTGCGCGGTTGCGCCAGTTCGGCAGGGCGGTGGGGGCGGTGAGCTCGGACCAGACGCGGGCCTTGGACTCGGGCGTGGGGAGGAGCGCGCGGGCCAGCGCGGCCTCGCGCTCGCCACCGGCGGTACGGTCGCCGGCCAGCTCGGCGTCGATCTCGGCCTCGGTGGCCGCGCCCTTGGCGACGAGCGTCTGGAGCAGGCTCCAGCGGAGCTCGGTGTCGACGGTGAGGCCGGCCGGCACGTCGGAGCCGGTGAGCCAGCCGCGCAGCGTGGCCAGGTCCTCGTCGGAGCGGGACGCGGAGGCGTAGGCGCGGGCCCAGGCGAGCTGGAAACCGCTGCCGGGCTCGGTGACCGCGAGCGCGTCCGCGGCGGTACGCGACAGCAGCGCCCAGCCGGTCGGCGCCCACTCCGGGTCGGCGTAGGTGGCGATCGCGGTCGCGGCCTGCCGGAGCGTGGCCGTGATCAGGTTGATGTCCTGCTCGTTGGGCAGGCCGGAGGCGACCAGCGCGATGTAGTCGCGCGTGGCCAGCTCGGCGTCGCGGACCATGTCCCACGCGGCGGCCCAGACCAGCGCGCGGGCCAGCGACGAGTCCAGGCTGCTGATGTGCGTGACGACCGTGGCCATCGAGCGCTCGTCGAGGCGCAGTTTGGCGTAGCTGTGGTCGTCGTCGTTGAGCAGCAGCACGTCGGCGGCGGGGACGCCGGCCAGCTCGGCCAGCTCGGTGCGCTCGCCGGCGATGTCGACCTCGATGATCTGCCGGCGGCTGAGCTTGCCGTCGCGGATGTCGTAGAGGCCGACGCCGATGTGGTGCGTGCGCAGCGTCGGGTAGTCGGCCGGGGCCTCCTGCAGTACGGCGACCGAGGTGTAGGTGCCGTCCGCGGCGATGGTCACCTCCGGGCGGAGCGTGTTGACCTGCGCGGTCTCCAGCCACTGGGCGGCGAACTTGCGCAGCTCGCGGCCGGACGACGCCTCCAGCTCGGAGAGCAGGTCGTCGAAGGTGGCGTTGCCCCACGCGTGCGCCTGGAAGTAGGAGCGGAGGCCGGCCAGGAACGGGTCGAGCCCGACATACGCCACGAGCTGCTTGATGACGCTGGCGCCCTTGGCGTACGTGATGCCGTCGAAGTTGACCTCGACGGCCTCCAGGTCCGGCATCTCGCAGTAGACCGGGTGCGTGGAGGAGAGCTGGTCCTGCCGGTAGCCCCAGTTCTTGCGCACGGACAGGAACGTGGTCCAGGCGTCGGCGAAGCGGGTGGCCTCGGCGTTGCACCAGTGGCTGGCCCACTCGGCGAACGACTCGTTCAGCCAGAGGTCGTTCCACCAGCGCATGGTGACCAGGTCGCCGAACCACATGTGGGCCAGCTCGTGGAGGATCGTGTTGGCGCGCTGCTCGTACTCGAAGTCGGTGACCTGGGAGCGGAAGATGTAGTGGTCCTCGGCGTGGACGACACAGCCGAAGTTCTCCATCGCGCCGGCGTTGAACTCGGGCACCCACACCTGGTCGTACTTGGGCAGCGGGTAGCGGATGCCGAACTGCTCGTGGAAGAAGTCGAAGCCCTGCACGGTGACCTTGTGCAGGTCGTCGACGTCGAAGTACGGCGCCATGCTGGCCCGGCAGAAGTAGCCCATGCCGATGCCGTCGTGGGTGAACTGCACCTCGTGGAACGGGCCCGCGCAGAGCGCCGTGATGTACGTGCTCATGCGCGCCGACCGCTGGAAGTGGATCGTCTTCAGGTCGTCGCCGGCCGGCTCGTCGCGGTCGACCGGCATGTTCGACACCACGCGCCAGTGGGCCGGGACGGTGGCGTGCCAGGTGTAGACGCTCTTCAGGTCGGGCTGGTCGAAGCAGGCGTAGACCCGCTGCGCGTCCGCGGTCTCGAACTGGCTGTAGAGGTAGGTCTCGCCGTCCACCGGGTCGACGCTGCGGTGCAGGCCCTGGCCGCTGTGCGAGAACGGGAACTCGGCGACGACGACCAGCGTGTTCGTCTCGGCCAGGCCGGACAGCGTGAGCCCGCGCTCGGCGGACCACCCGTCCGTGTCGACCGGCGCGCCGTTGAGCGTCACCGCGTGCAGGCGCTCGGCGGCCACCTCGATGAACGTGGTGGCGCCGGGCTCGCGAGAGGTGAACTCGACGGTGGTCGTCGACCGGAACGAGACGTCGCCCGTCAGGTCGAGCCCGATGTCGTACGAGGTCACATCGAGCACGCGGGCACGCTCGGCCGCCTCGACCTGGGTGAGATTGCGCACTCCGGCCACGATCACTCTCCATCCGGTGCCCAGCCCGCACGGCCGGGCGCCGGTGGGGCGGAAAAGTCCGGAGCAAGTGTTTCACGTCGACGTGGATCGCGGGTGGGCTGGTCCGGCGCGCCCGGGGGGTTACGTCCGGGTTGTGGCCGTGGTCCGAATTTCGCGGCGTTTCCGCGGTGTCAGCAACCCGTTAACTCTTCTTTCGGCAACCGTTCCGCAACCGGTTATGACCGAGTATGAGTGGGTCGGCGTGACCGGTCACCGACAGTGTCGTTGCGGTAGAGGGCGGCATTGCGTTATGGCTGGTAGGAGCGTCCGATCCCCGTCAAAGGAGTGACAATGGATCAGCAGACTATGACCCTCAGTAACGATGTTGAGGAGAGCGGCTACTGGGCCGTGAACGAGGACAGCTGGGCGACCGTGTGCCCCGGCCTCTCCGAGGAGGATGCCGCGATGCTGGCGCCGGTGGTCGTCGTCGGCGCGGTCCCGATCACGACGGGCAGCTGATCTCGGGAGGTTACCCGTACCACCGCCTGGAACCACTCTGGGGTGCGCAAACAAGACCTGGACAACGTCGGTACCGTGGGTGCACATGACGATCGTGCACCCGATCAACCGGGCCTGGATCACGACCGGCGGTACCGGCGCGCAGAACTATGACGAGTTCGCGGACGACGCCGAGATCACCGCAATCATCGCCGACAACCCACGCAGCGCTCTCGCCGTCGAGATGCCGCACCTCGCTCCCGATACCCTCGGCCGCTCCTTCGCGGACTCACTGGCCGCCGCTGCCGAGCGGCTGGCGGACGCGAAGACGGCCGGCAGCTACACCCCCGCGGAGCAGGTGATCGTCCTCTACCGCATCGCGGACCCGGACGGTGACAACGCCGCGTACGGGATGTACTGCATGGTCGACACGGACCAGATCTCCACCAGCCCGGAAGAGCCGGGCCTGGTGATCCGCAACGAGGACGTCTTCATCGAGAAGGTCCGCGAGCGGGTGGCGCTGGCCTCCACGCTCGGGAACCTGCTCTCCCCGGTGCTGCTGCTGCAGACCGGCACCGGCGACGCGCTGCACGACGCGCTGGAGCGCGCGGTCGCGGACGCGGGTGAGCCGGCCGCCACGGACGTGGACGGCGCCGGGCGCACCCACGCGATCTGGACGGTCCGGGGCGGCGAGGAGCTGTGCCGGATCGCCGGCGGCGGCGAACTGGTCGTCGCGGACGGAAACCACCGCAGCCTCGCGGCGCAGACCGGCGGCTACCCGCGCTTCCTCGCCGTGATCACCACGCCGGAGTCGCTGGTGATCGCGCCGTACAACCGGCTGATCAAGCTGTCGATCGGCGTGACCGAGCTGGGTGACCGGCTGCGCGCGGCCGGCATGCAGCCCGAGCCGGTCGCCGGCGGCCCGTCCGTGCCGCCCGCGGGCGGCACGATCCAGCTCTACCTGGGCGGCGAGACCTACAGCGTCAAGCTCCCGGTGGAGAACTCGGCGGACCTGGTCGACACCATGGACCACGCGCTCGTCGAGCGGGTGCTGGTCGGCGACGTGCTCGGCCTGGACGCCGGGGACAAGCGCATCGTCTACGTCGGCGGCGACTACCCGGCCGAGTGGCTGCGCGACCAGGTCGACGCCGGACACGCGGACCTGGCCGTGCTGATCGCGCCGGTCACCGTGGACGAGTTCGTCGCGGTCAACCTGGCGCGCCAGAAGATGCCCCGGAAGAGCACCTGGTTCACCCCGAAGGCGCGCGGCGGGCTCGTCGTCGCGGAGATCTAGCACCCCGAGGTCGTGGCGGCGCGCTCAAACTTGGCAGCCGCCGCCACGGCCGCACCGGCGGGCTGACAGACTGCGCGTTATGCGCGTTTATCTGGGAGCCGACCACGCCGGCTACGAGCTGAAGGTGCACCTCGTCAACTACCTGTCGAAGCAGGGGTACGAGGTGACGGACGTCGGTCCGCACGTCTTCGATCCGGAGGACGACTACCCGGCGTACTGCCTGCACACGGCCTCTCGCGTGGTGGCGGACCCGGGCAGCCTCGGCGTCGTCATCGGCGGATCCGGCAACGGCGAGCAGATCGCCGCGAACAAGGTCCGGGGCACCCGCGTGGGCCTGGCCTGGAACGTCGAGACCGCCCGCCTGACCCGCGAGCACAACGACGCCAACCTGGTCGGCGTCGGCGCCCGTCAGCACACGCTGGACGAGGCCACCGCGATCGTCGAGGCGTTCCTCACCACGCCGTTCTCCGGCAACGAGCGGCACGCGCGACGCATCGCGCAGGTCGCGGCGTACGAGGAGTCCGGCGCGCTTCCAGACCTGCCCTAACGGCCCATCGGCCCGCCACGCGCGGGCAGCTCCTCGCGCGGGACCCAGTTGCGGCGCACGATCACCAGCCGCTCCTGGGCCTCCGCCAGGTCCGCGTCGGTCGGGCGCGACGCGTCCCTGGCCCGCATCGCGGCACGCACGCTGACCTGTGAGGATCCGGAGCCGACCAGGCCGCGCAGGCCGCGCTCCGCCTCGCGCTCCTCAGGCGAGACCTTTTCGCGGGTACGGGGTGCGGGCTCGGCCGGCGGCCGGGCGGCCTCCTCGGGGTCGTGCACGGGCGCGGTCTCGGCGATCGGGGGCTGCGGTCTCGGCGCGGCCGGCCGGGGCGCGGGTGAGACCGGCACCGGCGGCATCGGCGACGGGCCCGGAGCGGGCACCGGGATGGCGGACGGTTTGGCCAGGTCGGCCGGGGTCGGCTTTCCCATGGCGGGCCGGGGGAGATCCGCGGGCGTGGGCTTGGCGGCCGGACGAGGACCGGCGGGCGGGGGGCCGGGCCGGGGGACCGGGCCGGGCGCGGGAACCGTCGAAGAAGCGGGCGCGGGAACCGTGGAGGGACCGGACGCCGGAACCGCTGAGGGACCGGGCGCGGGGGCCGCCGGCGGCGGTCCGGGCACGGCGGTGGGCGCACGGCGGGCCGAGGGCGGCGGCGACGGCACCGGCTTGGCCACGGGCGCCTCCGAAACCTCGGAAGCGCGGGAAGCCTCGGAAGCCGTCGAAGCCTCCTCCCGTACCCCCGGAACCGCCTGTGGCTCTTCGGAGATCGCCGTGAGGGCACCCTCCCCGGGCGTGTGATCGCCCTCGGCAGACCCCTGTGCGGTCTCCGTCTCCTCCGGCCCCGTCCCCTCCGGTACGGCCGAGTCGGCGGAGCGGTGGCGGCGAAGTCGGCGGCGGCGACGCTCGGGCTGTCCCATCCGCCGACCGTACCCCGGCCCGAGGATCGCTCAGAAGACCTCGACCGCGCCCGGCGCCCGGTGCCAGCCGAACGCCGCGTGCGCGGCCGCCAGCGCCCCCGGCACCAGCTCCCGCACCAGCCCGGCCCCGGCCAGCGCGCCCAGCGCCGTCCCGCCGAGGTAGACCGCGCCCAGCTCCCGCACGTCCAGCGCCAGCGCGGCTGGCTCTGCCGCAGGCGTGCAGGATGCGCCGTCCGGGCCGCCGCGCAGCCGCCAGCGGCCCTGGTTCGCCGGGAGCAGCGCGTCCGTGACCTCCAGCACCACGTCGACCGGCGTCGCGTAGCGGCGTGCGGCCAGCGCGGCCGGCACGTCCACGACCCGGACCCAGAGCGCGTGGTCCCAGCGCGCGTGCAGCCAGCCCGGATCGTCCGCCCAGTGCAGCAGCGGCTCGTCGGTGGGCAGGAAGTCGTGCCGCACCTTCGCGATCAGGTCGACGCCGAACAGGAAGCGCCACAGGTCGAGCCGCGCGCCGGGCGATTCGGCCACCAGCTCCTTCACCGTCAGGACGGACGAGATGCGCTCGTTGTCCGGGTTGCTGCCGGGCCGGACACGCCAGACCGCGTAGCCGTCCGGACGGCCGTGCGCGTCCTCGTGCACCACGGCCCGCAGCGGCGTGCCACCGTGCCGGGACCGCTCGGTGTCGGCCAGCACGTAGTCCCACCACGTGCCGGGGCGGCTCGACCAGCCGGGACGGTCCGGGCGCGCGGCCTCGTAGACCTCGGCCAGCTCGGTGCGCAGCTCCGCCGGGGTGCCCGCACGCAGCCGGCCGGAGACGTCGGCGGGCAGCCGGACCTCGCGCGCGGTCGCGTTCACCACCAGCCGTGGCGCGGCCAGGCCGTAGCCGTACCGCGGATAGATGCGCCCCTCGCTGGCCCACAGCACCGCGATCGGCTCCGGCGCCTCCGTCAGGTGCCGGCCCATCATCCGGGTGAGCGCGCCGCGCCGCCGATGGGTCGGCGCGACCGCCACCTGCGTCACGTGCGCGGCCGGCACGATCGCGCCCGGCACGGTCAGGTCCCGCCGGAACGAGCCCAGATGGCCGACCACGAGATCGCCGTCCGTGACCAGAACCGACCGTTCCGGCTCGGTGATCGCCCGTTCCGCGGCGTCGTGCGCGGAGTCCGGGCCGTCGTGGAAGGCGGCGAGCGTCAGCGAGAGGATCGCGTCGAGGTCGGCCTCGGTGCCGGGACGGACGGCGAGATCGGGAAGGATGGGCGACATGTCTTGTGTGTAACGGACATGCCTCGATGAGGGCCAGCTATTTGCGGGCTCGCTACGCTCGATGGTGCAAGGCCCGACAGGGGGAGGAGCTATGGCAGATCAGACGCAGTCATGGGCGGAGCGGACCGTCCCGGTCCCGCCGGAGATGTACCCGCCGGCGTCGGACCCGTTCGTGGACGCGCCGGATCACCACGGGGACCCCACGCAGCTGAACTTCCAGCGTGGGCGCGCCTCCGTGGCGGCTCGGCAGACGCGGCAGCACGACGACCACACCCAGCACGAGTTGTCGCCGCACGAGCCGACCGGCACGGGCTGGCCCGACGCGCCGCCTCCGCCGCCCTCGGTGCCGTTCCGCGAGCAGCTGCGGCGTGGCCGTGAGTGGGCCGGTCTCGGCGTGGTGTTCTCGTTCGTGTGCTGGGGCATCTGGGCGATCTGGGACGGCGGCCAGTTCGCCGGCTCGGCCCTGATCTACGCGATGACGCTGCTGGTGGCCGTCGGCCTGTTCGCGCTCGCCCGTCTGGTCGGCCGCCTGGTGTGGGAGCGTCAGCTGGGCCGGGTCCGGCGCAGCGCCCGCGGGGCGTACCTGGTGGTGGGTGTGTTCCTGATCGGTGTCGGCTTCTCGTTCCTGCGCCAGACCGAGTGGGTCATGGACGTCTGGGGCTGGATCAAGCAGCTGTTCTACTGAGTCGTGAGGGGGCGCCGGGGGGCGCCCCCTTTGCCGTCTCTACCGCTGTTCCAGCGTGAACGTGCCGACGCCCGCCGCGATGTCCACGTCGTAGCGCTTCTTCGCGCCGTCCCACGCCTTCGGTGTGAACCGCGAGTTCGGCGCGACCCGCCCGCGGCCGTCACCCAGCAGCGTGACGCTGTCCGCGCCCGCACCGAACCGCAGCCGTGACGGGGTGTCCGCCGGCGTCCGCAGCACGAACTGGCTGAGCCCGGAGCTGATCTTCAGCCGCACGGACGCGTCCGGATCCGGCAGCGTCAGCTCCAGCCGCGTCGCGCCGCCCACCACGTCGAAACCGGACATCCTGCCCTTGCTGAAGTCGACCACGTGCTCGGTGGCACCACCGGTCAGCCGCAGGTCCCAGGTCACCTCGGAGCTGAGCCGGATCTCCACCAGGCTCGGCCCGCTGTCCCCGGTCTCGGCCATCTGCAGCTGCACCCGCTCGCCCTGATCGATCACCTCGGGGCGCATGCTCGAATCGTCCGGCGTCGCGATCCGGTAGAGGTCGCCCTGCAGGTCGTCGCTGGTCACGGTCACCGAGGTGACGCCGGAGACCAGGTCGAACGCCAGCTTCTCCCGCCCGTCCAGCGGCGCGGAGATCGCGTGCGGGCCGTTGCCGGCCGCGGTCAGGTTCAGCCCGGTCACGTTCCGCAGCGCGGCCAGCCCGCCGCCGACCACGGCCACCGCGACCACCACGATCCCGAGCGTCACCAGCAGCTTTCCCTTACCGCCACGGCGGCTCTCAGAACCGATGACATCGACCCGAGGGTACGACTCGGAACTCCGATCGCCGTGCCGAGGACCGTCGTCCCGCCGTCGGCGGTCGGCCGCGCGCCGTCCGGGCGGGGCCGGACGGTCGGGGCCGGGGGAGGGCTGCGTCGCCAGGTGCGGCGGCGGCGCGGGAACGGCGGTCCAGGTGTCCTCAGTCCGGGACCGGTCGTGACCCGGGACCTGGTCACGACCGGTGGTCTGGGCGGCTTTCTGTGCGGCGCCGGGCGTGCTGTGGTGCGGGCGGTCGTCGTGGCCGGCGATCTCCTCGCCGACGCGCGCGGCACGCCCGTCCCAGCCGGGCGGGGTCTCCCGCGTGCCGTTGCCGCGCTGTTCCGCGTCCTCCGCGGGCTTTCCGGTGCCGTCGGCGGCCCAGGACGGGCGGCTGTCCCAGGACGCGGTGGCGGGCTGGTCGCTCCACGACGGGCGCGGAATCTCCTGCCAGCCCTTGTCGCCGTCGTCCGCGTGCCGGCTGCGCCCGTCCTCGTTCCCGGCGCCGGGCCGGCGATACATGGCATAGGGATCGTCGGCGTCCCGCGTGCCGGGCTCGTCCCAGCCGGGCGCGGCGGCGGGCTCGACCCGGCGGGATCCGGCGGCGTCGGTGCCGCGCGGGTCGGTGGTGACCGATGCGTCCCAGCGGTCGGTCGGCTCGTCCCAGCGCGCGGTGGCCGGCTCGTCCCGGGGGGTGGTGGCCGGCTCGTTCTCGCGCGTGCCCGCGGCGGCCGGGGTGTCCCACCGCGGTGCGGCCGCGGTGGGGGTGGCCGTGGATCCGGCCGGGCTGTCGTGCACCGGGGGCGCCGCCGGAGTTTCGGCCGCGGCGGACTTCGGGGTCTTCCCGGGCTTCGCGGACTTCGCGGCCTTCGAGGTCGGCACCTTCCGTGCGGAGACCTCGGGGACCGACGACTCCGACGTCTCCGCGCCGGCCGGTTTCGTGGTGGTCCAGGACTTGCCGTCCGCATCGGCCCAGAGGTCGACGACCGGGGGGCGTTCCGCCCAGCCGTTCTGGCTCTGCGCCTCGGTCCAGGGCTGCGGCTCCGCCACCGGGGACGGCGCGGCGTCGGACGTCCAGATCGGGCCGTTGCGCGTGGGCTCGTTCCAGGTGACCGGCTTGCCCGCCTGGCCCGGAGCGGGCAGGTCCGGCACGTCCGGAGCGGTCGTCGGCGCGGCCGGGGCAGCGGAGGCCGCCTGTGCGACCGGGCCCGCCGGGGACGTCGGCGGTGAGAGCGTGAGCTCGGTCCAGTTCTGCGAGGTCTCGCCGGTGTTCTTCGGCGTCTCGACCCAGGCCGGTCCGGAGGGCGCGGAGGGGTCCGACAGCCGCGGCTCGACGTGCGTGAACCACTCCGACGCCGAGCCGGAGTCCGCGGGCTTCCCCGTGTCACCGGCGAGCGCGGCGGTACCCCACATCGGGTCGGTCGTTCCCACGGCCGGGATTCCCGTGCCGGACGTCGTGCCGGACGTCGTGCCGGACGCCGACCCGGCGTCGAACGGCGGCGGCTCCGGCGCGAAGACCGGCTGCGGCGGGACCAGGGCCGGCGTCACCGGGGCGGCCGCGACCGGCGGTTCCGGGGTGCGGGCGTCGGGCCAGGAGACCGGTGCGGGCGCGGGCATGCCGGTGGCCGGCGTGTACGGCGTCGGCGTCGACGGCCAGGAGGCCGGACTGCCCCAGCTACGGGTGCCGCCGCTGCTCTCCGGGTTGTCGACGGCCGGCACGGGACCGGGAGCCGGGGCGTCCAACGTGCCGGGCAGGTCCGGCGCGGGCGCCGTCGGGCTGCCGAAGGCCGAGAAGCCGGAGCCGTCCGATCCACCGAAGGCCGCGAAGCCGCCGGAAGCGCCCGGCGAGGCGACTGCCCCGCCGAACGAGGCAGGACCGGAGCCGTCGGAAATGCCCGGCGAACCGGCGTCCCCGCCGAACGCGGTCGGGCCGGAGCCGCCGGAAGTGCCCGGCGAACCGGCCATCCCGCCGAACGAGACGGCGTCCCCGCCGGACGAGACGGCGTCCCCGCCGAACGAGGCCGCGCCGGAGCTGCCGGAAGCGCCTGCTCCGCCGTTGAGGCCGGCACCATCCGGTCCGCTGAACGCCGCAGGACCGGAGGAACCCGCGGGCCACGCCGTTTCCGCGCTGCTCACGGTCGGCTCGTCCGTGTCCCCGAAGGCCGGCGCGCTCTGCGGCACCGGCGCCGGCCACGACTGCTCCCGCCCGCCAGCAGCAGCACCAACGCCACCAGCAGCACCAACGCCACCAGCGCCGCCCGCATCGGTCGCGCTCGCGCCGTCGCCGCCCGGCACGCCGCCGATCCACGGCTCCTCGTCCGTCTCCGCCCGCCCCTTCTTCCGGGACTGCTTCGGCGGCTTCGGGGTGCCGGGCTTCTTCGACCGCCCGGTCAGCCCGGCGAACAGCGCGCGCAGCCCACGCGGCTCCGCGCTCACGCCGGACGGCGTACCCAGGTCGATCAGCACCGGCTCGTCCTCGCGGGGCGCGCCGGATTCCGCGGGCTTGAGCAGCGTCGACACGCTGCCCGGGGTCTCGATGCCACGCCAGGCGTCCCGGTTGGTCCGCGGCGCCTGCGGGAACCGGTCCTCCAGGTCCGCCTCCGGGTCGAACGCCGGCTCGGGAGCGGGCGGTGGGGGCGTGGCCGACGGTGGCGCGGCGGCCGGGCCAGCGGGGGCCGGGCCCCCGAAGATCGCGGCCCGTTGCTCGCCGGGCCGGTCCGGGACCTCCCACATCGGTGCCGCCGAGTCCGCCGCGAAAGCCTGGCCCGCCTCGAAATCGGTGGCCGTGGCCCGTTCCATGCCGCCCTCCGTCCGTCGCCGGGCCGGGCCCGGCTGAAGGGGTGTGCCGGGCGGCCCGCATCGAGGCCGCGAACGGCCTCAACCCGCAGTACGCAGCAGACGGCGGGACGGATCGACGCAGCGGAGTGATTTGGGAATGCCCGGCGGAACTTAATGAAAGCCTAAGAAACGCCCGCCCGGAATGTCACGTAGGGTGAAGTTCCGGGCGGGTAAAAGCGAGAACTTTACAGGTTTCCGCGGCGTTCCTGCTCGCGCTCGATCGCCTGGAACAGCGCCTTGAAGTTGCCCTTGCCGAAGCCGAGCGATCCGTGCCGCTCGATCAGCTCGAAGAACACGGTCGGCCGGTCGCCGATCGGCGCGGTGAAGATCTGCAGCAGGTAGCCGTCCTCGTCGCGGTCGACCAGGATGCCCCGGGACTGCAGCTCCTCGACCGGCACGCGCACCTCGCCGATGCGCGCCCGCAGCGCCGGGTCCTCGTAGTACGAGTCCGGCGTGGCCAGGAACTCCACGCCCTCGGCGCGCATGACGTCGACCGTGCGCAGGATGTCGTTCGTGGCCAGCGCCAGGTGCTGCGCGCCCGGCCCGCCGTAGAACTCCAGGAACTCGTCGATCTGCGACTTCTTCCGCGCCACGGCCGGCTCGTTCAGCGGGAACTTGACCCGGTGGTTGCCGTTCGCCACCACCTTGCTCATCAGCGCGGAGTAGTCGGTGGCGATGTCGTCGCCGATGAACTCCGCCATGTTCACGAAGCCCATGACCTTGCGGTAGAAGTCCACCCACTCGTCCATCCGGCCCAGCTCCACGTTGCCGACCACGTGGTCCAGCGCCTGGAAGAGCCGCTTCGGTGCGCCGTCGCGCTTCACGAACGAGGAGGTGCGCGCCACGTAGCCGGGCAGGTAGGGCCCGGTGTACCCGGACCGGTCGACCAGCGTGTGCCGGGTGTCGCCGTACGCCGCGATCGCCGCGATTCGCACCGTGCCGAACTCGTCCGTGACGTCCTCCGGCTCGGAGAGCACGGTCGCACCGGCCGCGCGGGCCTGCGCGATGCACCGGTCCACGTCCGGCACCTCGAGCGCGATGTCCGCGACGCCGTCGCCGTGCGCGCGGTGATGGTCGAGCAGTGGGCTGGCCGGGTCCACGCCGCCCTTGATCACGAACCGGCAGGAGCCGCTCTTCAGCACGTACGCCTTGTGGTCGCGGTTGCCGGTCTCCGGCCCGGAGTAGGCGACGAGCTCCATGCCGAACGCGGACTGGTAGAAGTGCGCGGTCTGGGTGGCGTTCCCGGCCACGAACACGACCGCGTCCCACCCGGTCACGGGGAACGGGTCGCGGCTGGCGTCGTACTCCACCAGGCCGACGAGCTGGCGGAGCGTGTCGGCGTCGAGCTGTGCCTGACGTTCCTGATCGGTGAGCGGTGCGCTGGTCACGGCGGGCCTCCAACCGAGGAGAAAAAGGGGTGACCCCATCGCACCGGCATCCGCGGGCCGGCGCAAATGAACGTCGAAAGACCGCACAACCTGCCCACCGAAGCAGAAGATTGCTATACAGAGTGCGTGATCGACGACCTCGATGTCCGGATTCTGGAGCTGCTCGCGGAGGCGCCGCGGATCGGCGTGCTGGAGACGTCCCGGCGGCTCGGCGTGGCCCGCGGCACCGTGCAGGCGCGGCTCGACCGGCTGGAGAAGCAGGGCGTGATCACGTCGTTCGCGCCGTCCGTGGCGCCGTCCGCGCTCGGCTTCGAGGTGACCGCGTTCGTGACGCTGGAGATCCGGCAGGACGAGGGCCACGACGCGGTGGCCGCGCACCTGGCCGGGATCCCGGAGGTGCTGGAGGCGCACACCGTCACCGGCACCGCTGACCTGTTCCTGCGCGTGGTCGCGCGCAGCAACGCGGACCTGCAGCGGGTCATCGACCGGATCGTGGCGGTGCCGGCGATCGAGCGTTCCGCCAGCGTGATCGCGCTGAAGACGCAGATCCCGTACCGTGTGATGCCCTTGATCAGGGCTTCAACAGCACCTTGATGGTGCCGTCGGTCTTCCGCTGGAACGCCTCGTAGGCGGCGGGCGCGTCGTCCAGCGGCATCCGGTGGGTGGCGAAGTCGTCCACCCCGAGCACGTCGTCCGACGAGGTCAGCAGCGGCATGATCTCCGGGACCCAGCGCTTCACGTTGGCCTGGCCCATCCGCAGCTGGATCTGCTTGTCGAACAGGGTGAGCATCGGCATCGGGTCGGCCATCCCGCCGTAGACGCCGACCAGCGAGATCGTGCCGCCGCGCCGGACCACGTCGATCGCGGTGTGCAGCGCCACCAGGCGGTCCACGCCGGCTTTCTCCATCACCTTCGCCGCGATCGCGTCCGGCAGCAGGCCGGCCGCACGCTGCGCGAACTTGCCCAGCGGCGCGCCGTGCGCCTCCATGCCGACCGCGTCGATCACCGAGTCCGGGCCACGGCCGTCCGTCAGGTCGCGGATCACGTCGCCGAGCTTGTCCTCGTGGTCGTCGAAGTCGAGCACCTCGGCGCCGTGCGCGGCCGCGCGGGCCAGCCGCTCCGGGACCATGTCCACCGCGATCACCCGGCCCGCGCCCAGGTGCCGCGCCACGCGCACGCACATGTCGCCGATCGGCCCGAGCCCGAGCACCGCGACCGTGCCGCCGCGCGGGATCGCGGCGTAGCGCACCGCCTGCCACGCGGTCGGGAGCACGTCGGAGAGGTAGACGAACCGGTCGTCGGGCGGGCCGGGCGGCACGATGATCGGGCCGTAGTGGGCGTGCGGCACACGCAGGAACTCGGCCTGCCCGCCCGGGATCTCGCCGTAGAGCTTCGTGTAGCCGAACAGCGCCGCGCCCATGCCGTGCGTACGCACCTGGGTGATCTCGCACTGCGTCTGCAAGCCCTGCCGGCACATGAAGCAGTCGCCGCAGGAGATCTGGAACGGGATGACCACCCGGTCGCCCGGCTTGAGGTTCGTGACCTCGCGGCCGACCTCCTCGACGATGCCCATCGGCTCGTGCCCGAGGATGTCGCCGTCGCCCATGAACGGGCCCATCACCTCGTAGAGATGCAGGTCCGAGCCGCAGATGCCGGTCGAGGTGACCCGGATGACCGCGTCCGTCGGGTAGTAGATCTCCGGGTCCGGGACCGACTCCACGCGCACGTCCCGCCGGCCGTGCCAGGTAACCGCCTTCATGTCCCCAGGCTGACCCGTGGGACCGCACGGCGCCGGACTAATGCGGTTCCCGGCATATGTCAGCGCAAACGGCCCGGGGAGATCCCCCGGGCCGTTCAGAAAAATTACGCCGGCGACTCGGACTTGTCGCCCGCCCACTGCGTGTGGAACGAGCCGTCCTTGTCCACGCGGCGGTACGTGTGCGCACCGAAGTTGTCCCGCAGGCCCTGGATCAGCGCGGCCGGCAGCCGGTCGCGGCGCAGCGCGTCGTAGTAGGCCAGCGAGGACGAGAACGCCGGCGCCGGGATTCCCGCGCGCGCCGAGTCGGCCACGACCCGCCGCCAGGAGTCCACGCCGCTCTGCACGGCCTCCGCGAAATACGGCGCGACCAGCAGCGACGGCAGCTTCGGGTCGGCGTCGTACGCCTCACGGATGCGGTTCAGGAAGCGGGCCCGGATGATGCAGCCACCACGCCAGATCGTCGCCATCGCGCCCGGGTCGATGCCCCAGGAGAACTCCTCGGAACCGGCCTGGATCTGATCGAAGCCCTGCGCGTACGCGACGACCTTCGACGCGTACAGCGCGCGGCGCACGTCCTCGATGAACTGCTCGCGGTCGGTGACCTCCAGCGACGACGTGGCGCTGCCGAACGCGCGCACCGCGGCAGCCCGCTGCTCCGCGTGGCCGGAGATCGACCGGGCGAACGTGGCCTCCGCGATGCCGGTGATCGGCACGCCCAGGTCCAGCGCGGACTGCACGGTCCAGCGGCCGGTGCCCTTCTGCTCCGCCTGGTCCTGCACGACGTCGACGAAGCCCTTGCCGGTCTCCGCGTCCGTGTGCTTGAGAACCTGCGCGGTGATCTCGATCAGGAACGACTCCAGGTCACCCTGGTTCCACTGCTCGAAGATCTCGCCGATCTCGGCCGGAGTCGCGTTCAGACCCTCGCGGAGCAGGTCGTACGCCTCCGCGATCAGCTGCATGTCCGCGTACTCGATACCGTTGTGGACCATCTTCACGAAGTGGCCGGCACCGTCCGGGCCGACGTGCACGCAGCACGCCACACCGTCCACCTTGGCCGAGATCGCCTCGAACATCGGGCCGAGCTTCGTGTACGACTCCGGCGAGCCACCGGGCATGATGCTCGGGCCGAGCAGCGCGCCCTCCTCGCCGCCGGACACACCCGTACCCACGAAGTGCAGGCCCTGGGCGCGCAGCGCCTCCTCACGGCGACGGGTGTCCGCGAAGTGCGCGTTACCGCAGTCGATGACGATGTCACCCTCTTCCAGCAGCGGCACCAGATCGTCGATCACCGCGTCGGTCGGGCCGCCGGCCTTGACCATGATGATCACGGCGCGCGGACGCTCCAGCGACGCGACGAACTCCTCCAGCGACTCGCCGGGGATGAACGTACCCTCGTCGCCGTGGTCCGCGACCAGCGTGCGGGTGCGCTCGGGCGAACGGTTGTGCACGGCGACCGTGAAGCCGTTACGGGCGAGGTTGCGGGCCAGGTTGCGCCCCATGACGGCAAGGCCGGTGACACCGATCTGCGCCTTGCCGGTCTTCTCTTCGCTCATCGGTTCTCGCTTTTCTCGTGTGTGTGCCCCGGTCTTCGGGTCCGACTTTGCCACGAATGCGGCCCGCCGTCCGTGTCTCACATCGCATGTGGGACACCTGCCGTGCGATACGGGGCTCACCGGCCCCACGGTTCAGTTTTGCTACTCCACGTCGCCAGGTGACGCTAAGGTGGCTAGATCGTGACTTCCGCGGAAACCTGCCGCGGCGATCTCGGAGGGGAGCATCACATGGCGAAGAAGTCGAAGAAGGACAAGAAGAAGAAGGACAAGAAGAACAAGAAGAAGAAGTAACTTCTCGCTCGCCGGCCGGACGACGCTCCGGCGACATTGCTCCGGCCGGCCGCGTGGTCTTGGCTAGGGTGGCCGCGTGACCGCACCACCTCGCCCCGGACCCGCGCTGAGAATCGCCACCCCTCAACTCAACCCCGCCCTGCGCTCGTTCCTGAGTAACGAGGCCGGCAGCGGCGCCGCCCTCCTCATCGGCACCGTGCTCGCCATCGCCTGGGCGAACTCCCCCTGGTGGGAGTCGTACTTCGCGCTCTGGCACACCCACGTCTCGCTGCACGTCGGTGGCTGGGCTTTGGAGATGGACCTCCACCACGTCATCAACGACGCGCTGATGGCCGTGTTCTTCCTGGTCCTCGGCTTGGAGATCAGCCGCGAGGCCGTCTCCGGCGAGCTGCGCGACCGCCGCACGATGCTCGTGCCCACGCTCGGCGCCATCGGCGGCATGATCCTGCCGATCGCCATCTTCCTGGCCGTCAACCCGTCCGGCGACGCCGCCCGCGGGTGGGGCGTGGTGATGTCCACGGACACCGCGTTCGTGCTCGGCGTGCTCGCGCTCTTCGGACCGCGCTGCCCCGACCAGCTGCGTGTCTTCCTGCTCACACTCGCGGTGGTCGACGACATCGGCGCGATCGGCGTGCTGGCCGTCTTCTACACCGACTCCGTCGACGTCGGACCGCTGATCTTCGCCGCGGTGCTGCTCGGCGCGGTGCTGCTGCTGCGCTGGCTGGGGGTGTGGCGGCTCGCGCCGTACGTGTTCCTCACCATCGCGATGTGGATAGCGGTCTACGAGTCCGGCGTCCACCCGACGCTCGCCGGCGTCCTGATCGGCCTGTCCATCTCCGCGAAGCCCGCGTCCCCGGAACAGATCCGTCGCGTGCCGCTCTACGGGCGCGCGTTGATGGAGTCGCAAAGTGCGGAACGGGCCCAGCTCGCGGTCCTCCAGGCCGCCGCGACCGTCAGCGCCAGCGAACGCATGGAACGCCGGCTGCACCCCTGGTCCGCGTACCTGGTCATCCCCGCGTTCGGCCTGGCCAACGCGGGCGTGCGGCTCACCGGCGACGTGGTCGCGGACGCACTGGTCTCGCCGCTCACCATCGGCGTGATCATCGCGCTCGTGGCCGGCAACACCCTCGGCATCTTCGGCGCGTCCTGGATCGCGCTGCGTACCGGCCTCGGCGTACTGCCCGGCCGCGTCCGCTACAGCCACCTGCTCGGCGGCTCGATCCTGGCCGGCATGGGCTTCACCATCTCGCTGTTCATCACGGACCTCGCGTTCGAGGACCAGCAGCTCCGCGACCAGGCCAAGATCGGCATCCTGGCCGGCTCGTTCATCGCGGCCGCGATCGGCGCCTGGGTGATCCGCTGGATGGGCGAACGCTCCCCGCTCTGCTCCCCGGCCGGCGACTCGCCGCCCGCGCTGCCGCCGCTGCCGTGGGTCGCGCCCGCATCTCCGGCGCCGCCCGCGTTCGGGATGCCACCGCTGCCGGACCAGATCGCGTCCACGCTGCCGTCCGCCTCCGGCGTGCCGTCCTCGGACAACACGCCGGCCTTGTCTTTTTCGTCCGCCTCGTCCGCTTCGTTCACGTCGGACGAGGTTCGGGAGGTCGATCCGGGCGTTGCCTCGCCGGAGCGGTGTGAGCCGGGCGATCCGGAAGGGACAAAATCGCCTCAAGAGGCGAAAGAGCATTAAGAACTGGATTTCCCGCTTCCAGCGTGGTCCGGTTCCGCGAGCTCCCGCGGGCACCGGTCGTCGCTGGCGCTCCTCCCTGCGGGGTCCGTGGGCGCAAGGTCAAAGGCCCGTCGTCGATGCCGACGGCGGGCCTGACCGCGCCGGGCTTTGCTGCGCCGGGCTGTGATGCTCCGGGTTAACTGCGGCGGGCTTTGCTGCGCCGGGCCTGACCGCACCGGGCCTGACCGCACCGGGCCTGACCGCACCGGGCCTGACCGCACCGGGCCTGACCGCACCGGGCCTGACCGTGTCGGGCCTCACCGCGCCGGGAGCGGGGCCGGGGTCTGGTTCTGCATCTGTTGGAAGATCATCGAGGTGCGGAAGCCGGTGATCTCCCGGCGCTTGCTCAACCGGTCCAGCAGGAACGCGTGCAGGTGATCCAGGTCCGGCACGGCCACGTGCAGCAGGAAGTCGTCGCCGCCGGCCAGCACGAACACGCTCAGCACCTCCGTCATCTCGCTGGCCGCGGCCTTGAACGCCTCGATCACGTCCCGGTTCAACGGCCGTACCTGCACGGACACCATCGCCTGCACGCTGCGCCCGAGCGCGATCGGGTCGATGTCCGCGTGATAGCCGCGGATCACGCCGCGCCGGGTGAGCGCGCGGACCCGCTCCAGACACGTGGACGGCGCGATGCCGAGCTGCCGGGCCAGCTCCCGGTTGGAGAGCCGCGCATCCGACTGGAGGAGACGGATCAACGCCGAATCTAGTTCGTCCATGACCCGACTATGGCAGTAGATCCCGATCAAACGTTCGGTGAGCCCGCGTACCACCGCCCGGAGTGCCTAACTTCTGGCGCATGAGACGGCTCAACATTCGGTACGGCACCGCGCTCCTCCTCGGCGGGGTGCTCGGCCCCGGCGTGCTCGTGCTGCCACAGCTCGGCGCCGCCGTCGCCGGCCCAGCCTCGATCCTGGCCTGGGCCGCACTGCTCCTGCTCAGCGTGCCGGTCGCGGTGACGTTCGCCGCGCTCGGCATGCGCTACCCCGACGGCGGCGGCGTGGCCGCGTTCACCCGCCGTGCGTTCGGCGACCGTACCGCCGCGATCGTCGGCATCTGGTTCTACGCCGTCATCCCGATCGGCACGTTCGCCGGCGCGCTGGTCGGCGCCGAACAGGCCGCCACCGCGCTCGGCCTCGGCCGCCCGGCCGCGCTGGCCGGCGCCATCCTGCTGATGGCCGCCGCTTTCGCCACCAACGCCGCCGGCCTGCGCACGTCCGGCCGCGTCCAGATGTGGCTGCTCACGCTCCTGGTCACCCTGCTGGCCACCGCCGTCCTCACCGCCGCCACCCACGCCACCCCCACCCACTTCACCCCGTTCGCCCCGCACGGCGCCGGCGGCATCGCCGCCGCCATCGGCGTTCTCCTCTTCGCCTTCGTCGGCTGGGAAGCCGCCAGCCACCTCTCCGCCGAGTTCGCCCCGGCCGTGGACGACCTCCCGGCAGCCCTCGATCCCGCTCCGGCGCCCGCCGCTTCCGTTCCGGTGCCCGCCGTTCCTGTCACCGACGTTCCCGTTCCGGCGGGCGGTGCTCCCGCCGTCGGTGATGCTGTGTCGGTGGGTGGTCGCCCCGCCGCCGGTGCTTCCGTTCCGGTGGGTGGTGGTTCTGCCGCTGGTGTTCCCGTTTCGGTGGGTGGTGGTTCTGGCCTCGGTGGTGCCGTGTCGGCTGGTGACCTCGCCGCCGTCGGCGTCGTGGAGCGGAAGGAGCCGGATGCCAGGGTGGGCACTGCCGGCGTCGACGGGCAGCGGGTGTTGCTGCGATCGACGCAGGGCGCGCTGGCGATCGTCGGCGTGCTGTACCTCGCACTGGCCCTGGCGACCGTCGGCGTGCTCGGCCCACGTGCCGCCGACCCCGGAGCGCTCGGCGCGCTGCTGGAGACCGGCATCGGCCCCGCCGCCCGCCCGATCCTGGCCGTCGCCGCCGTGCTGCTCAGCTTCGGCGCGATCAACACCTACCTGGCCGGCGCGTCCCGCCTCGGTGCCGCCCTGGCCCGGGACGGCGTGCTCCCGCACTGGTTCGCCCGCGGCGGTGAGCCCGGCGCCGTCCCTACCCGCAGCCTCGGCCTCCTCGCCACGATGACCGCACTGTCAGCCGTCCCCATCGCCGTACTCGACCTCGATCTCGACTTCCTGCTGCGCATCACCGCCGCCTGCCTCGCCGCCGTAACGGTCCTGGGCGCCGCCTCCGCCGTCCGTCTCCTCCCACCCGGCCGCGAGCGCCGCACCGCCATCGCCGCCACCCTCCTGTCCACCGCCGCCCTGACCTGCTGCGGCACCTACCTCGTAGTCCCCGCCGCGCTGGCCGCCGCCACGCTGCTCACCGTCCGCCCCCGCGCCACCGTTCCCGCCGCCACACCGAAGCTGCCCGCACGCCTCTGACCACCCGGCCCATCGCGGTACCCGCGCCACCCTTCCGCCGCCGGGCCGAATGAGGGCCACCGGAGACGCAAGGATCTCGGAACCAGGTGCGTTCGACCTCGGCCAGGTGCCGGACCAGGCCGAGCAGCGTGAGCGTGGACGGTGGGGACGCGGGCCGGCGCAGTTGCGCGTCGGTCAGGCCGGCACACTTGAGCGCGAGCGTCGACCGGTGGAAGTCGAGCATCGCCCGGACCGTCGTGCGTTCGTCGGCCTGGACCGGCGGTGAGGGACGGGTCACGCGCGGCGCAGGGTGAGGCTGGTGGCGCGGCGGAGTTCGGCCAGTTCGATGCGGCCCTCGTAGGGGGTGTCGTTGATCAGCAGGCTGGGGGTGCCCGCGATGCCGCAGGCGACGCCGGCCGCGTAGTCCTCCTGGACCTTCGGCGCGAACTGCTGGGCGGCCTCGCCGGTGGCCAGCGCCGGGTCCGCGCCGACCGCCTCCGCGTAGTGGCGCAGGAACGCGTCCTCCAGGCGGTCCTGCTTCTTGAACAGCACGTGGTGCATGTCCCAGAAGACGCCGGCGGACGCGGTGGACTCGGCGGCCAGCGCGGCGGTCAGCGCGTACGGGTGGATCTCGAACAGCGGGAAGTTCCGGAAGATCAGGCGGACCTGGCCGTCCGACTCCTCCACCAGCGTGCGCAGCACGGGAGCGGCGCCGGCGCAGTAGGGGCACTGGTAGTCGCCGTACTCCGTCACGGTCACGGGGGCGTCGGCGTTGCCGAACACATGGTCCATGGCCACCATCTTGGTCACTCCACGGCCACCTCGACAACCGAGTCCTCGCTCACCCTGACCGGGTAGACCGGCAGCGACACGTCCGCGACGTCCAGGCAGGTGCCGGTGCGCAGGTCGTAGACCTGTTTGTGCAGCGGTGACGCGACGGTGGGGACGTCGGCGCGGCTGCCGACGATGCCGCGGGACATGACGTACGCGTGCGAGATCGGGTCCCGGTTGCCGACCGCGAAGAGTTCGCCGTCGGACGTGCGGAACAGTGCGATCTGGACGCCGTTGACCAGCGCGGCCACGCCACGGTCGGGTTCGAGGCGGTCCAGCGGGCAGACGGGCTGGAAGGCGACGTCGATGATCATGCGGGGCTCCCTTCGGTGACGGCCGGCATGCCGAGCAGCACCGGCTGACGTCCTTCTGCAGAAGACGACACCGGCACCGGCTGGCCGCGCTCGACCGTGAAGCTGATCGACGGGTCGGGTGCGTCCGGCGCGTTGACGAACGAGACGAAGCGGGACAGCCGGTCCGGATCGTCGAGCGTCGCCGCCCACTCATCCGCATAATTCGTAATATGTCCGGCCATAGCGGCGTCGAGTTCGGCGCACAGGCCCAGGGAGTCGTGGACGATGACGTCGCGCAGGTGGTCCAGGCCGCCGTCCAGCGACTCTATCCAGGCTGCGGTGCGCTGCAGGCGGTCCGCGCTGCGGATGTAGAAGATCAGGAAGCGGTCGATCGTGCGGACCAGCTCCTCCGTGCTCAGGTCCGTGGCGAACAGGTCCGCGTGCCGGGGGCGGAAGCCGCCGTTCCCGCCGACGTACAGGTTCCAGCCGTTGTCGGTCGCGATGATGCCGAAGTCCTTGCTGCGCGCCTCCGCGCACTCGCGGGCACAGCCGGACACCGCGGACTTCAGCTTGTGCGGCGAGCGCAGCCCGCGATAGCGCAGCTCCAGCGCCACGGCCAGCCCGACCGAGTCCTGCACGCCGTACCGGCACCAGGTCGACCCGACACATGATTTGACCGTGCGCAGCGACTTCCCGTAGGCGTGCCCGCTCTCGAACCCGGCGTCCACCAGCCGCTTCCAGATCAGCGGCAGCTGCTCCACGCGCGCGCCGAACAGGTCGATCCGCTGCCCGCCGGTGATCTTCGTGTAGAGGTGGAAGTCGCGCGCCACCTCGCCGATCACGATCAGCTTCTCCGGCGTGATCTCTCCGCCGGGGATGCGCGGCACCACCGAGTAGGTGCCGTTGCGCTGGATGTTCGCCAGGAAGTGGTCGTTGGTGTCCTGCAGTGAGGCCTGCTCACCCTCCAGGACATATCCGGTGTGCAGCGACGCCAGGATCGACGCCACCACCGGCTTGCAGATGTCGCAGCCCTTCCCGCGCCCGGCCTCCGCGATCAGCGCGGAGAAGGACCGGATGTTGCGGACCCGCACGATGTCGAACAGCTCCTGGCGGGAGTGGTCGAAGTGCTCGCACAGCGCCTTCGACTGGGTCACGCCCTCCAGGGTCAAAAGCTGTTTCAGCATGGGTACGCAGGAGCCGCAGCTCGTCCCGGCGCGCGTACAGGCCTTGAGCGCGGGCACGTCCGCGCAGCCCTGCGCGTGGATCGCGTCCACGATCGTGTCCTTGGTGACCGCGTTGCACGAGCACACCTGCGCGGAACCGGGCAGCGCGGCCAGTCCGGCGCCCGCGTCCGCCTCCGCGCCGGCCGGCGCCAGCAGCGTCAGCGGGGGAGCGGAGAGCGCCAGTCCCACGCCGGCCCGCAGCGCCGGGTAGCCGGTGGCGTCGCCGACCAGCACGCCGCCGAGCAGCGTCTTCGCGTCGTCGGAGAGCACCAGCTTGGCGTAGACGCGGGTGGCCGGGTCGGTGAACGTCACGTCCAGGCAGCCCTCGGCCGTGCCGTGCGCGTCGCCGAACGAGGCCACGTCCACGCCGAGCAGCTTCAGCTTCGTGGAGAGGTCCGCGCCGGGGAACGTGGCCGCGCCGCCCATCAGCCGGTCCGCGACCACCTCGGCCTGCGCGTATCCGGGCGCGACGAGGCCGTAGCAGACGCCGTCGACGGCGGCGCACTCACCGACCGCGTAGACGTCTTCGGCGCTGGTCCTACCGGTCCCGTCCACGAGAATCCCGCCGCGCGGGCCGACCGCCAGGCCGGCCGCGCGGGCCACGTCGTCGCGCGGGCGGATGCCGGCCGCCACGATCACCATGTCGGCCTTGACGACCGCACCGTTGGAGAGGCTCAACGTCGCCACCGCGCCGTCGGGTCCGGCATTGAGCGCGGTCGTGCCGGTGCCGGTGTGGACGGTCACGCCGAGATCCTCGACGTAGCGCCGGAGCATCGCGCCGCCGGCCTCGTCGATCTGTACCGGCATCAGGCGCGGCGCGAACTCGATCACGTGTGTGGACAGGCCGAGCAGGCGCATCGCGTTCGCGGCCTCGAGGCCGAGCAGCCCGCCGCCGATCACGGCGCCGATGTGCCGGCCCCGGGCGTACTCGCGGATGGCCTCGAGATCGTCCAGCGTGCGGTAGACGAAGACGCCGGGCAGGTCCTTCCCGTCGACCGGCGGGACGAAGGGGTACGAACCGGTCGCGAACACCAGCGCGTCGTAGCGATAGGCGCCCGCTGCCGTCGTCACGACCCGGTCAGCGAGGTCGACTGATGCGGCCGGCTCGCCCAGCCGCAGGTCCACGCCCGCATCCGGGGTGTGCAGGTTCAGATCCTCGGCCGATGAGCCGTCGAAGAACGCGGACAGCTTCACCCGGTCGTACGCCGGCCGCCCTTCCTCCGCCAGCACGGTGACGGACCACTCGCCGCCGTCGTCGCGTGCGCGGACCGCCTCGATGAGCCGCTGCCCGACCATCCCGTTGCCGATGATCACTAGCCGCTTCATGCCGGAACCTCCGAGGAAGAAGGGGCGTCGACGGCGGACAGCCAGTCGACGATGCCGCGGACCGCGTCCCCGCAGGTCCCGCAGCCGGTGGTGGCGCGCGTCGCGGCGACCACGTCACCGATCGAGCGCGCGCCCGCACGCCAGCAGCGCACCAGCGCGCCCTTGCTGACGGTGTTGCACTGGCAGATGGTGGTCGCGTCCGGCATCAGCGCGGGCGACTCCACGGCCGCGACCGGCGCCGACCCGAGCGCGCGGCCGAGCAGCAGTGCCCGGCGGTCGCCCGGCACCGGCGTACCCCGGTCGAAGAGCTGGATGACGGTGCCGACCGCCGGGTTGTCGCCCAGCATGACCGCGCCGGCCAGCCGGTCACCGTCGATGCACAGCCGCGCGTACGTGCCGCGCGCCGGATCCGAGAACGTCAGCTCCTCGTCCCCGCGCAGCGTGCCCATCGCGGCCAGGTCGATCCCGGCCGCCTTCAGCCGGGTGACCACGGCCCGCGGCCGGTAGACCGCGTCCTCGCCGGTCAGCCGCGCCGCGACCACGCGCGCCTGCTCCCAGGCCGGCGCGACCAGTCCGCCGGTCACGCCGTCGTGCTCCGCGCAGTCGCCGATCGCGGACACGTGCGGGTCGGAGGTGCGCAGCGCGTCGTCGACCAGCACGCCACGTCGCACGTCCAGGCCGGCGGTGCGGGCAAGGCTCGTTTCGGCACGCACGCCGCACGCGATCACCAGCAGGCCGGCGTGTAGCGCGCGGCCGTCGGCCAGCCGGACCGTGACGTGGTCCGGGGCGCTCTCGACCGCCTCGGTGGCCGCGTCGAGCACGCATTCAATGCCCAGATCCGCGAGGGTACGGGTGAGGACGCCGCTCGCCCCGGCGTCGATCTGCCGGTTCATCAGCCGGTCGACGGCGTGCACGACGCTGACCTTCAGGCCCCGCGCGGTCAGGCCCCGGGCGGCCTCCAGGCCGAGCAGGCCGCCGCCGAGCACGATCGCGGTCCGCGCGGTCCCGGCCACGGCGAGGATCCGCCGGCAGTCGTCGAGCGTGCGGAAGACGGCGACGCGGTCCGGCAGCGGATCCAGGCCCGGGACGTCCGGGAGGACCGCCTCGCCGCCGGTGGCCAGCACCAGGTGGTCGTAGGGGAGCACGTCGCCGCACGCGGTGGTGACGGTCCGGGCCGCCCGGTCGATCGCGGTGACCGCGGTGCCGGGCCGCACGTCCACGCCGTGCCCGGCCGCCTCGGTGATCTCCACGTCCGACTCGTCGATCTTGCCGGCCAGCAGGTTGGACAGCATGATCCGGTTGTAGGCGCGGTGCGGTTCCGCGCCCAGCACGGTGACCTTCACGTCGGCCCGGCGCGCCCGCAGCTCCGCGGCCAGGCGGGAGCCGGCCATGCCGTACCCGATGATCGCGACCTTCACCCGGCGGTCCTCTCCAGGCGCACGGCGCACACCTTGAACTCCGGCATGCGGGACACCGGATCGAGCGCGTCGTTGGTGAGCGTGTTCGCCCGCCCCTTCCCGGCCCAGTGGAACGGCATGAACACGGTGTCCTCCCTGATCGCGTCGCTGAGCCGGGCCGGTGCGGTGACCTCGCCGCGCCGCGAGGTGACGGTCAGCGCCTCCCCGTCCGTCACGCCGAGGCGCGCGGCCAGGTCCGGGTGCAGCTCGACGAACGCGCGCGGCGCGGCCCTGCGCAGCGCGTCCACCCGCCGGGTCTGCGTGCCGGACTGGTACTGCGCCAGCACCCGGCCCGTGGTCAGGTAGTACGGGTAGTCCGCGCACGGCTCCTCGGCCGCGGGCCGGTGCTCGACCGGCGTCATCCGCGCGCGCCCGTCCGGCGTGCCGAAGCGCTCGGTGAACATCCGCGGCGTGTCCGGCCCGTCCTCGTCCGGGCACGGCCAGAACACGCCGTCGCGCGCGTCGATCCGCTCCCAGGTGACGCCCTGGTAGTCCGCGATGCCGCCCGCGCTGGCCCGCCGCAGCTCCGCGAACACCTCCGCGGGATCCTCCGGGAAGCCGTGCGCGACGCCGAGCCGTTCCGCCAGCGCGTGCAGGATCTGCAGGTCGGTGCGGGCCTGGCCGGGCGGGCGGCGTACCGCGTGGCGGCGCAGCACCCGGCCCTCCAGGTTCGTCATGGTGCCGTCCTCCTCCGCCCACATCGCGGTCGGCAGCACCACGTCCGCCAGCGCCGCGGTCTCCGACAGCAGGAAGTCGGCCACGACCAGGAACTCCAGGCTCCTGATCCGCTCGGTGACCCGGCCGGCGCGCGGCGCGGAGACCACCGGGTTCGAGCCGAACAGCAGCATCGCCTTCGGCCCGGCCTCGGTGCCGAGCGCGTCCAGCAGCTCGTAGGCGGACACGCCGGGTCCGGGCAGCATGCCGGGATCGACGCCCCAGACGCCCGCGACGTGCCGGCGCGCCTCCGGGTCGTCGATCTTGCGGTAGCCGGGCAGCTGATCCGCCTTCTGCCCGTGCTCGCGGCCGCCCTGCCCGTTGCCCTGCCCGGTCAGGCAGCCGTACCCGGAGCCGGGCCGTCCGGGCAGCCCGAGCGCGAGCGCCAGGTTGATGAACGCGGAGACCGTGTCCACACCCTTCGCGTGCTGCTCGGCGCCGCGCGCGGTCAGGATGATCGCCCGCTCCGCCCCGGCCAGCGCACGGGCCGCACTTTCAAGATCCTGCACGGGTACGCCGGTGAGCCGCTCCACCCGGGCCGGCCAGTAGTTCGCGACCGTGCGCCGCACCTCGTCGAAGCCGGTCGTGCGCTCGGCCAGGTAGTCCTTGTCCAGCAGGCCCTCGGTGAGCGCGATGTGCAGCAGCGCGTTCGCGATCGCCAGGTCGGTGCCGGGCGTCGGCTGCAGGTGCAGCGTGGCCTGCTTCGCGGTCGGCGTGGCCCGTGGGTCGATCACGATCAGCGTGCCGCCGCGTGCCTTCTGGTCCGCGAGCCAGCGGCCGAACGGCGGCATGGTCTCGGCCACGTTCGCGCCGACCAGCAGCAGCGTGTCCGCGCTGCCCACGTCCGCGAGCGGGAACGGCAGGCCGCGGTCGATGCCGAACGCGCGGATGCCGGCCGCGGCCGCGGAGGACATGCAGAACCGGCCGTTGTAGTCGATGTTGCGGGTGCGCAGCGCGACGCGGGCGAACTTGCCGAGCGCGTACGACTTCTCGTTCGTCAGCCCGCCTCCGCCGAACACGGCTACGGCGTTCTCGTCGTACCGCCGCTGGATGCTTGTGATCCTGCTTGCGATCAGCGTGAGCGCGTCCTCCCACGATGCCGGCCGCAGCTCGCCGTCCTGCCTGATCAGCGGCGTGGTGATCCGCTCCGGGTGGTCCAGGAGGTCGGCCGCGGTCCAGCCCTTCTGGCAGAGGCCGCCGCGGTTCGTCGGGAAGTCCCGCGGCTCGATCGAGATAAGATCGCCGGTGGCGCGCAGGGTCATCCCGCACTGCAATGCGCAGTACGGGCAGTGTGTGTCCACGCGGTCGCCATCGGTCATGACGAGAGCGTCGCCAGACGGGATTTCCCGTCCGCGTCCCGTCGGTGTCGGTCGTGTCAACTGGATCTCACCTCGTCCGGGGCGACGACGTGAGCTCACTTTCCCAGGTCAGGCACGGTTAGCTGCCCGTTGCAGGGTCGACTCACGACTCGAACTCCGCAGAAACCGGCTCTCCCTACGTTTCGTGGTGTTGCTGATCTCTCACTGCGGAAACCGGAGTCGATCATGAGCACCGCGACGACGATTGCCCCGACCGACACCATCGCCGCAGCGGCGCGGCGGCACGGACACTGGATCGACGACTGGCGGCCGGAGGACCCGGACTTCTGGGCGAACGGCGGCGCGAGGATCGCCCGCCGGAACCTCATCTTCTCGATCTTCTCCGAGCACATCGGCTTCTCGATCTGGACGCTCTGGTCCGTGCTCGTCCTCTTCCTCGGCCCCGCCTACGGCATCGACCCGGCGCAGAAGTTCCTGCTCACGGCCGCACCCGCGGCACTCGGGTCGGTGGTGCGGCTGCCGTACACGTTCGCGGTCGCCACGTTCGGCGGGCGGAACTGGACCATCATCAGCGCGCTGCTGCTGCTCATCCCGGCCGGTCTCGCCGCGTTCCTGATCCAGCCCGGCGTCTCCTACACGACGCTGCTGATCATCGCGTGCGTGGCCGGCGTCGGCGGCGGCAACTTCGCGTCCTCGATGGCGAACATCAACGCGTTCTACCCGCAGCGCCTCAAGGGCTGGGCGCTCGGCCTGAACGCGGGCGGCGGCAACCTCGGCGTGGCCGTGGTCCAGCTGGTCGGCCTCACGGTCCTGGCCACGGTCGGCGCCGGCCACCCCGGCCTGATCGCCGGCATCTACATCCCGCTGATCGTGATCGCGGCCGTGGTGTCCGCGCGCTACATGGACAACCTCACCCAGGCCTCGAACGAGAAGGGCGCGCTGCGCGAGGTCAGCCGCGACCCGCACACCTGGATCATGTCGATCCTCTACATCGGCACGTTCGGCTCGTTCATCGGCTTCGGGTTCGCGTTCGGCCAGGTGCTCCAGGTCCAGTTCAAGGACTCGTTCGCCACCCCGGTCGACGCCGCCTACCTGACGTTCCTCGGCCCGCTGCTCGGCTCGCTCATCCGCCCGGTCGGCGGCGCGCTCGCGGACCGCCTCGGCGGCGCCCGGGTCACCATGGTCAACTTCGCGCTGATGGCCGCCGGCGCCTCCGTCGTCCTCTACGCGTCCACGGTCCGCTCGCTGCCGCTCTACCTGCTCGGCTTCGTCCTGCTCTTCGTCTTCTCCGGCGTCGGGAACGGCTCCACGTACAAGATGATCCCCGCCATCTTCAAGGCCAAGAGCGCCCTCGCCGACCTGCCGCCCGAGCTGGCCGAGCCCCGCGCCCGCCGCCTCTCCGGCGCCCTGATCGGGATCGCCGGCGCGATCGGCGCGTTCGGCGGCGTCCTGGTCAACGTCGCCTTCCGCCAGTCCTTCCTCACCACCGGCTCCGCCGACGCGGCCTACATCGCCTTCATCGCCTACTACGCCCTCTGCCTCGCGATCACCTGGTTCATCTACCTCCGCCCCGCCGCCACCCGCCTGCCCGGCGTCTGATCGCCGTACGGTGCAGCGGCCTTGCCTGGCGGAGTGACGCCTGTCATCATTGAATAACGCGGGGAGGGTTATTCAGATGGACGCAGGCAAGCACGTAGACATGGACCTTCGGACCGACACGGACATGAGAGATCTCGGCCGTCGCGTGCGTGAAGCGCGCGAAGCGGCGGAGGTCTCACAGGACGAGGCTCGCAGGGTCATCGGCGTCTCCCAACCGACCTACTCCCGGATCGAGAGCGGCGATCGCCTGCTGAAGGGCGATGAGCTCGTCCAGCTGGCGGATCGCTTCGGTGTGCGTGCCTCGGTGATCACCGGGCTGCCGGCGGTGCGTGCGCGCGCCCGATTCGCCGCGCGGACCGACGGCGGACATTCGCCGATGGACGAGATGAAGGAGCGGTTGTTCGCCTACCTGGAGCTCGATTCGTACCTGACGAGTCAGGGGATCCCGGGGAGCCCGAGGTGAGCGGCACCGAGCAACGCGGGCAGCTCCTCGCGGAGGCATTCCGCGAGGAGTACGGGCTCGACGACGTCCCGCTCAAGGACATGCATGCACTGGTGCACGCCGCCTTGGGCGTGGATGTTCTGAGCATGAAGGCGTCGGAGAGCGAGCACGGCCTGTCGATGCGCGATCCGGTCACCGGCCGGGTGGTGATCGCCGTCGCCACGACCCCGCATCCAATGCGGCATCGGTCGTCGATCGCTCACGAGATCGGGCATGTCGTCGCCGGTGACCTCGACCGCGACGTGCCGCTGGTGCCGGGCGAGCGTTCGCACGAGGAGAAGCGTGCGGACGCGTTCGCCCGCCACCTCCTCCTTCCGCTGGAGGCGATCCGGCGCAGGTTCCCCGCGGCGAAGAGGCCGTCGCTCACAGACCTGTCCGATCTCGTGCAGGAGTTCGAGGTGTCGCCGATGATCGCATCGATTCAGCTGCGCACCCTCGACCTGATCGACGCCGGCACCTGCCGGTCCTGGGGCGCCCGATCCGCGTCGAACCTGGCGATCACGTTCGGCTGGGGCAGTCAGTACCACGTGCTCGCCGCGGACTCGTCCACGCCTCGAGCCCCGCAGTCATTGATGGCACGCGCGGTCGTCGGCTACCAGCGCGGGGTCCTCGGTCTCAACGAGCTGGCCGGTTGGTACGGGCGGAGGCGCGCCGAACTCGAGGAGGAGCTGGGCGTGCCGGAGCCCGCCGACGTCGACTCCTGGAGCGACGAGTGGGACGACGACGCGCCGCTGTTCACGAGTGACACGCGGGAGGGCCTGGCTTCGTGAGCGTGCTGCTGGATGCGGGCCCCTCTCTCAACTTTCTCGCCGCCGGTCAGCAGAACATTCTGATCAAGATCGCTGAGGCGGGGAGACTGCAACTCGCGGCACCGGAGCGTGTCGACGCCGAGATCCTCGGGATGAGCAACGACCAGCGTTTCCGGGGCACTGCGGTGCGAAGGACCTGGACGGCGTTGAAGGCCTCTCGGCGTGTCGAGATCCTGCCCGACAGTCTCGCCAGTAGGCAGTTCGCCGACGCGGTCACCCGGATCGCCGGGATGCCCGCTCAGGACCGGGTCCGGAGCAGGAAGAGTCTCGGAGAGATCATGGTCCTGGCGCACGCGTCGACCTTCGTGCAGCAGGGACACGACGTCTATGTCCTGCTCGACGACGGGGACGGTCGCCGGCGCGCCGCACGGGAGATGCAGTGGCTGCGAAGCCAAGGGCACCACAGCGGGTTTGATCTCTGGGCGACACGTCGTGTTCTGCAGGAGGCAGGCCGCCACGAGGGCTGGATCAAGGGCGACCAGACCTGGGAACAGGTCTACGACCAGATGACCGCCTTTGACGACGGTCTCCTTCCACGTTCGGCATGGCAGAAGAGGCTCTGACCGTGCGCCATGGGGGTGGGCCTGTGTTCTGCCACGGCGAAACCGGCAGGGAGGAGCGCCAGCGACGACCGGTGCCCGCGGGAGCATGCGGACCGCAGCCACGCTGGAAGCGGGAACATGAATTTGATCTTGGGGTTCAGTCGACCTCGGCGGAGCCGTTGACGCGGAGTTTGCGGCGGGCGCGTTCGTAGAAGGTGGTGCGGCCGAGGCGGACGACGTTGGCGGCGGCGCGGCGGGCGCGGACGCAGATCTGGTCGTCGGGGCGGAGGCGGGCGGCGATGATGCCGTCGACCTCGAGCGCGAGTTCGCCGCTGGTGGGGAGGATGTCGAGGACGACCTCCTCGTCGGCGGAGAGGACCAGCGCGCGGTTGAAGCTGGAGTGGGCGGAGGACGGGACGACCAGGAAGCCCTCGACGCGCGGGGAGACGATCGGGCCGCCGGCGGCGAAGCTGTACGCGGTGGAGCCGGTCGAGGTGGCCACGATGACGGCGTCGGCGGCGTAGCGGACGAACGAGTGGCCCTGCACGGAGATCGCCACGCCGGCCATGCCGTCGCCGGGGATGCGGGCCAGCGCGATGTCGTTGAACGCGGTGACCTCGGCGCCGTCCGGCAGCACGGTGGAGATCGCCATGCGCGGCTCGACCGTGAACGAGTGGCTGTTGATCAGCGACAGCGTCTCCGGCAGGTCGTCGACGTCGATCTCGGCGAGGAAGCCGAGCCGCCCCACGTTGACGCCCAGCACCGGCGTGTTCCGGCCGGACGACAGCCGCATGGTGCGCAGCATCGTGCCGTCGCCGCCCAGGCTGACCAGCAGGTCGGAGCGTTCCAGCAGTTCGTCCTCGCCGGCCGGGACCGCGCTGCAGTCGATGCGCGCGATCTCGTCCGGCAGGCCGAGCACGGTCACACCGCGCGTGCGTGCCCACTCGACGATCGTGTCTATGGCGACCTTCGAGTCCCGTTTCGGGTGAAGCACCAGCCCGACGGTGTGAACCATGCCCATGCGGATGATGGTATTTACTTCCCGACCTTCACGGCGTCGTAGGCCACGGTCTCGTTGCGCGTGCCGGTTCCGGGGACGACCGCTTTCCAGGTGCCGGACGTCTTCGCGGTGAACGTCTTCGACCAGGCGCCCTTCGCGTCCGTCTTCGCGGTGCCGGCCTTCGTGTACGCGCTTGCGCCGTCCGCCTTGAACCAGATCTGCACGGGCGTGTTCGCCAGCTTCTTGCCGTCCGAGGTCAGCGTGCCGTTGGCGGTGAGCTTCCCGCCCTTCTTCACCGGCTCCGGCGTGGCGTTGAGCGTGACCGTGGCCGGGCGCTTCACGGTGAACGTGGTGGTCGCCACGTTGGTGCGGTAGACCGCGAAGTCCGGGTCGTCGAGGCCGGTGCCGGTGGCGTAGGCACCGTAGAGCTCCATCCGGTAGGTGCCGGCCGCGTCCGAGCCGCACACGGTCACGTCGCCGGACCAGGTGTTGCCGCCGGTGCTGGCCAGCACGGTGTAGCCGGTGATCTCGCCGCCGAGGTAGAAGTCCGCGCCGACCGCGGAGGCGAACACGTTCTCGGTCGGCATCGGGCCGCTGAGCACGGCGGAGACTTTCGCGCGGACCGCGCAGCCGTCGGAAGATTTCACCGTGTACGCGTTCTTGGTGAGCTTCCACGAGGTGAGGCTGATGGCCGCCGGATTCCACTCGATGTCCGCGGCGCGGCTTCCGGAGGCCGACGCGAAAGCCGACTCGAAAGCCGGCGCGGAAGCAGGCGCGGAAGCCGCTGCCGGGGCCGCGAACGACAGGGTGGCGACGGCGGCGGAAAGGACGGAGACGAGCGTCCGGTTCTGCATGCGGGTTTCCCAGGGTTCTCAACGGGTTGCTGTCGGAGCGCTATCGGCCCGCCGGCCCGTGGAGATGAGGAAAGCCGGGGCCCTCGTGAGGCCCCGGCTCCCGTCAGGCCGCCGCCACCGTGACCGATTCCGGCCGCAGCGCGATCTTCAGCACGTCCGCCACGTCGGCGAGCGCGTGGATGGTCAGCTGCTCCCGGATCTCGGCCGGCAGGTCGTCGAGGTCCGGCTCGTTGCGCGCCGGGATGATCACCTCGGTGAGACCGGCCCGGTGCGCGGCCAGCAGCTTCTGCTTCACGCCGCCGATCGGCAGCACCCGGCCCGCCAGCGTGACCTCGCCGGTCATGCCGACCTCCGGGCGCACCGGACGGCCGGACGCCAGCGACGCCAGCGCCGTGACCATGGTGATGCCCGCGCTCGGCCCGTCCTTCGGGACCGCGCCGGCCGGTACGTGCAGGTGCAGCCGCTTGTCGTCCAGCGGCGTGGCCTGCCCGTGCGAGCGCAGGTAGGAGAGCGCGATCTGCGCCGACTCCTTCATCACGTCGCCGAGTTGGCCGGTGAGCGCCAGCCCGCCCTCGCCCGGCATGGCGGTGGCCTCGATGAACAGCACGTCACCGCCGGCACCGGTCACGGCGAGACCGGTGGCCACGCCGGGGACGGCCGTGCGCTCGGCCGACTCGAAGAAGAAGCGGGGGCGGCCGAGGAAATCCTTCAGATTCTCGAGCCCGACGTCGACCCGGTCGTTGCGCACGGCCACCTTGCGCAGCACCTTGGCCAGCGCGCGCTCCAGTTGACGGACGCCCGCCTCGCGGGTGTACTCGACCGCGATCTTGGCGAGGACGTCGTCGTCGATCGTGACATCGTCAGGCGTGAGCCCCGCCCGCTCCAGCTGCCGCGGCCACAGGTGGTCACGCGCGATCGACACCTTCTCGCTCTCCGTGTAGCCGTCCAGCGCGACCAGTTCCATCCGGTCCAGCAGCGGGCCGGGGACGGTCTCCACCACGTTCGCGGTGGCGAGGAACAGCACGTCGGAGAGGTCCAGGTCGACCTCCAGGTAGTGGTCCCGGAACGTGTGGTTCTGCGCCGGGTCCAGCACCTCCAGCAGCGCCGCGGCCGGGTCGCCCGCGTACCCGGCGGAGATCTTGTCGATCTCGTCGAGCAGCACGACCGGGTTCATCGAGCCGGCCTCGCGGATCGCCCGCACGATGCGTCCGGGCAGCGCGCCCACGTAGGTGCGCCGGTGGCCGCGGATCTCCGCCTCGTCCCGGATGCCGCCCAGCGAGACGCGGACGAACTTCCGGCCGAGCGCGCGGGCCACGGACTCGCCGAGCGAGGTCTTGCCGACCCCGGGCGGCCCGGCCAGTGCGAGCACGGCGCCGGAGCCGCGACCGCCGACCGCGTGCAGGCCACGGGCCGCGCGCCGGTTGCGTACCGCCAGGTATTCGAGGATCCGGTCCTTCACGTCGTCCAGGCCGGCGTGGTCCGCGTCGAGCACGGCGCGGGCCTCGGTCAGGTCCGTGTTGTCGTCCGTGGTGACGTTCCACGGCATCTCCAGCACGGTGTCCAGCCAGGTGCGGATCCAACCGGACTCCGGGGACGCGTCGCTGGCGCGCTCCAGACGGCCGACCTCGCGCAGCGCGGCCTCCCGGACATTGTCCGGAAGATCCGCTTCCTGCACCCGGGCCCGATAGTCGTTCGCCCCGGAAGGCTCGTCCTCGCCCAGCTCCTTGCGGATCGCGGCGAGCTGCTGGCGGAGCAGGAAGTCGCGCTGCGTCTTCTCCAGACCCTCGCGTACCTCCGAATTGATCTTCTCGCTGACCTCCTCCTCGGCCTGGTGCTCCTTGATCCAGGTGACCAGGAGCTCCAGCCGGGCGGTCAGGTCGGTCTCGTCGAGCAGGTTGCGCTTCTGCTCCAGCGACATCCACGGGGAGTACCCGGAGGAGTCGGCGATCTCGGACAGGTCCGTCATCCGCTCGACCGCGTCGATGACCTGCCACGCGCCGCGCTTCTGCAGCTGCGCGCGGACCAGCGCCTTGTACTCACGGGCCAGCTCCCGGGTCTTCCCGGTCACCGGCGACTCCGCGATCTCGGTGGACTCCACCCAGAGCGCCGCGCCCGGCCCGGACACGCCGGACCCGATGCGCGCCCGGTGCAGGCCGCGGACCACGACCACCGGCTCGCCGCTGGGCAGCCGGCCGACCTGCTCGATCACGGCCACGGTGCCCACCGGACCGTAGACGCCGTCGATCCTCGGAACGGCCAGCACCCTCTTGTCGCCGCTGGTCCGGGCCGCGTCCACGGCGGCCTGGGTGGCGGAGTCGAGCTCCACCGGAGTAACCATGCGGGGGAGCAGCACGTCGTCGGTCAACGGCAGTACGGGAAACGTTGCCATCGGACACCCCAATCTTGAGCCTGATCGACTCAACCTCGCCCACGGTGTCCGTCTTCCCGAGCGTGACGCGCGACACGAGCCGTGACGAGCACCCTGCACCCGGTCCGGGTCCCTACAGTGGGCGGGTGCCGAACTCGTCGCTGCGTCCGGTCGTGCCCACGAACGACCAATCCTTCGCGCGTGGCCGCTGGGTGGTCCAGCCTGACCGGCGGATCAGCCAGCTGGTCCAGCGCCGGCCGGAGGGGGTCAGCCCGCACCAGTGGAACACCGCGCTGCGTGCCCGGGGTGACTTCGTCGCGCTCGACGCGGGCACGCTGCTGCCGGTCTTCGCGACCGAGTTCGCCGACCCCGCGGCCGCGGACGAGCGGCTGGACCGGATGGTCGCGGTGGTCTGCGACGCGGTCGGGCTGGAGTGGCTGCGCATCACGTCCCCGATCCTCGGCGCGACCGCGCAGGGCCGGCGCACGGTCGAGTACCTGATCGACGCGCGCGCGTTCCGCGACGCCACGTCCTCCTCCGACGACGCGTCGGCGCCCGGTTTCCGGGACATCATCGGGCGGCTCCCGGACGGCCGGGACGGGTTCGTCAACGATCTGAGCACGCTGGCCCGCGCGGCCGCGGTCGACGCGTACATCTCCCGCGAGCTGGCCGACCCGATCATCCGTGGCCTGCACGTGCGCGGCCCGCACAACATTGCCGAGGGGTGGGCCTGGGTCGAGCTGCCCGAGGGGCGCCACCTGCTCGAACGCGTCCGTCTCACCACGCACGGCTTCACCTGCGGCGTCGATCCGGCGCGCCTGGCGGAGGATCTGGCCGCGCTGGCGATCGGCGAGCGCCTCAAACGCCTGGAGATCGCCCCGCCGGTCTGGCTGACCCGCGACGACCTCTTCCGCGCCTACGACCGTCTCCAGACGCACCACCCGGATCTGAATTCACCATTTTTCGCCCAGATCTAGAAATTTCATATTCCCGCTTCCGGCGTGGTCCGGCAGCGCTGCTCCCGCGGGCAAACCTCCGGCGGGCTCCACCTCCGCTTCGCTCCGTTACGCACGCCGATTCGGAGCCGGTTCCGCCGTGGCCGGGAAAGACCCGTCCGGGGGCCGGAAACGAGGAATTGGCTCTCTGCGCGGCGTCCGGGCGGGCGCAGGATCGGGGGATGAGACCCGAGACCCGAGCCGTGCATCCCCGCCTGCCCGCGCAGGCCGGCAGCGAGCCGATCGCACTGCCGCTCTATGCGGCGTCAACCTGGGCGTTCGACGATCCGGACGTGCTCGCGGACGCGTTCCACAGCCCGCACGGCCCGTTCCTCTACTCGCGGATGACGAACCCGACCGTGCGCGCGCTGGAGAACGCGGTCGCGGATCTGGAGGGCGGCGCGGCCTCGATCGCGACCGCGTCCGGGATGGCCGCGATCAACCTGGTGCTCCAGGCCTCGCTGCGGACCGGCGACCACGTGGTGGCACAGCGGCGGCTCTACGGCGGCGCCGCGACCACGCTGCGGGACCTGAGCGAGCGGTTCGGGATCGTGGTCGACTACCTGGACGACGCGACGCCGGACGCGCTGACGGCGGCGCTGCGGCCGGACACCCGCATCGTGTACCTGGAGACGATCTCCAACCCGACCGGCCACGTCGCCGACCTGCCCGCGCTCTCCGCGATCGCCCGCGCGGCCGGCGCGCTCACGGTCGTCGACAACACGTTCGCGACGCCGATGCTGTGCCGGCCGATCGCGTTCGGCGCGGACGTCGTGGTCCACTCCGTGACGAAGTACCTGGGCGGCCACCACGACGTGGTCGGCGGCATCGCGGTCTTCGCGGACCCGGCCCTGCACGAGAAGGTCTGGCACTACAACGTCGAGTTCGGCGTGGCGGCGGACCCGTTCGCGGCGTGGCTGACCGCGCGGTCGCTGCAGACGCTGCCGCTGCGGATGGAACGGCACTGTGCGAACGCGGCCGTGATCGCTGAGCGGATCGAGGACCATCCGGTCGTGATGGGCACCTGGTACCCGGGACTCGCGCAGAATCCGACGCACGAGATCGCGCGGCGTGTGCTGAGCGGCGGGTTCGGCGGCACGTTCGCGTTCGACCTGGCCGGCGGCCGGGCCGCGGGCACGGAGCTGAGCAAGCGGGTGCGGCTGGCCCGGCTCGCGCCGTCGCTCGGCGGCACCGGCACCACGCTGATGCACCCGGCCAGCACCTCCCACCGCCAGCTGGACGAGGCCCAGCTGGCGGCGGTCGGCATCGGTGAGGGCACGATCCGGATCTCGGTCGGGATCGAGCACGTCGAGGACATCTGGGACGACCTCGACCAGGCGCTGAGTTAGGGGAGTGCCTTCAGGAACGGCGAGTGCGAGTTCCGGAACTCCCACGAGTAATAACGGTCCCAGTTGATCGACCAGGTCATCAGGCCGCGGAAGTTCGGGTTCGTACCGCTGCGGGGTGTGTAGGAACCGCAGGAAACGCCCTTGACCAGGCAGTTGACTGCCTCCTGGACGGCGGCCGGTCCCACGTGGCCGTTACCGGCGCTGACCGAGGACGGCGCGCCGAACGCCACCTGGTCCTCCCGGAGCGCGGGGAACATGTTCGCGGTGTTCCCCGCGACCGGGAAGCCCGCCAGCAGCATGTCCGTCATCGCGATGTGGAAGTCCGCACCGCCCATCGTGTGGTACGCCCCGTCCAGCCCCACGATCGGCCCGGAGTTGTAGTCCTGCACGTGCAGCACGGTCAGGTCGTTGCGAAGGGCATAGATCACCGGGAGGTACGCGCCGGAGCGCGGATCCTGCCCGCCCCACGGACCCGAGCCGTAGTACTGGTAGCCCAGCTGCACGAAGAACGTCTCCGGCGCCATGGTCAGCACGAAGTTCGCGCCGTAACGGGCCTTCAGCGTCCGCACCGCGGAGATCAGGTTGACGATCGCGGGCGTGGTCGGGTTCTTGAAATCGGTGTCCCCGGTGTTCAGCGACAGCGAGTGGCCCTCGAAGTCGATGTCCAGCCCGTCCAGGCCGTACCGGTCGATGATCGCCGCGACCGAGGTGACGAACGCGTCCCGGGCCGCGGTCGTGGTCAGCTGGACCTGGCCGTTCTGGCCGCCGATCGAGATCAGCACCTTCTTGCCGGCCGCGCGCTTCGCCGCGATCGCGGCCTTGAACTCCGCCTCCGACTCCACGTTCGGGCACTCCGCGGCCGGGCAGAGGCTGAACCGGATGTCGCCGGACGTCGCGGTGGTCGGCTCGCCGAACGCGAGGTTGATGATGTCCCACTCGGCCGGCACGTCCGCCATCCGCACGTACCCGGACCCGTTCGCGAAGCTGGAGTGCAGGTAGCCGATGAGCGCGTGCTTCGGCAGGATGCCCGGGTTCGGGTTGGACGGCGTCGGGCTCGGCGGTGTCGGGCTGGGCGTGGTCGGCCGGGGCGTCGGCGTGGCCGTGGCGGTCGGCGTGGGCGTCGGCCCGGAGGTCGTCGGGCCGGTGGTCGGCGTCGCGCCGCCGCAGGCCGCGCCGTTGAGCGTGCAGTTCACCGGCGACCCGGACCCGTTGGCCAGGAACCCGAACGAGACGGACGCGCCCGGCGCCACCGTGCCGTTCCAGGACCGGTTCGTGAACGTGTGCCGCTGCCCGGACGAGGTCAGCAGCGCGTCCCAGTAGCTGCCCATCGTGGTGCCGGCCGGCAGGTCGAACGCGACGGACCAGGACGTGATCGCGGCGCCGGTGCCGTTGGTGATCGTGTATTTGCCCTCCCACCCGGAGCCCCAGTCCGAGGTCTTGGCGAACGTGGCGGTGACCGCCGCGGCCGAGGCGGGAAGCGCGAAGAGGACCGCCGACGCGGACGCGGTGAGCAGGGCGAGCAGAGTCAGAAGAATAGACCGAGACCGTTTCACGGCAGCCTCCAGGGATCGGCGGCGGTGTACGTCACCGCGGCCGTTGGAGAATTATTAAGACTCTTAACTGTTGATGTCCATGGCTCCGGACGATATTTAGGACAGCATTGACGTTTCGGAACGAGCCGACCCGTACCCTGCGGATTTGAGACCCTGATCTTGTGAGCCAGTTGACGGTCGGGGTGCTGTCGCCGTTCGTGGGCGGCGACTACTACGGCGCCCTGATCGCGGGCGTGACCGCGGCCGTTGCAGATCTCGGCGGCCGGGTGGTCGCCGTGCAGACGCTCACGCCCGGCGCGCGCCGGGCCGACGACGAGGGGATTCCCGACTTCCGCACGCCGGTCGGCTGGGCGCACGCGGACGGCTTTATCGTGATCATCGGCGCGGTCCGCGAGGAACACCTCGCCCGCCTGCACGCCACCGGCAAGCCGGTCGTCCTGATCAGCCACCGCGCCGAGACGGTGCCGCTGCCCTCGGTGGTGCCGGACAACCGCGCGGGCGTACGCGACGCGGTCACCCACCTGATCGGCCACGGCCACACCCGGATCGCGTTCGCCGGCACGCTCGCCGTGCCGGACATCCGCGAGCGCCACGCCGGCTACCTTGAGGCGCTCGCCGCCCACGACCTGCCCGAACTGCTCTTCGAAGCGCCGGACAACCACGAGCACGGCGGCGCGCTCGCGGCCGCGGACCTGCTCGCGGCCGGGCTGCCGTCGACCGCGCTGATCTGCGGCACCGACCGCAACGCCGTCGGCGCGCTGGAGACGCTGCTCGCCGCCGGCCGCCGCGTGCCGGAGGACCAGGCCCTGGTCGGCTTCGACAACATTCCCGCCGCGCTCTACACGACCCCCACGCTGGCCAGCATCTCGCAGCCCCTGGACCGCATCGGCGCGGCCGCGGTGGCGACGCTCATCGGCGGCCTGCCCGGGTTGCCGACCTTGCCGCCGATGCCCGGGTCACCGGCCGGGACCGCGCTCCCGACCCTGCCGGCCGAGACCGTGCTCCCGACCCTGCCGGCCGTGGCCGGGGCGCCGGCCGTGATCGAGGTGCCCACCGTCTTCGTACCGCGGGAGAGCTGTGGGTGTGATCGGCCCGTGGCGCCGCCGCTCGACGCCGGGCTCGCCGCGCGACTCGCCGACCCGTCCGTCCCGGACGCCGTGCTCGCGGACGAGCTCCACCGCTACACGCTCGCCGAACTGGACCAGATGCTCGCGCCCGCGCCCGAACAGCGCGCCCGGCAGATCCTGCTGCGCGTGGCGCACATCCAGGCCCGCGACCGCTTCGGCGACATCCTCTACCTGCAGGACACGCTGAACGCGCAGTACCAGCTCGGCGCCGAGGTCCTCCGCACGGACGAGCAGGACCCGCGCAAACTCGGCTGGATGCGCCGACTGCCGGTCTCCGCCGGCTGCCTCGGCCTGTGGCGCCCCGGCTTCCCCGACTTCCTCGACCTGGCCGGATCGTTCCGCAGCCGCCCCGGCCCGGCCACGCTGCCGGTCGAGCAGTTCCCACCGGACTCGATCCTCGACGCCGCACATCCCGACACCGGCGAGATCGTCTTCGTCATCTCGGTCCGCAGCAGCGCACACGACTGGGGCCTGCTCGCCACCGTCGCCCACATCCAGTCCAAGACCCCGCCCGGCCGCGAGCCGATGAACCAGTCCGGCGCGCTGCTCGCCGTCGCGCTGGACGGCGAGTTCATGCTCCGCTCCCTCCGCGACCAGGAGGAACGCCTCCGCCGTACCGCCCTCTACGACCTCCTCACCGGTCTCCCCAACCGCGGCCTGTTCCTGGACCGGCTCCGTCGTGCCGTGGAGCGTGCCCAGCGCGAGCCCGCCTACATGTTCGCCGTCCTCTTCCTCGACCTGGACGGCTTCAAGGCCGTCAACGACACGCTCGGCCACGCCGCCGGCGACCAGCTCCTGGTCGAGACCGCCAACCGCGTCACCGCCCTGCTCCGTGACACCGACACCCCCGCCCGCTTCGGCGGCGACGAGTTCCTGGTCCTCCTGGACGACATCGACGGCCCCGCCAGCGCCTCCGCCGTCGCCGAACGCGCCCGCGCCGCCCTGTCCCGCCCCTTCGACCTCGACGAGGGCACGGCCCGCGTCTCCGCCAGCATCGGCACCGCCCTCTCCACCGAGGGCCACACCTCCGCCGAGGCTCTCCTCCGCGTCGCCGACGCCGCCATGTACCACGCCAAATCCGTCCGCCGCGGCACCGCCGGCCGCCACTCCCGCCTGTAGCGGGCGAGTCACTGCCGCTCGGCGACTGGACCTGACGTATCTGAACTAGTTCAGATACGTTCGACGTATGTCGGTGCAAAGCTTCCCCTACAGCGCGTTCCTGCGAGGTCCCTCCCAGATCCTGCCGTCCCTCACCGACGCCGATGTCATTCTCGAGCGGCGGGACGAGGAGAACCTCATCCTCAGCCGGGCCGAGCGGTTCGAGGCCGCCGCTACCGGGCTCCGCTTCGCGGCGCGGTCGCTGGCCATTCTCGCCCGTCGTCACCGCGCGCTGGCCGAGGAAGCGCTGGCCGAGGAACTGCCCTGGCTCACCTGGCTGCCGGCGGAGGAGCGCATCACCTGTGTACGGGAGCTGCTCGCCGATCTCATGGCAGGCGCCGACACCGGGCTGCTCGTCCCCTTCGCCCGGAATCTCGCCTCCTGGCGCTCGACCGCCGAAGCGTGGTCGGACCCGCAGGTCGCCCGCGAGCTGCAGGGCCCGTTCAGCGGCGACGGCCCTGCCATCGGCCGACCGAGCGAGGACCTGGCGTGAGCGGGCGCGGCGCCGAGCTTCCCCGGCCCAATCCGTGGACCGTCCGCGCGGCCGACCGGCAGGCATTTCAGGGCTGGCAGCGACTGCTGACAGCGGTGCCTGACAATCTCGACCGGGCATGGCTGGTGCTGACTGCCGATCCTCGCCATGTCGATCAGCGCCAGCACCCCCTGAAAGGGCAGCTCGGTGTCGTGAAGGTCGGCGGAGCAGCGCTCGAGCAGTGGCAGTACGAGGTGACCGGCGCGGGACGCATCTGGTACGCGATCGACGACGACGCACGCACGCACATTGTGGATCACACGAGCTGGTGCGGGGCACCCGAAGCAGACGGACTGAATTCAATACCCGTTCGGGCAGTGACGGACAACGAGGGCGACACCGCACCGGCTGAAGCTCGTTAACGTCGGCGGATGTCTCCCTCTGGCACCCTTCTGCGGCGGTACGAACGGTCCCTCACCCGGCTGCTCGCCGCCTTCGACTATGCGCAGGTCGTCTACAACCGGCGGCATGAGGGGCGGCTCAGCGGCGCCCCGCGGCACGTCCAGGTGATGATCTACGGGGCGGTCGCGGACCTGCCGGTCACGGTCGCGGTCGAGTGCCGGCAGCAGCACCGCCCGGTCGGGATCTCCTGCGTCGACTACTTCGTGGCCAAGCTGGAGGACGTCGGCGCGGACCGCGGCATCCTCTACTCCTGTGCCGGTTTCACCGGCCCGGCCGTCCAGCGTGCGGCCCGCTCCCACGACCCGGCCGTCTTCGCGATCTCGTTCGGCGAAGCCGGGCAGGCAAGGGCAATCCCGATCCCCCGCCAGCGCCGCCCGCACGGCGAGCCCGCCCCGCTCAGCATGGCGGACCGGATCGACGAGCTCGCCTACGCCTCGTTCCTGCGCTATCCCGGCGCCTGCGACCGCCGCCATTGACCGAAACCGGCCGTGCCATTGACGGAAAACGGACAACGAGGGTGGCATCGCATGGCCGGTCTGGTCGTAGCGTCGGCCCATGCATGTCAACGATGAGCAGTGCCGGGGCAGTCTCTTCGTAGCGGAACCGGACTTCGGGAGCCCGTACGAGCCGGACCCCATCCCCACGCCGCGCCAGCCGGTCGACCAGGCCGTCCGAGACGTGGACGACGTGACCGTCGAGGACTTCGCGCGCTTCCTCAGAGGGCGCTAGGCAGCCCCAGCCGCCGCCGCTGGGCCGGCACGTTCGCCAGCAGGTCGGCCTGCGCGCCCAGCTCGTCCTCCGCCAGTCGCCGCCGCCAGTGGTCGGCCTCCGCGGCCAGGCCGCTCAGCCGCGCCGGTCCCAGCCCGGCCGGCCGCGTCCGGTCGTACAAACGGGGCACGACCATGCTGGTGATCGTGTCCAGCGAGGCGCGCGCGTCGTCGAACCGTTCGAGCACGATCTCGGTCAGCGCCTGCGCGTGCAGGCGGTAGGGATCGGACGCGCCCGCGCGGCAGTACTCCACGTATCCGGAGAGCGTGCCGTGCGTGGCGAAGTGCGGGAGCGCCCGCGCCCGGATCGCCGCGGCCAGGTGGCGCATGGCGGGCTCGGCCTCCTCGCGGGTGGCGAGGCTGGTGCGTGGCAGTCGCAGGTCGAGCGCGTCGTGGACCCGCCAGCCGGGAAAGCCGGTCGGCAGGTAGAGCGGGTGCAGCACGGCCTGGCCCTGCACGATCGCGCGCGCTATCAGGCCGACCGGCTCCGCCACCAGTTCCTCGTCGAAGACGAGCCAGCGTCCGGGCAGCGACGGCAGCGCATACTTCACCACGGCCTCGCGCCAGACCGGGCCGGGACGCAGCTTGATCGGCCGCCCGCCGGTGCTCGCGGTCCAGGCGATCGCGAGCGCGTCCAGCCAGGGCGCGAACGGGCCGCCGGTGACGCCGAGCAGCCGGCCCGGCCGCCGGGTGCGCCGCCGCGCACGTTTCAGATCTTCCGGGGGTACGCCGTAGAGGTCCGCGAGCGCGGCCACGGATTCCGGCCCGTTGAGCACCTGCCCGCGTCCCCAGGTCCGGCCGGGCGCGACCGCGGCCGGGACGTCGAGCAGCACCGGCGGTTCGGTGGCCGCGGCGGCCAGGCCGAACGGGTGGATCCGCACGTGCTGGACCCGGGTCACCGTGGCGGCGCGGCCGTCGAGCACGATCTGCTCCGCGCCGCTCTCGTCGTAGTCGTAGGCGAGGAACGCGCGTACCGCGTGCTCCGAGGTCTGCAGCAGCGTCACGAGCAGGTCGCCGAGCTCCGGGCCGACGTCGCCGGTGGAGAGCTCGATGCGCTGCCAGCCGTCGTCCAGCGGTACGACGCGGGCGTAGAGCACGCCGGGCCCGTCCGCGCGGAGCACGTCGAGGGCGGCGTCCACGTCCGCGCCCGGCCTGAGGTCGATCCAGGCCGCCCCCATGTAAGTCGGCATTCTCGTGCGGTTCCCGTTCAGCTCGGCAGGAACTGCATGGTAGACGCCCTGTCGCCACGGTCAGCGGCGACGCATCCACATGACGGCGCCGACGACCGCGGCGACCACGACCAGGCCGAGCTTCAGGCCGGTCTTGCCGAGCAGCAGCACGCCGGCGCCGCGCAGCACGCCGCCGAGCCAGTAGTCGGAGGAGAACAGGCGGTCCCAGCTGTAGTCGGTGCCGGTGATCAGCCAGCCGGCCCAGATGAGCCCCACCGCGATCACGCCGGTCACCACCGCGCCCGCGATCAGCGTCTTCCGCCCGGCCACCGGCACCACCTCGTTCGTCGTCATGCGAATGAATCTATGGGCGCCGGACGTGCGATGAATCGCCCCTGAGGCGGGCACCGGCCTCTATCGGAAGGTAGAGAGGTACGGTGCGGCCATGACCGGGAACGTGACAGTGATCGTCTGCGGGGCGCCGCTCACCACGCGTACCCCCGATCTGTTGAAGGCTTTGATCGTCGAGGGCTGGACGCCGATCGTGATCGGCACGCCGTCCTCACGCGCGTGGCTCTCCACGGAGGCGGTGCGGGACGTGCTGGGTGCGCCGCCGCAGTTCGACTTCCGGTCGCCGGAGCAGCCGAAGCAGGGCGGCCCGCCGGACGCGGTGGTGGTGTGCCCGGCCACGTTCAACACGCTCAACAAGGCCGCGTCCGGGGCCGCGGACACGTATGCGCTGGCCCGGCTCTGCGAGGCGCTCGGCGAGGGCGTGCCGGTGGTGGCCGTGCCGACCGTGAACGAGAAGCTGTGGGGCCATCCGGCGTGGCGGCGCAACCTGGCGCTGCTCGAGTCCGCCGGGACCGTGCTGCTGGACGTGCACTCCGGCCGTCCCGGCGCCCGGCCGGTCGCGCCCGAGCTGGGCGGCGATCCGGGCAAGGTCTTCGAGCCGGCGTGGGTGACCGAGGCGCTGCGCCCGTTCAGCCGTTCCTGACGTAATTCCCCGCGAGCTGCAGGAACGTGCGCGTCGCCGCGGTCGGGCGGCGGCGCACCGCGGTCGCGACGGACAGTGACCACCACAGCTCCGGCCCGTCGATCGGCAGGCTCTTCACCCCACGATCATCCAGGGGTACGGAGAAGAGCGGCATGATCGAGACGCCGAGCCCGTTCCGCACGTACTCGGGTGCCGTGCCGATCTCCACCACCTCCAGCGCGACGCGTCGTTGCAGGCCGGCGGCCGCATAGGCCCGGTCGACGACGACCCGGTTGCCGAAGCCGGCCGGCGAGTCGATGAACGGCCGCTCCGCCAGCCGCTCCAGCGTGACCGATTCTCCGGGAAACCCGCTCGGGACGATCGCGACCATCCGGATCTGTGCCAGGGTGTGGACGGAGAGACCGGTGTGCGGCCGGTCGATGTCGGAGAGGAACGCCAGGTCGAATTCGCCGTCGAGCAGTGCTTGAGCCAGCCCCGCCGACCCGCTCGGCGCGGCCCGCATGCGCACGGTCACGCCCGGGTGGTCGGCCGTGAACCGTCCGAGCAGCCCCGGCAGGTCCAGGATCGTGACGGACGTCATCGCGCCCACGTTGACGGTCCCGCGCAGGCCGCCGCGCACCTGGGCGACCGCGTCCCGGGCGCCCTGTGCCGCGTCCAGCGTCGCGCGCGCCTCGGGCAGCAGCGCGCAGCCCGCGTCCGTCAGCGAGATCCGCTGCGGCCCGCGGGCGAACAGCTCAGCCTGGAGATGCTGCTCGAGCGCGCGGATCGTGGCGGACACGCCGGACTGGACCACGTGCAGGCGCGCGGCCGCGCGGGTGAAGCTCAGCTCCTCCGCGACGGCCACGAAGTACTCAAGGTGTCGCAGCTCCATCACCGTTGATGATAGGACCCAGCAGGAACAATCATTGGCGGAGATGCCCCCGGGCGCGGAAGCTGTGGAGTCGAACCACTCGAACCTTTTTCTGAGGAGCCCTCTGATGTCCGCTCAGACCCTGCCGGCGCCCGCGCGAGCGGCCGTGTCCCGGCACGGCGCCGGATTCTGGGTTGTCGCGGCCGCGTTCCTGGTCGCCATGGCTTTCACGGTCGTGCCCACGCCGCTCTGGCCGCTCTACCAGCACGAGGCGGGCTACTCGACGCTGATGGTGACGGTGGCGTACGCCGCCTACGCCGTCGGCGTGACCGTCAGCCTCTTCCTCGCCGGCCACCTCTCCGACCGCCTCGGCCGCCGCCGCATCCTGCTCCCCGCGATCCTGATCGAGATCGTCTCCGGCGTGCTCCTGCTCGCCTCGACCTCGTTCCCCGCGGTCCTGGCCGGCCGCGCGCTCAGCGGCGTCGCCGTCGGCATGATCACCGCCACCGCGACCGCCGCACTGTCCGAGCTGCACGCGGTCGCCCGCCCCGAGGCCGGCCGCGCCTTCGCCCAGCTGATCGCGACCGCGGCGAACATGGGCGGGTTCGCGGTCGGCTCGCTCACGTCCGGCCTGCTGGCCGAGTGGGTCGGAGCGCCGTTGCGTACCCCCTATGCGGTCTATCTGGTCCTGCTCGTCGCCGTCGCGGCCGGCCTGCTCCTCGTGCCGGAGACCGTCACACCGCCCGCCACCCCGCAGCCCTACCGGCCGCAGCGCGTCGCCGTCCCGCCCGCCGCCCGTGGCCGCTTCGCCACGGTGGCGATCGGCGCGTTCGCCGCGTTCGCCGTGCTGGGCCTGTTCGCGTCCGTCGCCCCCGGATTCGTCGGCAGCACCATGGGCCACCCGTCGCGAGCGCTGGCCGGCCTGGTCGCGTTCCTGGTCTTCGGCAGCTCCGTGGTGTCCCAGCTGCTTTCCGGCAGCCTGCCCGCGGCCCGGCAGATCGGCTCCGGCCTCTCGCTGCTCACGCTCGGCCTGGTCGCGGCCGTCCTCGCCGTGTGGCTGCCCAGCCTGCCCCTGTTCCTGATCGGCGGCACCGCCTCCGGGGCCGGCGCGGGCATGCTCTTCAAGGGCTCGGTCGCCACGGTCTTCGCCATCTCCGAGCCGGCCACCCGCGGCGAGGCCCTCGCCGGCCTGTTCCTCGCCGGCTATTTGGGACTGTCCATCCCGATCCTCGGCTTCGGCTTCGCCACCGCGGTCGTGTCGACCCAGACCGCGCTGGTCGGTTTCGCGGCGGGCGTGGTGGCGCTGACCGCGGTGGTCGCGGTCCGGCTCCGGCTCCCGCGCTAGCCGTTCGCCTCACCCTCCGGGCCGGGGCGGCGTCCTGCCGCCCCGGCCCCTGCCGCGCAGAAAAGCGGCGAACTCCGGCTCGGTCACGTCGGCCGTCTCCCGGTGCGGGAGCGCCGGGACGTACACGTGGGGACGGTCGGGGTTGATCCGGTAGGGCGTCCCGAGCGAGATCGGCAGGATGTCCGGGCCCGCCACCGCCCTGGCCTGCGCCGCCGCGCTGAAGCCGGTGTAGGAGAACAGCACGCCGCGCGCGACGCCGACCTCGGCCAGCAGAATGCGGAAGCTGTTCACGCAGCCTTCGTCGAGCGGCCCGAGCGAATAACCGGGGCACTGATGACGCTCGACCGCGACCGCCGCCGGCGCACCGTCGACATCCCCGCGGATGAGCAGCTGAACCTCCCACCACCCGCCGCTGATCCGCCCCGGGTGCGCACGCCCGAACGTGAACACCGGCCGGTCGAAGTCGCCGGCAAGCCGCTGCACCGCCGCCCGGTACCCACTGACCCACCCCGGCTGCGCCACCGCGACGCCGACCCGGCTCTTCTCATCGTCGAGCGCCATCCGCCGACGCTAGGCCCACACCCGCCCCACGTCGCCACCCTCGTTGTCCGTCGCTCGAATCGATCATCATGTCGATCGGGCGGTGCTTGCGCGGCACGACCTGCGAAAGCCCTCGGTCTCATGGTCCGAGGCACGGGGCGGATCCACCATCGCCTGAGGCGGCAACGAGGCGATGTTGCCGAAATACCAGGTGGCTTGCGGCTTGCATGCACGCCTGCCTTCGACGCGCATGGGACGGGGGCCGTACCCGCGAAAAGCCTTTGATCTTCAGGACAACCCGAGCCCGCGCTCCGCCAGCGCCTCCTTCAGTACCCGGATCGCCTTCGGCCCCACGCCGTGCAAGGCCAGAAGCTCCTTCTCCGGCACCCCCGCCAACTGATCCAGCCGCGTATATCCGGCCAGCTCAAGCGCGCCCGTCGCCGGACGGCCGATCCCGCGGGGCAGGTCGAATTGGGACATCACGGACTCCAGAGGTCTGCTGTCCCGCCGATCCGGAGGAACAGGGCGAAATCGGCCTGACCCACGTCGGCCGAGTCATGTGGCGGGAGGGTATCGCGGGCCAGACGGCCGTCGCTGAGCGTGATGGCGAGGACCGGCGGACTCTGCGCGTGCGCGGCGCGGGCGCGGGCGCGGTCGGTGAAGCCGGTGCACGAGTAGAGAATGCCCCGGTCGGCGCCGATGTCGAGAAGCTTGCCGACGAAACGGTCGACCGCGCCGACGTCGACCGGCCGGCGACGGCGCTGCAGGCACTCGATGGCGGCGGTGACCTGGATGCCGAGGACGGCACCCTGGATCAGGACGTCGACACGACGGAGGGAACGGCTGAGGCGGCCCTCGACGCGGCGGTTGTAGCCGACCTCGACGGGGGGCTCGAAGCCGCCCAGGAGGCAGCTGATCGACGCGTCGAACAGCGTCAACCGGCGGAGGGTGTCTTCGTCGGGGTCCGGCGGCTGGTCCGGGTCCGCTGGGTACACAACGTTGAGCGTACGGCCGACCCACCTCGGAATATCGCCCAAAATGTGCGTCTTGACCGTTAAATCCGTAAAAACTTACCGGTCAGCCCGGCCACAGGAACAGCGCGAAGTCCGCCTCGGTGATCTCCTCGGCCCCGTGCGGCGGCAGCGGTCCCGACGAGGAACGCTGCCGCGGGATTCGCGGCGCGAGCGAAACAGCCATCACCGCCGGATAGCGGGCCGCCGCGGCACGGGCCCGCGCACACGGCGTGAAACCCGACCGGGAGTAGAGCACGCCACGATCCGCATCGACGTCCAGCAACTTGCCGATGAACCGGTCCACCGCCCCGATGTCCGCCGCGCGCCGCCCCTGACAGCACTCGACCACCACCGTCACCCCCGTGCCGAACACGTGCCCGCGCGCCAGCAGATCGACCCGCCGGAGCGTGCCACTCAGCACCCCGGGAACCCTGCGATTCAGCGTGACCTCGGCACCGCCGTCGAGACTGCACAGCATGCGGGTGATCGACAACTCGTACCGCTGCAGCGGCGACACACACGGAAAGAGGTCGAAGACGGTCACCCAGCGAAATTATGCGCGGGCGCTCGGTTGATGTCGCCCAGTTTGTGCGACACCCCTAAGAACGACAGACCAGATCACATTCATCTTCCCGCTTCCGGGGTGGTCGCGGTCCGCATGCCCCTGCGGGCGCTCTGCTGGCCTGGGGCCGAGCCCCAGACCCCACGATCCCGGTCTTCCCACTTCCGGCGTGGCCCGGCAGCGCTGCTCCCGCGGGCAAACCTCGCCGTACGCCAAGACTCCGCCGGCGCTCCGCTTGCCTCCCGGCGTCGGAGCCGGTTCCGCGCGGCGCACGAAAAAGCACGCAACTCCCGCCGTGCCCGCCACGCGCGAGGCGCGTCCCGCGCCGCGCACATGGGAACCCCTGCATCGGACGTGGCGATTCGCTCGCCCGCGCCCACCGCGCATTTCTGTCCGGCACGCAGACCGAGACTGCGATCATCCGACGATGGAGATCTGGTCCCACGACGGCAAGCTCTACGACGTCACCTCGGGTCACAGCCTCCCCGACTACGCCCGGCAGTACGAGCTCTCGGGTCTGACCGGCCTGCCCCTACCTCTCCGTGACGATCCCCCGACGCGACGCTGGACGGCCCGTTCACCCCGATGCCCGCCGACCACGTCGTCGTGCGCTTCGGTGACGGCGCGCTGCCGTGGCCGGTCCTGGAGAAGCTGATCCTTGTGCTGGAGTCCAGCGGAGATCTAATCGAGGAGCGTGCAGCCGCTGCGTCCAGGAGCCGGCGGTCCGACGTCACCCGAGCTCATCACACTGCCACCCTGTGCCCGCGTAGTCGCAAGACCAGCCAGGCCGGATCGTGAGCGATCAACACCGTGGGGGTCCGGGGGCTCGGCCCCCGGGTGGCATGCGAAACGCCCAGGTCAACGCACTCCGTTGACACACTTCACCCCAAGTGGAGCGGACGACGGGAATCGAACCCGCGTAATCAGTTTGGAAGATCTCGCCGTGATGGGATGATCGTCCGGTTTTGCCTGGTGAGAGCGGGTGTCGCGTTGCCCGATCATGACCGTACAGAGCCGTCCGCGGCCTGTGTTAGTGGCACGCCCATGGGGACTCGCCGCTGTGACGCTTCAGCGCCGCGCGGCGGCTCTTCGGCCCCGGACCGTACGCGGCCCGGGGCTCTTGCCGTGCTCGTCCGGCACCGCGCGGGAGCCGACCCAAGGGGACCGGTGGCAAGCCGCGCAGCGGCGCGGCAGCCGATCGCCGGACGCCACGACGGCACCCGGCCACCTACGCGATCGTCACGGACCGGTGCCCGCGGTGGTTCTTAGTTCAGCTCGCCGCCACGCCCCCAGAGGTAGAGCAGGAGGTCTATCTCCGTGACTTCCTCCGCGTCGTGCAGCGGCAGGAACTCCCCGACCTGCTCAGGCTGGCGCTGGCTCGGGATCAGCGGCTCCCGGTTGCGGCCGGGCCGGTTCAGCGCGAGCAGCATGATCGCCGGATGCCGCATGGTGACGGCGCGGGCTCGGGCGTCCGTGGTGAAGCCAGCCACGGCATACAGGATGCCGCGGTCGGCTGCGATGTCCGTCAGCTTCTCCGCGAACTCCTCGATGACTCCGCTTCCCACGGCCTGCCGCCCCTGCTTGCACTCGATCGCAACTGCGACGTCCTGACCCATGACCGGTCCCCAGAGCAGCATCTCGACCGGCTGAGATCGGCCGGTGAGCCGTCCTATCAGGCTCCGGTTGTGCAGCACGTCCGGCCGCTCGTCGAAACAGAAGGTCAGCCGGCTGATCGACCGGTGATAGCGCTCCAGCGCCTCAACCTCGTCCACGTCCAGCTCGGGCGTTGCATGTGCGTCGTCGGGAGGAACCATGCGAAGAAGCTAGAAGCGCTCAGCTCCGACAAGTCGCCCACCGTGTGCGTTGCCGGTGGCCGATGCCGGCCGCAGGCCGCCAGCAGGCCACCGACGACGCGGCGCCGCGTGCGGCGCCCTTGATCCAGAAGAGACTAAGTCGGCAACTGCCAGCAGCGGCTTAAGACGACCACTCTCAATTTTGGTGCGGCGCGTCGGCTTGGCGCTGGAGATAGCGATGGAGATCATATGGGACCCGATCCTTCTGCGTTGGAGACGTCTTGACTGATGCGCCGCCGTTCAGTGATCCGAAGCCGTCGGTCGAGCGGATTTCGCTGCTTGCTCGTCGAGTGCTTGAAGCGGATATCCTTTTGCCGAAATTCCAGCGAGACTTTGTGTGGACACGTAAGCAAATTCTCGACCTTCTTGATTCAGTTGCAAAGAACTATCCAATTGGTAGCGTCTTGCTTTGGCAGTCTACGACAGCTCTTGAAAATGAGCGATCGATTGCCGGATTGCAGGTCAAGGAGCGGCGGCCAGGATATCCGGTTAATTACCTCCTTGATGGGCAGCAGCGCCTTTCGAGTATTTGCGGAGCGCTCTATTGGAATCCTGATCCGAGCGACGGGGCCAGTGTTTGGAATATCAGCTACGACCTTAAGTTGCGGAAGTTTGTCCATTTGAGCACGCTTGAAGCCTCTTTAATGCATCATATTCCAGTACGCTTGATTCCTGATCCATCCGCCTTTTTTCGGAGGGTGGCTGCGATCCAAGATGCAGAGCTAGAGCGCCGTGCAGACCAGCTCTTTAATCGCTTTCAGGACTATATGGTGGCTGCGGTTACGCTCGGGGACATCTCGATTCATGAGGTTGCGCCAATTTTTGAACGGATTAACAGCACGGGCACGCCACTTACAGTGGTTGATCTCATGCGCGCCGCGACCTGGAAGCCGGATTTTGACCTTCGCGACTCAATTGATGAAATCCTGTCCGTTTTGGATCAGAAAAACTTTGGAAAAATTGACAGGAAGACGGTTCTTCGTACGGTCTCGGCGGCAGCAGGATTTGGTTTCTCTATTGAGAATATTGATCGCCTAAGGGAGCTGGAAACGGGTCGTCTAAGGGATGCTGTCGATGCGGTAGAAGCTGCGGCGCGAAGAGCCGTTGACTTTGTGACGCAGCAGATTAAAGCTCCGACGGCCGACGCGCTTCCGTATCTTAATCAATTTGCTGTACTGGTCGAAATTTTCAGACTAATTCCAAGCCCTACATACGTTCAGTATGCGGCCATTCATAGGTGGTTTTGGCGGACTGCGCTCAGTGGATACTTTGGTGGGTGGAACACGGGCCAGATGTCGAGTGATCGAGATGCGGTCAAAGCATTTGCGGCCGGCGAGACCGAAGATATTGTTGTCGGCCTGACTATGCCGCGCGGCGATGTCTGGCGTACGAAGCAGTTTAGGTCGAATAATGCTTTGTCGAAGATGCTTGCGCTGATGCTGTCTTATGCTCAGCCAGTCGACTTGTTGACAGGTCAAAGCATTGATGTCGGAAAGGCTCTTTCATGGGGAAATGATAAAGAATTTCATCATTTTTTCCCTCGTGGGTACTTGGCTGATTCGGACATTGCGGCGGGAAAGGCGAATATCGTGGCTAATATTGTGATGCTCACTTCTGTTAGTAATATCGCCATCTCCAAGAAAGCTCCATCGATTTACCTCGCGGATATTATTGCCAATAATGGCGTTTCTGAACTCCGGCGCAGGCTGAAAAGCTGCTTAGTGTCGGATGCCGCTTTTGAGGCGGCCATGCTGGATGACTATGACGGGTTCCTGTCGGAGCGATCTGCCACCCTCCAAGAGGAAGCGATGAATCTGGTCGGCACCTCAGCGGAAGCGGCCGAGAATGCCGATCTGGAACGCTCAATTGCCGAATTCATGGGGGATCTGTTTGATGCGCCTAATGCAACGGATCCAATCTTCGATGACGAAGTAGAGCCAGTTGATCGATATTCTGAAAATTGATCGCTGATGCTGGCGGTGGCATTTTGGCAGTTGGCCAGCACCCGCGGTCAGACAGATCGTCTGTTACTGTACATCACTTAGCTGAATGAATGCGCGGTGTGCTCTGGCTGAGACGGTTTATTGAGTGGGCGGTCCAATTTCCGCTGTTCCAACGTTCGTACTGACCGGCCGATGCTCCGAATCCGCCTATTGGTCGGCTGAGGTTTTCCTTCTCGGTATAGTGGGGTCTGAGGTGGCAGTTGGTTAGGATTTTTATGGATGAGTCTGGTAATAGCCATCCGGATCACCCTTTGATTGTGGGGGCTGTTGAGCTCGGGGACGATGCTGATGTCGTGGAAGAGCGAATCATAGAGCTGCACCGTCGACTGTCGTCGAAGCGTAGTTTGAGTGGACTTTCAAGCTTTGAGAATTTCCGTAAGCACGGATTCCATGCATCGACCGACCCTCCAGATGTGTCCGTTCCATTCTTTGATTTTATGAAAAGTATCTATTTTCGGGCGTTTATGGTTACAACTGATGGAACCTATTCCGAAGCGGGCGAAACGGAAAAAGAAAAAGTTTCATTTATGTATGAATTCCTTTTATGTGATTTGCTGATTCGGCATCGCGACCAGCCTGAGCTGAAATGCTATATCGAGCAGAGCGAAGGTATGGTCCGCTTGGTGGAGGGGTTTGCTAGCGGTGCGAGGCGGCGGGCGCATGAAAAGCTTGGCAGGCGGGTCAAGTTGCCGAATCTAGACCTCATCGTCGCTTCTAAAATGGAGGCGATGTCAATGGCGATCATTGATTACGTCATGCTGTCGACAAGTAGATGGATCCGATCGGGATTTTCGATAAGTCCGAGGGAGAGAGGTTTCCGAGAATTCCGAGAGATTGAACCCTCTGTTTCTATTCTCTATTCTTTAGAGCACGGTCGGCTGTCAAGCCGCCGGACCCCTCTGCACTGAAGTGTGCTATCCTCGCGGAAGGGTGGGGTCGTCGTCAACTTAGTGCGCGAGTTCGCGTGCGTTGCTGAATAGCCCATGGAGGGACACGATCCCACTCCTTTGCGCTGTAGGGAGTATCGGTTGGCGACCTTCTCGGTTGACGATTTGGCGCAGCATGCGGGTACTGATGTTGAGCGGCTCGAAGAGCTCTCTCGGGGCGTTCTGTTGGGTAATGGGCTGCTGTTTGAATCTCGTTCCCACCGAAAGAGGCGTGGCGGGATTCGGGAGATTGTAAAGCCTAATCCCTGGTTGGATAGCATTACAAAGAGTCTTAACCGCAGCTTTTTGCAAGTGTTGCCATACTTGCCACCGGATCATGTTCATGGTTTCGTGCGCAGTCGTTCTACGATTACCAACGCCACTGCACACTTGGGTAAAAAGTGTGTTCTACGTGTAGACTTAGAGGACTTTTTTCCGTCAATTGGCTCGCGTTGGGTGAACTCTCTGCTGCAACAGCAAGGTTACGACGAGAAGGCGGCTAGCTTATGTGTAGGCCTTACAACTATTGCGGGTAAGCTACCGATTGGTCTCAGTACGTCGCCTTTCCTGTCTAACCTTGCTTTTCAGGAGACAGACAGTGCGCTTGCTGAATTCTCCGCTACCGAAGGCTTGTCTTTCACTCGATATGTAGACGATCTCGTCTTTTCGGGTGACGTAACTGACGAGCATCTGTCGGCCATTGAGGGCATTATTTCTAACGACGGTTGGTTAATCAACCTAAGGAAGACCGCATTCATGCGGCGCGGCGGACCTCAGTATGTGACCGGCCTGTATGTGGGCGGATCGGATATGCCTCGCATTCCTCGCGAGATGAAGCGTTATATGAGGTGGACCCTTCATATTATCCGTAAATTCGGATATGAAAGTTATATGGCCGATTTTGGCGGTGAGGCTAGTGATATGCGGCCGCAGCGTTTGCTTGGTTGGGCGCGATATATCACTGCTGTTGAACCGGAATTTGGACGACCTCTCTTGGGGGCGTTTTTTGAACTAATTCCGCTCGACTACTGCGGACCGGATGATTGCGAAGATATATATTGAAATTTATATGAACGGAGATTCCATGCCGACTGTTAATGTTGTGTCCGGATTCTACGGACGAACGCTTGCCATGATGCCATGCTTACGCATAGGGCCGAGTCGGACTGAGTCTTGCTGTCCCTAACCAAGACTCGGCTAGCGTGTGTTACTGAGACCTCGATGCAGTGGCCGCCGTTTGGGCTGCTGCGGGTAGATTTTTTCCAGATCAGGTTGTCCATGACTGGGTGGCCTCCTGGATCAGCTTGAGGGACTGGCGCTTGGGAAGGGATTCTCCTAGGAGACCTTCCCAGATGTGCCGGATGGCATCAACGTCTGCCGCGGTTTCGATGACCATGCCGCGGAGTTGTGGGTCGATGTAGGCGGCGTCGGGGTGGCCGGGGATTGTGGCGAGCGCGAAGGCGCCGGCTAACCCTCGGTGTGCGCCAACCTCTGTGCGGAGGATGTGGATCTCGGCGGTGCCGGCATGGCTGGCAGTAGTCAGGTGATCAAGCTGAGTGCGCATCAACGCTGGGGTGTCGCCGATCGGTCGGTGAAGGACCGACTCTTCGAGGATCGTGATGAGCCGCGGTGGGTTCGGGCGGCTGAGGATCTGTTGGCGTTGGATGCGGGCGTTCACTGCGCGCTGGAGTGTGTCCTCGCTGGCTGTCGGGTCGCCCGCCTGGAACATGGCGCGGGCGTAGGCGGGCGTCTGGAGCAGGCCGTCGAGGACCAGTGGTTGGTAAGAGCGGAGCGCGGTGGCGGTTTGCTCGATTTCTGCCCAGGGGCGGAACCACTCGGGCAGGGCCTCGTGGCTGGCGGTTGCTTGCACGGTCTCCAGGAGGCGACTGAGAAGACCTCCGGTGCCGAGGGCCGCGTCGGCGCGGCGGACGAGGTCAATACTCGGGGGCCGGCGCCCGGTCTCCACAGCGGAGATTTGACTGTCCGAGAAGTGAATCTCCCTGCCAAGCTCCTGCTGAGTCCAGCAGTGAGACTCCCGCGCGATGCGTAGCTCTCGACCCAGCGAAACGAGTGTCGGATGCGGGGCGCCCGCTTGATCACCGGTCATTCTGTACCGCAGCCGTTCCACAGGCCGTCAATCGGATTCCTCCGCTCGCTAGACATTTCTGCCGGTCGGCATGGAGAGGGCGGAAGGGGTCCGCTCGGGAGTGCCGCAAGAAATAGTTGACGCAGATCCGATTGATTCGGGAGCGGGCAAGAACCTGCTCCTGTGTCTCGAAGGGAGCTGCATGTCTGCGGACGCTGTTCAGGCAGAAAACACCAACATCGTTCATCCGTCATGGTGTGAGCCGGAGGAATGCTGGATCGTTGGACTCAGACCGTGGCATCGATCGCGTATGCAATTCATTCGATTGAACGATGCGCTGGGTACCCGAATCGGCATCCGCTTGCTCAAGTGCACGCTCATGCCGAACGTGACGTTCGTCGAGTTCGAGGCATACGTCAGCGACATTGAGGAGCCGGTGATGGAGTTCATGCTCATGGCTGACGACTTGGCGAAGTTCTCCGGACTCCTCGACTCCGTCTCGCGGGCACTGGCGACCGATGACGCGTCGCCGACGCTTCTCGCGCTTACAGGGTCTTAGGCCCAGTTCGGGGAGTCCGGTGCAGGCGGCGAGGCAAACGAGCTCGATTTAGAGGCGGGAAGAGCACCCGCTCGGCGGGCTCTATGACACCAGCCTGCTTGTGAAGCCGGCCGTCACCAGGCGTTCGTACGCAGCTCGAACCTCGTCGGGCATCGGCTGTGGGATGGCCCAGTCGGCTGCGGCCCAGGTGTCGATGCGCTGGGTATCGCCCACCATCGTGTCGATGACCTTGTTTGCGTTGCCGATGAAGGCGAAGTAGTCGTCGATGGGGAGCGGGTTCGAGGCGCAGATGACATCGACCTCGGGCCAGAATTTCTTGCAGATGGAGTAGCCGCGTCGCTGTTGGTAGGGGCGGGACATGAGGGTGATGGACTGGATGTCCTTGTAGCCCCGCTCCTCCAGCAGCTCGCGGGAGAGGACGATGTTCTCGGCGGTGTGCCGGGCCTTCGTCTCGATGAGGATCGCCTCGTCGGGGACTCCGTGCTCTAGGGCGTATTCGCGGTAGTGCACTGCTTCGCCGCGCGGGAAGACCTCGATCGTGGGTGGTGCGTTGGCGCCGGTGAAGAGCAGGATCGGGTACATGCCGCGGTGGTAGAGGTCGGCGCCGATCATGGCAACGCCGATGTCATGGCTACCCAAGCCGATCCCGACATCGGTGGGGCGGAGTTCGTGGCCCATCTGGTGGTAGTTCCAGAGGGTTTCGACATCCTCGCGGATCTCGGCGGGGATGACGGCAGGGCTGTTCGTCATGGCGTGGCCTCCGAGCGTGGGTTAGTCGGGGATCTGGAAGTGGTAGGTCCAGGCGAAGCGGGATGCGGCGTGGACTCCGCGGGCGAACTCGATCGGGCGGCCCTCGGCGGTGTAGGTGATGCGTTGCAGGATCATCACCGGTTCGCCGCCGGGTAGCTGGAGCTGGTCGATCTCGTCGGGCGTCGGCATCCCGACTTCAAGACCGAGGGCTTCCGCGATGTCGGCGTCCGCGGTCGTCATCCGTACTGTCTGGGTCTGGTCTCCGGGTTTCCAGGGCCGGCCGGTCGCTTCACGGTCGGCGGCGAAGGCTACGAGGCCGGTGCCCTTCCATTTGCTCTTCGCGTAGCGGTCGGCGCCGAGACGCTTCATCGGCAGGCGCGGCCGGACTACGGTGCCGCGTCGGCGGACTGGGGTGACGAGACCTTCGGCTTCGAGGATGCGGACCGCTTGGCGGACGGTCTTGATGTTGACGCCGTGCTCGGTGGCGATCTCCTCCTGCTTGGGCAGCGTCGTGCCCTCGGCGTAGTCGCCTTGCAGGATCGCGGTCCGCAGCGTGGCCGCCAGTTCGCGGTAGCCGGTGCTCATGGTGCCTCCTCGGTTGAGCGCCCTGAAGCTAGCACCTTTCAGGTCAACTTTTCTTGTTAGGGGTAGCTCTATTGACATCCCCGGCCTCGATTCCCTCTAATAGGGCTAGCTCTATTGGTGGCGGCAAGGAGGCCGGATGTCGGCGAACGAGATCGAGACGGGTGTCTCCGAGCGGTGTCCGGCTCGAAAGGAGGAAGCCGGCGACCCGCTTCCTGCCGTGACCGATGAGCGTCCAGCCTGTGCCTCGTGTCGAGGCAACGGCTGGAAGTACGTGGTCAGGCGGTCGGCCATGCGTGTCATGGCCTACAGCTGTGGGCGGACCGACGCGTCATTTCGTCGGCCCTGCCTCGACTGTGGTGGCTCTGGGAGGGCTGCCTCGTCCTGACCTGGCGCCGGGGCGGCGTCGGCATCCTTGTGACACCGGCATCCTTGTGACACCTCTGGCTGGCACCTTTGGTAACAAGAAATCGCCGCCCCGGCGCTCTCACCGACTGAACTTCGGTGGAGGGCGCGATGGATCCCAGGGTCGGGGATGTCCTGATCGTTGATCGCAGGGCATCGGTGCAGTTCAACGGCTCCAACGCCATGATCTTCCGAGTGATCTCGGTGTCGGATAAGGCGACCTACGACGGCTGGGCCTGGATCACCGGCTACGTCCTCGATCCGGAGACCGGTGACGCGACGGACCGGCGCGAGATCTTCGTGCTTCGTGGCGGCTTGCGGGCCATGCGGGTCGCGCGGTAATCGACGAAAGGGGCGAGCGATGGCGGTCTACCTGACCGACGAAGCTCGATCAGAGCTGCGGGCCGCGCAGCGGCAGTTGGACCGGCATACCGATCTCGCCAACGATGGCCGGTGCCCGGTCTGCGATCTGGACGGGCCGTGCCCGTTGAAGCGGGCGGCGCTGCGGGTTTTCGTCAGATACGGACGGCTGCCGGGGCGGCGTCCGGGTGCGACGCATCCCCAACTGGTCGGTCTGCGCCGCGATGGCGGCGCCGAGTTCTGGTTCGGTCGCCGGTCGAGCGATGGCGGCCCTGACGCGTGACCGCTCTTGCCTGGTCATGCGTATCTCATTTAGTGTCTTGTGTTGACAAGTAGTTGCGTCGAGTCGGGATGGTGTGCGTGGCCGGGTATGAAGTGCCTACGCCGAAGTACATGCGGGTGCTGAACACGGTCCGTGAGCGCATCGAGAACGGTGCCTACCTGCCCGGGACCTCGCTCCCGTCGGAGAACACCCTCGCAAAGGAGTTCGCGGTCGCGCGCCCGACCGTGTTGAAGGCGCTGAGCATCCTGCGGCAGGACGGCTGGATCGAGTCGCAGCAGGGCAAGGGGCATTTCGTTCGCGGGCGGCCCTCCGCGGCCGGCGTGTCTCCGCAGTACGCCCGTGAAGCGCTGTACCTGGACGAGACCGTTGCCACGGAAATCCTGCACGTCGGACCGGTCCTGGCATCGCCACGGATCGCCGCCTCGCTGCACATTCCGGAGGGCACGCCGGTCTACGAGCGCCGGCGCCGCACGGTCTCGGAGTTCGGGCCGGTCGACCTGGTGTCGACGTTCGTCCCGGTGGACATCGCGGTCGGAACCGACATCATCAAGCCTGCGGAGATCGCGGGCAACCTGCTCGACCACATCCACCAGGCGCGGGGCTTCCGCGGGGACTACGTGATCGAGCGGCTAACCGCCCGCCGTGTGACCGCCGAAGAGGCCGAAGCCCTTGACGTGCCCGGCGACGAGCCGGTGATCACCACCGTCATCACGGTGTATCAGTCCTCGGGTGATGCCTTGCTGTCGTCGGTGCTGGTGATGCCTGGCTCCCGGCACGAGATCGAGGATGCGTACCCGTTGCCGTAGCGCCCGCGGTGGATACTCCCGCGGGTGACCGATGAGTATGGATTTGCTTCCGCTCTTGCGGCGGTAGAGGCGTTTCAGGGGTACGGGATCGAGCGACTGTCGCTGTCGGTGGGCGAGTTGGACGATGGCCTGGAGGTCGCTCTCCTGAAGTTCTCCGAACATCCGTGGATGTCGTTGTCTCTGCGGGAGATCCACTTCTTCGCGCTGGATCGGGTGCCCCGCGAAGAGATGACCTTCTTCGACTTCACCGCGCAGGTGTTGTCTCCGCGTGAGCCGTGGCCGGCAGGGCTTCCGCCTCGCGAAGCGGCCGACGACGGCACGCCGTCGCTGTTGTGGCTGCATGGTGTGGGTCCGAGCGGGACCTTCGACGTTGTCGCTGCGGTGGTTCAGGTGTTCACCGAGTTCGGTCAATGACTGTCCGGATGCGCATGATCTGAAATTCGGTCCAGCGCCGTTGCTTGTGTGCACAAGTCGACCTAACTTGTTTGCATAACAGGTCATCGCTTGGATGCCTGTGTAGCAAGGAGGCTGGTTCGTGGTTCCGCTGACGTTGAAGGTGCCGGTTCCGTCCGAGTACGTGTTTCCGCGTGGGGCGCTCTGCCTGGGCGTTGACGCGCAGGTGGACTTTGACCGCCGGGGTGAGGCGGACAGCCAGGCGCGAGACAAGGAGACCGGCGAGCGGATCTGGGTCGTGAAGGTGATGGACCTGGACCCGGAGGCGGGGAAGTTCGGGCGGACGACCGAGGTGAAGGTGAAGGTCGTGGCGCCGCATCAGCCGGTCCCGCCAGCATCGACCGTGCCGGGTTACCCGCCGGCGGTGGAGTTCGACGGGCTGACGATCACGCCCTATGTGGACGGGAACCGCTGCGGCGGCTCGTCGAACAAGTGCCGGGCGCGGATGGCGTATTCGCTGCGCGCTTCCGGGATTCGTGCCGCCGCGGGGCCTGCTGCGGCTTGAGCTGCAAGAGAACGCGGGGGCGGGCCGTCCTCCGACCAAGAATTTCGGCCCGCTCCCGCGCTGCCAACCCGTTTCCCCTTGGAAGGAGAGGGCTGTGAAGCCCACGGTAGACGAGGCTGCCCGCGTGCAGTCATTCGCCGCGCAGCTGTCGGCGTTGCTGGCCGCAAAGCCGGACCGAAACACCCCTGATCGGGTACGGGCGGACTGGTTCGACGCGAAAGCCGACCTGCTCGACCGGGCCGGCACCGACGAGTCCGCGGAGCTGGCGCAGACCGCGCGGGAGCACGCGGCCGGCCTTCGTGCGTCGGAGGTGGCCTGATGACCACGGCCACGCTGTTCGCGATCGCCCGGCTGCACTGCGGCGTCCGCTCGACGGTGTCCGCGATCTGGTGCACGTACTGCGGCACCTGGGTCAAGCCGCGCCGGTTCGACCCGAAGCGGATGTGCTGCCGCCGTTGTCGTGTCCGGCTCGGTCGCCCGGCGTGGGGCCGGGGGTGGACGCTGTGACCGCTCGCCGCGTCGTCGTCCGGAAGATCACGGCGTACGGTCTCGCCGCTGTCCGGCAGGTCTACCTCTCGACCCCGATCGACGTGCTGCGGGTCGCGGCGCTGGTGGAGATCTCCGCTGCCGCCGCGACCCTGGCCCGCACGATCGTCAAGCTGCACCACCTCGACCCGGCCAGCATCGCGCCCTACGTTTCTGATCCGGTGGACATGCGTGCGGTGCTCGGCCGTGGCCGCTGGCTGCCGACCATGATCCGGCACGTCCGCGAGCCGAATACCAATCCAGGCCAGCACAGCCGGCGCCCGGCCACCCGTGAGATCGCGGCCCCGGTCGCGCACCCGGATCAGATCGCGCTCTTCCCGGCCGACACTCGCGAAGACGGCATCGGGGAGGTGCCTCCATGCCGCTGATCAACGTGATCCCCGGCGACAAGATCCCGACCGCTCCGATGAACGTCCGGGTACCCGTGTGGCGGGTGCCCGGCTGGCTCCTCGCCCTGTGGTGGACGGTTCGCGGAACGTTCCGGCTCACGGTCCTCGCCGTCCGCTACTGGTGGCTGACCGGCCCGGCCGCGCTGGTCACCTGGATCTGGGCCGATTTCGGCTGGGAGATCCTGCTCGCCGTCCTCGCCACAATCACGGCGGCCGGCGGCGCGTGGTGGCGCTGGCATCGCGCGTCCTGGAACAGGTTCGCGTGGTGGCCGCTGCTGGGCCGCTGGCGTCGGCTGACCGTCTACCGGCGCGGCTGGGCTCCGGCCATGGCGACCTGCGGCCTGGCCACCGCGTTCGGCGGCGACAAGTACGTCCCGCAGCTCCTCCACGTCCGCACGTTCTCGTTCGGCGACGAAGTGACGGTCCGGATGCTGCCCGGCCAGCACCCCGACGACTGGGGCAAAGCCGCCCCGCGCCTCGCCTACACCTTCCGCGTCCGTGAGGGCCGCGCCCGCACCCACCGTCGTCCGGACAGGATCGTCCTGGTCTTCCTGCGCCGTGACCCACTCGCGGAGACGATCCCGCCGATCCCGACCCCGGAAAGCCTCGACCTGGCCGCGCTCCCACTCGGCGTCCAGGAGAACGGCGACGCCTACGCCCTGCGCCTGGCCGGATCACACGTCCTGGTCGGCGGCGCCACGAACGCGGGCAAAGGCTCGGTGATCTGGGCACTCATCTCCGCGCTCGCCGCCGGCATCCAACAGCAACTCGTCGAGCTGTGGGTCTTCGACCCCAAAGGCGGCATGGAGCTGGCCGGCGGCCTCCCGCTGTTCACCCGCTTCGTCTACGACACCGCCGACGCGATGGCCGTAGCCCTGGAGGACGCCGTCACCCGCATGCGAACACGCGCCAACCGCCTCCGCGGCGTCACCCGCCAGCACACCCCCACACCCGGAGACTCCCTGATCGTCATCGTGATCGACGAACTCGCCGCGCTCACCTCCTACATCTCCGACCGCAAGATCCGCGACCGCATCCGCGAGTCCCTGTCGCTGCTGCTGTCCCAGGGCCGCGCGGTCGGCGTCCACGTCATCGCCGCACTCCAAGACCCGCGCAAAGAGGTGCTGCCGTTCCGGGACCTGTTCCCGACCCGGATCGCGCTGCGCCTGACCGAGGCCGAACAGGTCGACCTCATCCTCGGCGACGGCGCCCGCAACCGCGGCGCCCTCGCGGACGAGATCCCCGAGACCTCACCCGGCGTCGCCTTCGTCGCGCTCGACGGCGTGCGTGAGCCGGTCCGGGTCCGTTTCGCCTACCACTCCGACCGTGACATTCAAGATCTTTGCCATCGGTACGGATACGCGCAGGTCGTCGAGGGCGAGATCGTGGGGGAGGGCGCATGACCCGTGCCGAACGTTTCGAGGGCGTTGTCCTGGTCGCCATCCTCCTCACGGTCGGCAGCCTGGCCGGGGCCGCATCGTTCACCCACGTCCACGACTGGACCATGGACAACAGCCCCGCCGGTACGCCGGACTGGTTCGGCTGGGCCAACGCCGCGATCTCCGAACTCCTCCCGATCGCTGCCCTGCTGACCATCCGCGCCCGCCACCGCGCAGGCCGCTCGATCCGCTACCCGATGTTCCTGCTCATCTGCGGCGTCACCCTGTCCCTGTCCGCACAACTCGCGGTCGCCAAACCGGGCATCTCCGGCTGGCTGCTGTCCGCCGTCCCCGCGCTGGCCTTCATGGGCATGTCCAAGCTCGTCCTGTCCGGCAAGCCGGCCACGCACTCGGCCCCAGTGCCGCCCGCGACGTGGGTTCCGACCGACCCGGAAACGACGATCACCGCCCCCGCGAACGCCTCGCACGCTCCGAGCGAGCGACCGGCCGCGGACCAGGCGACCCCGGACCCGGCGCCGCGCGCGACGAACGAGCGCCCCGGCCTCGTCCCCGTGCCCGCACTCGCCTTCTCCCGCCCGACTGCGGAGGTGACGCGATGACTCAGCCGGCACTGATCCCGATCGCGGGGGAGGAGCCGCGTCCGGGCTCGCGGGCCGCGCGGATGCGGCAGCCGCTCGCCAAGGAGGCGCTGCGCCAGCTCGCGGAGAACAACGGCGTCTGCGTCCGCCCGGTCGTCCTGCGCCGCACCGACACGTTCACCGGCGTCACGGAGATCGTCGAGGTGCCGTGTGGGGCGACCCTGGCCACGAAGTGCAAGCCGTGCGCCGAGCGTGGCCGGCGGCTGCGTATCCAGCAGATCCGGGAGGGCTGGCACCTCGCGGACGAGCCCGCGATCGACCCGGACCCGCCAACCGCGGCCGTGCTCGACCTCGTGGCGCACCGGGCGCATCTGGAGTTCGACCGTGAGGCCGCCAACTACGAGCCGATGACCCCGGACGAGCGCGTCGCCCAGGTCGCCGGCCTCGACGAGGCAATCGAGCAGGTAGACGACCTGCTGGCCGAGACCAACCTCCGCGGTCACCTCACCCCGCGCGACCGCGACGAGCGCCCCCGCCGGAAGCGCTCGACCAAGCGCCGCCAGGACTCCCCGGATCTCCCACGGCTCCCGGTCGACGGGCGCACGGTCGGCCGCGCCTACGCCGGTCGGGAGGGCAAGACCTACCGCCCGTCGATGCTGGTCACGCTCACCCTCGACTCACACGGTCCGGTCCACTCGCACATCCGGCGCGGCTCCTACGTCGCCCCGTGTGAGTGCGGCACCCGGCACGGCCAGTACGACCCGAAACTCGGCACCCCGGTCAACCCGGACGCCTACGACTACCGGCGCGCCGCGCTCGACGCGATTCACTTCGCGCGGGTGATGGACCGCTGGTGGCAGAACCTCCGGCGCGCGGCGGGTTGGAACGTTCAATACGCCGGTGCGGTCGAGCTCCAACGCCGTCTCGCCCCGCACTCGCACTTCGCGATCCGCGGCACGCTCCCGCGGCGGCTGCTCAAGCAGATCGCGGCGGCCACCTACCACCAGGTGTGGTGGCCGCCGTTCGACCGGGCGACGTACTCGGTCGACAAACCTCCGGTCTGGGACGCAGACCAGGGCGGTTACGTCGACCCGAAGTCCCGGACACTGCTGCCGACGTGGGCTGAGGCACTGGATGCGCTGGGGGAGACCGACGCCGAGCCGGCCTACGTCGCGCGGCTCGGCCGGATCGACGCGCGCGGCATTGACTCCGGTACGAAGGATGCCGAGCGCGCGATCCACTACGTGACGAAATACGTCACGAAGGATCTGACCGAGCACGCCGCACCGAAGACCGATCCGCAGCGCGCGCACTTCGACCGCCTCCACGCGGAGCTGTCCACGCTGCCGTGCTCCCCGAGCTGCGCGAACTGGCTGCTCTACAACGTCCAGCCGGACGGCGCGAAAGCCGGCCTCACCCCCGGTCGCTGCACCGGGAAGGTCCACCAGCGCACCACGCTCGGCTTCACCGGCCGCCGCGTCCTCGTCTCCCGGCAGTGGTCCGGCAAGACCCTCGCGGACCACCGGGCAGACGACCGCTCGTGGGTCCGCGCGGTCCTGGCCGGCGGCCTGGCGGACACCGAGGAAAGCCCGAGCGCGACCGAGTTCGACAGCCCCAAGCGCTTCCGCTTCGAGATGGCACGCCCGGACGACCCCGACGTCCTCCCGCTCGAACACCGCGTCCTGCGCGCCGTCTCCGCCCGCATCCGATGGCGCCAGCAACTCGCCACCGCGCAGGCCAACCTCGCGCCACAACAGGTGGCCGCGTGATCTCTCAAGGAGGTACCCGAATGGATGACGAGCTGTTGACCTCGGCCGAGGTTGCCGCTCGCCTCAAGTCCACGATCCGGTTCGTGCGCCGTCTCGTCGCGGAGCGCCGAATCGCCTACGTGAAGGTCGGCCGCCTGGTCCGCTTCGAGCCCGCGGACGTGGAGGCATACATCCGCGCCCAGCGGATCGAGCCCACTGACCGCGCCCAGATCCGCGCCTGGCTGCGAGGTGCCGCCTGATGGCGAACAAGGAGGGCCATCGCCGTTTCGGCAGCATCCGCAAACTCCCGTCCGGCCGCTACCAGGCTCGCTACCGCGGCCCGGACGGCATCATGCGCACCGCCCCGCACACATTCGCCACCACCCGCGAGGCTGAGCAGTGGCTCACCATCGTCGAGTCGGAAATCATCAAGGGGGAGTGGCAGCCTCCGGAGGACAAGGAGACCCGCCTCGCCCCCTACGGCCGTAGCTGGATCGCGGAAAGGAAGCTCCAGCCCCGTACCCGCGAGAATTATGAAGATCTTTTCCGCTTGCACATCTTGCCGGCGCTCGGTGAGATGGCAATCGGCACCCTCACCCCGGCCTCGATCCGCTCATGGCGGCGGAAGCTCCTCGACAGCGGCACCACCGAGCCTCAGGCCGTCAAGGCATACTCGCTGCTCCGTGCGATCCTCAACACCGCGGCCAAGGAAGACGAGATCATTCGGCAGAACCCCTGCCGTATCCCCGGCTATGACCGCTACCACACCCCGGAGCGCCCGACCGCCACCGTCGTCCAGGTGCTCGCGCTCGCGGATCAGATGCCGGACCGTTTCAAGGCGCTCATCACCACGGCCGCTTTCTCCGGCGCTCGATGGGGCGAGTTGATCGCGCTCCGGCGCGCCGACTACGACCCGGCGAACGGCACGCTGCGCATCCACCGCAAGGTCGCCGCGCTCAAGGCGGAACTCGTCTTCGGCCCGCCCAAGTCCGCCGCCGGCCTCCGCGTCGTCACTCTTCCGGCAATCGCAAAAGCCGCCCTCGACGAGCACCTGAAGCAACACGTCAACGACGGCGACGAGGCGCTGATCTTCACCGGCGACAAGGGCGCGCTCCTGCGAACCGGCAACTTCCGCCGCGCGGTGAAGTGGGAGGCCGCGCTCGGCAACGCGGGCATGCCGGCCGGTTTCCACTTCCACGACCTGCGCCACACCGGCAACACACTGGCGGCCTCGACCGGCGCGAGCACGCGGGAGCTGATGGTGAGGATGGGCCAGTCCAGCATGAGGGCCGCGCTGATCTACCAGCACGCGACGAACGAGCGTGACCGCGAGATCGCCAGCGACATGGACAAGCGCATCGCCAAGGCCACGAAGCTGAAGAAGCCCAAGGACGCGAAGAAGCCCAAGAAGCAGGGCTAGTGGCACGCCAATGGCACGTTAATGGCACGCAAGATCAACCACGCCGGAACGCAAGCGAGCAACACCGTGGGGGTCTGGGGGCTCGGCCCCCGGGTGGCATGCGGAACGCCCTGGTCAGCGCTCTCCGCTGACAGGCTGACCCGAAGTGGAGCGGACGACGGGAATCGAACCCGCGTAATCAGTTTGGAAGACTGAGGCTCTACCATTGAGCTACGTCCGCGTGCACACGCATCACCGCGTGCCGCCCTAGCGTACCCACTCTTCGTGATCTTCCCAAGCCGGTATCCCCACCCGTCGCACCGAAACCGTCCGGCCCGCCGGTTCCGGCCGCCCGGACGGCGCCTACACTCGAAGCGGCCACGGGGTGTGGCGCAGTTTGGTAGCGCACTCGCTTTGGGAGCGAGGGGCCGTGGGTTCAAATCCCGCCACCCCGACGACACGGACCCAGGCACGACCACGGCACGACCACATGGGTTTCAAACCCGGGCGCGAGCGTGCCGCGACCACGGCCTAAACTCGCGAGAGCGACGGCGCGTAACGCCGGCGTGTCTGCAGACGAAACAGTGAGCAGACCGCCCTCACTCCGCGTCTGCGCGATGACCGACAAGAGCGAGCGCAGACGCCACGACAGCGGACACGCCGTTAATTCACCCAGATCCATCAAGGAGTACGCCTGTGAAGAGCACCGTCGAGACTCTGAGCCCGACTCGGGTGCGGCTCGCCATCGAGGTGCCGTTCGCCGAGCTCGAGCCGAGCCTGAAGAAGGCGTACCGGGAACTCGCGCAGCAGGTGCAGATTCCCGGCTTCCGCCGTGGCAAGGTGCCGTCCTCGGTGATCGACCAGCGGGTCGGCCGTGAGGCCGTGCTGAACGAGGCTGTGAACGAGGCCATCCCGCAGCAGCTGTTCGCGGCCGTGCAGGAGCACGACGTCAAGATCCTCGGTCGTCCCGAGGTGAACGTGACGGAGTTCTCCGACCGTGAGCCGCTGAAGTTCACGGCCGAGGTCGACGTGCGGCCGGAGCTGACGATCCCGGACCTGTCCGCGATCACGGTCGAGGTGGACGAGCTGGTCATCGGCGAGTCCGAGATCGACGAGCAGGTGAAGAACCTGCGCGAGCGGTTCGCCACGCTGAAGACGGTCGAGCGGCCCGCGGCCGACGGCGACTACGTGCAGCTGGACCTGAACGCGACGGTCGACGGCGTCGAGGTGCCGGGCGGCTCCGCGACGAACATCTCGCACGAGGTCGGCTCGCAGCAGTTGCTCCCGGGGCTGGACGAGGTTCTGGTGGGCCTGTCCGCCGGCGAGTCGGCGACGTTCACCACGCAGCTGGTCGGCGGCGACTTCGCCGGTCAGGACGCGGAGGTTTCCACCACGGTCCGCACCGTGAAGGAGAAGGAGCTGCCGCCGCTGGACGACGACTTCGCGCAGCTGGCCAGCGAGTTCGACACGCTGGAGGAGCTGAAGGGCGACGTGCGCGAGCGGGTCACCCGGGTGAAGAAGGTCGAGCAGATCTACGCGGCCCGGGACAAGGTGCTGGCGCAGATCGTGGAGGACGCGGAGATCCCGGCGCCGGAGGGTGTCGTGAAGGACGCGGTGGAGCAGCGCAAGGCCGCGATGACGGACCAGCTGGAGCGGATCGGCGCGTCGCTGGAGGACTACCTGGCCTCGGAGGAGAAGACCGAGGAGCAGATCGACACCGAGCTGCAGGAGGCCGCGACCGAGGGCGTGAAGATCCAGCTGCTGCTGGACACGATCGCCGAGGCCGAGGAGGTGCAGGTGTCGGACGACGAGTTCGGGCACGAGATCATGCACCGCGCGCAGCGGGCCGGCCTGCAGCCCCAGCAGTACTACGACCAGCTGGCCCGGTCGGGTGAGGCGCAGGCCGTCTTCGGCGACGTGCGCCGGGGCAAGGCGCTGCAGATCGTGCTGGAGCGCGTGACGATCAAGGACACCACGGGCGAGGTCGTGACGCTCGAGGCGATCCAGGACGAGCACCACCACGTGCACTAAGGCCCCAAGGGCAGATCAAGGGCCGCCGCGGGTACGACGTACCCCCGGCGGCTTTTGATCTTGGGGTGGAAACCCGCTTCTTCTCAGGGCAGAAGACGTGCGCTTACAGCGAACAGTGCCCCATGAGCGGACGAACTGCCCCGTCGACGGGCTAGGGTCGGTCCTACGAAGGACTAACAGCGAAGGGCTGCCATGACCGACTTGCATCTCAATGCGTCGCCTCTGGCAAGAGGTGGCGGAAACCTCGCCGGTGGCCTCGACGACTCGGTCTACAACCGGCTGCTGAAGGAGCGGATCGTCTTTCTGGGCAGCGAGGTGACCGACGAGGTCGCCAACCGCATCTGCGCGCAGCTGCTGCTGCTCTCCGCGGAGGATCCGGAGCGGGACATCAACCTCTGGATCAACTCGCCCGGCGGTTCGGTCTACTCCGGCATGGCGATCTACGACACCATGCAGTTCATCGACAACGACGTCTCCACGGTCGCGATGGGCATGGCGGCCTCCATGGGCCAGCTGCTGCTGTGTGCCGGCACGGCCGGTAAGCGGTACGCGTTGCCGCACGCCCGGATCATGATGCACCAGCCGTCCGGTGGCATGGGCGGCACCGCCGCGGACATCGCGATCCAGGCGGAGCAGATGCTGTATACGAAGCGCATGTTCCAGGAGCGCGTGGCGTTCCACACCGGGCAGGCGCAGGGCACGATCGAGGCCGACTCGGACCGGGACCGTTGGTTCACGGCCGCCGAGGCCAAGGACTATGGCTTCATCGACAAGGTGATCACCGGGGCGACGCAGGTCCCCGAGGGCGCCGGAACGTTGAACTGAGGAAGGCGACAATGACGGACATGACACTGCCCCCGCAGTTCGCTCCGGTGCACAACCGGTACATTCTCCCGTCCTTCGTAGAGCGCACGTCGTACGGGGTGAAGGAGTCCAACCCGTACAACAAGATGTTCGAGGACCGGATCATCTTCATGGGCGTCCAGGTGGACGACGCCTCGGCGAACGACGTGATGGCCCAGCTGCTGACGCTGGAGTCGACGGACCCGGACCGCGACATCACGATGTATATCAACTCGCCCGGCGGCTCGTTCACGGCGATGACGGCGATCTACGACACGATGCAGTACGTGCGGCCCGACATCGTGACGGTCTGCCTGGGTCAGGCCGCCTCCGCGGCCGCGATCCTGCTGGCGGCCGGCACGCCGGGCAAGCGCATGGCGCTGCCGCACTCCCGGGTGATAATCCACCAGCCGGCCACCGAGGGTGGCTACGGTCAGGGCTCGGACATCGAGATCCAGGCCCGCGAGATCCTCCGCATGCGTTCGCAGATGGAGGGGCTGCTGGTGCGCCACACCGGCCGCAGTGCGGAGATGGTCACCAAGGACATCGACCGCGACAAGATCATGACCGCGGCCGAGGCCAAGGAGTACGGCATCGTCGACACGGTGCTGCAGAACCGGAAGAAGAGCGGCCTGGTCGGCGCCATCGCCGCGAACTGATTCAGCGCCCTTGACGAAGGCCAGCCGCAGGTAGGTTACTGTGGCTGGTCTTCACTATTGCTCGTCTTGAACGTACGCACTCAAATCGGGCATATAGCACCAAACCCCCAGTGGGGGAGGCCCGCTAGCCTGGTTGGTCTCTGACACGCCAGTTTTGGGGGTCGGAGAAACGCCCCCGCAGGGGGTAACGTCGAGTCCGCACCGCTAAGCATCGCGGTCCGGTGGACGATTGAATATCGTTGAGCGAAGGCCGGTTTACCAGGTCGTCCTCAGGCCAGGGTTGGGAGTCTCCAGCCGATGAGCGCAGGGAGAGCGTAGGTGGCACGGATCGGTGACGGCGGCGACCTACTGAAGTGCTCCTTCTGTGGAAAGTCGCAGAAGCAGGTCAAGAAGCTCATCGCGGGCCCAGGTGTTTACATCTGCGACGAGTGCATCGATCTCTGTAACGAGATCATCGAAGAGGAGCTGGCCGAGTCCGGCGAGGTGAAGTGGGAAGAGCTTCCCAAGCCGATGGAGATCGTCCAGTTCCTGGATCAGTACGTGGTGGGCCAGGAGAACGCGAAGCGCGCACTCGCGGTCGCGGTCTACAACCACTACAAACGGATCCAGGCGGAGGCCAACGGCGCCCCCGGCTCGGGTAACGACCAGATCGAGCTCGCCAAGTCGAACATCATGCTGATCGGCCCCACGGGCTGCGGCAAGACACACCTGGCGCAGACGCTCGCTCGTATGCTGAACGTTCCGTTCGCGATCGCCGACGCCACGGCGCTGACCGAGGCCGGCTACGTCGGCGAGGACGTCGAGAACATTCTGCTCAAGCTGATCCAGGCCGCTGACTACGACATCAAGCGCGCCGAGACCGGCATCATCTACATCGACGAGGTCGACAAGATCGCCCGCAAGTCGGAGAACCCCTCCATCACGAGGGACGTCTCCGGCGAGGGCGTCCAGCAGGCGCTGCTGAAGATCCTCGAAGGCACCACGGCGAATGTTCCTCCCCAGGGCGGCCGCAAGCACCCGCACCAGGAGTTCATCCAGATCGACACCACGAATGTGCTGTTCATCTGCGGTGGCGCGTTCGCGGGCCTGGACCGGATCGTCGAGTCCCGCATCGGCGCCGGCGGCGTCGGCTTCGGGGCCAACCTGCGCTCGATCCGAGACCGGGACACCGACGACATCATGTCGAAGGTGATGCCGGAGGACATGTTGAAGTTCGGGCTCATCCCCGAGTTCATCGGCCGTCTGCCGGTCTTCACCACGGTCCGCAACCTCGACCGCGACGCGCTGGTCAACATCCTCACCGAGCCCCGCAACGCGCTCGTCCGCCAATACCAGCGTCTCTTCGAGCTGGACGGCGTCGAGCTGGAGTTCGAGCAGGACGCGCTGAACGCGATCGCGGACCAGGCCATGCTCCGCGGCACCGGCGCCCGTGGCCTCCGGGCCATCCTGGAGGAGGTCCTCCAGTCGGTGATGTACGAGGTGCCGTCGAACCCCGACGCCGCCCGCGTGCTCATCACCAAGGGCGTCGTCCTGGAGAACGTGAATCCGACCATCGTGCCGCGGGAGTTCACGGGCCGCCGTGCCCGCCGCGAGCGCGAGGAGAAGTCGGCCTGACCGCCGTTCGTACCGCTGACGCCCCGGCCACCTCGCCGGGGCGTCTTGCTGTCCTCCTGGACCGCGTCGCGCACGGCGAACGCCTGCCGTCCGAGCCGTTCCTGGAGGTGGTCCCCGCGCCGTCCGCGCGCGACGCCGCCGTCCTCTCGTTCCCCGCACGCGTGGTGATCGCCGCCGACGTGACCCCCGAATGGGTGAACGCGCACCTCCCCGACACCGGCGACCACATCTCCGAGCCGATGAACCCGCCGTTCCTGCACGCGCTCGAACGCCACCTGCACCGCAGGATCAACAGCATCGACCAGATGCTGGTCGCCCCCGCGTTGCCCGGCCCGCCCCCGCTGTCGCTGACGACAATCGACGACCACGACCATCCGCGGGTACGCCACGCGGTCGGCTACCGCGACGACGTCCGCATCTACGCCGCGCCCGGCGGTCTGCTCACGGTCGGCCGCGGTCTCGCCGGCCGCTGGGAGCTCTCCATGGAGGTCGATCCCGGGCGCCGCGACGCCGGCCTCGGCCGCGCGCTCGTCACCGCGGCCCGCCACCTGATCCCGGCCGGCGCGCACCTCTGGGCGCAGGTCGCGCCCGGCAACGCGGCCAGCACCCGCACGCTGCTCGCGGCCGGATACCTCCCGGTCGGCGCCGAGGCGATCCTCCAGACGACCCTGGTCCAGGCACCCGGCCTGTCCTAGGCTCAGGTCATGCGAGTCGCGGTGTGCCAGCTCAACGCCCGGGAAGACCGTTCCGCCAACCTGGCCACGGCCCGCGAGCTGCTGGCCCGCGCCGCCGACGCCGGCGCCGACCTGGCGGTCCTGCCGGAATACACCGACTACCTCGGCCCGTCCGCCGGCGCGCCCAAGCCGGAGCCGGTCGACGGCGAGTTCGGCACGTTCTTCGCGGACGCCGCACGCGAGCTCGGCATCTGGGTGCACGCCGGCTCCTTCCACGAGACCGGGCCGGACGCGGACCACATCTACAACACCAGCCTCGTCTTCAACCGGGCCGGCGAGCTCGCGGCCGCGTACCGCAAGATCCACCTCTACGACGTCGAGATCCCCGGCAAGGTCTCGTTCCACGAGTCGCGCAGCGTCGCCGCCGGCACGGACACCGTCGTCGTCGACATCGAAGGCACGCGCCTCGGCCTGTCCATCTGCTACGACCTCCGCTTCCCGGAGCTCTACCGCGCGCTCGCCACCGGGGGAGAGGCCACACTGCTGGTGGTGCCGGCCGCGTTCATGGCCCACACCGGCCGCGACCACTGGGAGATCCTGCTCCGCGCCCGCGCCATCGAGAACCAGTGCTACGTGCTCGCCGCCGGCCAGATCGGCAACCACGAGCCCGGCCGCACCTGCTTCGGCCGCAGCATGATCATCGACCCCTGGGGCACCGTCCTCGCCCAGGCCCCCGACACGACCACGGTCGTCGTCGCGGACCTCGACCTCCCCCGCCTCGACACCATCCGACTCGAACTCCCCAGCCTCGCCAACCGCCGCCTCTAGATCACCGCTGAGCGGGCGGTCGTGGGAGTGGAGCATGCGGGCCGGCTCGCCACCGTGGAGCTGAGAGCTCAACAAAGGCAGCACAAGCAGATCTTCCCGCTTCCGGCGTGGTGGCGGTCCGCATGCTCCCGCGGGCCAACCTCCGGGGTTCGGAAGACTCCGCTGGCGCTCCGCTTCCGATCCCCGATCGGAGCCGGTTCCGCCGCTGGTCCCGGCGAGCCGCGATTCCCGCGCTACCCACCTCCCTGCCGCGCGCCGGCCTCCCGGCCGGGGCTCCATTCCCGCGCTACCCACCTTGCGGCCGCCCACCTTGCGGCCGCGTGCCGGCCTCCCCGGCCGGGGTTCCGCGGGCCGGGGAGGTCCGGTGCCCCGGGCTCGTTCTTTCGACGCGCCCCCGCCGTCGTCTCGCAGTGCGGGTCATCGGAGGTGTGCGGGAAGGGAAGCCGGTCCGGGCGGCGAGGTCCGGCGCCCGATGCCTGGGGGTTAGGGATACGGCGGCCTGCTCGGTCGGGGGCGGTCCGGTGCGGCGGGCTCGGGATTCCGCAGGCTGTCCGGTCGGGGAGGTCCGGAGTTCTGGGCTCGCATTCCGGGGACTCTGTCCGGTCGGGGGAGGCCCGGAGTTTCGAGCTCGGCATTCCAGGGAGTCTGTCCGGTCGGGGAAGTCCGGTTCTGTGTCCGGGATTCCGAGGACGCTGCTTGTCCCGGCGAGGTCCGGTGCACGGCGAGGTCCGGTGCGCCGGGCTCGGGACTCCGGCGTTCTGCCCGGGGACAGACCCGGCACGCTGATCATGGCGTTGACCGGGAACGGCGTGCCTCGGTTGGCGGGGGCCTGGATCTCGACCGGGTGTGGACACTCGATCGTGTCAGGGAGTGGAGATCTGCGCTGCGGGAGTGGGCCGGCGGACGTCGAACGAGTGGGTCAGCGGCCGTCGAAGAAGATGCCGAGCGCGGTGAGGCCGGCGATGGCGCCGCCGGTGACGAGCATGGCCGTGGTCATCCGGGTCTGGCCGCGGGCGGCGAGCCGGCGGACGGAGAGGACCAGGACGACGAGCACGATAGCGCCGATGACCAGGTGCCACAGGGGGAAGAGCTGACCGAGCAGCGCGTCGGAACCGGGGGTCGTCGCGGACGTGTCGGTAGCCATGCCGCCCACTCTGGCACGCGGAACCGGGCAGCGGCAGCGTCTTGCGGACATCGATGCGTTGCGGACACCGGACGGACGCTTTCGGGATGATCGACAGGGGCTGATTTGTGCTTGGTGGCGGTGACCGCGTAACTTTCTCTTCGCCACGGGGAACCGGACGAACAGGGCGAAAGTCACTGAGCGGACGGAATCGGGGCAACCGGGTGGTGCAGCAAATCGGGTAAGACCCCGATTTGGACTTGCGAAACCGACCGGGTAGAGTAAGACAGCCAGCGGGAGCCGGGCAAGAACGATCCGAACGCTTTAAGCCTCACGGCGAGCGTTGTGGGGTCGGAGGCCGGTCCGCAGGATTCCTCGGAAATGACAACCACCGGTAACGGTGTGCGTCAGCATGGGGAGATCCGGGCGTTGCTCTTGGAAAGATCCAGCAGCTCCTCACGGAGAGCGGATTTGACAAGGCGAAAACGACCGAGTAAAGTAGTACGAGTGCCCGGCGGTGACAAAGGGCGCGAATACGGACGAAATGCCCCAGAACTTGGGTCGGTGTAGCCGGTTTGAGTGTGGTGTGTGGTTGTTCTTTGAGAACTCAACAGGGTGCTTGAAAAGCCAGTGCCAATTATGATTT
>NZ_JNXY01000032.1 GCF_000717135.1 Catenuloplanes japonicus
CCAACCCCGCCACCACCTGACCCCACCCCACACCCCACCCGGCTCCGCCGGGCGCTGTCGCCTGCCCACTCACCTTTCGATTTTCGGGTCGGTTCCGCGATCCCCACGAACAACCCCGCGTCGGCTCACCACTCGGCGCTGGCCCGCGGACCGGGCGGTCCGCGGTGGGTCGGGGAGCGGGTGCTGTGCGTCGGCCCGCGGAACGGGCGCTGTGCGGTGGGGCGGGGAAGCGGGCGCTGTGCGGTGGGCTGGGGGAGCGGGCGCTGTGCGGTGGGCTGGGGGAGCGGGCGCTCCGCGCCCGAAATTTCGGCTTATCACGGTATATCGGCGCCGGATACAGGCTGTCAGGGCTTCCAATCGCCCACGGTGAGCACGTCGGCCTGCATGGGGAAGATCTTCTCGGTCAGCACGCGGTGGACCTCGGGGTCGCTGTCGAGGCAGGCGTCGGCGAGGACGGTCAGCGTGTAGTCGAGGTCGGCGGCCTGGCGGAGCGTGGACAGGACCACGCCGCTGGTGGCGATGCCGGTCAGGACCAGCTGCCGGATCCCCTGCGCGCGCAGCACCATGTCGAGGTCGCTGCCGGCGAACGCGGACACCCGCCGCTTCGTCACCACGATGTCGCCGTCGGCCGGCGTCACGTCCGCGTGGATCTCGGTGGCGTCGGACGCGGGCAGCGTGAGGCCGGCCAGGCGGCCGAACATCCTGTTGCCCGGGTCCACCTCCGGCGCGCCGGGACGGAAGCCGACGGACGGGTAGATGACGCGCACGCCGGCCGCGCGGGCCGCGTCGACGGCGGTCCGGAGGCGGGGCAGGTAGCCCGGGTCGGGGTAGCGGGCGACGACGGAGTTCTGCACGTCCATGACGAGCAGCGCGGTGGTGGTCATGGCGTCCAGTCTCCGCGTCTCGAGGCGCTGCGGGCAGAGACCGGTTGATGCTGGTACAGGTCGTACCACCCACCGGATGGCAGACTTGCCGGGTGACTCAGCGGGCGGATCTGGCCGCGTTCCTGCGGGCGCGGCGCGCGCGGCTGGAGCCCGGCGACGTGGGGCTGCCGGACGGCGCGCGGCGGCGCACGCCGGGGCTGCGGCGGCAGGAGGTCGCGCAGCTCGCCGGGATCTCCATCGACTACTACATCCGGCTGGAGCAGGGGCGCGGTTCGGCGCCGTCCCGGCAGATCCTGGCCGCGCTGGCCCGCGCACTGGTGCTGACCCGGGACGAACGCGACTACCTCTTCCGTACCGCCGGCATCAATCCGCCGAAGGCGGCCGCACCGTCGCGGGAGCTGGCCCCGGCGATCCGCTACCTGCTCGACGGGATGCCGCACGTGCCGGCCTACGTGGTCGACGCCCGCTACGACATCCTCGCCTGGAACCGGCTCGCCGGCCACCTGCTGGACTCGCTGCTGCGCGGCGACGAGCGCAACATGCTGCGCTGGCTGTTCGGCAACGTGATCGTCGACGGCGAGTGGAGCTCCGGGACCGCGGCCGCGTTCACCCGCGACACCGTGGCCGACCTGCGTGCCTCGTACGCGCAGAACCCCGGCGACCCCGGCCTGGCCGCGCTGGTCACCGAGCTGCTCGGCACGTCTCCCGCGTTCGCCGCGCTCTGGGCCGACCATGACGTGGCGGTCCGCCGCAGCGCCACGAAACGCGTGAGCCTGCCCGGTCTCGGCCCGCTGGAGTACGAGTACCAGGTCCTGCACGTCCCCGAGACCGGCCAGCGCCTGATCACCTGCTGCGCCGCCCCCGGCTCCCCGACCCACGAGGTCTTCCGCCGCCTCGCCACCGCCGACCTGCCCTAGCCGCGGCCGTCCCCCTACGGGTCGGGTCGGCCGAAAGTCGGAGCGGGAGCCTCCCGGGATCCGGTCCTTTGCCGGAGGCCGTGGCCGGTCCGTTCGTTGCACGCTGGAACAGGCGACGACGAGGAGGCGGTCATGACGGTGACGACGACGATCGGCGCGGTGGTGAAGGCACTGTCCGGCCTGGTGGACGCTTCGGCGAACCCGCCCGCGGACGCCCGCACGGTCCGGCGCCTGCTGGAGGCGCTGCGCGTGAACACCGGCGACGGCTCCCCGCCCGCGCTGTCCCGCGCGGTGACCCGCTTCCAGACCGCGACCGGCCTCCCCGCCGACGGCATAGCGGGCCCGCGCACCATCCACATGATGGTCACGACGCTCCGCCGCACCCGTCCCGCGACCTGACGCGATCGCACACACCGCTATTTCGTGAAATTTCGGGCACGGAGTGCACGTGGTTCTCGGGTGACCACCCACGGATCCGAGGCCGCGGGAGCTCGCGGACGGTGACCCTGCTGGAAGCGGGACATCACGACCTGGATCTTGGTTTTGGGTCTGGAAATGGTCCGGTCCTCCGGCACGGGACGGCGTGCGGGAGGACCGGGGCGGAGCGGGAGGCTAGGCGCGGGCGCGCCGCAGGCAGCACTTCTTGTACTTGTCGCCGGAGCCGCACCAGCAGGGGGCGTTGCGCTCCGGGGGCCAGGTGATCTGGCCGGCGCGGGTGGCGAGCTGGCGGGCGTAGCCGGCGCGGGTCTTGGCGTCGGTCGGGTCGCCGTCGGTGCCGGCGAAACCGGTCAGACCGGACACCGTGCCGGACGGGACGAACGCGGGGGAGACGCCCTCGCGGGTCAGCTCGCGCTCGAGGCGGGCGCGGTGCTCGTCCCAGGTCTTGCCGTAGGACTCGGACAGCGCGGGCCACTGCGCGATCAGCTTGTCGAACTGGGCCTGCGGCCAGAACAGCAGCTCGGCCGCGGTGGTGGTGGACGCGCCGGCGTTGGCCAGCTTCGTCTCCAGCCGGTCGGCGAGGTTGTCGTGGCCGTCGTGCGGCAGACCGAGCAGGTGGCGGATGCGGTGCCGCTGCTGGAGCAGGAAGAACAGCAGGCCGGCGTCCTCGGCGGAGGACGGCTCGGACGCGCGCTCGGCGAGCGCGGTCTGCACCGCCTCGGTCAGCCACTGCTCCGCGGTCTTGGCGTGGCCGCCGACGGCGAGGGCGGCGCTGATGTACGCGGCCGCGTCCGTGTGTTGCAGCAGCAGCGGGCGCAGCGGCTCGATCTCGGCGAGCGCCTCGTCCGCGTGGCCGGTCCGGAACAGGATGCGGGCGCGCAGGGCCCGTGCGGCGGCGACCGGGGAGTCGTCCCGCGTTCCGAACTCGTCGAGTGCCCGGTCCACGTAGCGCTGGGCCGCGTCGAGCTTGGAACGGCTCTCGGCGATCTCGGCGGCGAGGGTGAGGGCGACCCCGGCATCGGCCTTGTCGGCCAGGAGGCCGTTGTCCACGGCGCCGGCCAGCTCGGCGGCGACGCCGAGCGGATCGGGCGCGCCGAGGGCGGACTGCCGGAGGTCTTGAAGGTCTGCGCTGGTCAGGTTGGCTTTCATCGGCACCTTGCCACGGTACTGCCTGTCAGGCACCGACAGCCGTAGATCTAAGTCTCATTCCGGGGTACGTACGTCCGCCGCCACCCGATCGGGTGGCGGCGGACGCCCCCGTTACCTACTCCAGGCGCTGGGATCATTCAGCTGGTCGGAGATCTGGAGACCGCCGATGATCTGCAGCACCTCGTCCTGGGTGACCGCCGCGTTCTTCCGCAGGCTGATCGCGGTGAACATCATCTGTCGGTGCTTCATGTTCCAGGTGTCGCCGGACGGGTCCGGTACGACCTGGTAGGGGCCGGCGGTGAGCGTCCCGGGGTAGTCGCCGGCGGGGCCGGTCTGCACCTGGACCCGGAGCCGGCGCTGGCCCTCGTAGAGCGTGAAGCCGCCGCTGTAGAACAGGCCGGCCTCGTTCTCCGCGCGGAGCTCGACCCAGCAGTCCCGGACGACCATTCCGGCGGTCTCGCCGGTGGTCCGGAACGGCGTCGCGCACCGGCGGGTGTGGTCGAGCCGGACCTCCCCGATGTAGGAGAGGGCTCTGCCCTCGAAGGGCGTGTGCACCTCGGCCTGGGCCCAGAGTCCGTCCACCGGCTGCCATCGGTAGAGGTAGAGATTCTGGCCGGGCACGGCACCGGGCCAGCCGGTGACGGTGCGCAACGTCCCCGGGCGCCCGCCGACCTCGGTCTGGACAGGTTCGGGCAGCTCGGCGCCCTGTGCCATGTCCGACGTACGTGCCCCGGGTTGCTTCAATCGTGGCGTGACATTCGACCCGAACGACCCGCGCGTGCTGCGCGGCGGCCTGCTGACCCAGCGGGCGCAGGTCCATGCCGCCGAGGGCCGTGCGGATCTCGCACTCGAAGCGCACGAGGAGTCGGCGGTGCTGGTGCGCGCGCTGATCGCGGAGGACCCCGGTGAGCCGCGCTTCCGGCAGCAGCTCGCGGCCACGCTGTACGGGCTGGCGTCGTCGTACAGCGCGGTCGGCCGGCCGGGCGACGCGGTCACGGCGCTGAACGAGTGCGAGGAGGCGTACCGAGGGCTCAGCGGGTCGCTCGACGTGGCGCCGCTGCTGGCGGACGTGCAGGCGCGCCGCGGCCTGGCCCAGATGCAGCGCGGTTTCGTGGCCTCGGCCGTGCTCGAGTTGGACGAGGCGGTCTCGGCGTACGTGATCCTGACCGAGCGGGACGACACCCACAAGGCGGACCTGGCCCGGGTGCTGTCGCTGAACGCGCAGGTGCTGTCCGGTGGCGGCGGCGACCCGGACCTCGCGGTCCGGTCGGCGGACATGGCCGTGCGGCACTTCCTGCAGCTGGCCGACCGGATCAACGCCAGGCCGGACGCGCCGGTCTACGCCCGCTACCTGCGCGGGGCCGCGCGGCTGGCCGCCGAGATCCACGGCGGGCAGGGGGACCTGGAGATGGCGACGCAGGCCGCGGACATCGCGGTCACGGTCGCCCGCTCGCTGGCGCCGGCCGGCCTGCACGAGATCCGCGAGCTGATCGACGCGCTGGCCAGGTCCGCCGCGCACCTGCGCGCGGCCGGCCGGATCGGGGAGGCGGACGCGGCGCTGGCCGAAGCCCGGCTCACCGACCCGGACGCCGACGAGGCCTACGACGCGGACTGGACCCGGCTCACGCTCGCGGCCGCGCTGGAGGCGGCCGGGAACGCGCTCGGCCGGGAGCGGGTCGAGAGCCTGTCCGTGCTGGTCACGCCGCCGGAGGGGACGGCCCTGGTGATCCCGACCGGCCGCTGCCCGATGCAGCTCGCACCGGCGTACGCGGAGCAGCTGGCCGCGCTCGCCGTCGCGCTGCTGGACGCCGACCCGGAGACCGGGATCCGGCTGGCGATGGAGGCGCACTACCTGTTCGCGGGCGCGTCCTCGGCGCAGACGGTCCAGATGCGCTACCAGTTCGCGCACCCGGGCACCCAATGGGCGCGGCTGCTGCTGACGTTCTCCCGCTGGCTGGAGGCGGCCGGCGCGAGCCCGCTGGCGCTGGACCTGGCCGGCTGGCTCAGCGGCGTGGCTCAGCGTCTGATGCCGTTCGCGCTGCTCGACGCGGACCTGCGCGCGCTGGTGGCGGACAGCTTCGAGCATCACGGCAACCTGCTGATGGCGTCCGGCGACGCGGAGGCGGGCCTGGCGGCGATCAACGCGGCGGTACGACTGCGCTGAGAGGCTGCCACGACGTACCATCGCGTTCACGATCGTCGATCACGGACGGAGGGCGCGATGCCCGCACGACGAAGCGCGCAGTGGTACGCCGGCGACGTCCGCAACAGCTACATCCACCGCGCGTGGATGCGCCGTGGCCTGCCCGCGGACGCGTTCGACGGCCGTCCGCACATCGCGATCGCCAACACCGCCTCCGACCTCACGCCCTGCAACAGCCATCTGAACGAGGTCGCGCGCAGCGTCTCCGACGGCATCCACGCCGCCGGCGGCATCCCGCTGAACCTGCCGGTCGTCTCGCTCGGCGAGACGCTGGTCCGGCCGACCGCGATGCTGTGGCGCAACATGGCCGCGATGGCGACCGAGGAGATGCTGCGCGCCAACCCGATCGACGGCGTGGTCCTGCTCGGCGGCTGCGACAAGACCATCCCGGCGCTGCTGATGGCCGCCGCGTCGGTCGGGCTGCCGGCCGTGGTGGTGCCGGGCGGGCCGATGCTGACCGGCACGTTCCGCGGCGCCCCGCTGGGCTGCGGCACCGACGTGTTCAAGCTGAGCGAGGAGGTGCGCGCCGGCACGCTGTCCACGGCCGAGTTCCAGCGCTCCGAGTCGTCGATGATCAGAAGCAAGGGCCATTGCAACACGATGGGTACGGCGTCGACGATGGGCCTGCTCGCCGAGGTGCTGGGCATGACGCTGCCCGGCCTGGCGGGCACCCCGGCGCCGGACAGCCGGCTCCTCGAGGGCGCGCACGCGACCGGGCGCCTGATCATCGAGATGGTGGACGCCGGGCGTACCCCCGATGCGATCTTGACCCGGGGCTCCTTCCTCAACGCGATCGTGGCGCTGGCCGCGATCGGTGGATCCACGAACGCGGTCGTGCACCTGCTCGCGATCGCCGGCCGGCTCGGCGTGCACCTGACCCAGGACGATTTCGACACGGTCGGCGCCGGCGTGCCGCTGCTGGTCGACCTGCTGCCGGCCGGCCGGTTCCTGATGGACGACCTCTATCGCGCCGGCGGACTGCACGCGGTGCTGGCCGAGGTGCGTGACCTGCTCGACCCGGCCGCGCTGACCGTGACCGGCCGCCCGCTGGTGGAGTACCTGGACGACGCCCCGGTCTACGACCGCGAGGTGATCCGCCCCCGTGCGGAGCCGTTGCAGCCGCACGCGGGCATCGCCGTGCTGCGCGGCAACCTGGCGCCGGACGGCGCGGTCATCAAGCCGGCCGCGGCCTCCCCGGAGCTGCTGCGGCACCGCGGCCCCGCCGTCGTCTTCGACTCGATCGAGGATCTGCACGCCCGCCTGGACGACCCGGACCTGGACGTCACCGCCGACTCCGTGCTGGTGCTGCGCGGTTGCGGCCCGAAGGGTTACCCCGGCATGCCCGAGGTGTCGAACATGCCGCTGCCCGCGAAGCTGCTGGCCGCCGGCGTGCGCGACATGGTTCGCATCTGCGACGGGCGGATGAGCGGCACCGCGTACGGCACGGTCGTGCTGCACGTGACGCCGGAGGCCGCCGCCGGAGGCCCGCTCGCCAAGGTCCGCACCGGCGACATGATCATCCTCGACGTGGCGGCGCGCCGGCTCGACGTGGACATCCCCGCCGGCGAGCTGGAGGCCCGGGAACCGTCGCCGGAGACGGTCAAGGCGTTCGCGGCGCCGTCGCGCGGCTGGGAGCGGCTCTACGTCGATACGGTCGGCCAGGCGAACACCGGCGCGGACCTGGACTTTCTCCTCGGCGCCAGCGGCGATCGGGTATCACGCGAATCGCACTGAGCCGTTACGGCTCCACTGTGGATCTGGCACTCGGTGCCACCACGTCCCGGCCGGCCGTTGATGCGGCGCGCGGCACCCGACGTTCCGGCAGGCGATGAAGACCTGGTCACAGGGTGGTGAGGAGCTGGAGGCGGTCGGTGGAGGCGGGGGTGGGGCGGTAGACGACGAGGAGCTGACGGGACTCCGGCTGCTGGAACTTCTCGTAGTGCAGCTGGAGCGGCCCGACCAGCGGATGTGCGATCTCGGTGAGCCCGGTCGTGCGGCCACGGACGTCACGGCGGGCCCAGAGGGTACGGAAGCGGTCGCTGGCGACCGTCAGCTCACCGATCAGCTCCAGCAGCCCCGGTTCCGCGTCCCCGCCCAGCGCCAGCGTCGCACGCAGCCCGGACACGGCCTTGGCCGTCGTATCCGCCCAGTTCACATAGAAGCGCCGCATCTCCGGCTCGAGGAACACCGACCGCAGCGGCGTCTGCCCGACCGCGAAGAAGGGGCAGAGCGCGACCGCCGGCCGGTTCGCCGCGGTGACCCGGCCGGCGGCGTCCTGAACGTAGGCGGGCGTGGCGGGCCAGCTGTCCACCAGCGGTTGCAGGGACGGCGCGGGCGCGGACCGGCGGCGTCGTGCGGGCCGCGGCGCGGGGTGGGCGAGCCGATGCAGATACGCGACCGCGTCGTCGTCGAGTTGCAGCGCCGACGCCAGCGCGGTCAGGATCTGGTCGGACGGGTGCAGGTCACGGCCCTGTTCCAGCCGAAGGTAGTACTCGGCACTGATCCCGGCCAGCAGCGCCACCTCCTCGCGGCGCAGGCCGGGCACACGGCGGCGCGCGCCCGCGACCATGCCGACGTCCTCCGGGCGGATCAGCTCCCGCCGCGCCCGCAGGAAGTCCCCGAGTGTGTCCATCATGGACGCCCCCTTCAACGGGCCAGACGGAGCAGCGACTCCGCGGCGGCGATGACCGCCTCCTCGTTCGATCGCGGCGACCAGCCCAGTTCCTCCCGGATCCGGGAGTTGTCGGCGCGGCGGATCACGTTCAACTGTGGCACGACCTCGGTCAGCCGCGGGTTGAACCGGGCCATCGCGCGGATGAGCCAGGCCGGAGCCGCACGGGTGGGCGCCTTCGCGGCGGCCTCGCCGAACCGGGCGTGCAGCGTCCGGCCGATCTCCGCGAACGAGATCGTCCCGCCGGCCAGCGCCAGGTAGCGCCGCCCGGCCGCGGCCGGCGAGACCATGGCGCGCAGGTGCGCGTCCGCCACGTCGCGGACGTCCACGGCCTGCGTCCAGACCGGTGGTGCGACCGGCATGCCGCCGTCGAGCATCGAGGCGATGATCCCGATCGAGGAGGCGTAGTCCGGGCCGAGGACCGGGCCGAAGATGCCGACCGGGTTGATCACGGTCAGTTCCGGGCCGCCGCCCTCCGCCTCGACGAAGTCCCAGGCCGCGCGCTCGGCAAGAGCCTTGGACCTGACGTACGGGGTCACGCCCGGACCGTCCGTCCGAGTCCAGTCGCTCTCGGTGAAGACACGGCCGGTCCGGCCGTGGCCGTAGCCGACGGCGGCGAACGACGACGTCAGCACCACCCGTTTCACGCCGGCGTCCCGGGCCGCGCGCAGCACCCGCAGCGCGCCGTTCCGGGCCGGGACGATCAGGTCGTCCTCGTGGCGGGGCGCCGAGGCCGGGAACGGTGACGCGACGTGCAGCACGAAGTCGGTGCCGGTCACCGCGTCCGCCCAGCCGTCGTCGTGGTGCAGGTCGGCGCGGAAGAAGGAGACGGTGCCCGGCGCGGTGCGGAGCATCGTGTTCACGTCGTCCTGCCGGGACAGGTCGCGGAGCGTGGTGCGGACGGTGTGCCCGGCGTGCAGCAGCGCGGCGATGGTGTGCGCGCCGACGAATCCGGTTCCGCCGGTGACGAGTACGGTGGCCATGCATCGATCCTGCGGGTGCTGACCTGGGCGGAGAAGTTCCCGCTGACACTGGTCCCCGCGGGGACAGGCCGCGAGAGGCGGAGCTCCGGGTCGTCCCGGGTTTGGTGTTCGGGGGTGGCAGGCCGTAGACATGACCGCGCACGCTCAAGATCGGACCGGGGAGACGCGCGGCATGACGGTGGGACTCGTGGATCCGGTGCGGGATCGGGCGGCGGTGACCCTGGCCGGGCGCTGGCGGGCGAGGCTGTGGCGGCCGGTGACCGCGCTGGCCGGCGGGCTCGTCATGGACCTCGGGTTTCCGGGTCTGGGCTGGTGGCCGTTGACGCTGGTCGGCGTGGCCATGGTGCTGGCGGCCGTGGACGGGCTGCGGTTCTGGCGGGCGGCCGGCGTCGGCGCGATCGCGGGCCTGGCGTTCTACCTGGCGATCGCGTCGTGGAGCGGGCTGTATCTCGGGCCGGTGCCGTGGATCGCGCTGTCCGCGTCGCAGGCGATCGCGGTCGGGCTCGGGTGCGGGCTGATCGGGTTCGCGTCGCGGCTGATCCCGGCGCGCGGCGCCTACCTGCTCTATCCGCTGCTCACGGCCGGGCTGTGGGCGGCGCGGGAGGAGGTGGCGGCGCGCTGGCCGTACAACGGGTTCTCGTGGGGGCGGGTGGCGTTCTCGCACAGCGAGGGGGTGCTGGCGCCGCTGCTGTCCTGGGTCGGGGCGTCGGGGCTGACGTTCGTGCTGGTCGCGATCGCGGCGGCCGGCTATCGGATCGTGCGTGCGGTAGCCGACGACCAGGGCGCGCGTGCGTGGCAGGAATCGGCGAAGGCCGACCGCCGGCCCGCGCTGCGGAGTACCCTGACGGCAGCCGCCGCCTGGGCCACCGTCGCCGCCGCCCTCACGCTGGTCCCCGTCTGGCAGCTGCCCTCCGCCGGCACGATCACGGTCGGCGCGGTGCAGGGCAACGGCCCGGCCGGCTACTTCACCGCCCGAGAGCGCGGTGACCTGCTGGCCGCCTCCGAGCGTGCCACCGCCACGATCACCCCGGGCAGCGTCGACGTCGTCGTCTGGCCCGAGGACGGCAGCGACCTCGATCCGACCCGCTCGGCCGAGGCCCTGGACCGGATCATGCGCGTCGCCGACACCGTCGACGCCCCGCTGATCCTCGGTGCGATCACCAAGCGTGACGACCTGTACTACAACACCAGCCTGGCTTTTGAGCCCGGACTCAGCACCCCGACGGACTTCTACGACAAGAAGCGGCCGGTGCCGTTCGGTGAGTACGTGCCGGACCGCGCGTTCTGGTCGATGCTCGCGCCGGACCTGATCGGGCTGGTCGCGCGCGACTACGTGCCCGGCACCCGCGAGGGCGTGCTCGAGGTCGGCGGCCTGCGGCTCGGCTCCTCGATCTGCTTCGACATCACGTCAGACGACGTGATCAGCGACCTTCCGGCGCGCGGCGCGCAGCTGATCCTCGCGCAGTCCAACAACGGCGACTTCGGTACCACGGACGAGAGCGTGCAGCAGCTCGCGATCGCCCGCGTCCGCGCGCTCGAGACCGGCCGGGACGTTGTCAACATCTCCACGGTCGGGACCAGCGCGATCATCGACGGGTCAGGGCGCACGACGGCGGCGCTGCCCACGTTCGAGGCGGGCGTGATGGTGCAGGAGGTGACGTTGCGTGACGGTCTGACGCCGGCCACCCGGATGCGGGGTGTGCTGCCGCTCGCCATCGTGATCGTCTCGCTGCTGACCCTGGCCGGACTGGCGCTTCGAGGCTTGACCTCAACCGCGGTTGAGGCGGCATGATCCGTCCCCATGTCTGCCTTCACCGACGCCGAGATCGAGTATCTCCGCGGTCAGCAGCTCGGCCGGCTCGCCAGCGCGCAGCCCAACGGCACGATCCAGAACAATCCAGTGGGGTACGGGTACAACTCCGCGCTCGACACGATCGACATCGGCGGCCACAACATGTCGGCGAGCCGTAAGTTCCGCAACGTCGAGGCCGGGTCGGTGGTCGCGTTCGTGGTCGACGACATCGTGTCGGTCAGCCCGTGGCGGGTCCGCATGCTGGAGATCCGCGGCACGGCCGAGGCGCTGTCCGCGCCGGCCGACTCCGAGGCCCACATGCCCGGCCCGATCATCCGCATCCACCCGCGCCGCATCATCAGCTACAACATCGTGCCGGACGCCGGCGGCGGCGCCCGGAACGTGTGACGATCTCGATCTTCGGGCACTCCGTGCCCGAAATTTCGAGACATAGTGGCACGGTAGCGTCACCCTGACGCCGAGTCGTCGTACCGGCAGGCTGCCTCGACGAACGCGGTCAGTCCGGGCACGAGAAGCCGGCCCGCCTCCATCACGCGCTCCGGGGATCTCGGCGACGCCCGCGTGTGCCGCTGCGCGAGCGCGAGCAGCGCCGGAACGGGTTCCGGCTCCCCGTCCAGCCCGAAGACCGCCTCCAGCGGCGCGAGACCGCCGCCCAGCAGCCAGAGGTAGTCGCCGAGGTCCCGCGCGATGACGTCGATCCCGCCCTCCGAACTGAAGAACACGACGGGTTGCGACTCGACGGGCATCTCCGGCTCCCGCTCCCAGAACGCGACCAGCCCGCCGGTGCCGTCGCGCGCGAACACCCTGAACGGCGCGGCACCCGCCCCCGGATTGCCGGTCTGCTCGTGCCACCACCGCGTGGTCGTCGCCGCGCTCTCGAACTCGTCGTCCGGCTCGAAGTCGTACCACCGGCCGAACGCCGCCGGCCAGACGTCGTGCGCCTCCGCCAGCACCGCCGGCAGCCCCCGGTCCTCATCGGTCACGGAAGGAGCATAGGCATCCGCCGGACACTCCGGTTCTGTCCGGTGGGGGAGTCCGGCGGAGGGGCGGGGAGCAGGGCGGACGGGGTACGGGGTCCGATGTCGTCCGGGAACGGGGCGTACCGGCGATGGGGTGGGGTTTGCTCTTTCTGTCTGGGTTGTCGTTGCCGGCGGAGGAGAAGGATGATCATGCATGTCCGACCACGGCGGTTGCTCGCCGCGCTCGCTGCGGCGCTGTGCCTGACGGCCTGCGGCGGCGGAGGCGGTGACGGCGAGGGGGCCGGAGCGGCGACGCCGACCGCGTGGCCGACGCTCGCCGACGGGAAGCTGACCGAGGCGATGTGCGACGTGCTGACCGCGGACGACTTCCTGGACGTGGGCGTGGAGGCGCTGCGGTGGGAGGACCGCGGGCCGTCGCCGGACGTCAGCCCGAACGCGATCACCTGTCACGCGCTGGGCAGCCACTTCCTCGGGTTCAACCTGCAGCCGGACCCGGTGTCGGCGGAGCTGTACTTCCGGTACCTGCTGCAGAACAAGCCGCAGAGCAGCGCGGGGAACACGGTCGCGGGCGCGGACGAGGTGTGGATCACCACCGCCGGCGTGGACGACACGCAGCTCTACGCCCGGCAGGGGTCGCTGATCATCAGCCTGGGGCTGGGATTCGCGCACGCCGACCAGGACTACGACCAGGTGGCGGCCGCGACGACGCTGGCCGGCAAGGCGCTGGAGCGGTTGCCCGAGGTCGGCCGGACCACGACCGGGAGGCCGCACGAGATGGTGCTGACCGTGACCGGCACGAATACCCCGAACGCGGTCGTCGGCTACACCGACCCGACGCTCGTCCGGACCGAGCCGGAGACGGTCACGCTGCCCTGGACGAAGACGATCCAGTTCCCGTCCTACGGCATGTCCGTCCCGATCAACGTGAACGCCTCCGCGGCCACCGCGTCCTTCACCTCGCTCCCGACCGTCACATGCCTGGTCACGGTCGACGGCGTCAAGGAGGCGGAAGGCCGCCCCGGTCCCACGACCTTCTGCAGCGGCTCCTACCGCGAGGCCCGTTAGGCCGGCACACCTCCGCCGTCCACGATGGACAGGGTGCCGGTGACGTTGTCAGGTCACCCATGCTCCCGATTGGAACAGGCGCGAATTAGATTGACATATCCCGATCTGGCCGGTGGGGTGGCCGGGTGACGACGATCGAGATGACAGGGCAGCGACCGGCCACGGCACGGGCGGTCGGCGCGCTCGCCGCGATGGCGGCCGGGGCGTTCTGCTTCGTGGCGATGGAGTCGCTGCCGGTCGGGCTGCTGCCGATGATCGCGGCGCACTACCGGGTGTCGCTGCCGGACGCGGGCCTGCTCATCACCGGCTACGGGCTGACCGTGGCCGTGATGACGGTGCCGCTGGCCTGGGTCTTCCGGACCGTACCCCGGCGGCTCCTGCTCTCCGTCCTGCTGGCCGTCTTCGTCGTGGCGACGGTCGCGTCCGCGCTGGCACCGACCTACGGGCTGCTGCTCGGCGCGCGGGTCGTGGTCGCGCTCAGCCAGTCGGTGTTCTGGGCCGTGGTCGGTCCCGCGGCCACCGGGCTGTTCTCCGCCGAGGTCCGCGGCCGGGCCGCCGCGACCGTCTTCGGCGGCTCCGCGCTCGCCCCGATGCTCGGCGTCCCCGCGGGCGTCTGGCTGGGCCAGCAGGCCGGCTGGCAGGCCGCGTTCTACGCGCTCGCCGCGCTCGGCCTGGCCTCGTTCGCACTGGTGGCGGCGCTGATGCCGCCGAGCCCGGCCCGTACCGGCGCCGCCGCCGTCGGCCTGTCCCCGAGCGCGCCCCGCTACCGGACGCTCACCGCGATGACCGTGCTCCTGGTCGGCGGCCTGTTCGTCGCGTTCACGTTCACCACCCCGTTCCTGACCGACGTGGCCGGTTTCAGCGACGCCGCGGTCGGCCCGGTGCTGCTGCTGCGCGGCCTCACCGGCCTGGCCGGCGTGATCGTCTGCGGCGCGCTGGTCGACCGCCGCCCCGACCTGGTCATGATCGGATCCACCGTGCTCCAGGCGTCCGCGCAGCTCGGACTGGCGATACTGGCCTCCTCCCCGGTCGCCGTCATCCTGTGCACGGCGCTGTGCGGCTTCGCGTTCGGCGCACTCGGCCCCGCGCTGACCGCCCGCGTCCTGGAGGTCGCGCCCCGCGACGTCACCATGGCCGCCGCCACCAACTCCGCCGCCTTCAACCTCGGCATCGCCGGCGGCTCCCTCCTCGGCGGCCTCGTCCTGACGCTCGCCGGCCTGCGCGCGACCGCCCTGGTCGGCGGCCTGGTCATCACCGCCGCACTCGTCCTCGCCGTCGCCGACCCCCTCCTCGCCGCCGCCACCCGCACGCGCGCCACCCGCGTCACGGACTGACCGCCGACGGCCGCCGGTCCCTCCCTCGCAAAAGATCAAAATCAGGACCCAGAAGCAGATTTTCCCGCTTCCGGCGTGGTCGCGGTCCGCATGCTCCCGCGGGCAAACCTCGCCGTCCACCAAGACTCCGCTGGCAGTAAGTATTGGTGGTGGGTCCCGTGCCGGTCGGTCTGACTCGTCCGCTGGCTGACTGCGGGTCTTTGAGCGATCTGTCGGCTGTGCCGGCACGGGGCCCGTGGGGTGCACGTGCCGGTGTGGGCGGGTAGTGACTTTATAGGAGCCTGGCTAGAGGTCCCTTTACTGTCTTGTCCTGCCGTGCCCGGCTGGTGCGTGTCTGCCCTGTTTGCCCGGTGTGAGCGGACAGAGGGATGGACGGTTCAACGATGTCACAGTCGGGTGTGGTGGTCACGGGTGTCGAGGTGACGGGTGGTGTGGATACGCATCGTGACACTCATACCGTGGCGGCGGTCGATGGGGCGGGGCGGATGCTCGGGCATGCGCAGTTCGAGGCGTCGGCGGCCGGGTATGTGCTGCTGCTGGGGTGGCTGCGGGCGCGGGGGAGTGTGGTGCTGGTCGGGGTCGAGGGCACGGGTGCGTATGGGGCGGGTCTGGCCCGGTATCTGCGGGCGGAGGGTGTGCGGCTGGTCGAGGTCGACCGGCCGGACCGTAAGACCCGTCGTGGCCTGGGTAAGAGTGATCCGGTCGATGCGGAGGCTGCGGCGCGGGCGGCGTTGGCGCAGCGGCGGACGGGGGTCCCGAAGGAGCGGGACGGGCGGGTCGAGGCGTTACGGAATCTGCGGGTCGCCCGGCGTGGCGCGGTCGTCTGCCGGGCGGATGTGCAGCGGCAGATGAAGGCGCTGATCGTGACCGCGGCCGAGCCGGTCCGGCAGGCCTTGCGCGGGTTACGGGTCCCTGCGCTGGTCAAGGAGTGTGCTGCGGCGGTGCCGGATCGTGACCGGTGTGGTGAGCCGGGGGTGGCGGTGATGATCGCGTTGGGGAGTCTGGCCCGCCGGCATCAGCAGCTGAGTGCGGAGATCGCCGAGCTGGACGAGCTGATCACGCCGCTGGTCACCGCGATCAACCCCCGGCTGATCGCCGCGTTCGGTGTCGGGCCGGATGTCGCCGCGCAGCTGCTGATCACCGCCGGGGACAACCCCGGCCGGCTGCGCAGCGAGGCCGCGTTCGCGATGCTCTGCGGCGTCGCGCCCTTGCCGGCCTCGTCCGGGCGCACCCACCGTCACCGCCTCAACCGCGGTGGTGACCGCGACGCCAACAACGCGTTGTGGTGGATCGCGATCACCCGGATGGGCCGCGACCCGAGAACCCGCGCCTACGTCGAGAAACGCACCAAAGACGGCCTCAGCAAACCCGAAATCCTTCGATGCCTGAAACGCTACATAGCCCGCGACATCTACACCCTCCTCATGCCACCAAAAAATCTTGAAAACACCCCTGGACAAACATAGGAGCATCGCTCCGCTTGCCTCCCGCCGTCGGAGCCGGTCCCGCGCGACACCGGAAAGAGCACGCGAGTCCCGCCGTGCTCAGGTCATCCCGCCGCACGCGGTCGCGTGGGTCGGGAAGGGGCGCTGATCTTCGTTCGCGGGTCAACGGCAACGGTGTTGCGGTCCGCCGGGCCGGCTGGGAAGCGCGGGCGCGCTTCTCAGGCCGGGACCGGGCGCACCAGCAGCGTGACGGTCCGGTTCCGTGCCGTCTCCGGGTGCGGCCCCTGCGACTGGTCGGCCGTCGCCAGCGTGAACGCGGTCAGTGGCAGCCCGGACGCCTCGGACAGCAGGCCGGCCGCGACCTGCGCCCGCGCGTACGCGGTCGTGGTGCCGCCGCTGTTGCGCTCCCCGGCCACCGGCACCGAGTGCCCGACGACCGTGGCCGTCACCCGCAGGTCCGGCAGCCGGCGGCCTACGGCCGTGACCGTGGTGAACGCGCCCTCGGCCAGCCGCGTGTCGCCGGTGAAGAGCCCGAGGTCGAAGACCACCCGGACGTCGTCGTCGCGCGGCTCGGTGACCAGGCCGGGCATGGCCAGCGCGGCCGCGATCTCGGACAGCCGCTGCCGGTGGAGGGCGGCGGACGCGGCCAGTTCGTCCATCTGCTGCCGGACCCGCTGGACCTCCGGGTCGATCGTTGTGGGCGCGGCCGCCGGCACCGGCGCCTCAGGGGGAGCGGCCGCGGGCAGGGGCGCCTCCGCGGGAGCCGGTAGCCACACCACCCCGCCCGCCACCAGCGCGACCAGCACCAGCACCGCGGCCCCCGCCATCGCCGGCCGCCGGTACCGGTGTGCCGCGATCGCGGCCCGCCCTCGCCGCGCCGGTTCGTGCTGCGGGTCCAGCCGCTGCACCTGCGCCCAGCAGGCGTCCGCGCGGGCCAGGTCGCCGCGCTGGGCGTGGATCCGGGCGCGCAGATCCAGCACCGCGATCGTCGGCGCGATCGGGTCGAGCAGGCGGGCGGCCCGCTCCAGGTCGCCGTCCCGGGCCGCGGCCCAGGCACGGTCGAGGGTCAGGGCATAGTGCAGCGCGGTGCTCACGATGACCTCCTGAGGCCGATGACCTGGTCCTGCTGCTCGGCGGGCAGCAGCCGGACCAGGCGCTGGTTGACCGCGTCGAGCGCGCGGGCGTCCTGGTGCGCGATCGCCTGCCGTCCCTCGCGGATCAGCGGCTTCGCCGGGCCGTGGTCGCCGAGCACCTGGATCAGGCCGAAGAACAGCTTCACCGGCCACTCCGGGCTGCGGCGTTCCAGGTCCACGAGCACGCCGGTGACCTGGGTGATCAGGTCGGCGACGGTACGCAGGTCGGCGGCCTCGTCGGCCTGCCGGCGCAGGCGGGCCAGCTCCTGCCGGTCCGCGGCGGTGCCGGCGAGCAGGTCGGCCTCGTCGAGCAGGTCCCGCAGGCGCGCGGTCTCGGCCGGCAGCTTGGTCGCGTCCTCGATGTCGTCCAGGTCCGCCTGCAGGCCGCGCAGCCGTTCCTCCGCGGCCGCGGCCGCACCGGCGTCGATCGCGGCCGCGTCCACCTGGTCGCGGGCGGTGACGATCGCGTTCTCCGCGTCGAGCCGGCCGAGGCGGTCGCGGGCCTCGCCGGCCGGGGCGGTGCCGCGCAGCTCCGCCAGCCGCTGCTGCACCTCCTCCAGCTGTCCGCGGAGCTCGGCCGGCGGCGTGGTCCGCACCTCGTCGAGGTTGATCTCGGCCTCGAACTGGGTCTGCACCAGCGGTACGTCCGCGACCACGGTGACCAGGCTGTCCGCGTCCACCTCGAACGTCACCTCGACCTCGGTGCCGGCCGGCAGGTCGATGCGCACGTCGCGGGGCTGGATCTCCAGCACGCCGACCTGGCGGTTGCGGTCGCCGCGGGCGCGTTCGCCCTGCACGACCGGGATGCGCAGCAGCGCGTCCGTCGAGTCGCGGCGCATCGCGCTGGTGGTGTGGAAGACCTCGCGGGCGCGGGCCGGCAGCGTGGCGCCCTTCCGCAGCAGCGGCGCGAACACCCGGTCCGCGAGCTGGATGCCGAGCGAGTGCGCCAGCCGTACGCCGCCGAACTCCACGTCCCGGTGCGTGATCGAGAACGTGGCCGGGACCAGCGGCTGCGGCGCGCCGCCGGCGTCGGTGAGCGCGATGGTGAACCGGGAGGTGCGGTGCGGGTCGACGTCCACGTCCGTGGCGAAGCCTCCGGTGGCGTTCAGCCCGATCCGGGCGGACCGGAACGGCGGCCTGCCGTCGGGGTTGGCAAGGACGACGCCGTACCCGGTCCAGGCGCCCTGTGCCGTGCCGCCGACCCGCCCGCCGATCGTGGGCGTCGTGGTGGTCACGCTCGGCTCGTACGCCAGGTCGACCGTGAACGCGCCGGCGTCGGCCGCGGAGGCGGTCACCGGCCGCCGGACCGTGGAGGCGAAGATCGCCGCGCCGCGTGCCACCACCGTGCTCGGGTCCAGGCTGGTGTCGAGCGCGATCCCGATGCCGGTCGCCGGGTCGGCGAGGCGTTCGCGCAGGCCGGGCGCGAGCGTGACGCCGCCGACCAGCAGCACCCGGTCGATGTCCGACTCGCTCAGCGAGGCCTCGCGCAGCGACGCGCGGCAGAGGTTGATCGCGCGGGTGTAGTACGGCTCCGCGACCGCGTCCAGCTCGTCGCGGCGCAGCGTGTGCTCGAACCACTCGACCCGGCCCGGCCCGAGGCTCAGCTTGATCGTGACCGGCACCGACTCCCGGCGCGACAGCGCGATCTTCGCCGCCTCGGCCGCGGCCTTGAGCTGCGCGAACGCGGGCCGCCAGAGCAGGTTGTCCCGGCGGAACCCGTCCAGCCCGAGCTCCTTGGCCGCGGCCGGCGCCAGTACCCGCTCGACCACCGCCCAGTCGATGAGCTTGCCGCCCAGGTACGGATCACCGGCGTGGGTGAGCACGCGCAGGTCACCGTCGCGCTTGCTGACCACGGCCGCGTCGAACGTGCCGCCGCCGAAGTCGAACACCATCCAGTAGCCGCGGTCCTCCGCGTCCTGGAACCCGAACGCGAACGCGGCCGCGGTCGGCTCCTGCACCAGCGGGCAGCCCGCGTCGAACCCGGCGAGCTGCGCGGCCTCCACCGTGGCCTTGTTCTGGTTGAGCGTGAACGCGGCCGGCACGGTGATCACGGCGGCCCGCGGCGCCACGCCGAGCCGGTGCGCCGCGTCCCCGCGGATCGACTTGAGCACCTCGGCGGACAGCTGCGGCGGCGTCATCTCGCGCGACGCCCCCGGGAACGTGCGCCGCGCGTCGGCCAGGCCCATCTCCAGCTTGAACTCCGCGGCCGCGTTGTCCGGGTCCGTCTCGAGGCCGGGCCGCGCGCCGGTGCCCACGAACAGGCTGCCCGGCTTCGGCATCCACACCACGGACGGTGTCACGTCCTGGCCCTCGTTGCTCTTCACGATGACCGCCTCGCCGTTCTCGATCACGGCGAGCGCGCTGTTGGTGGTGCCGAGGTCGATGCCGACGTCGATCGTGTCGCTGTCCCACATGGTCACTCCGATCTCTCCGGGCCGGCGACGATGACCTGCCCCGTCTGGATGCGCCGATCGAGCAGGTAGACGGTCGGCCGCACGGTCTCGACGACCACCTCGCCGGTGCGGCCGGCCTCCGGGCGGAACGCGAGCATCTCCAGCGAGCGCCCCGGGTGGTACGCGTCGCCGTCGTGGTCCTGCACGACCAGGCCGGCGTCGGTCAGCGCCTCCCGGCAGACCAGCAGGTAGCGGCCGGTCTGGCGGTCGCGGGGCCCGTCGCCGTGCGCGAGCCGCCGCTGCGCGCGCCACAGGTTCGTGGCGGCGTCGGCCAGGAGTTTCTCGTCGAACGGCGATTCCGGCGGCGCGGGTTTCTCGAGCGCGGCCAGCAGCGCCTCCATCTCGTCGGCCGGCGCCGGCGGCGGCCCGATCCGGAACGCCTTCGGGTGGCGCCACTGGCGCAGCGCCGCACGGATCGGGCTCACATCAGCACCCCCCGACGCCACAGCAGCAGCGTGTCCAGGTGTCGTTCCCGCAGGCGCGGCGACAGGCTGACCGCCTCCTCCAGCAGGTCTGCCGCGATCAACAGCTTTCCGGGGGTACGGGAGAGCGCCTGCGCCTGCCGCAGCAACTCCTCCGCGTGCGCGCTCGGCGCCGGCCACACCGCGGGCCCGGCGGGCTGCTCCTCCCGCAGCCGGAGCGCCGTGGCCAGATCCCCGGCCTTCGCCGTCCGCCGCCACGGATCCACCTGCAGCGTGGCCATGACGATCCCGTCCAGCGCGGCGTCGACCGTCTCGTTGTAGCTGCTCGGCGGCAGCAGCGGACGCCGGAACCGGGCCAGCCGCAGCGGCGCGAACTCCCCGCCGTCGTCGAACGGCAGCCGCCCGGTGAGCATCAGGTACGCGATCACGCCCACCGACCACACGTCGCTGGCGCAGGAGTAGCCCATGTCGCGCAGCACCTCCGGCGCCATGAACGCGTAGGTGCCCTGCGCGCTGGCCAGCCCGGTGAACGGGTCCGCGTGCCTGACCAGCCCGAAGTCGCTGATCCGGATGCGCAGGCCGGCGCCGTCGTACCCGACCAGGATGTTGTCCATGGTCAGATCGCGGTGCAGGATCGGCGGGTCCTGGTCGTGCGCCACCGCGAGACCGGCCGCGATCTGCGCGGTCACCGCCGTGGCCAGCGCGGTCGGCAGCGCGGGCGTGTGCCCGGTGACGAACCGGTGCAGCGTGCCGCCGGGCACGTACTCCATGGTGAAGTAGCCGCGCAGGCCGCGTGCGGTGCGTACCGTGCCGGCGTCGAAGATCCTGATGATGTGCGGGTGGCCCAGCGTGGACAGCAGCCGGGCCTCGCCGAGCAGTGCATGCGTCTCCTCCGCGCTGGTCACCTGCTTGAACAGCTTCATGGCCTGCCGGCCGAGATAGGCATGGTCGACCCGGTACGCCTCCGCGAACGCGCCCTCGCCCAGCAGCCGGTCCACGACCAGCGCCTCCCCGATCCGGTCCCCGGCACTGAGCAGGCTCATCCGAACACCCCCGCCTCCGCGCACCGGTTCAGCACCCAGATGAGCAGGCCGGAGATGACCAGCCAGGCGAACAGCCGCCGGAAGACGCCGCGCTGCTCGCGGGCCACGCCCGGCGGGTGCCGCTTGCTCCAGTGGTCCGGGGCCGTTCTCCGGGACGGCACGACCGGACGGCGGCCCGGGAACGCGTAGGGGAGCGCGACCATCATGTCCAGCGCGGCCCGGTTCTGCGCGATCCGCTCCAGCGTGTCCGGCTCGGAGGCCATCGCGCGCGCGGTGTCCAGCCAGCCGCGCGCGTCCGGGTCCGCGTGCGCGCCCGCGCTGTCGATCAGTCGCACCGCGCAGTTGTTGAACAGCGTCGCCACGTCGTTGCGCAGCCGGACCGTGGACCGGCTGTCCGGGATCAGCACGGCCATCCGGTCGAGCCGCGGCACGACCTCGCCGCCCAGCTCCCGCGCGATGGCGCGCGGATCGGTCAGGCCGTCGGACAGCGTGTTGATCCGGCGGCGGACCTCCTGGTAGATCGGCTCGGCCGTGCGCTCCAGCTGCGTCGCCACCAGGTCGCCGGTGCGCGGCCACTCGCGGGCCTGCCGGATCAGGTCGGCCTGCCGCCCGCCCTCCTGCGTGGCCAGCTGCAGCAGCGGCCGCACCAGCGTGACCGGCAGCTCCGCGCGCAGCGTGTCGATCACGGAGTCGTCGAGCTGCCGGTCGTCGAGCGCCTCGATCCGCCGGCGCACGTGGTTCCAGAACACGGCGCGCCGGATCAGCTGGTCCCACTGCTTGCCGGCCTTCTGCCACAGCAGGTCGAGGTGCCGCCGCTCGTTCGGGCTCGGGAACCTCGACGTCCGCTCGGTGTCGAGCGCCTTCCGGTGCGCGCGGACCGCCCGGTCGTGGTCGTGGTGCAGCGTGTCCGGGCAGCAGGTGGCGTCCGGGTCGTGCCACAGCCAGAACAGCTCGTGGACCAGGCGGCGGCGCGGATCGCCGAGGATCAGGTCGAACGCGGCCGCGACCTCCTGCGGATCGCCCTCCAGGCCGGCGTCCGCGCCCACCTCCAGCATGGTGACGACCTTCTGCCGCCGATGCCGTACGTCCCGCCGGTCCGCATGCACGGACACACCGGCGAGGCGGAAGGCGTTCCGCTGATACAGCGAGAGGCCCGCCACCTCCCGCATCGTCGCCACGGTCGGATCGGTCACCCGTGCAGGGGACCACGCTGCGCTACACGGCCCCTACACAGTCCTGTGTAGATCGTCGCGCAGGCGCGCGACCTCGGCCGCCTGCGCGGTGTCGCCGGCTCGGGTGAACAGCTCGCCGGCCTCGCCCAGCGCCGCCGCGGCCGCGTCGGGGTCCAGCCCGTCCAGCGCGCGGGCCAGCAGCGTCAGCGCCCTGGCCAGGAACAGCAGCCACCCGCGGGAACGCCACATCGCCACCGAGTCGCGCAGGTAGGCGACCGCCTCCGCCCGCTGGCCCTCACGCAACGCGATCTCGCCGAGGATGCCGAGCGAGTCGGCGACGTGGTGCGTCATCCGGTACTCGCGGGCCGTCTCCAGCGCGGCCTCGGCGGTCGGCCGGGCCTGCGCGTCGCCGCGGTCCAGGTGCAGCCGCGCCAGCGTGAGCATGGACAGCACCTCGGTGTACGCGTCGCCGTGCCGCCGCGAGATGTCCAGCGACTCGGCGAGGAACGCGTGGCTGGAGTCGAACAGCCCGGCCCGGCCGTGCGCCATGCCGAGGAACTGCAGCGCGGTCGCCTCCCAGCGCGGATTGCCGAGCTCCCGGGCGCGGTCCAGCGCCTGGTGCAGGTGCCCGACCGCGGCCTCCAGCCGGGACGACTCGCCCAGCGCCACCGCCATCGCCACGTGGGCACGGGCCTGGCCGCCCAGGTGCGCGCCCTCGACGGCCCAGGCCAGCGCGTCCGCGGCCGCGTCGACCGCCTCGTCCGGGCGGCCCATCGCGGTCAGCGACATCGAGCGCATCGCGGCCGCGTCGGCCATCCCGGCGGGCTCGCCGGCGGACCGGAACAGCTCCTGGAGTCGTACCGTCTCGTGGTGTGAGCGGGTCATCGCCTCCGTGGTGTGGTCGTTGGTGATCCAGGTGGTGACGTCGATCAGGCCGCGGCGGATCACGGCCTCGCCGCGCAGGTTGCCCGCGGTCACGCAGGCGGTGAGCGCGCGGCGGCTGTCCGCCTCCCACTCCGCGTACATGCCGCGCACGTCGAAGTACTTCTCCATGTGCTGGACCAGGTCGAACGCGGCCTCGTCCCGGCCGGTGGCGCAGGCCTGGCGGATCGCGGCGCGCAGGCTCACCTGCTCCGCGTCGAACCAGGTCAGCGGCTCCACCCCGGTCAGCGCGTGCCGCACGTCCGGCCGTGGCGCCCGGCCGGCGATCGGCGCGAAGCACGGGCCCGGCAGCCGCGGCTCGAAGTGTTCGGCCACGGCCAGCCATGCGCCGAGACCCTGGTCCAGCACGTCGTCGCGCGCGGCCGGGCTCTCCCGCGCCGCGGCCTGCTCGCGGGCGAACAGGCGCACCAGGTCGTGGAAGCGATAGCGCTGCTGCCCGGCCTGGTCCACGCCGGCCTCGGCCAGCATGTGCGCGTCCACCAGCAGGTCCAGGACGTCGGTCGCGTCCACGGCCAGCACCTCGGCCAGCCACTCCGGGAAGTCCGGCACGTCGAACAGGCTCAGCAGCCGGAACAGCCGCCGCGCGGGCGCGGCCAGGCCCTCGTAGCTCAGCGCCAGCGACGCCCGCACCTGCAGGTCGCCGACGTCGAGCCGGTCCAGCCGCCGCCGCTCGTCGCGCAGCAGCCCGGCCAGGTGCGCGAGCGTCCAGCCGGGCCGCGCGGTGAGGCGCGCGCCGGCCACGCGCACGGCCAGCGGCAGGCCGCCGCACATGCGCACCACGTCCGCCGCCTCCGCGGGCTCGGCCGCGACCCGGTCCTCCCCGGCGATCCGGCCCAGCAGCCGCGTGCCCTCGTCACCGGGCAGCTCGGTCAGCTCCGTCCAGCGCACGGCCTCCAGCCCGGACAGGCGCGCGCGGCTGGTCAGCAGCACCGCGCAGCTGGGCGCGCCCGGCAGCAGCGGCCGGACCTGGCGCTCGCCGGCCGCGTTGTCCAGCACGACCAGCACCCGGCGGCCGGACAGCATCGTGCGGTACAGCTCCGCGCGCTCGTCCGGGTCGACCGGCACGGCCGGGCCGGGTACGCCGAGCGCGCGCAGGAACCGGCCCAGCACGTCCGCGGAGGTGCCGGCCAGGTTCGCGTAGAGCTGACCGTCCGGGTACGCGTCCGCGACCGCGTGCGCCACGTGCACGGCCAGCGCGGTCTTGCCGATGCCGGCCATGCCGGTGATGCCCGCGACCGTGAGCCCGGACGGCGGCGCGTGCGGCGACATCAGCTTGGCCAGCTGCCGCCGCTCCTCCCGCCGCCCGGTGAAGTCCGCGACCGGGGCCGGCAGCATGGCCGGGACCACGGCGGCGCGCTCCGGGACCACCGTGGGCGCGGGCCCGTCGTCCAGGATCTCGCGGCGCAGCTCCCGCAGCTCCGGGCCGGGCTCGACGGCCAGCTCCGCCCGCAGCAGGTCACGCATCTCGTCGTAGGCGCTCAGCGCGCGGGCCCGGCCGCCGCTGCGGTGCAGCGCGCGCAGGTACTGCCCCCAGAGCCGCTCGCGCAGCGGGTGCTCCGCGGTCAGCACGGCCAGCTCCCCGGCCAGCTCCGCGTGGTCGCCGAGCGTGAGCCGCGCCTCCACCTGGTCCTCGACCGCGCGCAGCCGGGCCTCGCCGAGACGGACCACGTACGGCGTGAACCAGGCGACCTCGGCCAGATCCTCCAGCAGCGGGCCGCGCCACAGCCCGAGCGCGCGGGCCAGCCGTTCCGCGGCCTGCCGGGGCCGGTACTCGTCCAGCGCGCGCCGCCCGTCCGCGGCCAGCGCCTCGAACACGTCCAGATCCGTCTCGCCGGCCGCCACGTCCAGCCGGTAGCCGCCCACGGTCTTCTCCGGCCGCGGGCCGACGCCGTCCAGCGCCCGGCGCAGCAGCGAGACGTAGGTGTGCACGTTCGCCCGCACGGACTCGGGCGGGCTCGCCTCCCACAGCGCGTCGACGATCTCGTCGACGCGCACCACGGTGCCGGCGCGCAGCAGCAGCATGCCGAGCAGGGCCCGCTGTTTGCGCCGTCCCAGCGGCACGAGGACACCGCCCTGGCCTCGCACCTCCAGGCCGCCGAGCAGATGGAACACCGGCATCGAAACCTCCCGGATGTCCCGCCTATTCGACCACAGTGGTGCAACGGCCGCGAGTGTCTACAAACGTCTCCGGACCTCGGCCAGGAGATCGACCTGGGTGCGCCAGTCCGGGCCGGACAGGCCGGTGACCAGGTGGGTGGCGCCGTGTGCGGCGTACTCGGCGATCCGGGCCGCGGCCTCGTCCGGGCCGCCGGTGATCGGCAGCCGCGCGGCGTCCGGGGCGGCGTGCCGGTAGCCCGCGATGCCCGCGGCCAGCTCCGCGCGCGTGGGGGTGCCCGGGGCGACGCCCAGCGCGGTGAGCGCGCCGATCGCGATCGCCGGCGCGGGACGGCCGGCGGCCACCAGCCGTTCCCGGCCCGCGGCCAGCGCCTCCGGCGTGATCAGCGACGGGAACCAGCCGTCGCCGAGACGGGCCGCGCGGTCGATCGCCACCGCGGACGCGTTGCCCACCCACAGCGGCGGCACGGTCACCCCCGGGGCGAGCGTCACCTCGCCGCCCGGCAGGGCCACCGGCTCGCCGGCCAGCAGGTGGGGGAGCAGGCGCAGCGCGGTCTCGGTGCGCGGGCCGCGCTCCTCGAACGGGACGCCGGCGGCCGCCCACTGCGCGCGCCCGCCGCCCGAGCCGATGCCGAGCAGCAGGCGGCCGCCGGAGACCAGCTGGAGACTCGCGAGCAGCTTCGCGGCCCAGGCCAGCTGGCGGATGGCCGGGACGAAGACGCTCGCGCCGACCGCGATCCGGGTGGTCGCGGTCGCGGCGACCGCCAGCGCGATCGTGCACTCCACGGTGGGTGTGCCGGTCGCGAGGTGGTCGCCGTGCCACACGCTGTCCAGGCCCGCGTCCTCCGCGTGCCGGGCCGCGGCGGCCAGTCCGAGGCCGTCGCGGTGCTGGACCGCCGGCGACGGCAGGATCACGCCGATCCTCACGCGGGTTCCGCCGTTACCAGCACGACCTTGCCGCGGCCGTGGCCGGTCTCGACCTCGCGGTGCGCGTCCGCGGCCTGCGATATGGGATACGTGCGGCGGACCAGGAAGCGCAGCTCACCGCGGGCGTAGAGGCCGGCGAGCGCGGCCAGGCGGGCGGCGGAGCGCAGGTTCTCCGTGGTGCGGATGCCCAGCTCGGCGGCGCGACCGTGGTCGACCAGCGTGAGGATGCGGGAGCGGTCGGCGCACAGCTCCAGCGACAGGTCGAGGGCCTCGCCGCCGGCGCCGTCCAGGATCACGTCCGCACGGCCGCCGGGCAGCAGCGCCCGGAGCCGGCCGGCCAGGCCGGGGCCGTAGACCACCGGTTCCACGCCCAGGTCGCGCAGGTAGTCCTGGTTGGCGGCGCTCGCCGTACCCACGACGCGGCTCTGTGCTCCGAGAGCGAGCTGGGCGGCGACCGCGCCGACGTTTCCGGCGGCGCCGTGCATGACCACGGTCTCGCCGGGCGCGGGCCGGAGCAGCTCGATCGCGATGTGCGCGGTCTGCGCGGCGCCGCTGAAGCCGCCCGCGACCTCCCACGGCATCCCGGCCGGCTTGATCGTGACCTGTTCCCGCGGGACCACGACGTACTCGGCGGCAGATCGCCCGAAGCCGAAGCCGAGCACGTCCTGACCCGCGAGAACTCCCTGGTCGACGACGCCGGCGAACTCGTTGCCCGGGATGCCCGGCAGCGGCGTCCTCAGCCATGCGGGCGTGAGCCCGCCGCGCACCGCGCAGTCGACCGGCTGCACGCCGGACGCCCGGACCCGCACCCGGACCTCGCCGGGCCCGGCCTGCGGCGTCTCGATCTCGCCCCACTCGAGCACCTCGGGCCCGCCGGTCCGCCGGTACAGCGCTGCTCTCATCCGTCCTCCTTCGCGGTGGACCCGCAGTCTTCTGCCTCAACGTTTGTTGAGGTCAAGCCCGGGTGTGACCGGCGCCACACCCGGGCAACGTGGCCGGTGCGGGGTGTCGTCTCGGGGGTCGACGAGAGGGGACAGATGAGGCGCGGGGATCCACTGTGGGCACGTCTGCTGGTGATCACGGGTGTGCTGCTGACCGTGGTCAGCGCCGGCACGATGGCCGTGGCGCAGACGCTGATCAGCCAGGCGACCGGCTCGATCACCCAGACCGACCTGATCGGCGGCGACTCGGCCGAGGGCAACGACATCGACGGCGCGATCAACCTGCTGCTGGTCGGCATCGACGCGCGGCCGGACGACAAGGACTTCCGCGCCGACACCATCATCATCCTGCACGTGCCGGCCACGCACGATCAGGCCTACATGATCTCGATCCCGCGTGACTGGCTGGTCGACATCCCGGCCAGCAAGAAGCTCGACTTCGACGGCGCGACCGAGAAGATCAACGCGGCGTTCGCGTTCGGCTCGCGGCCGGAGGGCACCGATCTGGAGAAGCGGGCGCGCGGCATGGAGCTGCTGTCCGCCACGCTCAAGCAGGAGACCGGCATCCGGTTCAACGGCGGCGCGATCATCGACTTCAACGGCTTCCACAGCATCATCCACGCGCTCGGCGGCGTGGACATGTGCGTGGAGGCGGAGGCCACGTCGATCCACATCGGGGTCAACGCCGAGGGCCACAAGTACCAGGGCTACTACGACGACGCCAAGCAGCAGTTGGTGGGACTCCCGCCGGGCTACAAGCCGTTCGTGCACAAGGTCGGCTGCCGCCTGATGGACGCGACGGAGGCGCTCGACTACGCGCGCATCCGCAAGGGCAAGAACTTCGACAACGGCGACTACAGCCGGCAGCAGCACCAGCAGCAGCTGATCAAGGCGATGGCGAAGAAGGCCACCTCGTCCGGCACGCTGACCGACTTCGGCAAGCTGAAGAAGCTGATGGACGCGGCCGGCGGCGCGCTCACGCTGGACACGCGCGGCACCGACCTGACCGACTTCATCTTCACGCTCAAGGGCGTGGCGGCGAACGACCTGATGATGATCAAAACGAACGCCGGGGAGCTCAATCCGGTCGTCGGGCCGGGCAACTCCGAGGCCGAGGATCTGACGGACGAGTCGGTGGAGATGATCAAGGCGGCCAACGACGGCACGCTCGGCACGTTCCTGATCGAGCACCCGCAGTTCATCGCGCGCAACGGCTGACCGATGATCATGGGATGACCTCGCGCGCGTACGAGCTGGACCGGGCCCACGTCTTCCACTCCTGGTCCGCCCAGGAGACGCTGGATCCGATGGTGATCGCGGGCGCGCGAGGCTCCCGGGTCGTGGACTCGGCGGGCGCCGCATACCTCGACTTCTCGTCGCAGCTCGTCTTCACGAACCTCGGCCACGGCCACCCGCGGATCGTCCAGGCGATCAAGGACCAGGCCGAGCTCCTGTGCACGGTCGCGCCGCAGCACGCGGTTGCTCCGCGCTCCGAGGCGGCCCACCTCATCGCCTCGCTGGCGCCGGACGGCCTGAACCGCGTCTTCTTCACCAACGGCGGCGCGGACGCGAACGAGCACGCGGTCCGGATGGCCCGGCTGCACACCGGGCGGCCGAAAGTCATGTCAGCCTATCGGTCCTACCACGGCGGCACGTACACCGCGATCAACATGACCGGCGACGCCCGGCGCTGGCCCAGCGACACCGGGACCGCGGGCGTGGTCCGCTTCTTCGGCCCGTTCCTCTACCGCTCGGAGTTCCATGCCTCCGATGAAGCCGAGGAGTGTGTGCGGGCGCTGGCCCACCTCCGCCGCACGATCGAGGCCGAGGGCCCGGCGACCATCGCCGCGATCATCCTGGAGACCGTCCCCGGCACCGCCGGGATCATGCCGCCGCCGGACGGCTACCTGCCCGGCGTCCGCGAGCTGTGCGACCGCTACGGCATCATGCTCGTGCTCGACGAGGTCATGTCCGGATTCGGCCGGGCGGGGGAGTGGCTCGCGCTGGACCGCTACTCCGTGCGCCCGGACCTGATCACGTTCGCGAAGGGCGTCAACTCCGGTTACGTGCCGCTCGGCGGCGTGATCATCAGTGACGCGATCGCGGCGACGTTCGCGCACACGCCGTACCCCGGCGGCCTCACCTACTCCGGGCATCCGCTGGCCACGGCCGCGGCCGTCGCCACCATCAACACCATGAGCGACGAGGGTACGGTGGCGGCCGCGGCCCGCCTCGGCCGTGCCGTCCTGGGCCCGGGTCTGCGTGCGCTCGCTTCCTCGCATGCGGTGATCGGTGACGTGCGCGGAGTCGGCGCGTTCTGGGCCGTGGAGCTGGTCGCGGACCGGGCCACCCGCGAGCCGCTGCCGGTCGCGTCCACACTGGAGATCGTCGCCGAGTGCCGCCGCCTCGGCCTGCTGGTCTTCACCAGCGCGAACCGCATCCACGTCGTGCCCCCGTGCAATCTGTCCGATGAGGACGCGGCAATCGGCCTGTCGGTGCTGGACCGCGCGCTGGCCCGTGTCGGCACTGTTGCCAGCTGATTTCCGGCACGGTAGGTTTCCTGCATCGACAAGCCTCACTCGATCGAGGGGGTTCTGATGTCCGTGCAGATCAGCCGCCGTGCCGTCCTGACCGCAGGCTCAGGAGCGGTCGCCGGCCTCGCGCTTCCCGACGTTGCCGCCGCCTCCGCCGACCGGTCCGTGGGTTTCACCGTCGACGCTGAGGTGCTCGACGGCGGCGAGCAGGTCGTCTCGCTCACGCTCGGCGCCGCCCGCCTCGGCCGCATCGACCCGGCCAGCCTGACCCCGGCCACGTTCGCCGTGCACGTCACCGCGACCAGCCCGGTCGCGGGCGCGGCCGGCTACGACCTCGACCGCACGGTCACCGCGGTCAGCCTCGACCGGCGCGGCAACATCGTGATCGCGCTCGCGCACGGCGAGGGCGTCGCCGGCGCCGGCACGCTCGCCTGGCTGGGCAGCGGCGGCCGCAACGTGCGGCTCAACCTGGCCTACACCATCGTGCAGAACGCGCCGATCGTGGTGCGCGGACGCCCGGTCACGCTCCCCGGCTTCACCCAGGGGCGGCTGGCCAGCCCGGAGGTGGACGCGTTCACCCACCACGAGTCCGCGTCCGGCATGAAGTACCGGCTGTTCACGCCGTCGCGCACGGTCGGCCGGCGCCCGCTGATCGTCTGGCTGCACGGCGGCGGCGAGGGCGCATCCCTGCCGCACGGCTACTACGACAACGAGACCACGCTGCGCGCCAACCGGGGCGCGCTCGGCTTCGCCACCCCCGAGGCCCAGAAGATCTTCTCCGGGGCGTACGTGGTGGCGCCGCAGAGCACGTCGTTCTGGATGGAGGACGGGCCGCGCTTCGCCCCGCTCATCAACGAGATCATCGTCGACGTCGCCCGCCGGCACGCCGTGGACCGCTCCCGGATCTACGTGGCCGGATGCAGCAACGGCGGATACATGAGCCTGAAGATGACCACCACCTATCCCACGCTCTTCGCCGCGTCGATCCCGGTCTGCGGCGTGGTCATGCCGCTCGGCGGCGGCACCGTGCCGCTTGTCCCGGACGCGGACCTGGCCGCCATCACCACCCCCACCTGGCTGGTCACCTCGCTCGACGACACCACCGTCCCACCGCAGCCGAACACGGTCCATGCCGCGGAGCTGATCCCCGGCGCATCGGTCACGCTCTACGATCAGGTGGTCCGCAACGGCTACCGCTTCCCCGGCCACTGGTCCTGGATCTACCTGGCCCGCAACGACAAACCGTTCTGGCAGTGGATGTCCCGCCAGCGCCGCTAGGACGTGGCCCGGCTGCCGCCTGCCACGTCGGGCCGCGGTCGCAGGCCGCGCTCACGCCACGTGATCAGCGCGCACCAGCCACCGTGATCAGTGCAGGGCCGTCACCAGCGCCACCGGCGGCACACGGCCACGCCGCGATTAGCGGGCGCACCCGCGGCCGTGGTCAGGGCAGGGCCGTCACCAGCGCAACCGGTGGCAGGCAGCCACGCCGTGATCAGCGGGCGCACCCGCGGCCGTGGTCAGTGGACGGGCCGTCACCAGCGCAACCGGTGGCACGCGGCCACGCCGTGATCAGCGGGCGCACTGGCGGCCGTGGTCAGGGCAGGGCCGCCACTAGCGCAACCGGTGGCAGGCAGCCACGCCGTGATCTGTGATCGCACCCGCGGCCGTGGTCAGGGCGTCCCTCCTGTGGTGAGAACTGCATGAGGGACGCCCTGATCACCGCTCGGACAGCGGGGCGAGTGCGTCGTGGGCGTCGGCGAGGCCGCGCTCGTTCTCCGCGGGGTCACTGATGCCGGTCATGTCGTGGTGGGCGATGCGGCGCGCGAAGTAGTCCGCCTGCACCGCCCACCGGAACCGGACCATCACCGGCAGCGCGCGGTCCGCCTCGGCCCGGGGGAGCACGCCTTCGGCGAGATATGCGTCGACCAGCGCGCCGGCGTGGTGAGGGCCGCCGACGTACATGACGGCCGACGCCACGTCATACAGCAGCGGCCCGCGCATCGCGGTGCTCCAGTCGATCACGCCGCAGGTCTCCCGCCGCCGGAGCGCTTCCGGCGGCCCCGCCCGGAGCGCTTCCGGGGACTCGGTCCGGAGCGCCTCCCGCGACCCCGCCCGGAACGCTTCCTGCGGCTCCGCCCGGAACGCCTCCGGCGACGGGTCGGTGTGCAGCAGGCCCCACGACAGAGTCTCCGGGCCGAGCCGGTCGTAGGCCGCGACCGCCGCGGCGACGGCCGGGCGCACCCACGGACGGACGTCCAGGTGGCCGGCGTCCGGGTCGACCCAGTGGAACAGCTCCGGATCCGGGACCGGCACGTCGCGCAGGGCCCGGTGCACGCGGGCCAGCGTCGTGCCGATGAGTCTCTGATCGGGCACGGCCTCGCCCGGTACCCAGGTGAGCAGCGCCAGCGGGATGCCGTCGACGTCGGCGACCAGGTCCCCGTGGCGGGTGGCCACCGGCGCCCCGGCCGGGATCCCCGCCGCTTCGAGCGCGGAGGCGACCGCCAGGCCGCCGCTGAAGGAGCGGTGCGACGACGGTGCGACCGCCTTCGCCACCCAGCGCTCACCATGGTCGGTGACGAACCAGGTCGCGGAGTTCATTCCGCCGTTGTGCACCTCGACGGTCGCGGCCGCCAGACCCCACAGATCCGCCAGGCATTGACGAACGCGCAGATCGCCGATCATGGCTGGCAGTAAATCAGCTACCCCGGTCCACTAGGGTGGATTTTATGGGGACGGTCAGGCAGTTTCAGGTCACGTTCGACTGCAGGGAACCGGAGCGGGTCGCGCGCTTCTGGTGCGAGGTGCTGGGTTACGTGGTGCCGCCGGCACCGGAGGGCTTCGCCAGCTGGACCGACTACGACCGGTCGCTGCCGCCGGACCAGCAGGGCGCGGCGTTCGCGGCGAGCGACCCGACCGGTGTGGGCCCGCGGCTGTTCTTCCAGCGCGTCCCCGAGGGCAAGGTCGTCAAGAACCGGCTGCACCTCGACGTGCGGGTCGGTACCGGCATGGTCGGCGCGGAGCGCCTGGCCGCGCTGGAGGCCGAGTGCGCCCGCCTGCTCCCGCTCGGCGCGACCCGCGGACTGCTGCTGATCGCGGACGAGCACAACGAGTCGTGCCTCAACATGCAGGACGTCGAGGGCAACGAGTTCTGCCTGGACTGAGCACGGCCGTGCGGGTCATTCCGCCGTCTGGAGGGCAGGCAGCGTCGCCTGCCGCCGGACGCCGATGATCAGCAGGTAGCCGACCATCCAGATCTCGCCCGCGGACGCGGGATAGGTCAGCGCCTCCGCGACCACGTGCGCGCCCGGCGCGAGGTAGGCGATGAACGCGCTCACCACGTATCCGGCACCGCCGCCGACGAGCAGCCAGCCCAGCGCACGGGGCATCCAGCCGGAACGGAGCACGCACCAGCCCATCGGGACCAGCCACAGACCGAAGAAGAGCGCGCCCACGCCCCACAGGTTGTCGCTGACCAGGTAGAGCAGCTGCACGCTCGCCGCGTCGCCGGACAATCCGGCCGCGGTGGCCAGCAGCGCGGCGCTCATCAGCCCGACGACGGCGCTGACCAGGCCGAACGCGGCGATCCCGCTCGCGGTGACCGCGTCGACGGTGCGGAACAGGCGGTAGAACCAGACCGCGGCGAGCGTCTGCGTGACGACCATGCCCAGCTCCAGCGCGATGGCGACGCGGGCCAGCGACCCGTGCGCGGCCAGATTGGACAGTGTCGCCTGGGCGCTGTCCGGGTCGAAGAGCAGCGGCCGGATGACGATCAGCCCGGGTATGGCGGTGAGGGCGTTACCCAGGTAGAACAGCCCGGTCAGGCGGGCGGTACGACTCAGCGCGTGCATCGTGGCTCCCTGTCTGTGCGTCGTCTATGCGTCCGGGTAGGCGAAAACCTCGTCGAGTGGCACGCGGAACACCCGCGCGATCTGGAACGCGACCTCCAGCGACGGCGAATATCGCCCCTGCTCGATCGCGAGGATGGTCTGGCGGGTGACGCCGATGCGGTCGGCCAGCTCCGCCTGGGTCATCTCGCCGTGGGCGAAGCGGAGCGCCCGGATCGAGTTCGTCACCCGGGTCGGTTTGACCATGAACTACCAGCCTCGCCGGTACGCGACGATCTTCACGACCGACGAGGCCAGCGCGGCCAGCACGAACGCCAGGTAGAGCGCGTGCGCTATCCAGAACTGCTCGACCCGCGCCATCGCCATGACCAGCGGCACGATCGCGGCGATGCTCATGACGTAGAACCCCGCGAACTCCCCACGCCGGTTGATCTCACGGTCTCGCTCGTCGACCCGGTCCGGCTCCTTCGGCAGCACGGCCGCGGTCACGATCGCCAGCACGATGCCCGCGACGACGCCGGCGCCGATCGAGATGAGCATCGGCCACGCGTAGGCGATCGTCGCCACCTCCGCCCCCGATGCGGCGCGCGACATCACGAACGCCAGATAGATGATCGGCACCACGACGCCGACCAGGGCGGAGATCCAGGTGCGCTTCTCCTCGGAGGACATGCCGCGCTCCCATGTCTAGAAAACGTGACATGTCGAAGGTAAAACTTTCCCTACATCAAGTCAAGAATATTTGACACGCGGACTTCGATACCGTTCCGGCATGGTCACTACGTCACGACTGGCCGTCGTCTCCGGCGGCGCGACCGGCATCGGCCGCGAGATCGCCACCGCCTTCGCCGCCCAGGGCGACCGGGTGGTCATCATCGGGCGTCGTGCCGGGCTGCTGCATCAGGCCGGCCGGGACATCAACCGGGCGGCCGGGGCGGAGCTGGTGATCCCGGTCGGCGCCGACCTGACCGATCCGGCCCAGGTGCAGCGCGCCGCGGACCGCATCGCGGAGTTCGGCACGGTCGACGTGCTGGTCAACAACGCCGGTGCGATCATCACGCCACCGGCCGGTGACGGGCTCGACGCCCTGGCCGCGTCCTGGCGCCGGGACCTGGACATCAACCTCATCACCGCGGTGCTGCTCACGCACGCGTTACTGAGTCACCTGACCCGGCCCGGCGGCAGGCTGATCATGATCAGCTCGGCGGCCGCCCAGCGGGGCGGCGCAGGCACACACTCGGCCGGGTCGTACGCGGCGGCGAAGGCCGCGCTGCACGGGTGGGCCCTCGGGCTGGCCCGGCAGCTCGGCAGGGACGGCATCACGGTGAACGTCCTGGCCCCGGGCTACATCCAGGACACCGGCATCTTCCGCGGCCAGGACACGCCCGACTTCGTCGCCACCAAGATCGCCGACACCCTCGTCGGGCGGCCCGGCACACCGGCGGATGTCGCGGCGGCGGTCACCTACATCGCCTCCGCCGGCGCCGGATACCTCACCGGTCAGATCATCGGCCTCAACGGCGGCGCCGTACTCGGCCGGTAGCCGGTAGCGCCCGCGTGGAGATGCTCAGCCCGCCTGGGAGTCCAGGTGCAGCTTGCGTAGCGCCCGGATCGCCTCCAGCGCCCGCGGCCCGTCCAGCGCCTGCACCGCCAGGACCGTGACGATCTCGTTGGTGACCAGGTCGAGCGTGGCCCACGGGGCGCCGTGGCGGTAGCGGACCGCGCGGACGGCGGACCACGGGACGTCGAACTCGCGGACCAGGTTCTGCACGTGCACGCCGGACGCGTCGGCCTGGACGCGGACGCGCAGCGGCAGCAGCAGCGGCAGGGCCAGCAGCGGGCCGAGCGCGATCAGCGCCCAGGAGTCCGACTCGAACGTCTGGCCGCCGTTGGCGGTGACGGTGCCGGTCAGGTTGAGCCCGGAGACGACGATGGCCCAGCAGATCAGGGCCGCGATCACGACCGCGGCCACGCGCATGACGCGGGGGCGGAACGCGCGCAGCACGACGGGCGCGGGCGGGTCGGCGTGGGTCATCGGGGACGTTCCTCTCGTCGGTGCACCGGCTGACGATACTCGCGTCAACTGTTCCTTTACGCGGGCTGGCTACCGTCCGGTCCAACACACCGACGTACTGGAGTCACCGCATGAGCAGTCTGAGCCCTGGCACACACGCGTTCACCGCGCACGGCATCCGGCAGGTGTACCACGTCGCCGGCACCGGCCCGGTCATGATCACGCACTCCGGCGGCCCCGGCGTCGACTCCGCCTACCTGCGCTCGGCGCGCCTGGAGGAACGCTTCACGATGGTCTACCCGGAGCCGGCCGGCACCGGGGACTCCGGGCCGCTGCCCGAGGACGCGACCTATGTGGACACCTACGTCGACCTGCTGCACGCGCTCGCCGACCACCTGAACGTGGAGAAGATCTACATCCTCGGCCACTCGCACGGCGGGTTCGTGGCGCAGCGGTTCGCGATCCGGTTCCCGGAGCGGACGGCCGGGCTCGCGCTCTACAGCACGTCGCCGACCACGGACGAGGAGTTCTGGGCGGTCGAGAAGGCGGCCGCGGCGGCCTACCCGGACCGGCACCCGGACGTGCCGGAGGCCCGTGAGCTGCTCGAATACATCGGGAAGTTCGACGAGGTGACGACGGACGAGGCGAAGACCGCGTCGCTGTCGGCCGCGCTGCCGATCTACTTCGCCGACTTCTGGGGCCGCCGCGCCGAGTTCGAGCCGCTGCGCCAGGGCATCCGCGCCTGGATCGTCCACCTGCGCGACACCACGATCGACTACCGCCCGGACCTCGGGAGGATCACCGCCCGGACCGTGATCATCACCGGCCGGCACGACTTCATCTGCGGCCCGATGTGGTCCGAGCAGCTGCACGCGGGCATCGCCGGCTCCCGGCTGGTGATCGCGGAGAACAGCGGCCACTTCTCGCAGATCGAGGAGCCGGACGTGTTCCTGGAGGCCATGGCCTGGCTGCTGGAGCCGGACTTCGCGACCGAGATCCGGTCCGCGTTCCGCCGCGGCGACGACGACGAGGTGCTGCGGATGGCGCAGGCCGAGGTGGTGCGTGCCCGTGCGGCCGGCGAACCGGAGGGCGAGGTCGAGGCCGTCTACGCGATGTCCCGCCTCGCGCTGCGCGCCGGTGACCTGACCCGGGCCGCCGCGCTGGCGACCACGGCGCTGGAGGTGGCGGTCCGCTCCGGCCTGCGCCGCCTCGAGGAGCGTCCGCGGCACGTGCTGGCCGGGGTGACCCGCATGGCCGGCGACCACGAGAAGGCCCGCGAGCTCTATCGGGCCAGCATCGCGCTCAACGAGGAGCTGGGCAGGACGGACACCGTCACGTCGGAGCTGCACAACCTCGGCTTCGTCGAGCTGCACCTGGGCGATCGCGACCGGGCGCGCGAGCTGTTCGAGACCGTGCGCACCCGGGTGTTCCGGGACGGCTACCGCGCGTTCGTCCCCTATCTCGGCGTCGCCGCGACCGTGCTCGCCGCCACGGAGAAGGACCACGGGCACGCCGCCCGCATGATCGGCTTCACGGACGCCGCGTTCACCGCGCTCGGCCAGGTCCCGGACCCCGACGACGCGGAAGAGCTGGCCTCCGCCCGTACCGCCGCGATCTCCGCCCTCGGTCCGGACACGTTCTCCCGATTCCACGCCGCCGGTGCGTCGCTCGACGCCACCGCCGCCTTCGGCCTCGCCTGGCTCGACTGACAAAGATCAAAATCAGCCATCGAGGGTACGGCCGGAGCTTCCCACCGCCCGGCCGTGCCCTCGCCACGCGCCGTCAGCCCGCCGGCGGTCCCGCGGGTGCGGACGGGTAGCCGGGAGCCGGCGGATATCCGGCTGGTCCCGGCTGATACCCGGCAGGGCTCGGCGGCGCAGGCTGATACCCGGCCGAGCCCGGCGGCGCCGGGGGATAGCCGCCCGCCGAGAAGCCGTCCGCCGGGTAGCCGCCGCTCGCCGGGAAGCCGTCCGCCGCCGGTGGGACCAGGTCCGAGGCCTGCGGCTCCGTCGTGCGGACGGAGAGGCGGTCGAGGTAGAACCACTGCAGCGCGCCCAGGATCAGCGCGCACAGCACCACGGCCGCCACCGGCAGCGGCATCCGGGACGCCTCCTCCGCGAACGGCCGGCCACCGGACAGTTGCAGCGCTGCGGCCGGCGCGGGCAGCTCGCCGGGCTCGTAGACGGCGAGGATCTGCCAGAACGCGTCCTGCGTCTGGACCAGGTAGGTGATGCCGCCGGCCACCACGGCCATCGGCAGCGCGGGCAGCAGCGTCCGCGCCGGGCTGCCGGGGCGGCGCTCGGCCAGCCCGCGGAACAGCAGCGTGAAGACGACCAGCGACGGAATGCTCAGGTACGACGGCGGGAACAGCGCGAACGGCGTGCCGATCACGCCGAGGTCCTGCATCGTCGTGAACGTCACCACGCTGAACGGCCCGCTGCCGACGAACAGCCACGGCGCGAAGACGAACAGCAGCCATTCGCTGTGCCGGCCGAGCGGGCGCAGCGCGCCGATGCCGAACCCGGCCAGCGCGGCCAGCCCGACCCCGATCACGGTGGTGACCAGCGGCGGCGCCAGCGCGTTGAACGCGCTGCCCACGCCCGGAACCTCGCCGCCCAGGCCGGACAGCCAGGGCCAGATCCCGTAGCCGGCCGCGCCGAGCACGATCACCAGCAGCGCCAGCGCGCCGATCAGCGCGGGCACGCCGACCGGCCTCGCCCCGGCCTGCGGCGCGACCACGTCGGCCCGCACCCGGCCCAGCACCAGCACCGCGACCGCGGCCAGGCCGAGCACGCCGAGCAGTAGCGCCAGCACGGTGCCGGCGGCCGCGCCCGCGCCGAGGTCCGCGTACCGGAACGACAGGTTGTAGAGCGACATCATCGGCGTGCCGGTGGAGCCGCGCGGGCCGCCCTGGGTGAGCGCGAACGGGTAGGTCCAGGTCTGCATCGTGTACGCCACGACGGCCAGCCCGGCCGCCAGCCCGAGCGCGACCACGGCACCGACCGGCCGGCGCCCGTCCCCGCTGCGGCGCAGCGCGGCCAGGTAGACGGTCACGCCGGCGCCGACCAGCAGCCCGATGAGCGTCAGCCAGAAGACCTCGCCCACGTACAGCTGGGCCTGCAGCGGCTCGCCGGTGAGGTCGCGGCGCGCGCCGTGCCAGGCCAGCGCCAGGCCGACCGGCGTCACCGCGACCATCGGCAGCACCAGCGCCAGCCGGACGATCCGCCGGGCCGGCGTGCCGCCGCGGTGGGTCAGCCAGGCGAGCACCGGCGCGAGCACGCACGCGGCCAGCACCGGCAGTACCGCGATCAGCAGCACGTACCCGAGATCGCCGAAGAACTCCTGATCGGCGACCCGGGAGTAGTTGTCGAACCCGACGAACTCGTTCTCCGCCCTGTCGATCAGCCCGATGCGCTGGAAGCTGTTCCACAGCGTCCGCACGGCCGGCACGACATATGAGGTCAGCAGCGCCAGCAGCGCGGGCGCCACCAGCAGCAGACCGACCGGGTTGGCGGTCCGCGTGGGCGGCGGGCTGTAGGACATCCGGACACCTCGATCACGTTCGGTGACGACGGCCGCGATGATAGCCACCGGACGCAACCTGCCTCGTCGTACCCGAAATGCGACGACGCACCATGCCGGCCGCGTTCGACTTCATCGCGCCGGCGCTTTAGATCCGCGCGGACGCTGCCGATGGGAATCCCATGAGGTCCCTGTGGGCGAGCCGTCTCAGCATCGGGTTCGCCGTGCTGCTCAGCGCGGCACTGGTCTCCGGCGCCGGGCTGTACCTGTCCCGGACCACCTCCGACGCGCGGGCCCGCGTATTCGCGGACGCGGACGCACGCGCCGGCGTCTCCGCCGACCTGATCGGCGGCCTGCTGGTGGCCAGCGACGCGAAGACCCGCGCGGTCAGCGTCGCCCAGTTCTCCGGCACGGTCGCTCAGCTCGAGGCGCAGCGCGGCACCACGTCGATGGACGCGGCCTGGTACGCGATCCTGGGCGCGGACGGCGGCCTCCTCGCCGCGGACCCGGCCTCGGCGAGCGCGACCGCCCGTACCCTCGCCGCAGATCCTGGTTTCGGCATTGCCGCCCGGACCGGAAAACTCGCGTTCGGTGACGTGCTCGTCGACAGCGGCGTGGTCTACGTGCTGGCCTTCCAGCCCTTCGACGCCCCCGACGGCCCGCGGACGCTGGCGCTGCCGATCGCGGTCGACGGCGTGGCCGACCTCCTGGCCGGCTCCCTGCGCGTGCCGTCCGCCAGCTCCTACGTGCTCGACGGCGCCGGCCGCGTCATCGTCGCGACCGACAGGTCCGTGGCCGGCTCCCCGCTGCCCCGCCGCGACCTGGCCGCCGCCCTGCGCGCCGGCCCGCACGGCGTCGCCGGCGACGAGTACTTCATCGCCCGGACCATCCCCGGCAGCGACTGGCGCGTGGTGATGACCACGCCGCAGCGCACGCTGCTCGCCCCCGTGCAGGCCACCGGCCGCGTCGCCTGGCAGCTGTTCGCCGCGTTCGCCGTCGCCATGACCGTCATCCTGCTCATCGGCCTGTCCGCGCTGATGAGCTCCGCCCGCCTGGCCCGCGCCCGCCTCCACGACGCCCTCACCGGCCTGCCCAACCGCGCCCTGTTCATGGAACGCGCCGACGCCGTCAGCGCCGAGTGGCGCCGGCGCCGGCAGACGCGCACCGAGGGCACCGTCGCCGCGCTCTTCCTCGACCTCGACGGCTTCAAACCGGTCAACGACACCTACGGCCACGCCACCGGCGACGCGCTGCTCAAGCAGGTCGCCGCGCGCCTCATCGCCGCCACCCGCCCCGAGGACTTCGTGAGCCGCTTCGGCGGCGACGAGTTCCTGGTCCTGTGCCGCGGCCTGCGCAACGAGGGCGACGCGTTCGCCGTCGCCGACCGCATCCGCGCCTACCTCACCGAACCCTTCGACCTGAACGGCCGCACCGTCGAGGTCGGCGTCTCCATCGGCATCGCCACCCTCGGCGAGGCCGCCCAGGAACCGGGCGACCTCATCCACAACGCCGACCTGGCCCTCTACCGCGCCAAGGAGAACGGACGCGGCCGCGTCGAGTTCTTCACCGCCGCCACCCCCTGACCGCCGCCCGCATCTCGGGCATCGGGTGCCTCGGTTGATCGATCGCGGTGGCCTGCCTGGCATCCGTCGACGCCTCCCGGGCGTCGCGTGAGCCCTCGGTGTCCGGGCGAGGCCGTCGCGAAAGCGCGGGCAGTTATTTCCCGAAATTTCGGGTGCGGCGGCGCCCGGAAGGCCGCGCCCAACCCGGCCGCGCGGGCGTTCGCTACCACCCGCGCCGAACTTTCGCTCGCTCCGAGAAAACTTTTGGAAGAATAAATCGAAAGATGTAGACGTGCTGACGGAAGTAGCCCAGGATGTTCACAGCCGTGAATCATGCTGGTAACCGGGAGCGCAGATGAGACGTCTGTTGGCCGCTACTTTGCTCACCGTCACCGTGGTATCCGCCGCGCCGTCGCCGGCCCACGCCATCGATCCGCCCGCGCAGGAGCCGGGGGTGACGCTCCGGACCTTCGACATCGGCGCGCCCCTCAGCAAGGTCTGCGAACTCAAGCCGGGCCAGACCCCCAACGTCGACAAGCTCATGCCGACCATCGACTGGTCGACGGCGGACGACTTCGGCCTGGAGACGAACTTCGTCACCCACGCGCTGGCCACCCTGGTCACGCCGGTCGCCGGCACCTACGCCTTCCGCCTGATCAGCGACGACGGTGCGAAGCTCTTCCTCGACGACAAGCTGATCATCGACCACGACGGCCTGCACGGCGCCGACCCGAAGGACGGCACCGCCGACCTGGCCGCCGGCACCCACGCGCTGCGCATCGAGCACTTCGAGCGCGACGGTGGCCAGCAGCTGACCCTGGCCTGGCAGCCGCCCGGCACCAGCGGGTTCGTGACGGTCCCGACCAGCGCGCTCACCACCGACGCCGGCGTGGTCCGGGTGACCGCGCCCGGCACGAAGGAGTGCGTCGCGGGCACGGACACCCCGGGGGACGGCCTGCCGCTCACCGCCGTGAACCCCGGCTACACGCTCACCGACCTCCGCCCGCCGGGCTTCGAGCCGCAGGTCAGCGGCATCGCCTGGCGTCCGGACAAGAAGATGGTGCTCACCACCTGGGGTGGCTCCGACACGCTCGACGGCGAGGTCTACCTGGTCAGCAACGTCAACGGGCAGACCGGTCCGGGCAGCGTCACCTACAAGAAGATCGCCGGTGGGCTCAAGGAGCCGATGGGTGTGGCCTTCGTCGACGGCAACGTCTACGTCTCGCAGAAGCACGAGCTGACCGAGCTGAAGGACACCAACGGCGACGACGTGCTCGACACCCGTCGCACGGTCGCGACCTGGCCGTTCGGCGGGAACTTCCACGAGTTCGCGTTCGGCCTGCTCTACAAGGACGGGAACTTCTATCTCAACCTGTCCGTCTCGATCAACCTGGGCGGCGCGACCACGGACCCGCAGCCGGTCGGCGGCCGCGGCACGAGCATCGTGGTGAACAAGCGCACCGGCAAGGTGACCACGGTCGCGGGCGGCCTGCGCACGCCGAACGGGATCGGCTGGGGGCCTGACGACAAGCTCTACGTCACGGACAACCAGGGTGGCTGGCTGCCGTCGTCGAAGCTCGTCAAGATCGAGGACGGCGCGTTCTTCAACCACTACACGAACCCGGACGGCCCGTTCGACAACAAGCCGGTGACCCGGCCGGTGCTGTGGATGCCGCAGAACCAGATCGCGAACTCGCCGAGCACGCCCGTGCTGCTGAAGTCCGGGACGTACCGTGGCCAGCTCTTGATCGGTGATGTCACCTACGGTGGCCTGCAGCGGGCCGCGCTGGAGACGGTCAACGGCGTGGAGCAGGGCGCGCTCTTCCGGCACACGCAGGGTCTGGAGGCCGGCATCAACGAGGTGTCGATCGGGCCGGACGGCGCCATCTACGTGGGCGGCCTCGGCGCGGACGGCAACTGGGGCCAGGAGGGCAAGCTCCGGTTCGGCCTGCAGAAGCTGACGCCGAACGGCACGGACGTCTTCGACATGAAGACCGTCAAGGCCACGCAGGGCGGTTTCGCGATCGAGTACACGAAGCCGCTCTCCGACGAGACCGTGACGGATCTGGCGAAGAAGTTCCAGATCGAGCAGTGGCGGTACGTCCCGACCGCGCAGTACGGCGGCCCCGAGGTCGACACCGAGACGCTCACGGTCAGCGCGGCCACCGTGTCCAAGGATCGCAAGACCGTCCGCCTGACCGTGCCCGGCCTGCGCCGCGACCGCGTGGTGCACCTCCGCTCGCCGCGCCCGTTCGCGGCCCGCGACGGCGAGAAGCTGTGGAGCACCGAGGCCTGGTACACGATGAACGAGCTGCCCGGCGACACGTCGCAGCAGGTCTTCTACGAGGCCGAGGAGGGCAACCGCGAGGGCGGCGCGTCGCTGGCGACGGACCACCGCGGCTTCTCCGGCATCGGCTTCACCGCGGCGTTCGGCAAGCTCAACGCGTCCACCACCATGCACGTCAAGGTCGACAAGAACGCGGACTACGCGGTCGGGCTGCGCTACTCCAACGGCCCCGACCCGTTCAGCGGACCCAAGACCGTCAGCGTGTACGTCAACGGCCGCAAGATCCGCCAGGTCACGCTGCCGACCACGGTCACCTGGGACGACTGGGCGACCGCGACGGAGAAGCTGCCGCTGAAGAAGGGCGTGAACGCGGTCCAGTACCGCGTCGACGCCACCGACACCGGCCACGTCAACCTGGACCTGATCAGCGTGCGTGAGTGGAACGCCAAGCGGATCACGCTCTTCGACGGCAAGAACCTGGACAACTGGGCGCACACCGACGGCCGACGTCCACAGTGGCCGCTGGTCGCCGGCAACGCGACCGAGGTGGCCGGTGGTGACCTGCGCACGAAGGAGGCGTTCGGCGACTACAAGCTGCACGTCGAGTTCAAGGTGCCGCTGCTCCCGCCGGAGGTCACCGGCCAGAACCGCGGTAACAGCGGCGTCTACCAGCAGGAACGGTACGAGCTGCAGATCCTCGACTCGTTCGGCGACACCACACTGGACAACAACGAGGCCGGGGCGATCTACACGGTGGCGCCGCCGCTGGTGAACGCCGCGACCGCGCCGGAGACGTGGCAGACGTACGACATCACGTACCGGGCGGCCCGCTACGACGAGGCCGGCGTCAAGACCGAGAACGCCCGGATCACCGTGATCTGGAACGGCCGCAAGGTGCAGGACAACCTGGAGATCCCGCACGGCACCGGCGGCAACATCGCGGAGGGCCCGTCCACCGGTGCCATCCGCCTCCAGGACCACGGCAACAAGGTCCAGTTCCGCAACGTCTGGATCGAACCGGCACGCTGATGTGTCCACGCGAGGCCCCGGCGACACCGCCGGGGCCTCGCGCTGGCAGACGGAGAACGCGCCGGCGGCGGAGACGTGGCTGCCGTAGCCGGGCTTGCGGTTACAACACTGCGCAGCGGCCGCCGTGCGACATCAGAGCGGCAGCCGGCCGGCCCGCTTGATGATCCGCATGACCGGCGCGGTCTGGACCGCGTGCACGGCCGGGAGCGCGCCCAGCCGCTCGGTCAGATAGCGGAACAGGCTCTGGTTGTCGCGGCAGGTCACGGACACGAACAGGTTCGTCGGGCCGGTCGTGGCCGCGACGAAGAACGCCTCCGGGTGGGCGGCGACGGCCGCCCCGGTCGCGGCCAGGTCCGCCGGGGCCACCGAGGCCCACAGCCGCGCGCCGGCCCGGTGGCCGAGGCGCGCGATGTCGATGTCCACGTCCAGGTGCAGCAGGCCGGCGGCGCGCAGCGTGTGCAACCGCCGGGCGACCGTGGACTCGGACCAGCCGGTCGCGGCCGCCAGCACCGGGTACGGCGCGCGCCCGTCCACGGCCAGCGCGTCGAACAGCGGCCGGTCCGTCTCCGCGAGCGTCACCGGCTCGCCGTCGCCGGGCTCCGGGGCCAGCGACGCGATCTGCTCCGGCGTGAGCGGGCCCGGCACCTCGAACGCGTGCCCGTCCTGCGCGAACTCGTGCAGCACGCTGTGCGCGCTCACCGAGACCACGGACGCGGTGCGGTGCAGGCGTTGCAGGATCAGCTCGTCGCGCTCCCGCACGGACCAGGACTGCAGGCTGGCGCCGATCTCGGTGCCGCCGGACAGCAGCGTGACCCACCGGGTGTCGTCGCGGCGGGACAGCGCGTCCGCGACCTGCAGCGCGGTGCCGGGCCGGCACTGCATGCGCACCACCCACCGGTCGCCGTCCAGCGCGGTCGGCTCGACCAGCCCGACCACGTGCAGCACGCGCGCCTCGCGCAGCCGGGCGAAGCGGCGCGCGACGGTCCGGTCCGAGGCGCCGAGCACCTCGCCGATCCGGGCGAACGAGGCCCGTCCGTCCGCCTGCAACGCCTGCACGAGTCCGCGGTCCAGCTCGTCCAGAGTGACGATATCCATCACCAGAGACTAGATGATGTCGGATTCCACCAGATGAGCCGATGGGAGACGCCAGAAGCCCGCGAGACCCGAAATCATGATCCGCATGCAGACACCCCTGGTGGACGAGATCCGCACCCCGCCGAAACCCAAGAGCGTCGTCATCCCGGCCGTCGTCGGACTCGTGATCGGCTCCATCTTCATCCTGATCTTCCTGGCCGCGTTCCACGCACCGCGCCCGCACGCCATGCCGATCGGCGTCGTCGGCTCCGCCGCACAGCTCCAGCAGCAGCTGCCGCCCGGCCTGATCGAGCTGGTCCCGTACGACTCGCCCACCGCCGCCCGCGACGCCGTCACCCACCGTGAGGTCTACGGCGCCTACCTCGCGGGCGAGCGCGAGCTGCTCTACGCCGGCGCGAACGGGCCCGGCGTCACCGGCACGCTGGAGGGACTGTTCCCGGCCGCGGCCACCCGCACGGACGTGCTGCCCACCTCGGCCGGCGACACCCGTGGACTGTCGATCTTCTACGCCGGGTTCGGGCTGGTGCTCGGCGGATTCCTGTTCGGGCTCGTGTCGTACCAGATGGCGCCGCGGTTGCCGGTGCGCCTGCGGGCGCTGAGCCTGGCCGGGTTCGCGGTCACCGCCGGCGTCGCGGCCGCGCTGATCGCGGGCCGCACCGGCTTCAACGCGCTGCCCGGCAACCCGGCCGTGATCGCGTCCGTGACCGTGCTGCTCGCGATGGCGGTCGGATCGGCCACGTTGTTCCTGATGCGGATCGCCGGACCGGCGGGCACGATGCTCGCCTCGCTGGTGCTGCTGATCCTCGGCAACGCCACCGGCGGCGGCACGCTGCCCTCGCCGTACCTGCCCGGCTGGCTGGCGCCGCTCTCGCACGTGCTCCCGGCCGGTCTCGGCATCCGCGCGCTGCAGGGCGTCTCCTACTTCCACCACGACGGATACGTCCTCGGCGTCGTGCTGCTGGCGGTGTGGAGCGCGGCCGGTCTCGGACTGGTCCGGCTGATCGATCTCCGGGCGGACGCCCAGCGCGCATTGATTTGATCATGAGGTTCGGGCTTCGCTACCATCCGCGCCCGTGACCACGATTCGCCTGATCTCGTCCGCGATCGTCGCGGCCTCCATGTTCGCCCTGTCCGCCTGTGGCGGCGAGGACGCGACCGACGCCGCGGCCACCCCGTCGTCCGCGCCCGCCTCGGTCGCCACCACGGCCGCGCCGGCCGAGTCCTCCGCCCCGGCCGCGACCGCGGCGAGCGACAAGGAGATCTGCGAGGCCGCCGGTAAGGCCGGCACCGCGCTCAAGGACACGATGATGGCCGCGTTCACCAGCGGCCAGGAGATCAGCGACAAGGACCTGATCGACACGCTGACCGGCGCGATCTCCGCGCTGGAGCCGCTGGCCGCGAACGGCACCAGCGACGTGGCCAAGGCCGCGCAGGGTGTCGCGGCCGAGGCGAAGAAGGCCGCGGCCGCGCCCGACCCGATCGAGGCCGCGTCCGGCGCGAGCTGGGAGCAGGCCGCCACCGGCCTCGACACCGCCTGCAAGGCCGTCGGCATCGACGTCAACTTCGCCTGATCCGACCGTTCTGTGACGCCGCCCGACTCGCACGGTCGGGCGGCGTCGCCGTACCCCGAGATCAAGAGCTTTCAAGATCTTGATCTTCCCGCTTCCGGAGTGGTCCAGTTCCGCATGCTCCCGCGGGCACCGGTCGTCGCCGGCGCTCCTCCCTGCCGGATCCGTGGCCGGCAAGATCAGAACCCGCCCGGTGGCTCGGCCCGTCCCGGCTGCTCGTGCCTCCGCGCCGGCCACCGGCGCGCGACCGACGACGGCGAGCCGCCGTGACCGGTCGAGCCCGCACGGATCAGGGCGTCTGCCGGACCGCGCCCAGCTCGTCGAGGATGAGCGGCAACACGTCGCGGTGCGCGTCGCGGCCCAGGAACGGGTCGAGGTGGCTGTAGCCGGGCAGGATGTGCAGCGCGTGACGGCCGGGCGCGTGCCGCTCCAGGAACTCGAACGTGCGGCGCTGGCTGTCCGGCAGGAAGCACCGGTTGTGCTCGCCGGCCAGCAGCACGATCCGCGCGTCCGTCCGCGGCGCCTCCGCGGCATGATCGCGGGGGAGTCCGGGCAGCTCGGACACGAGACGACCGGCCCGCACGCTCCTGCCGATGTGCCGGAAGAAGCTCAGCGGCACCGCGCCGAACTCGCGCACGATGAACTCGTCGTGCATCTCCGCCGACAGGTTCTCGTGCCGCCAGAGCGCGGGGCCGCCGCTGCCGTAGGTGAAGCTGACCAGCCGGCACACCGTGTTGTCGCACTCCCGGTGCGCGGCCCGGGTCAGCGCCGTGAGCACCCGCGGCGTCAGCGCACGCGGCGGCACCCGGCCCCACTGCGGGTCCAGATAGGTCAGCAGCCGTGACACCACCGGCACCGCGAACCGCAGCTTGAACTCGGACCAGGACGGCACCACCGGATGCAGTGACACCGCGTTGCTGACCACGGTGTCCACCTCCGGCAGCAGGCCCGCGGCCAGCGCCATCATGAACGACGTCGAGCCCTGGCAGTGCACCACGGCGCCGAGCCGGGTCGCGCCGGTCTCGGCCAGCACCGTGCGTACCGCCGCGGGGTGGTCGTAGCGCGCGACCTGATCGAGCGTCCACTCGTTCGGCGCGACCGCGGTGCTGCCGCGCCAGTCGAGCAGCCAGACGTCCCAGCCCGCGTCCGCCAGCGGGCCGGTGAACCGGTGGAAGATCGCGCTGCTCACGCCGGAACCGTGCGTGAGCAGCACCGGACCACGCGTCGGCTCACGATCGCCGCGCACGTTGGTCAATATCAGCTCAGTGCCGTCATCGGCACAGAAAGTGATGAGCCGTGCCATAAATCGGGAGCGTAGCGACGGCATGCAACGATCGGCGCCGATTAGACGTGTAGCAGACGTATCGGCGAGTGCATCAGCCTGTCGGCGACACTTGTGGTGGTGACACGCATTCGGGGGAGGCGTGGAAATGCAGGAGCATGTCGACGTTCTGGTGGTCGGCTCCGGGTTCGGGGGATCGGTCGCGGCCTACCGTTTCGCCGAGGCCGGGCTCGGCGTCGTCCTGATGGAACGCGGAAAGGCCTACGCGCCCGGCGACTTCCCGCGCGCGCCCGCGGAGATGGCCCGCAACCTGTGGGACCCGAGCGCGGGCCTGCACGGCCTGTTCGACGTGTGGTCGTTCCGCGGCATCGACGCGATCGTGTCCAGCGGGCTCGGCGGCGGCTCGCTGATCTACGCGAACGTGCTGCTGCGCAAGGACGAGCGGTGGTTCGTCCGCGACGAGCCGCTGCCCGGCGGCGGCGTCGAGCACTGGCCGGTCACCCGCGCGGACCTGGACCCGCACTACGACCGCGTCGAGGCGATGATCGCGCCGGTGCCGTACCCGTTCGACCGCAAGCCCTACGACCGCACGCCGAAGACGCGCGCGATGGCGGACGCGGCGGACACGCTCGGCCTGGACCTGCGCCTGCCGCCGCTCGCGGTCAGCTTCGCATCCCGGCCCGGCGCCGTGCCCGCACCGGGACAGGCGATCGAGACGCCGGCCTACGGGAACCTGCACGGCGTGCCGCGGCTGACCTGCCGCCTCTGCGGCGAGTGCGACATCGGCTGCAACGACGGCGCGAAGAACTCGCTCGACCACACCTACCTGTCCGCGGCCCGGGAGCGCGGCGCGGACCTGCGCGCCCGGCACGAGGTCCGCACGATCGAGGCGCGTCCGCAGGGCGGTTACGAGGTCCGGTACGTGATCCACGACGACCGCACGGTCGCCCGGCGGCGCACCCGCGTGATCACCTGCGACCGGCTGGTGCTAGCGGCCGGCACGCTCGGCACGTCCTGGCTGCTGCTGCGCAACCGCGCCCGGCTCCCCGGCCTCAGTACCGCGCTCGGCAACCGGTTCAGCGGCAACGGCGACCTGCTCGGCTTCCTGCTGCGTGCGGTCATGCCGGACGGCAGCCCCCGGCCGCTGCGCGGCTCGCACGGCCCGGTGATCACCAGCGCGGTCCGCGTGCCGGACGGCACCGACGGCGGCACCGGGCGCGGCCACTACGTCGAGGACGCCGGCTACCCCGGCTTCCTGGACTGGCTGATCGAGGCCACGCAGTGGCAGGGCATGACCCGGCGCGCGCTGATGTTCGCGCTGGCCCGCGCACAGAACCGGCTGGTCGGCGGCAGCAAGACCGCGATCGCGGCGGAGCTGGGCGCGCTGCTCGGCGCCGGTGAGCTCTCCGAGACGTCGCTGCCGCTGCTCGGCATGGGCCGGGACGTGCCGGACGGCACGCTCGGCCTGCGCCGCGGCCGGCTCGTCGCGGACTGGACCACGGACTCGTCCGCGCGCTACTTCGACGAGGTCCAGGACACCATGCGCGCGATCTCGGACGCGCTCGGCGGCGAGTTCTCCGGCAACCCGCTCGGCGGCCTCGACAAGGTGATCACCGTGCACCCGCTCGGCGGCGCGCCGATGGGCCGGCACCCGGGCGAGGGCGTGGTCGACGCGTACGGCGAGGTCTTCGGCCTGCCCGGCCTCTACGTGGCGGACGGTGCCGCGCTGCCCGGCCCGGTCGGCGCGAACCCGGCGCTCACCATCGCCGCGCTCGCGGACCGGCTCGCCGACCGCGCGCTGAGCACGCCGCTGGGCCGGCCCGCCCACACCCGGGCCGCCGCGCCGACCCGGCTGGAGTTCACCGAGGAGATGACCGGGTTCTGCACGGTCCGGCTCACCATCGCGATCGACGACGTGGACCGGTTCATCGCGGACCCGGACCACGAGGCGCGCGCCACCGGCTGGGTCGACCATCCGGTCCTCGGCCGGCACCCGGTCACGGACGGCGTGTTCCTGCTGTTCCCGGACGAGGGCGGGCCGGTGCGGCACATGCGCTACCGGCTGCCGTTCGGCGAGTGGTGCCTGGTCGGGCGCAAGGACGTGCGCGACGACCCCGGGCCGGACATGTGGGCGGACACCACCACGCTGCACACGCGCATCCTGGCCGCGCCGGGCGGGGAACCGGTCGACGCCGGGCAGATCACGATCGGGCGGGCCGCGTTCCTGCGGCAGCTGACCACGTTCCGGACCAGCGGGCCGCGCCGGGCCGCCGCGCTCACCACGTTCGGGCGGCTGTTCGCGGGCGAGCTGTGGGAGGAGTACGGCAGGGTGTGAACCGGGCGCGAGGCGGGAGATCGGGCTCGGCCGCCCCACGCCCGGAGAATGTGCGGTGCCGATCCGGCACGTCAGCCGTATCGGCAGGGTGAACGCGGGGATGAGGCTTTCGTCGTACCCTCGATGGCCGTTGGGGGTGTTGTCCTTGTGGCTCCGGGGCCGTCTCCGCCGGCCACAGCGCGGCCGGTCACGGGGTGGCGTCCGTGAACGCGGACGGGATCTCGGCCGCGGACAGGCCTGCGGACAGCAGCAGGTGCAGCAGCACGCGGGCCTTCAGCGGGTCCAGCAGCCCGGCCGGGATCAGGCCCGCGGCCAGCAGCTCCACCTCGCCGCCCGGATAGCCGTAGGACGAGGTCAGCACCGGCCCCGCGCCGGTCCGGGACGCCAGCACCACCGGCATCCGGGCCGCCAGCCGCCGCAGCACCGGCACCACCCCGGCCGGCACGTGCCCGCCGCCGAAACCCGCGATCACGGCACCGTGCCAGGCGTCGTCGCGCAGCAGCGACTCGATCAGCGTGCCGTCGTCGCCGAGCGCCATGGTCAGCAGCGCGACCCGCACCCGCGGCCGGCGCGGATCGAGCGCGGGCAGGACGACGAAAGGCCTGGTCAGCGGCGTGCTGGCGAACCGCACGCGACCCTCGGCGATCTGGCCGACCGGCCCGCCGTCCGGCGACCGGAACGCGGCCACGCCGGTGGTGTGCGTCTTGCGGACCCGGGACGCCGCGTGGATCTCGTCCGCCATCACCACCAGCACACCGCGCCCGCGCGCGTCCGGTGCGATCGCGGTCCGGACCGCGGCCAGCAGGTTCGCCGGACCGTCCGCGCCGGCCAGGCTCGCCGCACGCATCGCACCGGTCATGACTACGGGTGTGTCGCCGCGGTAGACCAGGTCCAGCAGGTAGGCGGTCTCCTCCATGCTGTCGGTACCCTGCGTGACCACGATCCCGTCGACGCCGTCCAGCGCGCCCAGCACCGCGGCCAGCCCGAGCAGGTCGTCGAAGCCGAGCGACGCGCTGGCGGTCTGCCGGAAGTCCAGCACCTCCACGTCCGCCTGCGTGGCGGCCAATCCCGGCACGGCCGTGAGCAGCTGCGCCGTGCCGAGCGAGGGCACGACGGCCCCGGCGGACGAGGCCATCGCGATGGTCCCGCCCAGACCGATCAGCATCACCCGGGGTCGTGGCACCGCAAGATCATAAGCGCCGTCAGCGCCGCAGATCAGCCAGGATGCGGGCGACCTCGTGCGGGTGGGCGAGATGCGGGAAATGACCACCCGGGATCACGGTGATGCCGGCGCCCGGGACACGCTCACGCAGCCACGCCGCGTAGGCGGCCGGCGGCTCGCTCCCGGTGATCCAGTGATAGCCGGTGCCGCGTCGGGTGATGGCCGTCAGCTCCGCCGTCCGCTGCGCCGCGATCTCCGCGTCCGTGTGGCGCAGGATGTCGCTCCAGTAGCCGAGCAGCAGGTCAGCGCGCGGCGTCGTCGCGGTCTCGACCAGCACCCTGGCGTCGTCCGGCAGCGCGTCGATGCCCATGCCGGCCAGCATGCGATCCCAGAACTGCCGCCAGTCCGGGCTCCGCAGGATCGGCTCGGCCGCGCGCACGAGATCGCCGAACGGGCCGAGCAGCAGCGGCTGGTCGATGTTGAGGACCGCGGTGGCCGGGTGCGCGCCCGCATACGCGGTGGCGACCACCGCGCCGAGCGAGTGGCCGACGACGACCGGTTCCGCGAGGCCGGCCGTCACCACCTGGTCGTGGATGATCCCGACAATCTCCTCGATGGTGTACGAATCGCGGCGCGTCCCGTCCGCGCCGTGACCGGGCAGGTCGGGGGCGAGCACGCGGCAGTCCCCGCGGAGGGCGTCACGCAGCGGTCCCCAGGTGCGGTGGTCGTAGGTGAGGCCGTGCAGCAGCAGAACGTCAGTCATACCCCGATGGCGTAACCCTCGACGGAACGATCCGTTCGTCGCCCGGCTCACACCCGCGGCGCGCGGATTATTGACCGATACGAAAGGTAGATCAACAGCGCTTGTGGATCTACCTTTCGTATCGGTCAATGATCCTTGGAGCGATCGGCAACCGGCTGCCGAGGCGGATCTGTCGCGAGCGAGTGTGGTTGACTCTGCACCTTCGTCATCGAGGTCCACTGGGGGGCGACTCAGTCCACCCGCCAGCGTGCGGGTCCGCCCGGTTCCGGCGCGTAGCGGAACCGGGCGCCGGTCCGCACCGACGCGCGCAGATGCGCCGCGGCCAGGGGTGCGACGGCGTCCAGGCGCTTCAGGACGACGCCGAGCGCGCGGGTCGCGTTGACCCTGGCGCGTTCCGCCTCCGTGCTCTGCCGCCGCGGGCGCCCGCCCACGCCGGTGGCCTGCCGCAACGCGGCGACCACGGCGGACCGCTCACGCACGGCGGCCTCCGCCCGGACGATGTCGCCGGTGCGGTCGGCCGCGTCAAGCCGGGCCTCCAGCTCGTCCAGCCGCCGCCGGTAGTTCCGGCGCCCGGCCTCGTCCAGCAGCGGCTCCGCCACCGAGGCCGCCAGCCCGGCCCCGCCCGCGACCAGATCCAGCGCGGCCACCTCCCGGCCCGGCGCCGCCACCAGCGTGCGCAGGAAGTGCAGGCCGCGCACGTCCCTCAGCCGTGCCACCTCGGCCCCGGCCTCGATGATCCAGTCGTCGCCGTCCCGCCGCATCCGCCATTCGGCACCGGTCGTCTCCAGATCACGATCCGGCGTGGGTACGCCGAGAGCCGCCTCCGTCCGGCCACTCCACGAGATCACGATTCCCAGCCGGGCCGCGATGTCATGGGCTCTCTCCCGGTCGCCGGGCTGCCACCGGGCGTCGAGAGCGGTCGCCAGCCACGGCAGCGCGCCGAGCCGTTCCGCCTGCCGCACCGCCCGATCGAGGTGAGCCCGCGCCTCCGCCGGCCGGGCGAGCCGGTCCGCGAGCCGCCCGAGCAGTTCGTCGACCGTGCCCGTGATCATGTTGGCACCACCCCACACGACCAGCCGCCCCTGGTAGGGGCGCAACGCGTCATACAGCCTCCGCGCGGCTTCCGTCCCCGGAGCGGGCGCCGCTTCCGGGGCGGGAATCGTCCGCGGGCCGTGTGTCGCTCCCGGGGTGGCGCCGCTGACCGACGCCACGAAGGCGAGGTCGGCGACCGCGCCGAGCCAGCGGGGGCCGGTGCCGGACAGGACCGCGGGGAGGAGGCGGTCGAGTTCCAGCAGTGCCTCGTCGTGCTGGCCGGACTCGGCGAGGATGCGGGCGGCGGTGGCCTCGAAGAAGTGGCCGGGCAGGCGCAGGGCCAGGTCGCGCAGCGGCGCCACCTGCGCGGCCACCTCGCCCCGGGATCGTGCGACGAAGCCGCGCAGCATCGTGGCCAGCCGGTCCGTGTCGGGCAGGCCGGCGCGACGACCGTCTGCCGCGACCTTTTCCGCCAGCGTGCCGGCCAGCGCGAAACGGCCCCTGATCAGGGCGAACACGGCCTGACGGGACATCGCGACCACGGCGGCGGCCGGGTCGCCGATCAGCTCGCCGGTACGGGCGTAGGTGACCAGCGCGGCCTCGGCAGCGGGCAGATCGCCCAGCTCGGCCAGCGCGGTGAACCGCCAGAACAGTCCGCGTAGCTCCATCGGGGCGTCGCCGGCCCGCCGCGCCAGGCCGACGATCTCGGCCGCGGTGTCCAGCCGATCCTGGGCGGTGGCCGGATCCCAGACCGCGTGCAGCCGGCCGTCCAGCACCTCGGCGAGCGTGCCGGGGTCGCCGTCCGCGCGGGCCAGCCGGACGGCTTCGGCGCACAGCGACTGGCGGCGGTCCGCGGCCGAGGGGTCGCCGAGCAGCTCCCGGGCCAGGCGGATCAGCACGCCGGCCCGGACCCGGCCGGTCAGCGGCCGGCCGGCCGCGGTTTCCAGCAGCCGGATCAGCGCGACGTCGGGCGACAGGAAGTCGGTCCGGGGCGGCAGACGGAGCGCCAGCGCGGCCACCGCGTCGGCTGCTACCGCGTCGACCGCCCCGCGGGTGCGCCAGCCCGGGTCGTGGTCCAGAACCGCGGCCAGGTCCAGGGCCGCGCCGAGCTGCCCGCCGGTCGCCAGCCAGATCGCATGCACCTCGTCCGCGGGCCGGACCGGCAGCTCGCGGCCGAGTTCGGCTTCCGTCAGCGGCCCGCTCCGGACCTGCGGCGGCGCGGAGTGTCGTCCGGGCTGGACCATCGCGCGAGCATATGACAGCCACCACCACGGCCGACTGCCACCTCGGCAGGGCCAGGCGAGGCCGGCCCGTGCCCCTCATCCGGCCGGCGAGGCCGGCCCCCACCTCCTGCCCGGCCGACGAAACCGGCCCCCGCCTGTGGCGAGGGCCGGCCGATGTGACAGGGAACGGTCAGGACGCTGCGTTCAAGAATGTGAGGAGCATGTCGGTGGTCTCGGTGGGGTGCTCCTCGTAGATCCAGTGGCCGGAGTCGGGGACGACCATCGGGGTGACGTCGGTGGCGTACTGCGTGACCTGGTCGCCGACGAGGGTGCCCATGGCCGCGGAGGCGCCGACGGCGAGGACCGGCATCGGGAGCTTCGTCTTCTGGTACTCGGCGTCGTTCGCCACGTCCTCGGCGAGCGTGCGGAACCAGGCGAAGCTGGCCGCGAGGTGGCCGGGCCGGCGCAGGTTGCCGGCGTAGACCGCGATGTCGTCCGCGGTGAGCGCGCCCTTCTTCACCATGAGGTGGTCGGAGAACCTGTCGATCCACACGTCCTCGCGGCCCTGGATCATCTGCTCGGGCAGGCCGTTGCCGACGGTGAAGAAGCCGAAGTTCCACAGGCCGGGGCCGTTCGCGGTCAGCGCGGGGAAGGTGTAGACGCTCGGGTCCGGGATCGGGGCCTCGCTCAGCACCAGCTTCGTCACGTCGGCGGGGTGGGCGGCGGCGTAGGAGTAGGCGACCATGGTGCCGATGTCGTGCCCGACGATGCGCAGATCCTTGTCCAGTTTGAGCTGGGTGAGCAGTCCGTGCAGGTCCGCGGCCATCGTCTTCTTGTCGTAGCCGGTGGGCGGGGCGTCGCTGTCACCGGCGCCGCGCAGGTCCGGGGCGACGACCGTGTAGTGCGCGGCGAGCGCCGGCATGATGTGCCGCCACTCGTACCAGCTCTGCGGGTAGCCGTGGATCAGCAGCAGCGTCGGGCCCCGCCCGCCGATGACGTAGTGGATGCCGACGTCGCCGACCTGCGCCTTCTGCGACGTGAACCCGGCCGGAATCGACTCGGTGACGGCGGAGGTGCCGGCGGAGTCAGCGGGAGCGGCGGCGGGGGCGGTGGTGCAGCCGGCGAGCGTGGTCGCGGCGGCCAGGGCGAGACCGAGGACGAACGAGCGGGTGGCGAACCGTGAGTAGCGCATGGTGAGAGCTCCAGTGCGAAGAGGGCGAGAGGCCCGAAGAGTCGAGAGGCCCGAAGGGACGGCCGGGAGCACCGCTGAGGCGGAGAGAGCAGAAGGGGCCGGAAAGGCCGGGAGAATCCGAGAAGGCGAGAAGGCCAGGAGGAACAGGGAGGCCAGGAGGAGCCGGTAAGGCAGGGAAAGTCCGAGAGAGCCAGGAGAAGCAGAGAGCCGAGGAAGCAGAGAGCAGGGGAGGAGCGCTGCGATCAGAGCGTGGTGATCAGCCCGCCGTCGATGGCGAAGTCGGCCCCGGTGATGTTCGCCGCCCGCTCGCCGGCCAGGAACGTGACCAGGTCGGCGACCTCCTCCGGCCGCGTGAACCGCCCCGTGACCGCATCGCCCGCCGCCTGCGCGGCCACCGCCGCCGGATCGCGCCCGGTAGCGCCCGCCACCGTCGCCGCGACCCCGCCCGCTCCCAGCCACAGTTCGGTGGCGACCGGCCCGGGACTGACCGTGTTCACCCGCACCCCGCCGCGCCGACCTCTTTGGACAGCGATTTGGAGAAGTTCGCCAGCGCGGCCTTCGCCGCGCTGTAGTCGATCACGAGCGGGTCGGGCAGCGAGGCGTTGACGGAGCTGACCGTCACGATGTTCCCCGCGCCGCCCTCCAGCAGGGCCGGAAGCGCGGCGCGCACCATCCGTACCGCCGAGAAGAAGTTGATCTGGAAGGTCGTCTCCCAGTCGTCGTCGGTCACGGAGGCGAACCCGTGGACCCGCGGATGTGCCGCGCCGACGTTGTTGACCAGGACGTCCAGGCGGCCGAACGTGCTCAGCGCCGCCCGGACGATCGCGGCCGGAGCCTGCGGATCGGTCAGGTCCGCCGTGACCGTGTGCACGCCGAGCGCGGTCAGCTCGGCCGACTCGCTCCTCGACACCGCCACCACGGACGCGCCTTCGTCGGCGAGCGCCCGGGTGATGGCCAGTCCGATCCCCCGGCTCGCGCCGGTAACAATCACGATTTTTCCGGACAAATTGAGGTTCATGAGCAGACTCCTTCGCGGGTAGGAAAATCCAGAGGGGGGTCAGAGGCCCTGGCGGCGCAGCCAGGTCAGCGCGGTGTCGGCCACCTCGGTCCAGCCGCTGTCGATCGTCAGCGAGTGGCCGCGCCCGGGGAACTCCGTGAGGTCCGTGATCGCGTCCGAGTGCCGGTACTGCTTGAGCGTGGCCCGGACGACTGCCTCCGGCACCGTGTTGTCCCGGCCGCCGGTCATCAGCAGCAGCGGCCCGCGGGAGGCGTTCGCGGTGTCGACCGCGGCGGGGGAGTGCGGGCTGAAGTTCGAGGCCGCGGCCTCGAACAGCGGCTTGCCCGGCGCGGGAATGGTCCACTGCGCGAACAGCGCGTCCGACTCCTCCTGCGGGATCGCGTTGCCGAACGCGAACCGGAACTGCTCCGCGGTCAGCGACACCGCGCGGTGCCGGTTCGCCGGGTTCTTGAAGACCGGGAGCGTGGCTCGCAGCGCGGACAGCGGCAGCGGCAGCACGCCCTTGATCTGCGCGGCGTCGATCGCGACCGCGGCGCGGCCCAGGTTCTGGCCGAGCAGCTTCTGCGCGATCATCCCGCCGAACGAGTGTCCGATCAGGATCGGCGCCTCCGGCAGCGCCCGGATGATCCCGGCGTAGTGCGCCACCACGTCGTCGATGCCGTGGTCCGCGATGCTCTCCGGGTTCTCCCGCGCCTCGGCGACGGTGTCCGGGTCGCCGGGCCAGCCGGGCGCGATCGGGGCGTACCCCTCGGTGGTGAACGTGTCGATCCAGGTGTTCCAGGAGGTGGCGTGGAGCCAGAGGCCGTGGATGAAGATGACCGGGGTCTGCGTCGCTGTGTTCATGCCGATAAGAAAACCACCGGGCGGGGTACCCCCGAATCAGGGAAACCCCACAGTCCCTTCGGGGGTACGACTGGGGTGTTGTCTACTTGTCGCGTGCCGATCCCGTTCATCGGGCGCCGTGACGAGCGCCGTCTGCTGGAAGAGTTGCTGGACGGCGTCCGGGACGGGCGCAGCGGCACGCTGGTGCTCGCGGGCGAGCCCGGGACCGGCAAGACCAGCCTGCTCGACCGCGCGGCCGCGAGCGGCCCGGACGTGCGCGTGGTCCGGATCGCCGGCGTCGAGTCGGAGACCGTGCTCGGCTTCGCGGCGCTGCACCGCCTGCTGCGCCCCTGGCTGGACCGGGTCGACGCGCTGCCGGCACCGCAGCGGGACGCGTTGCACACCGCGTTCGGCCGCGTGGCCGGCGTGCCCGCGGACCGCTATCTGGCCGGCATGGCCGTGCTGACGCTGCTCGCCGAGGCCGCCGCCGCACAGCCGCTGCTGTGCATAGTGGACGACGCGCACTGGCTGGACCGGGCGTCGGCCGAGGTGCTGGCGTTCGTGGCGCGCCGCCTGCACGCGGAGGGCGTCGGGCTGCTGTTCGCCACCCGTCCGCCGGTGCCGGGTGTGCTGGACGGCCTGCCCGTGCTGACCGTGGCGGGCATGCCCAGCGACGACGCCGGCAGCCTGCTGGCGGCCGGCATCACCGGGCGGATCGACGGCGCGGTGGCCGCGCGGATCGTGGACGGCACCGGCGGCAACCCGCTCGCACTGGTCGAGCTGGCCCGCGCGCTCACCGCCGAACAGCTCAGCGGCGCCGCGCCGCTGCCCCGGCCGCTGCCGGTCGGGACGCTGCTGGAGACGCACTACCAGCGGCAGATCGCGGCGCTGCCGGACGACACGCGCGCGTTGCTGCTGCTGGTCTCCGCCACGCCCCCGGAGGAGCCGGCGCTGCTCTGGCGCGCGGCCGCGCATCTCGGCATCGCGGCGGACCACGTCGATCCCGCGCTGTCCGCCGGCATCCTGACCGACACGCTGGACTTCCGGCACCCGCTGATCCGCTCGGCCACCTACCGGGGCGGGAGCGCGGCCGGGCGACGGCGCGTGCACGCGGCGCTGGCCGCGGTGTCCGATCCGGTGCACGACGCGGACCGCCGCGCCTGGCACCGCGCGGAGGCGACGATCGGGCTGGACGAGGACGTGGCCGCGGACCTGGAGCGGGCGTCCGAGCGCGCGCGGGCCCGCGGTGGCATCGCGGAGCAGGCCGCGTTCCTGTCCCGCGCGGCGGACCTGACGCCCGCGCCACGGGACCAGGCCGCGCGGATGGTCGCGGCCGCCCGTGCGCTCCTGGCGCTCGGCGATCCCGCCGCCGCGGGCGCGATGCTGGACCGGGCCGAGCGGGACCTGGACGGCGTGCTTCCGCGCGCGCTCGCGCTGCAGGCTCGGGCCACGGCCCAGATGCAGACCGGCAGGTTCACCGACGTGCCCGGGATCCTGCTGGAGGCGGCCGCGTCGATCGCGGACCGGGACGCCGCGCTGGCCCGGCGGATGATGTTCGAGGCGCTGCAGGCCGTGCTGATCTCCGACGACCGGGTCACGGCGGCCACGCTGCACGAGTTGTCCCGCGCGGTGCTGGCCTCACCCGCGATCGGGGCGCCGGCGCCGTCGTACGCGGACCTGTTCCTGACCGGCTACGCGACCAGGGCCGCGGTCGGCTACCGCGAGGCCGTGCCGTTGATGCGCGACGCGCTGGCCGCGCTGGAGGCGGCCACCGACCTTGCGGAGGAGCGCCTGCCGCTGGCGGTGATCTGCGCGTTCGCGGCCGAGGACGTGTGGGACGACGCGGCGGGCCGCCGGGCCTGGCAGCGGATCGAGGCCCACGACCGGGACGGCGTCGCGCTGTGGACGCTGCGGACCACGCTCATGGTCGGCGCCACCTGGGAGATGCGCGCGGGCCGGTTCGCCGCCGCCTACGCCCGGCACGACGAGCTGGCCGCGCTCGCCGACGTGGTCGGCCGCCGGCACCCGGTGATCCAGCGCGTCGAGCTGCTGGCCTGGAGCGGCCGGGACGCGGAGGCGCGCGCGGCGGCAACGGCCGACCTGGGCTTCGACGACGTGATCCGCAACTGCCTGGCCGTGCTGGACATCGGCCTCGGCCGGTACGCGGAGGCGCTGGCCGCGCTGCTGCCGTCGTTCGCGCGGGACATGCCGGGCGTGGCCAACCGGGCGCTGCACGACATCGTCGAGGCCGGTGTCCGCGGCGGTAACCGTGCGGCCGCCGCGGCCGCGCTGGCCAGGATGGAGGAGCGCGTCCCGGTCGCCGGCACGCCGTGGGGCCTGGGCCTGCTGGCCCGCTGCCGTGCGCTGCTGGCCGGCGACGACACGGCGGAGGCGCTCTACCAGGAGTCGGCGGCGCAGCTGGCCCGCACCGAGATGGCGGTCGAGCTGGCCCGCACGTACCTGCTGCACGGCGAGTGGCTGCGCCGCGTCCGCCGTCGCGCGGACGCCCGGGTCGCGCTGCGCACGGCGCTCGACATGTTCACCGGGATGGGCGCGGCCGCGTTCGCCGAGCGGGCGCGCGCGGAGCTGACCGCGACCGGCGAGCGGCCGCAGAGCCGTGAGGTGCACAGCAGCGCCACGGACGTGCTGACCCCGCAGGAACGTCAGGTGGCGACGCTGGCCGCATCCGGTGCCACGAACACGGAGATCGCGGCCCGGCTGTTCCTGAGCAACTCGACCGTCGAGTACCACCTCACCAAGATCTTCCGGAAGCTCGACATCACCTCGCGGCGCCGGCTGGCCGCCGTGCTCTGACCTGCTCGGCGATCGCCCGGCCCAGCTCCACCGTGGTGCCGGTGCCGTGCAGGTCGGGCGTGAGCGGCGCGTCCTCCGGACCGTGCGCCAGCACGTCCTCGATCGCGCCGAGCAGGTGCGCGCCGGCCTCGGGGTACCCCAGGTGCTCCAGCATCATCGCGCCGCACCAGATCTGGCCGACCGGGTTGGCGATGCCCTGACCGGCGATGTCCGGCGCGCTGCCGTGCACCGGCTCGAACAGGCTCGGGGACGTGCGGTCCGGGTTGATGTTCGCGCTCGGTGCGATGCCGAGCGTGCCGGTGCAGGCCGGGCCGAGGTCGGAGAGGATGTCGCCGAACAGGTTGCTGGCCACGACCACGTCGAACCGGTCCGGGTGCAGCACGAACTGCGCGGCCAGCGAGTCGATGTGGTACTTGTCCAGGCGCACGTCCGGGTACCGTTCGCCCATCGCGGCCACCCGCTCGTCCCAGTACGGCATGGAGATCGAGATGCCGTTGCTCTTCGTGGCCGAGGTCAGGTGCCGGGCCGGGCGGCGCTGCGCGTAGTCGAACGCGAACCGCAGCACGCGGTCCACGCCCACCCGAGTCATGATCGTCTCCTGGAGCACGGTCTCGCGGCCGGTGCCCTCGAAGATCCGGCCGCCGACGCTGGAGTACTCACCCTCGGTGTTCTCCCGGACCACGACGAAGTCGATGTCGCCGGGTACGCGGCCGGCGAGCGGGCCGCGGACGCCGGGCATCAGCCGGCAGGGGCGCAGGTTGACGTACTGGTCGAAGACGCGGCGGAACTGCAGCAGGCTGCCCCACAGCGACACGTGGTCCGGCACCACGTCCGGCCGGCCGACCGCGCCGAAGTAGATCGCGTCGTAGCCGCGCAGCGTCTCCTCCCAGCCGGGCGGCAGCATGGTGCCGTGCCGCTGCCAGTATTCGGCGCTGGCGAAGCCGAACGTGTCGCACTCCAGCCGGATGCCGAACCGGTCCGCGGTCGCGTGCAACGCCTCCAGCCCGGCGGGGACGACCTCCGTGCCGATCCCGTCACCGGGGATGACGGCGATGCGGTGCGTGGTCATGATGCCTCCCGGAGCTCGGTCAGGCCGGCCTGGGCGTCCTGGAGCGCGAGCCGTTCCGCCTCCGCGGAGTCGCCGGCGCGCAGCGCCCGGACCAGCGCGCGGTGGCTGGTGTAGCGCCGCATGCCGAACGTGTCGTCCTCGGCCACCTTGCGTAACAGCAGCTGGCGGCGCCGGGGGCGGGTGAACACCCGGCTCTGCTCCAGCATGCGGACCAGCACCGGGTTGTGCGCGCACGCGTTGACGGTGTCGTTGAACTCGACCATGGTGTCGAGCAGCTCGGTGAGGTGCCGGTCGACCGGCTGCTCCCGGCGGTGCCGCTCCTTGAGCAGGATCAGCAGGTCGTCGGCCCGGTCGAGGATCGTGTCGAGCGCGTCGAGCTGGCCCGCGGTGGCGTGCCGGGCGGCGAACCGGGCGACCAGGCCGCGCAGTCCGACCTCGACCTCGGCCAGGTCGTCGATGGCGGCGCCGCGTATCTCGGCGACCAGCACCGTGCGCGGGCCGATCCGTTCGATGAGCCCGTCCAGCTCCAGCCGGCGCAGCGCCTCGCGGACCGGGGTGGGGCTGAAACCGAGGCGCTCGGCAACGCCGCGCTCGGTCACCTTCTCGCCGGTGGGCAGGTCGCCGGTGGCTATGGCGGCGCGGAGGTGGTCGTACGCCTGATCGGCCAGCGTCTCCATGGGAAGAACTCTAACCCATGCAATCTCTTCGCGGATAAGAAGTCGTTGCGACTTTTGCTATAGCAAACTACCGTGTGACGCCGGACACATGGAGGCAACATGCCTGGCACAGAGACACGTACGGAGGCGGCATCTCGCCGGAGGATCACGTTCTTCATCGCTCTCGCGCTCTTCGCGCAGGAGTCGACCTGGAACTTCTACGACAACCAGGTGCCGGTGCTGCTGCGCGAGCACCTGACCAGCGCGGCGCTGGTCGGCGCGCTGATGGGCATGGACAACCTGCTCGGCATCGTCATCCAGCCCTGGATCGGTAACCGATCCGACAACACCCGCACCCGGTGGGGCCGCCGCATGCCGTACCTGGCGGTGGGCATGCCGATCGCGGCCCTGCTCTTCGTGTTCCTGCCCTGGACCACGTCCGCGACCACGCTGATCGCGGTGATGTTCTGCTACGCGCTGATCGCCAACACCATGCGCCCGCTGGCCGAGAGCCTGGTGCCGGACTTCATCCCGCCGGAGCGGCGCAGCCGGGCCAACGCCGTCGTGAAGATCGCGACCTCGCTGACCGTCATCGTGGCCGCGCTGATCAGCCTGCTGCTGGTGGACGACCACCCCCGCGCCGCGTTCGCCGTGCCCGCGCTGATCCTGGCGACCGTCACGATCGTGCTGATCGGCACGCTGCGTGACAGCCGGTCCGCGGCGTACCAGGCGGCGCTGGCCGAGGACGCCGCGGCCGGCCCGGACCACGCGCGGGTGCCGTTCCACCGGGTCGTCCTCGACCTGCTCGTCGACCGCGACCGCCGGCGCCTCCTGCTGCTGGTGACCGTGCTGCTCTTCGGCGCGGCGTGGTTCGCCTCCCGGTCGCTGATCACGCCGTACGGCATGGAGGTCCTCGGCCTGAGCCGCGGCGAGGCGGGCGGGCTCACGCTGCCCAGCGGCGTCGCCTACCTGCTGGCCGCGTACCCGGCCGCGCTGCTGGCCGAGCGCCTCGGACGGCTGCGGGTGATCGGCGCGGGCATGGTCCTGTTCGCGGTCGCACTCGCCGTGGGCGCGGTGGTGCGCACGCCCACCGGGACGATCGTCGCGTTCTGCGTGGCCGCGGCCGGTGCGGCCGCCTTCTCGATCAACGCGGCCGTCGTGCTGTGGAACCTGGCGCCGTCCAGCCGCGTGCTCGGCGCCTACACCGGCCTGTACGCGGTCAGCTGGTACCTCGGCGGCTTCCTGGGTCCCGCGCTGATCGGCGCGATCGTCGACCTCACCGGCTGGACCGGGATGCTGCTCGACATCGCGGTCCTGGCCACGCTGGCCGTCCTGGTCCTGCTCGTGCTCGGCCGTCTGCATCGACGCGCCGCCAGCCCGATCTTCGTCAAAGCCTGAGGAGCGCGATGCCGGTCATCCTGATCACCACCGACTACCTGACCCCCGGTGACGAGGTCGACGAGTACCTCACCGGGCAGGGGTTCACCACCCGCCACGACCCGATGCGCGGGCCCCGTACCGCCGAGGCGCTGATCGCCGCGCTCGACGGCGCGGAGGGCGCGCTGATCGCCAACGAGCCGATGACGGCGGAGGTGTTCCGCCGGTCGCCGGGCCTGCGCGCGGTCGTGCGTACCGGCGTGGGCTACGACTCCGTCGACGTGGACGCGGCGGCCCGGCACGGCGTCACCGTGAGCAACCTGCCCGGCATCAACGCCAACGCGGTGGCCGAGTACACGATCGCGCTGATCCTGGCCCAGCTGCGCAACCTGGTGCCGATGGCGACCGGCGTCGCCGCCGGTGGCTGGCCACGAAGGGACGGCTTCGAGCTGCGCGGCCGGACGCTCGGCCTGATCGGGCGCGGCGCGGTGGCCCAGCGGGTGACGCCGCTCGCCGCCGCGTTCGGCCTGCGCGTGCTGCGCAGCGACGAGGTCCCGCTGGACGAACTGCTGCGCGAGTCCGACATCGTGTCGATCCACACCGCGCTGACGGAGCGGACACGGCACCTCATCGACGCGGCCGCGCTCGCCCGGATGAAGCCGACCGCCCACCTGATCAACACCGCGCGCGGCCCGATCGTCGACGAGGCGGCGCTGGCCGAGGCGGTACGCACCGGACGGATCGCCGGCGCCGCGCTCGACGTGGTGGACACCGAACCGCTGCCGGCCGGCAGTGTGCTGCGCGGCGTCGACGGCATCACCGTCTACTCGCACATGGCGGGGCAGACCGCGGAGGCCCGCCGTGACGCCGGCATCGAGGGCGCGCAGGAGCTGATCGCCGCGCTGGGGGGAAAGCCCAGGTTTCTCGCGGGAAAGCCCGGACACAAGGTAGGAGACCGATGAACGAAGTACGCGTCCTGACCCCGGTCGGCATGCTCGGCGGTGGCTTCCCGCCCGAGACGATCACCCGTGGCCTGGCGCTCGGCGCCGACGTCATCGCCGTGGACGGGGGTTCCACCGACTCCGGGCCGTACTATCTCGGCTCCGGCACCGCCAAGACCGCGGCCGCCGCCGTCGCCCGGGACCTGCGCCTGCTGCTGCGCGCCGCGGCCACGGCCGGCATCCCGCTGATCGTCGGCTCGTGCGGCACCAGCGGCACCGACTCCGGCGTGGACTGGGTCGCCGGCATCACCCGCGACATCCTGGCCGAGGAGGGCCTCGACCTGCGCGTGGCCACCATCTACAGCGAGCAGCAGGCCACCGCGCTCAAGGACTACCTGGACCGCGACCGGGTACGCCCGCTGCCGCCCGCCGGCGCGCTCGACCCGGAGACGCTGGAGAGCTGCACGCACATCGTCGGCATGATGGGCCACGAGCCGATCGTGGCCGCGCTGCGGGCCGGCGCGCAGGTGGTGCTGGCCGGGCGTGCCACCGACACCGCGATCGCGGCCGCGGTCCCGCTGATGGCCGGGCTGCCGGCCGGCCCGGTCTGGCACGCCGCCAAGATTGTCGAGTGCGGCGGGCAGTGCACCACGAACCCGCGTGCCGGCGGGGTGCTGGCCACCATCGACGCGACCGGGTTCACGATCGAGCCGCTCGACCCGGACGCGGCCTGCACGCCCGAGTCCGTGGCCGCGCACATGCTCTACGAGACGGTCAACCCGTACACGATGCGCGAGCCGGCCGGCACCATCGAGGTGTCGCAGGCCCGGTACCGCGCGCTCGACGACCGGCGGGTCCGGGTGGAGGGCTCCCGCTTCGAGACGGCCGCGCAGCACACCATCAAGCTGGAGGGCGCGCGGATCACCGGGTACGAGACCATGTCGTTCACCGCCATCCGCGACCCGCACATCCTGGGCCAGATCACGGTCTGGGCCGCGCTGCTGCGTCGCATGATCACCGAGTGGGTCGGCGGTACGCTCGGCCTCGGCCCGGAGGACTACGCGTGCGACATCCGCCTCTACGGCTACGACGCCGTCCTGGAGGAGATCGACCCGGCCACCGGGCCGCCACGCGAGGTGGGCGTGATGCTGCTGGTCAACGCGCCGGACCAGGCGACGGCCACCGCGGTCGCGAAGGTCGCCAACCCGCTCATGCTGCACCTGCCGACGCCGGACATGGACTACCTGCCCAGCCTCGCGTTCGCCACCTCGCCCGCGGAGGTCGAGCGCGGCGCGGCCTACGAGTTCGTCCTGCAGCACGCGGTCGACGTGGACTCGCCGACCGAGCTGTTCCGCATCCACCTGCCGGAGGCCGAGCATGCCTGAGACCATCGCGGACCTGGCCCGGGAGGTCCGGTCGAAGAACGCCGGCCCGTTCTGGATCACCATGGAGATCTTCCTGCGCGACGACGCCGGCTACGCGCTGGTCGCCGACCCCGCGTTCCTGGACACGGCGGACATCGCGCGCCTCTACCGCATCGACGCGGACACGATCGCGATGTTCCGGATCCCGGAGCTGCGGGTCGTGAAGATCTCCTTCCCCCGGCCGGTGTCCCAGGGCAGCCTGCGCGACCGGGACATCCACGCCGGTCAGCACCACGTGCCGCTGGCCGCGTTCCCGCTCCCGTCTTACTGAGCGGTGAGGATGCCGTAGCTCCCCAGGACCACTATTTCATGAAAACTCGGGCACGAAGTGCCCGCTTGATCGCGGCGGGTCCGGACCTCGAGGCCGAAAGCTCAGTAGCGTCGCGCTGAGCCGTCCCGATCACGCGGGGTGGTGACCAGCCACGGATCCGAGGCCCGCGGGAGCACGCGGAACCGGACCACGCTGGAAGCGGGAAGATGAAGATCTTGATCTAGTCGAGCGTCCCGCTGCGGTGGTGGCGGCGGCAGAGGACCTGGTAGCGGACCTCTGCCGCCGCCCCGGTGTCGCCGATGACGACCTGTTCCCCCTCGCGGGCGACCTTGCCGTCCACGACCCGGGCGTTCAGGCTGCCGCGGCGGCCGCACCAGCAGAGCACCTCGACCTGGAGGCGGTGCACCTCGTCCGCGAGCTCGAACAGGCGTTGCGCGGCCGGGAACAGCCGCGAGCGGAAGTCGCTGGCCAGGCCGAACGCGAAGACGTCCACGCCGGCCCGGTCGACGAGGTCGGCGAGCTGCTCGATGTGCTCGACCGTGTAGAAGCAGGCCTCGTCGCAGATCAGGTAGTCGACCTTGCCGTAGGCGAGGTCCCACAGGTTCAGCTCGTCGGTGACCTCGATCGCGTCCTGGGCCAGGCCGATGCGCGTGGTGACCTTCGGGCCGAGCGAGCGGTCGTTGCGGGTCAGCACCAGGCCGCGGCGTCCCTGCCGGCCGTGGTTGTGGTGCATCTGCAGCGCGAGCGTCGACTTCCCGCAGTCCATCGGGCCCCAGTAGAACGTGAGCCGGGAGCTGTGCCCACCGTCGCCGAGCCCGGGGAGGGGCGAGTGGGTGGTCGAGAGCGCGGAGTCGTTCTTCACGGCCGGTGAGCATAGTCGGTAACACCCAGGCCCCCTGCCGACACATAGACGGGTGAGACCCTGTCCGCTCTGCTGCCGGAGGATGTTGCATGGAACCACCCGACCTTGATCCACGGAACGAGGCCTGGTTCAGCACCATTTATGCGGACTTTTACCCGCATATCATGCGGTACGGGATGCGGCGCCTGCCGGACGCGGAAGCGGCCGGAGAGCTCGCCCAGGACGTGTTCGTGATCACGTGGCGCCGCCGCGCCGAGGTGCCGGCCGCGCCGCTGCCGTGGCTCTACGGCGTCGCCCGGCGCGTGCTCGCGAACCGCCGCCGCGCGGACACGCACGTGCCGGTCCCGGTCGCCCACGTACCGGACCGCGGCTTCCAGAACGAGCCCGCGGCCGTGCTCGACCTGCGTGCCGCACTCGCCACGCTGCCCGAACCCGACCAGGAGATCCTGCGCCTGATCGGCTGGGAGGAACTGAGCGTGGGCGAGGCCGCGACCGTGCTCGGGTGCTCCCGCACCGCGGCCGGTGTCCGCCTGCACCGCGCCCGCCGGCGTCTCACCGCCGCCCTCGCCACCCCACAACCGACATCACGGGGGTACGCCGTTGCCGCCCCAGAAACGGGAGGAAGCCGATGAAATCGTCCGTTGAGCGCACCCGTGACCTGCTCGGCCCCGCCGACCCGGCCCGCGGCTTCGACCCCGTGCCGCCACATCCGGTGCACGCGCTGATCACCCGGGCGGACAGCGCGCCGGAGGTGATCGTGCCGGTCCGGCCCGGTTCCCCCGCGGAGACCGGCCCGCCCCGGACCCGCCCGCGGCTCGCCCGCCGCACCGTGCTGCTCGGGGCCGCGGCCGGAGTGGCCGGCGTCGCGGCCGGCAGCGTGGCGCTCGGCCGCGTGTTCCGGGCGGACGACCTGCCGGGCCCGGTGCTGGGAGCCTGGGGTGACGACGACGTGGTGCGGCCGCTGGCCTACGAGTTCGGCGACGGCGCGGCACCGGCGGCGGACCGGCTGCGGGACCTGGCCGATCGGATCACGCCGTCCGCCTCCGACGGTGGCGAAGGGCGGTACACGGCGGTCCGGGGGCGGCGCTGGGAGCGGACGATCCTGCGTGACGTGCCGCTGGCGCAGGGCCCGCGACCGGACGTGACGGGCACGGCGATGCCGCCGAGCACGCCACGCCCGCCGGGCACGTCCGACCCGGCCGGCACGGCCTCTCCGACGGACACCGGCCTCCCGCCCGGCACGGCCTATCCGACCGCGGCGTGGCCGACGAACACGGTGAACACCCCGGTGCCGCCGAGGACCGGTGTACCGACGCACACGTCCTTGCCGACGAACACCGCCGTGCCGCCGAGGACCGGCCTGCCGGTGCCCACTCGCACGCCGATCGGCCCCTTGGTCCTGGACTGGGGTCAGGGCGCGGGCATGGTCAGCGAGACCTGGTCCTGGTACGGCCCCGGCTGGCTGGCCGAGACGGACATCCGGGTGCGCCTGGAGTTCGTCTCCGCCGATGCCCGCCAGTCCTGGTACGCGGCGCACCCCGACCCGATCGAGCCCGGCCGCTCCGATCGTGGCTACAAGGCGACGTACCCGGAGCTGCCGGCCGCGCTCGCCCGCACCACGGACGAGGTCGTCGCGAGCCTGCGGGAGGCGAATCCGCGGGAGACCGTGGACATCGCGGTGCTGGTCCGGCAGCGCGGCACAGATCCGGCGGGCCGCGCCGGTTTCCTGCGCACGCTGGCGGACGTGCAGCCGCACTGGGTGTGGCGGGGCGAGGTCGTCGACCGGGTGGGCCGGACCGGCGTCGCGATCAGCCGGCCGTCGCCGGAGCTCGGCCCGGACGAGCCGTACTGGCATGCCGGTGACGTGGTGTTGATCTTCGACCCGGCGAGCGGGGAGCTGATCGGCGTGGAGCGGATGCGGCAGGCGGACGGTGCGCTGGACGAGTACCGGGTCTTCACCGAGACCCGGCGCCTGGCGGAGTCCGGCCGGACCTGGTGAACGCGCGCGGGTTCCCCTTGCGGAAGGGGAACCCGCGGCCCGGTCAGGCCAGCTCGGCCCGGTGGTTGCGGATGATCTCCGCGTACCGGTGGCCGCTGTTCTTGATCGTGCGGACCTGAGTGTCGTAGTCGACGTGGACCAGGCCGAACCGCTTGTCGTACCCGTAGGCCCACTCGAAGTTGTCCAGCAGCGACCAGGCGAAATAGCCGGCCAGCGGCGCGCCCTTGGCGACCGCGGACGCGCACGCGGCCAGGTGGTCCTCCAGGTAGCGGGTGCGCTCCTTGTCCTCGTACGCGCCGTCCGCGCCCGGCGTGTCCGCCCAGGCCGATCCGTTCTCGGTCACGTAGATCTTCGGCACGTGATATTCGTTCGTCACGCGCAGCAGCAGCTGCTCAAGGCCGTCCGCGAAGACCTCCCAGCCCATCGCGGTCTCCACCGCGCCGTCGACCGGCACCTGGCGGCCGTGCGGGGCCGGGGCGTCCGGGGCGTCCGCGATCAGCTGCCGGAAGTAGTAGTTCAGCCCGAAGAACTCGGTCGGCGCGGCGATCGCCTCGAGGTCGCCGTCCCGTACCGGCGGATTGATCTTGTAGGTCTCGACCATGTCGGTGGGGTAGCCGCGGCCGAAGACCGGGTCGAGCCACCAGCGGTTCGTGTGCCCGTCCGCGCGGTGTGCGGCGGCCACGTCCTCGGGGGAGTCGCTGGCCGGCTCGATCGGGCTGAGGTTGAGCACGATGCCGACCTCGGCCGGCGTCGCCGCGTGCGCGCGGATCGCGGCCATGCCCAGGCCGTGCCCGAGCAGCAGGTGATGGCTGGCGGGGATGGCGCGTTCCAGCGAGCGCTCGCCCGGTGCCATGTTGCCGTCCAGGTGCCCGATCCAGGCGCTGCACAGCGGCTCGTTCATGGTCATCCAGTCGGTGACCCGGTCGCCGAGCCGCGCCGCGACCACGGCCGCGTAGTCCGCGAACGCGTAGGCGGTGTCCCGCTCCGGCCAGCCGCCGAGATCCTGCAGCGCCTGCGGCAGGTCCCAGTGGTAGAGCGTGGCGAACGGCTTCACGCCGGCCGCGAGCAGCTGGTCCACCAGCCGGTCGTAGAAGTCCAGGCCCGCGGCGTTGACCTGGCCCCGGCCGTCCGGCATGACGCGTGGCCAGGCGATCGAGAAGCGATACGCGTCCAGCCCGAGGCGCTTCATCAGCGCCACGTCCTCCGGCACGCGGTGGTAGTGGTCGGCGGCCACGTCGCCGGTGTCGCCGTTGTCGATCGCGCCGGGCACGCGGCAGAACGTGTCCCAGATCGAAGGCTTGCGGCCGTCGGCGTCGACGGCACCCTCGATCTGGTACGCCGACGTGGCGGCACCCCAGACGAAGCCCTGGGGAAGGGCGGCGAACTCGCGCACTGAGGTCCTCCGATTGATCTTTCAACACTTAATTTACGACGTCATTAAACCAGGCATCCCGCCATACTCAAGAGGGCTCGGGGCCGGGGAACCCGCACATGCGGCATGCTGGTGCCGATAACGAACGCTGGTGGAAGCGGGGAAGCACGACCATGGATCCGAAGCGGACGACGGTGCGCGACGTACGCCGTGCCAACCGTTCCGTACTGCTGGGCCACCTGTACCGCAGCGGCCCGATCTCCCGGCACGAGCTGGCCCAGGCCACCGCGCTCAGCCAGGCCAGCGTCAGCAACCTGATCGGCGAGATGGTCGCGGAGGGCCTGGTCGAGGAGGCCGGCTCCGTCGACTCCGACGGCGGCCGCCCGCGCATCCTGCTGCGCGTCGCCCCCGGCTTCGGCTTCGTGATCGGCGCCGACGTCGGCGAGACCCGGGTGCAGGTCGAGCTGTTCGACCTGGCCATGACGCCGCTGGCCAAGGCCGAGTTCCCGATCCCGTCGTCCCGCCCGGCCCCGGAGGACGTGCTCGCCCACCTCCGCGACGGTCTCACCTCCGTGATCGACCGCTCCGGCGCGGACCCGGCGAAGGTGCTCGGCTTCGGCGTCGCGGTCTCCGGCGTCGTCGACTCCGACGCCGTCGTGCACGCGCAGACGCTCGGCTGGGAGGGCGTCCCGCTCGGCGCCATGCTCCGCGACCTCACCGACATTCCCGTGCTGGTCGACAACGGCGCGAAGACGCTCGGCGCGGCCGAGATGTGGTTCGGCGCCGGCCGGGGCGCGCGGCACGCCGTGGTCGCCATGGTCGGCACCGGCGTCGGCGCCGCCGTCATCGCGGACGGCGCCTCCTACCGCGGCGCACACTCCAGCGCCGGCGAGTGGGGTCACACCCCGATCGTGTACGGCGGACGCGCCTGCCGCTGCGGTTCCCACGGATGCCTGGAGGCGTACGTCGGTGCCGAGAGCGTCCTCGACCGCTACCGCCAGGCCAACCGCGGCCGCCCCGCCCCCGGCACCGACGAGGAGTCCGCGCTCGCCGCCGTCATCGCCGCCTCCGGGACGAAGGCCGGCGCCCAGGTCCTGGCCGACACCGCCGGCTACCTCGGTGCGGGCCTGGCTACGCTGGTCAACCTGTTCAACCCCGAGCGCATCGTCCTCGGCGGCTGGGCCGGCCTCGCCCTCGGCCAGCACCTGATGCCCCAGATCCGCGAGGCCACCGCCGCCCACTCCCTCCACCGTCCCTTCGAGCAGGTCTCCATCGAACTCTGCCAACTCGGCCCGGACGCGGTCGCGATGGGCGCGGCCACGCTCCCGGTCGCCCGCCTGCTGAACGAGGGCGGCAGGCGCTAGTTTCATCAAGGCTTGACTTAAGTCGTGATGGCGGACACAGTCTTCACATCCATCGATGTAAGGACGTGCCATGAACCCACCATCAGCACGCGTCCGTGCCCTGGCCGCCGTCTGTGTCGCGGCGAGTGTGGCGGCGGCGCTGGGGGCGACCGCTACCCCGGCGCTGGCCGCGGGGGAGACCGTGAACATCAGCTTGACCACCACCTCGGACGGGGGTGGGCGGACCGTGACCCGTGGATTGCAGGCGCAGGCGCCGGTCGCGTTCGCGGCGTCCTCCGCGAACGCGACGCACACGATCACGGTCAATGAGAACACGCAGTACCAGGTGTTCGAGGGCGGCGGTGCCTCGATCACGGACACGACGGCGTATCTGCTGCGTGGCGGCGCGATCAGCGCGGCCACCCGGGACGACGTGATGCGGAAGCTGTTCAGCCCGACGGACGGGATCGGGCTGTCGTTCGTGCGGAACCCGATCGGCGCGTCGGATCTGTCGCGGCCGGGGAACGTCTCGCTGGACGACACCTGCTGCGACCTCAACGACTTCGGCGCGAACGGCTACGACGCGAATGTGCGGCTGCTGACCGTACAGGCGAAGGGGTTGAATTCCGCTCTGCGCGTGAAGGGGGTGCCGTGGAGCGCGCCGGGGTGGATGAAGGACAACGGCCGGATGGACCAGATGGGCTGGCTCAAGTGGGAGAATTACCCCACATATGCCCAATATCTCGTTAAATACGTGCAGAGTTACCAGGCGGCGGGCGTCCCGGTCGACTACATCTCCGTGCAGAACGAGCCCAACTGCTGCCAGGCGGGCAACCCGACCGCGATGAACTACCCGGGCATGAGCTGGAACCCGTCCGGCCTGGTGGAGTTCACCAAGAACTTCGTCTACCCGGCGTTCCGCGCGGCCGGCCTCACCACGAAGATCCTGATCCACGACTGGAACTACGGCGATTATGCGAACTTCGGCGCCGCGATCCTGGCCGACGCGGGCGTGCGCAACGATCCGCTGTTCGGCGGCATCGCCTGGCACGGCTACTTCGGCGACCCGGTGGTCGGCTCGCAGGTGCACGACGCGTTCCCGGCCGTGAAGCAGTTCAGCACGGAGCACTCCGGCGGCACCTGGATCGGCAACCAGCACAACGAGGACCTGGCCGACATCGTCAACTACACGCGGAACTGGTCGTCGAGCGTGGTCAAGTGGAGTCTCGCGCTGAACCAGGACATGGGCCCGCACAACGGCGGCTGCGGCACCTGCACCGGCCTGATCACGGTCCAGGAGGGCGGCCCGCGCGCCGGGCAGGTCGACTACACGATCGAGTACTACACGACCGGCCACCTGACGAAGTTCGTCAAGCCGGGCGCCCGGCGCATCGACTCGACCGCGAACGGCACCGTCCAGAACGTGGCCTGGCGCAACCCGGACGGCTCCAAGGCCCTCATAGCCCACAACGGGGGTACGTCCGCGCAGTCCGTCAAGGTCGTCTGGGGCGGCCAGTCGTTCACCTACACGCTGCCCGCACGCACCACGGCCACGTTCACCTGGTCCGGCACCCAGTCCGGCGGCACCACCCCGGCCGGCACGATCGCCGGCCTCGGCGGGCGCTGCCTGGACGTGGCGGACAACAGCTCGGCCGACGGCACGCCGATCCAGATGTGGACCTGCTTCGGCGCGGCCAACCAGCAGTGGCAGCGCCCGTCCGACGGCACGATCCGTGCGCTCGGCAAGTGCCTGGACGTGACCGGCGGCGCCACCGCGAACGGCACCCGCGTCCAGCTCTACACCTGCAACGGCTCGGCCGCGCAGCGCTGGACCTACACGAGCGGCAATGACCTGGTGAACGCCGGCTCGAACACCTGCCTGGACGTGGTCGACAACGCGGCGGTCGACGGGGCGCGCCTGCAGATCTGGGCGTGCGGAGGGACGGCCAACCAGAAGTGGACGCTTTCCTGACGCCCACGCAACGAGACCGCATGGCCGGGACCCGCAACGGGATGCCCGGCCATGCGTTTCTGCGGCTTGCGAAGCGCGCCGCACCATGTGATCGACCTCGTCCGGAAGGCCGCCGGCTGACGCGCCAAGCGTGCCCGGTAACAAGCCATCACGCCCTCCGCGCCGACCGAAAGTACTGAGAGATCCGGGCTGCTGACGCGGTACCCGAACCGTCAGTGGCGAAGTCGTCCCATCGGCCATACCCGCCACGTGCTGTCTTGTCGGGATGTCCGGCCGTGCCACATCATTTCGCAACGCGTCGCCGGATGTCGACGAACCCGGTGCGGCGATGGTGTTCTCAGCGAAGAGGGCCGGTTTTCGGACGCCCTTGAAAGGCAATGCATGATGGGAAAGCGTCATACCCTTGCGAAGGTCGCCGGTGCGCTGGCGTTGAGCGCCGGAATCGTCGCCACTTCTGGCGGGCCGGCCTGGGCTGCGCCGTCCGACGACGCGTTCACCCGGCTACTGCTCCTGAATCCGGGAGTGAGTTCCGTGGACCTGAGGAACAGCATGCGCGAGGCCGCTGCGGCGACCGGTCTGAGCTACGACAAGGCTGTTGCCACGGCGCTGGCCGAGGCGGAGCGTCACGCCGCGGCGAATGTCGCGAGTGTGAAGCAGTCCGGCGGCCCCATCGGCGCCGCAGGTTCGGGTAGTAACTCGTGTAGGAGCATGGCGATTGGCTATGCCCGCTACAAAGGCGACGTATTCTATGCTCCGTCGATTACCGCCACCATTAACCACGGTCATGCCGGGATTTTCGCGGACAAGGGCTGGATCGTGGAGGCTCCCGGTGGCGACCACAAGAGCGGCCGTTTTGCCGCGGGTGGGCGTTTGTATTGTCAGTACATCGAGAAGATGGAGATCAAGACCAGCATCGGGTCTCAGAACAAGGCTGCCGACTACGCGGTCGCGAATCTGATCGGCAAGCCGTACAACAGCAACTTCGCCTGGAACAAGGGCAGCAATATCGACGTGCTTAACTGCTCGGAGTTCGTGTGGAAGGCGTACAAGCGTGCAGTCAACATCGACCTGGACAATGACGGAGGGCTGGGTGTCTACCCGCTCGACATCAGGAACTCGCCGCTGACGCTGACGTACGAGATCGTCAAGTGACCGTCGTGGGGCCGGAACGAGCCGGCCCCACGCCCCCGTCGGTGCAGAGGAGGCAAGGGGGAGGCGGAAGGCTTGCGGGGTGGCCGCCGCATTGGCGCTGGCGGTGACGGCGGGGTGCGGGGGAGTCTTCGACTCGGAGGCCCGGCAGTTTTTTGACGGGGCCGCGGTCAAGGACGGCGACGCCCGGCTGGGAAGCGCCGTCATGGCCTTCTTCGTCGGGCCGCAGAACTCCGAGATGTATTCGGTCGTTGGGGAGAAGCGCGAGCCGGGGTTCGTGATCCTTGTCGATGCTGACGGCGCCTTCCGGGCGGTCAGAACGGCGCGAATGGACATGATGCGGCCGGTGTGGTCCCGCGACGGGCTCGCCTTCGCCGACGAGAACACTGATTTCCGCCTTACGGACGCAGGGCTGACGAAGACGGTCAGCCACAAGGGCACCGCGCAGAACCTGATGTTCGCGGTGCCTGGCGGAGGGACCGTCGGCGTCTACAACGGCGGGGACTCGACCGGTGGCGGATATGACAACAAGGTCGTCATCACCACGGAGGCGGGCGCCAGGTCGTACGACGTGCAAGGGAACTATTTCACCGGCGCGCTCTGCGACGAGCAGGTCTTCGGGCTGACCAACATCCCCGGTACCCACGCGAAGGAGTCGTCGCTGGGGGCGAACGCGCAGATGCTGGCGCAGCTCACTCCCACGGACGGCGGCGAGAAGGTCATCGGCTGGCGGGCGCACCTGGGCAGCGGCATCCCGAGCGGACAGGTCCCGTGCCACGACGGGACCGTCACCTTCCTGTCTTGGGATACCGACCCCGACGGCACCGAGCAGCCTCGGATCGTCTCGTGGGACACCCGTACCGGCGACCACCAGCAGCAGGCGCTGACCTTCGGCGACGGGGTCAGGCCGAGCCTGGATGACTTTGCCTATGCCGTGCAGGACTGGCGGGACGGTCGGCTCCAGTGGTACTGCGCCGACGGGCGGGTCTTGTTCACCGACCCGGAGACGGGCAGCACCACGACCGTGTTCGACAGCGGTCGCCCGACCGGTTTCGGGCGTGACGTATACACCCTTGCCGCGTTCTCCGGTACTGAACTTCACACCCTGAGCACCAACCGGAGCGATGAGGGTACCCTCAGTTACACGGTCTTCGACCGGGACAGCGGGGACGTCCTGCGCACGATCTCCGTTCCGATTCCCAACGCCAACGTCAATATCTCCAATCTGAACCTGTCGTACATGGCCGTCCGTCCGGCCTGATGCGCCGGTTATGAAAGACTGATCGCCGGCTTCCTGATCAGCAGTTTGGCCGCCTGGCTGACCACCAGGTGGCGTACCCCGTGATTGAAGGGGTTGGACGGCACGAAACCCTCGCCCTTCACGTGCGCGATCAGCTGGTGCGCGCGGATCGTGGGCCGCATCCGCCGCTCCCAGTCGCGCAGCGCCGCGGTCAGGTCCAGCGGCTGCGCGGTCAGCGCGTCGCCGAGCGCGGCCGCGCCCATCATGCCGGTGCTGGCGCCCATGCCGGAGTAGAGCGTGAGGCACCACGCCGCGTCCCCGAGCAGGAGCACGCGCCCGCGGTGCCAGCGGCGCATGCGCACCTGCTGCACGGAGTCGAACAGGCATTCCGGCGCGTCGCGCAGCGCGGCCAGCGCGTACGGCACCGGCCCGCCCATGCCCCCGTAGCGGGCCGCGAGCGCGTCCGCCGGCTTCTTGCGCAGCTCAAGGCCCACGTCGTCCACCCGGTAGGCGAACAGCGCGGTCGGCGGCCGGTCGCGGTACGGGAAGACCCACAGCGCGCGGCCCGGTTCGACCAGCGCGATCTGGTCCGAGCCGGAGAACCCGGGCACCTGCCCGGTCAGCGCATACGTGCAGATGACGGAGTTGGTCGGCCGCAGGTAGCGCTCGTCCGGCCCGAACGCGAGCCGTCGCACGGTGGACCGCAGCCCGTCCGCGCCGATGACCAGGTCGAACGATTCGGCGCCGCCGTCGGAGAACGCGACGTGCGCGCCGGTCTCGTCCTGCGCGATCGCGGTCGGGCTGACGCCGAACCGGACCTCCGCGTGCGAGGCGAGCCCGTTCCACAGTGCGGCCTCCACGTCGCCGCGCATGGTGCCCTCGGGGTGGCCGGGCTGGTCGAGGAAGCCGATGCTGCGCCGCCGGTCGCCGCTGGCGTCGACGGCCCAGGTGCGGTGGTCCGGGGGTGTGCGCAGGTGCATGCGCTCGAGCACGCCGAGCCGGGCCGCGGCCTTCTTGCCGGGTGGGAAGAGGCCGACGAAGTATCCGCCGGTGCGGCGCTGCGGGGCGCGCTCCACGATCACGGGCTTCCAGCCGGCGCCGGACAGGGCGATCGCCGCGGCCATGCCGGCGACACCGAGACCCACCACGAGTGCTCTCACGATCGTCAGTCTTCAAGACCGGACCGCCAGATCCAAATCATAACGTTTCGATCGCGGGCGGCCGGGACCAGGGGCGATGAGTGCCGGAACGTCCCGATTCCCAGAGAGCGTTCTCTCAGACTTCGTACACGGCTTGAAATTAGTCGTGGTTCGTTACGCCACCGTTATTGACGTGGTCCGCGTCACTGGAGTTGACTCCTGCCCACGGAACCGCTTCCGCAACCGGTTCCGAACGTGCCGTTAATCGCGAAGACACAGATGGGAGGGCAGTGGATTGACGATCACCATCGCGGACGTGGCCGCACGGGCGGGCGTCAGCAAGACCACCGTCTCCCGCGTGCTGAACGGCAAGGACGACCTCGACGCGCAGACCGCGGACCGGGTCCGGCGGGTGATCGCCGAGCTGGGCTACGTGCCCAGCGCGCGGGCGGTCGGCCTGGCCAGAGGCCGCACGCGGATCGTCGGCATGCTCGTACCGTCGCTGACCTGGCCCTGGATGGGCGAGGTGCTGCAGGGCGCGGTCGACGCGATGGAGGCGGCCGGCTACGGACTGCTGCTGTTCACGGTCAACCGGGGCGAGGACTCGATGCGCCAGTTCGCGCAACAGGTTTCCGCCCGCGCGTTCGACGGCCTGCTGGTCGTCGAGCCGGACGGTCAGACGGAGTACATCGCGGAGCTCTACGCGGGCGGGCTGCCGGTCGTGCTCATCGACGACCGGGCCGCGCGCCGCCCGATGTTCCCGTCCATCGGCACCACGAACCGGCTGGGCGCCCGCTCGGCCGGCGAGCACCTGATCGCGCTCGGGCGGCTCCGGCCGCTCGTGATCACCGGCAAGCACAAGTTCGGCTGCACGCACGAGCGGGTGGCCGGGTTCGCCGAGGCCTACGCGGACGCCGGGATCCAGATCGACCCGGGCCTGGTCTTCGAGGGCGACTTCAGTTACGCGTGCGGCCGGGAGGCCGTGCTGACCCGCGAGGACCGCGATTTCGACGCGATCTTCGCGCACAACGACCTGTCCGCCACCGGTGCGATGCAGGCCGTTCTCGAATCAGGCCGGACCGTACCCGGTGATGTGGCGGTGGTCGGTTTCGACGACCTGCCGCTCGCCGCGAACGCGCAGCCGCCGCTGAGCTCCGTGCACCAGCCGCTGCGGGAGATGGGCGACGCCGCCGCCCGCCTGCTGCTGGCGCACTTCGCGGGCGAACCGTTGCCCGCGAGCCCCGTCACGATCCCGACCACCTTCGTCACCCGCGAGTCCACCACCGGCAGATAACCCCATTTTTCACCAAAAAAGCCGCGGCGGTACGTCGTCGCGGCGCGATACCGCACGCCCCGGCACCGGGCATTACCTCCAGAGAAGACAGGGAGCCGTACTCCGCATGAGTCTCACCAGAAGGTCCATAGTCGTCGCGCTGACCGGCGTGCTGGCAGCCGGCGCGCTCGCCGCGTGCGGCGAGAGCCCGAACGCGAACCGCAACAACGGCGGCTCCGCCGAGGTTCTCAACATCGGCATGCCGAACGGCCCGCAGACCGAGAACCACAACCCGTTCCTGGAGTCGTCCTCCGCCTCGATCCTCGGCTACCGCTGGCAGATCTGGGAGCCGCTGGCGCTGGCGAACGTGATCCGCCCGTCGGACAAGCCCAAGCCGTGGCTGGCCCAGGACTACACCTGGAGCGCGGACCTCAAGACGCTGACCGTGACCGCGCGTGAGGGCGCGAAGTGGTCGGACGGCCAGGCGTTCACGGCCGAGGACATCGCGTTCACCTACGACCTGATCGGCAAGACGGACGCGATCAACCGGTTCGCGCTGCCGATCGTCTCCGCCACCGCGAACGGCAACCAGGCCGTGATCGTGTTCGAGCGGCCGCAGTTCGTCAACGAGGCGCGCATCCTGCGGGACATCGCGATCGTGCCGAAGCACATCTGGTCCACGATCCCGGACCCGTCCACGGACATCATCAAGAACCCGGTCGGCACCGGGCCGTACACGCTGAAGACGTTCACGCCGCAGACCACCACGCTCTCCGTGCGCACCGAGGGCTACTGGCAGACGCTGCCGCAGGTCAAGGAGCTGCGCTACACGTCGTACAACGACAACAACGCGCAGACCACGGCGCTGGCCAACGGCGAGTCGGAGTGGAGCTTCGTCTTCATCCCGAACTACGAGACGGTCTTCATCTCGAAGGACCCGAAGAACAACAAGATGTTCCCGGCGCCGGTCATCGGCATCCACGGGCTCTACATCAACACCACGGTCGCGCCGTTCAACGACGCCACGCTGCGCCGCGCCATGGGCATGGTGATCAACCGTAACGACATCTTCGTGCAGGCCTCGGCCGGCTACTTCCACCCGGAGGTCACGTCCGTCACCGGCATCCCGACGCCGGCCGGCGACTCGTACATCGCGCCGGAGTACAAGGGCCAGGTGCACAAGGTCGACGTCGAGGGCGCGAAGGCACTGCTCACCGGCGCGGGCTACACGTACGAGGGCACCACGCTGAAGGACAAGTCCGGCAAACCGGTCAAGATCAAGCTGACCGACCCGGCGCCGTGGTCCGACTACATCACCAGCCTGGAGATCGTGAAGGACAACCTGTCCCAGATCGGCATCGAGGCCACGCTGGACAAGGCCACCCAGGACGCCTGGCAGAAGTCGGTCGAGGAGGGCACGTTCGAGGCCACGTTCCGCTGGACCAACGGCGGCGCGACCCCGTACGACATGTACCAGACGATCATGGACGGCAAGCTGCTCAAGCCGATCGGCGAGGTCTCCCAGAACGGCAACTTCGGGCGCTTCGACAGCCCGGAGGCCACGGCGGCGCTCGAGGCGTACGCCAACGCGCTGGACGACGCGGCCCGCACCACGGCCATGAACACGCTGCAGAAGATCTTCGTCGAGCAGGCGCCGATGCTCCCGGTCGGCGCGGACAACGCCGGCGGCGCCTACAACGTGAAGAACTGGATCGGCTGGCCGTCCGCCGAGGACCCGTACGCCCCGGCCCAGCCCACGCAGCCCAACGCGGTCGACGTCATCCTGCACCTCAAGCCGGCCAACTCCTAGTTGAACCGCTGTCCTCCCTGGGCGCGCCACCGCCGCCCAGGGAGGACAGCACCATATGTGCGTAAGGAGTTCGGCATGACGCCGAGTGACGACACGGCGGTCCTCTCCGCCGACGGACTGACCAAACATTTCCCGGTGCGACGCGGCCTCGCCGACCTGATCGCCCGCCGGTCACGCGCGGTGCACGCGGTGGACGACGTGACGCTCACGCTGCGCCGCGGCCGGGTGACCGCGCTCGTCGGCGAATCCGGCTCCGGCAAGTCGACCGTGGCCCGCCTGCTGTCCCAGCTCTACCCGCGTACCGGCGGCGACATCCGGCTGCACGGCGCGGTCAGCACGGTCAAGGGCGGAAGAGCGTTCCGCGCGTACGCCCGGAAGGTCCAAATGATCTTCCAGGACCCGTTCGCGTCGCTGAACCCGGTCCACACGATCCGTTACCACCTCACCCGCGCGCTGCGCATCCACGGCAACGGCGGCTCCTCGAAGAAGGAGCTGGAGGAAGCGCTGTACGCGCTGCTCACCCGGGTCAGCCTCACGCCGCCCGAGCGCTACCTGGACAAGTTCCCGCACGAGCTCTCCGGCGGCCAGCGGCAGCGCGTCGCGATCGCCCGCGCGCTCGGCGCGAACCCGGAGGTGCTGCTCGCGGACGAGCCGGTCTCCATGCTGGACGTCTCGATCCGGCTGGGCGTGCTCAACCTGCTGCGCGACCTCAAGGAGCGCCTGCACCTGGCGATCCTCTACATCACGCACGACATCGCGTCGGCCCGCTACTTCGCGGACGAGACGCTGGTCATGTACGCCGGCCGGATGGTGGAGGGCGGCGACAGCGAGACCGTCACGCAGCGGCCGGCCCACCCGTACACCCGGCTGCTCATCGACTCCGCACCGGACCCGGACACGATCCAGGGCTCCGCGCACTCGCTGGCCGAGGCCACCCCGGAGGACAAGGCCGGGGGCGAGCCGCCCAGCCTGATCGCGCCGCCGAGCGGCTGCCGGTTCCACCCGCGCTGCCCGGCCGCGATGCCGCGCTGCTCCGTCGAGCTGCCACCGCGGCTGACCGTGGGCGACGCCGACGGCCACTGGGCGGCCTGCTGGCTCTACGCCGATTCCGAGGTGAAGGCGTCATGAAACACCTCCTGCGCCGCGTCGCGTTCTACCTGTTCACGGCCTGGGCCGCGATCACGCTCAACTTCTTCATCCCGCGCCTGATCCCGGGCGACCCGGTGCGGTCGATGATCTCCCGCTACCAGGGCCAGCTGAACGCGGACGCGATCCAGTCGCTCTACATCCTGTTCGGCCTGGACGAGAAGAAATCGCTCTGGCAGCAGTACGTCGAGTACTGGTCCCAGCTGCTGCACGGCGACCTCGGCCTGTCCTTCACGTTCTTCCCGGCCCCGGTCTCCCAGGTGATCGGCGACAGCATCGGCTGGACCGTCACGCTGGTCGGCATCACCACCGTGGTCAGCTTCGCGATCGGCACGCTGCTCGGCGTGCTGGCCGGCTGGCGGCGCGGCTCCTGGGTCGACGGACTGCTGCCCGCGACCACGTTCCTCTCCTCGATCCCGTACTTCTGGCTCGGCCTGATCGCGATCACGCTGCTGGCCGGTCCGGGCAGCTTCTTCCCGTCGTCCGGCGGGTACGAGCCCGGCCTGGTCCCGGCCTGGGACCAGTGGTTCATCGGCAGTGCGGTGCAGCACAGCATCCTGCCCGCGTTCACGATCCTGATCTCGTCCGTCTCCGGCTGGATCCTGTCGATGCGCAACATGATGGTCACGGTCGCGGCCGAGGACTACATCACGGTCGCGCACGCGAAGGGCCTGCCGGAACGCCGGGTGGCGCTGGCCTACGCGGCCCGCAACGCGCTGCTGCCGAACGTGTCCGGCTTCGCGCTGTCGCTCGGCTTCATCGTCGGCGGCACGCTGCTCGTGGAGATCGTCTTCTCGTACCCCGGCCTGGGTTTCCAGCTCTTCCAGGCGGTCGGCGCGAAGGACTATCCGCTCATGCAGGGCGTCTTCCTGGTCATCACGCTCTCGGTGCTGGCCGCGAACCTGCTCGCCGACCTGGCCTACCTGGCCCTCGACCCGCGTACCCGAAAGGAGGGCTGAGATGTCCACCCCCTCCGCGGTAGAGGTCGTGCCGGTCGCGGCCAAGCGTCAGCCGTTCCGGTTCATCGCCAACAAGAAGGCCGCCACCGGCGTCGCCATCGTCGGATTCTTCGTGCTGCTGGCGATCATCGGGCCGTGGATCGCGCCCTACGACGCGTCCGCCCGCTCGTCCGACCTGCTCCAGCCGCCGTCCGGCGCGCACTGGTTCGGCACCACGCACCTCGGGCAGGACGTGTTCAGCCAGATCCTGGTCGGCACGCGCGGCGTCGTCTTCGTCGGCTTCCTGGCCGGCGTCATCGCCACCGTGCTGTCCGTCATCGTCGGCGTCACCGCCGGCTACCTCGGCGGCGCCGCGGACGACTCGCTCTCCGCGCTGTCCAACGTCTTCCTGGTCATCCCCGCGCTGCCGCTGATCATCATCATCACGTCGCTGCTGGAACGCAGCACCGACCTGATGATCGCGCTGGTCATCGGCCTGACGTCGTGGGCCTGGAACGCGCGCGTGCTGCGCGCGCAGACGCTCTCGCTGCGCCGCCGGGACTACGTCGAGGCCGCGCGCGCCACCGGCGAGTCCACCTGGCGCGTCATCTTCTTCGAGATCCTGCCGAACCTCACCGCGATCATCGCGTCCGGCTTCGTCGGCACGGTCATCTTCGCGGTCATGTCCGAGATCACGCTCGCGTTCATCGGCATCACCACCGTCTCCGAGTGGAACTGGGGCACGATCCTGTTCTGGGCGCAGGGCCAGCAGGCGCTCGCGTCCGGCGCGTGGTGGTGGTTCGTCCCCGCGGGCCTGGCGATCGCGATCCTCGGCACCGCGCTGTCGCTGGTCAACTTCGGCATCGACGAGTTCGTCAGCCCGCGCCTGCGCTCCGCGGGAAAGACGACGATCAAAACCGCTTCCGGCCACACGGTACGCATGCGCGTCGGCTTCACGCCCGTGCTCAGGACGACGCCGCTCGGTACCCGGCCGGTGTCTCCGCACGCGCCGGCCGTACCGCTGGATGCCGTTGATCTTGGTGTTGATGTTGATCGTGAAGAGAAGGAACTGGCATGAGCGAGCTTGCGAGCGAATCATCGGCGCGGTCGCGGCCACTCGGGGAACCGGCAGGTTCCACGGCAACGCGCGCCCCTGACGTGGAAGCCGCGCCGGTTCCGCTCCCGACGCCGCGCCGCCGGGAGCCGGTGCTGGAGATCCGCAACCTGAACGTGGACTACGGGCTCGGCGAGAACGCCGTGCACGCGGTCCGCGAGGTCCACCTCACGCTGCACCGTGGGGAGGTCCTCGGGCTCGCGGGGGAGAGCGGCAGCGGCAAGTCCACGCTCGCCTACGGCGCCACCCGCCTGCTCCCGCCGCCCGGCGTGATCTCCGGCGGGCAGGTCGTCTACCACCCGCGCGACGGCGAGCCGTACGACGTGCTCGCGCTGTCGCCGCGCGAGCTGCGCGCGTTCCGCTGGGCGGAGACGTCGATCGTGTTCCAGGGCGCGATGAACTCGCTCAACCCGGTCCACAAGATCTCGCAGCAGCTCACCGACGTGATCCGCGCCCACACGCCCGGCCTGTCCCGGCAGGCGCTGCGCGACCGGGCCCGCGAACTGCTCGGCCTGGTCGGCATCGCCGCGGACCGGCTCGACGCCTACCCGCACCAGCTCTCCGGCGGCATGCGGCAACGCGTCATGATCGGCATGGCGCTGGCGCTCGAACCGCAGGTCGTCATCATGGACGAGCCGACCACCGCGCTCGACGTGGTCATGCAGCGGCAGATCCTCCGCCAGCTCGTCGGCCTGCGCGAACGGCTCGGCTTCTCCGTCCTGTTCATCACGCACGACCTGTCGCTGCTGGTCGAGTTCGCCGACCGGATCGCCATCATGTACGGCGGCCGGATCGTCGAGGAGGCCCCGTCGGCCGCGCTCTACCGGGACTCGCTCCACCCGTACAGCCACGGCCTGCTCAACTCGTTCCCCGCGCTGCGCGGTGAGAAGCGCGACCTGACCGGCATCCCCGGCTCACCGCCGGACCTGCGCTCGATGCCGACCGGCTGCTCCTTCAACCCGCGCTGCCCCAAGGCCTTCGACCCCTGCGACAAACACCTGCCGCCGCTCGGCCCCCCGTCCGCTTCCCCCGCAGGCTCCGTTCGCACGGTCGCCTGCTGGCTCCACCCGACGACCGCCCCGGTCGGGTGAGGCCGTGCCGGGCCCGCGCGCTCCCGCACGGTGCGCGGGCCCGGCCTACGTCTATATCATCCATCGACAAGCGTCAGCGACGTTACCCACCGGTTCATCCCATGTTTCCCCTCGGCTCGAGCCCTGCGTCCCCGCTCCCCGCGTCTTCGGCCCGCGCCACCGGCCCCGCGTCCTCGTTCCTCGCGTCCTCTCCGGGCCTCGCGTCTGCGGTCCCGGGGTGCTCGGGTCCCGGAGCCGGGCGCCTCGCTGCCCCGGCGCCCGCATCGCTCCACCGGCTTTCCGGTATCAGTGTCCGGTCGCACGTGGGAGCCGGGCGCTCCGCGCCCGAAATTTCGCCCTATTGTGTGATACGTGAGCCGGCCGCCTCGACCTGGTGTCTTTCAAGGGCGAGATCAAGATCTAATTCATTTTCCCGCTTCCGGCGTGGTCCGGCAGCGTTGCTCCCGCGGGCAAACCTCGCGCCGGGCTCCGCTGGCGCTCCGCACGGCGCGAGGAGCCGGTTTCGTCGTGGTCCGGCACACCACACGAACTCCCACGGCCCGGCGCGCTGCGAACCTTTCCGGGCGTCGGTCTGGCCGGAGGTGAGTGTCGGGTGCGCTGTTGGCCCACCGGCAGCACGGTGCGGCCGGAAGCGGGTGCCGGAGGCTCCGCGTCCGGCATTTCGGTATACAGGAGCCCGTGGGTTCCGTCCCGCCTTCTCCTGTCGCGGGAAGCTCGGTGAGTCCGCGTGTCGCCGGCCGCTCTGTGCCGGCTGCGGTACGGCGGCTCTCGCCGCCGGGGATTCCGCCCCCGCGAACCTGCTTGGTCCGGCCGCTGCATCCGTATGGATGGCTGCCACTTTCTGTCGCCGTGCCCGACGCGCCGAAACGATCATCGAATGTCGCCGAGAGGGCCTCAGGCGGCGGTTCTGAGGCCCTCTCGGCGACACTCGATGATCCACTGGCTGGCTTCGGCGTGGAGCGGCTGTGCGGTGCGCGGCTGGCTTTCCGTGGCAGCGGCTGCCGGGGCTTCTTTATGCTGAAATTTCGGGCGAGGGGCGAGGGGCGAGGGG